>NZ_CP011479.1:2542500-3742500 GCF_001011155.1 Hoeflea sp. IMCC20628
GCTTCGACCAGTTCGAGCGGCAGAAAGCCGAGCGTGACGAGCACCAGATGAAGGCGCGCGAAAAGAGCCTGGCTGCGCGCAAGCACATGGAAGAATTCGTCGAACGCTTCCGCGCCAAGGCATCCAAGGCACGTCAGGCCCAGTCGCGCATCAAGGCGCTGGAAAAGATGGGCACCGTCGATGCTGTGATCGAGAACGATGTCAGCGGATTTTCGTTTCCGCGCCCCGATCGCGGTGTCGCCTCGCCGATCATCGCTATTGAAGGCGGCTCTGTCGGCTATACGCCCGGCTCGCCGATCCTGACCCGGCTCGACCTGCGCATCGATGCCGATGACCGCATCGCGCTTCTGGGCTCGAACGGTAACGGCAAGTCGACCTTCGCCAAATTCATCGCCGGACGGCTGCAGGCCGAGGCCGGCCTGATCCGCACAGCACCAGCGCTGAAGACCGGGTTTTTCGCCCAGCACCAGATGGACGACCTGATTCCCGAGGAATCGGCGGTTGCCCATGTGCGTGCCTTGATGCCCGATGCCCAGGAAGCCCGCGTCCGCGCCCGGGTGGCGCAGATGGGCCTCAAGCAGGACAAGATGAACACCCCGGCCAAGGACCTCTCCGGCGGCGAGAAGGCGCGCCTGCTGATGGGTCTGTCGTCGTTTCATGCGCCGAACCTGATGATCCTCGATGAGCCGACCAACCACCTGGATATCGACAGCCGCGCGGCACTGATCCGGGCGCTCAATGCCTTCCCCGGCGCCGTGATCCTGATCTCCCATGATCGCCATCTGATCGAGGCCACGGTCGACCGGCTGTGGATCGTCAAGGATGGAACCGTCAGCGTGTTTGACGGTGACCTTGAGGATTACCGCCAGGAAGTTGTGGGCACCTCGGGCAAGGGCAAAAAGAGCGGCGACAACGACGGCGTTTCCAAAGCCGAGAAGCGCAAGCAGGCCGCCCAGGAGCGCGCCGACCTTGCGCCGATGAAGAAAAAGATCAAGGATTTTGAAGCCTTGGTCGAAAGACTTGGCAAACAGATTCAATCGCTGGATGCCGAACTGGCGGATCCGGATCAGTTTGCCGACGCGCCTTACAAGATCGCGCAAAAAACCAAGCAGCGCGGCGAACGGGCCGCGGAACTGGCCAAGGCCGAAGAAGATTGGCTGGCATTGACCGGCGAGGTCGATGACGCCGAGGCGGCAGAATAAAATTTGCCGCCAAACGGCTGTTGCATGTCGCAGGAGCCAGCAGATCCCCTGCCCGCACAAAGTGGCGTTCACAAGCCGCCATCACGGCCCGGGATGGCGGCAGCAAATTGATCCCGCCCGGAGCCGCGCTTGACTCATATCAAGCGTGGCGCGCTGCGACCATGCTAGCAAGGTCCCAAACCACGGGACCTGCACATGCCACCTTCCAAATCAGATATCGAATCGATCGTCAAAACAGCTGACAGCGGATCGCCTCGCCGACGCTGGCTGATATGGGGACTGGTGCTGATCTTTGCTGTGGCCGGGCTCTGGTACTGGTGGAGCGCAGCCTCAAAGCAAAGCCTGCCGGTCTATGCGACACAGGCGGTCGAACGGGCCGATATCATCGTCCAGGTGACGGCGACCGGAACGGTCGAGCCAACCAACGAAGTCGAGATATCGAGCGAGCTTTCGGGCACGGTCCGGTCGGTGGAAGCCGACTTCAATGATGAGGTCAAGAAAGGCCAGATTCTGGCGCGACTCGATACCGACAAGCTTGAGGCCAATGTTGAACTCAGCCAGGCTTCACTGACTGCGACCCAGGCCCGTCTCGCAGAAGCAACCGCAACGCTGAATGAAACCAAGGACAATTATGACCGCGCGGTGCTGCTTGAGCAAAAGCATGTCACCACGCTGGAGGGATTGCTCAAGGCGAAAGCTGCCTATGACCGCGCCAAAGCCGCGCTGAAAAGCGCGGAAGCCGATATTCGCGTGTCCGAGGCCAATCTGAAGATCAATCAGGCCAATCTTGAAAAGGCCTGCATCTGCTCGTCCATTGATGGCGTCGTGCTGGACCGCAATGTCGAGGTCGGACAGATCGTGGCCTCGTCGCTGCAGGCGCCGGTGCTGTTCACGCTGGCTGCCGATCTGACGAGCATGCAGTTGCAGGTGGACATCGACGAGGCTGATATCGGCAAGGTCAAGGTCGGTGACGCGGCCCTGTTCTCGGTGGAGGCCTATCAGGGCCGCACCTTCCCGGCTGCCATTTCCGAATTGCGGTTCGCGCCAAAAACTGTCGATGGAGTGGTCACCTACGAGGCAATCCTGTCGATCGACAATTCCGACATGTTGCTGCGTCCCGGCATGACTGCCACCGCCGACATCACGGTTGCCGAAATCAAGGATACGCTGGCAATTCCCAACGCCGCGCTACGGTTCGCGCCGCCAGCAGTGGAGGTCGACAGCGGCGGAACCGGGCTGTTGGGGATGCTGTTTAAGAATGCACCGCGACCTCCGGCTGCGACACCGAAAGCCGATACCGAAGGACGTCGCGAGATATGGATCCTGAAGGATGGACAGGCCACAGCCGTCGATATCCTGACCGGCGAGACCGACGGATCGAAGACCGAAGTTCGCGAAGGCGACCTGAGCGAGGGCGATCTGGTGATTACCGATCAGACCACCGAATGACGGACACGCCCACTGCCGCCACCGAAACGTCTGCCGACATGCCGCTGATCAGGCTTCGCGGCATCACCAAGATCTACGGAACCGGGGACGCGGAAGTCCGGGCTCTGCGCGGCATCGACATGGACATCCGTGGCGGCGAATTCGTCGCGATCATGGGACCCAGCGGCTCGGGCAAATCGACCGCCATGAACATTCTGGGATTTCTCGACAAACCGACAGGCGGAACCTATCTCTTCGGCGGCGCAGAGGTTGATCATCTCGGTCGCGATCAACTGGCGCTGCTGCGCCGGAATTTTCTGGGCTTTGTCTTCCAGGGCTACAATCTTCTGGCCCGCACTTCAGCGCTCGACAATGTCGAACTGCCGCTGATCTATCAGGGCATGGCCGCGACCAAACGGCGCCAACTGGCGCGCGAGGCGCTTGCCAAGGTCGGGCTGAAGGGCCGCGAGGACCATGACCCGTCCCAGCTCTCGGGCGGACAACAACAGCGCGTGGCGATTGCACGTGCCATTGTCACCAACCCGGATGTGATCCTGGCCGATGAACCCACCGGAAACCTGGATACTGCCCGCAGCCGGGAAATCATGGACTTGCTGACCAACCTCAACCGGAAGGATGGCATCACCATCCTGATGGTCACCCATGAACCGGACATGGCCGAGTATGCCGACCGGCTGATCCATTTCCTTGATGGACGCATTGAAACCGACTCCAGCAACACCAGGGAGCCGGTCAATGCTCTATGAAGCGGTCCGCCTGGCGTTGCAGGCGATATTGAGAAACGCATTCCGGTCATTCCTGACTGTTTTGGGAATCGTCATCGGTGTCGCCGCAGTCATTGCCATGGTCACTGTCGGACAGGGCTCCACCGAGCAGGTGCAGGCGGACGTGTCGACGCTCGGCACCAACCTGCTGATGATCCGCCCCGGCCAGCCTTCGCAAGGTCCCGGCTCCGGCGCTGGCGGCACTGCGGCAAGCCTGACGCTGAAGGATGTCGAAGCCATTGAGCAGCAGATACCGAGCGTTGCGGTTGCGACCCCGAGCAATTCCCGGTCGATGACGACGATCTTTGGCAATGTGAATTACACGACCACCGTGACCGGCACCGACAACCGCTTTCTCACCGCCCGCGACTGGGCGCTGGCCAGTGGCCGATCATTTTACGAAAGCGAACTGCGGACCGGATCCTCGGCCTGTATTCTGGGCAATACCGTGAGCGAGAAACTGTTCGGCAATGGCGATCCGCTCGGCGCCAATATTCGGCTCAAGCAGATTTCCTGCCGGGTCATCGGTACGCTTTCGGTCAAGGGGGCTTCCAGCTTCGGCACAGATCAGGACGACATCGTGCTGATCCCGATCCGGGCATTCATGCGGCGTATTTCCGGCAACCAGGATGTCTCGATGATCTACGCCTCGATCAGGGACGGCGTTTCCACAGACAAGGGAAAAGCCGATATCGAGAGCCTGATGCGCGAACGCCGGCGGATCGGTCCCTTCGAGGAAGACGATTTCAATGTCTTCGACATGAAACAGATCAGCTCGATGCTGACCGGCATCACCAGCGTCCTGACCGGCCTGCTCTCGGCCGTCGCGGCGGTGAGCCTGCTCGTCGGCGGTATCGGTATCATGAACATCATGCTGGTCTCGGTGACCGAGCGCACCCGCGAAATCGGCATCCGGCTGGCGGTTGGGGCGACCGAGCGACAGGTGCTGTTGCAGTTTCTCGTTGAAGCCACCGTTTTGTCACTTATCGGCGGATTGATCGGCATTGTGCTGGGGCTCTCGTTGGGCTTGCTCGGCGCACGGTTGCTGTCGGTGCCGTTTTCTCCGTCGGCTAGCCTAGTGCTGGCGGCCTTCGTCTTCTCTGCCCTGGTGGGAATCGTGTTCGGCTATTTCCCCGCCCGCCGGGCTGCGCGGATGGATCCGATCGAGGCGCTGCGGCATCAGTAAAACATCAACGATCCCGAATCGTTAGCGGCAAGCGTTGGCAAACTGATTCCGCCTGCCAGTGCGAGCCATCCGTTGTTGCCGACCCATTTTGAATAGACGCCCGAATTCAGGCTGACGCCGGACAGTTGCGGCGCTAGTCTGAGCCATGTTGTTTGATCTGCCAGGCCCCGCCACCCTTTACGATGCGCTGCTCAACCGTGATCCCGATTACGATGGCCGCGCCTATGTCGGTGTGTCATCGACCGGCGTGTTTTGCCGACTGACTTGCCCTGCACGCAAACCCAAGCGTGAAAACTGCAGCTTCTACACCAGTGTCGGCGAGTGCATTCAGGCAGGATTCAGGCCCTGCAAGCGCTGCCATCCTTTAGCGACCGCCGCCGAAGCCGAGCCGGCGATCAGGATCCTTCTGGCGGCACTGAACGAGCGCAAGGGCCACCGCTGGAGAGAGCCCGACATTACCCGGATGGGACTTGATCCTTCCACCGTACGGCGTGCCTTCAACCGGCATTTCGGGATGACATTTCTGGAAATGGCACGGCTTGACCGGTTGCGCGACGGCCATGTTGCGCTGGCAGGCGGCAGTAAGGTGATCGAGGCGCAACTGGATGCCGGCTTTGGATCGCCGAGCGCCTTCCGCACTGCATTTGCCCGGCTGATGGGCCTGCCGCCAGGCAGTTTTGCCGCTGACGGCTTGATCAAGGCCGATTACATCGACACGCCCCTGGGGGCGATGATCGCGCTGTGCGACACCACTCATTTGCATCTGCTCGAATTCGCCGACCGCAAGGCGTTGCCGGCGGAATTGCGCCGTTTGCACCAAAGTTTCAAGGGCCGCATCGGCTTTGGCCGCCAAGCTCCGATGGATCTTCTGGAGCGGGAACTCGAGTCCTATTTTTCAGGCCGCGGCGCGCAGTTCAGCGTGCCGATGGCGTTTCATGGCAGTGATTTCACCAAATCGGTCTGGCGTGCGCTGGTGCAGATTCCGGCTGGAGAAACCAGAAGCTATTCGACAATCGCCAACGAGATCGGGCGACCCATAGCTGTTCGGGCGGTGGCGCGTGCCAATGGCGCCAACCAGATCGCGCTGCTGGTGCCATGCCACCGGGTGATAGGCGCCGACGGGTCGCTGACCGGCTATGGCGGCGGGCTGTGGCGCAAGCAGAAACTCATCGAAATCGAACGGCAATATGCCCGAAACTCAAAGGACCCCGGACATGACCCAATCCGCTAAAGCCAAGCATTTTGCCGCCTTGCATGTAGCGGGTGATCCGCTGGTTCTTTACAATATCTGGGATGCGGGCAGCGCCAAAGCCGTCAGTGATGCTGGCGCCTCCGCGATTGCCACCGGCAGCTGGTCGGTCGCAGCCGCCCAGGGCTATGGCGATGGCGAGAAAATCCCGCTGGAACTGCTGCTTGATATCGCCGGGCGGATTGTTGCCGCCACCGATCTTCCGGTATCGATCGATTTCGAGGGCGGCTATGCCCGCGAGCCTCGGCAATTCGCAGACAACATCCGCCGCCTGCTTGCGTCCGGCGCCATAGGCATCAATCTCGAGGATCAGATCGTCGGTGGCGATGGACGCTACGGAGTAGACGAACAGGCGGAGCGGATCGCCGCAATCCGGGCAGCGGCGGACCAGACCCAGGTACCGCTGTTTATCAATGCGCGCACCGATTTGTTCCTGAAGGAAAAAGAGCCGTCCAGCCATGCCGGACTTGTCGATCAGGCGATCGAGCGGGCTGGCCGCTACGCTGCCGCCGGCGCCAGCGGGTTCTTCGTCCCCGGCCTTTCGGACCCGGAGCTGATTGCCCGGATCTGCAAGGCAGTGTCGTTGCCGGTCAATGTCATGCGGCCGGGAAGCAGCCCGTCGCGGGCCGATCTCGGCGCGCTTGGCGTCGCCCGCATTTCGGCCGGACCTGCGCCCTACCGGACGATGATCGCCGAATTGACATCACAGTTCAAAGCGCAGGGTTAACCCAACAACAAACTCCTGATCACGACGATCCAGATTAGGTGTTAAACTCGCTGCCCTTACAAGCTGGGGGGCTTGAAGCGCATGAGTTTTGCATCGAAACCTTGGGTGGCTGGGCGTTGCCCGGCTCGGGCTGCACCAGACAGCGGCGGACGGGAGATGATGATCCGGCTGCGCCCACTGTGCTGTCTGTTCCTGCTGCTGGCCGGGTGCACCACCGGCAAGCCGGGCACCACAAATCGTCCCTACACCGTTTACGCTGAAAACCCGGCCGGATTCAGTCGCAGCGTGCGCGCCAGGGGCCCGCGCGGCGGACGCGCGTTCGGGCTGGTCGAAATCACCTTCCACCCGGATTACGATCTTGTGCCAGAGACAAAGGGCTGCACAACCAAGACGCGGAGTGTCGGCCTGGAACTGGTGATCGTGCTGCCGAAATGGCGGGAGGGCAAACCCGTCCCGCAATCGGTCAAACGGCGCTGGATGCGGTTTCGCCGGACTGTCACCGCGCATGAAGACTCCCACATCCGCATTGCGAAGAATTATGCCGAGAAGATGCGCAGATCCATAGCCAGCCTCCGCTCAGGCAAAAGCTGTGGTGACCTGTCAAACCGGATCAGGACACGCATCACCGAACTCAAACGGCAGCACATCAGCGCTCACCAGCGCTTTGACAACCGCGAGAAAATGCGATTGAAGACACTGCTCTGAGCAGCATTCCGACCGCCGTCTAGGCCTTCTTTTCCCAGCGCCGGTCAGCCGTCTGCTGCCAATAGGTCAAGGCATGGCCATCGGCCTTGAGGCTTTTCCATTGTGCCCGCGCTGTCTCCAGCTGGGCCTGGTCATGGCCGTCAAACATCATCACCAGACGTTCAACACCGTTGAGCGAGGGAACGGCGGCGCCATCTGCAACGAAGCGGACTGTGGCTTCGTTCGCAGCTTCAGCAGCAAGGGTCAAAAGCACGGGCTGGCGCGCGGCATGTTCGCCCTCCTCCCCGCCATGCGGCAGGAAGCTGTCCTCGCGAAAGGTCCACAAATGGGCGTCAAGAGCGGCGCGCCGCTCTTCACTGCCCATATGCACCGACACACGCCACCCGCGATCCAGGCTTTTCTCGAGAAGCGGCGGCAACGCATCCTCAAGCCGGGATTCGGTCAGATGATAGAACAGGACCTCTGCCACGCTACCGGTTCCTAGCTTTCGTAATTGGCGCGCACCAATTCATCGAGAAGCCGCACGCCAAAGCCCGACGCCCAGGACTGGTTGATGTCGGTTGCCGGCGAGCCCATGGCTGTGCCGGCGATGTCGAGATGCGCCCAGGGCGTATCCTTGACAAAGCGCGCGAGGAACTGGGCCGCGGTGATCGAGCCGGCGTAGCGGCCACCGGTGTTTTTCATGTCGGCGAATTTGGAATCGATCATCTTGTCGTAGTCAGGTCCAAGCGGAAGGCGCCAGACCCGCTCCTGCGTGGCTTCGCCGGCCTTGCTCAGAGCTTCGGACAGCTTGTCGTCATTGGAAAACAATCCTGCATGATGCTGACCCAGCGCCACCATGACGGCACCGGTGAGCGTGGCCAGGTTGATCATCACCGACGGCTTGAACCGCTCCTGGCAGTAGGTCAGCGCGTCGCACAGCACCAAGCGGCCTTCGGCATCGGTGTTGATGATCTCGATGGTCTGGCCGGACATCGAGCGAACGATATCGCCAGGACGCTGGGCCGCACCGTCGGGCATGTTCTCGACCAGGCCGATGATGCCGATGACGTTGACCTTGGCCTTGCGGGCCGCCAGCGTGTGCATCAGGCCGGTCACGGCGGCGGCGCCCCCCATGTCGCCCTTCATGTCCTCCATGCCTGCAGCGGGCTTGATCGAGATACCGCCGGTGTCGAACACCACGCCCTTGCCGACAAAGGCCACCGGCTTGTCCTTGGCCTTGCCGCCCATCCAGCTCATGATCGCCATGCGCGGCGGCCGGACGGAGCCGAGCGAGACCCCGAGCAAGGCCTCCATCTTGAGTTTCTTCATTTCCTTCTCGGTGAGTATTTCAACCTCGACGCCGAGCGCTTCAAGCTCCTTGGCGCGGGCGGCAAATTCGACCGGCCCCAGCACGTTTGCAGGTTCATTGACCAGGTTGCGGGCCAGCGTTACGCCATCCGAAACAGCCTGGCGGATGGCAAAGAGCTTCTTGCATTCGCCCGCATCGCCGTGCTGGAAAACCACACTGACTTTCTGCGAACCGGTGTCGTCATCGTCCTTTTTCTTGGTCTTGTAGATATCGAAATCGTAGGACCGCATCAGCAGCCCCAACGCCATGTCGGCGGCGGCTTCCGACGACGGCGCGCCCGCATCGCCCAGAAGCACTGCCACTTTTTCGGCCTTGCCGATCAGCTTGCAGATCTTGCCGCCGATGCGCATCCAGTCATGGGCGGTGAGTTTGGCCGGATCGCCAGTACCGACCAGGGCGATACGGTCGGCTGCAGTTTCGACCGGTGCGATGACATCGACGGTCGAGAAGGATTTTCCGGTGAAGCCTGCGACCTTGATTGCCTTGTCGAGTTGGCCGGCTGAATCGGCGGACCGCGCGGCGTCGGAGACGGGAGAGGCCAACGAGCCGATGGCGACGACCAGTCCTCCCGAGATTTTCGCTGTTTTGGAAAAACTGATTTCAATGCTCATCGACATGACGGCTCCAATGGAATTTGCGTGATTTGCGTTGGCGGCGATCTTCGCGGTTTCGCGCCATAAGGCAAGGGCCGCGACCAGATCAAGGCATGGCCATGATATTGCATTTGCTGCGCGCCCCTGCAAGAAACTGTTAACCGTGTTTGTTTGCCACACATTATCCAATTTGGGGTTTGATAAGGCTCGTGCATGGTCGGGATGATCGAAGCCGCAACACAAGCGCCGCGCGAATCACAGCGTATGCCCACCGCTTGCTCCGGAAAGGCGCAATGAAGCAAATCGAACGTTACATATTGCGCCGAATGAGTTCGCTGACCTTTTGGTCGCTGACGGCGGTAACGCTGCTTGTGATGACCACGCAGGTGCTGGTTCGCGTCGATGTGCTGACCACCACCGGTCAGGCGCTCAGCGCGTTCCTTTTGCTGGCCGCCACCCTGATTCCGTCGGTGCTGTCGATCGTGGCGCCGTTTGCATTGCTGATCGGGGTAAGCCAGGTCTTGTCAGGCATGAATGCCGACAGCGAACTGGTGGTGATCGAGGCAGCCGGCGTTCCACCGGCGACTGTGCTCAAACCCGTGCTGGTGTTGTCTGCGGTGCTTTCGATCCTGGTGCTTCTGGTCAACAACTTTGTCGAGCCATGGTCAAACCGCAAGCTTTATGACGTGCTTGCCCAGGCACAATCGGATCTGTTTTCGGTTGCGGTTCGTTCCGGCACCTTCATGCGCCTGGAAAACGGACTCTATGTGCAAGTCAACGAAAAGCTGCCTGGCGGTGAACTGGGTGGAATTTTCCTGGCTGATTCACGGACGGAGGGCAACGAATCCATCTATTACGCCCGCAGCGGCGTGGTCAAAACCGTCGGTGAAACCAACATCCTATATTTGGTCGATGGCGAGTTGCAGCAACGCAACCTGAGCAACAACCAGATATCGATTGTTACATTCACCTCTTATGCGCTGGACATGGCCGCTTTTGTCCCCGCTGGCGGGGCTTCGGCACGCAGGCCGAAGGAACAGTCCACGCTCTATCTTCTCGATCCGGCGGAGGATGACTATTATGTCCAGAAGGCCGACTTTGTGATCAAGCAGGAATTGGTGCAGCGGTTTTCTACATGGATGTACCCCCTGGCTTTCGGGCTCGTCGCCTTCACGTTTCTGGGCAAAGCCCGCTCAAACCGGCATGAACAGTTTCAGAACGGCGCCATCGTGGCAGGCATCACGCTGGGCACCCGCGGCTTTGGCTTTTACAGCGGCGATGAAGCCGGCTCCAGTGTTTTCATGGAGGTTTTGACCTACGCGATCCCCGCCGGGATCATTGTTGTCTTCGGTTTCCTGGCCCTGACCGGCAGGACGCTGACGATCCCCAGGGCATGGGCTCGCCTCAATGACCGGCTCATCGAGTATGTACGGGGTAAGTTCGACCGACGGAAGCGCCAACGCCAGGCATCGACCGAGAGTGGTTCGGCATGAGCATCCTGCCTTCGACCTTGTCGCGCTATTTCTTCCGGCGCTACGTCGCCACCTTCATCACTTACTGCCTGGCGATCCTGTTCGTGATCTTGCTGGTGGACTTCAACGAATCTGCCCGGCGCCTGTCTGGCGCGGCCGACTACACGGTGTCTCTCGGCTTGCTCATATCAGCACTCAGAGTGCCGACAGTGCTTCAGGCGGTCATCCCTTTCGTGGTGTTGATCGCCTCGATCGCTACGCTTTTGCAGCTCAACCGCAAATATGAACTCGTCGTGACACGGGCGGCAGGCGTTTCGGCGTGGCAGTTCCTCGCACCGATCATTGTGGCCAACCTGCTGATCGGAGCATTGTCGATCACCGCCTTGAACACATTCGCAGCTAAATCCCTTCAATTTGCCGAGACTATCATCGTTGAGCGCAATCTGGGTGCGCGGAGCCCTACCGACAACGCACCGTGGCTGCGGCAGCGGACCGACGAAGGCGACACTGTGTTGGGAGCCCGGGCCACATCCGATGGCGGAACCAAGCTTTCGGACGCCTCCTTCTTCCTGTTTGACGAAGATCAGCGAATCAAGGAACGCTTGGAGGCCGAACACGCCGAACTGGGAGATGGTGTCTGGGTGTTGACGAAGGTGAGAAGAATTCGCGGATCCGAGCCGGTTGAGCTGCTGGAAACAACAACTGTGCCGACCAGTCTCAAGGCCGAATTCGTTGGGGAATCACTGACTTCACCGGACACTGTGCCGTTTTTTGAGCTGAGTGGGAAAATTGCCACGGCCAAGTCATTTGGGCTTCCAGCCACCAGTTATGAGATGCAATTCCATCGTTTGGTGGCACTTCCAGCTCTTCTGGCGGCGATGACGCTGATTGCGGCGATGGTGTCGCTGAAATTTGTGCGCTTTGGCCAGTCTTTAACGGTTATCCTGGGTGGAATCCTGGCGGGCTTCGTGCTTTATGTCGTTTCCGAGTTGATCCAGGCGTTTGCAAATGCCGGGACCATTCCGCCTGTAGTGGCGGCCTGGCTTCCGGTTCTGGTGGCTTCGGCGTTGGGGACGACAGTGCTTCTCCACAAGGAGGACGGATAGTGGCGAATATGCGCCGGTCTAGAGTTAATGCGTTCGCTAGCGTCTTGTGCGCTGGCGCGGCCTTTTGTGCTATTTTTGCATTCGCGACACCCCAAGCTGCCGCGCAGCTCGCAATTGCGGGCGACGTCAGTGTGCCTGAAAACGCCAAGATGCTGCTGGCATCGGATGAGCTGATCTACAACAATGACACCGGCGTTGTGATTGCGACCGGTGGTGTGCAGATTGATTATGGCAATTACAAGCTGGTGGCCGACCGGGTCGAGTATGATCAAAACTCCGGCCGCATGAAGGCAATCGGCTCGGTCGAGATGATCGAACCGAGTGGCAACCGGATCTACGCCGACAACCTTGATGTGACCGACGATTTTGCTGACGGATTTCTCAATGCATTGAGAATCGAAACAACCGACAATACCCGCATCGCAGCGGAGAGCGCCGAACGCAGTGGCGGCAGCCAAACCACATTCAACAATGGCGTTTACACCGCCTGCGAAGCTTGTGAGGAGGACCCTGACAGGGCACCGTTCTGGCAGGTCAAGGCCCAGCGTATTATCCAGAACGGCGAGACCAAGACCATCCGGCTTCAGCACGCGACTTTCGAGTTGTTCGGCATGCCGATTGCCTACCTGCCCTATCTCGAGGTTCCCGACAGCTCGGCCAAGCGAAAGACCGGTTTCCTGGCGCCTAGCTACAGCAGCAGTGACACTCTGGGTTACTCGGTCTCTGTGCCGTTCTATGTCGCGATCTCGCCTTATATGGACGCGACCTTCACCGGCAGGGGTTACACCAGGCAAGGTTTCCTCGGCGAAGCCGAATTCCGGCAGAACTTTGCCAATGGCGAAGTGACATTGCGCATGGCGGGCATTTCCCAGCTCAATCCTGACGAATTTACAGCAAATACGTCCGATGCGCTTGAGACCGAACGCGGCATGATCTCGTCAAAGGGCGAGTTCCGGATCAATCCGCGCTGGGTCTTCGGCTGGGATGGCATGCTCCAGAGCGACAACAATTTTTCAAAGACTTACGGGATAGATGGCTACAACAGCACGACGGTGAAGTCGGAAGTCTATCTGACCGGTCTGACAAACCGCAGCCTCTTCGATCTTCGGGCCTATCGGTTCGATATCCAGAACGCGGACGAGTTCAATTCGGCCGAGCACAAGCAGGCAGTTGTTCATCCGTCACTCGATTACAAGCGAACCTTTTCCGACCCCCTCCTGGGCGGCGAGCTGGCGCTCAATGTCAACGGCTATTCGGTGTCACGCCAGACTGATGACATCTCGGTAAAGACACTCGGCCCCGATCGCTACCGTGGCTTTGCCGGAGAGAATTCGCGATTGAGCGCGGAACTTGAATGGAAGAAGACCGTGACCGTCGGCAACGGGCTGCGGCTGACGCCGATTCTGGCTGCGCGCGGCGATTTGAACTCGGTTGATATCGACACCGCTCCTGCAGATTATGACGGGGTGTTCGCCGGCAACGGAACGCATGCCCGCGGCATGGTGACAGCAGGTCTGGAATCCAGCTATCCGGTGCTGATCACCACGGCCAAGTCCAGCCATGTTATCGAGCCGATCGCGCAAGTGTATGTCCGGCCCGATGAGCAACTGGCAGGCGGCATTCCCAATGAGGATGCGCAGAGTTTCGTTTTCGATACGACCTCGCTGTTTGAACGCGACAAATTTACCGGTTTTGACAGAACCGAAGGCGGTATCCGCGCCAATGTCGGGGTTCGGTATACCGGCAGCTACAACAATGGCTTCACCACCCAGGCTGCGTTCGGCCAGTCCTATCATCTGGCCGGGCTGAATTCCTTTGCTACGCCGGACCTGTCGCAAGCGACCCAAAACTCCGGGCTTGAGGAAGACGTGTCGGATTATGTCGGCATGGTCGGATTTACCTACAAAGGCATTTCGCTCACCACGTCGGCCCGTTTTGACAAGGATGATTTTCGCCCGGAACGCACCGATGTGCGCGCTGGTTTCAGCAAGGGGCGGCTGTCGAGTTCGCTCACCTATAGTGAAATCAAGGCGCCCCGGCCAAACACGTATTCAGAAGACGATCGCCGCGAAGTCACCGGTTCTGCCTCGCTCAAAATTCATGACTTCTGGCGGGTCGCAGCGTCAGCCAACTACGATCTGGTGAACGATGAATTCGACAGCACCAAATTCGGGCTGCTTTACGAAGACGAGTGCTTTGCGTTCTCCCTCGCCTATGAGAACATTCGTAGCAGCACAAGCGCCAATGACTGGAGTGTTGGCGCCAGACTGAGCTTTCGGACGCTTGGTGGAATTGACACAGGTGGTGTAGACAGACCGCTGCTGGAACCTAGTTTCTGATGCTATCAGACGAGGACCGGCGGATCCTTCTGGACCGTTGCCTCGTTTCCGCCGCATCGCACAGGCATTTACGAGCGACTCTGGATTTGCGAAACTACCAGTGTCTGTTTCGACTGAAATAGAGGACCAGAACATATGCATATTCCCGCAAATCTCCGCTTTACCGGATTGTTGCTCGCCGCAGTTGTCGCGTTTTCATTCGCACCTGTGTCGACACCGGCCGTTTTTGCCGCCAGTCAAATCAAGATCGTGGTCAACAACCAGGCCATCACCAGCGTTGACCTTGCTCGCAGGGTGGCATTTCTGAAATTGCAGCGGACAAGCGGCAATCTCGGCAAAAAGGCGCGTGAGCAGCTCGTCGACGAAGCCCTGAAGCTTCAGGAAGCGATCAGGGTCCGTGCACTCGTCAGCGACGGGCAGGTCGATGCTTCGTTCGCGCGGTTTGCATCGTCCAACAAACTGTCGCCAAAACAGCTGACCCAGATCCTCAACCAGGCTGGCGTGACCCCAAAGCACTTCAAGAACTTTATCCAGATCCAGATGAGCTGGCCGCGCGTCCTGCAGGCGGTTGGTGTTGGCTCCAGCAGCGGCGGCTTGTCGACCCAGGAACTGGTTTCGAAAATGCTCGAACGGGGCTCTGACCAGCCCTCGACCACCGAATATATCCTTCAACAGGTGATTTTCGTGGTCCCCGCCAGCAAGCGTAACAATGCGACGCTCAACGCCCGCAAACGCGAAGCAGATCAATTACGTGGTCGGCTCAAGGATTGCGACAGCGCTGGTTCGATGATGACCGGGCTGCGCGACGTCTCCTTGCGCAAGCTTGGCCGGATCATGCAGCCGGAACTGCCGCCGGAATGGCGTCCGCTGATCGAAAAAACCAAGTCCGGCGGGTCAACATCGACGCGCGTGACTGAGCGCGGCATTGAATTCATCACCATCTGCTCGGCCAAGACCGTGTCCGATGACAAGGCCGCAGAACTGGTTTTCCGCTCTGAGAATGATGATGCGGGTGAGACAGCGGACGCGAAGAAATACCTCGAAGAACTCCGCGGCCGCGCAGTCATCGCCAACAAGTAGGGATTTCAATCCATATGACCGGGAACCGCCGCGCCCTGGCACTGACCATGGGCGACCCTGCAGGCATCGGACCCGATCTGGCGCTGACAGCCTGGCAAAACCGGGCCGGCCTTGGGTTGCCTGCGTTTTATCTGATCGGCGACACGGAGATGTTGGCCGCACGGGCAAAGCTGCTTGGAATGGATGTCCCTATCCGCGAGTCCTCGCCGGAAAGTGCCACGACCGACTTCGCCACGGCCCTCCCCGTCCTGCCGGTTTCGCTTGCAGTACCGGCGCGCGTCGGCACGCCTGATCCGGCCAATGCCGGGCCGGTGATTGAAGCAATCAGGCTAGCTGTCGAACTCACCCTGGATGGCCGTGCTCGTGCTGTGGTGACCAATCCCATCGCCAAATCGGTGCTTTATGCATCCGGCTTCGAATTTCCCGGACACACCGAATATCTGGCGCATTTGGCAAGCCAGGCGCAGGGCCTGCCGCAGGACCGCTCGCTCAGGCCGGTGATGCTGCTGGCCGGACCGAATTTGCGTGTGGCACCAGTCACCATACATATCCCGCTCAGGCAGGTGCCGGACATGCTGACCACCGAGGCCATTGTCGAGACCGCAGAGATTGTCGCCCGGGATCTGGCCAGCCGCTTCGGTATCGCGGCGCCGCGCATTGCCGTGTCCGGCCTTAACCCGCATGCAGGAGAGGATGGCGCGCTGGGCGCGGAGGATGCCGAAATCATTGCGCCTGCCATCGCATCGTTGCGGGCGCGCGGCATCAATGCCTTCGGTCCGCTGCCGGCCGACACCATGTTTCATGCCGAGGCCCGGGCTGACTACGATGCGGCCATATGCATGTATCATGATCAGGCGCTGATCCCGGCCAAGACGCTCGGTTTTCATGATTCGGTCAACGCCACACTGGGGCTTCCCTTCATCCGCACATCGCCTGACCATGGAACAGCGTTCTCGCTGGCTGGAAAGGGTGTGGCGCGGGCAGACAGTCTTGTCGCTGCGCTGAGGCTCGCCGGCACCATGGCCGACGCCGAGACCACTCCTACAGAAAGCACATTGTAATGGCGTCTACACCTGACGGCCTGCCGCCACTGCGCGATGTGGTGGCCACCCACGGTCTGGCGCCGAAAAAGGCGCTGGGCCAGAATTTTCTGTTCGACCTCAACCTGACGGCGAAAATCGCCCGCTCGGCCGGCCCGCTGGAAGGCTTTACCGTGTTCGAGATCGGACCCGGCCCCGGCGGCCTGACCCGGGCGCTGCTGGCCCAAGGCGCTTCCCGGGTGGTGGCGATCGAGACAGATCCACGCTGCCTGCCCGCCCTTGCCCAGATCGCCGATCACTATCCCGGCCGACTTGAAGTGGTTGAAGCCGATGCATTGAAGATCGACCTGGCGGCTATTGCTGGCGGCGCGCCGGCAAAAATCATCGCCAACCTGCCCTATAATGTCGGCACGCAATTGCTGATCAACTGGCTGACTGCAGATCCGGAAAACCCGTTCTGGACTTCGATGACACTGATGTTCCAGAAGGAAGTGGGGCAACGGATCGTGGCGGCGCCGGGGTCAAACCACTATGGCCGCCTTGGCATTCTGGCCGGCTGGCTGGCCCACAGCGAGATCCTGTTCGACGTATCGCCGCAGGCGTTCACACCGCCGCCAAAGGTGACATCGAGCGTTGTGCAGCTTGAGCCATTGGCCGAGCGCCTGCCCTGCCAGCTCGACAAGCTCGAGCGCGTGACCCAGGCAGCCTTTGGCCAGCGCCGCAAGATGCTCAGGCAAAGCCTGAAATCGCTGGGCGGCGAGACCTTGCTCGACAAGGTCGGGATCGATTCGTCCCGCCGTGCCGAAACCCTGAGTGTTGAAGAATTTTGTGCGCTAGCCCGCGCAGTTTGATCAGCTCTCCAGCAGATCCGTGACGAAATCAAACAGTCCAGGACGGCGGTCGCGGCGCAGGCGTTCGGCCTGGACAATGGCGCGTACGGCGGAATAGGCCCGGTCGAGATCGTCGTTGACGACGACATAGTCATACTCCCGCCAGTGCTCGATTTCGGACCTGGCATTGGCCAGCCGCTGTTCGATCACTTCGTCGGCGTCCTCGGCGCGGCGATGCAGTCGGGCCCTGAGCTCTTCCATAGAAGGCGGCAGGATGAAGATCGACACGACATCGGCGTTCATTTTTTCCTGCAATTGCTGAGCGCCTTGCCAGTCGATATCAAACAGCATGTCGCGGCCTTCGGCCATCGCGATTTCAGCCGCTTCACGCGGTGTGCCGTAGCAATTACCATGCACTTCCGCCCATTCCAGCAGTGCTTCGGAATCACGCATGCGCTCGAAATCACGGCGCGATTTGAAATGGTAATGCACGCCCTCGATCTCGCTGCCACGACGCGGGCGCGTGGTGACGCTTACCGAGAGGCTGAGCCCGGAATCATGTTCAAGAAGATTGCGGGCAATGGTCGACTTTCCGGCGCCTGATGGCGATGAAATGACCAGCATGAGGCCGCGCCGCTTGATTCGGGCCGACGGAAGATTTTCGGGCGGCTGATTCATCTCTACTCCAGATTCTGTACCTGTTCGCGAAACTGATCTATCAGGACCTTCAAATCAAGTCCGATAGCGGTGACCGGCGCCGCATTCGATTTCGAGCAGATCGTGTTGGTTTCGCGGTTGAACTCCTGGGCGAGAAAATCGAGCCGCCGCCCGGCACCGCCGTCACCTGAGAGCAACGCGCGTGCCGCCTCCACATGTGCCTTGAGCCGATCAATCTCTTCGCGCAAATCAGACTTGGTGGCCAGCAACGCTGCCTCCATGTAGAGCCGGTCGCGATCCAGTCCCGCGCCCGTATCCATCAGGCTTGCCACCTGTTCTGCAAGCCGGGCACGAATGGCCTCGGGCGAGCGCGATGGATCGGCCTCGACCGCCAGGGTCAATGCCTCGATGCGATCGACCTGCTGACCGAGGATCTTGGCAAGGGCGGCGCCTTCGGACAACCGCATCGCCTTGAGCGCATCAAGTGCCAGCATGAAGCCGGCAAGAACCGCCTGATCGCGCGCCAAACGGGTCTCATCCGAGAGTTCCGGATCGCGGAATTCGAGCACGCCCTTGATGTTGAGGATCCCGTCGAGCGCCGGCTTGCGGGCATCAATACGACTTGCCAATTTGTCGACAAGACCAATCACGGCTTCAAGCGCTGCTTCGTTGACCACGGCCTCGACTGCAGCGCCCTTGGCGCTGATCGAAAGGCTGACCTGCAGGTTGCCGCGTGTTAGTGCAGCGGCTGTTGCCTTGCGCACCGGTTGTTCAAGCGCTTCGAAGCCTTGAGGCAGCCGAAGCCGCACGTCCAGGCCCTTGCCGTTGACCGAGCGGAGTTCCCAGACGAAGCGGCACCCTTCGGCCTCGCCCTCGTGACGCGCGAAGCCTGTCATCGACTGGATCGCCATGTCCCCCACCCCTCTTGTACCCGGATTTCAATCAGCTCATGACCGGCGTAGCCGGATCAATTGCCTTCCGGCTTCGGTTCACTTTCGGCAGCTTTTGCTGCGGCAGCTTCAGCGGCAGCCGCTTTTTCTGCTGCAATCGCTTTTTCCTGCTCGGATTCCAACCTGCGCCACCGTGCAACATTGGAATTGTGATCGGCCAGTGTTTCTGCGAAGGCGTGCCCCCCGGTGCCGTCCGCAACGAAGTAGAGATCCTTGGTGCGCGACGGATTGGCCACTGCCTCCATCGCCTCGCGACCCGGATTGGCGATCGGCGTCGGCGGGAGACGGTCGATGACGTAGGTGTTATAGGCGGTCGGCTTTTCGATGTCGGATTTGTAGATCGGACGATCAGACGGTTTTCCGGCGCCCCCGAACAAGCCATAAATGATGGTTGGATCCGACTGCAGGCGGATGCCCTTGTTGAGACGGTTGATGAAAACGCCGGCGACGCGCGGGCGTTCGTCCGCCTTGGCGGTTTCCTTCTCGACAATGGAAGCAAGGATTACCAGTTCTTCCGGTGTTTCCAGAGGCAGGTCCGGAGCACGCCGCTCCCAGACCTGTTCAAGCGCCCGTGTCTGGGCCCTGGTCATCTGCTCGATAATCTCCGCACGCGTGGTGCCGCGCGAGAACTTGTAGGTTTCGGGCAGCAGTGCGCCCTCGGCCGGCATTTCTTCGGGCAGATCCCCCTCCAGCAATTCCGCATTTCTCAACCGGTCAAACACCTGCAGGACGGTCTGCCCTTCAGGCACGGTGAAGGAATGCAGGATGGACTTGCCCGACTGCATCAACTCGACAATATCGCGCATGGAAGCATGCGCCTTGATTTCATATTCACCGGCTTTCAGCGTGTCATCGCCTAGAATGCCCTGGGCGCCCAGGGAGAAAATCCGCTGGTTGGCAACGATACCCTGGCTCTCCAGCCCGGCGGCAATCTGCTTGAGAGCAGCGCCATCGCGCACCATGAAATCAGTGGTCTGATCAAGCGGCCCGGGTCCTTCGAATTCGGTCTTGCCATACCAGAAAACACCGATTCCTATGATGGCAATGAAGATCACCAGCGACAGCACGAAATTGAGAAATATCACGACCTGATTGCGGGCCCGGCGCGAGCGCCTGGGCGGAGGCGGTGCTTTTTCCGGCTTCAGCGCCTGGGAAGGCGACACCGGCACGATGGGACCGGACACGGCCTTGTCACCTGCAGCACGGCCAAAAATGCTCTTGTTCTGATCGTTGCGGTCATTCACGTGTCAATCTCCACAGGAATTGGGAAAAGGGCCAAAACCCGATGCTGTGTTCTTGCCGCGCAATGTGGCGAAATACCGGTTAATGCAGCAGTCGCCATCCGGCGGCCAGCACCATCACCCCTGATATCGTCTCAAAACAAGCGATGCGTTGGTGCCGCCGAAGCCGAAAGAATTGGACAGGGCCACATCAATCTGGCGCTTGCGCGCCACCTTAGGGACCAGATCGATCTTGGTCTCGACTTCCGGATTGTCGAGATTGAGCGTCGGCGGGGCGACATTGTCGCGAATGGCCAGAGCCGAGAAGACAGCTTCCACTGCACCGGCCGCGCCGAGCAAATGGCCAATGGCGGATTTGGTCGAGGACATCGAAATCTGAGGTGCCGCATCACCGACCAGCCGCTCGACTGCCGCAAGTTCGATGGTGTCAGCCATGGTCGAGGTGCCGTGAGCGTTGATGTAGTCGACATCAGCGGCTGCCAGGCCGGCGCGTTTGAGCGCCATCTGCATGCAGCGGTAGGCGCCATCGCCATCTTCAGCCGGCGCGGTGATGTGATAGGCATCGCCTGACATCCCGTAACCAACCACTTCAGCAATGATGTTGGCGCCGCGCGCCAGGGCATGGTCGAGTTCTTCGAGAACCACCGTTGCAGCGCCCTCACCCATGACGAAGCCGTCGCGATCGCGGTCATAAGGCCGCGAGGCCTTTTCCGGAGCATCATTGTAGGAGGTCGACAGCGCCTTGCAGGCGGCAAAGCCGGCCAGCCCGATTCGGCATATGGCAGCTTCTGCGCCACCGGCGACCATGACGTCAGCGTCACCAAGCGCAATCAGCCTTGCCGCATCGCCAATGGCGTGCGCGCCGGTCGAGCAGGCTGTCACAACTGCATGGTTGGGGCCGCGAAGGCCGTGGCGGATAGAGACCTGGCCGGACACAAGATTGATCAGACGGCCGGGAATGAAGAAAGGGGAAATCCGTCGAGGACCCTTGTCGCGCAGAGTATAGCCCGCCTCGACGATGCCCTCCAGGCCGCCAATGCCAGAACCGATCATCACGCCGGTGGCGATCTGGTCTTCGCGGCTTTTGGGGTGCCAGTCTGCGTCGTTGAGTGCCATTTCGGCAGCGGCGACGCCAAACAGGATGAATTTGTCGATCTTGCGCTGTTCCTTGGGCTCCATCCAGTCATCCGGATTGAAGGCCCCCTCCACCGATGGATCGGTGGGGACGGAGCAGGCGACCTGGGCCGCGATGTCACTGACGTCGAAAGCCGTGACCCGCGACGCGCCATTCTGGCTGCCGATCAAGCGAGACCACGTAATCTCCGTGCCGCAGCCAAGCGGAGAAACCACACCAGTGCCGGTGATGACGACTCTTCGCATCGTCTCAAGTCCCAGTCATGCCAGAAAAGAAAGATAAACCGGCGCAGGTGTTGCGCCGGTCTTGAAGGCGGGCAGTTGAGGCGCCCGCCTGTTGGTGTCCATTCAGGCCTGAGCCTTGGTGATGAACTTGACTGCGTCACCGACGGTCAGGATTGTGTCGGCAGCGTCGTCAGGGATTTCAACACCGAATTCTTCTTCGAATGCCATCACCAATTCGACCGTATCGAGCGAATCCGCACCTAGATCATCAATGAAGCTTGCGCCTTCGTTCACCTTTTCAGCGTCAACGCCCAGATGTTCGATGACAATTTTCTTTACGCGGTCTGCGATGTCGCTCATGTCGGATTCCTCGACCTGTTTCACATTGTTCTTGCGCCTCGTTACCTGCGCAAGCATGGGTAATCAAGCTTGTTGCACATCTTTATGCGCCAGACTTGGTTCCGTCAAAGCCGGAGCTGTGGATTACGGCACATTTCGGTCTCGAAATTTGCTCTCGTCCACACTCTCAGCGAGGGCGAAGTACCATGGTTTGGCATGCGGGCAAAGCCGGAAAGTGCACTGACCGCGCGATTCCCGTCGCATAATGAAGTAACTGGCTGATCATTTGTCTCAAGATGGATCAGACCATCAACATGCCACCGTTGACGTGAATGGTCTGCCCGGTGACATAGGAAGCTTCATTGGATGCAAGCCAGGTGACGGCGGAAGCGATTTCAGCGCCTGTGCCCATACGACGCATCGGAATGCCCCCCATGATCGCCTCGCGCTGCTTGTCATTGAGCTTGTCCGTCATGGCGCTTTCAATAAAGCCCGGAGCAACGCAGTTGACCGTGATGTTGCGCGGTGCAATTTCCTGGGCAAGGCTTTTGGAAAAGCCGATCATGCCCGCCTTGGCCGCACAATAATTGGCCTGGCCAGGATTGCCGGCAACGCCGACAACCGAGGTGATGTTGATGACGCGGCCATGGCGGCGTTTCATCATGGGATGGGTCAGCTCTCGGGTCAGGCGGAAAACCGCGGTCAGATCGACTTCAAGAACCTGATCCCAGGCATCGTCGGTCATACGCACGAACAATCCGTCTTTGGTGATCCCGGCATTGTTGACCAGAATATCGACACCCTCGAGTTGCTCCTCGGCAGACTTGCCAAGGGCTGTGACGGCGTCCCGGTCGGATAAATCGGCGGGAAACATAATCACCCGTTCGCCAAGATCGGCAGCGAGCGCCTCAAGCCGCTCGACGCGGGTTCCGTGGATACCGACGGTGGCACCGCGGCGATGGAGCTGGCGGGCAATGGCTTCACCGATTCCACCGGAGGCACCGGTCACCAAGGCCTTGCGGCCGGTCAGATCAAACATGGGTCGTCCTTTCGGATTTTTTCAGTTCAAGCCTGCAATGAGGCTGTCATCAGGTCTGCAGTTCAGGTTTTTTGCGCGTCGATTGCGGCCAGAAACGGATCAATGTCATCCGGCCCGGATATATTCAGTCCGGTGATCGAGCGTTCAATGCGACGGGCCAGACCGGTCAGCACCTTGCCTGCGCCGATTTCGGCCAGCGTGTCGACACCGTTTGCGGCAAACCACACCACCGTCTCGCGCCAGCGCACCTGACCAGTAACCTGCTCGACGAGCAATTGCACAATTTCGTCCGGATCGGAGACCGGCGCTGCGCGGACATTGGAGATCACCGGAACGACTGGTGCGGATTTGGCAACGCCAGCCAGCGCTTCGCGCATGGCGTCGGCGGCTGGCTGCATCAGGCTTGAATGGAACGGCGCAGACACAGTCAGCATCAAAGCCCGCTTGGCGCCTCTCGCGGTGGCGTTGGCGGCAGCCGCCTCGACAGCGGCTTTCAAGCCCGAGATCACCAATTGGCCGCCGCCATTGTCATTGGCGATCTGCACCGCGCCGAGCAACCGGGCTTCCGCACAGGCGGCTTCCACATCTTCGTTCTCCAGCCCGATGATGGCTGCCATGGCGCCCTCGCCTGCCGGCACCGCTGCCTGCATGGCATTGCCGCGAATGCGCAAGAGCCGAGCGGTGTCGGAAATCGAGAACATGCCGGCGGCGCACAGCGCCGAATATTCGCCAAGCGAATGGCCGGCGACATAGCTGGCGGTGTTTGCCAGATTAAGGCCACGGGATTCGAGCACGCGGACCAATGCCATCGACACCGCCATCAGCGCCGGCTGGGCATTGGCGGTCAGCGTCAGGCTTTCTTCTGGTCCCTCAAAGATCACTGACGACAGCTTTTCGCCAAGCGCCGCATCGACCTCGTCAAAGACTGCCTTGGCCTCGGGATAAGCTGCGGCGAGGTCCTTGCCCATGCCGACGGCCTGACTGCCCTGCCCCGGAAAAGTGAATGCTATGGCCATGTCGCGGCTCCAATCCTGTGTGTCCCGTTGCCGCTTCAATTCACATTCGCAGCGCCGGTGTCAAGCTCAGGCACCACAGCGGACCGTAGCGGAAGGCCGGATATGACCACGAATAGCCTCGCTACGCCCTGTTGACAGTTAATAATTTCGCAATTACGTTAATTAACGAAATACTGAAAGAGCATACATGACCGGCTTGTCCACACTCTTCGCCGCACTTGGTGATCCAACGCGTTTTGCCATTGTCGAGCGGCTGCTCAAGGACGGGGAACAGAGTGCGGGCGCGTTGCAGGACACCGGTCCGATATCGGCGCCCGCCATCTCGCGCCATCTCAAGGTGCTGCGGCAAGCCGGCATTATCGAGCAACGGATCGACCGGCAGCGCCGGCTCTACTCGGTGCGACCGGAAGCGGTGCAGACGATCGGCGCCTGGACCATGAGCCATCGGGATTTTTGGCAGACCAGCCTCGACCGGCTGGAACTTGCCCTGCAACAGGAAAGTGACCGGAAATGAGCGTTCTGAAACTCGAAAGAACATTCTCGCAGCCGCCGGAGAAAGTTTTTGCCTTTGTCACCCGGACAGAACATCTTTTGGAATGGTGGGGACCGGAAGGGATGGGTCTGCGCGCGCACCAGCTCGACCTGTCACGACCCGGCGCCTGGTCCTCGACGCTGGTCAACGCCGAGGGCGGACTGCACAAGATGAGCGGCGAAGTTGTCGAAATCGATCCGCCGCACTCGGTGGAATTCACCTGGGGCTGGCACGACGAAGACGACGTTCGCGGCCATGAAAGTCGGGTCAGGTTCGAAATCGAACCCGACGGCGAGACCGGCAGCCGGTTCAGGCTGATCCATTCTGGGCTTGTCGACGACGAAAGTGCCAGCAATCACAACCGAGGCTGGACCTCGACCCTGCGCAAGCTCCAACAACTGGCTGGCGCAACCTGACGCAGGTGACCACACAAACACACCAGAGGAGGAAGACACATGCCTGATTATGTATTTGCCTATCACGGCGGGAGAAAGCCTGAGACCGCCGAAGAAGGTCAGAAAGAAATGGAAAAATGGGGCGCTTGGTTTGCGCACATGGGAGACGCGGTGGTCAATCCCGGCAACGCGGTTGGTCAGTCATGGACCGTCAGCAGCAGCGGCATTAGCCATGATGGCGGCGCCAACCCGCTTTCGGGTTTCACCGTTGTCAGGGCCGACAGCATGGAAGCCGCAGCCGAAATGGCCAAAGGCTGCCCGATCCTGAATGGCGGCTCCGTCGAAGTCGCTCCGGTCATAGAGATGTAAGGGCGTCTGCAAGCAAAGGAGTGCAATCACATGTCCGAACTCACAACCGGCGTTAGCTGGCTTGCCGTCATCATTGGTGCAGTGGTCTCGTTCCTGGCAGGCTGGCTGTGGTATTCCCCGATACTGTTCGGACCCAAATGGGCCAAGGGTGTCGGCGTTGAAATGGGTACCGCGAACGACATGCCATTTGCCGCCATGGCTGCTCAGTTTTTAGGCTTGCTGCTGATGAGTTGGTTCGTCGGCGTCACCGCTGCCACGAACGCGTTGTCCACGGTCATTCTGGCCACCCTGGCGTTCACTGTGCTGGCCTATTCCGGCGGGTTGTTCACCAGGAAACCTGCCTATGCCCGCAATGTCGACGCCGGATACTGGATCATTGCGCTGGTGATCATGACCTTGTCGCAAGGCCTCATCCGAAGCCTGTGAACGCCGATTGCTGACTGTATGATACGACGCACCGGCTCACCGCCGGTGCGCCGCAGTTGCGTGGCACGAAAAATATTTGCTGCCGGGTCCGCAGCGCATCTTGTATTTGCCACGGATCGGCGACACATCTTGATCGTTGCGCTCAAACCCGGCAGCGCCTTTTCGGATCAACACAGATGTCGCACCCCGCGTCACCCTCCTCCCCGGTCAATTTTTCCACCGGCTCGCACATGCCTTTGCCCAAAACCAGGTTTGTGGCGTTTTCGACTGCAATCGGCGCGATTGTGCTGATCGGCTCTGAAATCTGGCTCGCAGCCGTCGCCACCATATGGGCTGCCGATGGCCTTCTTGATCTCGCCACCACCGGCGACCTGATCATGATCGCACTGATTGGCCCGCTGGCCATCTGGGCGACATGGATGACCGCGAAGCTGGCGATCTCGGCGGAAATGAACCCCGAAAACGCCGACTGAGCCAAGCAACGAGTGCCGCCACTGGCGCTCGCGCCTTGAGCATTTTTCCCGACGCCTGCCCAGGCCACGCGCTACACCACTGTTGCGCGCGGTCGCGCTGGTCGATGAACTGAGGACAGACAGCATGCTTTTGAACGTGGTTATGCTCATTGCAGGGCTTACGCTGCTGACCTTTGGCGCGGATTTTCTGGTACGCGGCGCCATTTCGCTGGCCAACCGGCTCGGCATGCCGCCGCTTCTGATCGGATTGACCGTGGTCGGGTTCGGCACCTCGATGCCGGAACTGCTTGTGTCGCTGCAGGCAGCGCTCGACGGCTCCCCCGCCATCGCCATCGGCAATGTGGTCGGGTCGAACATTGCCAATATCCTCCTCATCCTCGGCACTGCCGCAGTGATCTCGCCGATCGCCGCGCGCATACCCAATCTCAATCGTGACCTGGTGATGATGCTGGCGGCGGCGGTCATCATGCTCGGCCTGGGATTTTGGGGCGTTATCAACGCCTGGCTCGGCCTGGTGATGTTTGCATCGCTTGCTGCCTACCTCGCCTGGGTTACCCATACCGACCGCCGCCGCTTGTCGGCGGAAGAAACCGAGCTGGTGGTCAGGATCGAGGGCTGGAAAGAGGCCCTATTTATCGCGGGTGGACTTGGCGCACTGTTTGTCGGCGCCAGCCTGCTGATTGGCGCCGCAACGGCCATCGCACGGGAATTCGGGATTTCAGAGGCCGTCATCGGGTTGACCGTCGTTGCTGTCGGCACCAGCCTGCCCGAACTTGCAACCTCGGTTGTCGCCGCCTTTCGCCGCCATGCCGAAGTGGCTCTGGGCAACGTCGTTGGCTCCAATATCTTCAACATCATGGGCATTCTCGGCATCACCGGAATGGTTACGCCGTTGACGATTGATGCCTCGATGGCGCGATTCGACATTCCTGTCATGGTTGCGGTGTCGTTGGTGCTCATAGGCCTTGTTCTGGTTGCCGGAAAGATCAGCCGTCTGGCCGGGTTTGCGATGCTGTGCGCCTATGCGGGCTACGTGATCTGGCTGTTCTGAACTCGCCAAACTGCCTGTTGTGATGTTCTGATTGTTTCCATGTCAAATGGGTTGCACCGCGCCGCGCGGTGTCTATGGTGCGGCCAAATTTGACATGTTCCCGGAAACAACCGGGCCACAATCACGAGGAATGTCCCGCATGAAATTGAATCCACTCGGACGCACCGGCATGATGGTGAGCGAAATCTGCCTGGGCACCATGACCTGGGGCGAACAGAACACCGAAAGCCACGCCCATGAGCAGATGGATTACGCGCTGACCCAGGGCGTGAATTTCTTCGATGCGGCAGAGATGTATCCGACCCAGCCAACGCGCGCTGAAACGCAAGGACGGACGGAAGAGTATATCGGCAGCTGGTTCCGCGCCTCGGGCAAGCGCAATGACGTGATTCTGGCCACCAAGATGGTCGGCAACGGGGTCAAATGGATCCGCGATGGCCAGGGCTTTACCCGGGCGTCGGTGATGGAGGCGATCGATGGCAATCTGAAGCGGCTCGGCGTTGATCACATCGACCTGTATCAGCTGCACTGGCCCAACCGCGGCTCGTATCATTTCCGCAAACACTGGGCGTTTGATGCCAGCACCCAGGACAAGGCCACGACGACCGATGACATTCGCGAAACGCTGGAAGGGCTCGGTGACGCGGTCAAGGCCGGCAAGATCCGCGCGATCGGCCTGTCCAACGAAAGCGCTTGGGGCACCATGCAATTTGTCCGTCTGGCCGAAGAACACGGCCTGCCGCGCGCAGCCTCGATCCAGAACGAATACAACCTGATCTGCCGGATGTTCGATACCGATCTTGCCGAAGTGGCGCATCACGAGGATATCGGCTTGCTGGCCTTCTCGCCACTGGCGGCCGGCATCCTGTCGGGCAAATACCAGGGCGATGTCACACCCGAAGGTTCGCGCCGCAGCAAGGTGCCCAATCTGGGCGGACGGTGGGGCCCCGGCACCGAAGCAGCAACACAGGCCTATCTCGACGTCGCCCGCAAACACGGACTTGATCCGGCGCAAATGGCCATCGCCTTCTGCCTGAGCCGGCCATTCATGACGGCAGCGATCATCGGTGCAACGTCGGTGGAACAGCTCAAGACGGCCATCGAGTCCAAGGACGTCACATTGTCGGATGAGGTTCTGGAAGACATCGCGGTCGCACGGCGGGCGCATCCGATGCCGATCTGAGGCTTGCCACGTTCTCTCGGCTCTGATTTGCGGGCCTCCATGCGGACACTTCGTGCCGGCTGCGGGCCCGCAGGTCTGAGCTTAAAGCGCAGCGCATTTATCAGTGTCTGCGCTTGCCCAATCCCGGGTGCGTCCGCCGGGCGATCAGGGCACAGCCGATCAGCACCACGCCGATGGCAGCAAACACGCCTTGCACCGGCGCGACCACCAACACCAGCCGCGCGAATGCGGGCGACCCGACCGAGGCGACGTCGCGGTAAGTGGAATAAACCGCCGCCATCTCGGTGCGCTCTGACGGCTTGACCGTCAGCAGGAACGGCAGGCCGCCGCTGATATCGAGCAGCACCAGAAACACGGTCGCCAACACCAGCATGGCGATCGCCGGATAGGGAAAGGTCGACATCAGGGTCGCGGCAATGAACAAGACGCCACAGCCGCCAAATCCGGTAACGATGGCGCGGCGAACGCTGGTTTTCTGCAAGAACCTGAGCATGAACGGCGTCGAAAACAGAAATCCGTTGGAGATCGACAGCGCCAAACCGCCGATCTGGTCGCTCAATCCGGATTTGACTGCGAAAATCGGCACGTAAATGATGTAAATCGACCAGCCTACGGAGCGCATCGTGGCGTAAAACCAGCCCCCGACCAGGGTTGGCTGGCGAAAAAATCGCGGAATGTAGCGCAGCGGATTGGTTGGCGGTCGGCGGGCCTTGGTGATGATCTTGCCGTCACCAAGCCGCAAATACCAAAAGAAACCGAGCATCAGCAGACAGGCGGTGATCGAGATCAGGAACGGCACCTGCGGGTGCCAATCCATCAACACCACGCCAAGGAACGGTCCGACGCTCCAGGAAATGCCGCTGAACAGCAAGCGGCGGCTTTCGTTCTTGCCCATCGAGGCGCGCTCGACATAGTCCATCACATAGGCGTTGAAACAGACAGCCAGAATGACCAATCCGACCGAATTGGCCGCAACCGCGTAAGGCACGTAGCGGGCATCGAAGAAACCGCCCAGCACGCTGCCGCAGATCATGATCACCGCCCCCAGCGTGTAAAGCCAACGCCGCGGCACGAAGCGAGCCAGCAAGGGCACGCTCAGCGCGCAAATCATCCCGGTAATTCCGATCAGCACATAGACCTCAGACACCGATGTGGCGCTGCCGAGAGCCCGGTACATCAACACCGGATAGACCGACACCAATGTTGCCCGCGCTGATGCTTCACAGGCGGCCAGTATGGCGAATGAATTCACACCGGGTCTGGGGGGCGGGAATTCGACGAGCGGAAGGCGATGCTGGACCAATGTGCTGGCTAACGCTGAATAAGAGGCAACTGACAATGTCTAATGACAGCACAGTCTGCGCGAAACCTGATTCTGGCAAGGCACCGGAGCGACATCAAATACATGAACCAGCGACTTCGCCACCTACGGGGGCCGGGATTTGCTGTGCCGCTGGGGGCAGTCCTCAGATGCTGACAGCCAAGTTAGGCTCCGCATCAGCCTGAGCAAAGGATTTCAGCAGCGTCAAATGCACCTGATCAATCGGTTCCGGGCGACCGAACAGATAGCCCTGAGCGATGTGGCAGCCGCTCTTGCGCAGGATCCCGAGTTGGTCGGCTGTCTCTACCCCTTCGGCGACGACTTTCATACCGAGTTCGGTGGCCAGGTCGACCACCGCCTCGATAATGGACAGGGAGCGCGGGTCATGGCCAAGATCGTCAACGAAGGACTTGTCGATTTTCAATTCGTCCCAATCGAACTGCCGCAGATAGGACAGCGCCGAATAGCCGGTTCCGAAATCGTCGAGTGCGATCGAAATCCCCAGATCCTTGAGACCGTTCAAGATGCGCGCAGCCAATTGGGGCTCGGACATCATCACCGATTCTGTCACCTCGAGCGTCAAACGGCTCGCCGGAAACCCGGTGCTCGCAAGTATGTCGGTCACCATTCCAATGACATCATCACGCAGCATCTGGCCAACTGAGAGGTTGACCGAGACCCGGATGTTGTCCGGAAACGCCATCGCCTGCGCGCATGCGGTCGTCAGAATGCAGCGTCCCAACTCGACGATTTGCGACGAGCTTTCGGCGATCGGAATGAATTCGTACGGTCCGATCCAGCCCAGTTCCGGATGGTTCCACCGCGCCAAAGCCTCGAAGCCGACCAGTTGGCCGGTTTCGATGTCCACCTGCATCTGATAAAACGGGAATATATCGCCATTGCGAAGCGCGGATTTCATATCGGATTCGAGCCGGCCGCGTCTTTCGAAATCCTTCCGCATCGAGGGCTCGAACTTGACCACAATGCCCTTGCCCAGCGCCTTGGCATTGCTAAGCGCCAGATCAGCATCGAGCAGCGGATCGGAAGCTGAGTCATTGACGCGGTCCAGCAGCGCCAGTCCAACCGTGGCGCCGATTGCCACGGTGCTGTTTTGAACCACGTAAGGCTCGCGCAATTCCGCCAACATTTGCGCCGCAATAGCTTCATGCCGGCAAACGACAGCCTCGCCTTGCAACAACACGACAAATTCGTCTCCGCCGAAACGGGAGACGATGTTTTCAACACCCAGATTCAAGAACAGACGTCTGAGCCGGTCGGCAACAGAAACCAGCAAATCATCGCCGGCGGCGTGGCCGAGCAGGTCGTTGACCCCCTTGAACCCGTCAAGATCGATGGCAAACACCGCCAGTCTATTGCGTCCTCCATCTTGGAGGGCCATGGCTGTTTCAAATGCGCTCTTGAAGGCAAGCCGGTTGGGAAGTCCGGTCAAGCTATCATGGTGGGCAAGATCAGAAAATCCCTCGGCTGCACGGCGGGCGCCGCGATTGGCGCGTTCGAGCGATCGGTTCTGATAGATCATGATCAACACCATCAATATGCCGGCGCCAACCAATCCGAAGGACAGGTATTTCTGAACACGCTGCTCTTCAAACAATGTATTACGAATTTCTGCATTGACCGTCATTGTACTGGTGTGGGCATCCGCGCCGATGCGGTGAATGACCGGTGCAATCTTGTTCAATCTTGCGACAAGGATCTGCTGAACCTGCGGATCATCAAGATTGCCGATTTCGGCAACGGCGTCGATAAATTCTGCACGAATGCTGTCAAAGGAAGCCCGCCGATCTGGCAACATGTCCAGATACTCCCCGAACTTGCCTGCGTTCCAGTTGGCCAATCGACCCTCGACAATCTGACTGTACAACTCAACTTGAGCTGCATCTTCCGGGCTGCCGCTTGCTATATAGTCAGATATCCATTTCTGCAGTTCCAGAATTTCCATCCGCCCCGCCGAGCCGGTCCATGTCACGTCATAGCGGGCCGAAAGGGCAACGGACTCCTCGGTCGCTGCCGTCAGGCGAGCGTGAATCCAGCCGACGGCGCCGAGCGCGATGAGACCTGCAAGGGCGAGCAGATTGAATGTGGTTGTGGGAAGCCGCATGAATTAATCGGTCTTTGTGCTCAGGGCTATTCGATGATGATGCTGCGGACCTGCCAGGCGGACCGCGAGTGATAGATTTCCGTGTTCAGCTCAGGTTTGCCATCAAAAGGATAGACGACGAACAACGGACCTTTATCGCTGATAGGCATAGGCTCACCATTCTTGCGGCTTGCGAGAATGACGCCATGATCGGCAAAATCCGAGACCGGGACTTCGGTGCGGTATTTGTTGAGCGCTACAATGGCAGTTTTATCACCCGTCGCACCCACCACCTGCATCAACGTGACCATAGGCACGCCTTCATAGGTAATAGCATTCGTTTCCCAGGGCGAACTGGTGGTAATGCTTGAGGTTCCCAGTGCCTCGAGTTCAGCGAGGGTAAAGTCCACCGCTTCGCCGTTGGTCACTTTTCCGGAGACGGTCAGCACCACCTTGTCGGACTCCGCTGCCTGCGCAGCGATACCCCCGAATGCCAGCGTCGCGCCAACAAGCAGGGCTTTCAACAATGAAGACATCAGCATTTCCTTCTGTTTTACAATCTCGCCGGCTTTGCCACCAGACGGCGCTTGGGCGGCAGAATCCGAAAACCATACTGCTCAAACTCCGATGAAACCGGGGTTAAGCTGGCGATACAGAAGTAAATGGTACTAAATTGGGGGTGATCGCGGCGAACAGGCATACAGGGGAAAACAGTTCATCGCCCTGGCGAGGGTTGCCGCCAGGACGGTGGATCAACTCAAGATCCCGGTCGGCACCAAAGATGCCCATTTTCCGATAGCGCGAGCCTGCCTGCAGCGACGGACCGGCCGCAGAACCAATGCCACGACCGAACGGCCGCTGCATTGGTATGCTGATCAGCGGCTTTACATTCTGACCTTGCCGCTATCGCCCATATCAGGCTTGCCAAGCCCGGCGGCCGCTGCGACCATTTTGATTGTCGACACAACGTCGTGAGGGCCGTCCCATGCTTCTGCATCTTCGGGAACCAGCCTGATCAGTCGAAGGTTGGCGTCTTCCGGTCCGTCCCACCAGGATTTCATCATTGGCGACCACAGTTCTTCGATTTTGGTGCGGTCATTGGAGAGGGTTGCTGTACCGGTAAGGGAGACATAGTCATTTTTTGACTGGTCAACAAACGTCAGGGTGACAATCGGAAACTCTTCGATCTGACCGTCTTTTTCTGCTGTTGCGTCAGTGAAGAAATATATGGCGTGCTCGTCCTGCCTTGGCATATGGGCCATGGGGCGTGCCCGCTGACGGCTGCCGTCCCATGTGATGAACATGCAGATGTTGATGTCCTCAATCATTTCCCAAACATGTTGCTGATTTATCTTCGTCATAAACGTGCTCCTGTTCAAGGTTATCTCAGCAATCGCAACGCGGCATGGAGCGATTGGTTGCATGTTCCCCGGGCAATTGATCGGCAACAGGTGAGCGCAGAACCGTTGAACTCGAGGCAAACAATCCCCACCGGGCTCCGCAGCGCTTGCAATACGGCAGAATCCGCGTATAAGCCGCCTTGTTCGAACACCCGGTCATCTGGCTGGTGGCTGAACGGAGGGTGCGATCCTTGTCAAAGGGTCCCAGGGGCAACAGCGCTCCGGCCTCCCGTGTCTCCGCTCACGACCGTCTCGATACCACGTCTTTCTTGCCCGGCCTTAAACGCCGACAGGACAAGTCGCTGGGGCTTAGCGCCGGATCCGGGTGATGTAAAATGCAAGAAAGGCAAGAAAATCATGGCTCTATATGAACATGTACTCCTTGCCCGGCAGGATGTCTCCAGCCAGCAGGTCGAAGCCCTCGTAGAACAGTACAAGGGTGTGATCGAAGCTAATGGTGGACAAGTCGGGCGTATTGAACATTGGGGACTGAAGTCCCTGACCTACCGCATCAACAAGAACCGCAAGGCGCATTACGCGCTTATGGACATTGATGCTCCGTCGGATGCCGTCAAGGAAATGGAGCGCCAGATGCGCTTCAACGAAGACATTCTTCGTTTCATGACCGTTTCCGTCAAGGCTCATGAAGAAGGCCCTTCGGCCATGCTTCAGAAGCGTGACCGCGACGACCGTCCACGCGGCGACCGTGACGACCGCCCCCGTGGCGACCGTCCTGATCGCGGCGACCGTGGCCCGCGCCGTCCGCGCGAAGACCGCGAATAGGAGATACGACCATGGTAGACATCAATCAGATCCCGACCCGTCGTCCGTTCCATCGCCGTCGCAAGACCTGCCCGTTCTCGGGTGCGAACGCGCCGAAGATCGATTACAAGGACGTCCGTCTTCTGCAGCGCTACATTTCCGAGCGCGGCAAGATCGTTCCTTCCCGCATCACCGCTGTGAGCCAGAAGAAGCAGCGCGAACTCGCCAAGGCGATCAAGCGCGCCCGTTTCCTCGGCCTGCTGCCTTACGTGCTGCGCTAGGATAAATTCGGATCCGGCGTTTCGGCGCCGGATCCTGTTCCCATCCCGCGACGGGCGCGGGGCCTGGGTTTTTGAAAATCCCGTGTTGGGGTTGAGGCGTGAAATCATTCGCGACTGACCTCTAACTGCTTGAAGGCAGGACAGCGACTGATGACACAGCAAAGCACATCGCTCCTTGTGGGCCTGCTCGCCGGCGTTTCCGCCGCGCTTTTGCTTGTCAGCGCCGGATCCCCCTCAGGCCTGTCATTCTTTCTTTTTGCCGCCGCCGCACTGCCTGTGCTGATCGCCGGACTGGGCTGGTCGAACCTCGCCTCCATCGTTGCCGTTGCCTGCGCAATGGCGATTATCGGGTTCGCCACGACGCCACAGGCAGCGCTCGTTTCCGCTGTCACCACCTTGGCGCCCGCGGCCTGGATTGCACATCTCTCCAATCTCGCCAGACCGGCCGAGGAAATTGGCGGACCGGAAGGCGGCGTTATCTGGTATCCGCTGTCCGACATTTTCATGAACATCGCGGCCTGTGTCTGTGTCGGGCTTGTGGCGATCGGACTGGCCACCGGATATGGACCGGAATTCATCGACGATCTGGTCAACGTGTTTGTCGACACCATCAAGGCCAGCAACGCCGATTACCAGCCTTCGGCCGAAGGCCTGATCGAGATGAAACAGTTCTTTCTGTTTGCACTGCCTGCGATCCAGGCTGCTATGTGGGTGCTGATCCTGTTCGCGGGCTGGTATGTCGCCTCGGCGATCGTGCGCCTGTCCGGACGGTCCAAACGCCCCAAGGATGACATTCCATCACAGCTCAGAATACCGCGTCTGGGAGCCATTGCCCTGAGTGCCGGTGTAGCGATGAGCTTTTTTGACGGTGGCATCAGCCTGATCGGCTGGACACTTATCGGGGCATTCGGCATCGGCTTTGTCGTGGCCGGGTTCGCCATCGTGCATCACCGCACGCGCGGCAAGCCGGCGCGCGGGCTGTTGTTGTGGACTGCCTATCTGACGACAGTGATCTTCACACTGCCGCTGGGTTTCTTTCTCTTCCTCGGGCTGTTCGACACGGCCCGAACTCTGACGGTGACCGGATCCGGTCCCAACTCCAAAACCTGACACCCCTCCTCGAAAGGAACATTACCATGGACGTCATTCTTCTTGAACGCATCGCAAAGCTCGGCCAGATGGGCGACACCGTCAAGGTTCGCGACGGCTACGCTCGCAACTTCCTGCTGCCTCAGGGCAAGGCGCTGCGCGCCAACGCCGCCAACAAGACCCGTTTTGAAGCCGAGCGCGTGGTGCTGGAAGCCCGCAACCTCGAGCGCAAGTCGGAAGCCGAACAGATTGCCGAAAAGCTCGACGGCAAGACCTTTGTCGTGGTTCGCTCGGCCGGTGAAACCGGTCAGCTCTACGGTTCGGTTGCTGCCCGCGACGTGATCGCCGTTCTCGCCGACAATGGCTTCGCCATCGGCCGCAGCCAGGTTGACATGAACAACCCGGTCAAGACCATCGGCCTGCACACCGTGCCGCTGGTGCTTCACGCCGACGTCCATGTCACTGTCACCTTCAACGTGGCCCGTTCCGCTGACGAAGCCGAACGCCAGTCGAAGGGTGAAGATCTGTCGTCGGCCGATGCCATCTACGGCATTGACGAGGAAGCTGTTGCGGAAGCTGCCGAAGCTGCCGAAAACGACCCGGACTACAATGACGACGAAGACGGTGAAGGCAACGAAGCCTCAAGCGAAGAAAACCACAACGCCTGAGACTGACTTCTATCGCTTGAATTTGACGCCCGGAACATGTTTCCGGGCGTTTTTTTGACGATCAGACCAGGATCACCGGGGCCAGTCCTCCGCCGGGCGTGCGAAAATTGGTGGTCTGGCCCGAATACATGCGCGCTACCGGAAACAGCGGCTTGCCGGCATAGGCATAGAGCCGGATATCAAATTTGAGACGCACTGGAACACCGTCGACCATCAGGCCGCGATCAGCCGGCGGGACGAATGTCTGGGCGACATAGTCACCCGCCAATATGGTCTTCCAGACACCGGTCGTCAGCTTGTCACCACGATAGGCCGCCCGGCTGCCATAGCCACCCGACGGCTTGAAAAACATTGTCTTGCGCGCTTTCCAGGCGGCTACCGGGTCGATCGAGCCGAGGGCTTGGGTTTGCGGGATCATGGTGCGGAGATCTGCATTGACCGCGCCGGGCTCACCGTCATCACCACCGAGCAGCACGAGATTGCGCTTGTCTGCATAGAGTGCGTGGTGGCGTGGAGATGGCGAAATCACCGCACCGTCATCAAGATAGGCCTGCCGCAGCATTCTGTTGGAACCAGCCTCTAGCCTGAAATCGGTCAGGCGGTTGTAGACCATGTCAATGATTTCATCGCCGTGCCACAATATGCCATCACGGTAGTCGAGTGCCGACGGGTCTGCGATGAGCGTGCTGATCCCGTGTGATCGCAAAAGCTCAGCTGCCAGCAGCATGTCCGGATACAGATACTGGTGTTCGGGGTCCTCATCGACAATGGCGAGCGTGCGAAGCTTCTCCCCCGGCCTGACAGCAGCCCACTCCTCCAGGAACATCGACACCAACAGGTGATCCAATTGCGCCTCATCGAAAGCCGGGCGGACTGCTCCGGCAGGCAGGCAACCCGATCCTGCATCGGCAAATTGCTTGGTGAGGAATGCCGCACCGGCGTTGGTGTTGATTTCGATCAGCCGCGGTCCAGCCGATGACACATGGAAATCGAAGCCCATCAGCACACTATGGCTCGCTCTCTGGCGCGTCAGGTCGACACCCGGATCGCGGGCCTGAACGGCAGCCTCATAGGAGGGGCGCGCGGTGCTTTGGGCGACCGCCTCCACCAGCTTCGCCATTTGCGCGTAGTGATCCCATGAGACAAACACGGCGGTGCCGGCATAGAGCCCGGGGCGATCGGTCAGAAGCCCTGCCAGGCGCTGATCGGGGCTGCCGACAGCAACGCGGATGCGGCGCTCCTCAGCGTCATAGGGCAGGCAATGGCAGAAACTGTTGATCGCTTCGACAGGTCTCGTCCCGCAGCATGCGGTCTCCGCACTCGGGGTCAGCATTTGCAGACCCGCTGGACTGTCCGGCGCAGGTCCTCGTTGCCACCACAGCAATCATGCATGATGAAAGAAAAAAGCGCGCCCAGCGTCTCGTATTGAGCACAATAGATCATCTGTTTTCCCTCGCGACGGGCGATGACCAACTCAGCATCGGCCATCAGTAGCAATTGAGCAGATACGGTTTTGAGGTTTTGCCCGATTGCATCTGCCAATGCGCTCACAGACGAGCCCTTGTCACCGGCCTGAACCAGTGTTTGCAGCAACTGCACGCGCCCTTCGTGGGCCAGAACCGAGAAAACCTTGACTGCGGAGTTCATTTTCATCATTCTCTTATTCCATGGATTATCGGAATATTCAAGCGGCCAGTGAAATTTTTGACAAACGGCACAGTGGACCGGGGCGCTTGCAGCCCTTCCAACTCCCATCCCCATCAGATAGAACTGCCTGATGGCAGGTATGGCACTTGAAATGGACTCGGCGGAACTGGCGGCGCTTCTGCACTTTTACGCTGACAGCGGCGTCGTCGATCTGTGCGAAGAAGCACCCATTGACCGCTTCGCCCAATCGGCGGAAATCCTTCAGTCCCGCGCCCGTGCCCAGGCACAGCCCAACGCTGTTGCGCCAATCGCCGCAGCACAGACCCCATCAGCCAAAGCATCTTCCCCTGCCCCTGGCGAGGGCCGCAAGATCGCCGCGCAACCAGTTGCGCCAGCACCGCAAGCGTCACAGCTGACGGTTCCCAATGAAGCCGCGTTCGAGAGCGCCCGCAGCTTGGCCGCCAGCGCCAATTCCATTGCGGAACTGCGCATGGCACTCGACAGCTTTACCGGCTGCAATTTGCGCCACAGCGCCAAGTCTCTGGTGTTTGCCGATGGCAATCCGGAGGCAGACGTCATGTTCATTGGCGAGGCGCCAGACCGCGAAGAAGACATTCAGGGGATGCCTTTTGTCGGTCGCCCCGGGCAACTTCTGGACCGCATGCTGGCTGCCATCGGGCTCAGCCGGGAAACGGTTTATATCACCACCATGATTCCCTGGCGCCCGCCGGGCAACCGCACCCCGGCTGTGCACGAAATCGCACTCTGCCGTCCCTTCATCGAGCGCCATGTCGCACTTGCCGCACCAAAGATCGTGGTGATGCTCGGCAACGTCGTCAGCAAGTCGCTGCTGGGCACCGACAAGGGCATCCTGTCACTGCGTGGCACCTGGATGGACTACAAGGCGGACGATAGCGTTATCCCGGCCTTGCCAACCCTGCATCCTGGCTACCTGCTCAAATATCCGGCGCAGAAACAACTCGCCTGGATGGATCTGTTGTCGCTGCAGGCCAGGATCGAGAACCTCAAGGCACAATAGCCAAGCTGCCAAGCGGACGTTGGGCAAATATATTTTTGCTGCGTCGCAATCGGGCCTTTGCGTCGTGTTCCGACATGGCACTTTCTCCTCAGGAATCGCAGTTACAATTGAACCTGCAGACTTCGGGAGAGATGTCCGGAGTTTGCAGGTTCGCGCATTTGGCAAGGAAAGCCGCCATGATCCAGTCCGTTCGATCGGTGGCATCGCTGCTGCTTTCAACCTTTTTTCTGTTGGCCGCGATGGGACTGTCGGGCTACCTGATCCCGATCAGAGCGGTGGCTGAAGGCTGGACGACCTTCAGCATTTCACTTATTGCAACCGGCTACGCCATTGCCTTTACGGCCAGTTGCATCATCACCCCCAGACTGGTCCTCAAGGTTGGCCATGTGCGCGTGTTCGGCGCACTGACGACCATCATGGGCATGTCCTATCTGCTGCACTCGCTGGTGGTGCATCCCGGTGTCTGGGTGCTGACCCGTGCGCTGGCCGGTTTTTCAATCGCCGGCTGTTACATGATCATCGAAAGCTGGCTCAACGAAAAGGTCAGCAACGAAAACCGCGGCGCACTGTTTTCGGTCTACATGATGGTCAGCATGTCGGCGGTGATGGTCGGGCAATACATCGTACCGCTTGGCGACCCGAGTGGCCCGACATTGTTCATGGTGTGTGCGCTGATCTGTTCGATGGCGGTCATGCCGACCCTGCTGTCCGGTGCGCACTCGCCAAAACCGCTGACCCAGGTGAAGTTCGATGTTCCCGCCCTTTACAAGCGGTCTCCGGCAGCCGTGATAGGCACATTGCTGGCAGGATTGATCGCCAGCGCATGGGGCGGACTCGGACCTGTCTATGCGACACAACTGGGCCTGTCGACGACCGAGGGCGCGTCAATGCTGGCCATTGCCATGATCGGCGGTGCGATCTTCCAGTATCCGCTGGGACGAATCTCCGATCGCATGGACCGCCGCAGAGTTATGATTTTTGCCGGCATCATCGGCATCCTGGCCTGCTCGATAACGGTGACCTTCGGCGTGGAAAACAGGATCATATTCTTTGGCGGAATGCTTTTTCTGGGGACGGTTCTGTTGCCGATCTACTCTCTCAATGTCGCGCACGCCAATGACCACGCAGAGCCGGATGAATTTGTTGAGGTCGCCAGCGGGTTGATGATCACCTATGGCGTGGCCACCATGATCGGTCCGCTGATCACCGGCGCTGCGATGGACTGGTTTGGCCCACATGCGTTGTTTGCGGTCATTGCCCTGTGCTTTGCAGCCTATTCCGCGCATGCGGCCTGGCGGATCAGCCGCCGCGAGCAGGCGCCGGAAGAAATGCGGTCAGACTTCCTGCCGATGGCAGCCATGCCTGACCAGACGCCGCAATCCGCAGAACTCGACCCACGCTCCGATCCGGGCTATGGCGAACAAAGCGAGATGGAAGACAACGATACCAATGTTCCGGCGTAACTCGGTCTGATGGCTCGTTGCAATCTACAGCACCGCGCATCCGATTGAATGTGCGGCGCTGTCATTCTTTGAGTGATCCATTCAGAGCATCGGTTCAGCGAACAATGAAGATCGAAATAGCCATGTGAGTGGCCAGGTAACCGGCGTTGGATGCAAAAAAACGATCCCTGAAGCCCGGCACATGCGAGGCCATGACCACCAGATCTGTACCGGTCTCTTCCGCCGCCTGCTTGAGTTTAGGGTCGAGGTCGACTGCCGGATCATGCGATGTCAGGGCCAGAGGCGTGAATGTCACGCCGCGTTTGTCGGATTGCGCCTGAGCAAATTCCTGCAGCCGGACCTGATATTCGGCGGGGTTGTGGGCGACCTTGCCGGGCGCCGTGCTGACCACACCTGCCACGGTCAGAGTTGCACTGTACAGTCGGGAAAGATCAGCCGCGGCGGCAAGCGCCTTGTCGAGTTTGTCGGCGTGATCAAGATCCACGGGCACCATGATGTGCTTGAACATGACGGGTTCTCCTATATTTTCGCCGAATTCCGGTTCGGCGCCCGGCTGTCCTGAAAACTGGCGGACAGCAAAATCATCAGACAGGAAAGTCGCCTGGCATGCCTTGATCATGATCAAGCGGGGCCGGCGACTGGCATATTACCGGGCAAAAAGCCGATCCGGGCGGAAACAGGTCAGCCTTGAGGCGTCACCAGCTTTCGTTGGGCCTTGCGCTCCAGTCCGAGCGCGTGCTCGCGCAGGATGACGGACACCCCTGCCCCGACCACAATCGCGGTGCCGATCAGCATGGTCCAGGTCGGCACATCGCCAAAGATGAAATAGCCGATCAGGATGCCGAGCACGATCGAAGTGTATTCGAACGGGGCAATGGTCGAAACCTCGGCATGGCGGTAGCTCTGGGTCAGCAGGATCTGCCCGATGCCGCCACAAAACCCCGCCAGCGCCAGAAGACCCAGGGTCTGCCAGTCGGGGACGACCCAGCCAAAGGGCAGCGAGGCCAGAGAGAGCAACGTCGCCGTCAGCGAGAAATAGAGCACGATGGTCGGTGTTTTTTCCGTCAGCACCAGCTTACGCACCAGGATCATCGCCGTGGCACCGAATGCGGCGGACGCCAGCACCGCGAGCGCCCCTTGTGCTTCGCTGGAGCCAAAACTGTCGCCAAACAGGCTCAACCGCGGCCAGGTGATGATCAGCACGCCGCCAAGGCCAACTGCCACCGCCGACCAGCGAAAGATCCTGACGGTCTCGCCGAGGAAAACTGCGGCAAACACCACCGTCAACAACGGCATGGCGTAGCCGATGGCGATCGCGTCGGGCAAGGGCAAGCGCATGATTCCGTAAAACCCCAGGCCCATGGCAGTGACGCCAACCAGCCCGCGGCCGAAATGCGACAATGGATTTGAGGTGTGCCAGGCTGTCACCAACTGGCCGCGAAAGGCCAGGAAGATCATGATCGGGACAACAGCGAATGCCGAGCGAAAAAAAACGATCTGGCCTGCGGGCATGCCTTCTCCGGAGGCCTTGATCAGTGTCGACATGGTGACAAACACAGTGACCGAAGCAACCTTGAGCATTATCCCGATTATCGGCGATCCGGTTGGCGAAACAGCGGATGGACGTTTTGTGGGTGGCGTGGTGGCAACTTGTGGGTTTTCGGTCACATGACCTCTTTCGTGATCGATCGGCGGAAACGGCAATGCCCGCAGATCAGGTATGGCGTGTGTACCGGCTTCTCCAGCCGCCGATTCAGACCATAGCCCGATCTCAAGCCATCCGTCTGATCAAAAAGCCTGATGAACACCCTACGTTTCGCTGATGGACCAGCGATCCGGGATCACCCGTTCAAGGCTTCCCAGACGCGCTGTGGAGTGGCCGGCATCTCAATATGACGCACGCCCCTGGCGCGGTCGAGCGCATCGACAAGCGCGTTCATCACCGCAGGACATGATCCGATTGTCGCCGCCTCGCCTGCCCCCTTCATCCCCATGGCATTGGTGGTGGAGGGCACATTGCGAGTTTCGAAATCGAAGAACGGCAAATCGTCAGCGCGCGGTACCGCATAATCCATGAAGCTTGCGGTCAGCAACTGGCCATCCTCGGAATAGACAACGCCTTCGCTCAGGCATTGGCCGATTCCCTGGACAATGCCGCCATGGATCTGCCCCAACAGCAACACCGGATTGACCGTCATGCCGAAGTCATCAACGATGGTGTAGCGAACGATTTCCACCCGGCCGGTTTCCGGATCGATCTCGATTTCGCAGACGTGGGTGCCGTTGGGATAGGTCGCCTCGTCCTGCACCACATCGGCGAGACCTGTGCGGTCCTCGTCGGATTTGGCAGCCCGGGCAAGGTCGGCGTAACTCATCACCCTGTCGGTGCCGACAATGCGCGCTGCACCATCCACCAGCTCGATGTCGGAAGGTGAAGCTTCCAGCTCGTCGGCGGCGAGTTTCTTCATCTTGTCGGCCAGAACGCCGGAGGCGGCTGACACAGAGACGCCGCCGAGCGGGATCGAGCGTGATCCACCGGTGCCACCGCCCTTGGCAAGTTCATTGGTGTCGCCCTGGCGGACAGTGATCTTGTCGAAATCGATGCCGATCTTGTCGGCAACGAACTGGCTGTAGGCCGTGGCATGGCCCTGCCCGTTGGTCTGTGTGCCGATGTAGAGCGTGATGCCGCCATCGGTATCGAGCGTCAGCTTGGCTGGCTCCGACCCGGCAAAGGCGCAAGCCTCGATATAGACCGCCGAACCAAGGCCACGCAGCTTGCCGCGTGTCTCGGCTTCTTTGGCGCGGTCGCCAAAATTGTCTGCATCGGCCTTTTCCAACGCGCGAGTCATGTGACCATCGAACTCGCCGACGTCATAGTTGCGGCCGCCGGGCGTGTGATAGGGAAACTGCTCGGGGCGAATGAAATTCCGGCGCCGCAACTCGGCCACGGGCATTTCAAGTTCGCGGGCAGCCGCATCGATCAGGCGTTCGATCAGGAATGCCGCTTCCGGGCGTCCAGCACCGCGATAGGCATCAACCGGCGTGGTGTGGGTGTAAACGCCGCGCAATTTGAAATCGAGATTCTGGATGTCATAGACGCCGGTGGCCATGGAGCCACCGAAGGTTGGCACGAAAGGTCCGAACTGGCTCAGATAACCGCCCATATTGGCGAGAAGATCGATTCTTAGCCCGGTAATGCGGCCATCCTTGTCCATCGCCAGCGATGCGGTGACCTGGTGGTCGCGGCCATGGGCGTCGGCAAGAAAATGCTCGGTTCGATCACCAACCCATTTGACCGGACGGCCAAGCTGGCGCGCAGCTTCCAGCGACAGCGGGTATTCACGGTAGTTGAACGCCTTGGTGCCAAAACCGCCGCCGACATCGCGGGTGACAACCCGGAAGTCATCGGGATCCATGCGGAACACATCCTTGGCGAGTGTCCGGCGAATGCCGTGAACGCCTTGTGAACCGAGTGTCAGTGTAAATTTTTCCGCCTCCGCGTCCCACTCGGCCAGGCAGGCGCGGGTTTCCATATAGTTGGAAACCAGCCGGTTGTTGGCGTACGTAATCGTGGTGACATGGTCCGCCTTTGCAAAAGCCGCGTCCGTCACCTCAGGATTGCCGACCCTATACAAATAGGCCTGGTTTGTGCCGAGATCCGGCCAGACCAATGGCCGACCTTCGTCCAGGGCGGTGGCAAGCTCGGCATGCGCCTCGACCATCTCCCAGTCGATATCTATGAGTTCGGATGCATCCTGGGCCTGCGCCAGGGTATCGGCGACAATGAAGGCCACCGCATCGCCGACATGGCGAACCTCACCGTCGCACAGAAGCGGCGTATGCTTGAGCGCATGAGGTGTTCCGTCAGGCTGCTTCAGCGGCGTCTGGCAGATCACCGGCCCGAGATGGGCGACGTCTCGCGCGGTGAGCACCAGATGCACACCGTCAGCCGCGCGGGCGGCCTCAAGGTCGACTATTGCAAACCGCGCCGCAGCATAGGGCGAGCGCAGCACGAAGCCACGCAGTTCGCCTTCGGCCTTGATGTCATCGGTAAAGGCGCCCTGCCCCTGGATCAGCTTGGGATCTTCCTTGCGCAACGCAGATGCGCCCACGCCAAATTTCGGTGTCGCGATGTTCATGGCAATTCCCGATGACGGATTGGTTTTGTGGCCGCAAGCGCGACTCCTGCCCTCATAGTTATCGTGACAGCAGCATTTGTCCAGTCTGGGCGAAGCCTCATAGATGGCCTCTCCAACGGCTGTCATTTTTAACCCGCCGTCAGGAACCGTTGTGATAGCGTCCCACGCGAAATTGCAAAATTGCGGGACACACAAGATATGCGGACTGAAACCGGACAAGTCTTCAAGCTCAAGGATTACAAGCCGACGGATTTCGTGGTCGAAACCATCGATCTGACGTTCGAGCTGGACCCTACTGCAACCAGGGTTGTTTCCCGGATCAGCCTGCATCGCCGCGACGGCGTGGCTGCTGACGCGGCACTGGTGTTTGATGGCGATGAACTCGCGCTCGACAGCCTGCAGCTTGATGGCCAGGGCATCGACCCGTCGCTTTTCGAGGCAACGCCACACAGTCTGAGCGTCCGTGGCCTGCCTGCGAGCGGCCGGTTCGAAATCACCATCACCACCACGCTTTCGCCGCAGACCAACACCCAGTTGATGGGGCTCTACCGGACCAATGGCGTCTATTGCAGCCAGTGCGAGGCGCAAGGTTTTCGCCGCATCACCTATTTCTACGACCGGCCGGATGTGCTGGCCGTCTATACCGTCACCATCATTGCCCGCGAGAGCGAGACAAAATTCCTGTTGTCGAACGGCAATTTTGTCGACGGCGGACCCAAGGATGCAGGCCGTCATTACGCGACCTGGTTCGACCCGCATCCAAAACCGTCCTATCTGTTTGCGCTGGTGGGCGGTGACCTTGGCCTGATAGAAGACAGTTTTACCACCATGAGCGGCCGCGACGTGGCGCTGAAGATCTATGTCGAGCACGGCAAGGAAGACCGCGCCGGATACGCCATGGATGCGCTCAAGCGCTCGATGAAATGGGACGAAGAGGTCTATGGCCGCGAATATGATCTCGACATTTTCCAGATCGTCGCGGTGTCGGATTTCAACATGGGCGCCATGGAAAACAAGGGGCTCAATGTCTTCAACGACAAGTATGTGCTGGCCGATCCGGACACGGCGACGGACGCCGACTATGCCAATATCGAAGCCATCATCGCGCATGAGTATTTTCACAACTGGACCGGCAACCGCATCACCTGCCGTGACTGGTTCCAGCTCTGCCTGAAGGAAGGCCTGACGGTCTATCGCGATCACACATTTTCAGCTGACCAGCGCTCGGCACCGGTCAAGCGCATTGCCGAAATCCGGCTGTTGAAAGCACATCAGTTTCCCGAGGATGCCGGCCCGCTTGCACATCCGGTCCGCCCCGAAACCTATCGTGAAATCAACAACTTCTACACCGCGACAGTCTATGAGAAGGGCTCCGAGGTGGTGCGCATGATCCGCACCATTCTCGGACCTGACGACTTCCGCAAGGGCATGGATCTGTATTTCGAACGGCATGACGGCGACGCCGCCACCATCGAGGATTTCCTCGCCTGTTTCGCTGAAGCCAGCGGCCGAGATCTCAAGCAATTTGCGTTGTGGTACAGCCAGGCAGGCACCCCTTCGGTGTCGGTATCGACGGACTGGAATGAGCCGAAAAAAACCTTCAAGGTCACGCTGGAGCAGTCACTGGCGCCAACGCCGGGGCAGTCCCGCAAGGCGCTGATGCACATTCCGCTGGCCTACGGCCTGATCCTGCCAGACGGCACGGAATTTGACGGTCAACCGTCCGGAAACGAGACTGAGAACGGCGTGTTTCACCTGACACGGCGCAAGCAGACTTTCACATTTAGCGGTGTGCCGGGACGCCCGGTGTTGTCGATCAATCGCGGCTTCTCGGCGCCGGTCACCGTCGCCATGGAACAAAGTGATGCCGATCTGGCGCACATCGCCCGGCATGACAGCGACGGCGTGGCGCGCTGGCAGGCGCTCAACGAGCAGGCGACCCGGCATCTCGTGGCCGCCTCCAAGCTCTGCCGCGACGGCCGCAACTTGCCATCCGCCAAGGACCTGGCCGAATTGCTCGTTGCCACTGCGGCCAACGAAAGCCTGGAATCTGCCTTCCGGGCGCAGGCGCTGGCTTTGCCGGCGGAAAGCGATATCGCCCGCGAGATCGGCTCCAACATCGATCCCGACTCGATCCACAAGGCGCGTGAAGCGGTGTTGTCGGAAGTCGCGCGTTTCGGGGTGGCGGTTTTCGCAAGGTTGGCTGACAGCGCGCCAAAGGGCGACTACAGTCCGAACGCAGAGGATGCCGGTAAACGGGCACTGGCTGGCGCGGCAATGGCCTATGCCTCGATCGCCGAAAGCAGTCCCGGCCGCGCCAAGGCCGCATTCGACGCAGCCGACAACATGACGATGCTCTCGCAAGCCCTGCAGGTTCTGGCGCAGTCCTTTCCTGCCGCCGGGGAAACCGGCGAGGCGCTGGCTTCGTTCAAGACCCGGTTCTCCGGCGATCCGCTGGCGCTCGACAAATGGTACGCGGTTCAGGCGATGATGCCCGGAGATGACACCTGGGAACGGGTCGAGGGGCTTCTCGAAAGCGAGGATTTCGACCGCAGCAACCCAAATCGCGTGCGCGCCTTGATCGGCGGCTTCTCGGCGGGCAATCCGACAGGCTTCAATGTCGCCAGCGGCGCCGGATACCGGCTGCTGGCGCGCGAGGTGATCGACATCGACAAGCGCAATCCGCAGTTGGCTGCTCGGCTGCTGACCGCCATGCGGTCGTGGCGCTCGCTGGAAACCGGACGGCAGGAACAGGCACGGCTAGCGCTGGTGTCAATCCGCGAAGCCGGCGACCTCTCCCCCGATGTCAGCGACATTGTTGACCGAATGCTGGCGGGGTGATCCGCGGGCATTCTGCGACAACATTTCCCTCTGCGCCTGCGTTGTATGGTTTGGCGGGCGCGCACATTTTCCAGCCATCCGGAAGTGATTTGCCCCGATGCTGCACATCTGCCCGATAGTCCGGCGTGAAAGCAAGAATCGAATCCGAATAAACCAGTGCAAATTCAATTCGTTAACAAATCCCTTTTTTTTGCACTGGACAAGGCGAATCACCTTTGATTCATTAGGGTAGATTCGGAGATGCGGTAGTCCGGATCCCAATGGGGAATTCAAGAATTATGACGGACGCGCAGCATATTCCTGCGGCCGAAGGGTCGATTCACGCCCGCAATACAGGGGCTAGGCAAGCAAAGGAGCGGGGGCTTTCCGGTCACGCGAAACTGTTTGCGCAGCCAGCCTATGAGCGTCTGGTTGGCGCCGAACCGTTTCTCAAACGTCTTATTCCGGTGCTCATTGTCGCTTTTCTGGTGGTTGTCGCAGCCGCCCGTTATGTCAATCTCAGCGAAGGCCGCGATCTGTCCATGGTTGCCGCCGAACACATGACAGCATTGTCCCTGGTTGCAGGCAAGGCCACACTGTCGGCTGATCCTTCATCCGTAAAGCAGGCCTTGCGATGGGAAACCGAAGCCCGGCTCAACCGGGTATTGAGCCCGATGCCGGATACTGGCGGCCGTTTTCTGCTTGTCCTGAATGGGGAGAACCGGGTGTTCGCGGCTACCGCCGGCGGACAGCATCTGGTGGGTGCACCGGCCACGCGGGTGGTGTCGGAATCCTCGCCGCTGTGGCTGTTTGGTGAGCGCGCCGGTGTTCAGACCGTGGAGTTGGACGATGGCCAATATCTGGCAGCAATGTCGCGGCTGCCGGACGGCGCAGGTACCATTCTGGCGTTGAACCCGATCTCCACCATCAATGCGGCATGGCGGAAGTCGGTGTCGGTCAATGTCACGCTGTTCATTGCCACATCTTCCATTCTGCTGGTCATTTTATACGCCTATTTCAGCCAGGCCGGTCGCGCCAATGAAGCCGACGGGATCTATCAGGAGAGCCACCGCCGGGTCGACATGGCGCTGTCGCGCGGACGTTGCGGATTGTGGGACTGGGACATGGCCCGCGGGCGTCTTTACTGGTCACGATCGATGTATGAAATACTCGGGCTCAAACCGCGCGACAATGTCATTTCCTTTGGCGAAGCCTCGGAACTGGTTCACCCCGACGATGGCGATCTTTATGAAATTGCCCAGAAAGTTGCCAGCGGGGACATCAAGCAAGTCGATCATCTTTTCCGGATGCGCCACGCCGACGGGCATTATGTCTGGATGCGGGCGCGGGCTCAGGTTGTCGATCCGACGTCGGCTCAGACCCACCTGATCGGCATCGCCATGGATGTCACCGAGCAATACCGGCTGCAGCAACGCACCTTTGAGGCCGATCAACGCCTGTTTGACGCCATCGAAAGCACCTCGGAAGCCTTCGTGCTGTGGGATCGCGATGACCGGTTGGTGTTGTGGAACAAGCATTACCAGGAAATTCATGGATTGCCCGCCAGCATCCTGGAACCCGGAACAGCCCGCGCTCTGGTCGAGGCGGCCGCAACCCGTCCGGTGGTCGAGCGGCGTCTGGCCGTGCCCTGCGCCGAAGGACTGGCGCAGACCTATGAGGTGCAGTTGGGCGACGGGCGCTGGCTGCAAATCAATGAACGCCAGACCCGCGATGGCGGCCAGGTTTCGGTGGGGACCGACATCACGCCGCTCAAGCGCAACCAGGAGCGTCTGCGCGACAGCGAAAAACGATTGATGGCAACCATCGGCGACCTCACCACCTCCCAGTCAGAACTCAAACGCAAGGCGGCGGAACTTTCAGCACTCAACGGCGATTACCAGATCGAGACCGAGCGGGCCGAAGCCGCAAGCAGAGCCAAGTCCGAGTTCCTCGCAAATATGAGCCATGAGCTCAGGACGCCACTCAACGCCATCATCGGCTTCTCTGAAGTCTTGCAGGCGCGCATGTTCGGTCCGCTGGGTTCGGACAAATATGTCGAGTATGCCGATGACATCCACAATTCAGGCATTCATCTGCTGACCGTCATCAACGATATTCTGGACATGGCCAAGATCGAAGCCGGACAGATGCATATCGATCGCGAGGATGTTGATCTGGCTCCGCTGCTGGAAGAAACCCTGCGGCTGGTGGCGATCCAGGCGGAGCAGAAGGGCATCGAGGTTCAACACCGGATTTCGCCGCGGCTGTCGCTGGCCGCGGACCGCCGCGCAATGAAGCAGATCCTGCTGAACCTCTTGTCCAATGCAGTCAAGTTCACCGAACCAGGTGGACGCATTCTGGTGCGGGCGCGCAAGACCTCCTGCGCCGTTACGCTGACCATCGAAGACACAGGCATCGGCATCCCAAAGGCGCTGCTGGCGCGTATCGGTCAGCCTTTTGAACAGGTGCAGAACCAGTTCTCCAAATCCACCGGCGGTTCCGGCCTCGGCCTCGCCATCTCGCGCAGCCTTGCCGAGCTGCATGGCGGCGCAATGAAAGTGCGCTCGACCGAGGGCGTAGGCACCATCGTCAGCGTTCGGGTGCCGGTCGATTGCCCCGAACACCCCATTGCCGCTGAATAGGCTCTGCAGCGGATCAATAGACGGCTTCAGCCGCGGTCGTGAATCAGGCCGTGGATGAATTCGAGCTTGGCGAAAATCGTGTCCGAGAGCACAAAGGGATAGAAGTCACTTAATCCGATCGATCGATTCATGGCGTTCATCGCCACCGTTAACGGCACCCAGGCATCCATCAATGGGCGAAATTCAACCGCGCCATAGGGGCCAGCATCGGACCAGCCGCCCGGTGTGCGATTGAGACCCGCATCGGGCGTATGGCCGTCGAGCCCATACCAACCTGCGGTCTCAAGGCCGTCGACAATGTGGAAATAATGCGCCCAGGTCTCGGCAAAATCCTCCCAGGAATGGGCGCAGGCATAGGAGCTGACATAGTTCGCTTCCCATCCGGCAGGCGCACCATTTTCATAATGCCGCTTGAGCGCTTCGCCATAGTCCTCACGCTCATCACCGAAAATCGCCCTGTAGGGCTCCAGCTTCGGTGTGTTCCAGACCAGATGGTCCCAATAGTAGTGGCCAACCTCATGACGGAAATGTCCGATCAGGGTGCGGTAGGGCTCGCCCATGGCCTTGCGGTATTTTTCGCGGGTCGGGTCGTCCGCCTCGGCGATATTGATGGTGATCAGGCCGTGTTCGTGGCCGGTCAGCACGCGCTTGGTCTTGCCGTCAGCCGTTAGCGTGTCGGCCTTGAACTCAAACCGCAAAGCCGTCTCCGGTGCGTCAATGAGATCGCCAACTCCCAATCCGAACTTCTGGATCGAATAGAACAACCGACGCTTGGATTCCTCAAGCGAGGCCCAATGATCGCGATTTTCCGCCGACGACAGATCTGGGATGACCAGCGTATGCCGGCAGCTCAGACAGTGCTCGTCTTCAACACCGTCCTCGACCAGCCAGTTGCAGAAAATCACCTGCCGGTTGGCGCAGGCTTTGTAAACCGTGGCTCCATCGTGCCACTGGGTCTCATCCGGCTTGGCGTAAAACATCTGGTCCCACGCCGGCACATAACCTAGACGCGAATGGCAATTGACGCATTCGCTGTTGCGGAAATGAACTTCGTTGGAGCAGTTGGGACAGGCATAGCGGCGCATGGGACAAATCCAGTGGCTTGTTGGTGGTGGCCGTCAACGGCATTCTTGTCAAAGTGTCGTCAGTCTTAGCAGATCTTCTGTACGCAAGGCATATTACCCCACGGCGTAGATTACGCAGGGCCCGGCAGAACGCGCGGAAGCGGCAAATGTTCCCAGCTTTTTCGTCGGCGCCATCGTCTGCTCAGGCCGGCGGGCGACCACGGACGAATGGCAGACCGACTTCAGCTACCGCCCCGGGCATTGGCGTCGACGCGCCCCAGCAGATCAAACAGCAGGTCAGCCTCGCTGTCACTGATGCCCTTGAGCAGCCGGGCGTTCACCCGTTCATGAAAATCGCTGAGATGGGAGAAGCTGCGGCCATAGTCAGTAAGGTGCACGCGAACCACGCGTTTGTCGTCGGGCGAAGGGACACGCCTGACCAGCCCCCCCTCCTCCATCCGGTCGATAATGCGTGAAGCAGCGGGCGCGTTGTTGCCGGTATAGTCGGCAATCTCGCTGATCAGCATACCGTCGTGCCGCCACAGCGCTGACAAGATAACCCACTGCGCCAGAGTCAGATCATGCTCGGCCAGCATGTCATGGCACATCGCACCGGTTGCCGCAGTGGCGAAAGTCAGCACTTGGCTAAGGGAGTGCGGGCGCGCCAATGGTTTTTTATTTGCCATGTAAACATTTCCGTGTAAACTATTATCAATCCGGATCAGATATTCCAACCGGAAACCGATGGCTTGGCACCAACTGGTGCCGGACAGCATCAGATTGAAAGGATTATCCGGGATGACGCGCAAAAGCACCCCCACAACTTACGGCACCGTTGCTGTCAGCATTCACTGGCTCACCGTCATTCTGATCGTCGCCCTGCTGGCATCAGGAATGCTGGCTGACGACACAACGGACGCGGCAAGCAAGGCCGAAATTCTGTCGGTTCATGCCCCGATGGGAATTGCAGTCCTGCTTCTGACCCTGGCCCGCCTGGTCTGGTGGTGGCGCTTGGATGCGTGGCCTGAACCGCTTGGCGGCGATCTTGCATGGCAGGAAAAAGCTGCCAAAGCGGTCCACGCGCTGCTCTACCTCGTGATTCTCGGCATGGCGGCCAGCGGCATCACCTTGTTCGTTCTCTCCGGAGCGGGCGCGATTCTGTTCGCAGGCGCACCAGGTCCGTTTCCCGATTTTTCCGATTTTGCGCCTCGCGGGCCGCACGGAATTGGCGCCAGGATCCTGTTGGTGCTGTTTGCCGGGCATGCAGGCGCTGCACTGTACCATCACTTCATCAAGGGTGACGCAACACTGCGGCGGATGTGGTTCGGCCGGTAGAAAGGTTCATATCTGCGGCGAACCAAACGCGCCCGACCACATGCGGGCAACAGCAACGTGATATCCGGACCAGCGTCCCTACTATCCCAGAAGGCCTTCGGAAACGGCTTCGCGCAATTCAAATTTATCAATCATTTCAACAATTCCATGCGATTTGCACAAATTGAGACTGACTTTGTCGCGATCAGCCGAAATCAAGTAGATATCACTGTCCGGGCTAATATCGACTATTCCGCCGATTGTTTCTGTAAAATCAGAATAGGGCGGCAGCCGGTTGTCTAGAAAGATCACGTCAAAGGATTGCCCTGCAAGATGCGCCAGGGCTTCATCCAGATCCAGCGCGGATGTGAAGTCGGCATCAGCGCCATATTTCTTGCGCAGGAAACAGGACAGTATCTTGTGCTGGTTAGGATCATCATCGATCAACAATAGGTTCAGCATCAATCCCCCTGCATTTGGCGTGGTATGGTATTTCGAGTTGACGCAGTACCAAACGCTTGATCGCGATAGCACACACAAAACCGAGAAGCCTACTGGGAGTTTTCGGACTAGAACTTATAGTTCTACTTACTATAGGTTCCGCGAATTCGGTGCAAAACCGATTCGCGCATCACTAACCCCCTCGCTTTCTGCCCTCCGAGAGTGTCTGAATGAGGTCTGATTGAACGATGGGACGGAACATGCAACCGAACAATTCATGACAGACATCAGGGCGCAATTCGAAGCGGTGATGGACCAGTTGTGCTTTCCGGTTTTCATGGTCGATGTCAATTCAGCCGGGGAATTCTCCTTCCGCGCATTGAATGCGAACCACCTGTCTGTAACCGGTCTGGACCATGCAAGCGTCAAGGGCCGCAAGGTCCACGATGTCCTGCCCTCGCGTCTCGCCGATACAATCACCGCCAACTACGCCAAATGCGTCGACAGACGAGCGCCCTACAAATACGAAGAATTGCTCAACTTCGAGACCGGTGAAATCTGGTGGCTTACAACGCTGTCACCGGTGTTTGATCATGACGACGTCGTGGTCGGGGTAATCGGCATTGCCGAAGACATAACTTCCTACAAGCAGCGCCAGTTCCATGCACTCGACTCTGTGGTGGAGTCCAAACGGCTGAGCGAAGAAATCAGCCTGTTTACCGGTCTGGCGGCGCATGATCTGCGCGGGCCATTGCGACAAATTCGCTTGGTAACCGAACTGGTGGAGGACGGGTTCGTTGACCGGGGTGACGGCAAGGTTGAACTCCTGACCATGATCAAGAATGTTTCTGATCTGGCTCTGGAGAAACTGGACGAAGTCTTGAAGCACGCCCGGTCTTTTATGGGCGTAAACGAAACCAAGGCACAGGTGGATTTCGGACATCTCTGTTCAGATCTGGCGGCGATTCTTGACCCGTTGTCACGGATAGAGGTCAGCTATCCGAATGCCCATATCATTGTCGAATCCGTAGCCCTGCAGGTGGAACTGCGCAATATTCTCGACAATGCTCTCAGGCATGCCACGTCAAAAGTGCGCATCGATCTGAAGAAAACGGATTCCGCCAGAAACATGCTGGAAATTCGTGTTTCAGACGACGGACCGGGCTTTGCCTATCCCAACGAAATGCTGGACATGATGAAAAACAATTCTCCAGACATGAACAGGGGATATGGGCTGGAAACCGTTGCAAGGCTGGCAACGTCACGCGGCGGACGATTGTGGGTGGCAGAGCCGGAATTCGGCAGAGGGACTACTGTTTGCTGGACCATCGACGCCGCCCTGATTGTTTACGACTCGAGGGACGTCCCGACACCTAAGCAAACGTAGCGGGAGGGGCCACCTCTCAGCTGAGGACAAACTCCATGATCTCCGAGCCCAGGTCACGATAACCGTCGAGGGAATCGGGCTTGACCCGATACCAGTTCACACCCAGGTCTTCAGCCTTCTGCAGGTCGGGCACCGACGTTGATCCCGACAGCATCAGCACTCTGATGTCGCCCAATCGCTCATCCGAGCGAACCGCTGACAAAACTGCAAATCCATCTGGCTCCGGCATGCTCAGATCCACGATGGCCAAAGCCGGGCCTTCGCTGGCAATCACTTTCATCGCCATGGCACTGTCACTGACCTCGATCAGATCGACATCCGCGCCTGCGGCGCGCAATCCACGGCGCAACATGGATATATCAAATAAATTGTCGTCAACAACGACCACTTTTTTAGTCATTCAGGCTTCACTCCACAAACGGCCATACAAGAACCTAAGCCGGGCTCCTGACGAATCAAGACTAGACAGTCGCGGAACTAGTCGAAACGTCGCTTCGTCCCTGTATCAGGATCGCGTTCGCATCTGGACGTGATAGCCGCCACAATCATCCACCACGTACAGAGGCGAAGAACATTCGTTGTTCCGCTGCTGTAACTTTTCAAAGAAATAGTGGATTGCGGCCAATAACATGAGCATGGCGAACATTGAAACTGACGTATTGTTTCAATTATGTATTGTCAGCCATCAATTGTCGGCACCGCGGCAAGGCTGATGCCGGTCACGCGCCTATGTCGTCACCTTCTTGAACAGCGACCGGATGCGCTTCGAGGTTGCTTTGAAATCGGATTCCAAACTGACCAAATCCGGCGCCTGACCGGTTCGTATAACGAGGTCGATCAAGCCTGCCGGGGCTTGTTTGGGGTCAAATCCGCCTTCGGTACACAACCGCACGATCTGGGCGTGCCCGCTCCACAAGGCCAATGCATGGCACAATTCTTCGGTGGCCTCTTCGCCGAGTGCATCGGGACCGAGTATCTTCAGCGTCGCATCGGTGCTGGTGCATTCATTGCTATCAAACCTGGAGGCCGACTGACTGGACTCCACAACACTGATCAAACCGGCAGCGCCGTCATCCTCCGGCGCGGGCAGCCAGCCGGAAGCCCGGGCCTTCAAAGACAGATATTGCGCAATGAATTCGATGTCGATCAGTCCTCCGGGGATCAGCTTGACGTCCCAGATGTCGCGTGGCGGCTTTTCCTGCTCGATCAGGCCACGCATTTCCTTCAGGTCAGCCAGCAGCCTGGCTTCATCGCGCGGCTTGGCCAGCACCTCGTCGATCAAATCGCGGGCCTCAAGGCGAAGACTGTCTTCGCCTGCAACCGTTCGGGCACGGGTCAGCGCCATATGCTCCCAGGTCCAGGCTTCCTCGGACTGGTATTTGGAGAACGCCCGGATCGAGGTCGCCACCGGCCCCTTGTTGCCCGAGGGCCTGAGCCTGAGGTCAACCTCATAGAGAATACCCTCTGCGGTGGGCGCCGACAGCGCCGCAACCAGCCGCTGGGTCATGCGGGTGTAGTAGCGCACCGGATCGAGCGGCTTGGCACCGTCGGACTCGTCGGCGTCCGGGTCATGGTCGTACAGCAGGATGATGTCGATGTCAGAGCCTGCGGACAGCTCATAGCTGCCGAGCTTGCCCATGCCGATGACCGCCACGCGGCCGCCTGCCACCTTGCCATGGGCTTCCTCCATGCCGTCACGCACCGCATCGAGCGCTGCCCCGATGATCAGATCGGCAAGGTGGGAGAAGCTGCGGGCTGCGCGTTGGGGCGAGATTGCCCCGGTCAGCAGACGGACGCCAATGAGAAATTTCTGTTCCAGAGCAACAATCCGCAGCCGGTCGAGGATCTCTTCATAGGCGTTGGCGCCCTCAAGGAAGGCAACCAGCCGCTCGGAGAGATAGTCGCGAGTGGGCAACTCCGCCATCAATCCCGGGTCCAGCATGCCATCAAATACATGCGGTTTGCGGGCAATGATTTCGGCCAGACGGGGCGCCGCGGCCATGATCGTCACCATCAGCGACAGCAAGGCCGGGTTGCTGCCGATCAGCGAGAACAGCTGGATGCCGGCCGGAAGGCCGGAAATGAAGGCATCAAACCTGAACAGAGCCTCGTCGGCGCGCTTGGTGGCGCCGAACACGCGCAGCAGCTCCGGCGTCAGCTCGGTCAACCGTTCGCGCGCCTCCACCGACTGGGTGGCGCGATAGCGGCCATAATGCCAGGTGCGGATGGTGCGCGAGATGTCAGACGGACGCTCGAACCCCAGATCCGCCAGCGTCTTGAGCGTGCCGGGATCGTCGTCCTCACCGGTAAAAACCAGATTGCCGATGGCGCCTGAAAGCCCCTGCTCCTTCTCGAACAGATCCGCATAGCATTGCTCGACGCGGGCCAGAACCGCAACATAGGTCTTGCCAAAGCTCTTGGTGTCGGCCTCGCCCATCATCAGCGCGATACGAGAGAGTTCGGCCTCGCTTTCGGGCAAGGTGTGACTTTGCTCATCGCGCACCATCTGGATCCGGTGCTCGACGTCACGCAGATACCAGTAGCTTTCGGCGAGCGTCCTGGCGGTCGCAGGATCGATCCATCGGGCGCGGGCCAGTGCCACCAGCATCTCGTCGGTACGCCGGAGCCGCAAACGCGGCATCCGTCCGCCGGCAATCAACTGCTGGGTCTGGACAAAAAACTCGATCTCGCGAATGCCGCCACGGCCAAGTTTGACATTGTGGCCCTTGACCGCGATATCGCCAAAGCCGCGGTGGGCGTGGATCTGCCGCTTGATCGAATGAATATCCGATATGGCGGCAAAATCGAGGTATTTGCGGAAGACGAAAGGCGTCAGCCCCTTGAGGAAATCCTCACCCGCCGGCAAATCGCCTGCCACCGGCCGTGCCTTGATGAACGCTGCCCGCTCCCAGTTCTGTCCGCGGCTTTCGTAGTAATTCATCGCGGCTTCCAGCGGAAACGCCAGCGGCGTCGAGCCGGGGTCGGGTCTCAGCCGCAGATCGGTACGAAACACATAGCCGTCGCCGGTTCGCTCCTGCATGATCCGCACCAGTCGCCGAACTATGCGGGCGAACACGTCAGTGACTTCATCACGATCGCGCACCACCCCGGCTTCCGGATCGAAAAACACGACGATGTCGATGTCTGAGGAGTAATTGAGCTCGTGGGCGCCGTGCTTGCCCATGCCGAGTACGATCAGACCGGATTTCTTGCAGGGATTGTCGGGGTCGGGCAGGATGAGCTTGCCTGTCTCGTGGCCGGCGCGCAGCAGATGATCAAACGCCGCGCCCAGAGCTGCGTCCGCCAGATCGCTCAACACTGCGGTTGTGTGCCGCGCATCGACCAGCCGTGCCAGATCATGCAGCGCCAGCACCAGCGACACCCGCCGCTTGGCCCGGCGCAATTCGCGCATCAGCTCAGCTTCGCTGGCGAGGCTGCCGTCGGAGTTACGCCAGCAAGCCCGGGCATCTTCCAGGGTCTCGGCCATCACATAAGTCGCGGGCATCGAAAGCGCCAGCACCAGCGAATCCGGATCCGCCAGGGCGATCTCGCGCAGAAAGGGCGACAAGGCCAGTGCTGCCAGCAGAAATTCGCGGGCCGCCCCATCACTGGAAAGCAATGATGCGATCGCCGGATGGTCTGCGGACAGCGGCTTGAGATCGGCCAGAACCGATTTGACAGCATTGGCCGAGGGCGCGCGTATCGGGCTTTTTGCAAGTTCGGAAAGCAGTCCGGCAACTGGCTTCTGTGTCATTTCTCCCCCGGCAGTGCCATGGTAACGGCGAGGCCGGGATAATCCTTGGCCTCTGGCGACGCGTCATCCAGCACCAGCCGCCCACCATGCAGCGCCGTCACCGCCTGGACAAGGCTCAATCCAAGTCCGGTACCAGGTTTTGAACGGCTTTCATCGAGCCGGACGAAGCGTTTGACCACATCCTCGCGCCGCTCGGCGGGAACACCGGGTCCGTTATCACGAACACACAGCAGCACATCACCGCCCGAACGAGATAGCGTGACTGCAATCCTGGCCGCAGGCGCACCGTCGACATATTTGATTGCATTGTCGATCAGGTTGGACAGAGCCTGAGCCAGCAGTTCCCGATTACCGCGGATTGTCAGGCCCGGCGCAATCTGCGCTGTCAGCGTGACCCCCTGCTCCTCGGCAACAGGCTCGTAAAGTTCGGCCGCGTCCTGAGCCAGCCCCGATAGATCCACCACACTCATCTGCGCCGTCGACGAACCGGCTTCTACGCGGCTGATCATCAGCAGTGCGTTGAAGGTGCGGATCAGCTGGTCGCTGTCGGCGATCATCTGTTCGAGCGCTTCGTAATGAGCCTCGGGTCCGCCATCGCTGGTCAACGCGGCTTCGGCGCGATTGCGCATCCGGGTCAGCGGAGTCTTGAGATCGTGGGCGATATTATCGGAAACCTGCCTGAGGCCTTCGTTGAGCCGTTCGATCCGGCCCAGCATGGTGTTGAGCGACAAGCTCAACCGGTCGAACTCATCGCCGGACCCATTGACCGGCAAGCGCTGCGACAGATCTCCGGCAAGGATTTTCTTGCTGGCATTCGACATGTGATCAATGCGCTTGAGCGCCCGGCGCCCGACGAAGAACCAGATTGCCAGCGCGCCGGCGAACATGATTGCCAGCGCCATCACCAGCGCCTGCTGTACAAGTCCCCGCACCTGCTCGCGCTCTCCCAGATCGCGGCCGACCATCAGCCGCATGCCATTGGGCAGGAACACCACCTGAGCCAGCGCCCGATGATTTTCATTGGCGGTTTCGCCGATGCGCTGATACCGGAATGGCACCGCGCTCCAGCCTTCGGCATCGAGTACACCCGGCTGCAACGAAGCGATGTTGCCGGCAATCAGGTCACCGGTGGGCGTCGCAATGGCGTAAAGATTTGCGCCCGGCTGGCGTGAGCGGCGTTCAATGCCCCGGACGAGGCCAGCCAAACCGCCACCACGATAGGCGCCGGCGACGATGCGCAACTCGTTGCCAATGGCGGTCTGGGTCCGGTCGCGCTGCATGCCCTCGGATATGGCGGTAACATAAAACACCAGCGCGATGGCGCAAAGCGCGAACAGGCCAAGATAGAGCGCCGACAACCGCACCGCAGTCGTCGACAACATGGCGCGCAGCCGGTTCATACTGGTCTAACTCCCGGATTTCATCATGTAGCCGGCACCGCGAACAGTGCGCAGCAAGGACTCGCCGAAATCCTTCTCGATTTTCGATCTCAGCCTGGAGATATGAACATCGATAACATTGGTCTGCGGATCAAAATGATAGTCCCAGACATGCTCGAGCAACATGGTGCGGGTGACCACCTGACCGGCGTTTTTCATCAGATATTCCAGCAGACGGTATTCGCGCGGTTGCAGCGCTATCTGCTGTCCGGCGCGCCGGACCTCATGGCTCAGCCGGTCGAGTTCGAGATCGCCGACACGGTAGGTGGTTTCCTGGTCGCGACCGCCCTTGCGGCGACCAAGAACCTCGATCCGGGCTAACAATTCGGAGAATGCATAGGGCTTGGTCAAATAGTCATCGCCGCCGGCGCGCAGACCGGTCACCCGGTCATCCACCTGGCCCAGGGCCGAGAGGATCAACGCCGGGGTGTCGTCGCCTTTGCTGCGCAACTCGCTGATGATCGACAACCCGTCACGCTTGGGCAACATCCGGTCGACCACAAGCGCGTCATACGTGTTTTCAGACGCCAGAAAATACCCCGAATCACCATCGCTGGCGTGATCAACAGTGATTCCGGCCTCTCGAAACGCCTTTGACAGATAGGCAGCGGTTTCCAGATCGTCTTCGATAATGAGAATCTTCATGACATGATCCTAGAGCGTTTCATGGCCAGATTGAAACAATTCTGTTTCTCGTCTGATGAGGCGATCCACGCGGAAGGTGGTGAGGGCGATGTGGCACATAGTCAGAAACCGCCTGACAAAGTGAGCGTCCGTCAGAAGGAAACCAGAAGGGCCGGACCGGCACAATAGTTCCATCTGGCCATGAAGCGCTCTAGCGCTTTTTGTCTGAATGGAATCGCTGGAAATCCGGACAAAAAAACGCGGCGGGCATAGGGGGGCAGCCCACCGCGTCGATGCATCCGGGACGCAGGCTGAGCCGCGCCGCCGGATGCGGGGTTGACCTGGATCAGCCCTTTTCGATGGGCAGAGCGACGAACCGCGAACGGTTCTCGTTTTCCACCTGGAACAGGGCAGCCTTGCGGCCGTCCTTGGCGGCGGCATCGATGATGCTGACCACATCGGATGCGTTGGTCACATCCTTGTTGTTGACGGCAAGGATGACATCGCCAGCGCGCAGGCCACGTTCTTCGGCAACGCTATCGGGTGCGACCGAGGTGATGACAAGACCGGCACCGGTTTCGGCAGGAACCACCGTCAGCCCGAAATTGTCGAGCGTGGCTTCAGCCTGCGGAAGCGAGGGGGCGGTGTCTTCATCAGGGGAAACCGCGGCCATGTCTGTTGGAAGCGATCCCAGATCGACCTTGACGGTCTCGCTCTTGCCATTGCGCCACACCGTGATTTCCACGGACTTGCCCGGTTCCATCGCAGCAATCATCTTGGCCAGTTCGCGCGGGCCCTTGACCGTATCGCCATCGACTGCAGTGACAACGTCACCGGCGACGATACCAGCCTTGGCTGCAGGCGCATCCTTCTGCGGTTCTGTGACCAGTGCGCCTTCCTCGGCGGCAAGACCCAGCGATTCGGCGATATCGGCGGTGACCGGCTGAATCTGCACACCAAGCCAGCCGCGCTCGACCGAACCGTCCTTGATCAGGTCATCGATGACCGCGCGGGCGGTGCTTGCAGGGATGGCAAATGCAATACCGACATTGCCGCCCGATGGCGAGAAGATCGCGGTGTTGATGCCGATCACTTCACCGTTAAGGTTGAAGGTTGGGCCACCGGAATTGCCGCGGTTGACGGCAGCATCCACCTGGATGAAATCGTCGTAGGGGCCGGCGCCGATGTCACGGCCACGGGCCGAAACGATGCCGGCGGTCACTGTTCCGCCAAGGCCGAAGGGGTTGCCAACTGCGACGACCCAATCACCGACGCGAATCTTGGAATCATCTGCAAAATCGACATAGGTGAACTTGCGATCTTCCTCGACCTTGAGCACAGCCAGGTCGGTACGCTTGTCGCGACCGATCAGCTTGGCATCGAGTTCGGTGCCGTCATCCATGATCACGGTGAAGGCGGAGCCGTCTTCAACAACATGGTTGTTGGTCACCAGCAAGCCATCTTCCGAAATGAAGAACCCCGATCCCTGGCTCACCGGACGAACCCGGCCTGGGCGTTTCTTCATGTCCGGACCACGGCGATCACGTTCCGCGCGACGGTCACTGTCCGGGCCCTGCTTGTCACTGAAGCCACGGTTGAACTGGTCGAAGAACTTCTTCATCGGATGGTCATCGGGAAGATCGTCAAAACCCTTGCCGTTGAAATCGAAGTTGAACCCGCTGTCATTTGAGACCGCCTTGACCTCGGCCTGGACGCGAACCGACACAACAGCCGGCGACACGGCGTCGACCACGTCGGCGAAACTCGGCGCCTGCGGCGCTTCAACGCGCACGGCATCAGCGAAGGCGCCGGTGATCGGCGCTGGAACGCCCGTGGCAAGCAGGGCAGCGGCAACGCCAGCGATTGCGGTCGTGCTCAGGAAACCCTTGGTAAATTTGCGTGATGCTTTGGACATGTATCAACCTCATCTTTGTCATCAAAGCCGTTGATCCGGCTCTTGGTGACTACAGATAGGCGTGTGTCGGTTACGACAAGCTTTCCGGATCATTAAACCTTTGTAATGTTTGCCGCCTTGTCTTGGCCACATTGAAAGGCGGCGGAGTTTCGCTCATGCGCGAAACCCCGGAAATGCGCCAATGAAGACCAGTACCCCGGTCTCCTACTCCACCGTGGTCACCACCTTGGCGCCGTGTTCGAGCGTCCTGTGGACAGGACATTTATTGGCAATCTCGACAATCTTGTCGGCGAGCGCGGCCGGTGTGCCGCCGTCTATCGAAATGAATCGTTCGAACCGGTCGATCTTGCCACCATTGCCGCGCTCACTCTCGGTGCATTCCAGGCAATCGGCCGCATGCACCTTGTTGTGCCTGACCGTGACCGTCACCAGACCGAGATCGATTTTCTTCAGGCGCGCATACATGCGCAATGTCATGGCGGTACAGGCGCCAAGTCCTGCCGCCATCAGATCGTAGGGCGAAGGCCCGGTATCGGAACCGCCGACACTTGCAGGCTCATCCGCAAGCAACCGGTGCGGACCGGCCTGCACGGAGACCTGGAACTTGCCCTGCCCGGTTTCACCCACGATCACGGCCTCGACAGGCTGGTCATCACGACGCTGCGCTTCGGCTGGCAGATATCGCGCGGCCCAGGAGGCGATGATTCCGGCGGCATAATTGGCATCTGCCGCATTGGACAGCATGTGATCGGCGTCATCAAGCGACACAAAGCTTTTGGGGTGCTTGGCGGCAGTGAAGATCGCGGCAGCATTGTCGATGCCGACCACCTGATCACGCGGCCCGTGCAGCACCAGCAGCGCGGTCTTCATGTGCCCTATCCGCTCAGCCAGGCTGGTGGCGTTGAGATCCTCGACAAACTGGCGCTGGATGGTGAAGGGCCTGCCGCCCAGATTGACGGCCGCCTCGCCCTTGGCATTGATTTCGTCAAGATGACCGCCGAAATTCTCGATGACATGGCTTGCTTCCGCCGGCGCGCCGATGGTGACCACGGCCTTGACCGATTTGAGGTCTCCGGCGATCGCCAGCACCGCTGCGCCGCCGAGCGAATGGCCGACGAGAATTTCCGGCGCGTCATAGTGGACCGCCAGCCAGTCAGCGGCGGCGCGCAAATCTTCGATATTGGAGGAAAAATTGGTCGAGGCGAATTCGCCGCCGCTTGAACCCAGGCCGGTAAAGTCAAACCGCATCACGGCAATGCCGGCACGCGCCAGTTCACCCGATATCCGGCGGGCTGCAAGGGTGTCCTTGGAGCAGGTGAAGCAATGAGCAAACAGTGCCCAGGCGCGGATTGAACCTGCGGGCAGATCCAGCCGCGCCGCCAGTTTCGCTCCGGAATGGCCATCGAATTCCGCCTTGATGGTGTGTGCCGTCATGTCGTGCCCCTTTGTCTCGTCTCAGTATCAGGTCGGGGCACTCATATCAGGCTTGGCGATCACGGTCTTTCAACAGTTTCGCAAGCTCGAGTTGTTCGGCGTCGGTCAGACCGTTGCCACCGGCTGCAATGGTCGTCCTGTCGCGGCCGCGGCCGTTGACCAGCATCACGGTTGCGCCGATCAGAAAGATCAGCACCGGCGCGCCCCACAACAGCCATGTCTGCATCGAAAACCGTGGTTTGAGCAGCACGAATTCGCCATAGCGCGAGACCACGTAATCGATCACATCCTGATCGCTGTCGCCCGCTACCAGCCGTTCACGCACCAAGAGCCGCAGATCACGGGCAAGTTCGGCGTTGGAATCGTCGATCGACTGGTTCTGGCAAACCAGACAGCGAAATTCCAGCGATAGGGTCCGCGCCCGCGCCTCAAGCACCGGATCAGCCAGCACCTCGTCGGGATTGACCGCCGCTGCCGGCCCGATCAGCGCCAGCGTCAGCACGATGGCAGTCAGGATTTGACGCAGCAGGATCACGCCGGAGCCTCGGCGTTTTTCTTTGCTGCTTTCCTGGCATTGGCCCGGTTGGGCGCACCAACGCGCAACCGGCGGTCGGACAGCGAGAGAATGCCGCCCAGCACCATCAGGATGGTGCCGTACCAGATGAAGGTCACCCAGGACTTCCACCAGATCCGCACCACCAGCCCGCCATTGGCCTCGGGATCGCCGAGCGCGATATAGAGCTGACTTGCGCCAAAGGTCAGGATACCGGCCTCTGTCGTGGGCATGCGGCGGGCCGGATAGTAGCGCTTGGCCGAGGCAATTTTTGCCACCTCAACGCCACCACGCGACACCGTGAACTCACCCGATTGGGCGGTGAAGTTGGCGCCGGTCACGTCTTGAAGACCATCAAAGCGCAGCTCGTAGCCACCTGCGCTGGCGGTGTCGCCGGGCTCCATTGTGACAACGGTTTCGGTTGAGAACACGCTCGCGGCAACAACACCTATCACCGTGACACCCATCCCCATGTGACCCAGCGCCGAGCCGAAGGCCGAGCGCGGCAGTCCGGCCAGACGGTGCCAGGCAACGCGCGCACCGACACGGCCAATACCAGCCCGTAGCGCCAGGTCGGTCAGGCCGCCGAGAACAAGGAACGCGCCCAGTGCAATACCGAGACCGGCCAGCACCGGCGCACCGGTTTTGAGGAAGACGACGCCAAGACCAACCATCAAGGCAATGCCGATGGCGAAATACAGCCGGTGTGCCGCACCCGCCAGATCTCCACGCTTCCAGGCCAGCAGCGGCCCGAACGGCACAGCCAGCAACAAGGGAACCATCAGCGGTCCGAACGTCAGATTGAAGAATGGTGGACCGACCGAAATCTTGGTGCCGGTCGTGGCTTCCAGCAGCAATGGATAGAGTGTGCCAATCAGCACGGTCGCCGCAGCCGTGGTCAGAAACAGGTTGTTGAGCACCAGCGCGCCCTCGCGCGAGATCGGTGCGAACATGCCGCCGGCTTTCAAGGTTCCCGCCCTGAAACCGAACAGTGCCAGCGCGCCGCCGATGAAGATCACCAGAATGCCCAGAATGAACACGCCACGGGTCGGATCGGTGGCAAAGGCATGCACCGATGTCAGCACGCCGGAGCGGACCAGGAAGGTGCCGAGCAGCGAGAACGAGAAGGTCAGAATGGCGAGCAGCACCGTCCAGATCTTCAGCGCCTCACGCTTTTCCATTACCAGCGCCGAATGGAGCAGTGCTGTGCCCACCAGCCAGGGCATGAACGAGGCGTTTTCGACCGGATCCCAGAACCACCAACCGCCCCAGCCGAGCTCATAATAGGCCCAGTAGCTGCCCATGGAGATCCCGGCAGTGAGAAATATCCACGCCGTCAGGGTCCACGGACGGACCCAGCGAGCCCAGGCTGCGTCAATCCGGCCTTCGATCAGCGCGGCAATGGCAAACGCGAACGAGATGGAAAACCCGACATAACCGAGGTAAAGCAGCGGCGGGTGGATCGCGAGACCAATGTCCTGCAGGATCGGGTTGAGATCATTGCCTTCAACCGGCGCCGGATCGAGACGCAGAAACGGGTTGGATGTCAGCAGGACGAACAGCAGGAACGCCACGGTGATCCAGGCCTGCACCGAGAGCACATTGGCTTTCAACGTATCGGGCAGATTGCGCCCGAACAGCGCCACAAGGCCTGAAAACAGCGTCAGGATCAGCACCCAGAGCAGCATCGAGCCTTCATGATTGCCCCAAACGCCGGTGATCTTGTACAGCAGCGGTTTGAGCGAATGCGAATTCTCGAACACATTCTGGACCGAGAAATCCGACGTGACATAGGCATTGGTCAGCGCAAAGAACGATATCGCCACCAACATCAGCGACGTCACCGCTGCCATGGGACCGATCGCCATCAGGCTGGCATCGCGACGGCGCGCGCCAATCAGCGGTGCGATCGATTGAACAATTGCCGACGCCAAGGCGAGGATCAGGGCGAAATGGCCGATTTCTGTGATCATGGCGTCCAGTCCTCCATGCTGACACGGCGTTTGCCGTGCTAGCGAAGTTCGGGTTTATTGGGTTTCGACACCGGGTGTCGGATCGCCGTCCTGCCAGACGCCTTGCGCCTTCAGTGAATCGGCAACTTCCTTGGGCATGTAATTCTCGTCATGTTTGGCCAGAACAGAGTCGGCCATAAAGGTACCTTCATCCGCCGAGAACACGCCCTCGGTGACCACGCCCTGACCTTCGCGGAACAGATCCGGCAAGATACCGATATAGCGTATCTTGACCGACGCGTTGGTGTCGGTGACCAGGAATGTCACCGACGAGTTCTCGCCGCGCTTGATCGATCCTTTTTCAACCAGACCGCCTAGCCGCACCCGGGTTCCGGGCGCCAGCGGTTGGGAGAGCACATCGGTGGGCGAATTGAAAAACACAATCTGCTCACGCAACGCCGAGGTGATCAGCGCGGCGGCGGCGATAAGAAACACCGCGCCGCCGGCAATAATCGACAATCGTTTTTGCTTGCGGTTCATTGGCCCTCCGCCACAGGTTCAAGTCCGAGTTGGAGCGCGAGTTGAGCCAAGGCTTGTCCGCCCTCGCTACCGCCGGGAAATGTCACGCCGGCCCGGCTCATCGCCTGCTCGGCAGCTGCCCGATCGCCCAACACAGCGTAAGAGCGCACCAGCCGCAACCAACCCTCGATATTGTCCGGATTGTCGACAAGCTTGGCATCAAGCGACGCAACCATGTCGCGGATCATGGCAGTCCGGTCCTCGACCGGCATGGTGGCTGCAGCCGCCATATCTGCCTCCGAAGGCCCGCCCGGTGCGGTGGATGGCGCATCTTCAGCTTCAGGATTAACGCGCGCACCCTGCAGAATAAACGGGCTTTTTGCAGCATCCGACCGCTCGACCGGCACAGCCTTCTTGGTTCCGGTGTTGGGCGCCATTTGGACACCACCAAGCGTCGAGCCGGTGATCAGACCGAGCTCTCTAGCCATTTCATTTAGTTCCTGGCTTTCCTTGCCCGAGGGGGCAAATGCGGCAATGGCGCGATCGAACGCAGCTTGGGCCCTGTCGCGGTTGCCGGTCACGACATGTGACTGCACGAGCCGCAGCCATCCGGCAATGTTGTCGGGATTTTCGGCAAGCTTGGCTTCCAGATTGTCAATCATCGAGCCTATCATGGCCTGACGCTGGTCCGGGCTCATGTTCTGCGCGGCGGCAATGTCGGCGGCGGTCGGATCGCGCGGTGTCACAGTCCCGGTGCCCTGCAGCGGAGTGGGTCCGGTATCGGCCCCCAGTGCTGCCAGTTGGCTTTGCACTGCCGGAATCCAGGGCGCATCGGCGGGCGCGCTTTGAAGCATGCCGTTAAAGGCCGCGCGGGCTTCCGTTGTCTTGCCTGACTGGGCCAATGCGACCGCCAGAAAGAATCTGGGTCTCGGATCAGTCGAATCGAGCTCGCGGGCAGTCTGGAAAGCAAGGCTGGCTTCTTCGGTCACAACACCGCCGGCGGCCGAGAACAAAGCCTCGCCAAGGCTTGCAAGCCGGGTCGGCGATGGTCCCAGAATCGATATTGCCTTTTGAAACGCCGCAGCGGATTCGGCGAAGCGACCGGTCCTGAGATAAATCGGTGCAACCACGTCCCATCCGCGACCGTCCCGAGGATTTTCAGCCAGATGCCGCTCTGCCTGCGCAATCAGCATGGCGATGTCCGTGCCCTCAGGCTGGGCCTGAAGCCGCGCTGCAAGCGGCATTTGCGGCAGGTCGGGTCGCCCGAGTTCCAGATAGGTTACCACTGCTGCCAGCGGCATGAAAATCGCGATAGCCGCCACCGCTGCTCGACGCAATCCGCGGCTGTCAGCGCGCTTGCCCTCAGCGATTGCCGCATCACCCTTGCGGGCTGCTGCCAACAAACGACGCGAAATCTCGGTGCGCGCAACTTCGGCCTGAACCGGATCGACGAGACCGTCAGCCAGGTCGCGGTCGACTTCGGTCAACTGATCCCGATACACCTCGACATCATGCAGTTCAGGAATATCGGACTTGGAAGAACGACTACGCGCCACCGGCCCGAGGAGGGCCAAGGTCGTTGCGGCGGTCATGACGGCTGCGATTACCCAAAATATCATGTGGCTTCAATATCCGAGCATCGTTTGTTTTCCAACAGCAATCAGCATCAAGAACGAGATTGGGGCGTTTGGTCGCGTCACAGACACGCCGCGGCCGTCCCAATCGACGGCACCACAGGACACATAGGCTTGCGAATTGCGCAAATCAGCTTCTGGCGCCTCGGATTCAAACATGCTGGTGTTTCTCAATTCATCGTCATGGACCAACTTTCGCATCATTGCGACGGCCAACGCCATGACCCAAATCAACCCAATTTTGTGCGGGTCAGCTCAGCGGCGTCCAGCTGCCGTCCTGATTGCGGCAGGCTGCGCCCTGACCTGTCACCGGAGTACCCTTGATCATGGCTTTGTGCGTGTATTGACGGCAATTTTGCTGTCCAACCTGATAGGGCGTGCCAGCCGACACTTCGCCAGCAGCTCCGCCGGTCTGGCCAGTCCAGGCCACTTTTTGCCCAAGCGGCGTCTTCTCCAGCGCCTGATATTCGGCCTCCAGCGCACGCAGCTTGTCGGGCTTGCTCAAACCGCTGGCGGCGCCTTGTGGCAGTATCCCGCCATTCAGGGCCGACAATATTGCACTGCTGCCATCGCTAGATGCGGTTGAAATCGGTCCGAACGACAATGGCCGCACCCTGCCCGCGCCAGTGCAGCCCGCGATTGTCGCGGAAACTGCCACGACCAAGGCTACCCTCGTCATACCCGACATTGAAAAAACCATCCTGCAACCGTCCTTGACCAAATGCATCAAATACCTCGATTTCAAAGGCTTCGTGCATCATCTTTGTGCCGTCATCCTGTGGCGGCATTGTGACGTGAGTTCGTGCCTTTCGGCAACCCTAACTGCTTTGGCTGCCTATGTCCCGGTCGGCGCCATTCCGCATGATGAACTGTGTTCAAGCCTGCGTGATCAGCGCCGGCAGCGTCAGGCGCGCCGACAGGCCACCGGATGTCGCTTGTGCCAATGCAAACCCGCCTTTGTATTCGGATGCGATCTCGCCGACGATGGAGAGACCAAGGCCGGTTCCCGGCTTGGTTTCGTCAAGCCTGCGCCCCCGCTTCACCGCCTCGCGCATGCCTGTCTCGTCAAGCCCCGGCCCGTCATCGTCGATATCGATTCGGAACATCGCCCGCTGCCCCTCGGTTTCCGGCGCTGGTCGCAGCCTCACAACCACGCCGGTTCGCGCGAACTTGGCGGCGTTCTCCACCAGATTGCCCAGCGCTTCCTCGAGATCCTGGGTTTCCATCGCAAGCGTTGCCTGACGCGGTTCGATGTCGGTGGAAAAAGCCAGATCAGGGTTCAGCTTGGCCATCACGCGAACCAGCCGCTCGATAACGGGAGCTGCCTCGGTTCGGGCCAGCACGCTGCCGCGCTGCGCGGCGATGCGGGCCCTGTCGAGATAGGTCTGGACTTGCGCCTGCATGGTTTCGGCCTGGGCTCGCACCAAGGTGCCATGCGCCGGCGTCATGTCGCGGGATTCATTGATCAGAACGGCAATCGGCGTTTTCAGCGAATGCGCCAGATTGCCGACCTGCATGCGCGCCCGCTCGACCACACGGTGATTGGCGCTGATCAGTTCGTTGATCTCTCCGGCCAGTGGTGCAATTTCGCGGGGGAACTCGCCATCGAGCTGCTGCGCCTCACCCGCGCGGATCTTGCCCAGCGCCTTGCGGGCATGATCGAGAGGTCGCAAGCCGTAGAGAATGGCTACCGCGTTGACCAGCAGACTGCCGATGCCGAACAGCGCCAGCACCAGGTAGAGATTGCTGGAAAACGCAGCGATCTCATCTTCCAGCACCTGGCGGTTTCCGGCCACGCGAAAACGCGCGGCGTGACCCTCGGCATCGAGTTCGACTTCAGTTTCGACAACCTCGAGCGGATTGCCCTGATCATCGCGCGCGGTATAGCTGCGCTGGTAGCGCTGGTTGAACGGCAGGTCCGCAACCGGTGGCGAGGCAATTGTTGCGTCGCCAATCGAGACCGAGGCCAGCCTGGGTTCTCCCAGATCGCCAAGCGGCTCTACCAGCCAGATCCAGCCGCTGCCGGGCTGCTCAAACACCAGATCACCCAACTGCAGGTTGCCGGACAGTTCGCCGCTGGAATCAATGGTGACTGCGTTGATGACGCTGTTGAGATGGGCGCGCAGCAGATCGCCAAAGGCGCGCTCGCTGCCGGCGCGATAAAGCTGCGAAATAACAATGGCGATGGCGACAAGCGCAATCACCGCCCACACCGATGCGAACAGCAGGACGCGTGCGGTGAGAGACCCGCGACTCATCCAGCCTTGCCTGCATCCACGGATTCGGGCGGAACCATCCGGTATCCCAGGCCACGCACGGTTTCGATCAGCTCGACACCGATTTTCTTGCGCAGCCGACCAACAAACACTTCAATCGTGTTGGAATCCCTGTCGAAGTCCTGATCATACATGTGCTCGACCAGTTCGGTGCGCGACACCACCTCGCCCATGTGATGCATCAGATAGGACAAGAGCCGGTATTCATGGCTGGTCAGTTTCAGCGTAACCCCGTCAACGCTGGCTTTCGACGCCTTGGTGTCTAAGCGCACCGGACCACAGGCAATTTCCGATGAGGCATGGCCGGAGGCACGGCGGATCAGCGCACGAATGCGCGCCAGCACTTCCTCGACATGGAACGGCTTGGTCACATAATCATCGGCGCCCGCGTCTATGCCAGAAACCTTGTCGCTCCAGCGATCACGCGCGGTCAGTATCAGCACCGGCATGATCCGTGCGTTGGCACGCCATTTCTCCAGAACCGTAACGCCGTCCATTTCCGGCAAGCCGATATCGAGGATCACCGCATCATAGGGTTCTGTGTCGCCAAGGAAGTGGCCTTCCTCGCCATCATAAGCCCGGTCGACCACATAGCCTTGCTCAAGCAGCGCCTCGGCCAATTGGCGATTGAGATCCTTGTCGTCCTCAACAATCAGTATTCGCACGTGCTTTGCCCTTGCTATTGGATCTTATGGTGCGCCGGCGTCATATCAGCCGCTGCGCGCTATTGAATGGCCTTATTGGGGGACTTTCACCGTTACTTTTTTCGGCCGGTCAGAGCCGTTGCCCGGCACCAGTACTGTGATCTCGCAGACTACACTGCCGCCACTGGACTTAGCCGACGCTGACAGCAATTGACCACCGGTCTGGCCGACGACCTGCGCCGCAGCACCGGAGCAATCCACGGCGACCCGCTGGATTGCCGTGCCGTCCGGGGCATGCAGACCCGTCGACGTCGCAGCAACCGGCGACATCGTTGCCGCCTGCACTGCGATCAATCCAATACTGAGCAAATTCATAGTCATGGTCAGCCCTGACACGGTTGGTATTTCATCTTGGAGCCAGTGATACAAGATCATGCCTGAACCGCAAATGAATGGAAACCGGGGTGTGACCGCTTTTGATCACCCGATCCGGTTCTTCGCCGTGATTCGTCCGAAAATCGCGATAAGCCCGCCAATGGCGGCACCAAGCGAGGTCAAAAGCTCGATCAGGGCTTCCCGATCCGTATCCAGAACGTCAAGTCCGGCCAGTCCGAGTGCTGCCGAACCAAGGGTGACAATGGCGCCCCACAGGGTCTTGGATTGCCACCAGGGTTTGATGTCAGTCATGGCGATGTCCCTTTCAAGGTTGGATTTGATCAGAGCTCGAGCGTGGCGGTTCGCGTCACGCCCCAGGGCACGCGCTTGCCAGCTTGCGCAACGCGGTATGTCAGCGAGGTCTGCGGGGCGCCGAAGTCTGCCATCTCGTCGGCTGCCGGGTAGATCCAGTCCGGCGTTTCTGTTTCGACCGTGCGGATCACCGAGCCAGCGCTCAGGACCTCAAGCCGGTAGCGCTCGAACCCCTCATCATTGGCAACTTCGGCCGCAGCCCAGCTGTCTGCCGACAACCGCCCGCGTCTGATCCAGGAGAGTGCAATTCCTTCATCCCGCCGCGCTGCCCGCAGATGCACCGGCGACAGCGGGGTCAAGGCCCTTTCGCCGCCAGCAAAGACGCTCAGTGAGAGGGTTCCCGCCAAACCGCCTGACGCTTCAGCGATCCAGTTGAACTCCCGTCCGGCTTCATCAAGTGAAAGGTCGAGAGATTTCAAAGTGCTGTCGACCATAATGAAACGCGCGCCCGGGCCTGCGCCTGCCCGCATGGCGTCGTCGGTTCCGGCCTGACCGCGCAACAGGCTGCCAAGTCGCCAGCGCCCGGCCAGAATTTCCTCGGCGGTCTCGAACTGGACAATCTCCCACACGCCTGCGTCAGAGCGGATGGCCGCTACGTTGGCGCCGTTGAGAACCGACAAGCGACCGGCGGTTGAAAGGCTGCCAAAAGCCAGATCGACCAGCAATGTGGAAACAGGGTCAAAGCGGCCTTCGCTGTCTCCCGGTGGCAACGCCTCAACCAACACGCCGATCCTGGCGGGCGCATCCAGCGTTGTCCGGGCCGCATAGCCTTCCTGTTCCACCGAACTCGACAACGTGATTTGCCGCCATGGACTGCCGAAAGCTCCGGCGCGGGCCCATCCGGTTTCATCAGTGCCGGACAAGACCGGGAGATCGAGAAAGACGATCTCCGGTGCGAAATGGGCGTTGGCGTCATCGGGCGCACGGGTGACGAAAGATTCTGTCACCGTACTTGCAGACGCGGATGCATGCGCGACCGCCTCGATCCGGCGCATTTCGCCGTCTTCAATTCGCATAATTCGAAATCGGTTTAGCGGCGCATTTTCCAGCGAAAAGCGGATTGTATCGCCGGGCTGCAAACCGGCTGCCTGCGGCGGCATGGCAAATCTGAGCCGGCGGCGCTGGAGCCGGTGGTCATGCAGCCAGCGGTCAGCGGTTACCCGCGCCAGCCCCGGGTCGATTGCCAGGCTCAAGGGCATATCGCGCTGGCGCACCGGCTCTCCTTCAAGCCGGCGCGACCGGGCCGAAGCCGGCGCGTAATCGGCCAGCGGGTCGGCGGATAGCACAACGGCTTCATTGGCAAATTCGCTGTTTTCGCCGCGGGTTTCCTCAAACAACGCCCCCTCGCCCGGCTCGGCCACCGCCGCAATCTCCAGCGGGCTTGCTCCAAGGGTCAGTCGAGAGATAAAAACCAGACCCTCCGGCGCTTCGCGCACATCAATGCAAAACGCCTCGACCATCGGTTCCAGCACCGCGCGCGCTGATGCCGGGCTCGAAATCACATGTCCCGTCACCATGCCTTCGACACGATCTGTGTTGAAGTCGGTCACCCCGGCGTCGCGGAGCACAGCAGCGATCAAGTCCTTTAGCGCCACCGTGCCCAGGCGCCCGTTGAGCCAATGGCCGGTGCGCCAGTTGGCGCCGTCCGACCACACCGCCGAAGACAGCGGAAAAGCCGGAAACGGCCGTGCATCCCAGGTCCAGAGGTGAATGTGATCGGTTGCAACCATGCCATCGCTGTTGGCCGCCCCGGACCAATGCGTCAGATGCGCCTCCAGAAACGCCCGCTGGGCCAGATCGTCACGCGCGCCGGTGGAAAACCACGGCAGCGCGCCTTCGGAGGATTTCGGATCGGGGAACAGGTTGGGCTGCGCCGCGCCCTTGTCGACCGCCGGGCACCCCAGCTCAGTAAACCAGAACGGTTTCGAGCCGGGAACCCAAGCGCTCGCGACGGCCGTCTCGCTGCCGCTGATCCGGTCAAAATGCTGGTTCTCCCACCAGCCGCGCAGATCCTTGACCCGGTAAATCCAGTCCTTGCCGGCAAGCCCGTCGCTGATCGGCAGCCGGTTCCGGGCATTTCTCCCGGCTTCATCGGCATAATACCAATCATGGCCTTCAGCACCGGCAATGGCATCGCCCAGCGCCTGGAGATCATTACTGCTGCGCGCGCCATCGGGATTGCCATTGGCAAGATCGTTGTCGCGCCAGTCGCTCAGCGGCATGTAATTGTCGATGCCGATGGCGCCAATTGCCGGATGCGCCCACAGCGGGTCAAGATTGAAATAGACATCGCCGGAACCGTCATCGGGCCGATAGCCGGCATATTCGGTCCAGTCGGCGGCATAGGTCAGCACTGTCGGCGTACCCAGCAGCAATTTCACGTCCGTCGCCAATTGGATCAACTCATCGACAAAGGGAAACGCGCCGGCGTCATCGCGCAATCGCGTCAGGCCGATCATTTCCGAGCCGATGATGAAGCCGTCAACGCCGCCTGCTGCCTGGGCCAGCGCGGCGTGATGCAGAATGAAACGGCGATAGCCCTCATCGCCGCCAGACCAGCTCACCGTGTCGCCACTGACAATGAAATCAGCAACCGCGGTCAGCCCGCTCAACGCGGCGATATCACTCCGCATTGCCGCAGTGCCATCCGGTGTGCCGGGAAGTCCGGGCGCCGGGCTCGCGGTCAAGCGCCCGCGCCAGGGATAGGCCGGTTGTTCAATCGCTCCCCTGGGGTCGGGCAGAGCATTGCCGTCAGGCACATCCATCAGCACAAACGGATAGAGCACCACGTTGAACCCGCGCAGTTTCAAATCGCGGATCGCCTCGATGATCGACATATCGTCAGGCGTGCCGCCATAGGCCGGGCCGCCGTCCTTGGTGCTGATCAGATGAGCGCTGGCCCGGTTCAGCCCACCAACCTTCCAGGCCCGAGTTTCATCGGTGCGCGCCACCACCTCGACGCCGGGGCGAAACCGGCAATGGCTGGCGCGCAGATCATCGCCGAACCAGGCCGAGACCAGCGCCACCGATTTCAGATTGGGACACAGCGCCTGCAGTTCCTCGAGCGACTGGGTCCAGTCGCTCGAGGCCTGGCGCATGTTGCGGTTGAGTATCCGCGCCGCTCCGACGCCCAGGCTTTCGCGCACGGGCGTGATGGCATAGCCATGTTCGGTCGATCCGGGGATCAGCGCCACCGCCTCGATCGCCGGCTCCAGTGCACCCACCGGGCGCACCACCTCAAACTGCAGCGTCGGGATGCGATTGCCGAAATCATCCAGCGGCAATCGTTCGAACACCACATAGGCCAGCCCGCGCCATGCCGGAACTGTTCCCGTACCCTGCTTGGCTTCGATCAGCGGATCAGGCAATTGCGTCGTGGTCCCCCGGTAGATCCGCATCTCGAGAGTTTCGAGATCAAGCTCGCGACCATCGGCCCAGACCCGGCGGATCGACGCAATCGGGCCTTCGCACAGGCCAAGCGCGAAATTGGCGTGATACTGATAGCTTTCAACCTTCGGCCCACCGCCCTTGCCGCCCTGGCGCTCCCGCGTCACGGTTTCCTCAAACCGAGTTGCCCAGATCAGCGCACCGGCAATCCGCATTGAGCCATGCACTCTCAGAATCGGCGACCCCTCGTCTGCCGAGGGAATTCGGGCACCGCTCAGGCCACGACCGCCAATGGTCCGGGTGGAATTGATCAGCGAGGTATCGAGCATGCCGCCAATTGTGGCGCCGATGGCCGAGCCGATTGCCGTGCCAACCGGTCCGAAAATACCGCCGACAGCGGCTCCGGCCACCTGCAACAGGATTGTCGCCATGTCGTTGTCTCGCTTTTCAGTCTGCTTGAGGAATCCGGTGCACCGCAGCGATGCGATGCCGCCAGGAGGGAACCAGCACGCTTTCGATGACGCCGACGGGTTCATAGGCGTGGATGAAGTGATCCGGGCCTGAGAGAATGCCGGCATGTTTGGCCGAAACCCCGGCGCGCCAGCGGAACAGAATGATGTCTCCCGGTCTCGCTTCCGAAACAGGAATGGCATCACCGCAATGGCTTCGCGCGGCAATGATCAGCCGGTCGCTTCCAGCACGCTCAGCCCAGTCCGGTGCATAGGCTCCGGGGTCTTGCGTGCTGCTTCCGGTGATCTCGGCCCAGACCCCACGGACCAGGCCGAGGCAGTCGCAACCCACCCCTTTGCGCGACCCCTGATGCCGGTAAGGCGTGCCGATCCAGGCGCGCGCCGCGGCAACAATGCGCAGGCCCTGATCATCGCCGCTCATGGTACTATCGGCCTGCCGTCATGCACCGTGTCGGCATCGGCGTAGCCATAGGCAAAGTCGCTGCCCGGTAGATAGGGAAAGCCCTGAAAATTGAGTCCGTTGGCAAACTTGGCTGAACAGGTTTCGAACGCCTTGTCGCACCCCGCTGACACCTGAATCTGATCACCCGGCACGGGCAGCCGCGCCAAAGGCTGCCACAGCGCAAGGCGCGCTCCTCCAGCCTCGACCGTGTGGCTTGAGATGTCTGCGGACAAGCCTGAAAGCAACCCGGTCGAAAAGCTGATACGGCCATTGCCGAACCAACCGGCGGGCTGGCTTTCGAGCCCGCTGACGACCAATGTCATCTCGTCGACCACTTCGACGATTGCCCCGCTCAGCCTGAACGGTGCCACCGAGATATCTTTGCCGCAGCGCGCGTCACCCAGATCGGCGTCGCAACGGCTGCCATAAAGCCGCCCCTGCGGCTGGTCGAGCCGGGCTGCCAGGCTGCGCAATTCAACCGTGAAGGCCTGTCCCGCCGTGCGCACCTCGCCCAGTTCGCGGGTCGACAACAGCGCGTGGTCGCCGGGGTTTTGCCAGTTGACCAGAAAGGTCTCGACCCGTGCACCGTCATAGCGCCCCAGCGCCAGATCAGCGGTGCTGATCGCCGCATCGGAAAAAGCACCCGCCACATCGGCGGCGTCGGCTTCCAGCCCCAGCCCGGTTTCCACCTCGCTGGCGCGAAACCCGGTGGCGGCGGAAAACACCGTGCCATCGAATGCGAGATCACGGTCATGCTCGGTAAAACCCAGCACCAGGCCATCAGTCCGGGTCAGCCGCCAGGCATGGCATGTCGTCGTCGACGTCTCAGCAAGATGCGCAACAAGCGCGCTCGGCAAATCCCTCATGGCTTGATCTCCACCAATGGCACGCTTGGCACCGAGCCCGCCTTGAACGCCGCAAGGCTCACTTCGATGCGGTCGGTGTCAAAGCGCACCGGAATGTCAAACTCAAAGCCTGCGGTCACGACCGCGCCGGGCGCAGGTGTTGATCCCGGCGCAATCGTCACCAGCCCGGCAGCGTGATCGACAGCGTAGTCGCCCGGCTCCAGAGCCAGGCCGTCAACCGCCAGCACGACAGATCCCTCGCTTGGTTTTTCGATCCGCCGTGTGGTCGCACCTCCCGCATCGGCATAGGTTTTTGTCAGTTCAAACACCGTCTGCACCCCGTCGCCGGTGCCGATCTGTTGGTCGATGGCGGTAACCGCCTGTCCCGGCGGTGCCGAGGCATGATCAACCGGATCGCGGAAGCGAAAACCATAGAACTGGCCGCGGCGGGCTTCGAAAAACGCGGTGAGTTGATAGAGATCATCGAGCCCGCGCAGGCCGGTGCCCGCATCATAGCGTCGCCGCGCTTCGGCCCAGCGGGCATTGCGGGTTTCGCCGCCATTTGACAGCGCCACAATGTCGGTGCGCCGCCACTGGCGCCCAGCGATAGCCGCAATGGAAACTGTACTTCGTGAAAGCCGTTGCTCATGCCTCACCTCCCGTTTCACAAGCCGCGACGGCCACGGCCGACCGCACGGGCTAGCATGGCGGTCACCTGGGCCTCGGATTTTGCAAAACTCTGCGCATCCGGCGTGGTCACATTGAAGGTCACCTGCACCGTCTGGGTCGCGCCGCCCGAGGCCACGCCCAGCCGGCCGTCGACCCCGCGGCTCAACGGCAGGATCGCTTCCGCGCCCGCCTCGCCCATCAGCCCGACATCGCCGCCCGGCATCGGAAAATAGGATGGCCCGCCAACCACGCCGCCATCGGCGAACGCGTTGACGCGTCCCGGCACGCCGCCCTTGGCAAAGTGCAACAGCCGGCCAAGGCTGCCGGTCAGCCCGGCGACCGAATTGCTCATCAACTGCTCCAGCGGCTTCATCCCGGCATCGAGCGCAATGCCGACCATGCGGGTGCCCAGCGTGCGCAGCACACCGTCGAGATTTCGCCCCTCCACCGTCGCCGATTTTAACGCGCCCGACAGCGCTCCACCAAAGGCATCGGCCTTCTGTGTCAGCTCATCAAGCGCCCGGTCGGCACCGTTGAGATCGAGTTCGACATCGACATTCAGGCTCGCCTCATCGGCCATCGGAAGGCTCCTTTGCAAAGGCAGCATCGCTGCTGCGGGTGTCGGGAAACTGCGCCATCAGCGCCTCGAGCCCGCGCCGGGTTGCTGTGTGCGGCGCGTCGGCCCCACCAATCAGCGCGGTCAGTTCCGGCAGGCTCAGCCGCCAGAACGCGTCAGGGGTCAGCCGCAGGTGGCCAAGGCCGAAGCGGATCACGGACGCCCAGGGGAAAAACGCCCGCTCCGGCTTCGTCACCTCGTCGCGACCTGCGGCCCGGGAGGGTTTGCCGGCCTGTCCGGAACCGGGCCCTCCCGATCTGATGTTGTGTGTAAAATCGCGTCTGCCTGTTCGCCGCCAAAACTCACCCACAGCAGTTCGGTGGCAATGCGGACAAAGCCCGCCGCGCCGCCCTCTGTCGACATTTCGGCCACGTCCTCATCGCTGAGCCTGTTGCCTGCGCCACGGAGCCCGGCCCCGACAATGCGGATGATGTCGCTTGCCGAAAGCCGGCCTGCCTCGAAGCGGCCGGCAAGCTCCATCAGATTGGCGACGCCGAAAGCGCTCTCGAGCTCGGCCAGCGCGCCCAGCGTCAAGCACAACAGCCTTGTCTCGCCATCGAACTCGGCCGCGATTTCGCCGCGATGGCGGTTGGGGTGAATCCGCATCCCCGCCTCACTCCGCCGCAAAGAGCAGCGCGCCGGCCGATTCCAGCGCGATCTCGAAGGTCATCTCGCCGTCATGACGTCCGGCATATTCGAGCGCCGTGATCTGGAACGGCCCGGTCACGGTTCCGAAATCCGGGACCGCCACCTGCCAGTCGCGGATCTCCGTGGCAAAGAACACGGTTCGCGTCAGCGCATCGCTGGCCTGGTCCTTGAACAGCCCGCCGCCCGACAGCGACGCCCGCTGCACCCCGGCGCCGCCCAAAAGTTCGCGCCAGCGCCCGGCGGATTCGGCGTCGGTGATGTCAACGGCTTGCGCATTGAAGGCCAGCCGCCGGGCACGCAATCCGGCGATGGTGACGAAATTCCCGCCATCATCGATCTTGATGAGCAGGTCCTTGCCTTTCTGGGCGGTCATCGAAATGTCCTTTCAAACTCGTGGTTCGGAGTATCAGCGCCAGCCGGGATCACGGCTCGGTCACCGCACGAAACCTCAGCCGCGCCACATGCAGCCCGGTCCTGGACGCGCGGCGGCTGACCGTGCGTTCGTGGCGAAGGTTGATCAGCACTGCGCCGTCAAGCATCAGATCAGCATCATGGAGTGCTGCACGCACCGCGTCACCCAGCTCGACCGCCTGCTTGCGCCCGTTCTGTTTGGTCCAGGCCTCGATCTCGAAACGGTGCTGGCTGGCATCCGCATCACCGGTGGAGAAATCAGTTGTCGTGGTCTCGCCCAGCACCAGATAAGGCGGCTCGGCACGGGTGATCAGCCGGTCGAAAATCCGACCGGCTCCGATGATCGCGAGCACGTTCAGATCTGCTGCCAAACGCTCGATCACCGCTTGCTGCAATGCATTGGCACTCATGGCCGGGCCTCCTCGCAGTCGCAGACCAGATAGCGGCGGCTCTCTTCCGGATCGCGCAAACTGCGAATGAACAGCGTGCGATCCCGGTAGGCAAAGCGCATGGCGTGCCGGACATCGCCGCGATAGCGGATGGTGACCCGGTGGGTGATTGGTGCAGTGGCGGCACCGGCCTGTTCTTCAGCCTTTGCCCGCAGCGGTTCAATCCGTCCCCAAAGCTCTGCGAGCAGCGTCCAGCCCTCCGCAACACCACCCTGCCCGTCGGGCAGATCTGTCGGTGCTTCGAGCGCCAGCCGAGCGCTCAGGCGGCCGGGATCAACAAACAGCGAGGCCATCACAGAGCCCGCCTTTGCCAAGGCGCGATCAGCCGGTCGTAGCCCGCCGGAATGGAGGCCGGCTGCATGTCGGCGGTCACCGCACCGCGGAATTCATAAAGGTGCGCGGCATGTATGAGGATGGCCCGTTTGAGCTCCGGCGGCACTTCGTTCACCGAGCTGAAGCCCGCGGTAAACTCGATCTCGATGCCGTTGATCGGCGGCTCTGGCCGCGACCGTTCCCGCATCACCAGCCGCGCGGGCTTCGCCGTCGCATCTAGCAGCAGGCCAGTCAGATCCTGATCCTGCGCCACGCCATCGGCGTCATAAACCAGAATCGCATCAATGTTTTGAACCGGCGTTCTCATCAACTGAATCACCTCGCTCCGAGGCCAGTCATCGAGAAACAAACGGAACCCCTGGCTCATCAAAGCCACGCCGGTGACAGCTTCAAGATGGGCGCGAGCCACGCGGATCAGGCTTTCGAGAAGATCGTCTTCATCGCCCGCGTCGATGCGCAGATGCGCCTTCAACTCGGCAAGCGTCACCGGTTCCGCCAGCGGCGGATCGGTCTGAATCAGGGTCATGGCAGTCTCCGGCAATGAAGTATTTCGGGGGGCGTGTCCCTCCCCCGGAAGCCGGGAGAGGGTTAGTTTCGGCGGACCGAAAATTCCGTCAGGCGGCGAATTTCAGAAGCTTGATCGCCTCGAAATTCTGCACCCCGCCGCCCACGCGCTTGGTGGTGTAAAACAGCACATAGGGCTTGGCCGAATAGGGATCGCGCAGGATGCGAACCCCGGTGCGGTCAACCACCAGATAGCCGCGACGGAAATCACCAAAGGCGATCGACGCCGAGTCCGCGGCGATGTCGGGCATGTCCTCGGCCTCGACCACCGGAAAGCCCATCAGGGCTGCCTGCTGGCCCGCGCCCGCCGGCGGCGTCCAGAGATAGTTGCCGTCGGCATCCTTGAACTTGCGGATCTGGGCCTGGGTCTTGCGGTTCATCACGAAACGGCCGTTCTGGCGGTGCCCGGCCTTGAGCGCATAGATCAGCTCCACCAGCCGGTCGGAGGGATCAGCGCCAAAAGCGCCCGATGATCCGGTGGAGATATGGCCGAGATTGCCCCAGCTCCAGCTGTCATCGTCGACGCTCGGGTAATCGAGAAAGCCGCGCGGCTTGTTGGCGCCATCGCCATTGACGAAGGCCGCCCCCTCCTGCTCGGCAAACGCGGCTTCGACTTCGCTGGCGATCCAGCCCTCGATGTCGACAGCACTGTCCTCGATCAGCGAGGCGGTGGCAGCCGGCATGGCGTAGAGCTCCATGGTCGGAAACTGCAATTCCGCCAGTTGCGGTGCCGCCGTCTGCGGCCGTGCATCGGTCTCGCCAACCCAGCCGGTGGCCATACCGTCAAGCGCAAAGGGCTTTTTCAGCACAGCACCCGAGACCTGCCGCACCGTGGCCATCGAGCGGATCGGCGACAGCTCGGAGAGACGCCGGCCGATCTCGCTGTCGAGCTCGTCGGGCACCAGATAGCCGCCATCTGCATCACTGCCCGCCGACATGGCTTTGAGTTCAGATTGCCGCAACCCCGCCTCATCGCCGCGGCGCACATAGGCATCAAAAGCCTGCCGCACTGGCCCCGGCGCAGCGCTGCCGCCGCGTCCGAGATCAGGACGGGCACGCTTGACCAGCAACGCGTCGAGCGTCCGCTTCTGCTCGTCCAGCGCCGTGTCGATGCGCGCCATCTTTTCCTCGGTGATCACATCACCGCCGCCGCGCCGCTCGATCTCGGCCAACCGCTCGTCATTGGATTGCTTGTAGTGCTCAAACGCGGACATGAAGTCCTCGAAAGCGGCAGAGACGTCGGCATCGACGCTTTTGGTTTCGGGCGCTCGCCCGGTTTTGATCAGGGTGTTCATCGGTCGTCCTTTCAACAGATTGGGTTCGGTGGGCCGGGAAGTGCGAGACAACGCGCTTGTCAATGTGCGCATCTGGCGTTCCAGGCGTTTGAGATCCTCCGGCGCAGCGTCCTGCCTGTCCGAAAGCGCGCCAAAGCCACGGGCAATCAGCCCGCGCGCCTGGCGTCTGCTCAGCCCCGCATCCCGCGTGAGCCGGCGTTCGAGTTCACGCCGCGTCGGCGCCGGTGTTGCCTGCCCGAACCCTTTGACCGCGGTCACCCGCGCGCCCGGCTGCATCGGGAAGGTCACCACCGAAATCTCCCAGAGATCGGCGCTCAAAATCCGCCGCACCCCGACCTTGGCTTCATTGCGAGCGCGCAAGGTCTGAAACCCGATCGACAGCCCGTCGAGCGCGCCGGATTTCATCAGCTCATGGACTTCCCGGGCACGAGCCACGCCAAGCGCCAGCTTGCCCTCGACATGCAGCCCGCGACTGTCTTCGCGGATCGACAGCCAGCGGCCGATCGGCTGGTCCGGGTCGTGCTGGTAGAGCATGCGCACATCGCTGGCGCCGCGCCGCTTCAGCGACGCTGCAAAAGCGCCCGGCTCGATCACGTCACGGCCCAGATCAACCGCGCCAAACAGGCTGGCATAGCCCGAGAAACTGCCGTCGCCGCTGACGTCTTCCAGTGCCAGATCGACACGTTTGTGCTGCCGTCCGGATGCGCTCCAGTCGCTTGTCATGGTTTTGTCCTTGATGTTGTCGAAGTGTTTTCTGTCGCGCCGCGTGCAGCGTTTATGCTCTGGGGCCGCGCCCGGTTCGGTCGGCAATTCGCGCCAATGCGCCGAGCACCCACCAGGCGGTCATGCTGGCGGCGGCCGATCCGGTCAGCAGGGTTTCGGTCCTGGACAACAGCCCGCTCACCCCCATCCACTGCGCTAGCGCCACGCCTGCCGGAGCACCGAAAACCAGGCCGGAGACAATGCCGGCGATGGCCCGCGCCACAGCTTCGCGCGCGCCTTTGGGCATCATGTAGGCGAGCGAAACCAGCGCACCGGCGACAGCCCCGGCAATGCGGGCGGCCAGCATTGCCGGCTCCGGATCCATGCTTTGCATCGCTTCACCTCCGGCGGTCAGATCCGCCTCACAGATTGAATCAGGCGATTGCCGGTTTGAATCCGGTTCAGCCCGCAACACGCTGATATCCCACAGCTTCCCGCTTCTCTTCGTCAGTCAGGAAATCAGCAGCACCGACCCGCGCCCACAGCCCGTCACGCTCGGCGGAAAGGCCCGGCAGGCGGTCGGCGTCATAGTCGATCTTGAGCCCCGCCCCGTGAACGGGCTGCAGCCAGGCGGTCAGCGCGGCCGCCGTTCGGTGCACCAGCGGCAGCACCGTGAGGCGGCAGAAGGCGCGGTTGGCCTCCTGGTAATTGGCGTAGGTCAGATCGCCCGGGATGCCCAAGAGCATCGGCGGCACACCCAGCGCCAAAGCGATGTCACGTGCAGCCCCGTTGCGCGCCTCAATGAAATCCATGTCGCGCGGCGTCAGCCCCATCGCTTTCCAGTCGAGCCCGCCCTCAAGCAGCATCGGACGACCTGCCTTGCGCGCACCCTGATAGCCTTCCTGGAGCTCGGCCTTGAGCCGCTCATATTGCTCGGGCGTCAGATTGCCGCCGTCCTTGGGTTGATAGACCAGCGCGCCGGATGGCCGAGCGGAATTATCCAGCAGCGCCTTGTTCCAGCTCATCGCCGCATTGTGCAGATCCAGCGCCATCAGCGCGGCTTCCAGCGGCGCAAATCCACGATGATCATCAAGCGGGTGAAACAGTTTCAGATGCAGCAGACCCGGCCCCTCTTCCGGGCTCACCGCAAAGCGCTGCCGCCGGCCACCGGCCTGATGCTCATAGGCCACGGGCCATCCATCCGGCCCGGTGATCACCCGCATCCGGTCGGGCCGCAAGAGCTGCAACCCGGCCACCCGTCCGCCGGCGCTGACCGGGTTGATCCAGGCATTGCCCGAGAGCACCAGATGGCCATACAGCGTCTCGAAGAAGCCGTCGCCGGCGCCATTCGGGTCCGGTCGGTTGAGCAGATCCAGCACCGGGTGCCGCTCCTGCTCGCGGCCACCGTCAAATACCAACCAGGGCACCGAAGCGGCTGCTTCGGCAATCATCCGCGTTGCCCGGTGCGCCACCGGATTGCGCATGAAGCCTTCGCGCGCAATCGCGGCATAGCTGCGCCCGCTCCACTGCGCGCCCGCGTCACCCGCAAGTGCGGCGATCGCGCCCGGCAGCCAGCTCTTGGCGGCAGGGGCGCGGCTCTGCGCTGCACGGGTCCAGGGAAGCCTCAATCCGAATGCCATATCAATGCCCTTTCAAATTCAGTGATGAAACCCCGGCGTTTACTTGCCGTCGCGGACCGCCTAGAAAACCGCATGCCGCCCGTAAGGAGTGACCGCGTTGCTGTTTCAATGGTTGATCGTCGCCAGCATTGTCGCGCTGGTGGCCACGTCTCTGGTCCACTCCGTCGGTGGCGAAATCTACCTGCTGCGGCCGCTGTTCAAGCATCGGGGAAACCGCGTGCTCGATCACTCGCTGGCGCGCATGGTCCTGCGGTTCGTTTGGCATGTGACGTCCGTCTCCTGGCTCGTGCTGGCCGTCATCCTGTACGCGCTGGCCTTCGACGAACCGCATCTGCGCACCGTCATCCTTGGCGGCGTCGGTCTCAGTTTTTCCGCGGTCGGGCTCTTCGATCTCATTGCCAGCCGGGGCCGGCACATCGGCTGGCCGCTGTTGCTTCTCACCGGCCTGTTCGCGCTTGCGGCGCTGGCCTACTCCTGACGCATTGCCGTCAATAACCGTGCCGAAGCGAAATTTTCTCCGTCACCCCGGACTTGATCCGGGGTCCAGCGACCCGGCATCCGCCGGGTCAAAAGACTCTCTTCAGCCCAAGGACTTGGGCTTGCTGGATGCCGGATCCGGGGTCCGGCATGACAAAGGAGTGAAACACCGCCGCACGCCAACCCCCTCACAAATGCCTGATTTGCGGCGCGCCTCTGCGCCCCAGCATCAGCTCGGTCAGCGCCCAGACCAGCGCGTCGAGCCGGTCGGGCGAACGGCCTGACGACAGCCCGTCGGGGCCGAAATCACACATCTGGTCTTCGAGCCCGCCAAAATGGCCGGCATGGACCACCCGGCCCTGCTCGTAGAGTGCCGCCACCGGTTCGGCGCGCAGCCACTTGCCGCGCGTTGCCCGCACGGTGCGGACCGGCAGCGAAGCATCGACGGTGCGCAGCACGCTTGTCACCATGTCGCCGCCCTGGTTGATCTCGGCCACCACGCAATCGGCGTCAAAGCGGCGGTAGAGCCGGCTCACCGCATTGGCCCAGGCCGACGGGCTTGCGCCCTCCACCGAGCCATCAGCCAGCACCACTGCGCGGCCTTCCGCGTCCAAACCTGCGGCAACAATGCCGCAGCAGGAGTACCTGGCTTCGCTCACCGCCGGCGGATCGACCGCCACCACGATGCGGGCCAGAGGCCCGTGACTTCGCACCGTCAGCGCCTCGATCTGGTCGCGTCGCCACAGCCCGTCCTCGCGGTCGGCGATCAACTCGCCGTCAAGCTCCTGCCGCCCCAACCGTGTGCCGCCATAGCGCGCCCTTATGGCGTCAAGAAAGCCCGTCGCCAGATTGCCTGCGGTGTCTTCAGTCCGTATCCGCGTCACCCGCGTGGCCGCGTCTTTGACCAGCGCCAGCATCAACGGTGTTGCCCTTGGCGTCGTCGTCACCAGTTGCCGTGGCGAGGTCCCGAGCCGCAGGCCAAATTGCAGCATGTCCCAGGTCTCGCGTTGATCGCGCCATTTGCCCAATTCGTCGCACCAGGCCAGATCGAACTGCGGCCCTCGCAGGCTTTCGGGGTCTTCGGACGAAAACATCTGCGCCACAGCACCCGACGGCCACACCAGCCTGCGCCGCGTCGCCTCAAAACTCGGGCGCTCACCGCGCGCCACGCCCATGATCCCCGACACGCCGTCAATCATCACCTCGCGGGCATCGCCAAAGGTTTCCGCCACCAATGCGATGCGGCCATCCTTGCCCAATCCGGCAATCTCGCCGGAAGCCAACCCGTGCACCCATTCGGCGCCGGCGCGGGTTTTGCCCGAGCCCCGTCCGCCCATCAGCAGCCAGGTCCGCCAAGCCCCTTCGGGCGGCATCTGATCGGGTCGCGCCAAAAAGTCCCAGGCGGTGGCATTCTCGATCAGCGCCTCATCGCCAAGCTGGCCCAGATGCGCCGCTATCAGTTCGGCGATGCCAAGCGGTGCCATCTGTGTTTGCAGCCCTTGGAATGCCCCATCCCTGTCGCCGCCTTCCTCACCGGGCTCAACCGCATCGGCTTTCCGTCCGGCTGGCCGGGCGTTCTGCGTCGGCCGGCAATCCAGCCGGGTGTAATAGGGCAGACCCCACTCCGGCTCGGGCCGCGCCCAGACCCCGGATTTGAGCGCTGCTGCCATCGACCGGATCGTCATGCGTCTTTCTCCTGTTTGCATTCAGCACTCGGCAAAATCCGATTTGGGGTGACGCCCCCCACCAACTCCGTCACCCGGACTTGATCCAGACAAGCGAAGCGACGTCGTAGCCCCCGGGGTCCAGCGACCCGGCGTCTGCCGGGTCAGAAGACTCTTTCACCCCACAGTCAGCGGCTCACCGGGCTTCAACCCTTGTCCGGTTCGAATTTTCCTGTCCCGAACCTTCATCGCGGGATGCCGTACTGCCTTCCTCACGCCCGTCTTCACCCCCACTCTCCGCGGCACCGTTAGCCCGCTCAACCGCCAACCGTTCGGCGGCGGTGAGGATCAGTTGCCGCACCGTCTGGCGCAATTGTTCGCGCTCGTCAGGGCTCAGCGTCCGGCTCGTCGAGCGGGCCTGGTCCTCGGCAATCAACCGTTCCATCTGGTCGATCTTTTCCAGTGTCCGAGCGATCAGCGCCACCTGATCCACCGCCGCCTTGCCTTCGGTCCCATCGGCGCCCAGCCGTGCCGCCTCGCGGTCGAGCACGGCGCGCATCTGCGCCAGCATTTTTCGCGTGCTCTCGGCCAGCAAGGTCGGCTCCGGCACGGGCGCGCTCACGGGGCCATCCGTCGCCTCATCCGCTCCCTGCTGCTTGATCTCGACCGGCTCCAGCGCCAGCACCAGCTCGACCAACCGATCAATCAAGCCTGCCTCATCCAATCCAGAGCGGTCAGGTCCAGACAGCATGGCTCCCGCCGCGCACCCAAAAGGTTCGGTCATTAAAGCCTCGCAATTTCCACAATTCCGGCCAGATCCGGCCAACAAAAAAGCGCCCCGGACACTCCAGAGGCGCTTGGCACACAATACACTGTCGTGGCGGCCAAACCGCCTGATCTCTGTCACTTTGACTCAGCGGAAACCCGCCTTCGCCTAACCACCGTTTCCGGCGCACTTCTGTGACGATGACATAAACCTACCAGAGCACCGTAACGCCATCAAGGATTATTTTCCTATTTTGATGCACAAGGTGCCAGAAAACAATCCAAGATAGAGCTACGAAGGCTGACACTGAGAACACTGAGGAAATTCAAATCATACCTGAGGTGATTGAGGCGGGAGAGCGCGTTTGCTTATTTCACTCTGTTGAGAACGTAGCGTTTCCAGATGATTTCGTATCACGGATATTTCGGGCAATGGCCTCCCGATCTCATCGTCTCCCGCAAAATGGGCAGTCAGCTTAAACAGCGCTGTGACCAGCGAGTCGATGGCCGCGGTTAACTTGGCCATTTCGCCGGATGTATAAGGCGCGCTTTGCAGAGTTAGATACCCTTTCCCGTTTTTTGCTGAGAACCCTCCGTAGACGATATCGTCAGACCCAACATAATACGAATGAGCATGAGCTATCGAGTTCCTGCCGATCCGGCACTGGTCAAAAAGCTTGAGTGTTTCTAGGGTATACTCGCACAGTTGGTCATCCTTATACTCACGAAATAGTCAATTCCGAACGAGTGTTAACCGTGTGACAGTCGGCATATCGTTTGTCACAAGTTCAGCGGACGGTGAGGGTATGCGCGCAAGTACCCAAATAAGTTGGGGAAGCATGCAGTCAGCGAGATTCCAGCCGAGGACTACCGAACCGACCGCCGCGAGCCTTTCTTGATCGTAGTCCTCTACTCGAACTAGTTCAAACGGGTATTCAATAGCCATGTCAGACACCAATAAGAAAACAGACCAAGAAAAGGGCGACGAGGTTTTGTGCCGCCTGTTGAAACCCCCTCCCGATCCGGAGACCGGGAAGGGCGGTGGCTCCCTTCCCGTATCAGGATGGAGAGCCGTTCAAAGGTTCTTCTGCAACCACTCAGTCACGTTTTGAGGGTTGCCAGTCCAAGCACCCTCGCCGCTAAGCCCGAGGACGAGTAGCTTATCGTTATCATCGACACACCCCTTTAGGTTGTCTCGGATAGTGGCCGCTGATTGATCCGTTGTGATAATCCATACTGACCGCTGAGCGTGCCAATGGGTTCCATAAGTCTTCAGCTTCTCGGTGATGCACTCATAGTTTTGACCATCTTCGTGAAGGTCATAGGCAACGAGATAAGATTTCATTTAAGTTTCCTGTGTGACGCCACAGGGCGGCTTGACGAGAATCGTGGGAGGATTCAAAGTCTGTTTGCAACTCATTCGGGCCGCCCTGTGGCTCGGTTGAACTAAGGCGGAGGTTGTCTAGGCCTCCGCCTTTCACGTTGCAGTGAGTCGTTCAACTGACGCAAGCGGCGTGTATTGCCAATCCTTGCTATTCACAGGTTGCACGTGTTCTTCTTTCGTTTCGTTGGAATTCTACGGATTTTTCGCTTAGGCGTGACCGGCTTCACCATTCGTCTTTGAGTTGCCCCCTTCGCCATCACGACGCGCATTGACGGAATGCGTCACAGTGGAATTGTTTGCGTATTGCTCGCCAGTCCCGAAGTAGACGCGAGACTCATCGGTTTCGATTTCCCGGCAAAGCCCTGACTTCAGACAAAACTGCTTATGCTTCGCCACGACGGCTTCTCCGGTGGCAAGCCACCAAACCCGCCTTGCCCGCAACAGGGTTGATCTTTGGGTAAAACAACAGCAACATCAAAGACTAGGCGCTCCATGTGGGAATGTCGGTTTGATCTGACTTCCGATCGCACGAAGTGCTCGGGTAACGGCCCGGACAGATCAATCCAGATTCACACAATTAGTGGCGAAATCAGCGTCTGAGTTGAAAGTCGGCAACCCATTCCGGTCTTGCCGCACCCTGTATTGGAGACAAATCATATGTTGAAAAAATTTGGACAAGTCGTGCTTGCCGGGGCATTTGCGATCATCTTGCCTGGCAGCCTGGCTGCGCAGAATTACAAGCTGATCACCAGCAAGGCAGAGTTTATCAGCCTGATGTCAAACAGGACAATTACCGATCACAAGGGTGGCGGCTCAAAGGACATCTACCATGATGACGGGCGGATGACCGGGGATCATGATGATGGCAAGAAGTTCGTAGGCAACTGGACCTGGGACGGGACCGGCATCTGCATTTCCGGAGAAATCATCGGCAAGTGGAAAATTGATCCGGGCTGCGCCGAAGTGTCGGTAAGCGGCTCCACTGCCAAATTGACCTGGCGCGACTTTGCGGAAGAATATTTCACCATAGGAAACTGATTGGCGGCGATGTCCGGTTCATCCGGCCGATTGGTTCGGATAGAGGCCGCATTTATCCATACGACTGTAATAGTTCCCCATCCGCTTCCACCCCGATAAAAAAACCGCCGGGACCATTGGTCACCGGCGGTAGAGGTGTGCTTCAGGGGGGAGGAAGCGGTATTTGGGAGCTAGGCGATGGCGACAATGCCGAGGACGGCGAGCAGGAACAACACCAGCACGATGCCGACCAGAAGCTTGACGCCGGTCAGTGCAGCACCCGACAGTCGGCTGAAGCCGAGCAGGCCGGCCACCGCCGCAACAATTAGCAAGATCAGGATCCATTGGATCATCGAATAAACCCTCCATTTGGCAATACAGGGTATCAATGCAGCCGGGCAGTTTTGGTTCCACGTTTCAGGCACATTTTTATTGTGAACCGCCTGAGCGGTATTGTGCGGGGATGCGAAGCGTCTGACTCAGGCTTCTTCGCCCGGCCATTCGACCAGGTAATCCTCGAAATCCTCGACCGGGATGTCGACCTCGCTCAGCGTGCGGCCGCGCACTGATACGCCGGCTTCGTGCACGGTTTCCGGGTCGCCGGATACCAGCGGGTGCCACCAGTAGAGATCGCTGCCTTCGGCCACCAGCCGGTAGCCGCAGGTCGGCGGCAGCCAGGTGATGGTATCAACCTGATCCGGCGTCAGTCCTATGCAGTCGGGCACCGTGGCCTGACGGTTGGCGTAGTCCTTGCAGCGGCAGCTCTCGCCGTCGAGCAACCGGCAGGCAACATTGGTCCAGGCAATTTCGCCGGTGTCCCAGTCCTCGAGCTTGTTGAGGCAGCAGCGGCCGCAGCCGTCGCACAGGCTTTCCCATTCGACCGCACTCATGTCCTCGAGCCGCTTGGTTCTCCAGAAGGGCTTGGTGCCCATGGTGTCTTCCTTTTTGCATTCCGACGCGGTTGGCAACACGCATCCAGCTTGTCCTTTGACCGAAAATCGGCCAAAAGCATAGACCATGGGGCAAATTTGGCGGTGACATCTCACCGCTTGCAACGCTAACAGGCGCGGCGTCAACTGCCGCCGGCAATGGATTAAAATTCGTGCAGGACCCATTCAACCAGGAAGACCGGCCGCGCAAGCGCTCCAACATTCTGCTGCGCATTGATTCGTGGATCGATTCGACGATCTGGAACGCCGGGTTTTCCTCCGGCGAAATCTGGGAAGAGATCACCATCTTCTTCCGCCGCTTCCGCACCCGTGGCGCCTGGAAAGTCTTCTTCGAGATCGTCGGCGAAGGCATGAATGTCGGCACCGCCGGCTTCGTGCTGCTGCTGGCGCTGGCCATGCCGGCATTCGAGGAAACCGCCGGCAATTGGCGGGCGCGTGATGATTTCGCCGTCACCTTCCTCGATCGCTACGGCAACGAGATCGGCCATCGCGGTATCATCCACGAGGATTCAGCTCCGGTCGATCAATTGCCGGATCATTTCGTCAAGGCTGTGCTGGCCACCGAGGACCGGCGCTTCTTCGAGCATTTCGGCATCGATTTCCTCGGCCTCGCCCGCGCCATGACAGAGAACGTCAAGGCCAATTCCGTTGTCCAGGGTGGCTCCACCATCACCCAGCAATTGGCCAAGAACCTGTTTTTGACCAATGAACGGACGCTGGAGCGCAAGATCAAGGAAGCCTTTCTGGCGTTCTGGCTCGAGGCAAACCTGCCCAAGAAGGAAATCCTGCGGCTCTATCTTGACCGCGCCTATATGGGCGGCGGCACCTTTGGCGCTGCAGCAGCGGCGCAATTCTATTTCGGCAAGAACATCACCGAAGTGTCGCTGGCGGAATCGGCCATGCTGGCGGGCCTGTTCAAGGCCCCTGCCCGCTACGCACCGCACATCAACCTGCCTGCCGCCCGCGGCCGCGCCAACGAGGTTTTGTCCAACCTGGTGCAGGGCAACCTGATGACCGAAGGCCAGGTCATCGGCGCGCGGCGCAATCCGGCCAGCGTCATTGACCGTGGCGATCACGACGCGCCGGACTACTTCCTCGATTGGGCCTTTGAAGAGGTCAAGCGCATTGCCGGCGGGTTTGACCAGCACTCGCTGATCGTGCGCACCACCATAGACACCGGCATGCAAAAGGCCGCCGAAGCCTCGGTCGAGACCAGCCTGAGGCAGGATGGCGAACGCTACCGGGCCAGCCAGGCAGCACTGGTTCTGATCGAGAATGGCGGCGCAGTGCGGGCCATGGTCGGCGGCCGCGATTATGGTGAAAGCCAGTTCAACCGCGCCTCACGGGCGCTGCGGCAACCGGGCTCCTCGTTCAAGATCTACACCTATTCGCTGGCCATGGAAAAAGGCATGACGCCGGACAGCCCGATCACGGATGCGCCAATCCACTGGGGCAACTGGAACCCGAAGAACTACGGCCTGAGCTATCGCGGCCGGATCGACATCAAGACCGCACTTGCCAAATCGATCAACACAATCCCGGTGCGGCTTGCCAAGGAAAGGCTTGGCGAAGACCCGATTGGCCAGATCATGGCGCAGGCGAAGAAATTCGGCGTCGAGACGCCGATCCGGCGGGATGTGACCATTACCATCGGCACCTCGGAGGTCACCGTGCTCGACCAGGCCACCGCCTTTGCCGTGTTTCCGGCCGGCGGTTACCAGTCGCGCCGCCACGGCATCGCGCAGATCCTCAACTACAATGGCGACGTGCTCTATGATTTCAGCCGCGACGAGCCGCCTCCGACACGGGTGCTGTCGGAAACCGCCGGCGATTACATGAACCAGATGCTGACCCGGGTTCCCTATGTCGGCACCGCGCGGCGCGCAGCGGTCGACGGTGTTCTGACCGGCGGCAAGACCGGCACCACGCAGGGTTTTCGCGACGCCTGGTTTGTCGGCTTCACCGGCAATTTCACTGCCGCCGTGTGGTTTGGAAACGACGACTACACCTCATCCAACCGGATGACCGGCGGCTCGCTGCCCGCCATGACTTTTAAAAGGCTGATGGACTATGCCCACCAGGGCATTGAACTGCGGGCCATTCCCGGCGTCGACAATCCGCTGCCCACCCCGCGGGCCGCCCCGTTGGTCGCCAAAGCCGCGGTCGACGCCAATGGCAATGCGCTGGCTCCGCTGCAGCGGCCCCGCACGCTCAACCGTGACACCACGGAAATCCTGCGTGGCCTGCTTGAGCAATTCGACAGCGCCAAACCGCTTGGCGTCACTGAGCGTCTGGCCGCCGCCACCCCCTTGCCGGGACTTGCTCCCGTCACCGCCGAACGGTAATCGGAACAATGCAGTAAAGTTTTTGTTTTGGCATCGGACAGGACTGAAATCCGGTTCCGGGTTTTTTGACCCGATGCACCAGATACATGATGACAGTATGCCGGGCTGGCAGTACACAGTGCCCGACGCGCCGGGCCCATTGCAGTGGGCTCAATTTGCCGGGATTGCCACCCGGCCGATTTGACCAAGGAAATATCCGCTCGTGTTTCGCCTGCCTGTCCTAGTTCTTCTTTCGCTGGCAATCGCCTTTGGTGGTGGGGCCTGGACTGCGTCCAGAACGCTGAAGGCCACCTCCGGTTTTGGGGCTATCAAGCTCGGCTCCTGGAGTGCCTATCCCGAACTGCAAACAGCCAAGGCAGATCCTTTCGCCAAGGCGCACCGCGCCGGCGATGGCCGCATTCTGCTTGGTCGCGCAGAGGGGTTGGTGTTTACCGCCGATACTGACGCCACCGGCGCCGCCCTGTCGGGGCGATGCACCTACGAGATCTCCGGACTAACCCCGCCAACGCGATTCTGGACGCTGCGGATTACCGACAGCAGCGGCAACCCGGTCGAAGCCGGCCCCCGGTTTCCCGCCAGCCTGAATTCGTGGACGACATTGCGCCGCGCCGACGGCACGTTCAGCATCCGGGTCGGCGCTGCGCCAACGCCGGGCAACTGGATCAGGCTCGATACACCGGGCGATGTCAGTTTTGTGCTGAGCCTGGTCGATACGCCGACTGCTGGATCTGCCAGCATGGTCGAACTTGACATGCCCGACATAGCCCTGATCGGATGCAGAGATGCGTAGTGTGCTTCTTGCAATCGTGATCGGACTGGTCGGCGCCGCGCTGATCCATATCATTATCGTTTTGGCCTTGCCGCAATGGACCGGCAAGGATGCCTGGACCCGGGTCACCGCGCTCGGGGCGCAAAACCGGTTCTATTCGCTCGCCAATGAAGCCAACCTGACCGGGCTCTACAACGAAGATCCGAGCATTCGCAGCGCTGTCTGCCACTTTGACATCAGCAATGGTCCGGTCCGGGTTGTCGCCACCGGCGATGTGCCAATCTGGACCGTCTCGGCCTACGATGCCTCGTCAAACGAAACCTACTCGATGAACGACCGTTCCTCGATCGGCGAAAGCGTCAATATTGCTTTCGTCACGCCGGCGCAGATGCTGCAGATGCGCCGCGCCATGCCGGCATTACTTGAGCAAGCGGTGCTGGTTGAGCTGCCCCGGCCGGAGGGCTATGTGGTGTTGCGCGCCGTGGCGCCGATGCCAAGCCACGAACCGGCTGTGCGGGAATTTTTGGCAGGTGCCGCCTGCCTTGGACTGAAGTTCGATCCGGCCTGACCTGACCGGTCAGGTTTCGACAAAGCAGTCAGGGCAGCCAGAACAGGGTCGGCAGATAGCCCGCGGTCTGAAGATACTCAATGCCCTCGATCGCCGGAAACATCGCAAGGAAGTAAAGCGCGTCAAAAAAGGTGCGCTTGAGAGCCTGCGGTGAAAAGGTCACTTCATCGGGCTGATGGTAAAGCCTGAGATCAGGCCAGAACTGCGGCGTTGTGGCTTCATAGGCAAGGTATCCGGCTCCGAATGTGCTGCGCAAAAACGCCGCTTCCTTTTGCGCGGTCAGCGTGAAGACCAGATAGCTCAAAAACCCGAACATAATGGCCACGGCAAGGGAGCCAAACACCAGGCCGACGCCGAAGATGCCGATGGTCGAGAACAGATAGAGCGGGTTGCGGGTGACCGAATAGGGACCAGAGGTGACCAGTTCGCTGTTCTTGCGGCTACCGACATAGAGAATGCTCCAGAGCCGACCGAAGATGCAGACCAGTATCAAGGCAAGACCGGAGATCTCCATCGCTTCGTGAACCACCAGGGCCTCGCTCCAATAGGGGCGTGAAACCAACAGCGCCAAAATCGCCGCAACACTGAACAACTGAACGACCCGCAGCCTCTTTCTCTGCCTGAATGCTTTCGGCTGCACGAAATCCGTCATCCGGGGTTTCCCAATCCGTTTATACGCTCACGACAATCGCGCGCCGGGCCTCAGCCCTTGTGGTCTTGTTCATGGCACAGCGGCGTGGTTGATGTCGATGCGGGATTGAGCCGCAGGAACTGCCCAAAGGCCAGTTCAGCACGCCGGGAGATGGTGGTCTCGTCAAGCGGCAGCACGCCTCCGATGGCGCGGCGAATCTGCAGATCACCGACCAGCAGGTTGAGATACAGTTCCACCGCCTCGCCAGTCACATTGAACGCCAGCGCACCCTCGCGCCTGGCGCGCTCCAGAACCTCACCAATCAGCGGGCCGACCGTCTCCCTGCCCCGCTCTGAAATTGCCGCGCCCAGTTCCCCGGTGGGATCAGCGGCGGCAGCCCGGTTGAGCTGAATGGCACGCGGGCTGACAAGCAACGCAAGCAGACGCGGGCCCAGCGCACGCAGGACATCCAACGGGTTCCTGTCGCTGCGCAAACCGTCTTCCAGCAACGCTTTGACTTGTTCGGCGTTACGCAGCACCAGTGCCCTGAACAGGCCGTTCTTGTCGCCGTACCAGTTGTACAACGTCTCGTTAGACGCCCTGGCCGCCCTGGCGATCGACAGCATGGATGCACCGGCATAGCCCCTGGCTTCCAATACCGCATAGGCCGCCTCTTCGATCGTTTCCTGACGGGAAGCCCTGTTCTCATCGCGCATCAAACTCTCCACTGGTTGACCGCAAGCGTAATTATGTTTACGGATATTTGCAACCGTACACTTAATTACGCTTATGGAGATCACAGAATGCCTCTTCCGAACCAGTCTTCCACCGCTGCCTTGTCCGTGCTGATCATCCTGCAGACTGTCATGCTCAGTGCGCTCTACGCTGGCGTCCCACCGCATCCGCCGGTGGCCACGCCGCTGTTTGGCATCGCACCGTTTCTCGGGGCTGCCATCTCCGCAGCCGTTGCGGCGATGCTGCTCGGCAGCAGTACAAGCCAGTACGGACGGGGATTGAGCCTGCTGGCCACAGTCATGGCGCTGGTTTCGTTCGGCCCTCAGAAATATTTTGATGCGCAGTTCGGATTGATCTGGCCTGCGGTGATCGGCGGACAATTGGCCAGCCTTGCCCTGCTTTGGGGGTTGGTCTCAGGCTTGCTTTCAGGAAATGCAAACGCCCGGCAGGAGGAAACGCAATGATCTCGACCAGGATACTGCCGCTTGTCTCGCTCTTGCTTGTTGCTTCGATTTTCGGATTTTTCTACGCTTGGGTGTGCTCCACCATGTGGGGCCTCGACGCCAGCGATCCCTCCATTGCCATCCAAGCCATGCAGGCGATGAACGCCTCGGTGCGCAACACGGTGTTCTTCCCGGCCTTTTTCCTGACGCCCGTGGTGCTGGCGATCACCGCCGCTGCACTCATCCGCACAGGCCGGAGAGATTCCGGACTTTGGTTCGGGCTCGCAACGGTCGTCTACGGCCTTGGCGGCTTTGGCGTGACCGTCGTCGTCAATGTTCCGATGAACGAGGCGCTGGCCCTGATCGAGCTGCCTCTGGAGCCGGTCGCTGCCGAAGCCGTTTGGCGCGGGTACTCATCGCCATGGCAGGTCTGGAACCAGGTTCGTGCTCTGGCCTGTGGCGCAGCAGTGCTGCTGACAGGGATGGGACTGCTCACAATCAGTCCGGTTTCCGGCAGCGCCGCGCACGCGCGGACGTGACCTGGCAAAGAACGCTGCGGGCTCATCGCATTCATGGCGATAAACCGTCCTGCCAATTGACCTCGGTCAATAAGTTTCCCGGATGATGCGCTATATATAAACGATCACAAATGTGTTCCCGGTCACATGGTTTCCGGCTCGCCAAAGGATAAGCGCATGAAAAAGGCTGTCATAGTCGTTCTTGGAGCAGGTCTCGGTGGAATTTCCATGGTCTTCGATCTGAAGGCCGAAGTCGGAAAAAATCACCAGATCGTTCTGGTCAACAAGGCCGAAAGCTTCCAGTTCACCCCGTCCAATCCGTGGGTCGGCGTCGGCTGGCGCGAGAAGAACGACATTACCATCGAGCTGGCGCCGCTGATGGCCAAGCACGGTATCGATTTCATCCAGGCCTCGGCGAAAAAGCTGGTTCCTGAAGCCAACAAGATCGAAATGGAGGACGGCAGTTCGGTCGACTATGATTACCTGATCATCGCAACCGGCCCGGAACTGGCTTTCGACGAAATCGAGGGATTTGGCCCCGAAGGCCATACCCAGTCGGTTTGTACCGTCGATCACGCTGTGCAGGCCAATGCGGCGTTTGAAGCCTTCTGTGCTGATCCCGGCCCGATCGTTGTCGGAGCGGCGCAGGGCGCTTCGTGCTTCGGCCCGGCCTATGAATACGCGATGATCCTCGACAAGGAACTGCGCAACCGCAAGATCCGCGACAAGGTGCCGATGACCTTTGTCACTTCCGAGCCCTATATCGGTCATCTCGGCCTCGGCGGCGTCGGCGACACCAAGGGCATGCTCGAGCATGAAATGCGTCAGCGCAGCGTCCGCTGGATCACCAATGCCAAGGTGGAAAAAGTCGAAGCCACCACGATGACCGTATCCGAACATAATGATGACGGTTCGGAAAAGACCAGGCATCAGCTCGATTTCAAATACTCGATGATGCTACCGGCATTCCGCGGCATCGCGGCTGTGCGCGACATTGAAGGTCTGGTCAATCCACGCGGCTTCATCATCATAGACAAGCACCAGCGCAATCCGAAATACCCCAACATCTTCGGTGTCGGCGTGGCCATCGCCATCGCGCCTACGGAAAAGACTCCCGTGCCCACGGGCGTCCCCAAGACCGGCTACATGATCGAAAGCATGGTCGCAGCAACAGCCAAGAACATAGGGGCGCTGCTTGACGGCGGAGAACCTAAAGAAGAAGCCACCTGGAATGCCTTCTGCCTGGCCGATTTCGGCGATCGCGGCGTGGCCTTCCTGGCTCAGCCGCAAAACCCGCCCCGCAACATCAACTGGGCCGCTGAAGGCATGTGGGTGCATCTGGCGAAAGTGGCGTTCGAGAAATACTTCATGCACAAGGTCCGCAAGGGCATCACCGAGACCTACTACGAAAACGCGGTGATGAAACTGCTGGCCATGCACAAGCTGAAATAGCGGAAACCACAGTACTGCTGAAAATACGGCCGCACCCGGTATCTGCCAAACCCCGGCAAAGACAGGAGGAGACCGTTAGGTCTATCCGTTTTTGCCGCTCGGTTTGGCGGGCGCCGGATCGTCGAACATTGGTTCATGATGGCGCGGGGCGTATCGGGAAGTGCCGGCATTGAGCGGCTCGCGGCGCACGCCTGTAAACATCAGCACATCGGCCGTCCCGTGCAAGGTTTCACGCCCGGGTGGGCCCTGTGTTGCGGGCCTGCATCTTGATGGATCAAAGCTCAGTATTGTCGTCATATCTGGTCTCCAACTGGGTGGAACAGGAAATACGCTCGACATTCATCTCCATGGTTGAAAGCCATCAAGCCACCACTTGGTTAACAGCTTGCTAACGCTTTTGTTATAACTTGTCCCAAGTGAGTTGTTGCGTTTGAGTTAGGTGTCCCCGTGTCCAACAGTTTCCGCGATCTCGAAAGGCCCGATGCGGCCCACCGCAAAGCTGCAGTGTTGATGGCAGCCATCAGTGCGCTTGAATGTCTCGATCATCCCAACCGACAGGACTTGGCGCAATTCTCCCAGCTGTTCATGCCGCTTTACGCGGCAGCAAGCTCCGAGGTCCGCCGCACTGCATCAGCCACCCTGTCACGACTGCCCCGGGTGCCTGACGACGTGGTCGAAATGCTGATCAACCAGCCCATCACCATCGCCGCTCCCTTCATCGCCCACTATCCGTTGCTCAAGGAAAGCGCACTGGCGCGCGCGGTACTCCACAACGGCGCACCGCACGCCCGTGCCGCGGCTAGACGTCCGGATCTTTCGCCGCAGGCAATTGCAACGCTGCGCCGCCTGAATGATCCCTCCGTCGAAGGTCTGCTGATCCTGCGCGGATTGATCCCTGCCCCCGCAGTGGCGGTTCAAAGCGCCGCCGCGCCGACCACCGTGCCTGACGCCCGGCCGCTGGTCGATGCGCCCCCGCTCGATCCGAGTGAAAAACTCCGCTCCGAACTGCGCGCACTGGTGACGCGCAGCCCGGCAGCCAAGCTGCACAGCGATGAACCGAAACTGCAAGTACAGGTCTCAAGACCGGGCCACCGTGCCCCCGCGCAGCCTCTCAACCGTCCAACCAGCCTGCGCAAAGCGCCTGCCGCATCGGCCGCACAACCGGCAAGACCAGAGACTAAAACTGCTCCAAAAAAGGAATTGTCGCGGGCAGCGCGGCGCAGGATCACCGAGGTCCATCTGGCCAAGCTGGCGCGCCACGCCAGCTCCGATCAGGCGTCCTGGTTTGCCACAGCACTTGCCGACGCCATGGATTCAAGTTTTGCCTTGTCCGAGAGGATCATGATGGACCTGTCCGGCCGCCAGCTGGCCACGGCGCTTATCGGTCTGGGGGCACCCAGCGCGACCATCAAATCGGCGCTCGAAAGCTTTTTCCCGCATCTGGCGCAGCCCTCGCTCAGGCATACGCTGGCCACAGATCTGATCGAAGACCTCGACAGCGAAAGCTGCACCGCCCGGCTTCAGGCCTGGCAGCGCGCCGACAGTTACACCACAGGCAACACAAACCATGTGCCGGCGCTGGCCGAGGGCAAGCCTGTTCGCCAGGATGCCTTCCAGCGCGCCGCCCCTGAGCGCAGCCGCCAGGTTTCGCCGGTCCGCAAAGCGGGCTGAGGCAAGCAGAACCTGCCTGTCAGGCAACTCTGCAGGTTTTGCGGAAATTTCCTATCGTCTGGATTTTCGCCAGCCGGCGGCACGTGCTTCGGCTTCGGTGCAGAACCAACGCTCGCCATATCGCGGTAATATTTTCGTCGGGATATAAAACTTCTGACCGGGCACATGATATATGCGCTCGCCGGTATCGATGCTGACGTTACCCTTGATATTGCACGCAAGCGGGTTTCTGACCGGCGCATTGGTAAATCCAACAGATTTGCTGTCAGGCGCATTGCTAAATCCGAACGCAAAATGCCTGACAGCACTTGGCGCCGCGAAAGCGGCGGCTGAACAGACAATCACCAATGTCGTAAATCTGAACATGACGCTCCAGAAGTCTAGTAATGACTTCCAAATAATACGCGCCATGGATTAACGTCACTTAAGAATTATCGCTATAATTGTTTCTACCGGCCATCAAGACCACTGTACTGGTTCGTCATTGCTGGATGCAGGGCAGCTTTGGGAAGCGCAATTACTCAAGCCCAATTGGCAAGCGCTGCATTTGACCCGTCACCGACGAACGAGCCGAATCCGATCATGGAAAAACAGGCCCAAGTTCATGGCACATCGTCTTCACCGGAAGTGCCACCCTCACCTTCCCAATTAAGGATCTGACCGGTTTCCTGCCTGTTGAACTTCAATCGCAGACCAGCACCTGTGTCATTTTCAGGCAGGAACTCGACGCCGAAATGCTCGAGTGCCTCTGTCAGCCTTGCCAGTGCCGGTTCGTCGAAGGAGTGAACGCCCGCCTCGAAATCGGCAAGCAAAGAGGTGGGCAACCCTGCCTGTTCCGCAAGTTGCGCCTGGTCAATTTCGGCTAGCGCTCTGGCCGCGATCGAGAATTGAGGCGTCAGGACTATCGGCATGTAAACCTCCTTCAGTTAGCGTATCCGGAGGCGGCATCTCAGAAAGAATGCAGCAATCGTCAATTCTCGCTAAAGTCGAGATAGGTTTCCGGGCTGTCAGTCTCAATCTCCACGACCCAGATGTCCAGATCGAACCGCACTTCACGGGCTAATATTTCCGAGATTTCGCTTTCTGGGACGCGGGATCTTCTCAGTTCAAACAGCCGGCCATCGGGATGATCGATATCGAAGGCGGTTTGCGGTGCTGGCGCCGCCAGGCTTTCAGTGCCGTCACGATGGCGGATGCGAACAAAAATCGCTCCGGCTTCCTCGGACCCGTGTTTTTCAACCACCGCCATGCCGCCATCGCCGAAGACCCGGCGGGTCAGCGCGGAGACGAAAATGCCGGCCTTGAGCCTCACAGCGCGCCGATTTCGAGCAGTTTCTTGAGCACGGTCTCATTCGGCTGCCCGGTGACCGGAAGCCGGTAGTGCTTCTCGAACGCGCTGATCGCGGCACGGGTCTGGGAGCCTGCGACGCCGTCAACAGTGATGTCGGCATAGGCAATATTGGACAGGCCGGACTGGATCTGCTGGACCAGTTCACTGGGACCTTCAGCAATAACGGCAGGTATTGTCACTGGCTCGCCGCTGCGCTCGTCGGAAGCGACCACCGGAGTCGGGCGCGGTTTTGGCGCCGGTACCGTATCTGGATCAGCGCTGGCGAGTTTGACCGGCTTGGCAGCAGCAACCGGGCCATTCATGGCGCCAAGAAGCGCCGCCGTTGCCTCTCCGGTTTCCGAGTAACCGTTGGTTTTCTCCCACTTGCGGATTGCCGCAGCCGATTTCGGGCCCATCAATCCGTCAATTTCGCCGGAATAGAGGCCTTGATCGACCAGAATCGCCTGAATCTGACTCAGAATCGGATTGGAGGCGGACTTGGTGGCAACCGGCGCCGGCGCCTGTGCCGGTGTCACGTCGGGGACAGGGATCGAGGCGGTCGGCGTGTCATCGCTTCGCTCAATCCGGAATGTTGTCACGGTCCGCGCCGGAACATCCTTGCCGAACGGAACTCCGGTAACCGGCTTTGCGGCCGCCACAGGTGCTGCCGATGTCGCCACTTCACGGGTCTTGAGGATCGGTGCCGGGTGGCTTCCCGGCTGATGCCACAGTGCATTGGCGGCGACAAAGCCGAAGATCACCGCAAATGCCACGCTGCCGCCGGTGAGCGAGGGATGGGCCGACACAACCTGGCCAAGCGCTGCAAGAACGCCACGGCCGGAGTTGGTGTCATCGGCAAACAAGTCAGGCGCTGCGCGCTGTCTCGACATGGTCTTCATTCCTGTTTTGTACATCTTTGATTGCTGGGCGGGGCAATACCGGCGGGAAAGCCACGGCGGTGACCGCCGTCGTCTCCATGGGTTCGCGGTTAGCGCCGGATCCATCGGCAGGCAGATCGATGGTCACCACGGTGCCCTCACCCTCGGTGCTGGCGATGTCGAAGGTACCACCGTGCAGATCGACAAGGCCCTTGACCAGCGACAGACCAAGTCCGGTGCCCTCATAGTGCCGGCCAAGCCCGTCTTGTGCCTGCACAAACGGTTCGCCAATGCGGGCAAGCTTGTCGGCCGGGATACCGATTCCGGTGTCGCTGACAACCAGCTTCAACTGACCGTCATGGACCGCCACATCGACATTGATGACGCCGCCGGCATCGGTGAATTTGACGGCGTTGCCGACCAGATTGATCAGGATCTGGTGCATCGCGCCCTTGTCGGCGACGACTTCGCCTGCGCCACGGGCCAGTCGGCGGGTCAACGTTACACCGCGATTGGCGGCCTGCAGGCGCAACATGGCATCGCAATTGTCGACCACTTCACCGATCTGGAACGGCTCGACGAAAATTTCATAACGCCCGGCCTCGATCTTGGACATGTCGAGCATGGTGTTGACCAGGCTGAGCAGATGCTCGCCCGACTGGTGGATCAGACCGACATATTCACGCTGGCGTTCATCGTTGAAGGTACCGAAATACTCCCGCGCCAGAACATCGGAAAAGCCGAGAATGGCGTTGAGCGGGGTGCGCAGTTCGTGACTGACGGCAGCCAGAAAGCAGGTCTTTGCGGCGTTGGCGGTTTCAGCCTCTTCGACATTTGAATTGGCTCGGACGCGGTCGGCGATCTCCGCGGAAATGTCACGCGTCTGGGCGACGAACCCCGAAAAATTGCCATCGGGGGTCTGCTCGGCCATCAGCGAAACCGCAGCATGAAGGAACTGGGAACCCTGGCCGGCGCAATCGAAACGAAGCTCGACCTGCTTGCGCTTTTCACCGCGGCGCAGGCAATCAATGGCGTCGAGGAAGGCGATCCGGTCGGCAACGTGGATGTGGTTGACATAGCCCTTGCCGGAAAAATCACCGACACGCCCGATGAAATCGGCCTGGTCGGCTCCGGCAATCTGGATCACGTCACCACGGCCATTGTGACGCGTCACCAGTCCCGGCAACAGATCCAGCGTGGAGAAATCCTGAACCACCACCGTTTCAACGCTTGTCGCGATGACGGTCTGTTCGGCAATCGTGGGTTCAAAGCAGAATGCCAGGCCGCGCACCAGAGCATAAAGTCCAAGCGACAGGCCGGTGGCGATGAAGGCCGCATCGGGGGCAACACCGGTTAATCCGATCTGACCGGCGGCGGCGACGAGCGCCAGCGCCAGACCGGCAGCACCGGCTCCCAGAGCGAGGCCCGAGGTCTTTTTGGAATGGATCGCGGCTTCAAGCGGAAGCAGCGCCAGCAACGGCAGGAAAGGCGATGCCAGGCCGCCACTCAATGCAGCAAGGGCGCCAAGTGCCAATGCGGCGGCGGCAAGCGAGACCCGGCCGGTGATGCGCGGCGAGCCGGTGGACGACAATAGTCCGGCTGCGGCAATGGGCATGGCTGCGGCCGCCAATGCGCCGGCAATGGCCTGTGGCCATGAAAATGCCGTCAGCAGAACCGGCACGGTGATCATCGGAGCAAGAATCGCACTGGACAGACAGGCCGTCATGGCGCGAACCCTGCTGTCATCCGTATCGGCCTCGAGCGCAGCCGCACCCAGCCAGGATTCGGCTGTCTGCCGACCGGCAAGCTGCATTCTATCGATGAGATCATCCAATTTTGTCACTGCCGATTCCGTACACGCCGCAGGTCTTTTTGTTGGTTGGACTTTCGCATTGCCGACTTAAGGAAAGAATAAGCCACACAGCACCCGGGACCGAAATCAAGCGGTTTTTGCCCGCTGGCGCACCTGATCAACCGGCTTTGAGCAACATGGTTAATCAGTGCTTTCCGTAAACCGGTTCCCGCGAGGTCGCGCTGGCCCCGGTGACATTGCAGGGCACTTGAACTGCCAAAACCATAGTCCAGCCATGCCCGCGGCATGGCCCGGATCGCACATCGATTTCCGGCAATATCCAGACAGATACGGACGCGCCCTGGCCGATTGCATAAAATTTGAGACGAATTTGGCTCAAAACTTCGCGCTGGTTTCAAATCAACCTTGAAGAAGCTCCGGCATGATCCCCATCAAGTTCGGAACAACCCGGACATTTCCGCCCAAAGATGGCGGGCAACAGGAAGGGCTCCTCCATGTGGTTTTTGATCAAGGGAAGTTTTTGGTTCTCGCTCGTGCTGATCGCCTTGCCGTTTATCAACACTGAATCGGACAAGGCGCTTGAAAACGCACCGCCGCTGGAAGTCGGCCAGAGCATGGCCGCTGCCGCCGAAGCCTTCGCCGACATCAAACAGATCTGCGTGCGCAAACCTGATATCTGCGAAACCGGCAGCGAGACTTTTGCCGCTCTGGGCATACGCGCCAAGGAAGGCGCCCGCATCGCCTACCAGTTTCTGGACACAAAATTTTCCGACAGCGAGCCCGATCTGGTGACCGGATCGCTGCCTGCGACAAACTAGTCGCGCCATCGCTTTTCCGGGGCCGCACTGAAACGGCGCCATCTCCCAAGTTCATATTGCCTGACACTGCCAACTCAAGCCGCGTTCGACGCGCCGCCGCCGGGAACATGCCCTTCCTCCCGGCGGCGTTTTTTATGATCATGTCCCTGTTAGCGCTGAGCATCGACCTGTCGTTCCAGGTTTTGCGAAGCCCCGGGGTGTATTGGCGGCCAATTCCGCTTATATGGTTGGCGAATACAGGAACACGCCATGGCTTCGCTGCAAACCATCATTGACGACTTTGAATATCTCGACGACTGGGAGGACCGCTACCGTTATCTCATCGAGATCGGCAAGGCGCTTCCGGAGATGCCGGAAACCGAACATACGGATGCCAACAAGGTCAAGGGTTGTGCCAGCCAGGTCTGGCTGGTGGCCGAAACCGAAGCGGGCGAACCCGGCGATCCGGTGATGATTTACCGGGGTGATTCCGATGCTCATATCGTGCGCGGCCTGGTCGCTATCGTGCTGGCCGCCACCTCGGGCGAAAAAGCATCGGTGGTCGAAAAACTCGACGAAGGTGAACTGCTCACCCGGCTGGGTCTGGGCGAGCACCTGTCAACGCAGCGCGCCAACGGGCTGCGGTCTATGGTATTGCGGATCAAGGCGCATGCCGCGGCTGCGCGGGCGGCGGCTTAGAACCACGTCCGGGGTTGTCATAATGCCTAGCGAGTGCCGCCAGTGCTGTGCGCAGCATCAGCTTGGCGGAGCGGACCGGCCATTGACGTTCGCGTTCGACCTCTGCCAGCCGCTTGAGAAAACAACACACGTCGACAAGCACACCGGACAGTTCGGGACCGACTTCCGCCAGTGCGCGCTGCACGCGCAGGCGCGCGGCCAGAGCCGAATCGGTGATGTCTGCCACGCCACCGGCGCCGCCAGTTTGCCGTCCAATGTGAACCGGCTCCCAGCTTTGTCCGAGTGAGGGCTGCATCTGCCCCCTGGTGAAATCGATCCGCAGCCTTTCCCCGGCTTCGACATGAACGGGAGAGAGGAACAACACACCGTCCCTGCCCTTGATCCGCGCCAGGGCCGCCAGCGGCGATTCGCGCGCGTTGACGCTCACCAGCCCCATATCCGGATCGGATCGCGCCTGCAGAGCCCGGTGCTGGTCCTGAAAGGCGCTATCGGGGTCGCAAAGCCACCGCCTGAGCGCCGCCCTACCCTCCGGCGTGGGCGTATAGGTGCACTGCGTTGGCGGCCTTCCCTGCGTCACTTTGCCCACCAGCAATCCGCGTTCCAGAGTCAGCTTCAACAGGCATGTATCGACCATGCGCCGGGTTCCGTCACTGCGTTCGAGTTCCAACCGGGACGTCATCGGCACCGACCGAATGCATTGTCCGGTCACAGGGCCGCGGGCGACAAAGCCGACAAGCGCTGCCAAGGCCTTGCGTGACTGGCGCGGTTCAGAGCTCCGCATGGTCATGTCCAAAAGGCGCAAACACAGCGTTGATACAACGTTCGCAGTTTTCGACGAACCTGTAATAGCCGGCATCATCGCGGCGGTCTTCCGTGACCGAACAGGCGTGCACCACCGTTGTGCGGTCGCGGCCGAAGGCCATTGCGATGCTGCGGTAGGGCACTGACAGCACCACGTGAGAGAGATACATGGCAACCTGCCGCCTGTGGCAGCGGGGTCGGCGGCGAGCAATACCGGCGGGCAAATCCTGTGCGCAGGCGGCAGAGAACAACTCTGTGACCAGGCGCCAGACGATACGGCAACGCAACACATCCACCGGATCGATCCGTATTGCCGCAGCGCTTGAGCGTCCCCCTGCCAGGGCGATGAGTGTGCAATTGGAGCGGGCAGTTCGACAGTCCTGCAGTTCCGCGTTCCAGGAATTGACCACATTCGGCAATGCGTTATGGCTGATGGGCGCAGCCTGCAACAGGCCGCATTGGATTCGGGACGGTTCCATGACGGGTTCGCGCTTTATCTGACGCGTTCTGCGTGGCTTATGGACTGGGTGTTTGGCCATGATGAAAATCTCCTGCAATAGGAATATTTTCTTACATGCTACAAGGGGATGTGGACGTGCAGCCAGCCTCGCCTCGCATCCTTACGTTGTTTTTATGTCATTATTTGAATCAGTAAGAGAATTTTGGAGGAATTTTTTCCTCCCATTTTGACGCTGATTGTTAGCGCAGACCTTCAACAGCAGAGCCAAAAGCGATGAGTCATCAGTCGGCGCGGTACGCCGAACACAAAAAACCGGAGCACAAGGCCCCGGCTTTTGAGTTTGTTCGATCGGCCAACAGGCCGGTCAGATGATCAGACCAATCGCGGTTCAAGGGTTGACGACCAAACCACGATCGACCGGAGCAATTGGTCTAGGCTGCGCGCTTGCGCTTCTGGCCGAGACCCATTTCCTTGGCCAGACGCGACCGCGCCTCGGCATAGGCAGGAGCGACCATCGGATAGTCAGCCGGCAGTTCCCACTTTTCGCGGTACTGCTCAGGTGTCAGGCCGTAATGAGTCATCAGGTGACGCTTCAGCGACTTGAATTTCTGACCATCTTCCAGGCAGATCAGGAAATCGTTCTGGATCGAACGACGCACTGATACAGCCGGCTTCTGCTTTTCGACGACTTCTTCCACAGGGAGTGTGGCGCCGCCAAGTGCTGCGTGCACCTGCGTGATCACACTTGGAAGATCATTCACCGCAACGGAATTGTTGCTGACATAAGCCGCAACAATTTCTGCCGTCAGTTCAATGAGAAGATCGGTGGCGTTGTCTTTGTTTGCTTCATTCATATTCGGGTCCTAACTTTTAGCAAGCATGCTGCCGTAGTCATCGGAATGTATTATTGGGAACTGCGCACATTCCGTGCAACAAGCTGAAGGAACTTCCATACATGAATCTGAAACTTGGACAAGTACTAAATCTCATACAATGACTGATATCCTAATAGAAAAAGTCAAAAATTATTTCAAGAATTTTTTAGATACGTGCGCACAGTTACTCTATGAAGTCATAGGTTGAAATTTTCATAGTTTCAAATCGATTAAACACTATTGTTAACTGTCAGGGCTCATTTCATCCCTTACAGAAGAAGAGTGCAATCGATAGCCGACCGAATAGGCAGCTTTGGCCAGAAGATGTGCTGATACCGGAGCGGTCAGCAAGAAAAACACAACACCGGCCAAGGCCCGGGACACGGTTCCTACATCAGAAGCGTGAATTGCCAGAGCGATCAGCATGAGGCAGGACCCCATGGTTCCGGCTTTCGAAGCGGCATGCATGCGCGTGTATAGATCAGGCAGACGCAGCAAACCAATCGCGGCAATCAAGGCAAATATAGAGCCTATCACCAGCAACGCAGCAGAAATCAGTGTGGCAATATCATTCATTGGCCGGGACTTCTTTACTCTTGTTTGTGGCAAATTGGTGTCCGGCCCCGGTCTTTGCGGTTTGGGCTTGCTGCGCCCTGTTTTGCCGGCGGGCGGTGGCGGCGGCTTCCCGCGCTTCGGTCAGGATGTCGTCTTCGGTCTTTCCACGCGACAACACGAACCGGGCGAAGGCCACGGTGGCCAGAAATCCGACCAACCCCAATGCGATCGCGACATCTACATAAAGCGTGTATCCAGTCTTGATTCCGATCACCGCAATGAATCCGATGGCAATCGCCACCAGCATGTCGAGACCAAGTATACGGTCGGGCAAGGTCGGCCCCTTGACGATGCGGTAGATGGTGATGAGGAACGACAAGCACAAAATGCCAAGCGCCAGTATCACCGCATAGTCGAAAATGGATGCGACACTGATCATCGGAACGCCTCCATGATCTTGCGCTCAAATCCTTCGGCGATGTCGCGCCTTGTGGCGTCGGGATCCGACGCGTCGAGAGCGTGGACATAAAGAATACGGCGATCATCAGAGACATCGACCGATAACGTTCCGGGCGTCAATGTGATCAGATTGGCCAGCATGGTGATTTCGAAATCGCGATCGACCCGCAACGGATAGGCGAAAATTCCAGGTTTGAGATCCATGCGCGGCGACAATACCATCACCGCCACTTTCCAGGACGACAGCACCAGCTCATAAATGAACAGCAGCAACAGCGAAATCACCCGCCGGGCGCGGGAGAAATAGCCGATCGAGCCGACCTGCTGGCGAATAATCGACAATGCGAAGATCGCCAGAACGAAACCAAAGGCGAAATTGAGAAAGCTGAACGAACCGGTGACAGCCGACCAGGCCAGCGCCAACAGCACATTGACAAGAAACAGGCTCATTGCACCACCTCCTCAGGAAACACCGACAACACATAGGCGGACGGATCAAGCAGGCCGAGTGCCGCGTCCTTGGCCAGCGCCATCACCGGCTCAGGCCAGACACCGAAGGCCGTGGTCAGCAGCACCAGCCCCATCAGCGCAGCTGTCGCCCCTGCAGGCAACGGGGTGATGTGCGCTTCGTTCGGTTCTGCCCTCACAGCAGGACGCCAATAGGCAAGCACCCAGATACGGCCGACTGCGATGGTGGTCAGGAAGCCGGTGACCAGGATCGATCCGGCCAGCCACCAGGCGCCGATATCAAGCGAGGCCTTGACCAGCATGATCTTGGGCCAGAATCCGGAGAATGGCGGCAGGCCTGCGACCGAGAAGAACAGCATCAGCGTCATCGCTGCAATCAGGCCATTCTTGGCATAAACACCACCCGCCGAGGTGAGCTCGAAACCGCCACCCAGCCGCGCACCGAGACCGGCGGCAAAATAAAGCGCCGTCATCACCACCATCGAATGAGCTGCATAAAGGATTGCGCCGGAGAGGCCGGCGGGACTGCCCAGTGCCAGACCGGCCAGCATCACGCCGATGCCCGAGATCACCAGGAACCCCAGCGCGCGGCGAATATCGTTTTGCGCCAGCGCGCCCATGACTCCCAGAACCATGGTCAGGGCAGCGACAATGGCGATAATGAACGACAGTTCCTCCCGCTCGAGTGGAAACAGCATTCCCAGAATTCGCAGCAGCGCATAGACGCCGACTTTGGTGAGCAATCCGGCAAACAGCCCCGAGACCACCAGACGGGGCGTGTGGTAGGAGGCAGGCAACCAGAAATTGACCGGAAACGCAGCGGCCTTCATGGCGAAGGCCAGAAGATACAGCGTTACCAGCGTCATCAAAGGTGCCGTGCCGCGCAGCTCGGATGCCTTGATGGCGATATCGGCCATGTTGAGGGTGCCGAACAGGCCATAGAGATAACCGGTGGCGACCAGGAACAGCGTGGTGGCGATCAGGTTGAGGAAGGCGTATTTGACCGCACCATCCAGTTGCTTGCGCTCCGAGCCCAGAACCAGAAGCCCGAAGGACGAAATCAGCAGCACCTCGAACCAGACATAGAGATTGAAGATATCTCCGGTCAGAAACGCACCGAGAATGCCGGCCATGATCAGCATCAGGAACGGGTAGAAGCCATAGCGGCGGCCGGAATCATCCACATCGCTGCGGCCGTAAATCCCGGCGGCGAGCGCCACCAGCGACGAGGTGGCGGCAAAAAATGCGCCCAACAGATCGACGGTGAAGGAAATCCCGAACGGCGGCAACCAGCGGCCCATGGTCATGGTGACTGTGCCGTTCTGGACGACATGGGCAAGCAAACCGAGCGTCATCAGCGCGAGAACAGCCAGCGCCGGAATGGCGATCAGCGGCTGCACATCGGTGCGTTTGCGCAGCATCAGCAGCAACGCACCTGTCAGAATGCACCAGACCACCGGCGCGGCGATAAGCCAGTCGGCAGCCGCAACCGGCCGGAGCACGTAAACGGCGGAGAAGTCCTGAAGACCTTCGCTTGTTCCAGCCATTGCCGGTCTCTCCTCAGTAGCTCGCCGGTGGCGATTGCTCGCCCACCGGTTCGGCTACACGCATTTCATCGGAACTGTCGGTCTCCAGTTCCTGGAATGCGCGGTAACCCAGCACCAGCAGAAACGCAAAAAACGAAAACGAGATCACGATTGCCGTCAGAATCAAGGCCTGCGGCAACGGATTGGCGGCGGCATGAGTCAGCGCATCGGCCCCGTCGGGGATGATCGGCGGAACTTCGCGCGTTACCCGTCCGGCGGTGAAGATCAGCAGGTTGACGGCATTGCCGAGGATCGCCGCGCCCATCAGAATGCGGATGATGTGTTTGGATAAAAACAGATAGATGGCGACGGTGAACAGCGCGCCGACCAGAAGGGCAAACAAGGGCTCCATCAGTCGCGATCCCTTTCCTCGAGCGCCAGGGCGATCGAACTGATCGCGCCGACGACGACAAGATAGACCCCGACATCAAAAACCAGCACGCTCGACAAGGCCAGTTCGACCCCGAAGAAGTGTGGATAGACCCACAAGCCCGACATGTAGGGCACGCCGGCGAAAACCGACAGCACGCCCGCCATGGCCGACATGAACAGCCCAAAGGCAGCAATCGCCATCGGATGGAAATAGATCGCCTGGCGCACAGGTGCCACGCCGCAGGCAATACCGTAAATCGCCAGCGCCGATGCGGCGATCAAGCCACCGATGAAGCCGCCGCCTGGTTCGTTGTGACCGCGCAGCAGCACAAAGACGGAAAACAGCAACATCAGGCTGGTCAGGTAAGGCGCAATCGAGCGAAAGATGACTGTGCGCATGGTTAGAGCCCTCCCCCGTTGCGATCCGGATCATTGTCGGCGACCGGAACGCGCGGCGTGCGAATGCGGATCAGCGACAGAATGGCGAGACCGGTGACCATGACGACGGCGATTTCGCCCAGAGTGTCCGTGCCGCGGAAATCGACGATGATCACATTGACCACATTGGCGCCGTGCGCGACGACTTTCGAGTAGGCCGAGAAGAAATCGCTGAGTTCCGTGTTGAACGGCTGCTGGGTGACAGACAGCAGATACAGCATGAAGCCGCCGCCGCAGGCCAGCGCCACACTCATGTCGATGGCTTTTTCGCCGGTCGGACGATGATCGGCGGCCGTCAGCTTCAAACGGGCCATGACCAGCGCGAGGATGACAACGGCCAGGGTCTCGACCATGAACTGGGTAAACGAAAGGTCCGGCGCGCCAAACAGCAGGAAAATCAGCGCCACGGCAAAGCCCTGAATGCCCAATGACACAATCGCCGTCAGCCGGTCGCGGGCATAGATCACGGCGAGCAGACCGATTGGCACGAGCGCCATGACCACCAGCTCGTGGGGCTGCACTCCTTCCGGCCAGACCGGCATTGCCGGCCATTCGCCATACCAGGCCATCGGCCCGATGAGGGCGGCGGCGATCATCAGGAATGTTACCATCATGTAGATTTCCAGCCGGCCGGGCTGAACGAACCGCGTCACCCTGACGGAAAGCCGCACGATGCCGAAGATCATCTGATCGAAACCGCGATCAGGGCCCCAGCCGAGGGTTTCGAGAAGCCAGGCCATGGCGGCGCGGAGACGATCAAGCATGCGGTAGGCGATGACGCCGAAGACGATGGTGACCAGCGACAGGATCAGCGCCGGGCCCATATGCGGCACCAGCGAGATCGTCACGGTCTCGGCTTGCCCGGCCACCGCACTTGTCATCGGCGAGGAAATGAAGCGGTGGGTGACGGGCGACATCAGTGCTGCCCCCAGCGCCGCAATGCCGAGCGTCAGCGGGCCCAGCCACAACAGCACGGGACCCTCATGGGCCGCCTTCGGGGTTTTGACCGCCGGGCCGAAGAACGGCTTGATGGCGACGGCAAACCCGATGACAAACATCAGGCCATTGCCGACAACAGCCACGGCCACAAAGGCCAGCGACCAGGGATTGATCGCCCAAAGGGCATAGTAGATTTCCTCCTTGGCGAGGAAGCCGATGAACGGCGGCAAACCGGCCATCGAGATTGCGGCAGCCATGGCGGCGATGAAGGTGATCGGCATCGCCTTGCGCAGCCCGCCCAATTTGGTCACGTCGCGGGTGCCGGACTCATGATCGATCAGGCCAGCAACCATGAACAGTGCGCCCTTGAACAGCGAGTGCGCCACCAGATAGAGCACGGCTGCGGCAATGGCGTGATCGGAGCCGAAGCCTGTCAGCATCACCAACAGTCCGAGTGAAGATACTGTGGTGTAGGCCAGCATCAGCTTGAGATCGGTCTGGCGGATGGCAAGCAGCGTGCCGACAATCAGCGTGGTGCCGCCGAACACCGGCAGAATGGTCTCCCACCAGATAGTGTCGCCGAGTACAGGGTTGAGCCGCATCAGCAGATAGACGCCGGCTTTGACCATGGTGGCGGAATGCAGATAGGCCGACACAGGTGTCGGCGCTTCCATGGCGTTGGGCAACCAGAAATGTAGCGGAAATTGCGCCGATTTGGAAAACGCACCGCCGAGAACCAGAATCAACGCCATCAGATAGAACGGGCTGTTTCGCACCTCGTCGCCGTAGCTCAGCAGCAGTGAAATCTGGCTGACGCCGGTGATGTTCCAGATCACCAGAAGGCCCGCCAGCAGCGCCAGCCCGCCACCGCCGGTGACCACCAGCGCCTGCATCGCGGCGCGACGCGAGGCCTCGCGGGTGTGATCAAAACCAATCAGCAGGAACGAGGTAATCGAGGTCAGTTCCCAGTAGACAAACAGCATCAGGAAGCTGTCGGAAATGACCACGCCAAGCATGGCACCCATGAACAGCAGCATGAAGGAGAAAAACCGGCCGAGCTGGTCGTCGCCCTTCAGATAGCCACCGGAATAGAGCATGATCAGCGCGCCGATACCCGAAATCAGCAACGCGAAGGTCAGCGAAAGGCCGTCGATCAGCCAGGAAAAGCTGACATTGAAAGACGGCACCCATTTAAAGCCGCCGGTAACGACGCCGCCATCGGCAACAGCCCCGGCAAAGCCAAGAAAATGCAGGAAAATCGCCGCCGGCGCCAGCGCCAGAATCCAGGCAGCATTATGACCGAGTCGACGTGTCAGCCACGGGGCGACCACCGCCGCCAGAAATGGCAACATCAAGACAAAAAAAGTCGTTCCAGGCGCAACAGCGCTCATAAAAGTTCCCCGGGGCCGGCCCTGTCATATCCGCTTAATACGGTTTGATACCCGTCACTTAATCGTCACACACGTCAAGGACAAGTCAGCGCTTTCATATTTGATGGATAAGCACCTGCCTTTTTAACCCAAACGGTCCGGAGCACCAACACTTGCCGATACTGTCTTGCGTTGAGCCGCGGCGGGATGCCGCAGCGAAAAGCTTTCCAAGCTTCGGCCGGGTTCTGTGATTGTACCGCAAGAGACAGGCCATGAGTGCCGGCACCGGTTGCCGGATCTTCAAATCCGATGCCGGAGGGCTGACGCCGGATGGGCGAGCCTTGACCCTCAGCGCTCACTCAAAAATATTAGGTCAGTATTGTTGACATATATTTCGGTTCGTGATCATTCTTGCTGCAAGAGCGGCGCAAACGCATTTTTGTTGCGCTGCGAAGACTTCATTCGAACCAACTCAATCAGCGGACAGCAAAACGGCAGGCGGCCTTGAGGCGTTCGGATGAACGCGGCGCGCCGGGAGGATCGGGCATGAGCACTGACACAGCACCAACCGCAACGGCAGGCCACGGACTCGACTGGCCGAAGTTATTCGCCACGCGGGCGGAGCGGATGAAGGCGTCTGAAATCCGCGAATTGTTGAAGCTGCTCGATCAGCCCGATGTGATCTCGTTTGCCGGCGGCATTCCCGATCCGGCGCTGTTTCCGGCCGAAGCCTTTGGCGCGGCGCTGACGGCAGCGCTGTCGGGCGACAGCAAGGGCGCGGCTCTGCAATACTCGGTCAGCGAAGGCTACAAGCCGTTGCGCGACTGGCTGGTCACCCGCATGGCCTCGCTCGGCGTCGCGTGCACCGCCGACAACATCATGATCACCTCGGGCTCTCAGCAGGCGCTGGATTATCTCGGCAAGCTGTTCTTATCCAAGGGCGACACCGCGCTCGTCGGCTGGCCGACCTATCTCGGCGCGCTGCAGGCATTCAATGCCTATGAGCCCAATTACGACCGCCTCACCCCGCTGGGCAACCGTTCGGCTGCCGATTTCCGCGAGGCCGCCAGCACCAATGGTGGTGCGGTGAAATTTGCCTATGCCTCGGCGGATTTCGCCAACCCGACCGGCGAAACCCTTGCCGCGTCCGCGCGCAAGAACATTCTCGACCTGGCGGAAGAGCTCGACATCGCGGTGATCGAGGACGCCGCCTACCAGTCGCTGCGCTATGACGGCGACGACGTGCCGCCGATGCTGGCGCTCGACATCGAACGCAATGGTTCGATCGAGAATACCCGGACGATCTATTGCGGCAGCTTTTCCAAGACGCTGGCGCCGGGCCTGCGCGTCGGCTGGGTCTGCGCTGCCAAACCGGTGATCTCGAAACTGGTGCTGATGAAACAGGCAGCCGATCTGCATTCGGCAACGCTGAACCAGATGGCGATCCACAAAGTGGCATCGGACGGTTTCGAGGCTCAAGTCGCCAAGATCCGCAGCGTCTATCAGGCCCGCCGCGACGCCATGCTGACAGCCCTTTCCCGCCACATGCCAGAAGGCGTGAGCTGGACCAGGCCCGATGGCGGCATGTTCATCTGGGTCACCCTGCCCGAAGGTTTTGATGGCGCGAGCCTCCTGGCCGAAAGCCTGAAAACCGAACGCGTCGCCTTTGTGCCGGGCAAGGCATTCTTCGCCGATGGGTCGGGCGCCAACACGCTGCGGCTGTCGTTTTCCTGCGCAAGCGAGGCGATGATCGAGGAAGGGATCATGCGGTTGGGTCGGGTGGTTCGGGGAAGCGCAAACCCCGTCTAGCCCCACTTGACCCCAAACTGCCCGCACAACCACTCCGCCAGATGGTCCCGGTCGCGCGGTGAGCGTCCGGGGTTGATCGGCGCTACGGCATAAAAACCGGTCGCGGATCTGGCTTCGTCACGCCAGACCACCTTGAGGTCACCGGCCTCGATATCCGGCTTGACCAGGGTTTTCGCCGCGATGGCCACGCCGCGGCCGGCGCGGGCGGCGGCGATGGCCAGCGCTGTCTGGTTGAAGCGAGAGACGCGAGCGGCTGGCCCCGTGTCCGGTTTAGGGGCTTCTTCTGTGCCGAGCAGACGGCGCCAGTGGCGGTGGGCGTCCTCGAGCAGGCGGTGAGCGCGGAAACCCTCGAAAGTTCCGATGGCCGGCATGGTGGCAAGATAGGCGGAGCTGGCGACGGCAACCAGATCGAGCGGTGACAGCAGGGTTGATGTGAGCTCTTTTGCGAAGGGCGGGCTGGCCTGCCGCACCACCAGATCGACGCCATCGGTGTCGAAATCCGACAGTTTCTCCGAGGCGATCACCTGCAGGTCAATGTCGGGAAAGCGCGCCTCGAAATCAGCCAGTCGCGGCATCAGCCACATGCTGGCGAAGGATGGCGGCACGCTGAGCACCAGGCTGCGGGTGGGCGGCGCCAGCTGTGCAGTGGCCTGGGCGATGCGGCTGAGGCCGGCATGAGTTTCTGCAAAATAGGCCGCGCCGTTTTCGGTCAGCTCCAGCCCGCGTGGCTTGCGGACGAACAGTTTCTGGCCAAGCGAGGTTTCGAGCTTGCGGACTTGCTGGGCCACCGCGCCCTGGGTCAGGTTCAGTTCCTCGGCAGCAAGGCGGAAATTGAGATGGCGCGCGGCGCATTCGAAAGCGCGCACGCCATTGAGGTTGGGCAGACGCATGCAGCGCTCCGAATGACAGTAGATTTTCTACAGTCTGAGCGAGAAAACATGATTGGTCAACGTCTATGACGCCCGGTACGCTTCCGGAAGATTTACAAGGAGACTGACATGAGCGAACACAAGGTTGCATTGATCACCGCCGGCGGCAGCGGCATTGGCGCGGACGCAGCACGGCGCCTGGCGTCTGACGGTTTCAAGGTCGCCATCCTGTCCTCGTCGGGCAAGGGTGAAGCGCTGGCCGAAGAGCTGGGCGGCATCGGCTACACCGGCTCCAATATCGATCCGGACGCCCTCGCTGCGTTTGTCGAAAAGGCGACCAAGGCCTGGGGACGGGTTGATGTTCTGCTCAATTCCGCCGGCCACGGCCCGAAAGGCGATATTCTGACGATCAGCGATGATGACTGGCACAAGGGCATGGATTTTTACCTGATGAATGTGATCCGCCCGACCCGGCTGGTCACCCCGCTGATGGAAGCCCAGGGCGGCGGCACGATCCTCAACATCTCGACCTTCGCGGCGTTCGAGCCCGATCCGCTGTTTCCAACCTCGGGCGTGTTTCGCGCCGGACTTGCGGCCTTCACCAAGCTTTATACCGACCGCTATGCGGCAAAAAACATCCGCATGAACAATGTGCTGCCGGGCTTCATCGACTCGCTGCCGGAAACTGCGGACCGCAAGGCGCGGATTCCGATGGGCCGCTACGGCCATGCCCGCGAAGTCTCGTCGCTGATCTCCTATCTGGCGTCTGACGATGCGGCCTACATCACCGGCCAGAACCTGCGCATAGACGGCGGGTTGACGCGCTCGGTCTGACGGTCGGCGCGAGCGTATCCTGACTGAATTGACCGCTTCCGCAGAGACGCCGGGCCCCGGATCCGGCGGGCTTTGGCTCGACCTCACTCAAGGATCACGAACGATGGCAACTGCAGTTGTTGCTACCGTTTCGAGCGACCGCATCGCCTTTGCGCTCAAATGGGTAGCATCGATCATCCAGATTATGGGCTACACGGCGACCGGCTTCGGCTGGACGCCGTGGAACCTCTATCTGTTCGTGGTCGGCGTGTTCGGCTGGTTTGCGGTCGGTGTGCTGTGGAACGAGAAGGCGATCATGCTGATCCACATCGTAGCGCTGGCGGCAATGGTGGCGGGGATGAGCGCGGGGTGACCGGTTCGACTTCAGCGGATGGGGGCGCATGCCGGGCAACCGGGCCGATTATTGAATGTACTGGACGGTCCACGTCCCATCAGCATTCAGGGTAACGTCAATGACGCTATAGCCGGGGGTGAAGTCGCAAAGTGCTGCGTTGACGCTGGATTGGGCAAAATTCATGACTGTTCCCGGCGTGTAGGAGCCGGTCTGGACGAAGTATTTCATCACCGGCTGACACTCCGTATTGCTATTGGATTTTGCCACCGTGAAACTCGAAAGGACTATGTCGCCATTCACCTCGATAGCCGTTCCGACATTGTAGACGACCGGCGGCTGGAATGGCGGCATGGTAATGCGGAACGCCCCCGGCTTAACCCCTGTGCCGGCTGCAGGCATCGTCAACCCGAAGGGCAAGACAGACCCTGTCGTCCAGTCGTTGGCGAAACCTGAAGCGGGCGCCAGATTAATGGCGCGACATGCCGATGAGTAGCCTGACGACTGACCGACTTGTGGCATGCTGTGGGCCTGCTGGATCCCGGCATAGGTTTGCATATTGACCTGAAAGGTCAGCACAGAGCCGGTATCTCCGTAATTCCCAAGGCTATGCTCGAAAAGACTGTTGCTGTAGACCTGCTGTCCACCGGTAAAAAGTAATTACCCACCCCCTTGCCATGCACCACAATGTCTGAATCCATGATGATATGGATCGGACTGATTTGCAGCAGCTGAGCAAGGACGAATTGATCGAGATGGTGCTTCGGCTCCAACGGCCTGCCAAGGATTCTCGGACGTCTTCCAAGCCGCCCTCTACGGACAAGAAAGAGAAACGCGTCAACTCACGACCGGGTGGAGCCAAGCCCGGGCATGAACCCCACAATAGGGTGCTGGCGGATTTTGCCGACATGTTTCGCGATCATGAACCGACCGCCTGCAAGAGATGCGGCCATGCGTTTTCCGGTGATGATACGATGGTGCTGGCCGGGGCCTATGACGAGATCGATATTCCTGCGATCCGTCCTCATGTCACCCGGCATCGGCGTTTTTCCTGTCATTGCCCGCAATGCGGCACGACGACAAAAGCCACCGCACCTGCCGTGGCAACCGCAACGCCGTTCGGGCCAGGCATTCACGCGCTGGCGATCTACCTCAAGAGTTTCCATGCATTGTCTTACGAACGCCTGAGCGGTGTGTTCATGGATATCTTCGGCCTCCATGCGAGCGAGGGCGCGATCATGAACATGTTTGCCCGCTCCCGTCCGAGCTTCCAGGCCACAGCACAGGCCGCCAAGGCCAGCCTTCGAGCCGCCCGCGTTGTCGCCAGCGACGAAACCGGTGTGCGTATTGAGGGCACAAATGCCCAACACTGGGTTTTTCATTGCAAGGATGCCGTTGTCCACCAGCCCGATTACTCCCGTGCAGCACGGGTCGTTCACGAGACCATGGGCGGCCATGTCCCCGAGGTATGGATATCTGATCGGTATTCAGCCCAGCAATCTCACGGCCATCGACATCAAACCTGCCTTGCACATTTGGCGCGTGATACAGCCTTTGCGCTGGAACATGGCGAGGATGATCTCCCTCTTCGCTTCCAGCTTTGGTTTGGCCGTGTGTTTGATTTCGCCAGAGCCATAAGCACATTCGCTGCGTCTACCGTCGCAAGCAAGAAGCGCAAATTCGATAAACAGCTTGCCGGGCTTCTATGCGCCCCGACTTCATGCGACCTGGCCCAAAAGCTCCAGGCCAAGATCGGGCGGGCCCGCGATCAGCTGCTGACGTTTTGCGACTATCCCGGAGAAGTCGATGTCACCAACAACACATCTGAGCGAAAGCTCCGTCCATGGGTCATTCAGCGAAAGGTGACAAACGGATATCGCGCCATGTGGGCCGCCCAAGCCGAAGCGAACATACGCACGACAGTCGATACCGCACGCCTCAAAGGCGCAAACCCCTTCCAGGTCATCGCATCCGTCCTGGCATAGGCCGGTAGAAGAACCGGAAATCACGAATTCAGGGGTGGGTAATTACGGTAAAAATTGCCGGCTCCTGGAATACGCAGAACAATTGAGTTGCGGATTCATTGTTTCGCACATGTATTGTCAAATTTGTAGGCATTCCCAATCACCAATAGTCTACTCAATTGAATTTCAATTATAGAAGGCTTATTCTTCATGTAAACGACTGAGTAATATTCACTCTCATCCGTTAAATACCACATATAAACACGTATACTTAACTCGTCAATTTGCAAGCTCTACTTTGCGCCGTTACAATCGACTGGTCAGCTATACCCCTTAGCGGCGGCATTTTCTGACTTGCGCTCAGCAGGGAGAAAACAACTTGCCAATCTGCGCGGCGAGCGCTGGCGACGTAGTGAAGCAGCAGTGATGTCGCTTAAATGATGCAAAAGCAGCTTGATCATCAGGAACTGCGTCGCCAGCACATGGATCAATGGATGATGCGACTGGTAGAAGATAAACGCGACGGGACAGTTCCGGCAAACTGGGTGCTGTAACAGACGGACAAGGCAATCGGACACACAAAAAAGCCAGCCGGCTGGGGATGCCGACTGGCTCAGATGATCTGATGGGGGAATCAGATCACGGGAAATTTAGTTTCCGGTTGCGGCCTTGCAGCGGCTGGCAACCATGTCGGAAAACTCGGCCTTGGCTTCCTGTGCCTTGGTGCAAGCATCCTTCAGCATCGCCTGCTGCTCAGGAGTTGAATTGTCCCAGTTCGACTGGAAGGTCGCATCGTCAACGTCATTGCCTTCGTCATCAAACATCATGCCGAACACGGTGGTGTCGCCGCCTGCATAGGCGTCAAGTTCGCCACGGGCGTTGTCTGCATTGGTCTGCGCAAAAGCGCCGGCGGTGAAGCACATGGTGAGAGCGGCGGCAGCAAGAATCTGTTTCATTTCATTCTCCTCTAGAAAGGCGGGGGCCTTTGATGTTGGTTACAAAGGCACAATGCTACGACCGGTTTTTGGTTCCGAAAATAAATCGAACAAATCTGGTATTCTGACAGAGGCCGGTCTTTCTAATCTGTTGCCCTCCCTGCCCTCGCCACTCCCTCCCACGCCTATGAAAAAAGGCCGGGATCGCTCCCGGCCTCCTGGTTCATTGAACGTTCAATGAAGCTTAGTTCTTGTCCTTGTCGACCAGGGCGTTGCCCTTGATCCACGGCATCATGCCACGCAGCTTTTCGCCGACTTCCTCGATCTGGTGACGATCGTTCATGCGGCGAATGCCCTTGAAGCGCGCTGCGCCACCCTTGTATTCCTGCAGCCATTCCGACGTGAACTTGCCGGTCTGGATGTCGTGCAGAACGCGCTTCATCTCGGCCTTGGTTTCCGATGTGATGATGCGCGGGCCGGAGACATATTCACCCCATTCAGCGGTGTTGGAGATCGAGTAGTTCATGTTGGCGATGCCGCCTTCATAGATCAGGTCGACGATCAGCTTGACCTCATGCAGGCACTCGAAATAGGCCATTTCCGGCGCGTAACCGGCTTCGACCAGCGTTTCGAAACCGGCGCGGATCAGCTCGACCAGACCGCCGCACAAAACAACCTGCTCGCCGAACAGATCGGTTTCGCACTCTTCGCGGAAGTTGGTTTCGATGATGCCGGAACGGCCGCCGCCAACGCCACAGGCGTAGCTCAGTGCCAGTTCATGGGCGTTGCCCGATGCATCGTGATGAACAGCGATCAGGCAAGGCACGCCGCCGCCCTTCTGGTATTCGCCGCGCACGGTGTGGCCGGGGCCTTTTGGCGCGATCATGACGACGTCGACGGTTGCCTTCGGCTCGATGAGGCCGAAATGCACGTTGAGGCCATGGGCAAAGGCGATGGCTGCGCCGTCGCGGATGTTGGCGGCGATGTGGTCCTTGTAGATGTCGGCCTGCAGCTCGTCGGGAGCGGCCATCATCATCAGGTCGGCCCAGCCGGCAGCTTCGGCGACGCTCATGACCTTGAAGCCATCGGCTTCGGCCTTCTTGGCGGTGGCCGAACCTTCGCGCAGGGCGACGGCGACGTTGTTTGCGCCGGAATCCTTGAGGTTAAGCGCATGCGCCCGGCCCTGGGAACCGTAGCCGATGATGGCTACCTTTTTCGACTTGATCAGATTGAGGTCGGCGTCACGATCATAATATACGCGCATGATAAACTCCCGTTTGTGTGTTCGCGTTGTCTTTGTTCTCTCAGCGCCGGACAAAAAAATCCGCCGCCAAATTCCTGAGTTTCTATCCCCGGCCGTGAAGACTGAGGAATTTTGTCACCGCCCGAGCGGAGATGGTGGTGATTTCCGCCTCGCCGGGATGGTTGCCCTCGCCCAGCAGAAGCCGGATTTGCGTGTCAGCCACCACCAGCCCGAAGAAGCTGCGGAACGCATCGGCAACGTCCTCGAAGCCGAGCAATCCCGCTGCCCTGCCCGCTTCCAGCAGCGGTTCGATGCGCTGTTTCATCGCAAAAGGACCATTGGTCAAGACAATTTCGCCAAGCCGGCTCTTGCCCGATCCGGCATGGGAGACGGCGGCACGGTTGAGCGCGATCGACAGATCGCCGGTGATCACTGTCAGCCAGCTTTCGGCAAAGCCGGTGAGCGCGGATTGGAGGCTGTCGCGCGTCAGTTGCTGCTGCGGAAATTTCGGCATCCGCACTTTCGAGGCCTGCCAGCGTACCGTGGCAGTGAGCAGACCATCACGGTCGCCAAACCATTTGTACAAGGTTTCCTTGGAGCAGCTTGCGGCACGCGCCACGGCAGCCACGGAAAACCCGTCCCCCTCGGCCACCATCAGCTTGAGCACCGCGTCGAGCACTTCCTGCTGACGCTCCGACAGCTCCTCGCCCACTGATGCGCCAAAGGCGGCATCAGCAGGCGCTGCGGTCTGCTTGGGAGCAGTGTCTGGGGTAAGGGTCAAATTCATGGAAAGCGATGTACCGTACCGTACGGTACTGTGTCAAGCTAGAATAGAACGGTTGACCAGCCCTCCCCGCCGCAAATAAACCTGAAATCAACCGATATCTCCGCTCCGGACATTTGAGCTTTGGGCGGACACCGGCATGGACATTCAACTCCTGGCCATCATCATTTTGACCTTCGTCATCCACCTGATCGGCACGCTGGCGTTTGCGTTCCGGATTGCCGGCATCCGCACCGGACAGATCGCGATTGCGTTTTCGCTGTTCAACGCCATGGTGCTGGTGTCGCGAACCTCGAACTCGTTTCAGGCGCCGCTGCTGGCCAAGCGGGTGGAAAGCTCGATCCTGGACAGCGCCTCGAGCCATCTGCATCAGGATTTCGCGCTGATCCTGGCGGCAGCCTCGGTCGCTACCATCATCGGCGGCTTGCTGATCCCCACAGTTCAGCGCGTCGCCACCGGTGCGGTGGCAGGCTTCAAGAAACGACGCAATCTGGTGCGGCTCATGCTCAAGGCGCTGACACCGCGCGGGGCAACCGTGGTGATGCAATCGGTGGCGCTGCCGCGCTATCAGAACCTGACATCGCTGCGGGTCTCGAAGGACTTTCCGGCGGTCTATATCGGTATGAACTTCTTCGCCACCGCGCTGTGGACGGTGGGCGTGCTGTCGGCGATTTATGCCGGCACGATCGATCCCGAGTTCCGGGTGACGGCAAGCTCGCTGTCCGCGGTGATCAATGGTGTGGCCACCATCATGATGTTCATCCTGATCGATCCCTATCTCGCCGGGCTGACCGATGACGTCGTCGAAGGCGAAGTCAGCGATGGCTTTTACCGGCGGGTGCTGGTCTGGATGGTGCTGAGCCGATTGGCCGGAACCGTGCTGGCGCAGATCCTGCTGGTTCCCGGCGCGCATCTGATCGTGTCCGTCGCCCGCTGGCTGTGACCGGCCGGCCCGTCATCCCGCGTCTATTTCAGCATATGACAGCGCACAAGGTTCTCAACGGGAGCACCCGGCGCGGGTGTCAGGCGCAATTGCTGGCTGCTGCTCATGACGACACTGATGGTTTTGCGGACGGTCTTGCGGCTCACCTTGCAGGTGGCGTCGAAGTTCAAGGCGGCTTTGCCGGGCTGGCCCGGTTCAAACGTGCAGGTCTCGCCGGGGCGGCGAAGGCTGTCGGGCGTGATCACCGCGTAGCCGTCGAAGGCGGTCTGGTCCATCATCGCGCAGGCGTCGCCATTCCCGGCCCAGACTCCGACATAGGCCAACCGGCTGGCATTGCGGTCATGGGTTGCTGCGGCCACGGTGTCGTCCCGGAGAACCATTTTCGGTGGCATCAGCGTTCCGAAATTGTCGGGTACCGATCTGGCGACTTTGCGGGGCCCCGGTTGATCGACACAGCCAGCCAGCGTCAACGCCAGGGCAGCCATCATCAATGTTGTGAGAAGTCGACTCATAATGCACCCTGTTGAAGCTGCATGGCTTTCTGGCCGAGCCGTGCCGGAATTTCAAGTGCGATCTCAGGCTGGTGCATTTCTGGGACGCTCGCGGACGTAGGGGCCTTTACCCGCAGGCTTTGACAAAGCGGCGGACGGTTTCGGCCATGCCGTGTTCGATGGCATCGGCAATCAGGCCGTGGCCGATGGAGACTTCGAGCAGACCGGGAATGGCGCGGGCCAGGCCCGGCAGGTTTTCGACCGTGAGATCGTGGCCTGCATTGATTCCGAGACCCAGCTCTGTGGCGATCTTGCCGGCGGTCTCAAGCCTCTTGAGTTCTTCGGCAGCGCGGACCGGATCATCATAGGTGCCGCCATAGGGACCGGTGTAGAACTCCACCCTGTCAGCGCCGGTGGCCTTGGCCGCTTCAAGCGCTGTCCGGCTGGCATCGGGATCGCAAAACAGCGAGACACGAGCGCCGTTTTTCTTCAACCGCTGCACCACGGCGCGCAGGAAATTGCCCTTGCCCTGAAAATCCCAGCCATGATCCGAGGTCGCCTGCGACGGATCATCAGGCACAAGCGTCACCTGTTCCGGCTGATTGGCCTCGACAAGTTCGAGGAACTCATCGGTCGGATAGCCCTCGATGTTGAATTCGGCGTTGGGGAACTCATCATCGATCAGGGCGCGGATGCCGGGCAGATCGGAGAAGCGGATATGGCGCTGGTCGGGCCGCGGATGAACGGTCAATCCGTGCGCACCGTTGACCAGCGCAATGCGCCCCAGGCCGGTGACGCTGGGCCATGGCAGATCGCGGCGATTGCGCAGCATGGCGACGGCATTGAGATTGACGGAAAGCTGGGCGGGCATGGCGGCCTCATGGACAAGGACAACGATAAAGGGCCATCGGCCCCTCTTGTTTTCCTAAACCATTGACCGGCGATGTGAAATCAATTTCGCGAAAGCCGGCATTCCGGATTTGAATGAATGTCGTTCAAAGCCACGTCAGCGGCGCGCCGGAGTGTCGGGTAACAGTGGTCAGCGCTGACAATCAGATCAGATCAGAACTTTCCGCGCCGCAGCCGCGTCGAGTAATCTTTCATTTCAGCGTCGTAGGATTCAATCATCCGGCGTTGCCGTTTCTTGCCAATCCGGATCGCAATCCAGAAGAACAGAAATGTTACCACACCTATCAGGGCGAAGATCGGGCCACCCAGTTTGTTCATGTCCGAGGTTCCGAAAGCCATCTTGAGAAGGTGGTCGAACTCCAGCGCTTGGGCAGGTGCCGCCGCCATCACGGCAGTCATAAAAACAGCGATTGCGGACAGGATGCGCATGCGGATTTTCCTTGTGCAGATCGAACAGATTGATCATGCCTGAATTCTCTTAAAAAAGTGGTCACCTGACCCGATCGGACCGGTTTTTCAAACCAGCTTCCGAAGTGGCGGCTTCCAGCGGTGTTTCGCATCCGGTGACGTGCGACCTTGCTCGCGACGGGCCATGGCCTTACCATTGGCGAATGAGCGCACGGACCTTTGCAGCCCGCCGTTTCCGGTCGCGCCAGGGAGGTTTGTGATGATTTTTGTCAGCACTGCCAGAAATGGCGACCGCGTCGAGTACCGCGATAGCAAGCGCTGGCTGTGGATCCTGTCGGTGTTGTCGCCGGCACTACCGGGACTGGGCGCCGTGGCCTATCTGGCGAGCGGCAATCCCTGGTGGGTCCTCGTTCCCATCGTGTTTTATTACGGCGTCTTTGTCGGCGCGGACCATCTGGTTGGTGTCGATCCGAACAACCCGCCCGAAGAGGTGGTCGAGGCCATGGCCGCGGACAACTACTACCGGGTGTTGCTGTTTTTGTCGGTGCCGGTGTTCTGGTTCTCGTTGCTGGCCTGCGCCATTGCCGCGGGACAACCCGGCACGCCGTTTCTGGCATGGCTGGGGCTCTGCATCGGCGCCGGTGTGAGTTCGGGCACGGCGATCACCATAGGCCATGAACTGGGGCACAAGCCCTCGCGTCTTGACCAATGGGGTGCGAAATTCGCCAATGCCTGCTCCGGCTACGGGCATTTCAGCATCGAGCACAATCGCGGCCATCATGTGCATGTGGCGACGCCGGAAGACCCGGCATCGGCCCGGCTCGGCGAAAGTCTGTGGCGGTTTTCACTGCGCGAGATTCCGGGCACGGCGGTGCGCGGCTGGCACATGGAGCGGGCACGGCTCGAGCGCAAGGGCTTGCCGTTCTGGCATTGGCGCAACGACATTCTGCAATGCTACGCCATCACGGTGGTGGCCGACGTGGCCCTGATCGCAGCCTTTGGCTGGACCATGGTGCCGTTCTTGTTGCTGCACAATCTGATCGGCTGGTTTCACCTGACCGTAGCCAATTATATCGAGCATTACGGGCTCAAGCGCGATCTCAAACAGGACGGGCGCTATGGGCCTTGCGAGCCGCGGCATTCCTGGAACACCAACCACATCATCACCAATCTGATGCTGTTTCATTTGCAGCGCCATTCCGACCATCACGCCAATCCGTTGCGGCCCTATCAGGCGCTGCGCTCGTTTGACGATCTGCCGACGCTGCCGTCGGGCTATCCCGGTACGTTTCTGCTCGCGGCAGTACCGGCTTTGTGGTTTCGGGTGATGGATCCAAAGGTGATGGCATGGGCCGGGGGTGATCTGGACAAGACCAATCTCGATCCGGCGAGGGCGGCAGATTACCGGGCCAGATGGAGCCCGGCTGCGGCATGACGGAGCCACGGCTTCCCTCGCCTGAGCGGATCAAGGCCGTTCTGACATTTCTGGATGAGACCAACCGGCTCAAGGACACGCTGCGCAGCGGTCACACGCCCGAGGGTCGGCAGGAAAGCACAGCCGAGCACAGCTGGCGGCTCTCTTTGCTGGTGATCCTGTTTGGCGACGAGATGGAAGGCGTCGACCTTCTCAGGCTTATCAAGATCTGCATCGTCCACGATCTTGGCGAAGCAATTTCGGGAGACGTTCCGGCCATTGATCAACGCGTTGGAGATGACCGCGCCGCGCGCGAACGTACCGATTTGCAGACGCTGTGCGGGTCCCTGCCTGACGACTTGAAAGCCGAGATATTGGCGCTGTGGGACGAGTATGCCGAAGCCAGAACGCCCGAAGCGGTGCTGGCCAAGGGGTTCGACAAGATCGAGACCATGCTGACCCACTCGACCGGCAAGAACCCGGATGATTTCGATTATCGCTTCAATCTGGGTTACGGGCTGCCGGCTACCAACCGCCATCCGTTGCTTGCAGCGATCCGGGCGCAGGTCGATGACCGCACCCGCCGGCTTGACCGCGGCTGAACCGGACCAGGAGAACCATGCACGTTTTCTCCGATTTCATCTTTGTGCGGCACGGCGAAACCGACTGGAATGCGTCTGGCCTGTTTCAGGGCCGCACCGACATCGCGCTCAATGCCAATGGCGTGCGTCAGGCCCACCGCGCGGCTCAACGGCTGAAAACACTTGATATCAGCAAGATTGTCAGCAGCCCGCTGTCACGCGCAATCGACACAGCCGCGATCATTGCAAGGGCCATGAACCTGACGACAAAAACGGACGACAATCTGATCGAGTGCGATTTCGGCTCACTGGAGGGGCAGTCCATCCGGGAGGCCATGACCCACCACGACATCACCCGGCTTGAACAACTGGCCGAAATTCTGCCCGAGGATGGCGAGCAATGGGCGGATGTGCGTGCACGATCTCTAGCGGCGCTCACCGGGTTGCTGCTGCCACGCATGGCGGCGCTCACGGTTCTTGTCGGCCATGACGCGGTGCTGCAGGCGATCTCGGAGCAATTGTGCGGACACTGGTTCAAGAGCCAGCACGCGACACCCTATCTGTTTGCCTTGAGCGACGGGAGCTGGGCGCGAACGGAACTATCTTAAGCGGGCACGACGCTCAGGGCGTCAGCGGATTGCGGCTGTCGGCGAGTATCTTTGCGCCAATGCCGATGAAGCAGACCCCGGCGGCACGTTCGATCCAGTGTTGGGCGTTTTCAAACCGGGCGATCACCGGACGCGATGACATGAACAGCGTCACCAGCGTGTACCAGATCGCTGCACTTGCCATCACCAGTCCAACCATCGCCGCCATCACCCACAGCGGCATGGCATCGGTGACCGCGGTGGCAAAGACGCTGGTAAACAGCACGATCGCCTTGGGATTGGTCAGGGTCACCAGAAAGCCGAAGACCAGCGGATTGCCGGTTCCGGCGTCGTTGCCGCCATCGAGATCAAGTGAGGCGGGCCTGGTCATCAGAAGTCTGATGCCGAGATAGCCCAGATAGAGCCCGCCACAGATCCGGACCGTCCAGGCCAGCCATTGGTATTCGAGCAGGACGGCGGACAGGCCGATCAGGCTGAGGCCGGCGTAGAACCCGAGCCCGATGGTCACACCCAGCGTGGTCATCAGACCGGCGCGCGTGCCCCGCGCCATCGACGAACGCACGACGCCGATGAAATCAGGCCCGGGAAGCATCAGGGCTGGAATGAAAATCGCAAAGACGCTGACAAATGCAAGGGTCCAGTCCATCGGATTTCCTTTCCGTTTCCGACCATTACGTTCAAAGACTCATAGCCAGCACGCGGCTGATTTCGGTCAGTGACCGGCCGGATTGCTGCATCCAGATATTGAACGCAGACTGGACGCCAGCCAAGGCCTTTTTCGAGGCCGGCTGCCTGTCGATGATGCCTTCGGTGATCAGCCGGCCGGTGACGCTTTGCGACAGGATGAAACCGTCCTTGCCCATCGCGCGAAGGCAATAGGGCCCGGTGGCGCCGCCGAGCCGGCTGCCGCGCTTTTTGAGCAACTCCATCAGGCCGATGAAATCGGTTGACGGCCAATCGGAAATGGCCTTGCCGGCGCTTCCCGATTGCGCCGCAAGCGCCTGAACGAAGACCGCGTTTTGCTGGACCGACTTGATCTTGGCGCCATGGCGGATGATGCGTTTATCAGAAACCAGCCGGCCGAAATCCTCGTCACTGAGCATGGCGCATCTACCGACATCGAAGCCGTCAAAGGCCGCCTCGAAACCGGGCCACATGTTTTCAACGACCTTCCAGTTGAAGCCGGCCTGAAACACGCTTCTGGTCATCGCCGCCAGCCAGCGGTCGTCCGGAATGGCAGCCAGTTCCGCGGCAGGTTTTGGGACGCTCAACAGGGCTTCGAGCGCCTCGGTGCCGCCCTTGCGGGCCGCCGCAATGTCATAAATTTCGTCAAATGACCGCATGGTGCCCTCCGGAAAAATACGGACCGAGATTAACCGAGCCATTGCAGGAATGCGAGGCCGTCGTGGCGGCCTCAGTTCAGCCGGCTTTGACAGCAACCCAGATCATGTGGCGCGCACCGCGTTTTTTGGTGCTGGCGCGGGTCGGCACTTCTTCTACAGAAAAGCCCGCCTGTTTCAGCCGCCTTGTGAAAGCGGCATCGGGCGCCGAAGACCAGACCGAAAAGACGCCGCCGGGAGACAGGGCCTGATAGGCGGCGGCCAGTCCGGCCGCAGAGTAAAGCGCATCGTTGCCCTGTCGCGTCAGGCCGTCTGGACCGTTGTCGACATCAAGCAGGATGGCGTCCCAGACGCCGCCGCGGATCAACGCGCCGACATCGCCCTGATGCACCGTGACGCGTGAATCGTCGAGACAGCCACCAAACACCGGCGCCATCGGCCCGCCCGCCCAGTCTATGACCTGTGGCACAAGTTCAGCGACGGTTATGCGGGCTTCCCCACCCAGAGATTTAAGCGCAGCGCGCAAAGTAAAGCCCATGCCGAGGCCGCCGATCAGCATGCGCGGACGTGGCCTGCCCTCAAGCTTCTCCGCCGCGAGATTGGCGAGCGCTTCCTCCGATCCGCTCAAGCGGCTGTTCATCAGCTCATTCGAGCCGAGCATGATCGAGAATTCATCACCGCGGTGCATCAGCCGCAGTTCCACACCGTCATCAAGTTCTACGGCATCAAGCCGGACCCAGGGTATCATCGCAATGTCCGTCGCTGTTGTTGCAGTCGCGCTACCCTATAACACGATGCTGCCGCGTCGCAGCCACCAGCGCAAAGCAAGCAGAATGCAGAAATTTAATATGATCCCGGCCAGCAGCAGCGCGAAGCTCCAGACCTCAGCAGCGCCGGTGCTGACGGGATCGACCAGAAAGAACCATGGCATCGCCAACAGCATGGCGAAGATGGCAGAGAAAGGGTCGGGCTCAAAGCCGGCCAGCCCCAGAACGCCAACAATGGCGAGCGCGAAGGATGCCGCCGCTGCCAATGCGAAACCCCAGATGATGACGGTCAGAACCCGGGCCAGACCGCCCCGGATCGCACCGCCGCTCACTTGTACTCATAGGTGTAGGAGGCGCACATGTCGGCATTGCTGTCTGGCACATCCTGAGTGTCGAAGACGGCGACGATGGTCAGGCTGTCGTCGGATGCGTCCCCCCAGGCAGCGACATAGGTGACGTCGCCCTGGCCGCAAAGCAGGTTGTCATTGTTGAGCACCGGATCTGCCGGTGTCTTGACGCTGTAGACCGAGGCACCAACTTCCTCGCCGTCGACCATGAATGTGTCTGCGACCAGTTCATCAAATTCCAGCGTCTCGCCGTTTTCAAAGACAATCTCGAAATCATCGAGTTCGATATCACCGGTGATCGCCATGGCAGTGGAGGAGATCGCCGCGAGGCTGTCGGCAAAGGCCGGCGAACCAGCACAGACAGAAGCGGCGGCAAGCACCAGGGCAATGCCAAACGGGCGGGCGAACATCATCGGAGGGCTTTCTCGAAAATGGCCGCGAAACGCGACCGTGGGGGAATGATGATAAGGCCGGACCGCAGCCTGCGCAACGGGCAAATGCAGCAGTACCGGCCGCCAGCGTCTTCCAACAAAGCTCATCCGCGCCGCTCGTATTTACCGGGAATACGAGCCCCACCGACCGCAACCATGACTACGCCCCGGTGATTTCTTGCACCGCGACTAGCCGATAAACTTAAGATATGCCGTGGCATTCCTGTCCTGAGACGGATGCACCGATGCCACAGCGTGGCGATCAGACATGTGAGAAGATGTTGGCAGCAACCCACCAGAGCACAGCGCCGCAAGCCCATGCCGAGAAGCAGTCGAACCGGCTGGTTCTTGCCTATCAGGCTGCGTGTGTTCTGGTCATGGCAATAGGCCTGTTGTGGGCCGGTTTCTTTGCCTGGAAGCAGCTATGGACGTTCGCCATCCCGGACATGATCCTGGTCCTGGTGGCTGCTGTGGGCTGGTGGTTGCTCAAGTCCGGCCGGCTGAATGCCGCATTGATTGTTACGCAACTGGCGCTGCTGATCTTCATCACCTGCTACGCTTTGACGTTTGATCCACCAACAGCAGACATTCCGAGAAACACGCATCTGTTTCTGCTGGATATCGCATTGCTCGGCTATATCAACCATCTGCGGGACTCATCGAAAATCCAGCTTGCAATTATCGCTGCCTGCCTTTGCGCTTTCATCGTACTGGCGAGCACTCCTTATGTGTTTCCCTTCGCTCAGCCCATTTCCAATGAAATTCGCGCCAACGGCGTCTGGGTCAACAGCATCCTGGCAACAGCTATATTGTGTGGTGGTATCTACGCCATTCAACGCGAATTCACCCGGCCCAAGGGCTTGGCGCTGGAATTGCGCAATGCGGTTCGCAACGACGAAATGGAACTCTATTTCCAGCCGCAGATCGACCATGCCGGGACCATCCACGGGGCCGAAGCGCTGTTGCGCTGGCAGCATCCGCAACACGGCCAGATTCCGCCGGGCGACTTCATCCCGGTGGCCGAAGACGCCGGCCTGATGCCGCTGCTGGGCGGATGGGTGCTCAACGAGGCCTGCCGCACGCTGGCGCTGTGGAGCGATGATCCGGTGCTCGGCAAACTTACCCTCGCTGTCAATGTCAGCGCCAGCCAGTTTCAGCTTGAGGATTTTGAAAGCTCCGTGCTGGAAACATTGCGTATCCACCGGGTCGATCCGACACGGCTCAAACTGGAGCTGACCGAAAGCGTTCTGGTCCAGGACCTAGGGTCAACAATCGCGAAGATGCAAAGCCTGCGCGCCACCGGCATCACCTTTGCGCTGGATGATTTTGGTACCGGCTACTCGTCGCTGAGCTATCTGCGCCGACTGCCGCTGGATCAGCTCAAGATCGACCGCAGCTTCGTGCAGGAATCGCTCGAAAGCCAGCGTGGTGCAGCACTGGTCAAGAGCATCGTCCAGCTTGGCATCGATCTCGGTTTCGTGGTTCTGGCCGAGGGCATCGAGACCCCGGACCAGCACACCTTCCTGCTGGCGTGCGGTTGCCATGAATTTCAGGGATACTTTTTCGGCCGCCCGGTGCCGGAAGCTGCCTTCGCCGCTCATGTATGGCAGGCCGCTGCACCTGCTCCGGCGCAGGGCGCGCGGAACCAAGCGCCGGCGGCGCGGACAAAGCGGGCAGCGCGGGGTTAGGGCATCCTTCGATTAGCAGGACGATGCTCCAACCCGGGGCGACAGATGCCGCCCCGGGCTGGTCTCACCAGCCGGACCGTTTGCGGGTTCCGTCCGCAAGCACCCTGCCGCTGCGCAGGCAATTGGGACAACCCAGGCATTTTGCGGTGAGAATGCGGTCGCAACCGGTTACCGGCGCACGACTGTTGACAACAGGTTTCAACACAGCTGCGCCTCCAACTCGTCCCACTGTCCAAAGGACCAGGGCGCGCCCATCACATTGGCCATGAACCCCCGAAACACGTCACCGGGCATTCCGGCCTTCATGCCGGTCACCATGTCGATCCGCTCCGGACGGCTGGCTGCGCCGAGCATGGCACGCGAGAACAGCACCATCTTTTCAGGCGCAATGCCGGCAACGATGCGCTCGCGGATGCCGGTTATCTCGGCGGCTGAAAAACAGGCCTCGATCTTTGGCATGATCACGGTTTCCTCCTCATGCATATGCTGGAAGTCATCGGCAACGAACAGGGCAAAACGCTGGTAGAGCCGGCGTAGCCACAGCGGACGATCATGCTCGGCCGCAACCAGTTCACTGGCCAGCAGGCGCAGTTCATCGAAGGCCTCGACATGATGGTCGTGGTCTTCACCGGCATGATCGGCAGCCCCCGGCAGGCGCTGGTCGACTACAGTGTGGACCTCGTTGTTCTCATGGGTGAGATGGCTCATGCCCATGTCGATGTGATCGCAGAGCTGTCTCACCGTGGAGGCGAGCGCGTTCTCATTGAAGGGATCGAGCTGGCCCAGCGCAATCAGCATGCGGGCGTTTGCAAGCCGCAGTCCCTTGTGGACAGCGTAATACAGGTCTTCCTTGTCTTCGTGCGAGGACAAGATTTCGGCGTGGGCATTCATAGGTCAATCTCCATTTTGGCGCCGGTCTGGCCGGCTGTTTGAATGGAGCGCGACATAGCGAGAATTTTTCACTTGAAATACCAATCTACTTTGGATTGAGTATCCTGAATTCCGAGACAATCCATGGACCAGATCCGGGCGATGAAAGTGTTTCTGCGGGTGGCCGAACGCGGCAGCCTGACGGCTGCCAGTCTCGACCTCGGCCTGTCGCGCGGCGGCGCCAGCGCCATTATCACCGAACTTGAAAAATATCTCGGCGTGCAGCTGATCGAGCGCACCACCCGCAGCCTTCGGCTGACCGAGGACGGCCAGTTCTATCTCGACAGGGCCCGCAGCATCACCGAGGCCGTGACCAATCTGGAGAACGAGGTCGGCAGGGCCGAGCGCCAGCCGCGAGGACGGCTCAGGGTGCAGATACCGGCAGGACTGGCCGCGCTGGCGCTGGCGCCGGCGGTGTCCGATTTTCTCGCCGACTATCCGCTGGTGGATCTGGAGATCCTGTCACGCGACGGCGTGCCGGATTTTGTCGGCGACCAGATCGACGCCGCAGTGCTGATCGGCGCCCTGCCGGCCATCGACATCGTGGCGCGGCCTCTGGGCCGCATCCCGTTGAGGACGGTTGCGGCCCCGCGCTATCTCGAGGCCCAGGGCACACCGGACTCAGCCGCGGATCTGGCGCAGCATTGCTGCATCCCGATCATCTCCTCAATCAGCGGCCGCACCGTGCCGTGGCGGTTCCGGATCGACGACGAGGAAACCTCGGTGCCGGTGCACGGACGGGTGGCGTTCGAGACTGCCGCGGCGGCAGTGATCGCAGCCAAGTGCGGCGTCGGCATCATCCAGCTGGCGAGCTATCTGGTCTTCAAGGAGGTTCGCGCCGGAAACCTGGTCCCGGTGCTCGATCAAATCCGCCCTGGCAGCAGTGAAATGTTTCTCGCCCATCCCAGACACCGGCTGAAGCCGAAAAAGCTGAAAGTGTTCGAGCAGTTCCTGATCGAGCTGAATCCGAGGACACGGGCGAAATGGGGCGTGCGGCAGGTTGAGTAATGGACAACGTGGAACCGCATGGCGCAGACGCGCAAGGATTCCAGTTTGCCGGAGCTGGTCAATTCGCTGTGCGGTCTTGATCCTTGGCATAAATTGCATAGCTGTGAGGTCCCTACACAAAGGACACTTCAGACAATGCCTGCATCTCCCAAAATCGATAGCCTGTTTCGCCCCTTCCAGTTCAAATCTCTGAATTTGAAGAACCGCATTGTCATGGCGCCGATGACCAGGAGTTTCTCGCCGGGCGGAGTTCCGGGCGCCGATGTCGCCAAGTATTACCGCCGCCGCGCCGAAGCCGATGTCGGACTGATCCTGTCCGAAGGAACAGTGATCGACAGGCCGGCATCGCGCAATGAAGCCGGCATTCCATTTTTCCACGGCAAGGACGCGCTGGCCGGTTGGAAAACCGTGATCGACGGAGTTCACGCCGCAGGCGGCAAGATGGGACCCCAGATCTGGCACACCGGCGCCACCCGCGGCATGAGCGGCTGGACAGCCGATGCGCCGGTCGAGAGCCCCTCGGGTCTTAACGGCCCCGGCGACCCGAACGGTGTGGCCATGAGTGAGGAAGACATCGCCGACACCATTTCGGCTTTCGCCAGCGCCGCAGCCGACGCCAAACGGCTCGGCTTCGACGTCGTCGAACTGCACGGCGCCCATGGCTATCTGATCGACCAGTTCTTCTGGAAGGGCAGCAACGAGCGCGCCGACCGCTATGGCGGCGCAACGCTGAAGGAACGCGCCCGGTTTGCCGCCGAAGTTGTAGCCGCGACGCGCGAAGCAATGGGTCCCGATCTTCCGCTGATCCTTCGCCTGAGCCAGTGGAAGCAGCAGGACTACAAGGCCAAGCTCGCCACCACGCCGGATGAGATGGCCGACTGGCTGCTGCCGCTGAAGGAAGCCGGTGTCGATATCTTCCACTGCTCGCAGCGGCGGTTCTGGGAACCTGAATTCCCCGAGATCGACGGTGCCGAGGGCCTCAATTTCGCGGGCTGGGCCAAGAAGCTGACGGGTGCTGCCACGATCTCGGTCGGATCGGTCGGGCTTTCGGGCGAGTTCCTGGCAGCCTTTGGAGGCCAGACATCCTCCCCGGTGGGTCTCGACGGCCTGATCAAGCGCATGGAAGCCGAAGAATTTGACCTGATCGCCGTTGGTCGCGCCATCCTTGGCGATCCGCAATGGGTGACCAAGATCAAGACTGGCGATACCGAAGACCTGAAATCGTTCGACCCATCCTCGATGGCCGAACTGGTCTGATAACACCGCCGCCGGAACCTGGTTCCGGCGGCGGTTTCTGCTGATGGGCAGATGAAATACTGAGTGGCGTGGCGGCGGTGAACAGGCCCTTTCATGGTCTGATTTCCGTGGTTCCGGACCTTTTCTTTCCACAAATGGAGCATTTTCAAGCGTTCATCGGACGGCTTGCGAACCATCTTAAGCGGCTATTTACCATAAGGGCATATGGACTGGAGCCCTGATAAGAAGCCTCCACCAACGGCGCGGCTGCGCCGAGGTGCCAAAGATGGAGATCAACATGAAGTCTCTCATGAACGCAATTCTGGCAATGGGCCTTGTAAGCCTGATTGTCCCCGCCCAGGCTGCAGACCTTGCGCCGCCATTTGTCGAGTATCAGGCCATTCAGGCCACATCAGGTTGGTATTTGCGCGGCGATATCGCCTATTCCAAGACCCAGGATTCAAAAGGTGAATGGGATTTCTGGAACCAGTTTGTCGGGGTTCAGGGGATCGACGACACCTATCGTTACGACTCGCTCAAATTGCGTGACACCGTTTCTGTCGGCGTCGGTATCGGCTATCAGGTCAACGAACATGTCAGGACTGACGCCACGCTGGACTTCTTCCACGCAAAGGTCGCCGGCAAGACCGAATGCCCGCTGATGATCAAATCCGACGCCGCGCACGCGCTGCCGTTTCCAGCTGACTGCCACTACGACGACAGTTCAACTGCCAATGTCATGACGGCAATGGCCAATGCCTATGTCGACTTGAAGACCGAGGGTCGCTTCCGTCCCTATCTCGGCGCAGGCGTCGGCGGCGCCTATGTCAAATACGGCACCAAGTCGCGGCAGGAAGTCTGCGCGCTCTGTCCCGCAGGCTATACCCGCTACACCTCCGATTACGAAGGTGTCGGCAGCGTCCGCGCGGCCGCGGCCCTGATGGTCGGCACAACCTATGACCTGACCGACCGGTTGAAACTGGATGCAGGCTATCGCTTCATGCACATCTTTGGTGGCGACGCCTACAAGTATGACGCCCCGGACCGGGCCGCTGGCGCAACCGGTGCCCAGGTCCGTGACAATGGCTTCAACATTCACCAGATCCGTGCGGGACTGCGTTACGCGCTCAATTGAGCTGTTTTTGAAGCAGAACCTGTTTTCAGGGCGGTCATTTGCACCGCCCTGCCTCTACCGGCGCGTTGCCGGTCTCACCTTACAATCACCAGCCGCTCCGCTGCCCGGGTGATTGCCGTGTAGAGCCAGCGCTCGCGGCTTTCGCGAAAAGCGTAGCTTTCGTCGAAGAGGACCACCGACTTCCACTGTGAGCCTTGCGCCTTGTGGACGGTGAGTGCGTAGCCATAATCGAAATCGTCGTAGCGTTTCTTGGTTTGCCAGGGGACTTCGAGGTCGGGATTGTCGAAGGCGCTTTTCAAGAGTTTGATCTTGGCGGCACCCCGGTCCATGTCGTCGTCCTCGGGACGGATCATCAGGTTGATGCCGGGTTTGACGGTTTCCTTAGACGAGGTCATCACCTGCCAGAGCGAACCGTTGAGCAGCGCCTTGGATGGATCGTTTCTCAGGCAGACCAGCTTGTCGCCAGCCTGCGGAAACACCTGGTCAAAGCCCTTGAGTTCGCGCAGGCGCATGTTGTAGCGGCGGCGGGTGCGGTTGGTGCCGACCAGCACCTGATCAGCCTCGAGCACCATGTCACGGTCGACATCGTTCTTGCCGATGACCTGGGCGGTGCCATAGTCGCCATGCATGATCTCGCGGCCTTCGCGCACCTGCATCGCCAGATCTATGATCGGGTTGTCGCGGGCCTGACGGTGGATTTCGGTGAGCAGAATGTCGGGCTCGTGCTCGGTGAAATAACCGCCGCCGGAGATCGGTGGCAGTTGCCCGGGATCGCCAAGCACCAGAATCGGCGTGCCAAAGCTCATCAGATCCTTGCCGAGCGCCTCGTCGACCATCGAGCACTCATCGATGATGATGAGTGCTGCCTTGGCCACCGGGCTCTGGCGGTTGATCGAGAACATCGGCGACACGGTGGTCTTGCCGGTTTCCTCGTCAGAGACTTCTTCCTCTCCGCGCGACCGGTAGATAAGCGAATGGATGGTGCGGGCATTCTTGGCGCCGCGGGTCCGCAGCACCTGGGCTGCCTTGCCGGTGAAGGCTGCAAACAGCACATCGCCATCGACGTTTTCGGCGAAATACTTGGCCAGCGTGGTCTTGCCGGTGCCGGCATAGCCGAACAGCCGGAAGATCGGTGTGCGGCCATCCTTGAGCCAGCGCGAGACGGCCTTTAGCGCCTCATCCTGTTGCGGTGAAAACTTCATATCTTCTCATGGCAGATTCGTTTGGCGAGCGCGACCCGGCAAAAAGGGGCGATGTCGGGGCAACGGCGCAGAAGACTGTCTCAAATGATCGAATTGAGATCATGCTTGGCCAGTGTCTGCAGGAAGGCAAGCTTGGCCTGGCCGAGCACGCCCTTGAGCCCGCAGCGCGGCAGGAACGAGCATGGCTCGTCGGCAAAACAACCGGCAATGTTGAAATCCGGCTCCATGTGTTCCGCCACGGCCTTGAGATTGATGTCACGAGGTGACATGGCCAGACGCAGGCCGCCCTTGCGGCCGCGCACGGTGGAGACAAAACCGCCGGCAGTAAGATTTTGCGCCACCTTCATCAGATGGTTTTTCGAGACGCCAAACTCGCGGGCAAGATCATCCACAGATTTGGTCTCGTCAGGCGCGCGGCCCAGCGCCATCAGCACCCGGAAAGCGTAGTCGGTATGAAGCGTCAGGCGCATGGAAGCCCTCAATACTGGTATTTGAATTATTGCTTTTTGCGGCGCAATCGAATAGTGGTAATTCAAATACCAGAAAAGAGGTCGTGATGAAAACATTGATTTGGCTGTTCCTGCTGCCCGGCGATCTGGTCCGCCAAAAACTCGGCATCACCGTCGAGCAAGATGGCGGGCTGATCCGGGCGTTCATCAACATGTGTTTCTGGGGAGCGGTCACGCTGATGATCGCGTTGAGATATGTCTGACAGGCCTGCACCGACCGTGCTTACGGCGCGCGCGGCACCGCCGCGAACGCCAGCGGTGGAGATATCACCCTCCGAAATCGGCCTGCTGGTTGACCGGTTTTACGAGAATATCCGTGCGCATCCGCGCCTTGGTCCGCTGTTCGAACAACGGCTGGCGGGGAAATGGGACGCGCATCTGGAGCGGATGAACCTGTTCTGGCGCTCGGTACTGCTCTATTCCGGCGAATATTCCGGGCAGCCGGTGGTCAAGCACAATGCCTTGCCGGATCTGCAGGAAGATGATTTCCGGCTGTGGCTGGATTTGTTCGAAACCACCACGGCGACGCTGTTCGGGCCGCCCACCGCAGGGCCGATTGTGGTGATTGCCCGGCGCATCGCCCGCAGTCTGTGGCTGGCGCGCTTCGGCACGCCGTTCAACAAGGCGCCTGATTGGCTCACCTGACAAAGGCGGCGGACAGTTTGTTTTCCATATCTGCCTGACGGCCAGTCGGCAGAGCGCAACAACATACCGTCCCCGGCGTCAGGCGCGTTCGGGATCGTTCTCAAGTTTTATCGGCTGGCCGTGCGGGGTGGCGTGGGCGGCGCGTTGCCAGGCCGACGAGAGCGCGTTGATCACGTCGGGACCCGCGACACCTTTTTGCATGAGCAGCGCCTCAATCGTCGCCAGCCAATGCTGGTAGTAATCACTGCCATCCTGCGCGGCACCCGGTCGGGCAACCTGCCTTGACAGCTCTGCCGCCCATTCAGCCCATGTAAACAGCCCGCGCGCATGCAACGCGACGGCGAGCGCGAAAGCTTGCGCCTGCCAGGGCTCGGAAAACACCGGTGCGTCCGGGCCTGAACCATCAGGCAGGCGGAACGGCGTTTCGCCTGGGGCGTCAGGTGCTGAATCAGGCTGGCCCAAGATAGTTCTCCCAGGCATCGATTGACACGGTCAGTGCCGGATCTGCGCCCTGCCCCCAAAGCTCTCGTCCGTCGAAGCTGACAGTATAGACATGCTGCGGATCTTCGCCCTTGCCGTGGGCATTGGTGTCGGGAAACACAAAACCTTCGCGCACCGCCTCGATGACGCCCAGCTTGTCACGGGCATAACGCGGCAGCCGCGTGTGGCCCTCCGGGTGCTCATTGATCGTGCGTACCGTATCGCCGACCTTGAAGCGTGGCGCGCCCGCAACCTCCCGGTCACACGGTGCGCCGCGCGCCAGAACACCAGCGACATCGTCCTTGTGGAGCACCCGCTTCGGCTTGACGCCCGGCCATTTCTTGTGACCGGCCTCGAGTTCATCAGCGGAGACAAAGCCATGCCGATCAAGCAGGATTTCGAGCGCGCGGATCCAGATCTCGTAATAGCTTGCTGAATAGTAGGTGGCCGGATGCAGGCTTTCGCGGGCATGGCGGCTTTCATCGATGGTCCAGGCGCCGAATGCACCGGTGGCGATGGTGACGCCCAGCGCGCGCCGCTCCCAGTCCGCATGGAACGCCGGTTCGCCAATTTCCGGCGCAACCGGACCAAAGCCCATCTGTCCGCCAAGGTCATGCGGCCCGTTCATGCGTCAGCTCCCGCTTCACCGGATGCAGGCCACAGCGCAGCGGGATCAAGCGATCCGGGCCTGAGCGGCAGTCCGGTGCCGATCATGCAGTCCCGCGTCACCAGTTTGGCGAGTTCTTCCTCGCTCAAGCCATCTGTTTCCACCGGCCGCATCGGCACCACCATGTAGCGCAATTCTGCTGTCGAATCCCACACCCGGATGCGGGTTGTCTCGGGCAGCACAAGACCGAATTCCGCCAGCACGCCGCGCGGGTTGATCACTGCCTGGCTGCGATAGGGCGGCGCCTTGTACCAGACCGGCGGCACGCCGAGCACGGTCCACGGATAGCAGGAGCACAGCGTGCAGACGATAAGGTTGTGGGTGTCCTCGGTGTTGAAGACGGCCTGCATGTGCTCGCCCTGGCGCCCGGTATAGCCGAGCGAAGCGATGGCTGCGGTGGCGTCGCGCTCGAGCCAGCCGGCAAACTCCGGATCAGACCAGGCCTTGGCCACGACGCGCGCGCCATTGCGCGGTCCGACCTTGGTCTCGTAGGTCTCGACAATGGCATCAATCGCAGCAGAATCGATCAATCCCTTTTCAGTCAGGATCGTCTCCAGCGCCTTGACCCGGGCCGCAAAGGGATCGAGATCATTGTCGTGATGGTGGTCGTGATGATCATGGGACATGGCGGCAGGTTAATCCTTCACAATTGTTATCGCAACATCGGCCACAGGCTCGCCACCAGCAGTACCGCCATGGTGATGTTGAACCATTTCAGCCGCACCGGATCGGACAGCCAGGTCCGCAGCACCGAGCCGAAGCCTGCCCAGGTAAAGACCGCCGGGAAATTTGTCAGCACGAATGCCAGACCGACCAGAAACACCGTGAGCGAATAGCGGTCGGGATTGGTGTAGATCGTCATCGCGGTGACAGCCATCACCCAGGCCTTGGGGTTGACCCACTGGAACGCGGCGGCCTGAAGCAATGTCAGCGGCTGTTCGCCGACCTTGCCGTCCGGCATGGCCCGCGACATGCCGATCTTCCAGGCAATATAGACGAGATAGGCAGCACCGGCGATTTTCAGCACCGTATAGAGAACCGGTACTGTTGCCAGCAGAGCGCCGAGACCGAAGCCGACTCCCAACAGCAGCGAAAAGAACCCGGCGCCGATCCCGACCATATGCGGGAACGTCCGGCGGAAACCGAAATTCACCCCCGAGGCAAACAGCATCATGGTGTTCGGACCCGGCGTCACCGAAGTGACGAAGGCGAAGACGACCAGAGACAGAAATGTTTCCAGAGCCATGTGCGTTCCCGTCGGCTCCATGCCGGCCTATGTTTGTTTAACGAGCCTGCCGGGCGATGCCAACACATTGTCGTCATGCCCGCATTCCAGAATGTGATACAACCCCACACTACAGGAGACCCGCATGAGCCATCCGCTTCCCTCAGCCACCTTCCCCGATGGGCAATCCGTGCCGGCACTGGGGCTGGGCACATGGCACATGGGCGAGGACCAAGCCAGCGCAAAAGCCGAGATCCGTGCGCTGCAAGCGGGGATCGATTGCGGCATGACGCTGATCGACACGGCGGAAATGTATGCGGGTGGCGGTGCGGAAGAAATCACCGGCGAGGCGATCAAGGGTCGCCGCGACGGGTTGTTCATCGTCTCCAAGGTGATGCCGTCCAATGCCAGCCACAAAGGCACCCTCGCCGCCTGCGAGGCCAGCCTCAGGCGGCTCGGCACAGAGCGGATCGATCTCTATCTGCTGCATTGGCCAGGTCGTCACCCGTTGCGCGACACCGTCGTAGCCTTTGAGGAATTGCGCAGCTCGGGCAAGATTGCCCGATGGGGCGTATCCAACTTCGACACGTTGGCGATGCGGCAGCTCTCGGCGCTGCCCAAGGGCAAGGACTGCGCTGCCAATCAGGTGCTCTATAACTTGTCGACACGCGGCATCGAGTTCGACCTGCTGCCATGGATGACTGACAACGCCATGCCGCTGATGGCCTATTCACCCCTCGATGAGGGCCGGTTGTTGCGAAATCCCGATCTGGGCAAGATGGCGGGCCAGATGGGTGTCAGCCCGGCACAGCTGGCGCTGGCCTTCCTGCTTGCCCGCGACAATGTCATTGCCATTCCGAAATCATCCAGTCCGGAGCGGGTAGCGGAAAACCGCGCCAGCGCCGATATCGAGCTCACCGACGATCAGATCGCCGAACTCGACCGGCTGTTTCCCGCGCCGCGCTCCCGTGAACCGCTGCAGATGATCTGAGATCACATCCCCTGCGGGCCGCGGTTCATGGCGGCGATGCCGGTTAAAGCTGCTGATTTTTCCACTTGGAACAAGCCGTCATCCCGACGATTTTGAATGCTCTTTTCAATCCTTAAGTAGCGCTTCAATTATCCTTTTTGCATCGTCGCTAAACCGGCGAATTACTTGATCAGGGTCAGCTATGAAATCCGTCATTTTGACACGCGAATTCGCAAGAATATCTCCGCGACCTTCCTGCTCAACTACCCAGCCTTCAACGTCTGCTGCGGCCCCAAGAGAAACCATACTATCATTGTCCAAAAACCTATAAACGTGCAAACAAATCTCTTCGTCGACTAACATCAATATTAAACAATCACTCCTCCCTTCATTTTTCTTATTTTTGTCTCGATAATAATCTATCTCAATACATTTATGCTCCCAAACATCTGATGGGCTTGAATTGGAATAATCAAAAAAACCGTCCCCAAGCCGACTTGCGTTGTTTACTCCAAACGTAGCTTCCCATACGCGATAGAACATCTCTACAAAATCTGTCCTGACCTGAGCAGCAAAAAGCAGAGCTTGATTGTATTCCCGCGCCTCTGACCAATCACATTCAATCATGTCATCACCATCCAATTTCCCAACCAGATCATCGACAGCGCTTCGGACTCTTTTGTTATTAATATACTCTTTCATCGAGAGCGGTACTTCAAACTCAAGCATTCGATACCTCTTGGATTTTACAAATTTATTCTGCGCCAAAGCCAATTCAAGAAAATTTTCAAACTGGGATCATCCTCGGCAGGCCGTGTCCGCTCGAACCGTAGCCATAGGTCACGCCAAGAGACAAACCGCCAATTTGTCCATTGACGCCCTTTTAACCCATGCATGGCGCTATCATCGAGACCGAGAACCACCAATTTGGTCGAAGCATTGTCAATATCCCGGTCTTTTTGAACGATTTTCGTATAATTCGCCAACTGTCCACGTGTAATTATGTGACCAAATTTGGCCTCAATTACTAGGGCCGAATACATTTTTTCTTTTCCGGTCTTTTGATATTTGAGCATCAGATCGATGCGGTTCACCTCTGCTTCCACAACCGCGCTCTTCGCTTCTTGAAGTGTCGGCACGTCCGAAGACTTCAATGCTTTGTAAAAGGCAATCAGTCTTTCCGCCCGGACATCATCTGGTCCTCTATTGAGAAGGTGAGCGATGGTTCTTGTTGCTTGCGGTTCAGTTAGTTCAAAACCCCAATCCAAGCATGGTGCATCAAAAGAGTGATGAGCCTTGGTTAATCCATAAATTGCATTCAAGCCTTTACAATCAACCGGTGTTTGCTTCTGGGCCAGCGCTGAGAGTTGCGCCATCTTATCAAGCAGGAAATTAGTACGCCTCTGGTCGTACCTTCTCAGCACAGCCCCATCAAATGCACCACGATTTGCCCGCGCTTGCATGGCCAAATACCGATAGGGGGTCGACGTTAATTCGGAGTTTTCTGCTCTTATAATTAAATACTTGCCCGCCAAAAACTACAAACACAAAAATATGCGCCGCGCCCCAAAGCATATTTACCCGGACACCTCAAAAGTGTCAGCAAGACATCCATAGGCCTCTTTCCATCCTCAGCCACCCGAAGCAACGATACCTGTCATCATCGCCTCAGATAGTGACAGAAAATTTGAATCACATCCCCTGCGGGCCGCGGTTCATGGCGGCGATGCCGGTGCGGCAAATTTCGACCAGACCGAGCGGTTTCATGATCGAGATGAACTGTTCGATCTTGGACACCCGGCCGGTGATTTCGAAAATGAAATGCTCCGTATTGGCGTCGATCACCTGGGCGCGGAAGGCCTCGGCGAGGCGCAACGCCTCGACCCGGTTCTCGCCGGTGCCGGTCACCTTGACCAGCGCAAGTTCCCGCTCCAGCGGCTTGTCATGACCAAGCTCGACAGACCGCACCGTCAAGTCAACCACGCGGTGGACCGGAATGATGCGTGATAGATGCGCCTTGACCTGTTCAAGCACATTCGGGGTTGCGGTGGTGACGATGGTGATGCGCGAGAGATGCGCCTCATGCTCTGTTTCCGAGACCGTCAGACTTTCGATGTTGTAGCCACGGCCGGAAAACAGGCCGATGACGCGGGCAAGAACGCCCGGCTCGTTGTCGACCAGAACCGATAGGGTGTGGGTTTCCGGAAGAGCGGTTTCGGCGGTCATGAAATAGGCCGAACCGGTGGGTTGATACTGAGCGTTCATGTGATCAGTTCCTCTAACAGGCGCGGCTCAAACGAGCGCGCGGCCTTTGGCATCAATGGCGTTGGCGACAGCTTCGTCGGTGGCTTCGTCAGGCAGCAGCATATCGTTATGCGCCTTGCCTGACGGGATCATCGGGAAGCAGTTTGCGAGTGCCGCCACCCGGCAATCGAAGATCACCGGTCCTGGCGTGTCGATCATCTTGGTGATCGCATCGTCGAGATCGGCAGGCTTGTCGCAACGGATGCCGACGCCACCATAGGCTTCGGCCAGCTTGACGAAGTCAGGCATCGATTCCGTGTAGGAATGCGACAGCCGGTTGCCATGCAGCAATTGCTGCCACTGCCGGACCATGCCCATGTACTGGTTGTTGAGGATGAAAATCTTCACCGGCAGGCCGTATTGCACAGCACAGGACATTTCCTGGATGCACATCTGGATCGAGGCATCGCCGGCAATGTCGATGACCAGACTGTCGCGGTGCGCGACCTGCACGCCGATTGCCGCGGGGAAGCCATAGCCCATGGTGCCCAGACCGCCCGACGTCATCCAGCGGTTGGGTTCCTCGAAGCCGTAAAACTGTGCCGCCCACATCTGGTGCTGGCCAACCTCGGTGGTGATGTAGGTGTCGCGCTCCTTGGTCAGCTCATAGAGCCGCTGGATCGCGTATTGCGGCATGATCACATCCCTGTTGTCCGGATAGGCCAGCGAATTGCGCGCCCGCCACTTGTCGATCTGGGTCCACCAGTCGGCGAGCTGGCTGCGGTCGGTCTTTTTCGACGCACGCCACAACCGGACCATGTCCTCAAGCACATGGCCGATGTCACCGATAATGCCGATATCGGTGCGGACATTCTTGTTGATCGAAGACGGATCGATGTCGATGTGGATTTTCTTCGAATTCGGCGAGAAGGCGTCGAGACGGCCAGTGATGCGGTCATCGAAGCGTGCACCGATGCAGATCATGACGTCGCAATCATGCATCGCCATGTTGGCTTCATAGGTGCCGTGCATGCCCAGCATGCCCATCCAGTTCGTGCCCGATGCCGGATAAGCGCCCAGCCCCATCAAGGTTGAGGTGATCGGCGCGGCGGTCAGTTCAACCAGTTCGCGCAGCAACTGACAGGCTTCCCGGCCGGAATTGATCACACCGCCGCCCGAATAGATGATCGGGCGCTTGGCAGTGGCCATCAGGTCGACCGCGGCGCGGATTGTGTCGAGATCGCCCGAGAGTTTCGGCTGGTAGCTCTTCTGCTCGATCACCGGTGACGGCGGCGTATAGATGCCGGTTGCAAACTGAACATCCTTGGGGATGTCGACAACGACAGGTCCGGGGCGTCCGGTGGTGGCGACACGGAAGGCTTCATGAATGACGCGGGAAAGCTGATTGACGTCCTTGACCAGCCAGTTGTGCTTGGTGCACGGCCGGGTGATACCGACGGTGTCGCACTCCTGGAAGGCGTCGGAGCCGATCAGCGATGTGGGGACCTGGCCGGTGAGGCAGACGATCGGGATTGAATCCATCAAAGCGTCCTGAAGTGCGGTGACCACATTGGTCGCACCCGGTCCCGAAGTCACAAGCACGACGCCGGGCTTGCCGGTCGAGCGGGCATAGCCTTCTGCCATGTGACCGGCGCCCTGCTCGTGGCGAACCAGAATGTGCTCGATATCGTCCTGCTGATGCAGTTCGTCGTAAATCGGCAGGACCGCGCCGCCGGGATAGCCGAACATGTGCTTGACGCCATTGTCTCTGAGCGCCTGCAGAACCATTTCCGCGCCCGTCATTTCCATTTGCTTGCCGGCCATATCGCCTGACCCCTTATTTCAGTCTGTTTGTCGGGCTCAATAGCCCGGATTAAGCCATAAAAAAAGGCCCCCGGAGGAGCCTGTGTTTCGCGCATGGGAGCTTTCGCCGGGTGGCTACGCCACCCTGCCCATGCGCGGTCCTACCACGAGAATGTTCGCGAAGTTGTTCATAACAACTCTCGTATCGCCTCGCAAAGGCCGGGTCAACGGCTTTTTTCGATGATTGATGCCAAACAGACGTCAAAAACAGGCGCGAGCAACATCCCATTAACTCTGGAGTGCGATGCTGCTGCTGTGGAAAATATGCAGAACATGGATGCCGGGATGACTTCATCGAGCCCAGACGCCGAGAACGACGCCGATCGTCGCGGTTCTTTCGCGCCCGGAAACAGGTTGATGGGGCGCGTCATCGGCTGCTCCGGCTCCAAAGCGATGATCAGCGCGCTTGCCGGAAAAGACGGCAACGGGCTGGCCGAATTGTGGTCCGTCGGACGGCTGATTTCGATCAGTGTCGGTGACAACCGGGTTGTTGCACTTGTCTGCTCCATGGCGACAGATACAACGGCATGGTCGGAAACCACAGACAACGTCATGCATATCGAAGTCGAACTGGTCGGAGAGATCCGTCTTGGCGTGACAGGAAAAGCCGAGTTCAGCGCAGGCATAACGCAATACCCCTACCTCGGCGCGATCGTTCACCGCATGCGCTCCGCCGACCTCGCAGTGATTTATGATCCGGGCGTCAGCGATACAGCGGTCATTGGCCGGTTGACCCAGGACACATCGCTGGGTGCGCTTGTTCACGTGCCGTCCCTGTTGTCACGGCATTTCGCCGTGGTCGGAACCACTGGCGTGGGCAAGACCACCGCAGTCACGCTGCTGCTGCACAAGGCACTGCAGTCAGATCCGGCCTTGCGGGTGCTGATTCTTGATCCGCACAACGAATTCGCCGCAGCCTTTCCAACCCAATCGGTCGTCATCGATACCGATACGCTTGACCTGCCGTTCTGGCTGTTCCGGCTTGAGGAATTCACCGAGGTCCTGTTTCGCGGTCGCCCGTCGATCCCCGACGAGATCGACGTTCTGCGCGATATGATCCCGGAAGCCAAGCGGATGTTCAAGGGCAGCACCGACAGCGTTCTGATGCGCCGTGCACCGGAAAAATCCTCGCTGACCGCAGACACGCCTGTGCCCTACAGGATTGCGGATCTGCTGGCGCTGATCGACGAGCGTATCGGAAAGCTCGAGGGGCGCGCCGAAAAACCACATCTGCGCGCGCTCAAGGTGCGCATCCAGGCGGCAGTCAATGATCCGCGCTATGAGTTCATGTTCTCATCCAACACGATCCATGACACGATCCTGACCACGATCAGCCACATCTTCCGCATTCCAGGCGACGGAAAGCCCGTCACCACATTCCAGTTGGCAGGCATTCCTTCCGAAGTGGTGAATTCGGTTGCCTCCATCCTGTGCCGCATGGCTTTCGAGATCGCGCTGTGGAGCGCAGGAGGGGTGAGAATCCTTGTGGTCTGCGAAGAAGCCCACCGCTATGTTCCTGCCGACCCGGAGCTTGGCTTTTTTCCGACCCGGCAAGCCATCTCGCGCATTGCCAAGGAGGGCCGTAAATACGGCGTCAGCCTTGGCGTGATCACCCAGCGTCCCGGCGAACTTGACCCGACGATTCTGTCTCAATGCTCGACGGTCTTCGCCATGCGGCTGTCCAACGACAAGGATCAGGAAATCATTCGCTCGGCTATTCCGGATTCGTCCGCTTCGACCATGAGTTTCCTGTCTTCGATCGGCAATGGCGAGGCCATTGCCTTCGGCGAAGCCGTGGCCGTGCCGATGCGCATGGTGTTCGAACGCGTCCCCGAGGACATTTTGCCACGCGCGAATTCCGGATTGCAGCCGGTTCATCGTGGGGATCCGAACACTGTCGACCTGGGCAAAATTGTCATGCGCATGCGCCATATTGACGAAGGCACAAAGCCTGATGCGCAGGCGCCCAAAACCTTCGCACCGCAGTCGCCGTCCATCGAGCCGCCGGATTACAGCAGCCCCGCCCCGCCGATGCGCCGGGTCAGCGACGTTCCTGTTCAATCGCATTCGCCAGATCGTGATTACGGCACCTACGAAGCGCCGGCTGTCGAAACGACTACCCAGCGGCAGGAACTCACAGCACTTCGCTCTAGCCTGCTGAAAAAGCCACTGTCCTCGCTCCTGAAGTCCTGAGGACTACAGCGCCGCGCATCCAATTGGATGGAACATGGATTATCTCCGCCCGAACGATTTCTTGTTCGTCGGTTGGCGCAGCATGGGTCTCGTTAATGCACGTTGTGGCAACGGTACATATGAACCCTGATTTGATCACAGCCTTTCAAGCCTCGAAGTCAGGCGCACCAGCGTATCGGTCAATCTGATTGATGATTTCTCAGGCCGCGCAAACGCGGTTTCGGCCCTTGCGTTTGGCTTCGTAGAGCTGCTTGTCGGCGCGGCGATAAAGGTCTTCACCGGTTTCGGCTCCATCCCAGATCGCCAATCCGGCGCTGACGGTCACTTTCAGCGTGACGTTGCCGTTCTTGATCTTGAGCTCCGAGATGGCCTGGCGAATCCGGTCCGACAGATTGTAGAGCTGGCGTTCGGTGATGTTGGGCGACAGGATCGCAAACTCCTCGCCACCAAGCCGGGCAAGCACATCATGGTATCGTGTGAACACCTGCAGGCACTCCGCAACCTGGCGCAGGACTTCATCGCCAACATCGTGGCCATGGGTGTCGTTGACTATCTTGAAGTGATCAAGATCGAGGATGACCATGCCGATCGGCTTTCCGATCTGGCCAAACGCATTGAGATATTCGCTCAACGCATCATCAAAATAGCGGCGATTGTACATGCCGGTCAGTCCATCGGTGACGGCAGCATGTTCCAAAGACAACGACCGCACGGACAGGGATTCCGTCATTTCCTGGAGTTTGCCGCGTTCGCGCAAACCGCGCGACATGATCGGGTAAATCAGGCACAAACCACAAACCACCGACAGCATTGCCAGCACCAGGCCCATGAAGGCAAACTTTGCAGAGGTATCCATTCCGCCGACCACAAGGCCGCCCGTCGCGGCGGAAAATGCCGCCCACGAAAACACGCCGCCGAGACCAACAAGCCCCATCAGCAAAAAGAAAAACAGCTCGGCCTTGTGAAAGCGCATGAATCCTAACCGAATGAAATGACGGCGTAGGAAGAACTTACCCCCCACAAGTTATATTTGGCTTAACGCGATAGCCCTCCAGCGGTTGCATGGCAACCGATTATCCCACTTTCGGGTGTACTCTTTCCCATTGCTCGTCGAGTTGGTTTCGAAACCAGGTCATCTGGCGTTTGGCGTATTGCCGGGTGGCTGTGCTTGCCAGTTCTACAGCTTGATCGAGGGATTGGCGTCCGGCAAGATAATCGGCGAGTTGGCTCACGCCGATCGCCTTCATGCCGGGATGTTGAGGCGGGACATTCAGCGACATCAGTTTTCTGACCTCATCAAGAGCCCCCTGCTCCACCATTTTCTCGAAGCGCTGGTTGATCCGTGCGTGCAACTGGGCGCGGTCTGGCTCGATGACGACGCAATGCGCGGTTCGGGGATCGACGATCTGCACGCCGCCACGGCCCTGAAACCGCGTGATGGATTGCCCGGTCGCAACCACGACTTCCAGCGCACGCAAGATCCGCTGGCGGTCGGCGGGCCGGAGCCTTGCGCCCATGTCGGGGTCCAGCCGGAAAAGCTCCGCATGCAATGCCTCAACGCCTTCGCTCTCCAGCCGGGCGCGCAATTCGTTGCGTATCGGGTCAGGAATCACCGGCATGTCAGAAAGCCCGCCTGTCAGCGCACGGAAATACAGACCGGTGCCGCCCACAACCACTGGAAGGGCGCCACGGGCGCGTATCCCGGCAATGGTCTGCGTGGCCTGATCCAGCCACAATCCGGTGGAATAGGCGGTTTCTGGCGAAACATGGCCGTAGAGATGGTGCGGCGCCAACGCGAGATCCTGCTGATCGGGGCGCGCGGTCAAGCGGTCGAGCACGGAATAGACCTGCATGGAATCGGCGTTGACGATCTCGCCGCCGAGATCGCGCGCCATCTCAAGCGCCAGCGCGGACTTGCCGCTGGCGGTTGGCCCGGCTATCAGGATTGCCGAGATATCTTGTCGCCGGAGTATTTGTTTCATGGCCCTCGTTGCCACGCTTGTCGCCAATCCGTCAAATCCTGTTGTGTCGCCAAAGCTGGGCGAAGCGGCTTTCGACGCTGTGAACGGAGTTGGCCTCTACTGGCTCGCCGATGGCGTGGCCTGTGATATCGCGCTCAGGGATGGAACCGATGTCGCAGAAACGCTTGCCCTCCTCAGGGCCGTCATCGGCGACCTGCCGGTGGATGTTGCGGTTCAGATTGCCGAAACCCGGCGCAAGAAAATCCTCATCGCAGACATGGATTCCACCATGATCGGCCAGGAGTGCATTGACGAGCTCGCAGCCGAAGTCGGATTGAAGGACAAGGTTTCCGCGATCACCGCGCGGGCGATGAACGGCGAGATCGCCTTCGAGCCGGCGCTGAGGGAGCGGGTCGGCCTGCTCAAAGGCCTGCCAGTCGGTGTCATTGCCAAGGTGATTGATAGCCGCATCACACTGACGCCGGGGGGCCGCGAACTGGTCGCAACCATGCGCGCCAATGGCCACTACACAGCCCTGGTGTCGGGTGGCTTCACCTCGTTTACGTCTGAAGTTGCCGCCAAGCTGGGGTTTGATGAAAACCGCGCCAACATTCTCGAAAGCGACAATGGCGTGCTCAGTGGCACCGTGCGCGAGCCGATCCTCGGCAAGCAGGCGAAAGTCGATGCGCTGGAGGACATTGCGGCCCGTCTGGGGCTCGATCCGACTGACGCGATTGCTGTGGGCGACGGCGCCAATGATCTCGGCATGCTTTCCTGCGCCGGCACGGGCGTTGCGCTGCACGCCAAGCCGTCGGTCGCGGCCCAGGCCGATATACGCATCGACCATGGCGATCTGACGGCGCTCTTGTATCTGCAAGGCTACCGCCGAAGCGATTTCGTGACGTCATGAAAATCGGCAGCCTGCTGATCACCGATCGCCAGCGAATTCGGCACTGGGAAGATACCGAAGCAGATCGCAGCTTCTTTCACCGGATGAATTCCGAAGACGAAATTCTGAAATATTTCCCATTCCGCCGCAGTCGCGCAGAGGCGGACGAGGTGTTGGACAGGTTGCGTGCCCAAGCCTCCTCCAACGGGTTTGGCTGGGCACTCGCGGAAGATCGCGTCAGCGGCAAGCCAATCGGTTTTACCGGACTTGCGAAGATCCGCGACGAGGACGAGGAGGCAATTTGCCCCGGCGTTGAGATCGGCTGGCGCTATGTCCCGGAAGCCTGGGGCAAGGGATTGGCCAGCGAAGCCGCCCGCGCACTGCTTGCGCACGGGTTTGACGAGATCGGGCTTGATCACATCTCAGCCTTCGCCGTCGCAGACAACCAGCCATCTATTGCGGTGATGCGGCGTATCGGGATGACCGCACGGCCTGATCTGGATTTTGACCATCCCGGCGTCCCCGATGAGATGCCGCATCTCAAACGCCATGTCATCTACCAGATGCACGCAACCGATCCCCGGCCCTGAAACCAAGTCAGCCACAGAGACAAAAAAGGCGGCCCGAAAGCCGCCTGATTGTTTTCAATCGCTTGAGCGCGACCGGATCAGTCCATGCGCACTGTGACAAAGCGCAATTCGCCGGTGCGTCCGGCCAGCATCAAAAGAGCGTTGCGGCGGCCGTCCTGCTTGAGCGCGGCAATGCGATCGACCACATCTTGCGGTGTCGTCACCTCTTCCTGGGCGATTTCGGCAATGACATCGCCGGGTTCGATGCGCTTTTCGGCGGCAGCGGAATCGGCCTCAACTTCGGTGATGACCACGCCTTCAACATCGCCTGCGATGCCAAATTGCTCGCGGATATCGTCGGTCAGTTCGGCGAGCGTCATACCGAGGGTCACGATGGCTGCGGGTGCTGCATCGGGAACATCCGTATCACCATCGTCGCCGGTCTCGGCGTTTGCCAGTTGCTCGCCATCTTCCAGCCGTCCCAATGTCACCTTGATGGTCTGCTCTTCGCCCTTGCGAATGACCACAACATCGACAGCCTCTCCGACCGGGCTTTCGGCAACGACGCGCGGCAGATCGCGCATGACATCGATTTCCTTGCCATCGAAACGGATGATCACGTCACCGGCTTCAATCGAGCCATCATCGACAGGTCCGTCACGAATGACGCCAGCGACCAAAGCACCCCTGGCTTCAGCCATGCCGAGACTTTCGGCGATATCATCGGTAACCGGCTGGATGCGGACGCCGAGCCAGCCACGCCGGGTTTCGCCGAATTCGCGGAGCTGGTTGATGACATTGAGGGCAAGTTCGGTCGGCACCGCAAAACCAATACCGATGGAACCACCGGACGGCGAAATGATTGCGGTATTGATGCCAATGACTTCGCCGGTCATGTTGAACAACGGACCGCCGGAGTTGCCGCGGTTGATGGCGGCATCTGTCTGGATGAAATTGTCATAGGGGCCGGAATTTATGTCACGGCCGCGCGCCGAGATGATGCCGACCGTCACCGTGCCGCCGAGACCGAAGGGATTGCCGATGGCCATCACCCAGTCGCCGATGCGCATGGTGCCGGAGTTGCCAAAGGGCACTTCGGTCAACGGCTTGAGCGGCTTGACCTTCAACACCGCGAGATCGGTTTTGGTGTCGGCGCCAACCAGTTCGGCCGGGAGTTTGGAACCGTCAGCGAAATTGATTTCAATTTCATCGGCACCTTCGATGACGTGATTGTTGGTAACGATGATGCCGTTTTCGGCATCAATGACGAAGCCGGATCCCAGTGAGGACACTTTCCTGTTGGTCGGTCCGCCCTGTTCGCGATCCCCAAAATACTCGTCGAAAAAATCCTGGAAGGGAGAACCGTCAGGGGCCCTCATCCGAGGTTGGGCCTTGTTGCTGGCTACGTTCTGCGACGTCGAAATATTGACCACCGCATCCAGCAGACCCTCGGCGAGATCCGCCACAGAGGCAGGCCCGGAATTGGATTGTGAATAAGCTGGCACCAGGCCCGGCGATGCCATCATCATGGCTGCGGCGAAGGCCATTGTGACTGCGCGAAAGCGAAAATTCCTCATCAAGACGGTCTCCTTGAACGACAATGCCCATTGGCAGTGATCACAATTTATGGCGCTGTTCCGGCACGTCCAGTCACACTTGCGTCATGGCGCATCGGCGCAATTTACAGATGCTGAGCCAGATAGACGAGCCCGACCCCGATCGCGAGCGCGGCAACTCCGAAGATGCGCAGATACTCATCCGCAAGCTTGGGCAATTCTTCCGCCATGCGGCGGATAAAGGAAGGGGCCAGCGCATAGGCCAGCCCCTCCACAACCAGTACAAGTCCAATCGCCAGAAAGATCGTGCTCACTGGCGATCACCCTTCAATCAGTTGGCCGGAACAGCAGGAGCCACCGCTGGAGCGGCTGGCTTCACGTCGGCAGCACTGTTGTTGAAATAGCGGAAGAACTCGGATGTCGGCGACAGCACCATGGTGGTGCCGGTGTCGGCAAGCGCTTCGCTGTAGGCGTTCATCGAACGGTAGAATTCAAAGAATTCCGCGTCTTTCGAAAATGCCTCGGCGAAGATGCGGTTACGTTCACCGTCGCCTTCACCCCGGATCAGTTCGGCATCACGCGCGGCTTCAGACACTATCTCGACAACCTGACGGTCGGCGATAGCGCGAATACGCTGTGCTGCTTCGTTGCCTCGTGCACGGATCAGTTCGGCTTCGGCCAGACGTTCAGCCTTCATCCGTTCAAAGGTCTGCTGCGAGACTTCCTGAGTGAGATCGGTGCGGCGGATACGCACGTCGTCGATCTGCAAACCGAGCGATGTGGCTTCGGGACGAAGCTGATCGCGCACTTCACGCATCATCGAAGTACGTTCTTCCGACAATGCTGCCTCAAACCCGCGCAGACCGTAAACGGTACGCAGAGCCGAGTTCAGACGAGTCCGGAGCCGGGATTCGACAGCCACCAGATCGCCGGAGACAGTTTGACGGAAGACCTCTGCATTGGCGATCCTGTAGAGCACGAATGCGTCGACTTCGTAGAACTTGCCGCCCGAGACCTGCACACGGATGTTTTCGAGGTCGAAGCGCAAGGCCCGGTCCTCGACATATTGCACCGTGTCGGCCTCGATGAAGGCAAACGGCAGTTTGAAGTAAAGACCGGGTTCGGTCTTCACACTCTGAATCTCACCGAAGCGGACGACGATTGCCTGCTGACGTTCGTTGACGACAAACAGCGACGACCAGACGAGAAAGGCGACGACGGCCAGAAGACCGATGATAATTGGAAGACGATTACCCATTAGTTGGTGCCTCCTGCATTCTTGCGGACTTCAGGCAGGGGCAGATAGGGCACGACGCCGGAGCCGTTGCCATCCTGACCGATGATGACCTTGTCAGATCCGCCGAGGACCTTTTCAAGGGTTTCGAGATAGAGCCGTGACCGGGTCACGTCCGGTGCCTTGGCATATTCCGCATAGACCGAAAGGAAGCGGCCTGCTTCACCGGTCGCCTCATTGACGACGCGATCCTTGTAAGCAGAGGCTTCTTCACGGCGCTGGGCGCCTTCACCACGAGCCTGACCAAGTTTCTGGTTGGCGTACTGGTTGGATTCCTCAACGAAACGGTCTTCGTCCTGCTCGGCGCGCTGCACCTCGTCAAAGGCATCAGCCACTTCGCGCGGCGGTGCGGCGTCTTCGATCGAGACCTGGTTGACCACGATGCCTGACGGGAAAGCGTCCATAACGGTTTGCATGATGGTCTGGACTTCCGTTGCAATCACTTCACGATTGTCGCGGAAAATGTCCTGCGCCGGCCTGCGGCCAACAACTTCGCGCATGGCGCTTTCGGCAACCTGGCGCAGCGTGTCTTCAGGACGTGCAACATTGAACAGGAACGCCTTGGGATCCTGAACGGCATAGAGCACCTTGAATTCGACATCGACGATGTTCTGATCGCCGGACAGCATCAAGCCGTCGCTGGAACCTGTGCGGGAAGAACCGCCGGTGTCCATTTCGCGCTCGACGATCCGGGCCAGTTCGACCGTTTCGAAGGGCCAGAAAATCATGTGCAGGCCAGGCTGGGAAACTTCGTCCTTGGGCTTGCCGAAGCGCAGTTCAACGCCGCGCTCGTCCGGCTGGACCGTGTAGACCGACTGCATCAGCCAAAGGCCGGCCAATCCTAAAATGACCAGACCGATGATTGCCTTGTTGCTGCCCGAACCGGGGCCACCGCCGCCGCCGGGAAGCACCTGGCGCAGCTTGTCCTGGCCGCGCCGGATCAATTCTTCAAGATCGGGTGGGTTGCCGCCATTGCGTGGCGGTTGAGGACCCTTGCCCCATGGTCCCTGATTGTTATCTCCGCCGCCGCCCCATGGACCGCCGCCGCCTCCGTTTTGATTACTCCAGGGCATCAATACCTCTTTTCGAACCGTGTTATGGCGCGCCCCGGTGGATTTCCACCAGAACGCGCACGCTGTCCTCGTTATAGGTATCGTACCGGCCGCTTTCAACGCGGCATTGTACAATCGGGCCCAGTTTAGCCATTATTCCGGTCGAATTATCGCTCTCGCCGCTGCCAGAGGGCAAAGCGGACGGGATGGCTGTCTTTTTCTGACTGCACCGGATCCGACAGGCTGACCTTTTGCCACTGGTTCGAATCAATCGCCGGAAACACCGTATCGCCGTCGATCTCTGCATCGACCTCTGTGAGACAGAGTTCATCGGCCAGGCCAATAGCCTGCGCATAGATTTCACCGCCGCCGATCACAGAGACCTGGCTGCCGCCCGCGTTGCGGGCATGGTCGCGCGCCAGTTCCAGTGCGGCCTCCACGCTGTCCACGGTTTGCACGCCATCGGCCGAAAAGCCTGATCGCGAGACCACAATATTGGCGCGACCGGGCAGCGGCCTTCCAATCGAGAGATAGGTCTTGCGTCCCATGATCACTGGAGTCCCCAGGGTCACGGCTTTGAAATGTTTCAGATCAGACGGCAACCGCCAGGGCATATCGCCGTCACGGCCGATCACGCCGTTGCGGGCATGAGCGGCGACCAGGACAATTTTCACATCGGGTTGCTCGTTTGTCATCATCATGATCACACCGCGATCGGAGCTGAAATGGCCGGATGCGGGTCGTAGCCTTCGAGCTTGAAATCCTCATAGGCAAAGGCGAACAGATCGCTGACATCGGGATTGATCCGCATCACCGGCAGAGCCTTCGGCTTCCGGCTCAACAGAAGATCAGCCTGGTCAAAATGATTCTTGTAGATATGCGCGTCACCCAGAGTGTGAACGAAATCGCCCGGCTTGAGGCCGGTGACCTGCGCTACCATCATGGTCAGCAGCGCGTAGGAGGCGATGTTGAACGGTACGCCCAGGAAAATATCGGCGGAACGCTGATAGAGCTGACAGGACAGTTTGCCGTCGGCGACATAGAACTGGAACAGGCAGTGGCATGGCGGCAGCGCCATCTGGTCGACTTCCGCAGGGTTCCAGGCCGAAACGATGAGCCGACGCGATGACGGGTTGGCCTTGATCTGTTTCAGCACGCCGGCGATCTGGTCGATCGTGGTGCCATCCTGTACCGGCCAGGATCGCCATTGCGCGCCGTAGACCGGCCCAAGATCGCCGTTCTCGTCGGCCCATTCATCCCAGATCGAAACACCGTTGGCCTTGAGATAGGCGATGTTGGTGTCGCCTTTCAAAAACCACAGCAGTTCGTGGATGATCGAGCGGAGGTGCAGTTTCTTGGTGGTCAACGCCGGAAAACCCGCCGCCAGATCGAACCGCATCTGGTGGCCGAACAGACTGCGCGTGCCGGTGCCGGTGCGGTCGTCGCGGTCAAACCCCTGGTCGAGAACAAGGCGTAATAGGTCGTGATATTGCTGCATGGCCGCCGCTTGATGATTCGAGGAGCCGCAACCCTAACCGGTTTGGGCATCCGCTTAAACGCCAGCTTCCGGTTATCCCCGCTGCTTAAGCGCGATCGAGAACCTCAACGGCCAGAATCGTCGGCAGGTGCCGGGCGATCTCTTCCCAGCTGTCGCCTTCATCAAGGCTGGCGAAAACCGAACCGCTGTTGGTGCCGAAATAGATGCCGGCCGGATCGCGTGCGTCGCCTGCCATGGCTTGGCGCAAAACGGTGAAATAGCAGCTTTTCTGGGGCAATCCTTGGCGCAAATCCTGCCAGCTTTCGCCACCATCCTGCGTGCGCCTGACCGCGGCGGCCGCATCAGGCGGAAACCGGCCAGCGCTGTCGCCATTGAGTGGCAGCGTCCAGATCGTGTCGGGGTCGCGCGGATGCACCCGGATCGGGAAACCGAAGGTGGAAGGCAGTCCAGCGGTAATATCGTCCCAGTTGCGGCCGCCATCAACCGAGCGCCAGACCCCGTGGTGGTTTTGCTGATAGAGCAGATCGGCGGTGCCCGGCGCGCGCATCATGTTGTGGACGCAGTGGCCGATTTCACCGTCGCGTGGAGCAGCCGGATGGTCGTGATGCGCGCAACTGTCTGCATTGGAAAGCCGGTTGCGGCGCTCCCAGGTCGCACCGCCATCTTCGGTGGCAAAGACACCTGCGGCCGAGATGCCGACCCAGAGTTTTTTCGGATCGGAGGGATCTGAAACAATGGTGTGCAACACCAGACCGGCGGCGCCGGGGTTCCAGCTGTCGGAGGATGGATGGTCGGTCAGGCCTTGCACCCTCTCCCAGGTTTCACCGCCATCATCGCTGGCCAAGAGACTGGCCGGCTTGGTCCCTGCATAGAGTGTACCGTGCGCATAGCCGACCGACCAGATCTGCGAAAAGCCGTCCGCGAACGGCAATGGCTCATCAGTCCAGTTGATCATGGCGGCAAAGTCCGGGTCGTTGGCGGCCCAATCGTCCATCCTGCCCCTGGTCAGGCGGGTGACGGTCCAGTTCTCGCCGCCATCGCCGGAACGCCAGACCCCGGCGCCGTGCCAGTCACCGCCGCCCGCGGCCCAGATCGTGCCGGTCACCGGATCGCCAATCATGTGATTGATCGGCCAGCCATCGCAGAACGGCCCGGTGACAGACCAGCCATCGCGATCTTTGCCAGCGTTGATGCGAAAGGCACCCTTGGTGGTGCCGATGAGGACTGTCACGCTTTTTGAAGACATCAGGGTGCGCTCCGTCAAACCGATTTCAGTTTATCACCGGAACGGGCCGGAGAAAAGACGGGGACGATGGCCTGGCTCAGACGAGCAGCACTCGCTTGCTGCAACAGCCCAGCCGGCCAATCCAGCGATTACGGCGCTTATCCGCCACTTCAACTCAGTCGGAACATTCGATTAAACCGTCATGCCATCTCCGCGCGGTTTGCAACGGCAAGCCATCCCGCCTACGGTCCGGCTGCACCTCCGGAGAAGTCCATGGAATAAAAGCAATTTTTCGCCGCGAGCCAGAATAATTTTAGTGATGCGACTACGGTAACGGCGAAGCTTTCAAGCACCGTGCCACTGACGCGTCGTGCGATTGATTTGAAACTTAACATTACTTGATTGGGAACAGACATGACACGATACTCAACGATCCGCGCCTTTACCCTCCTGTCAGGAACCATCCTGGCAACTGCGGTTGCGCTGCCTGCACTGGCTCAGAGCGACGAACTGTTCGACAGCCGCGATCAGTACACGACCTATGCGAAGACAGCCGGCGGCTGCAAATCGGGAGACCTGATCAATTGGTCGCCGACCAGCATCTCCGGGACTGACTTCCAGTGCGTTCTCGAAACGAGGGTCCCTGGTGCCGGATCCGGCCTTGATGCCATTGACAGCACATGCATGATCAAAGGTGAAAAGGTCTCCGCTCGAGTCGTATTGGGCCTCGGTGTTCGTCCCGATCACTTCAGTGTGGAAATCCCGGATTTCCTGTTTGCAGACATGTACCCCTGCACGCCGGTCGAAGGCCTTGAAGGCACCAATTAAACAAAAAACCCGCCCGAACTGTCTCAGCAAGGGCGGGACTTTTATGATTCAGGCTTGGACTGATCTTACAACGAACCGAGTTTGCCGAGTTGCTTGGCCACCAGATAATAGAATGTGACGCGGGCCTTGGAATTGTCGGCCTTCATCATCTCGCAGACCGCTGCAACCGCATCTTCAGCAGTGGCGCCGCTCACGCCGAGCTTCTTGCCGCACCATTTTTCGACGACACGGCCCAGTTCCTTTGGATCAGAACAGGCAACCATCGACGCATCGCGGCTTCTCAGCGCGATGCCGAGGTGCCTGACGATCTTGCCGATGATCTCATCGGAGGCGCCGGCATCATATTTTTTTACATCGGATGCGTAGTCAGTCATGGAATTCCCCTTATCCTCATTTTGTCCCGGAGCCCGGCAAGACCAGAGCTTCACCCCGATGGCATGGCAATCGCCGCATGTTTCGCGCTGGCGTTAGCACTGTCAATAGCGTTTTATTGACCACAGACTGCTCAAGCCCTTTTCATTGTCAGCTGCTGACCCTATATTGGGGATGCTGCGCAAGCAGATATGACAATAAACGAGCGTTGAAATAAACCATTCGGACCCGGGGGCGGTACCCGGCGCCTCCACCATGATCCGGCGACTATGCCGAGACGGCCAAACGGCCGGATGATGATGGGGGCGAAACAGGATCGACGAGGGTGTAAAGAGCGACTTTTTGTTCGGTATTGTACCACCGTTATCGGGCTAAACTTGTAGTTGCAAATGACAACTATGCGGAAGCTCGTCTCGCTGCTTAATTGCGGTGTGACACTTCAAATCAAGTCCTAGAGGGTCGCACTTCTGGGCGGGGTTCGGAGGTACCTGGCAACAGAAACCTCCACTTTTTTTCAAGACTGCGGTAGCCCGGCGACAGACCTTTTTAGTTCAAAATCGGCAATACCGTAGCTGTGGTCACCACAGACCACATCTCCAATGCATGAGGCAAAGGGCGTTACCGCCCATTGAAATGACGTATTTGCGTTGAAATCCCCGGAATTCCGCACGATCATTGCTGCCGTGAAGCTTTATCCCGCAACACCGCTTTCAAGGTCACTGCCTTTCCGGTTATAAAGACAGTGAATCGGGGGCGTTGATCGCATTCGTAAACAGGAGTTTGCTTCAAACTCCGGGAACCCAGACAGGAAAGACCGCGCTGATGCCGCAAGACCACATTCGATATGACATCCTTGCCCAGGACGCCTTGCGCGGCGTGATCCGCAAGGTGCTGTCCGAAGTGGCGGCCACCGGTTACCTGCCGGGCGACCATCATTTCTTCATCACCTTCCTGACCGAAGCGCCTGGCGTGCGGATCTCCACCGCGCTCAAGGAACGCTATCCGGAACAGATGACCATCGTGGTGCAGCATCAGTTCTGGGAAATGAAGGTCACCGAATCGCTGTTCGAGATCGGCCTGTCGTTCTCTGACAAACCCGAGAAGCTGGTGGTGCCGTTTGCCGCCGTGCGCGGGTTTTATGATCCGTCGGTCAATTTCGAACTGGAATTCGACACTGCACTCGAAAACGCGGCCAATGATGGCGGCGAAGCTGACGAAGACGGCCGCGTTGAACTGGCCGGTACAATCGAACGGCTCGTCGAGCCTGCGGCCAAAACCGAGAAGACAGACGCGGCAGAAGCCGCCGACGGTGAAGCTGTGGCAGGCGAAGACGGAGCCGAGAAAAAGCCCGGTGCAGATGTCGTCTCGCTTGATTCTTTCCGCAAGAAGAGCTGACGGACCTGTCGGATGAGCGGTGACGTCGTCAATCTGCGCATGGCCCGCAAACGCCGCGACCGCACCGCCAAGGAAGCGGACGCGGAGCGAAACCGTTTCGAGCACGGCCGCAGCAAGGCCGAGCGCGAGCTGGCCCGCGCCCGCAATGACAAAGCCACACGCGAGCACGAGGCTTCGCGCCGCGAGCCCGGCGACAGCGGCACCTGAAAGTGCCGTTGCCTGCGCCAGGCGGACAGATCCGCAAACACTCTGTCAGCATTCGCGGGCATCGGACCAGCATCACGCTCGAAGACGCCTTCATGGACGGGCTCAAACGCATGGCGGATGAGCGCGGCATGGCGCTGGCTGCACTGATTGCCGAAATCGACAGTGCCCACGACGCGCCGGTCAACCTGTCCTCGGCGATCCGCGTGGCGGTGCTTGACTGGGCGATGGGCGCCTCTGGTGAACCAACTTCAGGTCATGACGACGATTGACGCATAGGTTGGCGTTGTCGGCATCCTATCGATTGATCAGTTTTTCCAGAGCCTCGACAACAGAATGCGAGATTGATTGGCTTGCGGCCATCGCTTGCAGTGGACAGGGGAGATCCAGACGTTTGAGCGCCTTGGGGATTTCGAATGAGTTTGCCGATGACAGCCGCGCAAGTTGCGGCCATGTCACTGGGATTGCCACCGGTGCACCTTGGCGGGCGCGGATTGAATAGGGCGCGACCGCCGTTGCGCCGCGCTCATTGCGTAACCAGTCGATGAAGATCTTGCCCTTGCGCTTGGCCTTCGACATCGTCGCGACATAGCGGTCGGGATGGCGCTCTGCGAGATGGGTGGCGATGGTGCGGGCGAAAAAGGCCACCGTCTCCCATTCGGCAATGCGCCGCAACGGCACGATCACATGAACGCCCTTGCCGCCGGTGACCATTGGCAGACTGTCGAGGCCGATTTCGGCGAGCATCTTTCTGAGCTGTTTGGCAGCGGTCTTGACCTCGGCAAAATCCAGTCCTTCGTCGGGGTCTAGATCGAAGACGAGACGGTCGGGCTTTTCCAGCGCATCGGTGCGTGATCCCCAGATGTGAAACTCGATCGAGCCCATCTGTGCTGCGGCAACGAATCCCTCCGGTTTCTCGATCACCATATAGGGCTCGGTCTTGCCCGAACTTTCCTCGATATCGACACTGCCGATGCCATCGGGAAAGCCCTGGCCGGCATGTTTCTGGAAGAAGCAATCGCCATCGGTTCCGTCCGGGCAGCGCAGCAGCGAGACTGGCCGGTTGCCGGCAAAGCCCAGCATCCGCTCTGCTGCCTTGGCGTAATAGCTTGCGACGTCGCCCTTGGTGTAACCGTTATCAGCAAACACCACCCGGTCTGGATGGCTGATCCGCACTCCGAGGAAACTCCCGTCCTCATGTTCCGAGGTGGCCGGTTCTTTCGGCATGTCCGGTTTTTCGAGCTTGACCATGGAGGCCTCCTTGTCTTCGCGGACGCCACGGAAAATACCGTGGCGGATACTGCCCTGATCAGTCAGTTCGGCATAATCGACCTCGATCACCAGATCGGGGGTGAGCCAATGTGCGGCCCGGGCAATGTCGGCAGGCACTTCGTCGAACGGGCTCGTCTGGCGCGTGCGCGTTCCCATCAGGGATGACAGCTTGTCGAGATCGCGTTCACCCAGGCCGCCGCCAACACGTCCGCGGTAACGCAGAACTCCATTTTCGAGCGAACCAACCAGCAGCGATGCAAACGGCCGGCCCTTGGCTTGCGACGGCGAATAGCCGCCAACAATGAATTCCTGGCGCAGCCTGGTCTTGATCTTCAACCAGCTGCCGCTTCGGCTTCCCGCATAAACGCTGTCACACGCCTTGGAGATGATCCCCTCGCCGCCCGCTTTCTCGATCGCCTTGAACACTTCCGGACCGTGCCCGACCACATGTTCCGAGTAGCGGATCGGTGTGTCCTTGGATTGTTCTGCAAGCAGCGACGCCAGTGCCTCCTTGCGCTCGATCAGCGGGCGCTTGTCGAGTTTTTCGCCATCAAGCTCAAGCAGGTCGAAGGCCATGAAGATAACCGGCCTCCCCTGCTCCAGATCGCGCTGAAGCGCGGAGAAATTCGAGCCCTTGCCATTGCTGACGGACACCACCTCGCCGTCGATCAGGGCACTGCGGCAATCGAGCTCGGCAAAGGCCTCGTCCAGTCCGGCATAGCGGTCTGTCCAGTCCAGCCCGGAGCGGGTGTAGAGTTTGGTCCCGCCCTTTCCCAGTGCCGCCAGGCAGCGATAGCCGTCGAACTTGGTTTCGTGCAGCCAGTCATCGCCCTCGGGAACATGATCGGAAAGCTTGGCAAGCTGCGGCTTGCGGAATTTTGGCGTGGCCAGGTTGAATCCGGGCTTGGCCTTCGCCTTGCTGGGTTTCTTCGGCTTAGGTTTGGCAGCAGCTTTGCCGGCCGCGATGTCAACCATGCTGCGCCCGGTTGCGATGCTGGTGTCATAGCGTTCAATGAGGCCGTCTTCGGTGTCCTCTTCGAGCGAATCGTGTTCCTTGATGAGCAGCCAGTTCTCGCGCTTTTCCTTCGTGTGCATGCGCACCAAGGTCCACTTGCCCTGCATTCTCTGACCATGCAGAACGAATTTCAGTTTTCCTGACTTCAGGCCTTCGGCGAAATCATCTTGCGGCTGCCACCAGCCCTGATCCCACAGCATCACCGTGCCGGCGCCATATTGCTTGGCCGGAATGGTGCCTTCGAAACTGCCATAATCGAGCGGATGGTCCTCGGTGCGAACCGCCAGCCGTTTGACCGATGGATCGGCGCTTGGCCCCTTGGTGACGGCCCAGCTGAGCAGCACGCCGTCCCATTCCAGCCGGAAATCATAATGCAGTCGGCGCGCGTCATGTTTCTGCACGACAAAGACCGGCCGACCGGAGGTCTTGGGCGGGCTGTCGCCGCTTGGCTCGGCGGTTTTGGAAAAGTCGCGCTTGGCTGCATAGTCAGCAAGTCTTTTGGCAGACACCGCCATCAGGCAGATTTCTTTCTGGCCGAGGCCTTCTTGCCGCTGGCCGTTGATTTGGTTGAGCGCGTGGGTGATTTCTTGCCGGATCCGGTGGAGGCCTTGCCACCCTCGGCTTTGGCAAGGCTCTGCTTCAGCGCCGCCATCAGATCGATCACATTGCCGCCACCGCCGCTGTCGCTGCTGGTGTCATCGGTCTGGACCCGCTTGGTTGATTTGCTTTTGGTCTTGCGGTCGATCAGATCCCTGAGTGCTGCGGTGTAATTGTCCTTGAAAGCGTCAGCCTTGAAGGCAGCCGTCTTGCGCTTGATCAGCGATTTGGCAACGTCGAGCAGATCCTCGTCGGCGGTGTCGTCCTCGATTTCGGAAAACAGCGGATCGGCATCGCGGATCTCGTCCGCATAATGCAGGGTTTCGAGCAGCAGACCATCGCCGCTGGGCTTGACCGCAGCCAGATATTCCTTGCCGCGCATGGTCACCTGCCCCAGCCCGATCATCTTGGTTTCGCGCAAGGCGTCGCGAACGACCCGGTAGGCATCTTCGGCAAGATCGTCGGTAGGCACAAGGTAATAAGGCTTGTTGAAATAGAGCGGGGATATTTCGCAGGCGTCAACGAACTGAACCAGCTCAAGGGTTTTCTTGGTTTCGAGCTTGATGTCATCAACGTCGTCGGGATCGATCAGCAGATACTGATCCTTCTCATATTCAAACCCCTTCATGATATCGTCGGCATCAACCGGGCCAACACCGGGCACAGTCTTCTCGTAGCGGACCGGCTTTCCCGATGGTCCGTGAATCTGCCTGAAACTGATGCGCGCACCTGTCTTGGTGGCGGAATACATTTCCACGGGAATCGACACCAGGGACAACCGCAATTGTCCTTTCCATATCGGTCGCGCTGCCATTACTCCCTCCCACTGCGTTAGCCGGGTCTGGAAGATCGCTTCAGCGCCCCCAACTATCCCGTCAATGGTTCAACGATTGAGACCGGCATGGGTTCCATGGTGGAGAAAAGCAGGGGGTATGCGAAGAGCGATCGGCCTAGGACCAGAGCTCAAAAGCGCGGTGGCTTATTGTCCACCAGCAGCAAAATTGAAGAAGGCATAGGCGTGGTCGATGGCCTCACCACTGGTCTGAGCTGCCCGGGCCAGTTTGGGCAAAAGCGTGGCCGCCAGTTCGACATCTTCCGGCACCGAGGCAAGGAAGCGATCATTGCCCGAAACCACCAGAATGGCCTGTAAATCAGCCTTTCTTTCAGTCATTTCCACCAGCTTGATTTCGAATACCGCCTGACCGCCGGATCGCTTGACGAACTGGTCAATCCGGTAGCAGAAGCCATCGCTGTCGATCAAATAGAAGACGGCGGTGCTGCTGGACGCGCCGGTGAGCACGCCGCGCAATGTTTCACCGCTGTTGATGCGATCATTGTCCAACGTCAGAGCCAGCTCGGACTTGCCGGAAATCGCCGACTGCTCGAGAAAATCGGGCAGTGGACATTGTGCGCTGGACAGCAGTCTGACCTGAAGGTCAGGCTCGAAACCGAAGGCAGACTTGAAGTGATTGTAGAAGATCTGGAAGGCTTCGACCTTGTCGCCCATTCCTTCCAGCGCCATGCTGTCGGGCGTTTTTGACACCAACCGGACTTGAAAACAGGCATTGTCCTGGTGGTCTTCAACCCATTGCACGCGTGGATCCGCCGTTTCCGAAACCGGCTCGGCTGGCGTCTGCGGCTCGACTGCCTCTGCAGCGGCCACCTCATTCTGCTTTGCCCTGGCCGCAGCCTCCATCTCGTCCGCCCTGGCCGCTTCCGATGCCGCCTGGCGTTCTATAATGGCTTTCAATTCAGCTTCATCAGCTGCGGCTTGGCGTTCGGCAGCCGCTTGCAATTCAGCGACTTCCGCTGCCGCCTGACGCTCCGCTGCGGCTTTCTGTTCAGCGGCTTCCGCGGCTGCCTGGCGCTCTGCAGCTGCTTTCTGTTCAGCGGCTTCAGCTGCTGCCTGACGTTCCGCTGCGGCTTTCACTTCAGCGAAGCGGACTTGTTCCGCTTGTTTTTCGGCCAATTCCGCAGCCAGGTCTTCCGCCAACTTTGCTGCGGCTGCAGCGGCCTCTGCCTCACGCGCCTGGCGGGCTTCTTCGGCAACCCGCTTGGCTTCTTCCGCCGCGCGCAAGGCCGCGGCCTTCTCTTCGGCAATGCGGGCTTTCTCGGCTTCTTCCGCCGCCAACTTTGCGGCAGCCGCTTCCGCCTTTCGAATTTTCTCTGCTTCTTCCGCTGCAAGTTTGGCGGCCGCAATCTCAGCTTCTCGCGCAGCCTCCGCAGCAATCTTGGCCTCGGCCTCCTGCTGCAGCCTTGCTTCTTCGGCCAGGCGTGCTGATTCTTCGGCTTGCAGCCGCGCCGCCTCCTCGGCTTCGACCCGCGCCCGTTCTGCGGCCTCACGCTGGCTGGCGCGTTCGGTCAGAAGTGCGATTTCGCGCCTGAGCCGCTGCTTTTCAACAACTCCGGCCTGCAGCAGTTCGACCTTGCGCCGTTCCCGTTCAAAATTCCGCATCGAGAGATAGGTGGTCATCTGGCTGGCGTCGATGGACACTGCCGGGTCAACCAGAAGGCCGCCAATACCGAACACCACAGATGGGTCTGCGCCGGCGATCGCCTCAACGCCGGGCTCGAAGGTCATCCGCCAATTCGCATCGAGATGAAGGTCGGTCAGGTCGACGCGGGCATCACCAGCCAGACGGGTCTGGTCATCCTGGATTTCGGCGTTGGAAAACCGAATGATTCCACCGGTCAGGGTGAAAGGCAGACGCAGCGACTCTGCGCCCAATTCGCCACCGGGCATCAACCCGGCAATCATTTCGGTCACCGGTTCGACCTCAATTTCAAATCCTTCGCGATCGGTCACTCCGAGAATGCGGGGGAAAGCATCGGGATCGAGGCCGGATATCGTCAGATCATCGACCAGCAGTTCTCCACCCCCGGCCAGTGACGTGACCAGTTCGCGGATGGATTTGCCGGTACCTTCCAGGCTGACGCTGGCCCCGGCCCGGCCGGCCAGTACGGAAGAGCCGCGAACCGCCCGATCAAGGGCAGCCAGATCGGATCCAGATGCCGAAATGCGGCCGGACATGAACACCGTTCCATCGGTGTTGGACAGAGACAGAGTGCCGCCCAGACGGCCGCCAAACCAGTCGGCTTCGGCCTGATCGAGAACCATCGTTCCCGTGCCGGTCGACAGATCAGCCGTCAGATTTTGCGCGGTCCCACCCCGCCCGAGATCAAACTCGCCGGCTTGCAAGGCAATTGTCATATCCGGCTGCCCGGGCGCAGGCGGCAGGAACCGGTCGTCGCTCCAGCTTGCGCCATCCGTGCCAGCCAAGTGAGAGCCCAGAGCCTTTTCGCCCAGCCAGCCAAGGCCTATGCGGTCGAACCGCAAGCTGCCGGTGCCGGTTATTCCGGAGGCCGAACGGTCAAACTCCAGCTCGCCCGAAAATCCGTTGTCTACTGCCTTGCCGGTGATCTCGGACAGCAACACCTGCTGATCATTCATGGCCAGAAACGCGGTCATCGATAGCGGCAATCCTGCGCCAGACTGCGGTAGTGACTGACCCAGCATGATGGCGAAAGGCTCGATATCGGCGGCGTCGATTTCGAGATTGAACAGACCCGTGGCCGCCTCACTTGCCGGGATGCTTCCATTGCCCTTGAGGGTGACCATCGAAGCGCCCGAGGTCAACGTTGCGTCAATTTCGAGGTCGCCGTCATCGTCTCCGCCAGAGACGTTCAACCTCAATGCTGCCGGGCCCTCGCCTTCAAGCGGCAGAACGTCCACACCGGCCTGTTCGAGAATCTGGTAGGCCTCGGGGTTGTCCGCAGCAACATCAATGGTGCGCGGGCCATCGCCTCCAGGCATGAAACCGGTTCCTGCGGCACGAATCCTGAACGTACTGCCACCGGCGGTGCCGGTGACAGTGAGATCCGGTCCCGATTCCGGATCGAGGGCAAGATTGATATCGGCAGACAAGGCGTCGAACGCAAAGCTGTTGGCGGCAAGACGGCGGACAATCTGGTGATCGCCGGTCGCCTGCGCGGCCAGATCAAACAGACCGCTGGCTTCAGCAGCGCCGAGCTGACCGCTGATCGTTCCGCCGGGATTTGCCACCGGTCCTTGCAGCGATGCGGAAAACGAGCCTGATGCGCCTCCGAAATCGGCGAATTTGAGACTGTCGACCGTCAAGCGGCTGTCGCGCCACAGCAGCGATGTCTCAAAACCGTTGAGGCGATAAGCGCCAGCGGTAAGAGTGTCGGCCTTGATCCGGGCAGCCAGGTTGTAATCGACAAGCGGACGCACCGAACTGGTCTCGCCGCCCGCAAGCAGCGCCAGCGCCCGAACCGCGTCGACATCGAGCGTGTCGCCGGATAGCTCCACCGAGAGCGACGGTGGTCCTTCGGCCGGCACTTCGCGCTCCAAACGGCCTTTGAGAATTGCGGGACCGACCGCGACTTCCAGCGTTTCGAACCGCTGCAGTGCCGGCGACAGACTGACATTGGCGGAAAAACCGGCAGCACCAAGCCGCCGGATCACAGGATCAACATCTCCGACAAGCCAGTTGGCCAATCCCGACGGCTGGGTCGAGGCGACGGTCAGCGTGCCGTTGAAACTGGCATCCTTGCCCGACACCAGCCGGCCGCGCGCCTCAACGGTTGTGCGTCCGGGCAGATTGGCGGAAAATCCGTCGATCAGCCAGGCGTCGCCATCGGGCCGGGCGTCCAGCGTGATTTCGCGCAATGTCGTGTCTCCGGCAACGATGGCCGGCAGATTGAGCGATACACGCCCTGGCAATGGCGGTGGCGGCAGCCGGTCTATCAGCGCATTGATCACAGCCAGCCGTTCTGCTGCAGGAACAGCCACAGCCCTGTCGCCGGGTGAGGCTGTTTCGTCGCCGATCTGGTCCATGTTGATTTGCTGGCCATCGGCGATCAGCAGGAATTCGGGATTAGGACCGGTGTCGACTGTGGCCTGTCCGGTCACCACATAAGGATCAGCCGACATTCCCATTTCCGCGCGCCACTCCTGGATCGTCAGACGCTCATTGGTGGCGGCAAAATCGCCCTTGGCCACAATCAATGGCCGTTCCGGCGCACTGCCTCCCGCATCGGTATCCGCCAGCGCGGTGAACGTGAAAAGCCCATCATAGTGCGGTTTGTCACCTTCAATCCGCGCTTCGCCCTCCGTCTCCAGAAGCACCGGCCAGGTATCAGGCGCCAGCCGCATGCGCATCCGGATGGCGCCATTGCTTTGGGCAATGCCAGTGGAGATCGACACGCCGCCACGCTGGCCGGCAATCTCGCCTTCGGCTTCAATGGACCACGGACCGGATAGTGATTTCGCGGACACCAGAGCATTAACGTTCTTAATGCGGTGGGTGCGCCCGTTCTGCTCATCGATGACGGTGATATCGGCGTTCTGGATGGTGACGTGCTCAAGCACCACCAGATCCCCCGGTGGTGTCGGTTTGCGCTTGAGCGCCCAATCCAGCGTGCCATCATCAAGAATCCGCACGACAGCCTGGGGAGCTTCCACCCGCATATCGAAGATCCGCACTTCGCCGCTGAGGAACGGTGCCAGTTCAGCATCCATCGAGAATTTGCTGACCGTCATCGCCGGTTGTGCCTCGTCACCGACGGTGACGTCCGAGAAGGTGACTGACGGGAACGGCAACAGCCGCGCATCGGCCTCGCCACGAACCTTCACCGGCTGGCCAATAATGCGCCCCGCCTCGGCCTCAAAAGCGGTCCGATAGCTGCTCCAGTCAATAAAATAGGGAGCGATCAGCGCTGCAAACAGCGCCAACACCAGCAATCCACCAAGACCGACAAATACACGAACCAGTTTCTTAATCCTCCGCCGCGATCAGCATGACCACTCTGTTACGTCTTAGCCGTTGAATGGAAAAATCTTGCCCGGGTTCATGATGTTCATCGGATCAAGCGCCTGTTTGATCTGCCGCATCACGGACACGCTCTCTCCCATTTCAAGGGGTAGATAAGGCCGCTTGCCCTGACCTATACCATGTTCACCGGTGCAGGTTCCATCCATCCCCAGCGCCCGCGCATTGAGCCGTCCGACGAAGGCTTCGGCTGCCGCCACTTCTGCTGGAACGTCGGTATCCATCAACACCAGCACATGAAAATTGCCGTCTCCGGCATGACCGACGATCGGCGCAACAAGGCCGGACGAAGCGATGTCTTCCTGCGTCTGCACAACACATTCGGCGAGCCGCGAAATCGGCACGCAGACATCGGTGGAAAGCCCCTTGGCGCCAGGTCTGAGCAGCAGCGATGCCCAATAGGCGTTGTGGCGCGCCTTCCACAATTCGGTACGGCGTTCGGGGTTAGTGGTCCACAAGAACTCCCCGCCACCGCAGTCGGCGGCGATCTCGGCAAACATCGAAGCCTGCTCGGCAACGCTCGCCTCGGTGCCGTGAAATTCCAGAAACAGCGACGGGCTTTCCGGATTGGAAAGGTTCGAATAGGCGTTGCAGGCTTTCATCTGAAGCGCGTCGAGAAGTTCGATACGGGCAACCGGGATGCCCATCTGGATGGTCATGATCACCGCGTTACAGGCGGCTTCGACGCTCGGGAAAGGGCAGACGCCGCCCGAGATTGCCTGCGGGATGCCCTGCAGTTTCAGCGTCACGGACGTGAGAACCCCCAGAGTGCCCTCCGAGCCGACAAACAGCCGGGTGAGATCGTATCCGGCCGAGGATTTGCGGGCGCGGCGGGCGGTGCGGATTTCCTCGCCGTTGGCAGTCACCGCCGTGACCGCGATGACATTTTCGCGCATGGTGCCATAACGCACCGCATTGGTGCCCGAGGCGCGGGTTGCGGTCATTCCACCGATCGAGGCATTGGCACCGGGATCAATGGGGAAAAACAGACCGGTGTCACGCAGATAAGCATTCAGTTGCTCGCGTGTCACACCCGGCTCAACCGTGCAATCAAGGTCTTCGGCATTGACCTCGAGCACCTTGTCGAGCCGCGCCATATCAATCGAAATGCCCCCATGGGGCGCATTGACCTGGCCTTCAAGCGAACTGCCGGTGCCGAACGGAATGATCGGAACCTTGTGGTCAGCGCAAGCGCGCACGATCAGCTTGATGTCATCAGCGGTATTGGGAAACACCACGGCGTCCGGCAACTGTGCTTTTATATAGGTGGTGGTGTGGGCATGCTGGCCCCGCAACGCCTCGCCGGTTTGCACCTGGTCGCCGAACCGCTGGCGCAATACGCCGACAACAGCGGCGATGCCCTCTTCGTTGCGAAGGCCAGTTTCGACATCACCCATTCGATACTCTCCCGTCAGTCGCGTTTACCGCAATCGGTGGCAAATGCTTGCCGCATCAGTTTGATGAGGTAATGTGCAAACTGCGGCGCACTTGTCCAGTGCGGGCAAGGCCGCAGACATGCTTTCCAGCGCCGCGCGTCGCAAATGACGCACAAAACAGCTGTAACGCATTCAGACGCCGAATGATTTCTGCATTGTCGACTGCGATGCGGAGACCGAGAAAACCGAAAAGGAGACGCCATGTTGTTTGATGCTCCAGTGATCGCGCCCGCGCGCGGACTGGATCCCGCTTGGCTGGATTTCAACGGCCATCTCAACATGGCCTATTACAATGTGCTGTTTGACGAGGCGGCCGATAATGCCTTCGAATTGATCGGTTGCGGACCCGGCTATCGGGCTGCACGCAACCTGAGCTTTTTCACAGCCGAATCGCATGTGTGCTACCTGCGCGAACTCAAACCCGATGCGATGGTCACCGCAAGCGTGCAGATTCTCGATTTCGACGCCAAACGGGTGCTTTTGTTTCAGGAACTCAGACATGTGGACGGCTGGCTGTCTGCAACATCGGAGACACTGCAGCTGCATGTCGACATGACCGGGCCGCGCGTTACGCCGATGCCCGACGACATCCTTGCCAATGTCACCGAAATGGCAGCGGCACACAAAGACTTGCCGCGCCCCGACCAGGCCGGCCGGTCGATCGCGATAAAGCGCGGCCAACCGAGCAGGACTGACTGATTCATGCTCGAAATTCTCCGCGCCCTGCCCTCCCTCATCCGACAATGGGTGACGCCCAACATCCGCGCCTATCTTGACAACCGGCAGCCGATCATCTGGCTACTGTCGCTGTTTATCGGTCTGTCAGTTGCCGGTGCCGCCATCTGTTTCCGGTTGCTCATCGGCGTGGCCCAGCTCTACTGGCTCGGAGACACCACCGAGCAGGTGCTGACGGTAGTCCGTTATACGCCGTGGTACATGATCCTGGCCGGCCCGCTGATTGGAGGCATAGTGGTCGGCTTTGTGATCACCCGTTTTCTTCCCTCGCGCCGCACAGCAGGCGTCGCCGATGTGATCGAGGCGCGGGCAATGACAGGCCGCCGTCTGGGGCTGCGGGAGGGTATCATTGGTTCGCTGACGACTGCGTTTTCGCTTGGCGCGGGCGCAAGTGCGGGCCGCGAGGGCCCGGTCATTCATCTGGGCGCGACACTGGCCAGCGCCGTCGGCCGGCGGTTTCTGCTGCCCGACTGGTCGCGCCGGACGCTGCTGGCCGCCGGTGTCGCCTCGGCTATATCAGCCAGCTTCAACGCGCCCATCGCCGGCGTGCTTTTTGCGCATGAGGTGATCCTCGGCCATTACGCCATGCGCGCCTTCGTACCGATCGTGATCTCCTCTTCCGTCGGCGCGATCGTCTCGCGCATCTGGTTCGGCGACACGGCCTCTTTCATTGTGCCGGTTTACCAGATCACCTCCTATTACGAGTTTCCGGCCTTTGCGCTTCTGGGCGCCGTTTGTGCTTTTGTCGCGGTGCTGTTCCAATTCGCTCTGTTTGGCGCGGATTTTCTGGCGCGGCGTTCACCCATCCCGGTCTGGGCGCTTCCGGTGTGTGGTGGATTGATTGTCGGGTTGATGGGCATCGCCTTCCCGCAAATTCTCGGCGTCGGCTACGAGACCACCGACCTGGCGCTCTGGGGGCAATTGCCGCTTGCTCTGATGCTGACGCTGATCGTGATGAAAACACTTGCCACCGCAGTCACGCTGGCGGCGCGGTTTGGCGGCGGAATATTTTCACCAGCGCTCTATCTCGGCGCCATGACCGGCGGGGCTTTCGGCATTATCGCTGCCAGCTTGTTTCCGGAACTCGCCTCCAGCCAGGCGCTGTATTCGATTCTCGGCATGGGTGCTGTGGCCGGCGCCGTGCTTGGTGCGCCGATTTCGACCACGGTGATCGTGTTCGAGCTGACCGGCGGTTACGCGCTGTCGATCGCCTTGCTGCTCACCGTCGCCATTGCCCACGGCATTGCTCAGGCGCTGCATGGTCATTCCTATTTCCAGTGGCAACTGGAGATGCGCGGCCTGTTCGTCAAGGACGGCCCGCACCGGACAGTCTTGCGCAATGCACGGGTGATGGATTTCATGACCCTGCCCGAGGATGGCGCCGAACCGGAGTATCTTGACCCCGACCAGCCAGCAGTCACACTCAAGCCTACCGACACACTGGAAGCAGCGTTGCGCGTCTTTGATACCGGCGGTCACACGCGCTTGCCGGTGGTCACCGAGGGCGAGTCCAGGCAGATTATCGGCTGGGCCGAGCAGGTCAAAGCGCTCAGCCATTTCAACCGCCGCCTGATCGCTGCCAGCGAGGAAGAGCACCGTTGATCAGCTGCTTACATTGCCAAGGCCGGAGCGAATTTGCTTGTGTCGCGCAGCGTCACTGCTACAGCAGCGTGTATCACTTGAAAGCAAAGCAATTTGATGGAGACAAACAATGCAAGCTTTGACCCCAGCCCTTTCGGCTGTCGGCATTTATGCGGCACTCAACATGATCGTATTGATCTGGATCAGCATTGAAACCGGTCGCCTGCGCGTCAAGTACAAGGTCTCGATCGGCGATGGCGGCGTCAAGCATCTGGTCCGCATCATGCGTGGCCACGCCAATGCGGTGGAGAACATGCCGATGTTTTTCGTTCTGATGATCATCGCGACGCTTCTGGGCATGCCGTTGCTGGCAGCGCATGTGCTGGGTGCCGGCTTTACCATCGGGCGTGCCTTGCATGCCTGGCACTTCATCCAGGAAGACGCTCCCGGCTGGCAGCGCGGCGGCGGTTTCACCCTGTCATTCATGGCGCAACTGGTACTGCTGGTCGGATTGTTCGGCCACGGTGTCTGGATGATGATCGGCTAACAAAGCGGTCGCCCTCGACCATAGCTCTGCTGATTACCGGTCGCCGCCCATGCACATGCCGGCGGCGGCCTCTACAGCGCCGGAGCGGAGCAATTCGCAGCGGTTGGGGAACATCTGCGCTTTGCTGCCAAGCTGGCCGCAGACAGGTTGTATCACCGATGAGCAGCCCCCTGTGACGGTGGCCGGACGAGCCGGTTTGTTCGGGCGAACCGGCGTCTGTGTCCGGTCGGGCCGGTTGCGATCACGCGGGGTCTGGTTGTCATAACGGTTGCGATCATTGTCGCGGCGGCTATCCCGGCTATCAGGGTTGCGGCTATCCCGGTTACGGTCGTCGCGGTCGCGGCGATAATCGCCATACTTCGTTGCCTCGCATCGGCCGCTGGAAACAATACGCCAATCAGATTGACGCGCCTGACAGGCATTGGAAAAGGTGCGCTCCTCGCCGCGCCGTTCGGCGCAGACCGGATTGTAATTGGCAGGACACATCGGGCCGGCGTTGTAATTGCCGCTGGTTTCTGTGACTTCGCAGCCGGTCAGGGTCAAAGCAGCCGCAGTCAGCACCGCTGCACCCAGCAAGGTGGACAATCGTGTGGTTCGTCCGGCTTCGGCAACGTGACGCATGGCAACTCCTCGTGTTGTACGAAACAAGATCACCGTGGACGTTTCCGGTCAAGCAGGAAGTCGCTGCGGCGGGGGTCGATCCGCGCTTTTCGCAGCGTGCTGCTTCTGCTTTACCCCACCCGCTCCACAAACCCGTCCAGCACCCTTTTCTGTCCGGCCTTGTCGAAATCGATGGTCAGCTTGTTGCCGTCGATGACGGCGATGTTGCCGTTGCCGAATTTCATATGAAAGACGCGGTCGCCGACTGTGTATGCCGAGGTGGTGCCGGTGGATTTGGCCACCAGTTCGCCATCGATAGTGGAGCCGCCGCGCGGGCCGCTTTCACCATAGGCGATGCGTTCAACCGAGGGGCCCGAACGGGTCCCCCAATTGTCGCGCGCGGCATCGGTCTTGTTGGCTTGGGCGCGTTTCCAGCCCGGGGTGTTGTAATTGCCGGAGAACGGTTCTGCGCGGTCAAAGCGCGAGGCACCATAGGGGCCGCCGGACTGGCCGCCAAATCCGCCGCCCCGGCCATAGCCGCCATAGCCGGTGTCGACATCGGCGACTTCGACATGGGCTTCGGGCAATTCATCGAGGAAGCGCGAGGGCAGCGTCGATTGCCACAGCCCGTGAATGCGGCGGTTGGAGACAAACCAGATGTGGCAATAGAGTTTTGCGCGGGTCAGCCCGACATAGGCGAGACGACGCTCTTCCTCCAGTCCTGAACGGCCGCCTTCATCCAGCGCGCGCTGGTGCGGGAACAGGCCTTCTTCCCAGCCGGGCAGAAACACGGTCTCGAATTCCAGCCCCTTGGCGGAATGCAGCGTCATGATCGAGACCGCATCGAGATCGGGGTTGTTGTCCTTGTCCATCACCAGCGCAACATGCTCGAGAAAGGCGCGCATGGATTCAAAGCCGGAGATGGTCTGGACGAGTTCCTTGAGGTTTTCGAGCCGGGTCGGGGCATCGGCGGCGCGGTCGTTCTGCCACATCTCGGTGTAGCCGGATTCTTCCAAAATGGTTTCGGCCACTTCATGGCCCGGCCTGGTCTCGAGCATGCCCTGCCAGCGGGTGAACATCTCGACCACATCGGTCAAGGATTTGCGCGGCCGGGGTTTGAGTTCGTCGGTAAGGATCAGGTCGCGGGCGGCGGCCAGCATCGGGATGCCACGGCCACGGGCGACGTCATGGACCTGACGCACTGCCGCTTCACCAAGGCCGCGCTTGGGAACATTGATGATACGCTCGAAGGCCAGATCGTCGGCGGGCTGGCTGACGACGCGGAAAAACGCCATGGCGTCGCGGATTTCCTGTCGTTCATAAAACCGAGGACCGCCGACAACCCGGTAATTCAAACCCAGGGTGACAAAACGTTCCTCGAATTCGCGCATCTGGAACGAGGCGCGGACCAGAATGGCCATGGTGTTGAGCGACCGACCCTTGTTCTGCGCCTGCTCGATTTCCTCGCCGACGGCGCGGGCCTCCTCCTCCGAGTCCCAGCCGGCATGTACATGCACGCGCTCATGATCGGGATCGGATTGCTCGGTGAACAGCGTCTTGCCGAGCCGGCCTTCATTGTGGGAAATCAGATGCCCGGCAGCGCCGAGAATGTGTTCGGTGGAGCGGTAGTTTCGCTCCAGCCGGATCACCTTGGCACCGGGAAAATCCTTGTCGAAGCGCAGGATGTTTTCAACTTCGGCGCCGCGCCAGCCATAGATCGACTGATCATCATCACCGACGCAGCAGATGTTTGGGCGCTCGGGCGCTGTGCGCTGCGCCAGCAGCCTGAGCCACATATATTGGGCGGTGTTGGTGTCCTGGTACTCGTCGACCAGTATGAAGCGGAATTTCTGCTGATATTCCTTCAGCACATCGGGATGGGCGCGAAACATGCGGATCGGCAGGCACAAAAGATCGCCGAAATCGGCGGCGTTCAAGGTCTGCAGCCGCGCCTGATAGGCGGTGTAGAGCGCCCTGCCCTTGCCATTGGCAAAGCCACGGCTGTCGCCTTCGGGAATTTCCGCCGGACCAAGCCCCTTGTTCTTCCAGCCGTCGATCATCTGGGCGAACTGCCGCGCCGGCCAGCGCTTGTCGTCAATGCCCTCGGCCTGGATCAGCTGTTTGCAGAGCCGCACCACATCATCGGTGTCCAGAATGGTGAAATCGGAGCGCAGTCCCACCAGTTCGGCATGACGGCGCAACAGCTTGACGCCGATCGAGTGGAAGGTGCCGAGCCATGGCATACCCTCGACCGCGCCACCGACCAGCACGCTGACGCGTTCCTTCATCTCGCGCGCCGCCTTGTTGGTGAAGGTGACGGAGAGAATCTGCGACGGGAAAGCCAGGCCCAGATTGAGGATATGGGCAATGCGGGTGGTCAGAACCCGGGTCTTGCCGGTGCCGGCCCCGGCCAGCACCAGCACAGGACCTTCTATGGATTCAACCGCATCGGCTTGCTCCGGATTGAGGCCCGAAAGATAATTCGGCGTTGGCCGCGAGGCATTGCGCGCAGCAACAGCGCGTGCCGCAATCGACCCGCCCTGGCTTGCCGGTGGGTTGGCTGCAGGCGGGGGAGCGGGCGCCGGATCGTCGTCGCCGAAAAACGGAATGTCATCATCTGCTGGGTTCATACCCGTGAATGTAGTGATTCGGGGGCGAAAGACCAGTGTTCGCGGTTCATTCCGGCTGTTGATCCCCGCAAACCGGGCCTTGATGGGGCAAGCTGCTGCTTTCGCCTGGCAACGGCTTTGGTTACAGTCGGTTTCCACCACAGGAAGACCGCATGGATCACAAGAGCTTTCTCGCCAGCCTGTCGGCCGAGCAATGCCGCGACCTGACCGAAACATCGGACCGGCGCGGGCTTGCGCATCTGGCCTTGCATTTTGGCGCCATCGCGCTGGTCGGGACGCTGATCGTTGCGCAGGTGCCGTTCTGGCCTGTGCTGATGCTGCCGCAGGGCATTTTTCTGGTGTTCCTGTTCACGCTGCTGCACGAGGCCAGCCACCAGACTCCGTTCCGCTCGCCTTGGCTGAACACTTTTGTGGCTCAGATCAGCGGGTTCCTGACCCTGTTGCCGCCGCGCTGGTTTCGCTATTTCCATTTCGCCCATCACCGCTACACCCAGATACCAGGCAAGGACCCGGAACTGGCGACGCCAAAACCCGAGGGCTGGCGGCAATATCTCGTCCATGTCTCTGGCATGCCGGTGTGGATCAGCCATATCGGCACGCTCATTCGCAATGCCGCGGGGCGGTGCGAGGATGCGTTCGTGCCTGTGGGAAAACGCCGCGCCGTGCGGAATGAGGCGCGGATGATGCTTGGCGCCTATATGGCGCTGCTGCTAGCCTGTCTGGCGCTCAGGTCACCTGTGTTGATTTACGTCTGGATTGTACCGGCGCTTTTGGGCCAGCCGTTCCTGCGGCTATATCTGCTGGCCGAACATGGCCGCTGCGCCTATGTCGCCAACATGCTGGAGAACTCGCGCACAACCTTCACCAATGCGGCCGTGCGACGACTGGCCTGGAACATGCCCTATCACGCCGAACACCACGCTTATCCGACGGTACCGTTTCACAAGCTGCCGGATTTGCACAAGCTGACTGCGGAGCATCTGAAGGTGACCGAACCGGGCTATGCGAGCTTTCACGCCAGATATGCGCCGCAGCTTTCTGGCCCGGTGCAAACCGACCCGGCAGAGTGAGACGTCAGGTGCCGGCGCCGCAGCACTTCTTGTATTTCTTGCCCGATCCACAAGGACACGGATCATTGCGGCCAACGCTGGCTGCGCGGTGTAGCAAAGCATTGGCGGCGCGACCCCAATAGACCCAGGCCCCGTCCAGACGCCGGAATTCGGATGTCTCGGTGTGCGCGGCGTCCTCGCCATTGTGGCGATAGCGCGCAACAAAACTGACCGTGCCTTCGCCATCGCTCTCCCTGCCCTTGGCTGTGGCAATGATCTCAAGCCCGAGCCAGCGCATGCCCAGTTGCGATATCTCCGCCTCCGCCCGATCAAAGGCAAGTGCAGCAGGCCCGGCGCAGGTGGCTTCGATGTAACCGAGATTGCCGGTGGCATAGGCCGCATAGCGCGACCGCATCAGCGCTTCCGCTGTCGGCGCAGGGGTGCCGGCATGGTAGCGGCCGCAGCAGGCGGCAAGGTCAAGATTTGAGCCGCAGGGGCATTGGGACATGTGTGTGGTTCCTGGGGTGGCAGCAATTGGCATGAGTAAGATCTCGGCATTGAATATGGCGGAATCGATGACACGTATAATCTCCTCTCTAAAACCACCCCTTGCGCTTGAACCACAAATACGGGCCCAGCGCCGAAGTCGCCATCACGGCAAGTGCGATCGGATAGGCCCAGGGCTGGCTGAGTTCGGGCATGTTCTGAAAGTTCATGCCGTAGACGGTGCCGATGAAGGTTGGCGGCAGGAACACCATTGCCGCCACCGAGAGCACCTTCATCACCTGGTTTTGCTGCACCGAAATCAGGCCGAGCGAGGCATCGAGCAGGAAGATGATGTTTTCAGAAATGAAGTCGGCGTGTTCGGACAGCGACTGGACGTCACCGGCCATCGAGCGGCAGCGCTGCTTGAGCGTCTTGTCGCCCATGATCTCCGGCAGGGTCTGCAGAAAGCTGGCAATGCGGGCCAGCGACATCAGGCTTTCGCGCACCTTGGCAATGGTGCGCTGGTGGCTGGCGATTACGGTAAGCGTCGCCTCGAGATCGCGGGTGACGGCTTCGGGATTGCTGACTGCGCCGCGCGAAAATACCTCGGTCGACAGCGCATCAATGCGGCGCGAGCGGTGCTCGAGCACTTCGGCGCTGCGGTCGATCATCGCCTCGATCAACCGGGTCATGACATCATGGCCGCCATGCGAGACCAATTCACGATGGGCAAGTTCGCGATGGGCGTTGGCCGCGAACATGGTGAAAGCCTTGGGCTCGGCATAGCGGATGGTGATGAGACGACCACCAGCCAGCACAAAGCCGATATCGGCGATCTCGGCGAAATCGCTGTCGGCTTTCCAGACAACGCTGGCGGTCAGGTAAGCCGCGCCATTCTCGATATAGAGCCGGCTCGAAGGCTCGATATCGTGCAATTCGTCGCGGCTTGGCACCTCGACGCCGATCAGTGCCTCGACCTGCGCTTCCTCGGCGGGCGTGGGATGCAGCAGGTCTATCCAGCAGGCGGAGTCCGCAAGTGGTTGAGCAAGGGTTTGGGGAGCGTCGAGACAGACGCCGGCGCCATCATATGACCGGATCATTTTCGCTCAGCTCTGCTGGCCAGCGTCGAAGGCGGCATCGACAGGGATCTGCATGGCGGTGGCCAGCTGGTTGGTCTTGCCCGCCAGCCCGATGATGGCCAGCAACTCGCCATATTGCTCGCCGCTCATGCCCTTGGCGCGGGCGGCGGCGGTGTGGGAATGGACGCAATAGGTGCAGTTGTTGGCCACCGACACGGCGATGTAGATCATCTCCTTGGTCAGCGGGTCGATCGAAGATGGCTTGCCGACCACCTCTTTGACTTCCGTCCAGGTACGCTCCAGCAGCGCCGGATCAAAGGCCAGCCAGCGCCACATATTGTTGATGAAATCGGTTCCGCGGGTCAGCCGGATATCGTCGAACACGGCCTTGACGCGCGCGTCGGATTCCAGATCGGGGCTCGGTAATATTGTAGTCACGAGGTCATCTCCGTGGATCATGCGAGGGGAAAGGTGCGAACACGCACCGCCGGGGTTGAACTGAGTCTAGCATGGCGGATTCGGCTTGGCGACGCGGATCGCGGGCACCCCAGATATGGATAAGCAAACCGCCCTTTAATTGCCGCAAGATGGGCCTAACTGAGAACCAGTGGTTTTCACGCACCGAGTGCACATGAGGGAGAACGGGCATGACAGATCAACCAACGACCAAGCCGGCTATCACCCAGGCCATGATCAAGGCTTATGATGACTACACCCACCTGACGCTGGACCGTCGCGGCTTCATGAACCGCCTGACCAAGCTGGCTGGCTCGGGTGCAGCTGCGGCAGCCATCGCGCCGCTGCTCGCCGCCAACAGCGCCCGCGCGGCGATCGTGCCCGCCGACGACACGCGGCTGCAGATCTCACAGGTCAGTTTCCCAGGCGCGGACTGGGAGATGACTGGCTATCTGGCCATGCCGGCGGACATGTCCGCTCCCCTGCCCGCGGTGATTGTCATTCATGAAAACCGTGGACTCAACGACCATATCCGCGATGTCGCACGGCGGCTGGCGCTGGAAGGCTTCGTGGCGCTAGCAGTGGACTTTCTATCGCCATTGGGTGGTACGCCCGCTGATGAAGACAAGGCACGCGAAATGATCGGCCAGCTTGAGGGTGGTGAGACCACGGCCAATGCGATGGCGGCGCGGGCCTGGCTCGCCGGGCATGACAAGACCAATGGCAAGGTCGGCGCGGTTGGATTCTGCTGGGGCGGCGGGCTGGTCAATCAGCTGGCAGTGGCCGATCCCGAGCTTGGCGCCGGCGTCGCCTATTACGGCCGGCAGCCCGAGGCTGGCGACGTGCCGTCGATCAAGGCGCCGATGCTGCTGCATTATGCCGGCCTCGATGAGCGCATCAATGCCGGCATCGCCGATTATCGCGCGGCGCTGAAATCCAACGGCAAAACATTTGCCATGCATGTCTATGACGACGTCAATCACGCTTTCAACAACGACACATCGGCTGCACGCTATAACAAACCGGCGGCGGATCTGGCATGGGCACGCACCGTGGCGTTTTTCAAAGGAGTGTTGAATTGATCGCCGACGGATCCCGTCATACGGATGCGTCCCTGCCGGGGTAGTGTGGTGCGGGGGTTGGCGCCGACAAAAGCATCCGGAAAACCCATGCGCCCCGCTTGCAAAGCCGAAATCGCCCGTTTACGCTTACGTTAACGTTATACTCTTGGAGAACCCACCATGGACGAACTCATCAACCGCATCACCACCAATGTCGGCATTGACGCCGATACAGCCAAGCAAGCCGTTGGCGCCATCCTGGCGTTCCTTCAGTCCGAAGGCCCTGCCGACAAGGTCAAGGAATTGCTGGCCTCTGTCCCCGGCGCCGATGCGCTGATCGCCCAGGCACCGGCCGGCGGCATGCTGTCGATGGGCGGCGTGATGGGGCTGGGCCAGAAGCTGATGGGCATGGGTCTCGGCATGGGCGAAATTTCCAGCACAGCCAAGGAAACCATGGGCTTTGCCCGCGAAAATGGCGCTGGCGACGCGATCGATGAAATCGTCGCTTCGATCCCCGGCCTGTCGCAGTTCGTCTGATCTCGGCCGACTTCAAATGCTAAACGATATCAGCCCGGCGGCTTGCTCCGCCGGGTTTTTGTTTGGCATGTAGACGATGAAACGCTGCCCGAAGATGATGCTTCAGGCCGCTACTTCGTCTCTTGCTGCTTCACTGTTTACAACTGCTGGTCTGCGGCGATCGGTGGCCTCGGGCTCGGCTTCGCCGCTGTCACCGGCAAACCAGGCCTGGCCACGACCATTGTCCTTGGCACGGTAGAGCGCTTCGTCGGCACTGCGTATGATGTTCTTGGCCGTCAGAGCATCGTCCGGCCACCAGGCGACCCCGATGCTGGCGCCGATGCGGGCCACGCCACCATCAAAAGCGATGTCCTCGCAGACGCTGGCGATCATCCGGTCGCAGCGGGCGAGCACACTGGCACGATCAAGCTTGTCCCAAAGCAGGATGATGAATTCGTCACCGCCAACGCGTGCGGCCATACCGGCATCGCCGACGGCGTCCGCAATGCGGCGGGCGGCGGTGGTGATCACCAGATCGCCGACCTGATGGCCATGGGTGTCGTTGACCGCCTTGAACTTGTCGAGGTCGAGGCAAAGGATCGCGCATCGATCCTGGCGGTGTTCAGCGACGATGGCGTCAAGCGCATCATCGAACTGCAAACGGTTGGGCAGCCCGGTCAGGTTATCGTGCATGGCCCGGTGGCGGTTGCGCGCTTCGCTCAGTTGCAGCGCCTTGAGAGCGCGGCCATAGCGCAACGAAACCAGCAACAACGCCACGCTCACCAGGACGAACGAGCCGGCAAGCGCGCCGATCGAGCGTTTCCAGATGATCACGGAAGGTTGTTCCACCTTCCAACTGGCAGCCAGCGGCGGCTGGCCGGTGACTTGGCTGATTACCATCGTGCTGCGACCTTCGACCGGGGCTGCAACCGGCGCGACGCTCAAATCCTCAAGACCGACCTTTTCTCCGATGTTTGAAAGGATAGGCTGGTTCAACGGCTTGAAGGTCAGCAACACCTGCGGCATTCCGTCGGGAAGAACCTCGACGTCGTCCGGGATGATGGCTTGCGCGATGACCACTCCGAACTGTCCATCGACGATGCGCACATCTGCCGCATGAAGCGGCGGAGAAAAGCGCGCAGGCTGACCGGTGATCACATAACCACCATTGCGCGGAGTGCGGCGGGCGAGATAATTCTGGCGGGCGGCTTCGACAAGATCGCGGTTGCGGACGACATAGGGAAACCCGGCTGCAGGATCCATCACCAAGGACCGAAACACAGCCACCAACGGCGTACCGTCGGGCTGAACCACGACAGAGGATTCGATATCGAAATCCTCCCACAGCCAGTCGGCGATTTCATTCTCAATGAATTCCTCATCCACAGGGCCGCGCAAGGCTTTGACCGTCTTGTCCCAATAGGAAATCTGCGACTGATCGCGGACGAGCACGTCGATCTGGCGCTCGAACTCGGCCTGTACCAGGTGCTGTTCGACCTCGCTGCGAACATCATCGGCAACGCCACCGGCAAAAGACAGAATTTGCAAATTGGAAACCGCGAAGGCCGCCAGCACGGCAATGCAGAGCGCGTAGACACCGATTGCGATGTTGGGCCGGGCGGTGTGGTTTAACATCTTCTTCATTGCGACCTCTTGAGGTTTCGTGCCTCCTTTTAAAGGAAATCGCTGAAAGTTGGCCTAACCGGTATGGTTCCCGGAGCGTTAACGCCAATCCGGGCAGCCGGTGCGCAACCCTGTCATCGGCCGTACCGGTTTGCCAGCAGGTGCCAGATGTCGCAGGCTGGACCCGTGCGTGATTCCCCCACAGTCGGGGACAGGCGCCAGAGCGAGGTAAACGATGCGAAAGCCTGCCCCTGCATTGGCGTTTGACCGCCGCCGTTTCCTGCGGTTGACCGCTGCGTCCGCGCTCACCGCAAGCCTGGCCGCACCCACTGCGGCCCGGGCCGCATCCGCCGATGTCGACGTCATCGTCATTGGCGCAGGTGTGGCCGGACTGACGGCCGCGCGGCAACTTACCGATCTCGGCTATGAGGTGCTGGTGCTTGAAGCAGCAGACCGCATCGGCGGCAGGCTGCACACGGACTGGTCGCTGGACGCGCCGTTCGAACTGGGCGCCGGATGGGTTCATGGCCCGAAGGGCAATCCGGTCACTGATCTGGTTGCCGCCGCCGGGGGCAAGACCTTCGTCACGGAAGACGACAGCCTGATGGTGCTCTCCGGGGACGGAAACCGCCAGAAAGATGCGGTGATCGAGCGCAAGGAAAAGCAGCTCGCCGCGCTCTACGAGCGCATTGATTCGACCTTTGATGCTGACCAGCCGCTGAAATCGGCTATCGCGCGCCTGGCGCCAAAGGCCCTCGCTGATCCTGTGACGGCATGGATGCTGTCGGCCTATACCGAGTTCGACGCAGGCGGTCCGCTGGAATCGCTGTCAGCTTACCATTTTGACGAGGACGATGCGTTTGACGGCGCAGATGTCATCGTCTCCAACGGCTATGACCGGATTCTCACCCCCCTTGCCGCCGGCCTCGATATCCGGCTTGGCCATCCGGTCGAGATTGTTGAATATGAGGAAGGCGACGGGGCCACGGTGCGAGCAAATGGCCGCGATTTCGAGGCTGATTTTGTCGTCTGCACCTGTCCGCTCGGTGTGTTGCAGGCTGACGGAGTCAGCTTCGATCCGCCGTTGCCGAAGACATATCGCAACGCCATCAGTCGCATCGGCATGGGCAATGTCACCAAGCTGGCGTTGAAATTTGCACAACCGTTCTGGCCAGTCGGCACACAATATTTCGGGCTGACCGGCGAGCCGATGGGACGCTGGGCCTCGTTTTTGAATTACCGGACGTTTTCGGATCAGAACATTCTGGTTGGCTTCAGCGTTGGCAGCTATGCGGAACGGGCCGAGGCGATGAGTGACGCGGAGATGACGGCGGACGCCATGGACGCGTTGCGCTCGATGTTCGGCGCAACCGCACCGGACCCGGTTGCCGTGCTTCCCACGCGCTGGTCGAAAAATCCATGGAGCCATGGCGCCTATTCCTACGCCAAGGCCGGATCGAAACCGGCGGATTTCAACCTCCTGGCCGAACCGGTGGCCGGCACGCTGCTGCTGGCGGGCGAACACACGCTGTTTGATTACCATGCCACCGTGCATGGCGCGCATCTAAGCGGGCTGGCCGCCGCGCGCCGCATCGACGACGATCTGGCCTGAATGTGGCGGGGCGGCCACCTCCCGGCCAGCCCCGCGCTCCTTCCCGTCCCGAAGTCAGGCCGGGCGGATGGCTTTATTGAGTTTTGTGGCGACGAACCAGGACACCGGCAGCGCCACCAAAGCACCGATCACGGCGGCGACGGAAATGGAAACCGCGTCCATACGGCCCATCGTCAATGCCGCAATGATGCAACTGCCCGCAAGCATGGAGCCGGCGATGATGTAGACCATGGCTGTGAGTTTGAGCATGACGCCCCCCTGAGCATTCGGCCCCGCACCTCCACTGGCGCGGATCCCGCTTGAGGGGCAATCTAGCGTGGGTGCCGCGCAGCACTCTTGATCTGGCTCAATAAGTTCGCAGATTTTTGACCCCGCACGACGCCTGATATCTGCCTCGAATGGCAACCGCGCGCAGCTGTCCCAATCTGGCACAACTGCATCTGGCATGGTTCGTGCAACACATCAGGCATGAGCACCAACCGTCCCAGTTTGAGCCGCCGCAGCCTTCTCGCCAGCCTTGCCGGCGCAGGTGCGGCCAGTCTTTTGATCCCGCAGGCAACCGCCGGCGAGTTGTTCAGCCAGGTTGGCCTGCGTGGTGGCCACGATGGAGATCTCGCCGGACTGCTGCCCGATGCGGTCGATGACCAGAGCCGGATGTTCCAATATGCAATCGACGACGCCGCTGCCAATGGCCGGGTCCTGCATCTGCCGCGGGGCAGTTTTGTGATTTCCAATATCAATCTGCCCGACGGAGCCCGGATTTCCGGGGTGCCCGGCGCCACACGGCTGATCTATGGCGGCCGCGGCCACGGATTCCTCAGCGAAGGGGCGCGGCGGGTGGAGCTGTCGGGTCTGGTGCTCGACGGCGCCAACCAGCGGATGGGCGAGCATGTGTCGGGGCTTCTGCACCTGCGCGGTGTGACCGAGGTCATTATCGACGAGCTCACGGTGTCAGGCGCCGACGGCTATGGCATCACGCTGGAAGCATGCGGCGGACGCATCAGCCACTGTGAGGTTTCTGGCGCACGGCTGGCGGGCATTTATGCCATTGAGAGCCGTGGGCTGGCGATCAGCCGCAATGTGGTACGCGACTGCGCCAATGGCGGCATTCTGGTGCATCGCTGGTCGGTCGGTGAGGACGCGACGCTGGTTGACGGCAACCGGGTGATGCGGATTTCGGCGCGGGCCGGCGGCACCGGCCAGAACGGCAACGGCATCAATATCTTTCGCGCCGGCAATGTGATGGTGACGGGCAATCATGTGTCGGATTGCGCGTTTTCGGCGATACGCGCCAATTCCGCCAGCAACATCCAGATTGTCTCCAACCAGGCGATCCGCTCCGGAGAAACCGCGATCTATGCCGAATTCTCGTTTGAGGGCGCGGTGATCGCATCGAACCTGATCGATGGCGGCACGGTGGGGATCTCGGTGGCCAATTTCAACGAGGGCGGGCGGCTGGCATCCGTCACCGGCAACATCATCCGCAACCTGACCACGCACGGCCCCTACCCGGCCGAATATGCCGGATTCGGCATCGGCATGGCGATCGAGGCGGATGCGGCGGTCAGCGGCAATGTCATCGAGGGCGCGCCGAAATGGGGCGTGCTGATGGGCTGGGGTCCGTTTTTGCGAGCGGTCAATTTTACCGGCAACACGCTGCGCGACTGCGGCGCCGGCATCGCCGTCTCAGTGGTCGAGGGTGCTGGTGCTGCGCTGATCTCGGGCAATATGTTCAACGCCACGCCAGGCGGCGCCATTCTCGGCTGCCGCTGGAACGAGGTGGTGACAAAGGATCTGGCCAAGGCTGGCGCGGGCAAGTTTTCGCATCTGACGCTGGAGCGCAATGTGGTGGCGTGAGGGGGAACTAGCTTCTGCTTGCGTGATCGTGGGACGCCCCCAGGCTTCGTCATGCCGGACTCCGATCCGGCATCCATACCGCCCAAGTGGTGACCAGTGACTATGACTTCAATCGCACGTGAAGTTAATCGACAACAGTCTACCGCAATTGCTGCGCTTTGGTGCGGAGGACATCGCGAGGCGCATGCAGTTTGCCGGATCGATCTTGCCAACGCGATGCCACTTGGGTGATTCGCGCCAATTCCAAGCTCCAAACCTGCCAAAAGACCACCGCGTCGCGTATGAACTGCCAAGTATGGGCGGCCTTTGATCCCAATTTCAACAGGCAGCCGGGTTGGAATTCAGCTCCAATCATCAGGAAAATCCTTTTGTCCCGCCGCTTCCCAGCAAAAGCTGGATTTCGATGTGCAGCGGGCGAGCGCATCAAAGGTCTTTACCAGGCGCCCTAACTGTTCCACACTTAACTTCAAAGACTTAGTGGGCCGCAACGCAGCAATCCATGATCTACCCGATCATGTTGGTTTCTGGCTGTGAGTGCAGCCTTCACGCTGAATTGGCTATTCATGCCGCAGGAAAACAAGGATGCGACAATGCGCTGGCTCAAAAGCACAATCATCGGCACGGTTCTATCGGCGCTGACCGCAAGTGCGGCGTTGGCTGGAAGTTGCGCGGCCGAACGCGCCGAAGCGCTGGTGCCGACGGATCTGGCTCTGTGCAAGTCTCTGGCCGACGACATTCGCAATCCCAGCGGTTTCCCGCTTGATGTGTACGAGGACAAGTTCAACAGATTTGTGGGCGGCTATTGCCATCGCGACGCTGATTCGGGCTGGGAGCGCGACAAATTTGTGCGGGACACGGGCCCGTTTACCGCCGTGTTCAGTGAAGGCAGCTGGCAGGGCAGCTATCACGGCACACACACCCCGGTGGTGATCTGGTATTCGCCCGAAATGGTCGAATGGCTCGTCACCAATCGTGGGGCAACACCGCCCGCGCTGGATGCAACTCCGGAGGTGCCGAAGGGCGCCATCATGATCAAGGAAATGTTCCCCTCACCGGCTGCTGACTGTGCTGGCGTCGATCCCTTGCACCTCTTCCCCACCAGCGGCGCAGCCATAATGGTGCGCGACCCTGCGGCCTCGTTCGATGGCTGGTTCTGGGGCTGGTATGGCTTTGCGCCCGACAGCTGGGCGCCCGACTGGCCAGCCGGTGCCAGCAACTCCATCCCCAATATGGGCTTTGCCCAATACTGCATGAATTGCCATGCCTCGGCGGAAAACAATCTCACCTTCGCCACGCCCGACAATATCGAGGGCCAGCCGGGCCAGCCACGGGCCTATCTCAGCCAGAATTTCTTTACGGCCACCCCCGCGCCCGTGCACCACGAAACAGTACACACCCCCGATGGCGCCCTGCAGCTCACCAAACCCCACGACAAGGCCGACAGTGCGGTCATCAACGACCTGCGGGCCTATACCCAGGCCCTGCCGTCGCCAGACACCAACCACGCCATGCCCTCGCAGACCTATGACAACACCTGGGTGGCCGCAGGCGGGCCGACGGCCGCTGATACCTTTTTGACGTCCAGCCAATGCCTTGGCTGCCATGACGCGGGGAGCACTGGCCTGCAGTTCGACATGACCCAGCCCAATCCACATGGCGATGATCTGTCCAATCTGTCGCCTTACGCAACCTGGCGCACCTCGCCCATGGGCCTGGCCGGGCGCGACCCTTTCTTCTTTGCCCAGCTCGCCAGCGAGATGCAGAGCTTTCATCCTGAATCCAAGGACCTGGTGCAGACCACCTGTCTGGGCTGCCACGGCATTGCCGGCGAACGGCAGTTCAATATCGACACCGTGGCCGCCGGCGACGCCTGCGCCCCCTTCCCCCGCACCGCGCTCGATACCCTGCCATGGACTGAAGCCGGCGATGGCCCGGATTTTGCCAAATATGGCATGCTGGGCCGCGATGGCATTACCTGCACCGCATGCCATCGCATCGCGCTGGGCGACCGTGCCACCGCGGCGCAGGCTGCCGCGCCTGAAAATGCCTGCGTCAGCGAGCGTCAGGAGCTTCTCAATCCCGGTGCCACCGGCTTTGCCCGCACCTTTACCGGCAGCTTCCTGGTAGGCCCGCCCGACAGCCTGATCGGGCCGTTCGAGGCACCGAAAACCAAACCCATGCAAAACGCCATGGGCATCAAGCCCGACCACCACGAGACCGTCACCAGTTCCGAGATTTGCGGCAGTTGCCACACGGTTCATCTGCCCGTCCTGAACAAGGGCAAGACGCTCGGTTACGTCTATGAGCAGACCACCTATCCCGAATGGGCCTTCAGTGCCTATCGCACCGGGGTCAGCCCTGATGGTCCGCTGCCGTCTGGACCGGGCGCCAACCCGACCTCGTGTCAGTCGTGCCATATGCCGAGCCGGGACGCAGATGGCGTGCCCTATAAGTCGAAGATCGCCAGTATTCAGGAGTTTTCCAACTTTCCGGCGGCCGATCATCCCTTGCCGCCCGAAGACATCGATCTGGCCGTGCGCGATGGCTTTGCCCAGCACACGCTGGTTGGCCTGAACATCTTCCTGATCGAGGTAGCCCAGCAGTTTTCCGATATTTTGGGCATTCCCACCAGCGACCCCATGCTGGGCAGCAAGGGGACCGATCCCCTGCTGCGAACCGAACAGGCCATGGTCGACCAGGCGCGGCTGCATACCGCTGATCTGGCCATCTCCGATGTTGCCATCACGGATGACAAACTCAATGCCACCGTCACTGTGACCAACAAGGCCGGACACAAATTCCCATCCGGTGTTGGTTTCCGGCGGGCCTTTGTCGAGTTCTCCGTGCTTGATGCCAAGGGCGCTGTGCTCTGGCAGTCCGGACGTACAAATGCCGCCGGTGCTCTGGTGGATGCCGATGCCAAACCGCTGGATGGCGAGTATTGGTGGAAAGACGACTGCTCGGCGCGTCTTGCGCCCGAGAGCCGCCTGCACCAGCCCCACTTCGCCACTGTTACCAGCCAGTCACAGGCTCAGATTTATCAGGAACTGGTCTCCACCCCCGGCAGTGACGCGGCGGTGTGTGGCCCGGCCAGCACGCCGAGCGGTCACCTGACCACCAGCTTCCTGTCGATCTGCAGCACCATCAAGGACAATCGCATCCTCCCCGACGGGTATCTGCCGCTGGCTGAGCGCCAGACCATCGCCGCAGCATTCGGCGCTGGTAAGGACCTGGCCCTTGAGACGGGATCGTTCGCCGTCGACGGCGATCCAGCCTATGAGCAGGGCGGTTTTGACAGCGTGAGCTACGCCATTGATCGCGCCGAGTTCGAGGGCACCCCATCCAGCGTGCAGGCAAAGCTCTACTATCAGGCGACGCCGCCATTCTATCTGCAGGACCGGTTCTGTACTGCCAAAGGACCGGACACCGAGCGCCTCTACGACATGGTCGGACGCCTCAACCTTGACGACACTCCCGCGGCGGGCTGGAAGCTTCAGGTGGCCGGAACGGCAACAATGGCTGTGCAATAGCGCGGGGCCATTGTCCCGCGCATGAAGCGGCCATTGAGACCCGATTACCCCATCCCGGGCCGCGTTTGCATGTAACAATAGCGCAATTCTGCGATGACCTTTGCGATCGCTCGAACAGGGGCGGCCGCATCGTCAATTGCCGCTCAGGCATCGATATGTTCACAAACCCCATCGCAGCGATCGGCGAACACCTCCGGCGCCTGTTCGTTCAGCGAGCGGTCTAAAGATCATTTTAAGGTCTGACTGGCAGTTTCAACGCGCCCGCCCTGGCGACTGCCGCCATGGCTGTCGGGCTTGTCGAACACCTGAAAGGCACTGAACACGATGACCAAGGCCTCCCTCCCCCTGCTGCTGGTTCTGGTCCTGTTCGGCAACGGGTTGCGATCCGTGGTCACGTCGACCGTGTTTGTTTCCGAGGGGGCTTTTTCCAGCTTTTTGGGGATTTCGGTCACGCAAACCTCGGCGGTCATCGAGCTGTTGCTCGGCGCCGTTCTGGTGGCACTGCTGATCGCCCCACGACTGATCGCACGATTTCAACCGCGGCAGCTCGCAGGCGTCATGTGCCTTGTTGCGGGCATGGCCAGTCTGGGACTGGCGCTGGTATTCTGGCTGTCGCCGCCGCTGGCCATGCGCGAGGCCAGTGTGTTTGTGTTGTTTCCATTGCTGGGCTTTTCATTGGCCACCTTGGCGCCGGTGGCGCAACTCATGACCGGCTGGGGCAGCGAAAAACATACCAAGCTGTTGACCGGCGCATGGGCCGTTGCCATGCCGTTGGCCTTTCTGGTGACCCCCCAACTGATCCGTGCCATCGCCCCGCACTATGGGCTGGAAGTTTTCTTCACCGGTTTTGCTTCGGTGGTTTTTCTGCTGATTGCCGGACTTCTCCTGGTCAAGCCGCCGGCCGCCAGTGTTGCCGACATGGGCGATCAACAGCAACGCGCCGCTGTCGGCGGGAGCCTGCTCCCCGTGCTGGCGGCGCTGGTCAGCTTCGAGGTCGCAACCATGCTCGTAACGCTGACGGGTATCACATCGCTCTACACCCTCCTGGCGGCAGCGGTGTTCGTTCTGGCGCTGGGTTATTTTCTCGTGACCATGCGCCGTCAGAAGTCGGTGGCCGCCGGCTCAAGCCAGGCTCCGGACGTCGAGGTGCTTGGCATCTTTGCCTTCATGTTTCTGGTCAACATCGCCACAAACGGATTTTATGACACCGCCTATCTGTTCGAGCACCTGAAGTCCGACACGCTGATTACCAACCGGGCAACGCTGAGCGCGCTGACCCAGGTCGCAGCAGCCATGGGCACAACCACCATTCTGGCCCGTTACGATCTGCAACGCCCGCTGATGCTCATCGGCGCGATCATCACGGCGATCGGCCTGGGCTCATTCCTGCTCTATGAACCCCTTCCCTCTGCCGAAGTGTTTATCGGCTCCAAAATGGTCTCCAGTTTTGGCGCGGGGATGCTGATAACCGCGGCGATATTTGCGTGCTCCAACAGCGCCTCCAAGAGCAGCGCACTGACGTTTTTTATCGCCTTTGTCATTGTAATCGGCACAGAAGTGGGCCTGGAGGGCTTCGAGATCATGACGTCCATAATGCGATTGATCGGCGTGCCCTCGGGCCAGATCTATTCGACCATTTTTCTGATGCAGTGCCTGCTCGTCCTGGTTGCCATCCCCTTCATCTTCATGCGCTCCGCAGCCCGCCAGCGGCCAAGCATGAAACAGGAGAGCGTTGCCTGAGCAGCAAAGACAAGCCAGTCCGGGCACCAATGCCATCAAAAACCCACCAAAACCCCGGACGCATCGCGGTAGGCTTGAAACGTCAGCGATGACAGCATCACACCGGCAAAGGTTTTGGCCAGTTCGTCGGGACCGGCAAGGCCCATTTCATCCCGCATCGTCTGTTGCACAAAAATGACGACGTCGGTTTGGTTCGGCGCGATCACACCGACTATGCGCGCGGCCACGGGACCCTGTTCTGGATGAGTAAACAGCGACACGAACTCGACGGCCGGATGGCCGGCAATTTTCGTAATGCGTCCGCCCAAAATCTTGGCCGTAGGCGGCGGTGTCAGCGACGGGTAGACCTGTTCATCGATCAGCGCAAACAGCCTTTTCAGGCGCTCATCTGCTGTTTCAGCGTCGACTTTCCCCACTAAGATCGTGACATATTCCAGCAACGTCTTGTCGAGAGATAGAAACTGCATTTCGCCCAGGTTTCCCGTCTGTTTCGGGAATCGCGTGCGGGTGAGCAACTTGCCCTTTGAAAACGGCACGCCCATTGTGAAATGAACCGGCACCACGCGTTCTTTGGAAACCTCGAATTCGGCATTTATCTTCATCTGCACTTTTACCGACTGGCCAATGACTGCGCGCCAGTCATAGTCTGGTGCCGTGTCTTGAGCGGTGGCCATAGTTCCAAGCGGCAGCGCCAACACGATGGCCAATGCAATCTTACGCAACATCAATAAATCCTCTCAATTCGCTAACTGTCAGCCAGCCGTCGATCGTCGATGGGGGGATTTCGCGCGGTCATCCGGGACTGCGGTTGGAAGGGGGTGTTTGTCCACCAATGAGTGCGCCAAGAACTGCCCGCAGTGAACGGACGACAGGGACTCAGCAAGGCCTGGGCGGCAGAGCTCGAAGCCCCGCTCAACCCTTGCCGGTCAGAGTTGGCTCAATAGGGGGAGCGGCAAAGCCGCCGTCCGCCATGGTAAGGCTGGTAGGTGTTGTCATATTCCCGGTAGGACCGGTACCTGTTGTAGCAGTAGTTCACATGACGGCGGCTCATGTGACGCGGCTTGTGGCCGTTATAATGGCGCGGGACATGCCGCTTCTTGCGGTAAACCCGGTAGCCGTGTTTCCGGTGTTTCTTCTTCACCTCGATGACATCCGCGCGTTGGGCGGCGGGCTGTTCGATCGCCGTGACGAACGGCATGGTCGGCAAGGCAGCGGCCGGCATCAGCCCGGAAAGAACGAAAGCAGCTGACAGCAAGGTTTTGATGGCGATATTTGACATGATTTAATACTCCTCTTTTTCAAAAATTTCTGTTCGGTTGCGAGGCCCACAGGATACCCCCCAGTGACGGGCCTAGATTATTGTTCTGATGGGGAGATTCAGACGCTCTAGACTTAATTCGTCTCCCCTTTTTTCACGAGGCCAGCCTGAATGAGTGAGGTGCAGTGTCTCGCTGAATTTCGAGACAGGGCTCAGGCTGTTCATCGTGGAAAGGCCTGGGGCCAACCGTTTCGTCTCGCTTGCTCGAAAACTGCCGTCCCAATCCCACCAATCCAAAGGTGATAAAGCCCACCTGAATGATGAATGCCCCAAGGTTGAACGCGCCAACAAGGCTGATTAACACCAGAATGGCTGCTATAACTTTGCTTGCGGAATAGAGTGGTCCATTGCCACAGGTCCGCCCTGACTGAACGAGCGCAAAACCGCTGATGTAAATGATGGATCCAACAACCCCGCTCGCACTGAGCAGGTCGGGATAGGCGCGCATGGTGTCGAATAAGTCCGACATGGTGACACTCCAAAACAGAAAGCCTTCAACGCATGAAAAGTTGCGAGGCTGGCCTACTCCCGAAATTAAAAAAATCGAATATTCAGGGTACGAGGCGGTATAATCCAGTCCTAGGTGATGGCTATGCCTTGCAATATCCCCAGTTGGGGACAATCGCTAACTATCGGGAATTATATACTTGGGGATTACATAGGTGTCCTCCCCGACACTCACGTCACTTCCGACGGCACGCGCCAGAAGCCAAGGCCACCCGGTCAGATGATGATAATGACCATGCTCAGGCAATTCGGTCAGAATGCCATTGGGAAGGCGGCTCACCATCAGCGCCGCTCCGGCCAGCGGCGCCACGTTGTCGAGCGCGCCATGATAGATTTCCACGGGCACCGTGATATTGGCCACGTCGAAATCCCAACCCTGGGCATTGAGCACATTTTCCTCGACCATGCCCGACATCCCCGCAGCAGTACGTTCGGCGAGCATCTCGGCCATTCGTGACCTGATAAACGGGTTTGACAGGGCGGCCACATCATAAGCACTTTTGGTTTTACTGATGTAGCGGTCAAAATAACGATCGACGTTCTGCATGATTGACCGGATCAGAAAGGGCAGCATCTGCCGCAACATCGCCGGCCATTTCCGGCCCAGCACACCCGACATCTGATAAAACAGGTCCAGGTCGCGCCAATTGGGCGGAAGGTATTCAGGATATGGCGCCGCCGACAGAACCACACGGTCGATACGGGCCTGCATTTCATGTGCAACGGCCATGGCAGAGCCCGCACCAAATGACACGGCAAAGACGGTAAACCGATCCACCTCGAGGTGATCGAGCAATTCCACCACATCGCCGCTGAAATCGCGCAAGCTCGTCATTGTCTTGGGGCTGGACCTGAATCCACCCGGGCGACACGGGGTGATCAGGCGGATGTTGTATTTTTCGAGATGGGTCAGCACGCCAGCAGGGTTGCCGACAATATCGACCGTAATCCCTGCCAGGGCATCGAAATGCACCACCGGCCTGCCGGTTTTAGGGCCAAGGATGAAATATTCCAGGATGCGCCCGTCTTTGAGTTGCATAAGCCTGCGCACCCTGTGCTGTTCTTCTTCCAGGGTGCGGCGTTTACGCAGCACGCTCAGCGGGCCTTTGTGCAAATTCTGGATCAGGTCGACCTGTGATCGGCTGCCGGTCTTGTTGTAAATCCGCTTCAGATATGTGCGCGCGCTCTCATAGGACAATTCAATTTCGGCGGCGGCCTGCTTAAGGTCGCTTTTCTGGGTGATCGCGGCGAGCAGGTCAGTCTCCCGTTTGGTCAGGCCGTGTTCGGCGGCAAAGGCCCGTATGCCATCGTTTTCGCCCACATTTGTAACCAGCAAAACAGCCGCAGCCTTGGGTGGGAAACCCATGCGGACGGCCTCGCGGCGGGGCAACATCAGCAGGTTAGCCGCGCCTTTGGTCGGCAGGGCCAAGGCGCTGGGTTCGTCGGTACGGTTGATTTGACTGACCCACTGTTTCATCGATTGTTCGGTTTCGGTGAGCGGACAGCGCAACAATGGTGTCGTCGTTTTGTCAAAAAGCCGCGCAATCTTCGGCTGAGCCATCATCGCGCTGTTTTTCATAATCGTCTCGCCTTGTTCGTTGATCAGGGCAAGCCCGAACGAAAAGGTATTGAGGACCGCACGGTGCTGCCCTTCCCGTTCCTGCAAGTCCACAATGCGTTCGGAAATACTGAACGCGCGCAGAAAATGCTGCGCCATGTTGAAGATTGAGGATTGCTGTTCTGATGCAGGCAGAGTTTCGCGTGCGCTTTCGAGCTGCTCAGCAAGTGTGAGCACCAATTCCGGCCAAAGTGAATTGTCCAGAGAAGCTTCATAAACCAGATGAATAAGTTGCTCGGAGTGGTCGGGCATTTCAAAAATCTCGTTAAGTGCAAGAACATATAGCTTTACACTGAACCTTACTACAGTTTTGCCAGTGCCCCGGTGTCGCCTCTGTGTTCTACATGGACTGGCAGATGTGGCGCGAAACCGGGGCGCTGGTGCCGCTCCGCGCACGGCGATTTCAGCGGCGGCGCCAAAGTGGCACCTGGCCTGAAACCGGAACCTTTTTGACGCTGCCCCGTTGCCTGACAGAGACCGCGCGCCTATGTTCGGGCGACGTTGCGGAATTATCCCGCCGCTCATCCAATTCAAGAGGAGAATTCTCATGGCCCTCGAACTGCCAAAACTGCCCTATGACTACGACGCGCTTGCGCCTTACATGTCGCGCGAGACGCTGGAATTTCACCACGACAAGCATCATCAGGCCTATGTCACCAACGGCAACAAGGCGCTCGAAGGCTCTCCGCTTGAAGGCAAGTCGCTCGAAGAGATCTGCAAGGCGGCCTATGCCGAGAAGAATGCACCGCTGATCAACAATGTCGGCCAGCACTACAACCACCTGCATTTCTGGAACTGGATGAAGAAGGGCGGCGGCGGAACATCGCTTCCCGGCGCGCTGGCCAAGGCAGTCGAGTCCGATCTCGGCGGCTATGACAAGTTCCGCGCTGATTTCATCAATGCCGGTACGACCCAGTTCGGCTCGGGCTGGGCATGGCTTGCGGTCAAGGACGGCAAGCTTGCGGTGATGAAGACCGCCAATGGCGAAAATCCGCTGATGCATGGCGCTTCGCCGATTCTGGGCTGCGACGTGTGGGAGCACAGCTACTACATCGATTACCGCAACGCGCGTCCGAAATATCTCGAAGCCTTCGTCGACAACATGATCAATTGGGATTATGTGGCTGAAATGTACGAAGCCGCCCGCTGAGGGTCAGACAAGACAGAAATCGGAAAAACCCGGCGTTATTCATCGCCGGGTTTTTTATTGCCAGCGGCCGGCACTGGCTGCAGCCGAGCGCTGGCCGGGTGCGCCAAATGATAACGCTGTGTTCACAATCTTGTTACTTCCCAGACATCACCAGCGTGCAATCATGTCGCAGGGGAAATTGTTCATTGATCAACAGGAGAGACCTCATGAAATTTCGGACTTTATTTGCCGCCGCCGTGATCGGCGCTGCCGGGATTGCACCGGCAATTGCCGCTGACGAGCCGCAGGTGGTTCGCCAGGAAATGATGAAGAAGGTTGGCGGAGCGACCGGCGCCATGGCCAAGATGGTCAAGGGTGAGGTCGATTACGACGCTGCCGCAGCTCTTGCAGCATTGTCCACAATCAGTGAAGTGGCGGGTACAATCGGCGCATATTTCCCTGAAGGATCCGAAACCGGGTTTGAAACCGAAGCCGCACCGGCGATCTGGGCCGATATGGACGGATTCAAGGCCAAGCTCGCCGCCTTCAAGGCCGACGCCGATGCCGGCGTTGCTGCAGCACCGGCTGATCTCGATGGCCTGAAGGCTGTGTTCGGCCCGCTGACCAAGAACTGCGGCACCTGCCATGAGACCTTCCGCCTGAAGAAGAGCTGATGGGTTCAAACAATCATTTAACATCCACCGGGCGCCGGTCGTGAAACGGCTGGCGCTCGGTCTTGGCGTTTTGGCAGCAGCTGGTGCTGCGGTCGGTCTGTGGCTGACCGCGCCGGTTCCTGTGGCTGCCGAGCGGCTGCAGCGCATTGCAGCGCTTGACGGCGATGCGGCGGCGGGAGAGATGCTGTTCTGGGCCGGCGGTTGCGCCTCCTGCCATGCAGCACCCGGCGCGAAAGACGATGCCCGCTTGCTGCTGTCAGGCGGGGTTCGGCTGACAAGCGATTTCGGCACCTTCATTGCGCCCAATATTTCGCCTGATCCGCAAGCCGGGATCGGCAGTTGGTCGATTTCGGATTTTGCCAATGCGATGCTGGCCGGCGTTTCGCCCGATGGCAGGCATTATTATCCGGCGTTTCCTTATGGCTCCTACACGCGGATGACCGACGGCGATATCGCTGATCTGTTTGCCTTCATGAAAACGCTGCCTGAAAGCCAGGTCGCATCGCTGCCCCACGAAGTCGGATTCCCGTTCAATATCAGGCGGTCGCTGGGCGGCTGGAAATTGCTGTTCTTTACAGATGCGCCACGCGAAAACGTCAACAGCGACGATCCGCTGATCGCGCGCGGGCAATATCTGGTGGAAGGCCCCGGCCATTGCGGCGAATGCCACACGCCGCGCAATCCGGTTGGCGGCTTTGTCACCAATGCCTGGCTGTCGGGGGCGCAAAATCCCGAGGGCGAAGGGGTGATCCCCAATCTCACACCCGGCGGCAAGTCTATCGGCGGCTGGAGTGCTGCCGATATCGCCTATTATCTGGAAAGTGGTTTCACACCGGATTTCGACAGTGTCGGCGGATCGATGGTGGAAGTGCAAGCCAATATGGCGAAACTGAAAAGCGGCGACCGGGATGCGATCGCCGCCTATCTCAAGGCACTGCCCGAGCGGGCCAACGGCTGGGAGTAGACCCCAGCCTGCCAATCCCGCTTCTCGCGATCGCTTTAGCTGGTAAGCCGCGTGACCTGTTTGACCGCTTCTTCGCCAATATCCTTGAACGCCTTGGTCAAATCGTCGGCGCTATCGGCGTCATAGTAAAAGCTGCTGCCGGAGGAACAGGCGGCCAGCAGATCCTTGCCGCGCTTTGGCGCCTGGAAGGCAACTGCGAAAACCGTCACGCCTTCGTCCTTGGCCTTGTCGCAATATTTGATCGTCTGCTTGTCGGCGTAGTCATTTTCCCAGTCAGAACCTGTGGAGTTCTCACCATCTGTCATGAAGACAATGAACTTCGACGGGTTCTTCGATTCATTGACCGAATAATGGGCGTTGATTTCAGTCGAGCTGGTGATCTGCTCGTAACCCCACTTCATCGCATCTTCGGAATTCGTTCCACCAGTAGCTTCAAGCGCGGCGGCAAAAGCCGTCACCAATGGCTTTGTCCAAGTCATGGTTCGCTTGTCGCCGCTTTTGGTTTCGGAATTGTAGCTGACTGCCCCCATCCGGGTGTACTCGTTGGTCAGGTCTGCTGTCTGCAGATGCACAGTCAGAAGCCCGACCGCTTCCTTCAGGACATCGATCTTGGGAACATCGACCTCCTGGGTGGTGGTTCCGCACTGATACTTACGCCATCCCCGGCCGCAGTATTTGGCAACGGTCTCGAATTTGGTCCTGCCGGACGCCCAATCCATTGACCCGGAGCGGTCCAGCACAAGCATCATCGACAGCGGATTGGAGCCATCACGGGCGGATTCCGATGTACCGCTGATGGTGACATCAATGGTCTCCTTGCCCATGAACCTTGCCAGTCCGCTCAAATCCTGAGATCCGTTGGCTACAACCTCAACGGTCCAGACCGTCTTTGAGCCGGTTCCCGTCTGGGTGACGGTGACAGTCGGGGTGGCTGCAAAACCGGAAAACGCATTGGCATCGTCCGCAATCTGGCCATTGAAGAAGTTTATGGCGTAGGCTTTTGCTTCGCTCTCGACGATCTTTTCTTCGGCGAGCTGGCTGGTGGTGGCCAGCGCCGCGCTGTCAGCGGCGTTCTGGAGCCGGGTTTTCATCGACAACGCATTGGTCGTGTCCAAAGCGAGACTTCCCGCCACGAACATGACCGGCAACATGATGCTGGCCATCATGGCAAAGTTGCCATCGGTATTGCCCAGCAAATTGGCAATTTTGCGTGTTATCCGGGACTTGGCCATCACAGGACCTCGCATGCGTTAAATTTGTTCATAGGTACAAATACAACGAGGTCTATGAGCATCACCTTAATCAGCTTGGTAAAATTTTAGCAAAGATCCTTTTGAGGCTATTTTTTCAAATTAGTCGCTGATTGCGAGCCTCCTCCCTAGCATCTCGGCCAGTATAGCCCGCATATATAAATACCTCTTTCAAGTTTAAATCTTGCCGGTCACCTTGAGCGCGAAAGCATATTCATAGGCGACCTCCTCCAGCCGTTGAAAACGGCCTGAAGCACCGGCATGACCGGCGGACATATTGATCTTGAACAGCACCGGCGCCGAACTGGTGGACATTTCGCGCAAGCGCGCCACCCATTTGGCAGGTTCCCAGTAGGTCACACGCGGATCTGTCAAACCCGCCACCGCCAGGATCGGCGGATAGGCCTGGGCTGTGACATTGTCATAGGGCGAGTAGCCGGCAATGGTCTGATAGTCCTTGAGCGAGACCACCGGGTTGCCCCATTCGGGCCATTCCGGCGGGGTCAAGGGCAGCGTGTCGTCGAGCATGGTGTTGAGCACATCGACAAAGGGAACCGCGGCGATGATGGCGCCAAAGGCGTCAGGCGCCATGTTTACGACGGCGCCCATCAGCATGCCACCGGCAGAACCGCCCTGAGCGACGATGCGGTCATGCGAGGTGAAGTTCTCAGTGTCGAGATAACGGGCGGCGGCAATGAAGTCGGTGAAGGTGTTGGTTTTGTTGCCGCGCTTGCCGGCCTCGTACCAGCCAAAGCCTTTTTCCTTGCCGCCGCGAATATGGGCGATGGCATAGACAAAGCCGCGATCGACCAGCGACAGGCAACTGGTGTTGAAGCTCGCCGGAATTGCGATGCCGTAGGAGCCATAGCCATAGAGCAGGCACGGTGCGGTTCCATCAAGCGGCGTGTCGCGGCGGTAAAGCAGCGTCACCGGCACCTGTTCGCCATCTGCGGACGGGGCCATGACCCGGCGGGTGATGTAGTCGCCGGGGGTGTGACCGGACGGCACCTCGTCGCGCTTGAGCAGCGTGCGCTCGCGGGTCGACATGTTGTAATCATAGAGTTCGGATGGCGTCGTCATCGACGAATAGCTGAAGCGGACGATGTCGGTGTCGTATTCCATCGAGCCCTGGAAGCCGAGCGAATAGGCCTCTTCATCAAAGGCGATAGCATGTTCTTCGCCGCTGGTACGGTCATGGATAACAATCCGCGGCAGGCCGTTTTCGCGCTCCATCCAGACCAGATGATTGCGGTAGGCGCTGACCGACAGGATCAGCCGGCCCGGCTTGTGGCGCACGACTTCGCTCCAGTTGGCCGGCTCCGGCCTTTCAACCGGGGTCTGCATGATCTTGAAGTCCTTGGCGCCATCAGAATTGGTGAGAATGTAAAACACATCCCCGCCTTCGCTGAGCGAATATTCAACGCCGGTTTCGCGTCTGGCCACCAGCTTGGGCTTGGCCGCAGGATCGTCAGCCGGCATGATCCAGTATTCCGATGTCTCGTGATCATTGACGCCGATCATGATAAAATCGTTCAACCGGGTGTCGGAGACGCCCATGAAGAAGCCGGAATCAGTCTCCTCATGGATCAGCACATCCTCGGCCTGTGCGGTGCCGAGGCGGTGATACAAGATCCGGTTGGGACGATGGTTGTCATCAACGGCTGTGTAGAAGAAACCGGTGCAATCAGCCGCCCAGGCAGCACCGCCACCGGTGTTCTCGATCAGGTCGGAACTGTCTTCACCGGTGGCAAGATCGCGCACCTTGAGGGTGAAGAATTCCGAGCCCTTGTCGTCATAGCCCCAGACCATCGCCGCATGATCGGGCGAATGGTCGGCGCCTGCGAGCCGGAAATAAGCCTTGCCCTCGGCCTCGAGATCGCCATCGAGCATCATCTGCTCGTCGCCGCCGTCGCGCGGGATGCGGAAATATTTTGGCTGTTCGCCGCCGGTCACGAAGCGGACGCCGTAGAGCCAGGAACCATCGGGCGATGGCACCGAGCTGTCGTCTTCCTTGATGCGGCCGCGCATTTCGGCAAACAGCGTCTTCTGCAGGGCTTCCGTGTCGGCCATGGCGGCTTGCTGGTAGGCATTTTCGGCTTCCAGATGGGTGCGGATCGCCGGATCGAGAAGGGCTGGATCCTTGAACATCGCCTGCCAGTTGCCATCGCGCATCCAGGCATAGTCATCGGTGCGGGTGACGCCATGGCGGGTATCACTGAGAGGGCGTTTTTCAGCGACGGGGGCAGCAGGCAAGTTTGAAAATGCGGACAAGAAGAACTCCATGATCGAAAAAATGCGTCTCCCCGACATAGAGGCCGTGACAGGCGGGATCAAGGCAGCGCCGCGGGAAAACCGGCAGGCAGGGTAAACGCCTACCGGATGACAAGGGCTGCAAGGGTCAACCCGGATGCGAGCATGCAGGCAATCGTCCGCACAGTGTTGAGACTGACCCACCGCGTCATGTAGGCCTGCTTCCAGAACTCCAAAGCCTGCGGCGTTGCGGGAGCAAGGGCTGCCAGCTGGTTGTTGAGCGGCACATTGCCGGCGGCGGTGAGCGCGAAGACACCGACGAGGTAAAGACTACCGGCCAGCATCAACAGAAGCCGCGGCGTACCGGCGAGATTGACCGCCGCATAGACAACGATGATCAGCGAGACCAGCGTCAGCCCCATGAACAGCACCATGAAGATCGAGCGCATGATCTCGACATTAAGGACCTGCATGGATTCAATGCCGCCCTGACCGGTGACCAGATTGAACGATCGCATGAGGAAATCGGAAAACGCCAGTAACACGCCGCCAATGGCGGCATAGGCAAGGACGGATGCTGCACTAAGCAGGATGAACCATAAAGACATGAGCTTTGCTTTCAGTTGCGGGCGCTGGGCCCCGGGGTTTCAGACAGGTGAACTTCGACCGGCTGACGCGCAGCCGGTCGTCAGGGATGGTGTCAGGCCGCTTTTTTCCAGACACCGGAGGCTGCGGCGTTGCGGCAAAAGTCAGCGAAATCACGCGGCTTGCGGCCCAATGCGCGCTCAACGCCATCGGTGAGATAGGCATTGTGGCCATCAAGGGTTTCGCGGCAGATTTCTGTAAAGACATCGGCGATGACTTGTCCGCCGATGCCAAGCATTGCTTCATGGAACTGCTCGAGCGTGATCGGCATGTAACGGACGGGAATTTCGGCGGCGGCGGAAATCTCGGCCGCAGCCTCAGCGAAGCTCAGAAGCCTGGGACCGGTGATCTCGTAGAGTTCGCCATTGTGGCGGTCATCGGTCAGCGCTGCGACGGCGACATCAGCGATGTCATCCACATCGGCAATCGGCTCCTTGATGTCACCGGCAGGCAGCGCCACCATACCGTCCAGAACCGGGGCCTGCAGATAGCCTTCGGAGAAATTCTGCGCGAACCAGGCGGCGCGGACGAGCGTGAACTCCAGGCCGGAATTGCGGATGATGTCTTCGCACTTGCGGGCGTGGGCTTCCCCCCTGCCCGACAGCAAGACCAGCTTGCGGACGCCGCTGGCCCTGGCGATTTTGGTCAGGGCCTCGATCTTGTCCGTAGCACCCGGAAAGGCAAGATCAGGGAAATAGGAGACGTAGGCGACATGCACGCCCGCAAGCGCTGCGGTCCAGGCTTCAGGCTGGTCCCAGTCGAAGGGAACAGCCGAATTGCGCGAGCCTTCGCGTACTGAATAGCCCTTGTCTCTGAGTGACTTGACGATGCGGCTGCCGGTCTTGCCGGTTGATCCGATGACGAGAATGGGTGGCTTTTGCATGGGTAGCTCCTTGCGCTCAATTAACGATGAGCAGGACCTAACCCCGCATCTCCGGATGAACAATGATTGAAAAACCGCGATGATATGCAGATCGTCCAGACTGATGGACAATTAGCAGATGGCTGACTAATCTGACCTCATGACAACCTCTGAACCAAGCATTCCCGTCACCTCCGATCCTCTCGCCGAAACGCTGCACATGCTGCGGCTGACCGGCACGCTTTATTGCCGTGGCGAACTGACTGCGCCCTGGGCGATCGCCATTCCGCGGCTTGAAGGGGTGATGTCCTTCGTGGTGGCCACCTCCGGCGCCTTGTGGCTGGAACTTGAAGGGATGGAGCCTCGGCTGCTGTCGCAGGGATGCCTGGCGCTGATCCCGCACGGGACGCCGCATACAATCTCCAATGCTGCAGGGCTTGCGGGCGAACCGCTGTTTGACCTGCCGGTGGAGAAGGTCAGCCAACGCTACGAGATCATGCGCCATGGCGGCGGCGGCGCGATGACCCGCACCATGTATGGCGTGGTGCGGTTTGACGATGTCGCCGCCGAGCACCTGCTCAAGCTGCTTCCGCAAATCATCGGCATTGACGCCTGGGATGACCAGACCGGCGGCTGGCTGCAGAGCACGCTGCGGTTCATCGCCAGTGAAGCAGCCTCGCTGAAACCCGGCGGCGAGACAGTGATCACGCGGCTGTCGGATGTGGTGGTGATCCAGGCGATCCGGTCCTGGCTGGAAACAGCGCCGACGACCGAGACCGGCTGGCTGGCAGCGCTACGCGATCCGCAGATCGGCAAGGCGCTGGCGCTGATGCACCGCCGCCCCGGCGAAGACTGGAGTGTGGATTCGCTGGCGGTCCATGTCGGCATGTCGCGCTCGGCCTTCGCGGCGCGCTTTGCCAACCTGGTGGGGCAAACGCCGCTGCGTTACCTGACCGACTGGCGCATGCGCATGGCCCGCAGCCGGCTGATCGATACCACCGATGCGCTGGCGGCAATTTCAGGCGATCTCGGATATCAGTCGGAAGCAGCCTTCTGCCGGGCGTTCAAGCGTGTGTTCGGCAAACCGCCGGGCAGCATTCGCAGAGCCGAGCCCGGGCACGCGGGAGCGGTTATTCCGGATCTGCGGCCGGCCAAAACCGGATAGAGCTTGCCAAGATCTGCGTGTGGTCAGGCCAGTTCGCCTGCCGGGCGGATGGTGCCGACTTCAATGCCGTTCCAGTTTTTCATGGTTTTTTTCGACCAGTTGCCGAGCTTGGCGGAGAGATCCTGATCATCGGCAAACAGCTTGCCTAGAACCGCGCCGATCATCGCTTCGGCGCCACGGGTGGAACCGTCCTCGCATTTGAGCGCGATGCCGTAGCCTTTTTCCGGAATGGTGGCGCAGAAGACGCCCTCGGCGCCGGTCTTGGCGAAGATCTTGCCGGGCGCGATCTGCATGAGTTCGGTGCAGGCGCGGCGTGTGCCTGCGACATACCAGGGCTCGGCCATGCAGGCTGACATCAGCCGTTGTGCCGCCTTTGCGCGCTCAGACCCAAGGCCTGTGCCCGACGCCATGCGGGCAAAACCGTGGGCGATGCTTTTTAGAGGCGCTGCATAGGTCGGGATCGAGCAACCATCTGTGCCGCAATTGTCGTGACCGAGCGCGGTACCGGTGAGATCGGACATGACATCGCGGACCGATGACTGGACGAAATGATCATAGCCGACATAGCCGTGATGGTCGACGCCGGCGTGGCATGACAGGCAGAGGAAACCGGCATGTTTGCCGGAGCAATTGTTGCCGAGCTGGTTGGGTTTGCCGCCTGCACGGGCCTGATCGATCAGCACCTTTTGTTCGGAACTCCAGTGACAGCCGCACTCGAAATCGGCTTCCGACAGACCGGCGCGGGCGACAATATCGCCGGCCAGCCGCATATGTTCAGATTCGCCGGAATGAGATGAACAGGCAAGCGCCAGTTCCATGTTGCCAAAACTGTAGCGGTCGGCTGCGCCGGTCTCGACCAGCGGCAGCGCCTGCATGGATTTCACCGCCGAGCGCGGAAACACCGGAGTTTCGACCTCGCCTAGGCTCATCACCACCGCGCCGTCGCCATCCACCACGACAGCCATGCCGCGATGCCGGCTTTCAACCATCTGGCCACGGGTGACTTCAACTAGAACGGGGTTTTGCATGGGGTGTTTCCTGGAATCGGGTTGACGGTGGCTGACCGGCGGTTGTGGCCGGTTTGCTGGCCTGATTGATCGCAGAAGCGTGGGTTTTGGGCAAGAGGCGGAGACAAAACGAAGGCGGGACATCGAAAGGACGACCGTCCCGTGGTTTTTCCCGGCTAACGTATCTCGCGGATCTATCATACGACAGCGCGTCCGTAGCGATCTGAAATTGCATTAATAATTACGGTCCGGAAAGCGATCACAAGCCTGCCGAGGCAGCTGAAACCCAGCAGCAACGTCCCTCGGGAAGGCCCAATCAACAGCGCCCAAACGTCCCCATCCTGGCAATCCCTGCCTAAACTCGGGCCCATGATCAAAACGGATCGTCTTGCAGATCGGAGACACCATGGCTCGGCTTTCCTTTTTCAACAGCCTGATATCGTGGCTGACGCGGCGGACCGCGCCAGTGCCGGACACATCCAGCCCTGCCGCCTCTCCCGGTCCTATCGGCGCGGCGACGAGCCGCCCGCAGATGCCGGCCGCTGATGCCGACACAAACATCGCCTGGGGGGCGCGGGTCTCGGCACCATTCAAACACAAGGCAATCACTATCTCCCGGCGTCTGGACATGGACCCTAACCACCTGATGGCGATCATGGCGTTCGAGACCGGTCGCACATTTGACCCCGGCATCACCAATCAGGCCGGATCGGGGGCCACTGGACTGATTCAGTTCATGCCGGCAACCGCCAAAGGCCTCGGAACGACCACCGCCCGGTTGGCGATGATGAGTGCGATTGATCAACTCGACTATGTCGAGCGCTACCTCACCCCCTATGCGGGTCGGATGGGCGATCTGGCGAGCGCCTATATGGCGGTGCTTTATCCCCGTGCCGTCGACAAGGACACAAGCTATGTTCTGTTTCGCAAAGGCTCAACCGCCTACAAGCTCAATCGCGGTCTCGACGTAAATCGCAACGGTCAGGTGACCAAGGCCGACGCGGCTGAGAAGGTTTTGGCCCTGCTCACCGAAGGCCTGCGCCCCGGATTGATTGGCTGAATACAGACAAAGCCTACACCGCGACGGTTTCCTGATTGCACCTGCAGGAAGGCTTGATAAGCTGGCGCCCTACTCACCGGATTTCAATCACCTTCCATGCTGCGCACAATCCTGATTACCCTTCTGGGGCCAATGCTCTGGGGCACCACTTATGCGGTGTTCACCGAAACTCTGCCAGTCAGCCATCCATTGCTGACAGGCGCGGTGCGGGCGCTGCCGGCCGGGCTGATCCTGCTGATGCTCAATCCGCGGATTCCGCCGCTGGCGGCGCTGATGCGTCATGCGGTGATCGGATTAAGCAATATCGCGGTCTTCTTCGGGCTGCTGTTTGTTGCCGCGGCGCGAATGCCGGGCGGGCTGGCGGCAACGCTGGGCGCAATTCAGCCGCTGGCGGTGATCCTGATCTCGGCCTGGCTGATTGGTCGCGCGCCGCACCCGGTGCAGATTCTGGCGGGAATCGCCGGCGTTGTTGGTGTTGGGCTGCTTGTGCTTTCACCAGACGCGCATCCCGACCCGATCGGCGTGGCGGCCGCCATTGGCGGGGCGCTGTCGATGGCCATCGGCACTGTTCTGATCGACCGCTGGGGCCGGATGGGCACGCCACTGGAAACCACCACCTGGCAATTGATTTTCGGCGGCGCCATACTGATGCCGGTGGCGCTGGTGTTTGAAGGGCTTCCGCCAGCGCCGGGACTCACCGAAATTCTCGGCTATGGCTGGTTGATAATCCTGGGCACCGCGTTTGCCTATTTCGTCTGGACCCGCGGCATCGGCAAGCTCGGTCCGAGTGCCGCCTATCTGGCGCTGGCAAGCCCGATAGTCGCAACCGCAATTGGCGCAATAGCACTGGGTGAATGGTTCAGCCCGTTTCAATGGGCCGGCATGGCACTGGTCATCGGCGCGACGGCGGTAGGGGTGTCGATCAAGCGGCGGGGGTAAGCCCAATTGCTGCTATGGGGATCACTGTACGACTGCCATGCCAGCAATTGGCTGAGCTCCCCGGCAGCCGGCCTTGATGTCTCAGTTGGCCTCAGCTACCGGCGGTGTCCTTGAGGACAATCGCTGCAAGGTTTTGCACCTCCCGAACCACCAACTGCAGATCCTGGTTTGCCGTTCGGTGATTGTTGATCGCTGCGCGCAGACAATGTTGGCCGTGAACAGTCGTATCTGACAGCACTGCAATTCCATTCTCTTGCAGGCGCAGCATGATTTCGATGTTCAAAGCTTTCAGCTCCGCTTCATCCAACCCGCCAGGATCGTAGCGAAAGCAGACAATGTTGATGCTGGTCGGAAACATCAGATGAAGATTTTCCGCTTCCTCCACCAAACGCGACAGGTGGGCGCCTTTGGCGATATCCTGATCTATCAGCCGTCCGAATTTCTCGACACCGTGTTCGCGAAGCGACATCCAGACCTTGAGCGCACGAAACCCGCGCGATGTCTGAATGCCGAAATCATGAAGCCATTGCGCCGCCGCCAAACCCCGGTTTGCGGTCTTCAAATATTCAGGCGTGAGCGAGAACGTGGACAAATGCGCTGTCCTTGAGCGAATGAGCGCACAGCCAACTTCAAATGGCGCATGCAACCATTTGTGTGGATCAAGGGCGATTGAATCAGCGCGTTCAATGCCTTCAACCCGCCAGCGATTTTCCGGAGCGATGGCAACAAGCGCGCCAATACAACCATCAACATGAAGCCAGATGTCCTGCTCATGGCAAAAATCGGCGATTGCCGCGAGGTTGTCGATTGCGCCTGTATTGACCGTCCCGGCGGTAGCGATCACGCAGGCTGGTACTACGCCGTTCGCCCGGTCATCGGCCACGGCAAATTTCAGCGCTTCCAGATCCATTGTCATATCGCCGCCTGTTCGGATCCGGAACAGGGCTTTGTTCCCCAGCCCAAGCGTCTCCATCGCCTGTTGGTGACAGCTGTGCATCTGGTCAGAGCCATAAAAACGCAAAGGTGCAGGCAGCGCCATCAGGCCTTCTTCACGGATATCGATTCCGGCCTTTGTGTTTCTGGCTACAGTCAAGCCGATCAAGTTGGCGACCGAGCCGCCGCTGACCAGTGTGCCGCTTGCTCCTTCCGGCATGCCAATCATTTGACGAAGCCACTGGACGACCTGCTGGTCCATCAACGCCGCCGCGTGGTTACCACCGCCAAGGTTGGAGCCTTGGACAGCAGCAATGAAATCAGCCATGGCGCCGGTGAAATTGCTGGTTCCCATGTACCACGCCCAAAAGCGTGGATGCGTGTTGCCCATTGGATAGGCCATCACAGTGTCATCGACATCGCGCAGGATGTCTGCCAAAGGCGTCGCGGTCTTGGGAACATCGGTGAGGAACCGATCCCTGATATCACCGGGCATGTCGCGCCAGACTGGCCGGTCTCTTACATTTTTTGTGTAATCAATCGCGCTGTCGACCAGGGCATGAGCCAGTTTTTGGGTTTGCGCCCAGTCTTCGGGATCGAGTGTCTCATAGTCCATGTGGCCCCCTTGCTCGGGTGCCGCGCGTCATTTCGTGCGCACAAAGATCACCCAAATTTTTGGATAGTCGCATCACATTGTTTACAAAATTTCGTACGACTGCTCAAACCATTACTATAGTAAAGCAAAGAATAGTTGGAGTTTTCCGTAGCTGTCAAACCTGCAGAAACGTTGGGCACCAGCACGTTCTGCAAATAGACACCAGTTTGCGGATGGACAGACTTGCGATGAGAGAGACGAATCTCACTGACCTGCAATAATCCCAGATGACGAAAACCCGCCATCGACGGTCAGCACTTGGCCGTTAATGTAGCTGGCCTGGGGGGAGAGCAGGAACAGGATGGCGTCGGCGATCTCTTCCGGTCGGCCGTAGCGGCGAAGCGGGATCTTGCTGGTCCAGCGCTTGCGGTCTTCCATCGTGTGCAGCTGTGAAATCAGCGGGCTGTCGACCGGGCCCGGAGCGACGACGTTGACGCGGACGCCGCTGGCGCCCCATTCATTGGCCAGAACCTGGCTCATCATGATGACGCCCGCCTTGGACGCGCCATAGGCGACACGACCGGCATTGGCCCGGATACCCGATGCGGATGCGAGATTGACGATGGCCAGCGTGTCGCCCATCTGCTCGAGCGTCGCGCGGCACATAATGAAGCTGCCGGTGAGATTGACGTCGAGGATCTGGCGGAAGATCTCGGCGCTGGTTTTTTCAGCCGGAATATCGCGGGCAATGCCGGCGCAATTGACCAGACCGGTGATCGGGCCGAAGGCGTCAACGGCCTGTGAGAGGCACTCGGCCACCTCGTCCTCGTCGGTGACATCACAGACCAGCGCCAGCACATCCTCGCCTTCAAGCCTTTCCTCCGAGCGGGCCACGGCATCGTCGCTCGCATCAAGGATGGTAACGGTGGCGCCGTCATCGATCAGCGCCAGCACCGTTGCCCCGCCTATGCCCGACGCACCGCCGGTGACCACAACGTGACTGGCTGCACCGGTGGTCACCGGATGCGCTCGAGGATGGAGACGTAATTGGCGACCGCTGCGCCGCCCATATTGAAGATGCCGCCGAGTTCAGCGTCCTTGATCTGGATACCGCCGGCCTCACCGGTCAGTTGCATGGCGGTGAGCGCATGCATCGACACGCCGGTGGCGCCGATCGGGTGGCCCTTGGCTTTCAAGCCGCCGGATGGATTGACCGGCAGGCGGCCATCCTTCTGGGTTTCGCCGCTCATGGCAAAATAGCCGCCCTGCCCCGGCTTGGCCAGACCCATGGCTTCATACTCGATCAGTTCGGCAATGGTGAAGCAGTCGTGGGTTTCGACAAAGGAGAGATCATCCAGCGAGGTACCGGAATTGGCGAAAGCCCGCTTCCAGCCGAGCGCGCAGCCCTCAAAGGCGAGAATGTCGCGCTTGGACATCGGCAAAAAGTCCTGCACATGCTCGGCGGCGCGGAACAGAACGGCGCGTGGTGCCTGCATGGCGGTCGAGACATCGGCGAGAACGATGGCTGCGGCACCGTCGGAGACCAGCGAGCAGTCGGTGCGCTTGAGCGGGCCGGCGACGAACGGATTCTTGTCGCTCTCGGTGCGGCAGAATTCAAAGCCGAGATCCTTGCGCATCTGCGCCCAGGGATTTTCGACCCCGTTCTTGTGGTTCTTGGCGGCAATGGCTGCGAGGCCGTCTGACTGGTCGCCATATTTCTGGAAATAGCCATCGGCGATCTTGCCGAACACGCCGGCGAAGCCTGCGGGCGTTTCACCATCCTCGGGCAGATAGGAGGCCTTGAGCAAATTGGCGCCGATCTGCGGTCCAGGCGTCGTGGTCATCTGTTCGACGCCGACCACCAGCACCCGGCGCGCGCTACCTGCGCGAATGGCCTTGATGCCCTGATGGACAGCTGCGGAGCCGGTGGCGCAGGCGTTTTCCACGCGAGTTGTCGGTTTGAAACGGAAGCCATCATCGGCCTGCAGCACCAGGCTGGCGGTAAAATCCTGCGCCGAAAAGCCTGCGTTGAAGTGACCGAGATAGATTTCATCAATATCGCCGGCTTCAAGCCCGGCATGCTCAAGCGCCTCGCGCGCCACTCTGGTGACCAGGCTTTCAACTGTTTCGTCGGTGTGTTTGCCAAAGGGCGTATGGGCCCAGCCGATGATGCAAGCGGTCATGAATGTCTACTCCCGGAATCTCGAAATGCTGCCGCGCAGTTTTGGGGGCGCGGACAGCATTGTAAAGAGGCTTGGAGATTTCAAGCGATTTGATCGGCGGATTATATTTTGGCGCATCGTGGATTGCGGTTTGCGTCGGCCTGATCAGGCAATGGCCGGCCAACGCCGATTGGAGATCAGGCGAGCGACAAAATTCAGTTGGCGTGGCCTTCCAGACCATAAAGCGCCGGACGGATTTACTCGAGCAGCGCAAATGGATCCTGCAGGGAGGCGACCACATCGATGAAGACCGTCGGCAGGTCGTGGAGGAAGCGAATGTTGAGCATGCCGTCCTGCCGGCCGACAATGGCGCAAGCGATGAGCATCTGCTTGTCACCGATGCTGATGTAGAAATTGTCCGGGATATCGGTGCGGCGCGATGTGGCGAGCAATCCGCCTTCGGAGATGTTGAAGACGCGCAATTGTGCCTTGCTGATCTGGCGGACCCCCTTGCGCATGAAAAAGATATTGAACAGGACGCTGCAATCGCGCCGGGGCCATTTCCGTTCCTGCTGATCGAGAGCCATCCTGGTCAGGTAATTGGAGGAGGATGTTGCGGCGGCATGCTGAGATGGCATCGAAAAAGGTCCTTCAACCAGTGGCATCGATCGGTCTTGGCGAATTGCAGCGCAGCGTGCCTTGCCGGCGCATCGCCGTGTCGGGTTTAAAAGATCCAAAGCCGTTGCGGCAAGCCGCAGCGCTTCACCACAAAGACCAAATGCCGCTGTGCGGGAATGGTTTCATGGAAATCACCGGCAGTTGACCAGAGCAGCGTCCTGTCGTGGCGCCGAACTGCATGAAATCGCCATATCTATCTGTTTATAATTAGCTTTTACTATTTACCATTGATTAACCATGGCATTTGTTTGCTGCAGACAGTGATAGCAAAAGCCACGCAACCGGGTCAAAAAATTCGCATTGAGGATTGCATCCGTCGTTTGCGGCTGTGGGCTGCACTTTTCGAGTCTCACCAAGATTTGATGAGCTTGGTGCAAACGGGACTGGAATTGGCCACATTTGCCGCTAAGACCATCCTGATGCCTATGCACCGTATTCTCCTTCTGTGTTTCCTGACCGCCACGCTCGCGTTGACCGGTCCGTTTTCGCGTGGGTTGTCCTCAAAGGCGGCGGTGTTTCCGCAGCCGGTGGAACTCGTCCACTCCGGTGCGATGGCAAATGCGAAGACCGGTGCTGTGCCCAGCAAGCGCTGCCAGCGCGGCGCCATCACATGGTCCAACTGCACGCTCGACACCGGATACACCGCTTCAACACCGCGGCTGATCCTTCTCGGCACGGCCCGGAGCTTTGAGACCCAGCTTGGTGGCGCGGCTGACAATCTGCGCTCAAGCCGGATCTTCAGACCGCCTCGGTCCCGCTGACGTAACGATGAGGAACTGTCACTTCGTCTGTCAGTTCCGCTCCCCTTCAGCCTCAAAGGACCAAGACCCATGATAACCCGACGCCTTTTTCTGGGCGCAGCTCCGCTGGCTGTGCTTTCCGGCTGCACCACATTTGGCAGCAGCAATGACATCAGTTCCAAGCCCGCAATCGAACCGGCACCCAGGGTGATGCCGGCCGCCTATGGCGCTGTGCTTGACGAACCCTATCCGATCCCCGCAGTCCCCAACGGCATCGTGCCCGAACGTTTCTGGCGCCAGCAGGTGGTCAATCCGTTCCCCAACGAAGCACCGGGAACACTCATCGTCGATCCGAACGCGTTCTACCTGCATCTGGTGGAAGGTCGCGGCAACGCCATGCGCTATGGCATTGGTGTCGGCCGCCAGGGATTTTCCTGGGCCGGCGACGCTGTGGTTCAGTACCGGCGCAAATGGCCACGCTGGAAGGCGCCCGACGACATGGTGGCGCGCAATCCCGAGCTGACGCCCTACTCTGTCGCCAATGGCGGGATGGAGCCGGGGCCCAACAATCCGCTCGGCGCCCGCGCCCTCTATCTGTTCCAGAACGGCAAGGACACGCTGTACCGGATTCACGGCAATCCGGAAGCCAATTCCATCGGCAAAGCCGTGTCGTCGGGATGCATCCGGATGCTCAATCAGGATATCATTGATCTGCATGCGCGGGTTCGCGACGGATCGAAAGTGATTGTCCGACCCTCTGTGATGCCGGGGGGCATGGTCTGATCGCCTGAAACACCACCAAGGTGGCGGAGACATATCCCCGCCGCCCCGGTGATCTCGCAGCAAGTCACAACCGGCACTATCCTCCCTTTCAGCCTCACCGAACAGCGATGGGTGCATCTGGATTTGCCTGCAGGATCTGATGCCGAGGATGGCGAAAATGCCACCACATTAAGCAATCAACCGTTTTTAATTGATTGAGCAGTCAATCAAGCCTACATTCTAGGTCCAACTCGCTTGCGGGATGATCCAAGACCTGGAGAGCACGAATGCCAAAAATCGGCATGGAACCAATCCGCCGCAAGGCGCTGACCGACGCTGCCATCGAGGCCATCGGTGCGCGCGGTACAATGGATGTGACAATGTCCGACATCGCCGGACGAGCCGGCGTCTCGCCGGCGCTGGCGCATCACTATTTCGGGTCCAAGGATCAGTTGATCATCGAATCTGTTCGCGCGATGCTGCGCGAGTTGAGACGCGATGCGGAACAGGCACTGACAAAAGCCAGATCCCACCGCGCCCGGATCTCGGCGGTCATTGCCGTGAGTTTTTCCGACAAGCAGTTTTCCGACGAGGTCGTGGCCGCCTGGCTGGCGTTTTACGTTGATGCCCAGCGGGCGCCTGAAATCCGGCGGCTGCTGTCTATCTATGCCCGACGGCTGCATTCCAACCTGTTGAGCGGATTGAGCCCGCTGGCCGGAGAAAGCGACGCCGAGCGCATCGCCGAAGGAGCGGCTGCGATGATTGACGGGCTCTACATCCGCAAGGCGCTAGGCACCGGGCCGGCTCGATATGATGCAGTGGCTCTGGTTGAGGATCACATCGAGACACAATTGCTGGAAATTCGCCGGAGGACCTTATGATCGACAGTCGCACCGGGGCTGCTCGTCCCAACATTCTCATTATCATGGTCGATCAGCTCAACGGCACCCTGTTCCCCGATGGCCCGGCGGACTTTCTACAAGCGCCAAACCTGAAGAAGCTTGCTGCGCGTTCAGTGCGGTTTGCAAAGAACTACACCGCCTCGCCGCTCTGCGCGCCGGGACGGGCGTCGTTCATGTCGGGGCAATTGCCGCGTCGGACACGGGTCTATGACAACGCTGCCGAATATGCCTCTGACATTCCAACCTATGCGCACCATCTGCGCCGCGCGGGCTACTACACCTGCCTGTCGGGCAAGATGCACTTTGTCGGGCCTGACCAGATGCACGGCTTTGAAGAACGGCTGACCACCGACATCTACCCTGCCGATTTTGGCTGGACGCCGGATTACCGCAAGCCCGGCGAGCGGATCGACTGGTGGTATCACAATCTCGGTTCTGTCACCGGTGCGGGCGTGGCGGAAACCTCGAACCAGATGGAATATGATGACGAGGTGGCGTTCTTCGCCACCCAGAAGCTGCACCAGTTGTCGCGCAGCAGCGATGATGCTTCGGCACGGCCATGGGCGCTCACCGTTTCCTTCACCCACCCGCATGATCCTTACGTGGCGCGGAAAAGATACTGGGACCTGTACGAGGATTGCGCTGAACTGACGCCGCGGGTGCCGCCGATCCCTTATGCGGAGATGGATCAGCATTCGCAGCGGCTTTACAATGCCAATGACTCAGAACGCTTTGACATTACCGAGGACAATGTCCGTCGCTCGCGGCAGGCCTATTTTGCCAACATCTCCTATCTCGATGACAAGATCGGTGGCATTCTCGCGACGCTCGAAGCCACCCGGATGGCGGACAACACCATCGTGGTGTTCTGCTCCGACCATGGCGACATGCTGGGCGAACGCGGCATGTGGTTCAAGATGAGCTTCTTTGATGGCTCGGCGCGTGTGCCGCTGATGATTGCGGTTCCGGGCGCCGATGGCCGACTGATTGAGGAACCAACCTCCAATCTCGACATCACCCCGACACTTGCCGACCTTGCTGGCGTCTCAATGGAAGACGTCGCACCGTGGACCGATGGCGAAAGCCTGACGCCGGTGATGGCGGGCGAAACCCGGACAGCGCCGGTGCTGATGGAATATGCGGCGGAAGGTTCGGAAACCCCCTTGGTGGCAATCCGCGACGGCCGTTACAAGTTCATCCATTGCGAACTTGATGCACCGCAACTGTTCGATCTCGATGCCGATCCCGACGAACTCGTCAATCTGGCGGAGGATCCCGCCCATGCGGAGCGGGTCGCGACCTACATGATCAAGGTCCGGTCGAAATGGGACATGGCGCGCTACGATGCCGAGGTGCGCGAAAGCCAGGCACGGCGCTGGGTGGTTTATGAGGCGCTGAGGAACGGCAACTACTACCCCTGGGATTTTCAGCCTTTGCAGAAGGCCTCGGAGCGCTACATGCGCAACCATATGGACCTCAACGTGCTTGAGGACTCCAAACGCTTTCCGAGAGGAGAATGACATGCTGACTGTCTGGGGACGAGCAACTTCGTCGAATGTGCAGGCCGTGATGTGGACTATTGCCGAATTGGGACTGGCCCATCAGCGCCACGACATCGGTCATGTCCATGGCGGCAACAAGACACCCGATTATCTGGATATGAACCCGAACGGGCTGGTACCAGTGCTGCGCGACGGCGATGGCGCCCCGATGTGGGAAAGTGCGGCCATCGTGCGTTATCTTGTGGCGACCTATGGCGATGAGGCGTTCTGGCCACGCGATCCTGCTGCCCGGGTGCAGCTCGACATGTGGGCGGAATGGATCAAGACCAGTTTTGGTCCGGCCTTTGCCGGCCAGGTCTTCCGGCCACTGGTGCAGCTTGGGTCGACCCCATTGCCGCCGGAACAGCTGAAAGTCGCCACCGAAGCCGTCAAACCACTGGCGCTGATGCTCGACAGGCGGCTTGGCGATGGCCCCTATCTCGGTGGCGCCGACCTGACATTTGCCGACATGATCGTCGGCAACCTGCTTTACCGTTACTATACGCTGGATTTCGATCGCGCCGTCACCCCGGCGCTCGATGCCTATTACGCCCGCCTGAGCGCGCGCCCACACTATCGCGAACACGTGATGGTCTCCTATGAAAGTCTGAGGACACGCCCATGACCGCACAACCCAAAGCTTCCCACCACATTGCCGGCGTTTATGTCGAAGATACGGCCGGAGCCGTGATAGAAAGCATCTATCCGGCTACTGGCGAGCTCAATGCCAAGCTGCACTCGGCCACGCCGGCGATTGTCGAGCGAGCCGTCTATGCAGCCAAGGCGGCGCAACCGGCCTGGGCGGCGCTGAAGGGGATCGAACGCGGACGTATCCTGCTGCGCACCGCTCAGATCTTGCGTGAGCGCAATGAAGAACTCTCGCGGATCGAAACACTCGACACCGGAAAGGCGATCCAGGAAACGCTGGTTGCCGATGCGGCATCAGCAGCCGACGCGCTTGAGTATTTCGGCGGACTGGCCGGTGCGATCACCGGCGAGCATATCGATCTGGGTGGCGGTGATTTTGCCTACACCCGCCGTGAAGCGCTCGGTGTCTGCGCCGGCATTGGTGCCTGGAACTACCCGATCCAGATTGCTGCCTGGAAAGCCGCCCCGGCGCTCGCTTGCGGCAACGCCTTCATCTTCAAGCCCTCGGAAATGACGCCGCTGACAGCCCTGCTGCTGGCAGAAGCCTTTACCGATGCCGGCCTGCCTGCAGGTATCTTCAACGTGGTTCAGGGCTATGGCGACGTGGGTGCCGCGCTCGCCAGCCATCCCGACATTGCCAAGGTGTCGCTCACAGGCTCGGTGCCGACCGGCGCCAAGGTGCTGGCCGCGGCAGCCCAGACGATCAAGTCAGTGACCATGGAACTTGGTGGCAAATCGCCGATCCTGGTGTTTGACGATGCTGATCTCGAAAGCGCCATTGGTGGCGCTATGCTGGGCAATTTCTATTCAACCGGGCAGATCTGCTCGAATGGCACCCGCGTGTTCGTGCAGCGCGGTGTCTATGACCGCTTCCTGGAAAGACTGAAAGCCCGTACCGAAGTGATCCAGATCGGCGATCCGCTCGATCCCGATACGCATCTCGGCCCGATGGTCTCCGTGGCGCAGCGCGACAAGGTGCTGGGCTACATCGAGGCTGGTAGACGCGAAGGCGCCCGGCTGGTTACCGGCGGCGGCGTGCCTGTGCTTCAGGGGTTCGAGAACGGCGCCTGGATCCAGCCGACGGTCTTTGCCGATGTCACCGACGAGATGACAATCGCGCGCGAGGAAATCTTCGGACCGGTGATGAGCGTCTTGCCTTTTGAAGACGAGCACGAAGCGCTACGCCGCGCCAACTCGACCCAGTTCGGCCTGGCAGCAGGCGTGTTCACCGCCGACCTGACCCGTGCACACCGGGTTGTTGCAAATCTCGAGGCGGGCACCACTTGGATCAACACCTACAATCTGACCCCGGTCGAGATGCCCTTCGGCGGCGTAAAGCAATCGGGCATCGGACGCGAAAATTCGCGTGCGGCCATCGAGCACTACACCCAGCTCAAAACCGTCTACGTGGCCACCGGGCCTGTCGACAGCCCTTACTGAGGACGGAACAAGATGAGTGACATGCAAGCAGATTTCGTCATCATCGGGGCTGGTTCGGCTGGCTCCGCCATGGCTGCGCGGCTGAGCGAAGACGGCAAGCATTCGGTGATGGTCATTGAGCATGGCGGATCCGATTTCGGGCCGTTCATCCAGATGCCGGCAGCACTGTCCTTCCCGATGAACATGTCGACGTATGACTGGGGTTACTCCACTGAACCGGAAGCCAATCTGGGCAACCGGCGGCTGGCTGCACCACGCGGCAAGGTGATCGGAGGATCGTCCTCCATCAACGGCATGGTGTTCGTGCGCGGCCATGCGGAGGACTTCAACCACTGGGCGGACCAAGGTGCTTCCGGCTGGTCGTTTGCCGATGTGCTGCCCTATTTCAAACGCATGGAAACCTCGCATCAGGGCGGTGGTATCGGCGGCGAAGAAGGCTGGCGCGGCACCGACGGGCCGCTGCATGTGCAACGCGGACCGGCGGTCAATCCGCTTTTTCAGGCGTTCATCGATGCAGGCGAACAGGCAGGTTACGGGGTGACGCAGGATTACAATGGATCGCGTCAGGAAGGCTTTGGCCTGATGGAGCAGACCATCCACAAGGGCCAGCGCTGGTCGACGGCGGAAGCCTATCTGAAGCCGGCGCTGAAGCGGAAAAACGTGAGTCTTGTCAGAGGTCTGGCGCAGCGCGTTGTCATAGAGAATCATCGCGCTACCGGCGTGGAAGTCGAGATTCACGGAAAGATTCAAGTTGTTAAAGCACGGCGTGAGGTGGTGATTGCCGCGTCAAGCTTCAACTCGCCCAAGCTCTTGATGCTGTCGGGTATCGGTCCGGGCGCACATCTGGCTGAGCATGGCATCGAGGTGATTGCAGACCGGCCCGGCGTCGGCGCCAACCTGCAGGATCATCTCGAGGTCTATATCCAGCAGGAATGCATCCAGCCGATCACGCTCTACTCGAAACTCAATCTGATTTCGAAAGCGATCATCGGCGCGCAGTGGCTGTTTCTCAGACGCGGGCTCGGCACCTCGAACCAGTTCGAGGCAGCCGCCTTTGTGCGCTCGGCGGCAGGTGTGCCCTACCCTGATATCCAGTTCCATTTCCTGCCCGGCGCCATCCGCTATGACGGCAAGGCGGCAGCTCCGATGCATGGCTTCCAGGCCCATGTCGGACCGATGCGGTCGTCCTCACGCGGTGCGGTGACGCTTCGATCGGGGGACGCCAAGGACGCCCCGGTTATCCGGTTCAACTATATGAGCCACGAGGAAGACTGGCGCGATTTCCGCAAGGCTGTGCGAATTGCCCGTGATGTGTTTGCACAAAATGCGTTTGATCCATACCGTGGCATGGAAATCCAACCGGGAAGCGATATCCAGAGCGACGAAGAGATTGACGGCTTCATCCGCGAACACGCCGAAAGTGCCTATCATCCTTGCGGCACCTGCCGGATGGGCCGGGCCGATGATCCCAACGCAGTGGTCGATCCGGAAACACGGGTCATCGGTGTCGAGGGCCTGCGTGTTGCCGACTCGTCGATCTTCCCGCGCGTGACCAATGGCAATCTCAACGGTCCGTCGATCATGACCGGCGAAAAGGCCGCCGATCACATTCTGGGCCGCACGCCGCTGGCACCGAGCAATCTAGAACCGTGGATGAACCCGGACTGGAAAACCACAGACCGGCTGAAACAAAACTGAAGCTGAAATAAGCGAAGGCCTGCATTTGCGGGCCTTTGCTTTTTCAGGACTTACGCGTCGGGGGCGCTGCCCCAGCCGACAAAGCGGGCGCAGCCGAAATTTGCGTCCTCGACACCATAGCGCAGGGGAACGCCATCGAGCGTCAGCGTCATGCCTCCTGCGGCGCGCAACACCGCATCTCCGGCGGCGATGTCCCACTGCTTGAGGCAGACCAGACGCGGATAGACATCGGCCCGCCCTTCGGCCAGCAGGCAGAACTTGAGTGAAGACCCGACACTGGCGATCTCATGCTCGGGCATGTTTTTGAGCCAGGCGTCGGTTGCGGGTTCCTTGTGAGTGACGCTGACCAGAGCCACTGGCGTTTTGGGACGTTGTCTGGTGTGAATGTCGCGCTGGCCGGAAATCTCACCCTCCGCGCTGACCTCGGCAACTTGGGCATGGCCGGTGATGCCGCTCCACATCTTTCCCAGAGCCGGCGCATAGACGACGCCAGCGACCGGAGATTGCCCGCGGATCAACGCGATGTTGACGGTGAAGTCATTGCGTCCGGCGATGAAATCGCCGGTGCCGTCGAGCGCATCAACCAGGAAAAACATGTCCTTGGCGTGGCTGGGGCAATGGCCGGCTTCGGCCAGTTCTTCGGCGACCACGGGAATGCCGGGGTAGGATTTGGCGAGAAAATCGAGGATCAGGGTTTCGGCCCGTTGATCGGCCTGCGTCACCGGGGTGCGGTCGGATTTGACCGTCACCGTAGCACCCGCAGCGCGGACCGCCAGGATCTCCTTGCCAGCAGCAATTGCTACTGTTTCAAGCTCCCGGATCAGCGCCTGTATGGAACCGGTGGAAGGATCATCAAAGTCAAACGCGCCCATCAGCGGGCTCCGTGATACTTGTTACTCGACCCAAATGGCGTGACATGTTTGGCTACTCCGGTCAATGCACTGTTGCCCGCAGCATCAGACCGAATTGGGCAGATTTTGCGGCACTCCCCGGTTCAAGCGGAACAACCGACCTGAACCGGGCGCACAAAAAGACTGTGATGCCTCGTTTTGGCAGCAGCAAGGCGCGACTATGGCTGCGTTAATCGGAGCCTGAACCATGCCCCTGCATCACCCTCTGCCCGTCGACAACGTTTCGTCGCGCCCGTCCTACGGACCTGAGTTCGCGGCAAATCTCGCCGGCGAACTGGCGCAACTGTCCTTGCCGGGGCGTATGCTGCGCATTGCAGCGCTGGGCAATGCTGTGTTCACCACATCGCTGGGGCTGGAAGATCAGGTGCTGACCTCGGTGATCGCCGCAACCAACGCGGATGTGCGTATTGTCACGCTGGATACCGGACGGCTGTTTGCCGAGACGCTGGCGCTGATCGGCGAGACCGAAGAGCAGTACGGACTTGCCATCGAGGTTTTCAAACCCTGGAAGGACGAGGTCGACGGCTTTGTCGCGCTTTATGGCCAGAATGGGTTTTATGACAGCGTCGAAGCCCGCCACGCCTGCTGCCATGCCCGCAAGCTGCAGCCGCTGGGCCGGGCGCTCGCTGATGCCGAGATCTGGGTCACCGGCCTGCGGCACGGCCAGTCAGGCAATAGGGCCAGTGCGCCACTGGCCGAATGGGATGCCGATCGGAGCCTGATCAAGGTCAATCCGCTGGCCGACCAGTCGCGGGATGTGCTGCAGGCCCGCGCCAATGCCGACGATGTGCCGATCAATCCGCTGCATGCCAAGGGCTTTCCGTCGATTGGCTGCGAACCCTGCACCCGCGCCATCAAGCCGGGCGAACCGGAACGCGCCGGGCGCTGGTGGTGGGAACAGGACGAGCGGCGCGAATGCGGGCTGCATCTGTCGGCATCTGTTTCCGGAACGCGCGCGGGCCAACCCAAAGTCACAGCCTCGTGAACCCTTCAAAGGACTACCCCATGAACGTGATTGAACACGGGCGCGGCAAGCCGCCGCTCGACCCGCATCTCAAGGCGCTGGAAAACGAGGCGATCCACATCTTCCGGGAAGTGGCGGCAGAGTTCGAACGCCCGGTGATGCTCTATTCGGTCGGCAAGGATTCCTCGGTGCTGCTGCATCTGGCGCTGAAGGCGTTCCACCCGGGCAAGCTCCCGTTTCCGCTGGTGCATATCGACACCGGCTGGAAGTTCCCGGAGATGATCACCTTCCGCGACGCGGTGGTGGCCAAACACGGGCTTGAGCTGATTTCCCACACCAATCCGGACGGGCTTCGCGATCAGGTCAGCCCGTTCAGCCACGGCTCGTCCCGCTACACCGACATCATGAAGACCCAGGCGCTGAAACAGGCACTCGACATGGGCCGTTATGATGCAGCTTTTGGCGGCGCACGGCGCGACGAAGAGGCCTCGCGCGCCAAGGAGCGGATCTACTCGTTCCGGACGCCCGATCACGCATGGGACCCGCGCAACCAGCGGCCGGAACTGTGGTCGATCTACAACGGCATGATCCATCCGGGCGAAAGCGTGCGGGCGTTTCCACTGTCAAACTGGACCGAGGTCGACATCTGGCGCTACATCCAGGCCGAAAACATCGACCTGGTACCGCTCTATTTTGCCGAACGTCGCAAGGTTGTTGAACGCGACGGCATGCTGATCCTGGCCGAAGACAAGCGGCTGGAACTGCTGCCTGATGAGCAAGTGCGCGAAGAACTGGTGCGGTTCCGCACGCTCGGCTGTTTCCCGCTGACCGGTGCGGTGCGCTCGGAAGCGACGACGCTCGACGAAGTCATCACTGAGCTCGAGATTGCCACGGTGTCGGAACGGCAAGGCCGGGCGATTGACCGCGACCAGTCCGGCTCGATGGAAAAGAAAAAACGCGAAGGGTATTTCTGATGAGTTCTCAATCACTTTCGCGCAATACTGAATCTGTTGAATCCAGTGACCACGCAAACACCCTCGACCCGCAGACCGCCAAAGCAGGCAGGCAGGCGCGGCCTTTGCGCTTCATCACCTGCGGCTCGGTGGACGACGGCAAGTCGACACTAATCGGCCGGCTGCTGTGGGACACCAAGGCGGTCAAGGAAGATCAGGCGGCGACGCTGAGACGCGATTCCACCGGCAAGCAGAACGAACTCGGCCTGCCCGATTTCGCGCTGCTGCTCGACGGGCTGCAGGCCGAGCGCGAACAGGGCATCACCATCGATGTCGCCTACCGCTATTTCGCCACCGACCGGCGTTCGTTCATCGTCGCCGACACGCCCGGCCATGTGCAGTACACCCGAAACATGGCGACCGGCGCCTCGACCGCTGATCTCGCCGTGCTGCTGGTCGATGCCCGCGCCGGCATTCTGGAACAGACCCGGCGCCATGCGACAATCGCGGCGTTGATGGGCATCCGGCAGTTCGTGCTGGCGGTCAACAAGATCGATCTCGCGCACTATGACGAGGCCGGATTTCGCGCAATCACCCGGGATTTCAAGGAAATCGCGCTGTCGCTTGGCGTGCGCCAGGTGATTGCCATTCCGGTCTCGGCGCTGAAGGGCGAGAACATCGTGCTGCGCGGCGATGATGTGATGCCATGGTATTCCGGCCCGACGCTGGTCGAGGCGCTGGAAAAAGCCACCCAGCGCACGGGCCAGACCACCGGCTTCCGGCTTCCGGTTCAGCGGGTCTCGCGGCCCGGCGAGGGCTTTCGCGGCTATCAGGGCACGGTTGCCGGCGGCTCGATCAAGCCCGGCGACAGTGTTGTGGTGCTGCCCTCGGGCGTCGAGGCCAATGTCAAAGCCATCGTCACCTATGACCTGGTGCGTAATGCCGCCGTTCACGGCGACGCCATAACGCTGGTGCTCGACCGCCCGGTTGACGTGGCCCGCGGAGACATGATCGCTGCCATCGACCAGCGTCCGCAGACCGGCCGCGCGTTTACCGCCCGGCTGGTGGCCTTGTCGCAAGACGGCATCGTACCCGGAAAACGCTATTGGCTGAAGGCCGGCTCACGCCGCCAGCGGGTGATGGTGCGCCCGACCTCGGCGCTGGATCTGACCACAGGCAACTGGGATGACGCGCCGTTTCTCGCCATGAACGGCATCGGCGTGGTCGAGCTCGATTTCGAGGAGACGGCGATCTTCGATGCCTATGAGACCAACCGCGAGACCGGCGCCTTTATCCTGATTGATCCCGAAACGCTCAACACCGTGGCAGGCGGCATGATCGATGGCAAACGCTCGAAATCCGGTCGCTTTGACGCCTTGCCCGACGCCGACCGCGCCACAGTCACCCTGCCCGCACGGCTGCTGGAAGCGTTCCTGAAAACCGAATTTGCCCGTGCGCATGCCGGCGAGATCCGGGTGACCGGGCCTGAGGAGGTTGATGCGGAGTAGAGTGAGGATCGGGACCGATTTGCCTGTTTGCCAATTGGCCCCCTTGCTTCTGGCCATCCCTACCCGCGAACTGACGGCAGGCGACTCAAAATGAGATTGCAAGAATGGTGCCCGCCTTCGAGCACGAAGATTTCGAGTATGCACTGGGACTTTGACGCACAGCCGATGACGAAGATTTCGATCACTGCCGATACTGCAGCTGTCAGTCTCAGCTTTCCCCCATGGATTTTATCAGTTCGGCGCCACCGGTCAGCACCACCTCTCCGACGGGCGCTGCAAGGGCCCATTGGACGCCGGTCGGGGCGTAGTCAAGGTCGACCTTGCCGCCCACGGATATCGCCGCCATGCGCTCGATTACAGTACGGCCGAAGCCGCTGTCTTGAGGCGGCGCCACCGGTGGGCCGCCATGTTCGTGCCACCGGATCCGGAATGTCTTGCCGTCTTCGACGGTATCCCAGTCTATCGAGACCGTGCCCGCAGTTCCCGACAGCGAGCCGTATTTCAGCGCATTGGTCGACAGTTCGTGCAGCGCCATGCCGATGCCTTGTGCAGCCGTCGGAGTGAAGACCATCTCGGGACCCTCGATCCTGATGCGATTGGCTTGCACCTCCTCGCCAAGATGCCTGAGTTGCGATTCGACCAGATCCCTGACGCTGACACCGCCCCAGTTGCCCTGCACGATCAGATCCTGCGATCCCGACAGGGAAAACAGCCGCTGCGAAAACCGGTCGATGAACTCTGCCGGCGGACTGGCGCGGGCGGTCTGACGCGCCATGGAGATAACCACTGTCAGCAGGTTCTTGGAGCGATGGTTTACCTCGCGCATCAAATACCGAATATGCTCGTCATATCGTTGCCGTTCGGACAGATCATAGAAATTGCACACAACTACCAGGCGACCGTCGGGCATGGTTATGCGTTCGAGTTTCCAATCGTAGGATTCGGTGACCTCGCTGTCGCGCCTGCGCTCTGTGGTTGCAGGCGCATGATAGGGCTCTCCGGTTGCCAGCGTGTGCCGAAAGAGGCCAATGGCCTCCTCCGCGAAAGGAGCCGGCCAGATGACCCGCAGTGCTTCGGCAAAATCGCGACCGATCAGAGGACGCACATTGGCAAAGACCGGTTGGGCACCATCACTGACATGGGCAAGGCGAAAGTCGGCATCCACGGTGTAGATTCCGAAGGGAGAGCCGGTGACCAGGTTCTGGAATGTGCTGTGGGAGGTTTCGAGCGCCTCCATCATCGCTTTACGGTCGGAAACATCAATGCCGGACGGGATCAGGTTGACGATCTTGCCGTCTCTGTCGAAAAGCGGCGCCAGTTGAAAATCGATCCATATCAGCTGCCCGCCGGCGACCTGGACCTGGATATCATAGCGAACGGTGTCCCCGTCCCGCACGCGCTCGCAGGATTCCTGTATCTGTTTCTGGGTCTCCGGCGCATAGCTCCACCAGTAGCAATCCCAGAACTTCTTGCCGATGACGTCCTTGGCGTCGATCCCAGCGGCATCCAGAGGCGCGCGGTTGGCCTCGACAAGGGTGCCGTCAGGCTCCAGCACACCGACAAAGGCGAAGAGGTTGTCGAGAATGCTGCGCAGCCTTTGCTCGGCCCGGCGCTCTTCAGTGACGTCACGATGCACGCTTGAGGCACCGATGAAGTTGCCGGACGCTGAGCGAACCGGCGCGGCCGTGACTGCAATGGTGCGCAACTGGCCAGATCTGGTTTGACGCGTCACGTCGAAATGCTGGAGTTCGCCGGCGACGATTTCCGCAATGTAGTCCTGGGCCCTTCGCGGCCAGTCGGGAGGATAGATCATTTCGATGGACTGGCCGACCATACCTCCGCGGTCATATCCATAGAGCTTCTCGGCGGCGGCATTCCAGCTGGTAATGTGGCCGTCAAGATCAAAGGCGATCACGGCATCGGGCATGGTGGCGACGATTGCCGCGAGATTTCGGGTGTTCTGTTCGGCGTGGGTCAGCTCGATTTTCGCCAGTTCCCTGGTCGTGATGTTGCGATGGGAGATAAGGACAAAGCGCTCCCCACCGAGTTCAAGCGGTGTCGCGATCAACTCGAACCAGCGCTGCTCGGTTTTGGAGTGACAGGGGTATTCAACTTGAAACTGTTTGGCACCAGAAAGCACCTTGGCCAATCCGGCTTCGACCTGCGCAGCCAGCATATCGCCCTTGGCGGCGCTCTCGCGACAGATGTGGATGTAATTTTGGCCGAGATAATGGTGGGTCGGATCACCGTTGTTTTCGCTGCTGAACTGCCGCCAGATTTCATTCACGCATCGGATGGTCCCATCCTGCTACATGATGGCGACGCCGTCCGGCATGGCGTCAATCACCGGCTGCAACGCCAGTTCGACTGGTTCCGGATCAAGCTGTCTCACGTATCAACCACCCCATCAATGCCCTTACTCAAAACTCCTATCTGGAAAACTATACGATCTGCGACACCTTGACTACAGGTGCAGCGCTGAGGAGGTGCAACCTGCCGGCAATGGCATCGGTTCGGGATTGTGGCTGCAGTGCAATCGGCAGGCTGCCGCCGGCCGTGCCGATATTGCGCTGCCATCGCGAGGGTTTCTATGTGTCTTTGACGACGCGCTGGACAACAGCCCGCAGGCTCAGCCCCTGAACAACAACGGTGAACAGAACCAGCGCATAGGTGGCGGCGAGAATGACCGACTTTTCGGGGCCCTCCGGGATTGAAAGCGCCAGAGCGATGGAGATGCCGCCGCGCAATCCTCCCCATGTCAGCACCGGAATTGTACCCCGTGTGAAGCTATAATTCGCACTCAAGGCAAGCACCGGAATGGCCACCGCCAACAAACGCGCGCACAGGACGAGCGGTATCGCCACCACGACCAGCCAGCCAAAAGACGAGTCGAGGCGCAGAACCAGCACTTCAAGGCCAATGAGAAGAAAAAGCACCGAGTTCAGGATCTCGTCGACAAGCGTCCAGAACCCGAACAGATACCGCTCTGTCTGGTCGCTCATCGCATCATGCAGGCCACGGTTGCCGATCAGGACACCGGCAACAACAACTGCAATGGGACCGCTCATATGCAGCTTGGCCGCAAGCGTGTAGGTGCCCGCAACCAGCGCCAGCGAGATCAGCACCTCGATCGGATAATCATCGATCGCACGCATTGCCCGGTAGGCTATGTAGCCGGTGGCAAAACCGAGCACGGCGCCGCCCAATGCCTCGATGAAGAAAAGTTCGCTGACCTCAACCAGATCAATACCGCCGCCCGAGGCGCTAATTGCGGCCGCCATCAGGACGGTAAAGATGACGACGCCGACGCCATCGTTGAAGAGCGATTCGCCGACCATTTCGGCCTTGAGGATTGCCGGAACATGAACCGTCTTGAGGGTGGACAGGACGGCCACCGGATCGGTCGGGCTGATCAGAGCACCGAACACCAGTGCCCAGGAGAAGGCGATGGGAACGCCAAGCGCACCGGCGGCAAACCAGAAGCCGACGCCGACAATCACGGTGGAGAGCAAAACCCCGACCGTTGCCATCGAGCCGACAACCCAGGCCCGGTCACGCAAGCGCTCGAGATCGACATGCAAGGCGCCCGCAAACAGCAGAAAAGCCAGCATGCCGTCGAGCACGGTTTTCTGAAAATCGATTTCCCGAATGATCCGCGCCAGATCTGCATAGGGAAGCACTCCGGGAAAGATGAACTCAGCACCGATAAGCACGAGCGAGGCGACAAGCCCCATGACGAGCAGACCAATCGTGTGCGGCAGCCGGATGATGCGATGGTTGATCCAGGCAAACGCAGCCGTCAGAACCAAAAATATTGAAACGAGATCGTAAACTGTCAGCATGTCGAGCAAGGCCTAAAAGAAAGAGTATAGCGCAAACGACGTCGGGAGCCATGTGCGGAAGCCTGAAGAATCAAGGTCGAGGCTAAGCCTTAACAACATCTGACTGACGCGCTTGATAAACATCAAAGAGATCTGCGGCAGATGATTACCGCTAATACTCGAATTCGGACGCAAGCGCATTGAAATGCGGTGCGAGTACGCCCCTGCAACAGGACTCCATAAACCGCGACACGGTCGAAGCTGTTTTGAAGCTCTTCGCCGCAAGTTTGGAGGACAGATCATTTCGATAGATTGACCGACCATTCCGTCGCGGTCATATCCATAGAGTACCTTGCAACGGCTGAGAGAAACTAAAGGATTGGCAGTTTTGCGCCGAAAGGTGTAATATTGGCAAAACTGTGATTGCCGATTCCGGAGCAACGACATGAGCCTTCTGACCGACAGTATTGATGCAATAACATTTGATCTTGGCCCTGACGAAACTCCTATCGAAAGTATTAACACGTCAGGCGCAAGCCCTTACGTTATGAACTTTCAATATGCATCAAGCCAGCCGGCTGATCTTTGGAATACCTATACTGGATGGACATCTTTCTCCGCAGCGGAAAAAGCCACCTACCGTGGGCTGCTTGATTATGTCGAGACGCTCATCAACGTGACTTTTCAGGAAGTTAGCGGATCTTCGGATCCTGATATGAACGTAGGGAAAGTCCAGATTGATGATGCTGCTGGAAAAGGCGGCTTTCAGTATTACTACACTACAAGTGGCCAAACCGCGACGCTGACCGACTATGACGCTTTCACGGTGTTTGAAAACGACATTTCGCTTGAATCCGGTTCTGCCGACCTGATCCTGCATGAGATCGGCCACGCGCTGACCCTCAAGCATCCGTTTTCCGGCAGCCCGGTGTTGCCTACGGCCTACGACAACAACAAATACACGATCATGTCCTACACCTCCAATCCAGATACCGGGTTGGACAATGAAGGCTATCTTGCTTTTGATATTGCGGCCCTGCAGCAGCGCTGGGGCGCGAACATGAACACCGCGACCGGCAATGATGTCTACACAGGCCCACGAATTCCGACCGTAGACGTGATCTGGGACGCAGGGGGCACCGACAAGCTTTCCGCATTCGGATATTCAACCGACGTGTTGATTGATCTGAATGAAGGCGCCTTTTCGAGATTCGGCACAAATGACGATGTGGCCATCGCCTATGGCGTGGTGATCGAGAATGCCACCGGCGGCAACAGCCATGACCTCATCATCGGCAACGCACAGGCAAACACCCTTGCAGGCGGCAACGGCAACGACAATCTGTCCGGTGGCGGCGGCAATGATTACTTCATCGGTGGAAATGGCATCGACACCTATGATGGCGGCTCCGGTTCCGACACGGCCCGGTTCGACGGCAATGTCGGCTGGCGGGTCGATCTTGGAACGGGCACTGCCAAGGTCGGCTCCCAGACCGAAATGCTGACATCGATCGAGAACGTTGTCGGATCCAATGGCAATGACACCATTACAGGCACCGCCTATTCCAATGACCTGTATGGCGGCAATGGCGATGACATGCTGATCGGCGGCGGCGGCATTGACGATTATTATGGCGGTTCGGGTAGCGATACCGTCGACCTATCGGGCAGTAATTCGAAATGGCGGGTTGATCTCGGCAACGACACAGCCGAAATGACGACGGCAACAGGCAATGTCTACAATGTTGATTTTGAAAATATCGAATCTGTCATCGGACCGCGCAACAGCCTGACCTTGCTGGGAACCAGCGGCAACGAGGAAGCACGAGGCAACAGTTTCGCCGATATCTTCTACACCCGCGGCGGCGTTGACGAGTTCCATGGCAGCTATGGCAGCGACACGGTCTCGTTCAGCGGCTACGGCGAAGGCCTGACCATTCGTGGATCGGCAGGCTATGGCCGGCTTGGTGACGGCACCCAGGTGACGACTTTCACCGGGATCGAGAACATCTTCGCGACGTCTGAGGACGATGACATCACCGGCACGGCCGGCAACAACACCATCGTCGGCCGTTCGGGCGCCGACCGCATCAATGGCGGCTCCGGTAACGACATCATTCAAGGTGGGCTGGGCCGCGACCTGCTGACCGGAGGACGCGGCAACGACACCATCGACGGCGGCAGTGACCCGAATGACTACGCCTTCTTCTCGGGCAATCAGAGCCAGTACAATATCTCCACCTCAGCCGGTGGTGTCACGACGGTCGAATGGATCGGCCCCGGCAACGGCGACGGCACCGACACGCTGACCAACATCGAGTTCCTCGGCTTTGATGACGGGTTTTATTACGTTTGAGGTGATAGCGGGCTGGAGATCAGCGCTTTATCTTGTGAAGCTGGCTGACCCCCGACGTTCGGCTGCATAGGGCTGTCCGGGGTTAGTGGCGGGTCTCGGTCGGCATCGATTCTAACGGCACGCAGCACACAACCCGCGCAATTCAACCACCGCCTTCTTGACAGTGAAGCCATCCTCGCGGGCGAGATCGCGCAGCCGGGTTTCCAGCGCTTCATCGGAGATCTCTGTTACCTTGCCGCAGGTTTCGCAGATGGCGAAGGCGATGGTCTGGTGGGTGTCGCAACCGGGGTGGCTGCAGGCGACGAAGGCGTTGAGGCTTTCAAGCCGGTGGACCATGCCGGTCTCGACCAGCTTGTCGAGCGCGCGGTAGACCTGCAGCGGCGCGCGGAACCCGTCATCGCGCAACTGGTCGAGAATGGTGTAGGCCGACAATGGTCCCTCGGCGCGGGACAGCGCACCGAACACCAGCGACTGGTTCTTGGTCAGGTCGGACGGAGCACGCCCGTGATCATGGCTGTGGGTGTCCCGGTTCATGATGAGGTTCCGCCTGCTTTGGCTGGAGGAGTCCGGCCACGCACGAGCCGCATGATCAGTGTGCCGATGGGAGACATGGCGACCAGAAACAGGACAAGGGCGGCGACGACAATGCTCGGACCGGACGGCGTGTCCCATCTCAGCGAGCTTTCAAGACCAAGCACGATGGCTGCCATGCCGGCAAGCGAGGCGAAGACTGCCATCTGCTCTGGCCCCGAGGCAAAGCGCCGGGCGGTGGCGGCGGGAATGATCAGCATGGCGGTGATCAGCAACACACCGACAATCTTGATCGACATGGCAATGACCGTAGCCATCAGGATCATGAAGATGAGATTGGCGCGGTCGGGATGCATGTCTTCGGCTTCCGCCAGTTCGGCGCTGACGGTGGCTGCAAACAACGGCCGCCAGATCAGGGCCAGCACCACCAACACGGCTACGCCACCAGTCCAGATGACGGCGATGTCGATCTTGGAGACAGCCAAGATGTCGCCGAACAGCAGGCCCATCAGATCCATGCGGACCCAGGTCATGAAGGCCAGCGCGACAAGACCCAAGGCAAGGGCTGAATGCGACAAAAGACCGAGCAGCGCGTCGGAGGACAGCGTGGCGCGTTTTTGCAGCAGCAGCAGGGCGAGCGAGATCAGCACCGAAACCGCAAAGACGGCGAGCGTTATGTTGATCTCGAACAGGAAGGCCAGCGCCACGCCGAGAAGCGCAGCATGGGACAGCGTATCGCCAAAATAGGCGAGCCTGCGCCAGACGACGAAGCAGCCAAGCGGGCCTGCGACGAGCGCGACGCCAAGACCGGCAAGAATGGCACGGGTGAAAAAGTCATCCAGCATCGCGATCGCCCTTCCCTGTCTTTGAACTGGAGCTGCCGCCCGGCGAATGGTGATGGTCATTGTGCTGATGAGAGGAATGATCGTCGTCATGATGACCATCACCCGGATGGTGGTTTTTATGGTGGCCATCGTCGGGATGGCAGCTGGCCGTCACCGATCCGTCGGCGTGGCGCACTGTTCCATCGGGCAAATGGGTGTGATCATGGTCGTGCTCATAGACTGCCAACGCTGCATCAACCCGGTCACCAAACATCCGGCGGTACTCGTCGCTCGCCGCCACCGCGATCGGCGTTCCCTGACAGCAGACATGGCCGTTGAGGCAGATCACCCGGTCGGTGGCAGCCATCACCACGTGCAGATCATGCGAGATCAGCAGGACGCCGCAGCCAATGTCATCGCGGATGGACTTGATCAGATTGTAGAGCGCGATCTCGCCTGAGTAGTCGACGCCCTGCACCGGCTCGTCGAGAACCAGCAGGTCGGGCTTGCGGGCAATCGCGCGGGCCAGCATGGCGCGCTGGAATTCGCCGCCGGAGAGATTGCGGACTTCGGATGCCAGCAGATGCGAAATGCCGGTGGCGCTCAATGCCTGCTCCGCAGCCTGGGCCGAGACGCCGCCGGTGAGACGCATGAAGCGCGCCACCGTCAAGGGCAGCGTCCAGTCGACCGAGAGTTTCTGCGGCACGTAGCCAACGCGCAGACCGGGTTTGCGGTGCGCGCTGCCCTCGTCGGGCTTGATCACCCCGAGCGCAATCTTGGCGGTGGTCGATTTGCCCGAGCCATTGGGCCCGATCAGGGTGACGATCTCGCCCTTGCGGATGGTCAGATCGACCCCGCGCACCAGCCAGCGGCCGCCGCGTTCGGCACCAGCGCGCTCCAGCGAGATCAGAGGTCGTTCAGGATGCAGCATTTCGATTCCTTAAAAAAACCGGCTTCCCGATCTTGTCTGAGGATATGGCACACGTTATACCGTTACACAAGATTGTAACTTTATAACATATTCCGGAGAACCACATGATATCGTTTCGCTCCCTTGCCGCAAGCGCCGCGCTTTGTCTCGCGATGTTGCCATTCTCAGCGGCGCAAGGATTCGCCGAGCCGCACGTCGTGGCCTCGATCAAGCCCGTTCATGCGCTGGTTGCGGCAGTGATGGAGGGTGTTGGGAAACCTAATCTGATTGTCGGAGGTGCTGCCTCCCCACATGCCTATGCGCTCAAGCCGAGCCAGGCGCAGGCGATGGAAAACGCCGACCTGATCTTCTGGGTCGGCCACGAGCTCGAGAGTTTTCTTGAAAAACCAATCGAGACAATCGGAGCACACGCCCGCTCGGTGGAACTGATTGATGCCGAAGGACTGATCAAACTGCCGTTCCGCGAAGCCGGTCCGTTTGAAGCCCATGACCATGATGACCATGCGACAGAGGATACCGATCACGCGCAGGATGATCATGACGAGATGGCCAGCGAAGAGCATGATCACGGCAGGGACGGATTCGATGCTCATCTCTGGCTTGATCCGCTCAACGCCAAGGTCTTCGTCCGGGTTATCGGAGAGGCACTGACAAAGGCAGACCCTGACAACGCGGCAACCTACGCTGCCAACGTCGCCACGACCAATGAGCGGCTCGACGCTCTGATCGGCGAGGTCAACGCCACCCTCGCCCCGGTGCATGGCAGTCAGTTCATCGTCTTTCACGATGCGTACCAGTATTTTGAGAAGCGCTTTGACATGCAGGCCGCAGGCTCGGTCACGGTCAATCCGGAAGTCCGCGCCAGCGCCGAGCGGGTTGCGGCGATTCAGGACAAGGTGCACGATCTCAATGCCGTCTGTGCATTTTCCGAGCCGCAGTTTGATGGCCAGTTGATCGACGTTGTCATTGAAGGCACTGATGCCCGCTCTGCTGTTCTCGATCCGCTGGGCGCAACGCTTGATGATGGCCCGGAGCTCTATTTCGACCTCATCCGGAACCTCGGCACGTCAATGCGCGATTGTCTTCAGGAGCGTTGAATCGATCTGCCGTCCTGTTCGGATGCTCAAGGAAAGGGCTTGCGGAACCATATCGGATTTCGCAAGTTGCCTGTACGCATAGTAGTTAGGGTTGCCGGGACTGGCCGTATCGGTTATCCGGCGACCTCTACCGGACCACGCCATATCGGCGTATGGGCAAGCATGGACAGGAAGATCACCACATGAGCGGACTGCTTGCCCTACTCGATGACGTCGCCGCATTGACCAAGCTTGCTGCAGCGCAACTCGACGATGTCACCGCGCAAGCCGCCAAAGTCGGGGTCAAGACAGCCGGCATCCTGATTGACGACACCGCGGTGACACCGAAATACGTAACCGGTCTTCCGGCAGCGCGAGAATTGCCGATCGTCTGGAAGATCGCCCGTGGATCGCTGTTCAACAAGCTCGTCATCCTGCTGCCGATTGCCATGCTGCTCAACGTGTTCGCACCCTGGCTGCTCTCACCGTTGTTGATGATCGGCGGCGGGTATCTGTGTTTTGAAGGCGCGGAAAAGATATGGCATATCTTCCATCCCGAACCGTTGCCGGTCGATGACGGCAATCCGATCGATCATGCGCATCTGGAAAAGCAGCGGGTCGCCGGCGCGATCAAGACCGACTTTATCCTGTCGGCAGAAATCATGACGATTGCGCTGTCCTCGATCGAATCCGGCACAGTGTGGATGGAAGCCATGGTGCTGGCGCTTGTGGCAGTGGGCATCACCGCCCTCGTCTATGGCAGCGTCGCCGTACTGGTCAAAGCCGATGACGTCGGTTTGAAGATGGCGCAGGGCGCCTATTTTGACGCGACGCGCAGCCTCGGCCGCGCCATTGTGCGTGGCATGCCCACCTTCATGGAAACGGTTGCCAGCATTGGCACCGCGGCCATGCTCTGGGTTGGCGGCTCAATCATCATCCACGGTCTGGAAGGCTTCGGCATCTCGTTCTTCGGCCATCTGGTCGAAGACTCGTCAGCCGCGGTTCGCGAAGCTGTTGCTTTCGCGTCAGGTTTCCTCGGCTGGGCGACGGAAGCCCTGCTCAGCGGCATTTTCGGCCTTGCTGTCGGGCTGGCGCTTCTGGCGATTATCAGCGTGGGCAAGCGCGTGTTCAAGCGTGGCTGACCGTATGAAATCTGCGCCGCGCCAATCGCCAAACTTGACAGTCAGCTCTTCACGATGACGTGACGGTCATTGAAGCGGAACTCCCAAGCGGCCATCTGCGTTGTCTCCATCCGTTGTCTGATCGACTGAGCGGACGCTTGCCAAGGCGACGCTCTGACGTTCAGACCCTGCCCTTCAATTTACGTAAAGCGGCGCGCTGCCCGAGCGGGCAACAGAGCCATTCGCGCCCAACACAAACCATTTAGGACTGCCATAATGAGAGCCGCCATCATCAACAATTACGCCACTGACATCGAGATTTCGGAGATCCCTGAGCCGGTCCTGACTGCTGATTCCGTATTGATCCAAGTGTATGCCGCCAGTCTCAACCCGATCGATAGCATCGTGCGGGCCGGCTACATGAAAGACATGGTTCCGCTAAGTTTCCCGCATGTGATGGGTTATGACGTCTCCGGTGTTGTCACCAAGGTCGGCACTGACGTAACCGGCTTCAAGCCTGGCGATGCGGTCTATGCACGTCCCAATCAGGAAGATGCCGGTTCACTGGCCGCAGTCGCCCGCGTCAAGGCTGCCGAACTGGCGCTGAAGCCGGCAAGCATCAGCCACGCCGAAGCGGCCTCTATTCCGCTTGCCGGACTGACAGCATGGCAGGCACTGGTCGACAAGGCCGGACTCAAGGCCGGGCAGAAGATCCTGATCCATTCCGGGTCAGGCGGTGTCGGCACCCTGGCGATCCAGATTGCCAAGCACATTGGCGCGCATGTCGCCACCACCACCAGCGCCAAGAATGCAGATCTGGTGCGTTCACTCGGCGCTGACGAAGTGATCTATTACAAGACCGAGAAATTTGAAGACACTGTCTCAGACTATGATGTGGTGTTCGACACGTTGGGTGGCGAAACCATGGCCCGCTCCTTCAGTGTTATGAAGAAAGGTGGCGTCCTGGTTTCGATCAAGGGGCAGGACACCGACAACCTGGCCGAGAAGCATGGCGTCCGGTTCGAATGGTTCTTCATGTCGCCCAGCGGCGCACAACTGACCGAACTCGGCGCCTTGATCGACAAGGGCATCGTCAAGCCAGTGATCGACAGCAGCTATGAACTCAGCGAGATTTCGGCTGCCTACGACAAGCTGGCCGATGGCCATGCGGTCGGCAAGATCGTCGTCACCATCAGGTAACCCCGAAAGCAAAGCGCCGGCTTTCGTGTTGTAGCTCTTTGAATTGATGCATGAACGTTATCGTTCAAAAGAATCCATTTGAACACGACATGCATAGGGCCCGTGTGTCTTCCCCTGACACACGGGCCTCTTTTGATTCATTCGCCCGGCGAGAGTTCCTGCTGGCTGGCACGACGGCCAGCCATGTCGCCGGCCTCGCGCAATTCGGTATCAAGGCGGCGTTCTTCCTCCGCAGACGGTGTGGCAAAGCGTGCCAGCAGCAGATAGGCAACGGGGGTCAGGAACAACGTCGCTATCATCGCCAGACCAAGACCGCCGACGATCACCCAGCCGAGCGCGATGCGCGCTTCAGCGCCGGCGCCGAAGGCCAAAAGCAGCGGCACGGAACCGAGCACGGTTGAGATCATCGTCATCATCACCGGACGCAGGCGGATGTTGGAGGCCTCCTCGATCGCCTCGCGGATATCCATGCCCTTGTTGCGCAACTGGTTGGCGAATTCGACAATCAGGATGCCGTTCTTGGCCATGACCCCGACCAGCAGCACAAGGCCGATCTGGCTGTAGACATTGAGCGATCCACCGGTGAAGGCCATGGCGAAAATGGCGCAGGCAAGCCCGAGCGGCACCGTCGAGATGATGATGAACGCACTGACGAAGCTTTCAAACTGGGCGGCGAGCACCAGCAGCACGACGATGATGGCGATGCCGAAGGTGATGAGCATATCGTTCGACGACTGATCCAGCGTCGCGGCTTCGGCCAGCGGAATAATGCGCACACCGCCCGGCATCAACGGCTCGGCGAGATCAACAGCATTGGACCAGGCTTCGCCCAGCGCAAAACCGGGCGTCAGACCGGCGGTGATGGAAACCGAGCGCATCTGGCTTTCGCGCCTGAGATCGGGGGCGACAGCTTTCTCGGTCAGCGAGGCAATGGTAGACATCGGCACGATGCGGCCATCGCCGGCCTTGAGGTAGATCGATTCCAGGTCTGTCGGATCATTGATCGGGTTGGTGGTCGACATCAGCTTGACCGGGTAGGACCGATCCTCGATAAACACCTGCGCCACTTCGCTGCCGTCGAGAAGCGCCTGTAAGGCCTGCGCAAGGCCATCGATATCGACGCCCAGATCGGAGGCGCGGGCACGATCGATCTGCACCGAGATCTGCGGCTGGGTGGTTTCATAGGAGAGCTGGATCTGGCTGTAGCGCGGGTCCTGCTCCAGTTTCTCGACCATTTGCTGGGCAACGCCGGCCAGTTCACCATAATTGTTGCCGACAAAGGCAAACTGCAGACCGTTGCCGGCGCCACGGATGCCGAGACTGTTGGGCTGGATGGCGAAAGCCCGCAAGCCCGGAACAGTAGCCACGGCGCGGTTGAGATCGGCGACAATCTCGGATTGAGGCCGCTCCCGTTCGCTCCAGGGCGCAAGACTGAGCACCATGAAGCCGGAGTTGGCAGAGCCGCCGTTTCCGGCAATGGCAAACACATTCTGAACTTCGCCACTTTCGCGAAGCGGTGCGACAAGGCGCTCAATTTCCGTCATGCGAGCACGTGTATAGTCGAGGCTGACGCCCTGCGGCGCGGAGATCCGCATGATCGCCAAGGCCCTGTCCTCGGGCGGTGTCAGTTCCTGCGGGATGGTGGGGAGAAGCGCCAGCGCTGCGCCTGCCGTCAACAATGCAATGACGACGACGATCAATGGCGCATCAAGTGCGCGGTGCAGAACCGAAGCATAGGCTTTCGACATGCGGGCGCCGAATCTGACGAAGGCGCTTTGCTTGCCACCCGCCTTGGTCATGTCGCGCCGCTTGATCAGCCGTGATGCCAGCATCGGGCACAAGGTCAGGGCGACAACGCTGGAAATCATCACAGTGAAGGCCAGCACGAAACCAAATTCGGTGAACAAACCGCCCGCCTGCCCCGGCAGGAACGAGATCGGGATGAAGACGGCAGCGAGCGTCGCCGTGGTGGTGATGACGGCGAAGAACACTTCCTTTGTGCCGATCACGGCGGCGGCGCGCACGCCCATGCCTTCATTGCGTTTGCGCACGATGTTTTCGAGCACGACGATGGCGTCATCGACGACCATGCCGGTGGCGAGAACCAGAGCCAGAAGGGTGAGGATATTGACCGAAAATCCAGCCAGCCAGATCGCTGCAAACGCTCCGATCAGCGACACCGGAAGGGTCACAGCGGGGATCAGCGTCGCCCGCCAGTCGCGCAGGAACAGGAAGATGATACCAATAACGATGATGACGGCCAGGATCAGCGTGGACCGCACCTCGTCAATAGCGCCGCTGATGAAAGTAGCGTCATCGCTGGTCACCCTGATGTCGACGCCTTCGGGCAGAATTGCCTGAATTCCGCCTATGGCAGCCCTGACCCCTTGCGAGATCTCCAGTGTATTCGAGGCTGCCTGCCTGATGATGCCGATCCCGATGCCGGTGCGGCCATTGGCGCGCAGCACCGATTCCCCGATATTGGCGCCCAGGGTAATGCTGGCAACATCGCGGAACCTGACCCGATCATTGATATAGAGGTTCTCAAAACCTTCGGGCGTGGTGACATCGGCGGTGGCGCGAACCACGATATCCGATGTTCGTGCCGTCAGTGATCCGGCAGGCACATCAAGTGCCACATTGCTCAGCGCACGGCGCAAATCGGCCAGTGTCAGGCCGAAGGCAGCCAGCCGCGAAGGATCGACATCGACACGGAAGACCTTCTCCCGGTCGCCGTAAACATTGACGTCGGCGACCCCGGCAACGGCTGCCAACCTGTCGACCACCAGGTCCTCGACCAGAATGGTCATGTCCTGGACGTTGTAGCGATCCGACGTCACCGCCAGACGCATGACCGGATCGGAATTGGCGTCGGCCTTGACGATGCGGGGATCGTCGGCGCCATCGGGCATGTTGTTGGTCACCCGGCCGAGCGCATCCCGGACATCGGAGGCTGCAACATTGAGATCGGTGCTTTCGGTGAACTCGATGGTCACCCGGCTTCGGCCGAGTGTCGATGTCGATGACATTGAGGCAACGCCAGAGACGCGCGCCACGGCGCCTTCAACGACCGCAGTCAGCTCCCTGTCGACGGTTTCGGGTGCTGCGCCTGAAAAAGTTGTGGTCACGGTGATCACTGGACGGTCAACATCGGGCAGTTCACGGATTTCGGCACCGTAAAGACCGGCAAGACCGGCGACAACGATGAGCAGGCTGATCACCATGGCCAGCACCGGCCGACGCACCATCAGTGCGGTGCCGCCGCCGGACTCCATCGGGCCGTTTGAATCAGTCTGGTCGGTGGGTGTTTCGTCGCGGTCGATCATGCGCCATCCCCGCTCTTGGCCTTGTCCGGAGAGACGCGCTGAGCTGTCGGCTCCTGATCTGCCGGGCTGCTTGCTTCCGGCCGATCAGCGCCGCCAATCACCCGAACAGTGGCTCCGGGGCGAACACTCTGGACGCCTTCTGTCACGACCTCGTCGCCGGTAGACAGGTCAGCCTTGACCAGAACTGTCTCGGCATTGCGCTGAATGATCGTCACGTTGACCCGACGGGCCTTGTTGTCTTCAACCTGCCAGACATAAGAGCCGGTTGAATCCCACTGGATCGCCAGCGGATCGACGGTTGGCCATCGTTCGCCGTCAAACCCGACACTGACCTCAAACGACATGCCGGCGCGCAGAGTGTCATCGGCATTGGCGATCTGGGCTCGCACGCGCAAGGTGCGGCTTGCTTCATCGACACGGTTGTCGACTTCAGAAATCTGTCCCTCGAAGGTCTCCCCGGGGCGCGATATTGCAATGGCCGTGACCTGCTTGCCAACCTCCATGCCGGAGGTGAAGCGTTCGGGTACAAAAAACTCGATCAGGATTTCACTGCGGTCATCGATTCTGGCTATCTCGCTCTGGCTGGTGACATAATCGCCGGTATTGACCGACAGGATACCGAGCGAACCGCTGATCGGCGCGGTCACGGTGCGGCGGGACAGGTCAAGTTCAGCTTCCCTGAGCGCGACCTTTGCCGATTCCAGTGCATTTTGCGCCTGATCGGCTTCAACACTCGAGGCAGCGCGACTGGCGACCAGGCTTTGCAGACGCTCCACCTTGGCTTTCGCATCATTGACCGTAAGTTTGGCTTTTTCGACGGCAAGTTCCTCTTCGGCGGCATCCAGCCGGATCAGGACGTCACCATGCTCGACCTTGCCGCCCGGACGGATCGGAATTTCAGCGATCTGACCCGACACCAGTGTTCTGACCGAAACCGAACGGACCGCCTGACCGGTACCAATCGCCGTGAGCTTGTCGTTGACCAGCCCTTCCTCCACCGGGGCAAGAATGACAAGTGCTTCGCGCTGCCCGCGGCCCCTGACCCGACCGGCTGCGCCCGGCCCGGCAGCCGTGTCGACTTTGGCCTCATCGCCAGCGGGCGCGAACAGCGAAATCCGTTCAAGCCCGTTTCGGGCTAGGACATCATGCGCGCCCGGGTAAAGCCAGGACCAGCCAACAAATGCGACCGCAAGCAGGATCAGTGAGAGAAGCAATTGTTTCCAGAGTTTCAAATTCACATCTTTCAGATATGTGCTGACGAGAGCACCAGTTAACGCGTCTCGTCTGCACGACCAGGGTCCGGACCGAGCATGCCGGCTGTGTCAGCGGCAAATGCAGGTTGCATGCGGGAAACATAGCGCGTTGTTTGCCGACTGCACCTTACCATTTAAACAGATTCCGAAAATCGGAAAGACGGTTTCTTTAAGAAAAGAATCATTTCATGGCAGGTCATGACGGGGGCCTGGCCGGGTATAGCCGCGTTGAAAACAATGGACCGGGCTTGTGTCTCGTGCGCGGCGCACCAGTTACATGACCAAAGTCATTGGCAAGCGCTGACCGGTGTGGCAGGTGCATCATCCTTGCCGGGCGGCTTTCTTACCTGCGCCCGATGCAACAGGACAGGACCATGAATGTGCAACCGATACTGATACCTGCCATTGCCGAAGACGGTTCGTTGTATCCGGTCGAGAAACTCGCGGCCCATGCCGATGGGCTGTTTCATCTTGCAGTGTCGGTTTTCGTGTTCGATGGCGAGCATCTGCTGATCCAAAAGCGTGCCGCCGCGAAGTATCACAGCGGCGGGCTTTGGGCGAATACCTGCTGCACCCATCCGCATTGGGACGAACCGGCCGAGCTTTGCGCCCGGCGGCGCCTGCAGGAAGAACTCGGCTTCAGCGTGGCCCTGTCGGAACGTCGCGTGGTTGAATATTCCGCCGATGTCGGCAACGGGCTGCATGAGCACGAGCGAGTGACGATGTTTGTCGGCACGGCGGACCGGGCTGCGCTTGCAGTCATGCCCGATCCATCAGAAGTCGAAGACACAAGGTGGATTAGCCGTGACCAGCTTCACGCCGAAATCGCTGCCCATCCGGAACTGTTCACGGCCTGGTTCCGGATATATGCCGAGCGCCATCCCGAACTGGTTTTCTGATCCCGGCCGCTGTTTGGTCTTCATTCCGACGGTGTTCAGTCACTCGGATCAGGTCCACGCATTTTGAGTGATGTCTGCACCATGCCGATTGCCAGCACCGAGAGCGCCACGCAGATCCAGAAAGCGTTGACGCCGATCATGCCGAAGACCACGCCGAAGCCAGCGACGACGAGAATGGAAAAGCCCTGCATCATGACGCCGAACAGGCTCTGCGCCTCGGCCGAGATGTCTTCGCTGGTGCGCTTGTTGATGAAATAGAGGCAGCCGAGATAGGCGAAGGTGAAGGTGACCGCCTGGCCAAGCTGCATCACCACGATGACGGCGAGCGGCGGAGACTGGGTCATGCCGATCCAGCGGGCGATCGCCACAACACCGGCAATCAGGATCAGAACACGGGCGGGAAAGCGGGTGTTTATCCGTTTCCAGGCAAACATGGTGGCCGCTTCCGCAGCCGCGCCCAGCGCAATCAGAACACCGATGACCGGCTCGGACAGGCCCTGCTGTTTCCAGACCAGCGAGGAAAACGCGTTCATGACCATGTGATTGGCAAACAGGATTGCGCCAGCGATCACCGGCAGCAGCACCCAGGGCTGAAACGCCGCCATCACCTCGCGTGACAGCAGCTTGCCTTCCGGATTGCTGCGCGGCTTGTCAGCATCGCGCAGTTTTGGCAGGCCGGTGGCCGCCCAGAACCGCATCCCGCAAGCGATCGCAAACAGCCAGACAAAAGATGACGCCCCGAACCAGAGGATCAGATAGCCGGTGGCAAAACACATCACCAGAAAGCCGATGGTGCCCCAGGCGCGGGTCGTTCCGAAGGAAAACCCCAGGCGCATTGACAATCGCAATGTCGCAGCATCCGCCACAGGACTGACCAGTCCCGCGGGCAGGATGGCCATGGTCCAGACCAGCAGGATCATCCAGAACCCTTCAGCAAGGCCCAGCAGCAGCGAAAAGACGGCGCACAGCCCGGTTCCGAGCATGATCGCCTGTTTCCAGTCTGACGCGCGGTCGGCAAGCCGTCCGACAAACACCGAAAACAACAGCATGCCGGCCATCGGCACCGTGTTGATCAGGCCGATGCCGGCATCGCTGATGCCGCGTTCATTGAGCCAGATCGGCAGATAGGTGATGGTGACCGCGGGCGCCAGAAAAGCCAGGGCATAGTAGCGGGTCGCCGCAAATTCCGGTTTTGCCATTCGGGGACAGCCTTGAAACGGCCCGGAGCCTGTGTCCGGAGTGATGATCTCAGACTTTAGTCCTTCGCCCCCTCCCGCACTATCGTCAAGCTCTATTCCTTTATGAAAGCCTTGACGGGATGCGCCTGCTGGCTGTCATCGGGCGCTTCGTCGCGAGAGAACGATAGCGACAGCAGCTTGCCGGATATCGCGCTGCCGTCAAGCCTAACGCTGATGCGCCTGAATGACCTTCAGGAAGGCATCGCCGTAACGTTCCAGCTTCGACTGGCCGACGCCGGAAACGCCGAGCATTTCCTCGTGGTCTGATGGACGGTCTGTTGCGAACGCCACCAGCGTGGTGTCGGGAAACACCACATAGGGCGGCACCGACAATTCCTTGGCGATGGCCATACGGGCAGCGCGGAGTGCCTCGAAAAGCTCCATATCTGCCTCTTCCAGCGCGGATTTGGCGTTGGATGAACTCGATGACGCGCCGCGTGCGGATTTGCCCGAAACCGGCGGGTCCTTGCGGAACCGCACCTCGCGCTCGTGCTTGAACACGGCGCGTGCCGCCTCTTCGAGCTTCAGCGCGCCAAAGGCCTGATGGTCGACGCTCACCAGACCGGCGGCGAGCAATTGCCTGTAGACCGACTGCCAGGTCTTGGCGGAAATATCCTTGCCGACGCCGAACACCGGCATTTCGACATGGCCGAAACGGGTGGTCTTGTCGTTTTCATTGCCGAGCAGCACGTCGATCAGATGGCCGGTGCCGAAACGTTCTCCGGTCCGGTAGACTGCTGCCAGCGCCTTAATGGCGGCGTCGGTGCCGTCCCAGGTCTCTACCGGCTTGAGACAGGTGTCGCAATTGCCGCAATTGCCCGGATGCGCCTCACCGAAATGCGACAGGATCGCCTGCCGGCGGCAGCCCGCGGTTTCGCAGATGCCGAGCAGCGCATTGAGCTTGGCGCGCTCCACCCGCTTGATATCGTCGCCCGATCCGCCGCCGTCGATCATCCGTCCGCGCTGAATGACATCGGCCATGCCATAGGCCATCCAGGCATCAGACGGCAACCCGTCGCGCCCGGCGCGGCCGGTTTCCTGGTAATAGGCCTCGACGGAACCCGGCAGATCGAGATGGGCAACATAGCGCACATTCGGCTTGTCGATGCCCATGCCGAAGGCAACTGTGGCGACGAGGCAGAGATCCTCTTCCTTCAGAAACGCATCCTGATGGGCATCGCGCATGCCGCGGTCCATGCCTGCATGATAGGCCTTTGCCCGGATACCCTGCTTGTTGAGCCATTCGGCGGTGTCGTCGACCTTGGCGCGCGACAGGCAGTAGACGATGCCGCTCGAGCCCTTGTGGCGAGACAGAAAGCGCAGCAATTGCTGACGCGGCTGGTCACGGCCGACAATCTCATAGGCGATGTTGGGGCGGTCAAACGAGGTGGTGAAGACTTCCGCCGAACGCAGCGCCAGCTTGTCGATGATGTCTTCGCGGGTGTGCGGATCGGCGGTTGCCGTCAGCGCCATGCGCGGCACGCCGGGATAGGCTTGGCCCAAATGGCCGAGTTCGCGGTATTCGGGCCGGAAATCATGTCCCCATTGCGAGACGCAATGAGCTTCGTCGATGGCGAAAAGCGCAATTTTGGCGTTGCCGATCATGTCCTTGAAGCCGGAGGTGACAATGCGTTCCGGGGTCACATACAGAAGATCGAGTTCGTCCCTGGCGATGGCGCTGCGCACACCCATGAATTCTTCGCGGGTCAACGAGGAATTGAGTGCTGCGGCGCGCACGCCCAGTTGCTTGAGCGCTTCGACCTGGTCGCGCATCAGCGCAATCAATGGTGAGACGACGATGCCGACGCCCTCACGGCACAGCGCCGGGATCTGGAAACACAGCGACTTGCCGGCGCCGGTGGGAAACAGCACCACCGCATCGCCACCCGAGATCACCTGGTCAACAACAGCCGCCTGCTTGCCGCGGAACGCCGGGTAGCCGTAGACCTGCTTGAGGATGGCAAGCGGGTCGCCCGCTGCCTTGCGGTCAAACGTCGGCTCGATACGGCTACTGGACTGCGGCATGGAATCGCTTTCGTGGGAACGTCCGTGTTTATCGCACAGTCTCAGTGCTACAGGCGAGAGCTCAAAAATATAGCCCGCCACTGACGTGGCGAGCCATAACAATCGAAGAGAAAATGCCCAGCCGAAGCTCCTCAGAGCCTGGATGGCATCAGGCTCAAACGGCGGCGATGCAGAGGATCTCGACGTTGTATTCCGGGGTAGCCAGCTTGGATTCGCCAGCGGCGCGCGCAGGCGTGTGGCCCTGTGGTACCCAGCTGTCCCAGACAGCGTTCATCTCGGCGAAATCAGCCATCGAGGACATCCAGATGGTGGTCTGCAGGATTTTGGTCTTGTCCGATCCGACTTCAGCCAGCAGGCGATCGACTTTGGCGAGGATTTCCTGGGTCTGCACCGTGACGCTGGCGCCGGCTGTGCCGACCTGGCCAGCCAGATAGACGACGCCGCCATGGACAACGGCCTGGCTCATGCGTGGACCGGTTTCAATGCGTTTGATGTCACTCATGTGTTTTGTCCTTGTTGAAATTTCAGTGCCGCGCGTCGCGGGCTGAGCGCATCTACCACGGCATGCCCCAGAGGCGACAGACGCCCCATGCATAAATCAGCCGTCAGTTGCGACAGAGCGGGCGCAGTCTGCATACCATAGCCGCCCTGTCCGGCAAGCCAGAAGAAGCCGTCAGCATCAGCCGCGAAGCCTACAACCGGCGAGCGGTCGGGCGCAAATGTCCGCATTCCGGCCCAGGAATGATCGACCCGTGTGACCGGAATTGTGACAGCCTGCTCGAAACGATGCAGCCCCTCGGCAATCACCATATCGTCGGCCCAGACATCATGTGGTTCGACCGGGTCTTCTTCGGCCGGCGAAATCATCAGCTTTCCGGCTTCCGGCTTGGCGTACCACTGGTCGCCGGCGTTGGCGAATAAGGGCCAACGGGTGATGTCGTGATTTTCAGGCGCCGGGATGAGAACTGCCGAGCGACGCAGTGGCCGCAGGCCCAGCGGCCGGACACCGGCGATGTCGGCCAGAGTATCGGCCCAGCCGCCCGCTGCATTGATCACGATAGGCGCGGAGAATTCCCCCGCCGGCGTGACCACCGTCCACAGACCGCCATGACGGGCCATCGACTGTACCGGCGCGCCGGTGACGACCTGGCCACGGTGACGGCGAAGCTTGCGGGCAAAGCCCTGCAGCATGCGGTCAACATCGATATCCTGTGCATCCCACTCAATCGCGGCGGCAGCAATCGCCTCGCCCCTGAGGATCGGCACCAGTTCCAGCGCCTGCTGCCGCGACAACCGCTCGATGCCTTCACTGCCATTGAGATAGGCATCATAGGCCGGCATATCATCATCCGTTGCCACCAGCATTTCGCCGCGCGGCGAGAGCAGGCTCGAATCTGACACATCTCCCGGCACGGCCAGGAACGGCGCCGATGCGGCGTTCAGCGCCCGCAAGACGGAATTGCCGTAGTTGCGAATGAAAACCGCGGCCGACCGTCCGGTGGAGTGATGTCCGATCACCGGTTCTGCTTCGAGCACGGTAACCTTCGCGTCGGGCGCCAATTGCGCCGCAGCGCTGATGCCGGCGATACCTGCACCGATCACCAGAATGTCCGAACTTGACTTCATTTTGCTTGGTATCCGTTGAGAAAACTGGTCAGATTGTCGCCGAGATCGGCGGACAGATACCCTCCCTCCTGCACGATGACGGCGGGAAGGTCCAGTCTGGAAATTGCCCCGGCAATTTTGGCAAACCCCGGAGTCGTGATGCTGAAACCGTGAAAAGGGTCGTTTTCATGGGCATCGAGACCAAGCGCCAGCACGAGTACATCGGCGCCGAAATGCCGCACCCGGCCGAGCGCGATATCGAGAGCAGACAGATATTCCGCGTCCTTGGTGCCGCGCGGCATTGGCAGATTGAGATTGTATCCCCGCCCCTCGCCTTCGCCGCGCTCCTCGGCATGGCCCCAGAAGAACGGATAGAATCGTGCCGGGTCGGCATGGATCGACACAGTGAGCACGTCTTTGCGCTGATAGAATATGCCCTGGGTCCCATTGCCGTGATGCACATCGACATCAAGGATGGCTGGACGCCGTCCAGCACGCAGCAGCGCCTGAGCCGCAATCGCGGAATTGTTGAGAAAGCAGAACCCGCCAGCCAGATCACCAAAGGCGTGGTGACCCGGCGGGCGGCACAGGGCATAGGCGGATGCCTCACCAGCGAGCACACTGTCAGCGGCGCTCAATGCGGTTTGCGCCGACCAGTAGGCCGATTTCCAGGTACCCGCAGCGATCGGACAAGAGGTGTCGGCCTGATGGAAGCCCGCCTGACCGGCGGCTGAACTGGGATAGCTGGCTATGCGCCGGTCGGGGTGGATGTTGGGGATCACCTCTTCGGAGGCGCCCTCTGTGCGGATCCAGCGAGCATGGATGGATTCGAGAAAGGCCAGATATTCAGGTGAGTGGATCTCGGCGATCGGGCCCAATCCATGGTCTGCCGGCGCAAGTAGCGCACAATTGGCTGCCTTGGCACCACGGGTCAATTCGGCGACGCGCTGCGGCTGCTCGGGATTGGCCGAAAGCCGGCCATTGGCCATGAAATGTTTGGGGTCATGCGCCCGTTGGCGCTCGTCAAAAAAGGCCTTCATGATGGGACTCCCAAGGATGTCATGGCCTCACCTGCCAGTGTCATGAACTGTGTTTCCGAATAGGCGACAAAGCCCAGGCGCTCGTAAAAGCCGCGCGCCCGGGGATTGGAATGATAGACATTGAGCCGGATGAAGCTGGCATCCCAGTCGGTGGCGCCGGCATCGCGAACCGCTGCAAGAAGTCGAACGCCGAGCTGTTGTCCACGTGCCGATTCGGCCACCCAGAGATCGGAGACATAGATGCCGACAGTGCCCAGGGTGGTTGAGAAGAACGGCGAATAGGCGGCAACACCGACAATGGCGCCGACTGCCGTTTCAGCCAGCAGAGTGTGAAACACCTGGGACTCACCAAAGCCGAAACGCGCGATATCTGCATCACTGGCCCGGTGCACGTCGCCCATGTCGGCGGACAATTGCGCAAGTGCCTGATTGAGTGCTGCGGCATCCTCGACCACTGCCGGCCGGATGCTGATCTGTTCGATAGTCAAAATGCCACCTCTTGCTTGCCCTTCAGTCCCAGCATGACACGCGCCTCATCCGGTGTTGCCACCACACGCCCGATGTCTTCGACGATGCCGCGCACCAACTCCACCTGCTCCGCATTGGACTTCGCCAGCTGACCTTGGGCGATATAGAGATTGTCTTCCAACCCGACCCGGACATGACCGCCTATTGCTGCGCCGAGTTTGGCCATCGCCATCTGCTGCCGACCGGCGGCGAGAACCGAAAAGGTGTAATCATCTCCAAACAGAGTGTCGGCTGTCAGCTTGAGGTGCGCCAGATGTTCCGGTTCCGCTGCAATACCGCCCAGCACACCCATGACGAACTGGATGAATAAGGGTGCTGTAATCAGGCCGCGATCGGCAAAATGCGCCAGCATATAGAGATGACCAACATCGTAACATTCAAACTCGAAGCGGGCGCCGCGATCCTGGCCCATCCGCGTGAGAATGGTTTCGATATCTCGCGGCGTGTTCTTGAACACCATGTCATCGGAATTTCTGAGGAATGGCTCTTCCCAATCATGCAGCCACTCGGTGCGTTTGGCGAGCATTGGATATAGCGCGAAATTCATCGTGCCCATGTTGAGCGAGCACATTTCCGGCTCGGCGGCCATCGGTCCGGCCAGACGGTCCTCGATTGTCATTACCGCACTGCCGCCAGTGGTCAGGTTGATCACGGCATCGGTTTGCGCCTTGATGGCAGGCAAAAACCCCATGTAGTGCTCAACCAGGGCTGATGGTCGTCCGGTCTCAGGGTTGCGGGCGTGCAGGTGCAGGATCGCCGCCCCGGCTTCCGCAGCACCAATGGCCTGTTCAGTGATCGCCGCGGCAGTTAACGGCAGAAAAGGCGACATCGACGGCGTGTGAATCGAGCCGGTAATGGCGCAGGAAATGATGATTTTCGACATGCTGGTCCCTGTCAGACCGCTGTTGCGGCGACCCCGGTGGTGACTGGAACAACGCGCGGACCAGCGTGTCTGGTGCTGTTGCGCGCATCCAGGGAATAGCCGCGCAGAGCCAGGCCATGGGTTTGCGCCGGGGGCTGCCGCTGGGACAGGACCTTGCGGAGCAATTGGCGCGCGGAGGTCAAGACCTGCTCTCGACGGCCAGCGCGGCACAATCCTTCGCGCGGAATCGCAGGGCAACCGTGGCGCCATTGGCAAAGGGATGATCCTCGATCATGTTGATGGCCTGCAACTGATGATCGCCGACACGCAGGAAATAGCGCGCCGACTGGCCCTGGTAATCGACATTCTCGACGATGGCTTCGACCGACACGCGGCCATCGGGGGCGGCGTCGGCGGGTTTGAGATGCAATTTCTCGGCACGGATGACAAGCCGCACCGGGCCGGTTCCAAGACTATCAGGAGCCCTTTCCCGCGGAATTACAATGGTGGGGAAGCCTGGCAGTTCAAGCGCCATTTCGCCGCCTGACACACTTGTGCATTTCGCCGTCAGAAGATTGGAGGCGCCGAGAAACTGGGCGACAAATTCCGTCGCGGGCGAATTGTAGACGTGCTCAGGTGCGCCAACCTGTTCGACGCGGCCTTTCGACATGACAATGATCTGGTCCGACATCGCCAGGGCTTCGGTCTGGTCGTGAGTGACAAACACCGTGGTCACACCGATGCGCTGCTGAATGCGCTTGAGCTCAACCCGCATGTCTTCGCGCAGATTGGCGTCGAGCGCCGACAACGGCTCATCGAGCAGAAGCACGTCCGGCTCGATGACAATGGCACGCGCCAGCGCGATGCGCTGTTGCTGGCCGCCGGAGAGTTCCTTCGGGTAGCGGGCGCCGAGATCGGGCAGTTGCACCAGATCCAGAGCATCAGCCACTTTGCGGGCAACATCCGCCTTTGCGACATCGCGATAGTTGAGGCCGAAGGCGACGTTTTCGGCCACCGTCTTGTGCGGAAACAGCGCGTAGTTCTGAAACACCAGACCGAGATTGCGTTTGTGGATCGGGATATCATTGACCCGTTTGCCCTTGATGGCGATTTCACCCTCGGTGGGATCGAGCAGGCCTGCGATCATCCGCAGGGTCGTGGTCTTGCCGCAACCTGACGGCCCGAGCAAGGTGACGAAACTGCCTTCCTCGATATCCAGCGACATCGGATGAACAGCGGTGAAGTCACCAAAGCGCTTGACGATTTGGGTCAGGGAAACTGCGCTCACGGCATCGTGCCTCCGATTGAGAAAAATTCCGGCCCCGCCAACTGACGAGGCCGGGTGTTGGGCCTAGTAGCCCTTCTGGACGCGACCGAATTCCTTCGACCATTCAGCTTCGTTGCCATTCCAGTATCCCGGATCGGCGAATGTCAGGCCGGCGAGTGTGCCGGTGGCGTCAAATGCCGGGAGTTTCGGGATCTTGGCGCCGAGATCGACCTTGGTCGGATCGAGCGCAGGCGGATAGCTCTGGCCTTCGGCCACCGCAATCGAGGTGTCCTTGTCGAGCATGAAGTTGAGCAGTTCTTCGCAGGCTGCCATCGGGCTGCCCTTGAGCACGAACAGGCATTCCTGCCAGCCAAAGCTGCTCGGCGGATCGTAATAGCCGATATCGTGGCCCTGCTCCTGCAGCGCATAGATGCGGCCGGACCAGCCTTCGGTGACATAGATCTCTTCCTCTGCCATGAGGCTCATCAGTTCGGCACCCGAAGCCCAGTATTTGAGTGCCAGATCGCGGTGCTTGCGCACGGCATCCCAGGCGGCGTCGAGATCCTGGATGTCGTTGGGATCCTGTCCGGTCTGCAGTGCGGCGTACCACATCCGGGTGCGCCAGTCGCTCCAGCCGCCGATCTTGCCCTTGTACTTCTCGTCGATGAGGATCTTGGCGCCCTTTTCCTTCATTTCCTCGTCGCTGATGTGCTTGCGATTGTAGGCAAGTCCGGTGGTGCCGTAATCGTAAGGCGCAGCGCTGAGGCTGTCGGGGGTGATCGACTTGAAGGCGTTCATCAGCGCCGGCATGACATTGGCCATGTTCGGAATATTGGCGACATTGAGTTCGCTGGTCAGATCGAAGCTGTGGTAGCGGGCGTAATCGAACACGCCGGAAAGGTGAGCGATGTTGTATTCGCCCGGCTGGCTGGCACGCACCAGAGCGAGATATTCGTCGCCGCCGGGGAAAGTGCCGTCGATGACCTTGATGCCGGTCTTTTCGGTATAGGGATCGAAAGCGTGCTTGCGGAAGGCTTCCGATACAACACCGCCCCAGCCGTCAAAACGGACCTGGGTCACATCGCCGGCTGCCAGCGCCTGACGGGCGAAAGGCATCTGCAGGCCATAGGCAGCGCCGGCTGCGCCGAGAAGGCCGAAAAAACAGCGGCGGCTGATGTCGCCATTCTGGAACCGCTCGCGCAGCCGCTCATAACGTTTGGTATCATCCATGTGTGTTCTCCATCTTGGTTTGTGGACCTTGGGCGGTTCATGCGCCGCTTTTTGTTGCGAGTATTCGAGCCACGGCTACCCCGATAAGCGGCAGCCCGACCGTCAACACGATAATGACCGTGCCGAGAGCGTTGATCTCGGGCGAGATCGAATTGCGAAGCATCGAGAAGATCTGTGTCGGGACGGTTTCGATACCGCCCGGCTTCCAGAACAGTGTCCCGGTGATATCGTCGAAGCTGATGGTGAAGGCGAACAACCCGCCCGCTGCCACCGCCGGCATCAGCAGCGGCAATGTGACGGAAAAGAAAGTCTGCATTGGTGAGGCACCAAGGCTGAGTGCTGCCTCCTCGACATCGCGTCGAATGCTGACCAGCCGCGCCTGCACCACGAGAATGACAAAGGGCAGCGTGAAAATGACGTGGCCCGCCAGCAGCAGCGTAAAACTCTTGCCGATATTGAGAAAATTAAGAAACAGCAGCAGCGCTACCGCCAGCACCACTTCGGGCACCAGGATCGGCGCGATCAGCAGGGTGGTGATCAGGTTGCGGCCGGGGATCTTGTAACGCACCAGCGCCAGGCTTGCGAGCACGCCGAGCACGGTCGAGATGGTGGCGGTCATCAATCCGAGCACGATCGAGGTGCGGAAGGCGCGCAGGATGGCGTCATTGTTCCACAGCGCCTCGAACCAGCGGGTCGACAGGCCGGTCATCGGAAAGCTGCCAAACTGGTTGGCGTTGAACGACAACAGCACCACCACCACGATCGGCAGGAACATGAACAGATAGACCAGGATCGTGTAGGTGCGGATCAGACGCCAACCCATCAGCCAAGCCCCTTTGCCAGTTGCGCCATGCCGAGATAGCGGTTGTAGATCAACACCAGAACTCCGAGCACGACCAGCAAGAGCAGCGACAGCGCCGAGCCGAGCGGCCAGTTGAGCTGCCGGATGATGGCCTCGTAGACGAGATTGGCAAACATCGCATCACGCGGCCCGCCGAGGATCACAGGCGTGATGTAAGTGCCAGCGGACAACACGAAACACAGCAGCCCGCCAGCCGCCAGTCCGGGCAGCGACAGCGGCAGCGTCACCTGCAAAAAGCCCTGCCAGCGGGTTGCCCCCAGCGATGACGCGGCGTCTTCCAGATTGGTGTCGATACCGTCGAGGCTCACGAAGATATTGAGCACCATGAACGGCAGCAGGAAATGCACCAGGCCAAGGATGACTGTTGTCTGATTGTAGAGCATCTGGATCGGCTCATCGATGATGCCCACATAGATCATCGCCGAGTTGAGCGCTCCGGAGACACCGAGAATGTTGATCCAGCTCATGGTGCGGATGATGTAGCTGATCCAGAAGGGCAGCATCAAAAGCAGCAGCAGGATCATCTTGTTTCCCTTGGAGCGGGAGATGAAATAGGCCGCCGGGTAGCCGAGCAAAGCGCATGCGATGGTGGTTATGGCGGCAATCTTGAGTGTGTTGAGCAAAATGTCGCGATAAAACCGGTCGGTCAGCGCTTCAGTCCAGTTGTCGAGAAAGAAACCCGGCGTGTCTGCGCCGGCAGCACTTTTGAGCCAGAACGAGTAGACAACGATAAACATCAACGGCACGATCAGCAGCAAGCCGATGGCCGTAAGCGCTGGCGCCAGCAGAATCCACGGCTGCCGCGCCTCGCGTTGTTCGATACTCATATTCCCCGCGCTCCTTGGCGCTTTTTTTATTACCCCCATGATGCGGAGAGATCGCGCATTGATCAAATAGATAATTGAAATTGCAATCATAGATGATATCAATAATGAATGAACAGCCTGACACCCCCCGAGCGGCTGGCCCGCGACCTCGACTGGAATTTGCTGCGCACATTCCTTGTGCTCGCCAATGCCAGCTCGGTAACCGACGCCGCCGAGCGGCTGAGCCTGAAGCAACCGACTGTTTCCAGCGCGCTGAAACGGCTTGAAAATCGACTCGGCAAGCGCTTGATAAACCGAAAGCCGGGCCGTTTCGAGCTCACCGCTGCCGGTAGGCTTCTCTATGATGAAGCCATCGACATCCACGGCGCGATCTTGCGGCTCGGCACCGTTATCGCCGATGTCGAGGACGAAGTCAGCGGTCATGTCCGCATCGTCATGGCGAGCCACGTCGTCAGCCCGCTGTTTGACGCAACCTTGAACCAGTTCCATTCAGACCACCCCCGCGCGACTTTGTCGATCGAGGCGATGGCCAGCAGGAGCGCCTTGTCCGCCGTGGCCGCGCGCCGCGCCTCGCTGGCGATCTGCCTGGTCAGGGAGAAGAGCCCGCAGCTCGAGTACCGGCATTTGTTTCGCGAGCATTTTGGCCTGTTTTGCGGCCCCACCCATCCGCTTTATGGCCGTGAGGGCGTCACCACTGCCGATCTCGCCGGCCACTCGTCGGTGAGTTTCGTCACCGACCAGATGGACGACGCGCTGAGGCCGGTGGCGGAAATGCGCGCCGCGGCGCAACTTGACGCCCGCATTGTCGGCACATCACCCAACCTTGAGGAAGTGCGGCGTATGATCATTGCCGGCCTCGGCATCGGTCCGCTGCCGTTGCATGTGGTGCGCGAGGATGTGGAGCGGGGAAGGCTCTGGCGGCTGCCGCCCTATGAAGCACCACCAGCAATTGATGTACATGTGGTGTGGAACCCTCACGCCAAACAGAACCGCGCCGAGGCCGCCATGCTCACCGGCCTGATCAGCCTGATCGAGAGCACGCCCATGGAGCGCCGAATCTACAGTTGAGTCACACCGTCTCTGGCAGCCAGAACGGCGGGCGATGTCACATCCAACAGCCTGTCGGGTGACCTTGCAATGCCGCCAAATCCTGTGAACCCGTGACATTGAAAACCGTCATGCGGACGACGGTCCCGCCTCAACGAAAGTCTTAACCGGCTGTCGCGGCGACGCTGGAAGAACCAAATAATTGCCGGTACTAATTCACAGTATTGGCCCGTCTTTTGCTGCCCACGGCCCGAATACCGAAACATGAAGAAGTGTATACTGCGAGATCAAGCCTGTAAGAACTCGTGGATCCAATTCATCCTAATTTCATCCCCAACTTATAGTTAGGTAAGAATAAATACCGACAACAGACCTAACACCTGCTTGTGAAAACGAAAGCCAAGGATGCAACCGCAAAAGCCAGATAAAAACGCCGTCAATTACCTGACCCGCATCGCCCGCGAGGATGGAAATCGACGTCAGTTTGAGCGCCGCGACTGCCATATCAATGCCGGGGTGATGTTTTCCAACAAAGGCGTACGGGGCCTGGTGCTGGGCAAGGTCAAGCTGCTCAATGTTTCCGAAGGCGGCGCCTTTGTTCACGTCAACAAAGCGGAGATCCCGCAGCATTTCGTGATCTATTTCGGCGAGTTTCAGTATCACATTGCCTGCGTCACCATCGCCATGACGCCAAAGGGCCGCGGTGTGAGCTTTCTCAAAGAGCAGCCGACGGAATTCATCGACATCCTCGGCCGCATCAGCGATCCCAACGAATTCATCGGCAGGATCCGGCCAACCATGTACGGCTTGCCGGAGCTTCCGACCATTCCACAAAAATACGTTCGCCAGAAATAGAACGAAGACGCTTGGCCGCCAGGCCCATCGTGGCCGCGTGACCGATGTGGTGACGAACAAACGCAAGGGGCTACTGCAGCCCTAGGTCCCAAGGGGCGATGCTCCTCAAACCAATTTGGCTTATCAATACCCTCTCAGGCGGCGAAACTTATCGCGCGCCCTCGAGAGTCTGCCGGTCTCAAAGCCCAGCCCGCTCAATAGAACAGCCGCTTCAACGACCGCTTCCATCGCCGGGCTGGTGCGGTGCGCCCTACCCCTGCTCCACCCGGACTGCTGCAAATTTGAACTCGGGTATCTTCCCGTAGGGGTCGAGCGCCGGGTTGGTCAGTACATTGGCGGCGGCCTCGACAAAGGCGAAGGGAACAAACACCATGTCCTCCGAGACTGCCCGGTCCGCCCTGGCCATCAGCGAGATCGTGCCGCGCCGCGTGGTCAACCGCACATGCCCGCCCGGCTCGACGCCGAGTTTGCGCAGCGTGGCGGGATGGAGCGAGCAATTGGCCTCCGGTTCCACCGCATCAAGCACCACCGAGCGGCGTGTCATCGACCCGGTATGCCAGTGTTCAAGCTGCCTGCCTGTGGTCAGGATCATCGGATAGTCCGCATCCGGCAGCTCCGCGGGCGCGATGATGCTGGCCGGCGTGAACTTCGCCCGCCCGCCGTCGCGCGGAAAGCCTGAACCAAAGACAATAACCTGGCCGGGGTCCTGTGGCGAAAGCGACGGATAGGTGACGGCTCCTTCGTGCTCCAACCGGTCCCAGGTGATGTTGTCGAGGGACTTCATCCCCGATTTCATCTCGGCAAATACTTCGCGCGGGTGGCTGTAGGTCCAGCCCAGACCAAGCCGATTGGCCAGCGCCATGGTGATCGCCCAATCCTCGCGCGCCTCGCCCGGAGGGGCAACAGCGGCGCGGCCCATCTGCACCTGCCGGTTGGTGTTCGTCACCGTCCCGTTCTTCTCGTAAAAGGCAGCGGCAGGCAGGATCACGTCAGCGTAATTCGCGGTCTCGGTCAGGAAGATGTCCTGCACGACGAGGGTGTCGAGCTTGGCCAGCGCCTCGCGGGCATGGTTCAAATCGGGATCCGACATCGCCGGATTTTCGCCAAGGATATACATGCCCTTGATCTGTCCGGCGTGAACCGCATCGAGGATCTCGGTGACCGTAAGACCCTTCTCGTTCGAAAAGTCGTCCGAACCCCACAATGTCGAGAAATGCTCTCTGATACTGTCGTCGGTGACTGTCTGGTAATCAGGCAGAAACATCGGGATCAGGCCCGCGTCCGAGGCCCCCTGCACGTTGTTCTGGCCGCGAAGCGGGTGCAGCCCGGTGCCCGGACGACCGACATGGCCGCACATCAATGCCAGCGAGATCAGGCACCGCGAATTGTCGGTTCCGTGGATGTGCTGGGACACGCCCATTCCCCAGAAGATCATGCCGGACTTCGCTGTGGCGAAGTCGCGCGCCACCTGTCTCAGCGTCGCGGCAGGAACGCCGCAAAATGCTTCCATTTTTTCTGGCGGGAAGTTCGCAAGATGCGCCTTTTGCGCCTCCCAGTTTTCGGTGTAGGCTTCGATATATTGCCTGTCGTAGAGCTCCTCCTCGACGATCGTGTGCATGATCGCATTGAGCATCGACACGTCGGCGCCGGCGCGGAACTTCAGCATCGAGGTGGCAAACCGGCTCAGTCCGACACCGCGCGGATCCATGACGATGAGCTTTCCGCCGCGCTTGGTGAACTGCTTGAAATAGGTCGCGGCAACGGGATGGTTTTCCACTGGATTGCAGCCGATGAGGATCACCACGTCGGCGTTCGCAACCTCGTTGAAGCTCGCCGTCACGGCTCCACTGCCGACATTTTCCAGCAGTGCTGCAACCGACGAGGCATGGCAGAGCCGGGTGCAGTGGTCGACATTGTTGTGACCAAAGCCCTGCCTGATGAGCTTCTGGAAGAGATAGGCTTCCTCATTGGAGCATTTTGCCGAGCCGAAACCGGCGACGGTTCCGCCGCCATGTTTGTCGGTCAGTGCCTTCCAGCCATTGGCGGCCTTATCAAGGGCTTCATCCCATGTCGCTTCGCGGAAGAATTCCTGCCAGTTGGCAGGATCCACGTTCAGCCCCTTGGCCGGCGCGTCGTCGCGCCGGATCAACGGCTTGGTCAACCGGTGCGAATGGTGGATGTAGTCGAAACCGAACCGGCCCTTGACGCAGAGCCGGCCCTCGTTTGCCGGACCGTTGATGCCCTCGACATATTTGACCTTACCGTCCTTGACCTTCAGCGAAACCTGGCAGCCGACACCACAAAACGGGCAGACCGAAGTGACTTCGGTGTCGATATCGGCGCGGTCGCCGAGCTGATCTGCATTGACGACGGTTGCCGGCATCAGCGCGCCGGTAGGACAGGCCTGTACGCATTCACCACAGGCGACGCAGGTCGAGTCACCCATCGGATCGTCCATGTCGAACACGGGGTAAGCCTGATGCCCGCGGCCGGCCATGCCGATCACGTCGTTGACCTGGACGTCACGGCAGGCGCGAACGCAGAGCCCGCACTGGATGCAGGCATCGAGATTGACGCGCATTGCAACATGGCTGTCATCGAGCAGCGGAAAGTGGTCGGGTTCAAGTTTTGGAAACCGGCTGGACTGAACATCATTGGCAGCCGCCATGTCCCAAAAATGCGCCGAAGCGTCATGGGCCTTTGATTGCTCCGGCTGATCGGTCAGGAGAAGCTCCATGACCAGCTGGCGCGACTTTTTTGCACGATCGCTGCTGGTCTTGACGACCATGTCGTTCGATGGTTGCCGGCAGCAGGAGGCCGCCAGCACACGCTCGCCGTCAATCTCGACAACGCAGGACCGGCAATTCCCGTCGGGGCGATAGCCCGTCTGGTCCTTGTGGCAGAGATAGGGGATATTGGTGCCATGACGCTTGGCCACTTCCCACAGCGTTTCGCCGGGGGCTGCCGAGACTTCCTGGCCGTCCAGGGTGAAGCGAATTTGCTCGGTCACGTCAGATCTCCTCGGGGAAATGTTTGATCGTCAGGCGGATCGGATTGGGCGCCGCCTGCCCTAACCCGCAGATCGAGGCATCGGTCATCACACCGCAGAGTTCTTCCAGAAGCCCCGTATCCCATTTTGGCGCCTGCATCAGCTTCACCGCCTTCTCGCAACCGACCCTGCATGGCGTACACTGGCCACAGCTTTCGCTTTCGAAAAACCGCAGCATGTTCAGCGCTGCCAGTCTGACGCTGTCCTTGTCAGACAGAACCACCACGGCCGCCGAGCCGATAAAAGTGTCATGCGCCTGTAGCGTATCGAAATCGAGCGGCACATCATTGAGCGACGCAGGCAGCAGTCCCGAGGAAGGGCCGCCCGGCTGATAGGCCTTGAATTCGTGTCCCGGCACCATCCCGCCACAAGATTCAATGATATCCATTATGGTCGAACCGGCAGGCAAGAGGTGGACGCCGGGGTGAGCCACACGGCCCGAAACCGAGTAGGAGCGGAGGCCTTTTCTGCCATTCTTCTCAATGGAAGAAAGGATGTGCGGCCCTTCACGGCAGATACGCGTGATCCAGTGCAGCGTCTCGACATTGTGCACCAGCGTGGGCCGGCCGAAAATGCCCACAGCCGCCACATAGGGCGGGCGCAGGCGCGGGATGCCGCGCTTGCCTTCAATGCTCTCGATCATCGCGCTTTCTTCGCCGCATATATAGGCGCCGGCGCCGCGGCGGAGTTCGATATAGCCAGGCGCGACGATCCCTGCCGCTTCCAGCGCTTCGATTTCTTTGCGCAGGATATGCAGGACTGCCGGGTATTCATCACGCATGTAAATAAAGCAGCGCTCAGCCTCGACCGCCCAGGCGGCGATCAACATGCCTTCGAGCTTCAGGTGGGGGGTGCGCTCGAGATAGTGACGGTCCTTGAATGTGCCGGGCTCCCCCTCATCGCCGTTGACCGCGAGATAGCGCGGCCCGGGATTGGCGCGAACAAAACCCCATTTGCGGCCTGACGGAAACCCGGCTCCACCAAGACCGCGCAATCCAGACGACAGGACCAACTCCTGAACTTCTTCCCAGTTGCCGGATCTGCGCAATTCGGCGAGCTTGGCATAGCCGCCTGTCGCCCGATAAGCAGCCAGATCCTCATAGTCAGGAATTTCGGCGTGGAAATGATCGTCCGCCAACACCATGTCGACCTTTTCGGGCGTCGCATGATCGATGTGACGGTGGCCGATTTCCAGCACCGGCGCGGTGTCGCAACGACCCATGCAGGGGGCGCGCAAGACACGGACCTTGTTCGGATCGTGCCCGGCTTTCAGGGCGGCAAGCAGGGCTTCGGAACCGGCCATTTCGCACGACAGCGAGTCGCAGACCCGGATCGTCAGGTCGGGTGGCGGCGTTTCGTTCTCCCTGACCGGATCAAAATGCGCATAGAAAGTTGCGACTTCCCAGATTTCCGCCATTCCGGTGCGCAGCTCTTCGGCAAGCGCCCGCAGATGACGAGCAGACAGATGGCCATAGGCGTCCTGGATGAGATGCAGGTATTCGATCAGAAGATCACGGCGGTGTGGTCCCTCGCCCAGAAGCGCCTTTACCTCCGCCCAAGCCTGATCTTCAAGCTGGCGCCCCTTTGGAGTTCTGCGGCCACGCCCACCGCCTGATTTCCAAATGCCGTCCGTTCGTTTCACATCCACGTCAGCGTTCATGTTCCAGCAACTCCCAAACTCCCTAACTTCTCACTACGTTAGGATATAATTTCCTGTGGCCATATCGAAAATACGACACTTAGCGCTCCTTAACTGCCCCTACCCGGCAGACGTGAAGCCATATGTTCCTCAACCGATATATCCGATGGTGTCACCGCAACATTTGCCGCAGTTGTCTGCAGGAACCAGCGTCATGCCCAACATCTGCCGGCGGAGCCCCGCACTGGAGACTTGTTCCGGACCTGCACGGAACAAGTCTTCAGATTTGGCCGGAATTTTTCAGGTTCCATCTGGCTGCGTTCCAGCCGAAATTGTGCCGACAAATCAGGCCCTGTTGCGATTCTGCAGCAATGCTGCCGATATCTCCGTCTTCCCAATTCCGGGAGGGTAAGGGATATGTGACGCGAGTAACCGCATATCTACACGATGGGCATTTAAGACCGGCAGGTCAGCTTCCAAGTGATCTTGCGCGCTCCGCTTCATCTTCTCTGAAGCGAAATCACGCCCAGCGAAAAGGTAGTGGCGTCAGCGATGCACACGCCACCACCCTAAAACAACATTCATCAACAACATCAAGTGGAAAGACTGGTCGGAGTGAGAGGATTCGAACCTCCGACCCCGTCGTCCCGAACGACGTGCGCTACCAGGCTGCGCTACACTCCGTGACCAGCGGCTGGCTTATAGACCGGCACAATCGTCGCCACAAGCCCCCTCACCGTCAATTCCCGGCACGAGAAGAATGATCTTGCAGATGCACCTCGGTGGGCATTATCCGGGGCTCGCATGCGCTATTCGTTGTCTTTAGGCGTTGTCACCTCATCAGCCGCAGTGGCGGCGTCGAGTGGTTCGTCGGGCTGACCGGAGAGAAAAAAGCCCCAACCGACATAGGCCGTGAGTGCAGCAAAAAAGATGACCCACCCTTGCGAACCGGCAAAGAACTCGACAACCGTCCAGATCGCTACAAAACAAAAGATGACAACCCGCCGGGTCATGGGACGAAAGAACGGATGGCGAAAATCGATCAAAACCAATCTCATCGGATCATTTTTCCTTCAATTGATCGCATCGGCAGCGGTGCATTGCCGGGCCTGCATGCAATATCACGATTGCGTATCAGGGCGCACATGACTTCACCGCAGCGTTGAGGTCAATGCTGCATGTGTTACCATTGCAGCGTTGCCGCGCCAATCCAGCCGACAGTTCCCATCCGCCAGCGCGCAGAGCCGGTGTCAGCATGGCGCAAGTTTGATTTGACAGGGTTGGGGAAGACGCGCCCTACATGAAAGCTTCCCATGGTTCACCTGACAATCTGCCTGCCGACGCGCAATCGTCAGGCCTATTGCACCCAGACCATCGAGGCACTGGCGGCGTCTGAAGGCAGCGATTTCGAAGTTCTGGTTGCCGACAATTCCGATGATCCGGCGCCACTCGCCGATTTCTTCGCTTCCACGCTCAAGGACAGCCGGTTCCGGTTGATCCCGCCTGCGCCATCAGTTTTGTCGATGGTCGACAACTGGGAACGATTGCTGAATGCGGCCCAGGGGCGCTGGATCTCTGTGATCGGCGACGATGATTATCTCGACCCGCGGGTGACCGGGCTGATCAGGCGATGCGAGGTTCTCTACAGGAACGTCGATTCAATCAGCTGGGATTGCATGACGTTCCAATGGCCCGACAATCGCCCGATACCGACGCTTGCCAGCATTCCTATGAGCGCCGGCACAGCGGTTCAATCGAAGACACAGATCAGTGATCTGCTGTTTGGATGGAGCGAAGGCAAACGCCGGCCATCGGTGGGGACCGGCATCTATCATGGCGCGGTCCGAAAATCGCTGATGGAGCGCATCAAACATGCCTATGGCGGGCGCTATTTCGAGCATCCCAATGTCGATTGGGAAAACACCTGCAAGGTGGTGGCACAGGCCACCACGCTGGTCCATTGCGAACGGCCCTTCTCGGTGCTCGGTGCCTGTGCCGCGTCAAACTCGGCAGCCCATCTGTCGCGGGAAACCATGCAGGCCCGGCTCGATTCGTTCGAGCGCGAAAACACCGGCGCCATTCGTCTCGATCAGCCTGATTTTCCATTCTCGATGTTTGACCCGGGCGCGTCACTGTGCCTGAGCATCGCCACCACCATTGCGTGGTTCTGCCGGACCTATGAGATAAATCAGACCGGGTTCGGCGCCAATTTCGCATTAGCAGCAATGGATGAATGCAAATATTGCCACACGCAGGCGGAGTACGACGCCAAGGACAGCAGTTTTTCACGCGGCTTTGCGCTGTGGGAAGACGGCAAATGGGCGGGATATTTCAAACCGGCGCCGTTCAAACCGCCCAAGACAGTGAACCAGCTGTCGGGGCTTGCCAATGACACGCTGCACATTCGCGAAACCGGCATTGGACCGTCGACACCGGCAGAGTTCTACCGGTTCGGCGAGCATGCGATCATGCCGGTGTCGAGCCTGCTGAGCGGCGCACGGGTGTTTGCACCATGACGCTGCTGTCGATCTGCATACCGGTTATGGCACCAGACGTGGCGCTTGCCGGGACTGTGCGGCAGATGTTGCAAAGCAGGCGAGACGATTACGAAATCCTGATCGCTGATTTCACTGGTGGCGAAGCAGCCGGGCTCTCCGGTCTGGCAGAAGAGCTGAACGACACACGGATGCGGCTGATCACGCCCGGACCAAACTACCCGACGACCCCGGAAACAGAGATCAGCCGTTACTGGAACCTGATCATCCCCGAGACCCGCGGCGCATGGATTACATTCATCAATTCGTCCGACTATGCCGATCCAGGCATCTGCGAGGTGATCCGGGCCCTGCTGAAGCGCGTGCCGGAGGCGGATGCCCTTTCGTGGGGACGGGCTTGCTATGTGCCGCCTGCGGAGCGAGCCGGGCTGGAGATTGCCAAGATCCCCACCGGCAGCAGTCTCACCCTGCCAGAGCAGACCGACATGATGCGCAGCCAGTTCTACTGGGACGGCGCCAGCGACCGGCCGGCCTGCCATTTCGGCGTCTGGCATGGCGCAGTGCGGCGGGATCTGCTGGAGCGGACCCGCGAGGCGTTTTCGGATGCCTATTTCGAGCAAGCGGAGCCCGCGACAGACAGCACCTGCAAAACGGTGATGCTCGCCCGGCGGATGGTGTTTTGGGAGCGCCCGCTGTCGGTTCAATGTGCAGCGGGCGGCCAGCTGCCAGCGGCGGCTGATCAGGACAAGCCCCCCTTCCCGGATTTCCCTTTTTCGATAAACACCGGGATTGCGGCAGCTGTGGCTCTGACGATCGAGGCGTTCAAACGCCGCTACGGCATCGAACTCGATGGGTGGGAAGACAGTTTCGTCAAGGCCTGCGCGCATGACTGCGAGACCGCAGCAACCGGTGAGCAGTTCCATGCCAGAAAAGCCGCCTACGCCAAGGCGATTGCCAACTGGCGCGGCAAGCGGGCGCTGGCGGGATTCAAACCCGAATTCAAGCGCAAACCCAAATTGCCCCGGTTTCAGGGCGTCAAGGATGCTCACCTGCATTTTGACATGGCCATGGATGACACCCAAACTGCGGCCGAATTTTACCGGCTGATCGACGCCATGCTGTTCCCCGGTGCATCTGCTCGACGATAAACTCGCCTAGACAGCCATCTACAGCGCAGCTCTGGCTGCTTGATACATATTATATTTGCGATCTTTGATATAATCACTTATATGGATCGCAACCGGACGTCGAGCGCTTGATCTGGCGCAATGACAGCTCATTGCAGCATGACCATGATGGCTTTGGTGTCCCCCAGACTCTTTGCAATGAGGCAACCCATGAAAATGCTAAGTATAGCCCTTCTCATCATAGCATCCACCGGTTTGGCCGCCACCAGTTTCGCCGGGGCCGAGACCGTGACGCTGTCGCCTACGGAAATCACCGAATGGAAAGCCGTTCAGGCCAGGGTGGAATCACGCGATATCGTGCCGGCGCGGGCGCGCATTGGCGGGGTGATTGAGGAGCTGACGATCAGCGAGGGGGATCTAGTCACCGCCGGACAGCAGCTCGGTTTGGTCAAGGATGACAAGATCGCGTTTCAGATTGCGGCAATTGACGCCCAGCTCGCGGCCTTTGCTGCACAACTCGAAACAGCAGAAGCAGAGTACAAGCGCGGCGAGACACTGGTCAATCAGGGTGTCGTGACACGGCAACGGCTGGCGCAACTGTCCACCGATGTCGAGGTCACCCGCAACCAGATTGCCGCCACGCAGGCCAACCGCGCCGTGCTGACCCAGCAGGAAACCGAAGGCGCGGTTGTCGCACCTGCCGACGGACGGGTGCTGACCGTACCGGCCAGCCGTGGTTCGGTAATCATGCCGGGCGAACCGGTCGCCACCATCGGATCGGGCGGTTTCTTCCTGAGGCTGGCAATCCCCGAGAGATTTGCAGACAGTCTGCAGGCAGGCGCCGAAATTCGCATCGCCACCGAGAGCGGTGAAGCTGCCGGGCGGCTGGCGAAAATCTATCCGCAAATCGACAATGGCCGGGTGATCGCCGATGTGGAAGTCGACAAGCTCGACACCGCCTTTGTCAACGCCCGCATATTGGTGGAAGTGCCGATCGGCACCCGCACCGCCCTGCTCGCTCCGCTTGACGCAGTGGTCAACCGTCACGGCATCGATTTCATCACCGTTGAAGATCATGCAGGCGTGGCTGTCGAGCGCACGGTCATCCTGGGGGCTGCTCAGGATGGCGACCATGCCGGATTGATTGAAGTGATCAGCGGCGTCTCCGCTGGCGACAAGGTGGTACGGCCATGAAAACTCCTGCATTGGGGATTGCGGGCCAGCTGACGCGCGCCTTCATTGTCTCCCCCCTCACCCCGCTGCTCCTGCTGGCGGCCTTTGCTTTCGGCGTGGTGGCTTTGATGACGCTGCCGCGCGAGGAAGAGCCACAGATCTCAGTGCCGATGGTCGACATCATGCTGAGCGCCCCCGGGCTGAAGGCCGATGATGCGGTCAAGCTGGTTTCCGAGCCGCTCGAAACCATCGTCAAGAGCATTGACGGGGTCGAACATGTCTATTCGCAGACCTCGGACAACAAGGTGCTGGTCACTGCCCGGTTCATCGTTGGCACGCAGACGGATTCTGCCATCCTGCGGGTGCATGACAAGGTCCGCGCCAATCTCGACCGGATCCCGGTCGGCATCCCCGAGCCGATGATCGTCGGGCGCGGCATCGATGATGTCGCGATTGTCTCGCTGACATTGACACCGTCCGCTGAAGCAGGCGATGCAGTCTCGTCCAATGATCTGACCCGCGTTGCCCGCGAGCTTCGGACCGAACTCTCCAAGATCGACGATGTCGGGCTTACCTATCTGGTTGGCGACACAAACGAAATCATCCGCATCGCGCCAGATCCCGCCCGACTGGCGCTCAATGGCGTGACGTTGCAACAGCTCGCTGCCAAGGTCAGTGGCGCCAACCGCGCCTTTCCCGCCGGTCAGGTCACCCTTGACGGTAACTCTGCCGAGTTGATGGTTGGGGAAACGCTCTATGCGCCGGCCGAAATCGGCAATCTGCTGATCACCACCCGCGACGGACGGCCGGTCTATGTCCGCGACCTGGCCGACATTTCATTTGCCACCGACAGCACCGCGCAGATCGTTGCCACCGTCACACGTACCCAGGACGGGGCGGAAAACGGCGTCGACCGCAAACCCGCCGTCACCCTGGCGATCGCCAAGCGTGCTGGCGCCAATGCCGTGCTGGTGGCCGAGAAAATTCTCGAACGCACCGAGGCTCTCGAAGAATCACTGATCCCGCATTCGATGGCGGTGGAAGTGACACGCGACTATGGCGAGAGCGCCAACGAAAAGGCCAAGGAACTGCTCTACCATCTGGGTCTGGCCACCGTGTCGATCATCGCGCTGGTCTGGCTGGCGATCGGCTGGCGCGAGGCGCTGGTGGTGGCCATCGTCATCCCGATGACGATCCTGCTCACCTTGTTTGCCTCGCGGGTGATGGGTTACACGCTCAACCGCGTCTCGCTGTTCGCACTGATCTTCTCAATCGGCATCCTGGTCGATGACGCCATTGTGGTGATCGAGAACATCGCCCGCCATTGGGGCATGGGCGACGGCCGCGAGCGCAAGCAGGCGGCGATCGAAGCTGTGGCCGAGGTTGGCAATCCAACCATCGTCGCGACGCTGACCGTGGTTGCAGCACTGCTGCCAATGCTGTTCGTGTCCGGCATGATGGGTCCCTATATGAGCCCGATCCCGTCCAATGCCTCGGCGGCGATGGTGTTCTCGTTCTTCGTCGCCGTGATGGTGACCCCTTGGCTGATGCTGAAGATCGCCGGCCGCGCGCCGGTACACCATGGTCCAACCGAGGGTGTTGAAGCCGGTGGCCTGCTTGGAAAAATGTATCGCGCCGTGGCGCGGCCGGTGCTGCACAGCAAGACAACAGCATGGATTTTCCTGCTCGTCGTCGGTGCCATGACACTGGGCTCGCTGTCGCTGTTTTACACCAAGGACGTCACCGTCAAGCTCTTGCCGTTCGACAACAAGTCGGAACTCTCGGTGGTCATCGACATGCCGGAAGGCACCTCCGTCGAGGCGACCGATGCCATCGCCCAGGCCGTGGCGCGCGAGGCATTGCAGCTCGAGGAAGTGCACTCGACCCAGACCCATGCGGGCACGGCGGCGCCGTTCAACTTCAACGGCCTGGTGCGGCACTCCTTCCTGCGCTCGGAAACCCAGATGGGCGGTGTGGCGCTCAATCTGACACCAAAGGAGGAGCGTGACCGTTCAAGCCACGACATCGCGCTGGATCTGCGCAATCGCATTGCCGCGATTCCGTTGCCGCAAGGTGCAAGCCTGAAAGTGGTGGAGCCGCCGCCGGGACCGCCAGTGATGGCGACGCTTCTGGCCGAAATCTACGGGCCTGACGCTGAAACGCGACGCTCAGTGGCGCGGCGAGTGGAAGAAGCATTCCGTTCGGCCGACTTCATTGTCGACATCGACAATTCCTGGGGCCAGCCCGCCGACCGGGTCAGGGTTAAAATCTCGACCGATGAACTCGAGTTCTTCAAGGTCGAGGAGCGCGATGTGTTTGACACCATCGCAATCCTCAACACAGGCCAGACCGTGGGCTACTCGCACCGTGGCGGTGGGCGCACGCCAATTGCCATCCGGCTGGAACGGCCGCGTGCTGACCGCGTCGTCAATGAGAGTTTTCTGACCACGCCGATCCCGGCCAATGTGCTGCCGGGCGACCGCAGCATCGTTGAACTGGGTGATGTGGTCGAGGTCTCCCGCGAGACATCATCGTTCCCGGTGTTTCGCCACAATGGTCGCGCCGCCGAAATGGTGATGGCCGAAATGGCCGGCGCCTATGAAGCGCCGCTTTACGGCATGCTAGCCGTGCAGGAAGCGCTTGATGCGATGGACTGGACCGGACTGAAGAAGCCGGTGATCGCACTCAACGGTCAGCCCGCTGACGAACAGGTCTCGACCCTGTTGTGGGACGGCGAATGGGAAGTCACCTGGGTCACCTTCCGTGACATGGGCGCTGCCTTTGGCGTGGCTCTGCTCGGGATCTATATTCTGGTCGTTGCCCAGTTCGGCTCGTTCAAGGCGCCGCTGGTCATTCTCACCCCGGTGCCGCTGACCTTCATCGGCATTCTGCTCGGACACTGGCTGTTCGGGGCACCGTTCTCGGCCACCTCGATGATCGGCTTCATCGCGTTGGCGGGCATCATCGTGCGCAACTCGATCCTGCTGGTGGATTTCATCCGTCATGCCCATGTGCCGGGCACACCGCTGACGCCGGTGCTGATCGAAGCGGGCGCGATCCGTTTCAAGCCGATCATCCTGACGGCACTTGCGGCGATGATCGGGGCTGCGGTGATCCTGACCGATCCGATCTTCCAGGGGCTGGCGATCTCGCTCTTGTTCGGCCTCGCCTCATCGACGGCGCTGACCGTGCTGGTGATCCCGGCGATCTACCGGGTGCTGCGCACCTGAACCGGCCTGCCGCCATCTGGACTTGAAACTGTGCCGCCCGTCATTTTGACGGGCGGAATGCTTTCAGGATGTCATCATGGGTTTCGATGCGGCCGGCTTCGATGAGGTCAAGGCAGAACGGAATCGCCGGGAACACCGCCGTGAGGCAGGTGTCGATCGAGCCCGGCTTGCCCGGCAGATTGACAATCAGGGTCTTGCCGCGCGTGCCCGCTGTCTGCCGTGACAGGATGGCGGTCGGCACGAATTCGAGGCTCTTCTTGCGCATCAATTCGCCAAAGCCCGGCAATTCCTTCTCCATCACCGCTTTCATCGCTTCGGGCGTGAGATCGCGCGGTGACGGGCCAGTGCCGCCGGTGGTCAGAACCATATCGACGCCGTCAACGTCACACAGGCGGATGAGGGTGTCGCGGACGCTTTCAAGCCCGTCCGGAATGACGTGTATGGCGATTTCGACAGGGCTGGAGATCACCCGTTCGAGCCAGGCCTTGACCGCAGGGCCGCCCAGATCTTCATACTCGCCACGACTGGCGCGGTCGGACACGGTGAGAACGGCGATACGAACGGTCATGAGTGGCTCCGGAGCAAACGGGGAAGACGCCGGGTTTCTAGCAAGCGCACGGGCGAGCGGCAACAGGATGCGGAGCGGGCCATGCTGTTAGTGCCCCTCACCCTTCGCATGCGCCCTGATCATGTCGGCGGCTTTTTCGGCGATCATCACTGTGGGTGCATTGGTGTTGCCGCCAATCAATGTCGGCATCACCGAAGCATCAACGATGCGCAATCCCTGGATCCCGTGAACTCTGAGCTGCGGATCAGTGACGGCAAGCGCGTCACGGCCCATGCGGCAGGTGCCGACGGGGTGGTAGATCGTGTCGGCGCGGGCGCGGATATGGCCCATCAGTTCGGCGTCATCCATACCGTCACGGGTGTAGACTTCCCTGAGCCGATATTTGCGCAAAGACGGTGCATCCATGATTTCACGGGTGATCCGGGCGCCTTTGAGCATCAAATCCGCATCGCGGTCATCGCAGAGATATTTCGGATCAATCCTTGGCGCCCGCATCGGGTCGGGTCCGTCGAGCCCGACCTCGCCGCGCGAATGCGGCCTGAGCACGCAGACATGGCAGGAATAGCCATAGCCCATGTGCAGTTTGCGGGAATGATCATCAACCAGTGCTGCGACGAAATGCAGTTGCAGGTCGGGGCGATCGAGATCCGGATCGGATTTGAGGAAGGCGCCGGCTTCCGCGCCCGGAGAAGCGACAACCCCGGTTCCATCCCGCCGCCAGCTCAGGATATCGCGGACCAGCTTGTAGGCGCCGACCGGTCCGAACCCCAGCACATCGGTGTCGCGGGTCTTGGCTGCGTAAATGTAATCGAGATGATCCTGCAGGTTCTGGCCAACGCCGGGAAGCTCCTTTGCCACATCAATGCCGCGAGCACGCAGATGCTCTCCGGGCCCGATGCCTGACAGCATCAACAGTTGCGGCGAGTTGAACGCACCGCCACACAGGATCACCTCCGCACGGGCCTTGACCTGATGCTCGTGTCTGCCCTTGCGGTATTTGACGCCACTGGCGCGAAGACCTTCGAGCACCACTTTGGTGGCGTGGGCGCCGGTGATGACCTCCAGATTGGGACGGTTCATCACCGGATGCAGATAGGCAGCGGCAACCGAGCAGCGTTCGCCCCGTTTGCCGTCACGCCAGAACTGGGTGACCTGAAAAAGGCCGGCCCCTTCCTGGTCGGGACCGTTGAAATCATCGTTGCGGCGGATCTGGACTTCGGCGGCGGCGTCGACAAAGGCGTGGCTGATCGGCCGCGGACTCCGTTGTTCGGCCACCTCGAGCGGTCCGGACCCGCCGTGCAAGTCGTCGGAGCCCCGCACATTGCGCTCGGAGCGACGAAAAAGCGGCAACACGTCAGACCAGCCCCAGCCGTCGCATCCGGCTTTTGCCCAATCATCATAATCGGAGGGATGGCCGCGGACATAGAGCATGGCGTTGAGCGCGCTCGATCCACCCAGCGCACGGTCGCGTGGCTGATAGCCCCGGCGTCCGCCAAGTCCGGGTTGCGGAACCGTTTCGAAGGCCCAATTGTTGATTTTCGGTCGTCCCGGCAGCGTAACGATCATGCCGAGTGGCGCGCGCACCAGAATATTCTTGCCGTCGCCGCCGGCTTCCAGCAGGCAAACCGTCACCGAGGGATCTTCGCTCAAACGTGCAGCAAGAACCGACCCGGCCGAGCCGCCACCGACGATGACATAGTCAAACTCCATCCACGCCTCCTGCCAAGCCCATGCAGGGGAGCCTAGTACAGAAGCTTTCCGTTACAAACAGAAATTGACGTAACCAAAAAAAGGTAAGCCTGCAGGCCTAGACGCCGGCGCGTTCTGACAGGCGTGACAGATCGGGAACTTCGACATGGCGATTGTTGACCACCTTGATGACGTCTTCCTTGCGCAGCTTGGTCAATTGCCGGCTGACGGTTTCCATGGTCAGGCCAAGGAAATCGGCGATATCGGTCCGGCTCATCGGCAGATCAAAAGCGACCGAATCTTCTTCATTGTCCGGAAAAGCATGGGTGGCGATCAACAACAGATAACTCGCGACCTTCTCGCCTGCGGTCTTGCGCCCGAGCGTCAGCATCCAGTTGCGCGCTTCATCCAGTTCGTTGAGCGTTTGCTCCAGCAGCTTGTGCTCGAGTTCAGGCATTTCGCCGATCATGCGTTCAATGACGTTCTTGGGAAAGGAACAGACCTTGACGTCGGTAGCCGCCTCGGCGCTCACACCGTTCTCGGCGCGGAAGGGCCGGCCAAGGAAATCCGGCGCGAATTGCAGACCGACAATCTGCTGACGACCATCGGCCATCATTTTCGACAGCTTCACCACACCGGAAATGATGTTGGAATAGCTTTTTGTGGATAAGCTCTCGCCGATCAATTCCGTGCCCGGCTCAACCTCGCGCCGGCTGGAATGCTTGCTCAATTTCAGGAGTTGTTCGCTGGTCAATGCTCCGCACACACCGCGATGACGGCTCTCGCAAGCCTGGCACAGCAGAGGTGTATCCGAGTTGTGTACGTCTTTACGCTGAATATCCAAGGGGCGTTCTCCGATAAACTTCACTCTAACCGAACGCGCAGTACTTCCATATACACAAGATGTCGCAGAGGCTGATCTCCGTCGGCGCAACCAACCATTAACACGGAAATATCACTTTCACTGCATATTTCACAAAGCAGCTTGCAGGATTTGACCCGAATCAAAAAATATCCTCGCGGATCTGTTAGGGTCCGGTGGATGAGACCTGAAGCAGACACTCCGATGCCGCCGGTTTTCCAGATCACCGGCCTGACCAAGATCTACCGCACCGGAGACGTCGAAGTGCGGGCGCTCAATGGAGTCGATATGACACTCGAATCAGGCGAAATGGTGGTTTTGCTGGGTCCATCAGGCAGCGGCAAGTCCACACTGCTCAACATTATTGGCGGACTTGACCGGCCGACTTCGGGTTCGGTCAAGTTCAAGGGCGAGGAACTGGCCGGCGCCAATGACCGGCAACTCACCTCCTACCGCCGCGACCATGTCGGCTTTGTGTTCCAGTTCTACAACCTGATTCCCAGCCTGACCGCGTGGGAGAATGTGGCGTTGATCACCGAAGTGGCGTCAAAACCCATGTCAGCCGGCGATGCGCTGGCGCTTGTCGGGCTCGAAAGCCGCATGAACCACTTTCCGGCGCAGCTTTCCGGCGGCGAGCAGCAGCGTGTGGCTATTGCCCGGGCGATCGCCAAAAGACCGGAAGTGCTTTTATGCGACGAGCCAACCGGCGCGCTTGATTCAGCCACCGGCATCATCGTTCTTGAAGCGCTCGCCCGGGTGAACGAGGAAACAGGCGCAACCACTGCCATTATCACCCACAATGCCGGCATCCGGAAGATTGCCCACCGGGTGTTCACGTTCCTGGACGGCCGCATCGCCTCGTGTGAACTCAATCCCACCCGGATCAAGCCGTCGGAGGTAAGCTGGTGAAGGGCTTGAGCATGCTTGACCGCAAGCTGGTCCGCGATCTTGTGCGGCTGTGGGCGCAATCGCTGGCCGTGGCGTTGGTGATGGCCTGTGGCGTGATGACGCTGATCCTGGCACTCGGCGCGACACGGGCGCTTGAAGATACCCGTGAGGCGTTTTACGACAGGACCCGATTCGGCCAGATTTTTGCCAGCGCGACACGGGCGCCCGAAAGCCTCAAGGCCGAAATCGCGGCTATCGACGGCGTCTCGGCTGTGGAAACCCGTATCGTCAATCCGGTGATCATCGACATCACCGGCATGGCCGAACCGGCGACAGGCATGCTGATTTCGATCCCCGACGATGGCGAACCAGCGGTCAACCGGCTCTATCTGCGCTCGGGCCGCATGCCGGAACCTGGCCGTCCCGATGAAGCGACCATCATCGAGGCCTTCGCTGAAGCCCACAATTTTCGCCCCGGCGACGGCTTCGACGTGCTGATCAATGGCCGCCAGCGGCATCTGTCGATCACCGGGATCACGCTGTCTCCGGAATATGTCTATGCCATCGGCCCGGGCGACATGGTGCCGGACCAGAAGCGCTTCGGCGTCATTCACATGCACCGGTCTGTGCTCGAAGGCGCCTATGACATGAAGGGAGCGTTCAACGACGTATCGCTGACACTGTCGCGTAATGCAGACAGCAGGGATGTGATTGCGCGGCTCGACACCATCCTCAAACCGCATGGCGGCGCCGGCGCCTATGACCGCACCGACCACATGTCAGATGCGTTCCTTGATTCCGAATTGACCCAGCTCAGAGCCATGGCGCAGGTGATCCCGCCGATCTTTTTGTTCATTTCGGCTTTTCTGGTCAACATGATCCTGAGCAGGCTGATTGCGCTGGAACGCGAACAGATCGGCCTTTTGAAAGCCGTCGGGTACTCCAATGCAGCAATTGCCTGGCATTATGCCAAGCTGACGCTGGTGATCTCGGTCGTTGGCGTGGCGATCGGCGCCATCGCCGGCACCCGGCTGGGCCACGGCATGGCCTCGCTTTACGGCGAATTCTATTCGTTCCCGTTTCTGGTGTTCTCGCAATCTCCCGATCTCTATGTGATTTCCGCACTGGTGACCTTCGCCGCCGCGCTTGTTGGCGCTGCCAACGCCATCATCGGTGCGGTGCGGTTGCCGCCGGCCGTGGCGATGCGGCCACCAGCGCCGACCGGATATCACAGCATCTTCAGCGGCTTGTCGGGGCGTTTCCGGCTGCCGTTCTCGCAACTCACCACCATGGCGCTGAGACATCTGGTGCGATGGCCGCTGCGCACCGCATTGACGACGCTGGGCACCGCCCTGCCGGTGGCGCTGCTGATCACATCGCTGTTCGCGTTTGATTCCATCGACCACATGATCGACACCATCTGGTTCAGGGCCGACCGGCAGGATGCGACGCTGACATTCGCTGCACAACGCTCCGACGAAGCCCTGCGCGATGTTGCCCGGTTGCCCGGCGTGCTGGCGGCGGAGCCGTTCCGCGCCGAAGCGGCAACGCTGAGGAACGGGCACCGGTCGCGAAATGTCGCGATCATCGGTTCCGACCCCGATACGGACATCAGCCGGGTTCTGGATCAGGATTTTGGTGCGATCAGACTGCCGCCGGCGGGGATATTGCTGTCAGAACGTCTGGCCAGCCACCTTGATCTCGTGCCCGGAGACCAGGTTGATGTCGAACTGAGTGACGGACAGGGCCGCCGGGTACTGGTGCCACTGGTCGGTGTCACCAACAGCTATGTCGGATTGACAGCAAACATGAGCCGAGAAGCGCTCGACCGTCTGTCAGGCCGGGGTTTGCGGATTTCCGGTGCACGGGTGATCGTCGACGAAAGCCGCATCAATGATCTCTATGACGAGGTCAAACAAACGCCGGCGATCGCCTCGGTGGCTCTGCAAGGGATATCGCGGAAGCGGTTTCAGGCCGTCATCGAGGAAAATATCGGCATCAGCATCACCATCTATGTGTCGCTGGCCATGATCATCACGTTCGGGGTGATCTACAATTCGGCCCGGATCCAGCTGTCCGAGCGGGCCCGCGAACTTGCCAGCCTGCGCGTCTTTGGCTTCACCAATGGTGAAGTGTCGAAGGTGCTGCTCACCGAGCTTGGTGTGATGGTAATCCTGGCGCAACCCCTGGGCTGGCTGATCGGTCACAGTTTTTCGAAACTGGTCGCAAAGGGCTTTGAAAGCGATCTGTTCCGAATTCCGCTTATCATCAATGCGTCCACCTATGCCGTGTCGAGCCTGATCGTGCTTGGCGGGGCGCTGGTGTCGGCGCTGATCGTGCGACGCCGCATCGACCGGCTCGATCTTATCCGCGTCTTGAAAACAAGGGACTGAAACCATGGCCTCTGTGCTTGTCAAAAGCCTCGCAGGATTGGTATCCGCCGCCGTGATCGGCGGGGCGCTCTATGTCGCGTTCAGGGAAAGGCCGATCCTGGTCGATCTTGCCACGGTGACGATTGCGCCGCTGCAGGTGACGGTGAAGGAGGACGGGATCACCCGCATTCGCAATGTCTATGCAGTCTCTTCACCCATCACCGGCCATCTCGACCGAACCGAATTTTCAGTTGGCGACGAGATTGCTGCGGGCCAGAGCATCGCAAGCATCCACCCGCTCGATCCGCCGTTCCTGGATACACGAACGCGAACTGAACTAATGGCCGGCATCGACGCGGCGCGTTCCAGCGTTGCGGTGGCCGAAGTGGAACTGGTTCGCGCTCGCACCGGACGCAACCTCGCCCGTGCCACGCACAACAGGGCCCTGAAACTTGCCGCGACCAATATTATGTCCCCGAGTGAACTGGAGCGGCTGGGCGGAGAACTCGAACTCGCCGAAGCTCAGGTGACCTCCGCCGAAGCGATGATTGCACTTAGGCGAGCAGAGCTTGCCAGTGCGCAGGCCAGGCTGGCTCAGCCGGGGCAAACATCAACGCCGGAAGCCAATGGCGAATGCTGCATTGATATTGTTTCACCGATCGACGGGATCATCCTCTCGCTCACCGCCAAGAGCGAACAGGCCGCCACGGTGGGACAGCTGATTGCCGAAGTCGGCGACCCATCAGATCTCGAAATTCTGGTGGATTTGCTGTCGGCTGATGCGGTGAAGGTGCATCCGGGCAGTCCGGCGCTGATCACCGACTGGGGCGGGGTGGAGACATTGCAGGCGCAGGTGGAACGGATCGAACCGTCGGCCTTCACCAAGACCTCTGCACTGGGAATCTCCGAACAGCGGGTCAACGCCATCCTTGCCCTTAATCGCCCTCCGCCGGACGACCTCGGCCATGGATTCCGGGTGATCGCCAATCTGATCACGTGGTCCTCAGATGCGGCCCTGCAGATCCCGGTCAGCGCCCTTTACCGCGATGGCGGTGACTGGGCCGTGTTCAAGATGGACGATGGCCATGCGCGGGTGGTGCCGGTCGAGATCGAGCACATGACCGACCGGCGCGCCGAGATCCTGTCGGGCCTGACCGAAGGCGATCAGGTGATCCTTTATCCCGGTGACGCACTGGAGGACGGCAGCCTCATCGGTGACCGTGCCGAAGCGGATTAGGCCAGTTCAACGGTGATGACTAAAGGGCGGCCAATGCCGCCCTTTAGCATTTTCGATCATGCAATGATGCTTCAGCCGCCCTGCTTCATTTTGCTATGGTCCATCTTGCCGTGGTCCATGTTCTCGTTCATTTTCTGAATGGTCTCAACGTTGAACTCGACATCCACCGAACCGGCCTTTTCGAAGACAAGCGTGACGGGGTATGTTTCGCCTTCCGTGAGCTGCTGCTCAAGACCGATGAACATGATGTGGTAACCGCCTGGCTTGAGCACGACCTCGCCGCCGGCTGGAACTTCCAGGCCATCGACGAGCTGGCGCATTTTCATGACTTCGCCCTCCATCGACATTTCATGAATTTCAACGCGGCCGGCAAATGCGGCTTCGCCACTGACAAGCCGGTCAGCCTCGGAACCATTGTTATGGATCGTCATATAGCCGCCGGACACGGGCGCATTGGGCGGTGTTGCACGCGCAACCGGGTGGTCGATCATCAGTTCACCGACCTTGTAGTCGTGGGCGGACACGATCGCGGTTGAAAAACCGAGAAGGGCAGTGGAGAGAAGAATGGCAATTTTTTTCATGGGATTGGCTTTCTTTCAGAGTGCCCGGAACGGGCGGAATGGACTGGAACAGGACAGACGCCTTGCGAGGCGAATCTTGACCCGGCAATGGCAAGATTGACGACCCACGCCCAAGCTCAGGCGTTGATCAGGTCAAAGGCTGCGACAGGCGCAACGGTGCGCCAAGGCAGCAGAAAAATCAGGCTTGGGAAGAAGGGGGGCCGCGCGGAGACGCGCTGGACTGCAGCACCGGAGGCGTGAACCCGATGTTGCGGGCGCGCACCGGTTCGGCAGGCGCAATCCTGCGGTTGATCACAAAGACGTCCAACGGGGACGGCAGATCAACAGAGGAGACAATGCGACAGGCTTCGCAAGGGCTGGCAACGCCATGTTTGCCGGTGCCCTCCCCATCAAGGCAGAGATCGGGAAGCGTGCCGTCGGGAAGAACGTAATCGGCGACATTGACGCCGGCATAGGCTGAGGCCGCTGCCGAAGAAATGAGCGGTTTGTGGGCGAAGGCAACGAGCAGCAGCGACAGCGCGCACAGCATGCGCACCAATCCCGAACTGCTGATAACCCGTCGTGTCCCGATCATGTTCCTCACCTGTACTGCGAACCCGCCAACAGATACAGATCCGCAATGGCACTCACAAGAGCTTTGAGGCTTCTGCGTCAAGTTGCGCGGCAGTCAATTTCAATGGTGGGCCGGGTTATGAAACTCATCATTACCTCAACGCCAGGCATCCGTTGGCCAGCGCCGGCAGGACTATCCAGGCGCCAGCGGCATAGAGCGATTTCCCCGCCTGCCCGGTGGTCATATTGACCACCACCGTGTGATTGCCGGTGCGCAAGATTCGCGCTTCCGGCCCGAGGTTTTCGATAATCCGGTGTTCGGGACCGATCGCCAGAAATTCACTCGACACCGGCAGGAACCGCGCCGATGCAGCCATTGCCAGAACCCAGACAAACAGGATCGCAACCAGCATTGCCGCGTGGTTTACCAAAAGCATAATGGAAGAATCGGAATTTGCGGGTTTCGAGTTTATTGGCAACGCCAATCCATCCAGTCTAGGCCGAAGCCGGTTGCTGCCCATAGCGTCGGGACTGAAGCCCAAGACAAACCAATAGGTGATCAAGCCTTTCACACTTAGAGCATCGTTCGATTAATAAGGCTTACATCGCGATGCCACTGAGTATCACAAAATCGCACTATCCGCTGCCAGCGGTCTGGTTTGCTGTCAGCATCAAACAATCATGGATTGTCGGCGAACTCCAGTTCACTCTTGTCAATTTGGCGGTGCGCGATAGTGTTCGGCGCAATCACGTCTGCACTCCGTGTTAACCTGATTGCTGCAATTTCCGGCAACAGCGTTCCGGATGTGTCTCATTGTCATGCCAATTTCCGGACGAACACACTGCGGGAAGCCAAATGAACAAGATTACACGCAGATCCCTGCTCGCCGGTGCGGGCGCTGTTGTCGGTGCGGGCGCCTACAGAGCCTGGGATCAGCAGACAATTCCGGCCGGATTGCCTTTCCCGGCGACCGATCCCGTCCAGGCAACCGGTACCATTCTCAATGACGCCAGCCTGCTCAGCCCGACGCCGGTGGCGCGGCATCTGACGTTCTCTGAAGCCCCTGAGACGAAACTGCTGACCGCGCTCAGGTCTGAATTGACCGACGCGCAATCTGCCTCGCGGGCGTTTTCGGCAAGTGCGGCGCGGCATTCTATGGGTGGGCAAAGCCTGCCGCGCGAGGGAACCGCGGTGACGTTTGAGCAGAGCACGCTCACGCCTGACACCCAGGCAGGGACCTACCGTGTGGCGGCGGGTGTGCGCTGGAGCCAGGTGATCGCCGACCTCGACAAAATCGGTTTCTCGCCAAAGGTGATGCAGTCCAACAATGATTTTGGCGTCGCCAGCACCTTTGCAGTCAATGCCCATGGCTGGCCGGTTCCGCACAGCGCCTTTGGCAGCACAGTTCGCTCGCTGCGGCTGATGCGGGCCGATGGCGAGGTGATCACCTGTTCGCGCAATGAGAATGAAGACCAGTTCAGCCTCGCCATGGGCGGCTACGGGCTCAATGGCGTTATCCTCGATCTCGACGTCGAGATGGTCAAGAATGAACGGCTGATGCCGACATTCGAAACTGTCTCCGGAGCAGATTTCGGGCCGAAATTTGCCGGGGCTCTTGCCTCCGATCCATCGATCAGCATGGCCTATGGCCGGCTCGATGTGACCATTGACGGGTTCTTCGACGAGGCACTGATGATCACCTACCGGACTGACGAGAATCAGGCCGATCTGCCGCCCGCCTCCGGTTCAGGCTGGATGAGCAAGGTTTCGCGGGATATTTTCCGCGCCCAGCTCGGCTCGGACCGGGCCAAACGACGCAGATGGTTTGTGGAAACCGAGGTCGGACCACGGCTCGGTAGCGGCGGCGTCACCCGCAACAGCCTGATCAACGAGCCGGTGGTGACGCTGGATGATGGCGACCCGACGCGAACCGATATTCTGCATGAGTATTTCGTCTCACCTGCCCGGTTCCATGAATTCATCGCCGCATGCCAAGACGTGATTCCGTCGTCGTTTCAGGAACTGCTCAACATCACGCTGCGCTATGTGGCGACTGATACCGACAGTGTCCTGACCTACGCCACCGAACCCCGGATCGCCGCCGTTATGCTGTTTTCGCAAGAGATGTCGGTGCGCGGCGAAGCCGATATGGCGCGTATGACCCAGGCGCTGATCGAGCGGACGCTGGAGATTGGCGGCACCTATTACCTGCCCTACAGATTGCATGCCACTGACCCTCAGTTTCAGCGCGCCTACTCCCGCGCGGCTGAATTTGCCGCACGCAAGCGGGCTGCCGACCCCGGCCTTGTGTTCCGCAATGCGTTGTGGGACCGCTACATGGCGAAGCTTTGAAACCATGGGCGAAGTTTTGAGAACAGGATTGTCATCATGATTACATTACGCTCGATATCCGCCGTTTACGCCGTGGTGCTGCTGGGTGCTGCGAGCCTCAACTACATTCCCGGCCTGACCGACAGTGAAGGCCGCGCCTTCGGCATTTTCGCACTCGATATCTTTGACGACCTGCTGCATGTCGCTTCGGCGCTGTGGGCCGCGATCGCTGCCTGGCTCGGTCGCAATGCATCGCGAAAATTCCTGCTCTATTTCGGCATTCTGTATCTCGGTGACGGTTTGCTAGGTCTCGCCACGGGGTCGGGCTATCTCGATCTGGGGATCATCAATTATGGCGTTGTCGATCTTGATTTCGGTTTCAAGATTCTCGCCAACCTGCCGCATATCGCGCTTGGCGGCGTTGCTGTTCTCTCCGCCCTTTTTGTCGAACGGACCAACCGCACATGAGGCGGCTCTGGCGTGTGGTAAAATGGACAGCGCTGGCGCTGGTGCTTGGCGTCGTCGCGCTTTTGTCGCCGGTGGCCTATGTCGAAAGTTTTTGCCGCGCCGATCCGGAATCGACTGCCTATCAGCCGCTGATCACCGATCCGGCGTTTCAGCGGGCGGAGGCCAACAGTTATCTCACCTATCCCGAATGGCACATTGTCTATGCCTATGAGGGATTGGCCAAAACGCTGGAGACTACGGACGAATACGCCTTTGATTACAGCGCCAGTATTTCGGGCTTCTGGCGCTCGTTCTGCGCCCTGAACCAGCAAGCCAACCGGCATGGCGGCGGTGATTTCAACACCCGCGCCACCATCCATGTCATCGGTGTCAGCTATACGCTCGAAATGGTGATGAAGGCTGCTTACGAGGAAACCATCGGGCGGCTGTTTGCCGTCATTCGCGGCGCTGACAAATCCCCGCAAGATCTTTATGCCGCTCAGATGGCAGCCGATTATGCCACTTTCCTGCAGCAGGTACCCTGGTACAAATATGATTTCGAGACTGCAAAGGATGAGCTATGGGCCGAGCCGGTTACGTCATTCCTGCGCGGCTGGGAACGGCGGCTGGCGCTTGGCGGTGAGTTCAGCGCCAAGAGTGCCTATGCCGGTGTCATTGCTGAAGCGGTTGAAGCCGCGGGCGTCGCCCCCCTACGCATAAGAAGCGTGGTGACCGGACTTGAAGCATCTTCGCTTGAATTGATCGATGGCGTCGATGTGGTTGACACGACATCTGACGGGCTGATCATCGAGACGCCGCGCTACCGAAAATTTACCCATATTCTTGAAGCCATCATTGCCGGCGGCGGGACGGTCAACGAGATCGCCGGCAATGATGACATCATGCTGTCGATGGTCGGATGGGATGATCCGGATCTCAAAACCCTCAAGCATGGCGCAATTCTTTCCCGAATTCCGCGTGACGGATATGGCGGCAGCGCCCGCTGGCTGGTCGGTGTCAGGGTATCAGAACTCGAGCCTGCGCTGTCCGAGATCAAGGCCCAGGGCCTTCAGATCGAGCATATCTACGATTACTGACATGACCTTCTCGGCAGCACAGGCATATTGATCTGCCGGCTATCAGGGCTGGCTGGTCAACACATAGGTCTTGCGCAGGCGCTCATGGATGGTCCATTCGCCTTCCCAGCCGAGCGGCAGGACGAGCACGTCGCCCGGTCCGATGCTGCGCGTGTCGCCGCCCTGTTTGCCTTCCACCGTCGCCGAACCACTCAGTACATGGCAGATTTCCGCGGATTTGGTCCGGTCGGCGGAAAACCGTCCTGGGGTGCATTCCCACACACCGACCTTGGTCATGCCGTCTGTCGAAGCCCAGAGTTGCTTGGCAGCCTCAACCTGCCCTTCGGTGAAGGTCGTTGGCTTGGGGGAGAATTCACCCAATTCGAGGCTTGTAAGGTCGCCGAAGCTCTTGAGATCTATCATTGCAATTCCTTGATGGTTGAGGCTCGCCGATATGGACCCGCGGCGCTGCAACCGGTGTCACTGGGAAGTCAGTTCAGGGTGTATGGCGACCTAAATTGGGTGTGTGATTCATTATCAAGCCTTTGGTGCGTCAGGCAAGGCAACCCCGCCAGATATCTCCCCTCAGAGTAGGCAATCAGGTTTCAGTGGAGCGTGAAGGCCGCCATTGGTGAGACGTTCCTCTTGCAATTCGCAAAATTACCATCCATATACCATCCACATGGAAGGAATTTTGCATGAGCAACATCAGACAGCTTCGGGAAAAGCCCCCGGAAACCGAGAAAATCACAATCAATCTGGGCTATGTCGACCTTGGCCGCATAGACCTTCTGGTGCAGGAGGGTTTTTATTCGAACCGGTCAGATTTCATTCGCACCGCCATTCGCAATCAACTGGTCAGCCACCAGGATGCTGTTGCCGGCTCCATCGAACGGCACACCATGGAACTGGGGCTGCGCGACTACAGCCGCGCCGACCTTGAATCGCTGAGGGTCGCCGGTGAAATTCTGCATGTCAAAGTGGTTGGCCTGGCCCGCATCGCCGACGACGTGACGCCCGAACTGGCGCTCGCCACGATTGGAACGATAACCGTGTTGGGGGCGTTGCAGGCAAGCAAAGAAATCAAGACCGCACTGGCCGACCGCATCAAGTAGGCATTTCGACACTTCTAAGGAAAACAACGATGACATTCTTCAATGCCGACGCGCTGCGTCAGGCAATGGCTTCCGCACGCCGTGGCCGTTTCGATCCTGATCGCCTGGTGCAGGAAACACTGTCCCGTCACGGCCTTTCCTGGGATGGACCGGAGGGCGTGGCCAACACTGCGGCCGATGCCGGTCCGGGTTCGGCCTGGGGTCGGTTGCCAGGATTTACGTCACCGACCGCCCACGCAGGTCAGGCGTTCGTGAAGCCTGAAACCCGCGTCAGGCCAGACACTCCGGCGAGCGCCGGTTTCACCCAACACCGGTTTGACCACGCTGCCGGTAGCAGGGAGTTCCGGGTCTACCGTCCGGCTTCGGCCAGCAAAGGGCCGACAGGGCTGATTGTCATGCTGCATGGCTGCACCCAAACGCCCGAGGACTTTGCTGCCGGAACGGCGATGAACGAACAGGCTGAAAAACATGGTTTCGTCGTCGCCTACCCCGCTCAGTCGCGTGGCGCCAATGCGCAGACCTGCTGGAACTGGTTCAGCCGTGGCGACCAGAATCGCGACCGCGGCGAACCGGCAATCATCGCCGGTCTTACCCGGCAGGTCTGTGAAAGCCACGATATCCCGTTGGATCGGGTTTTTGTTGCGGGGCTGTCTGCGGGCGGCGCGATGGCCGTCATCATGGGCGAGACCTACCCGGAACTTTATTCCGGCGTCGCCGTTCACTCCGGCCTGCCGTTCGGAGCAGCGCGCGACGTTGCCTCAGCCTTCGCTGCGATGGGCGGCAAACCAATGGAGGGAAAGGCACGCTCCACGATGACCCCACGTACAATCGTGTTTCACGGTACTTCGGACGCTGTTGTCCATCCGGTTAACGGCGATCTGATTGCGCGGGACGCGATGTCGAACGGTACCGACACACAGTATCAGACCACCGAGCGCGGCACATTTGGCAGCCGTCAGTTTGAAAAACACACCACTTTCGGATCCCACGGCCAGTCGAGCATCGAGCACTGGGTGATCGACGGAATGGGCCATGCCTGGTCCGGCGGTCGAGCTGCGGGATCTTACACCGATCCCGATGGTCCGGATGCCAGCGCCGAGATCGTCCGATTTTTCCTGAACCCGCAAGAAGGGAACCGCTAACATGGCCGATGCTTGCTTGAGATTTGACGCAATTAGAGAAGACCTGCCCGGGCCGAAATGGAAGGCCCGCTGGGATCGCTCATGGCCCGCCTATGAAGGCTGGTTCATCGCCCGAGGCGGCGACAGCGGACCGTCGCGCGCGGACTGTGAAGCAGCGCTGAGCCAACACATGCCCGAGCTCGTTCCCGTGTACAGGCGCCTAGTTGACCTTGCCGGTGGATCGGACCGCGCGGCGCGCTTCCTTTCGACCTGGTGTCCGCCAAACTACCTCGGCGGCTGTTCGCTTGTGGCTATGTCAAACCACGACACGGTCCGGCTGGTGCGCAACTATGACCTTTCGCCTAACCTCAATGAGGGGCTTCTGCTCAAGTCAGCCTGGACGGGCCGAGGCGTGATGGGGATGGTGGAATTCCTCTGGGGCCTGTCCGATGGCATCAATGACGCAGGTCTCAGCATCGCGCTGGCCTATGGCGGCCGCCAGGTCACGGGCACCGGCTTCGGCATCACCACGATCCTTCGCTATGTGCTGGAAACCTGCCGGACGGTCGAGGACGCGCTTGCTGTGCTGCGGCGGGTGCCATCTCATATGCCCTATAATGTCGTTCTGGCCGACGCGTCGGGAACCACTGCCAGCGTCGAGATGCTGGCGGGGGGCGGCATTCAGATTGTTGCCGACCCTGTGGCGACCAACCACCAGCACGACGGGTCACAGCCCGACCGCGGCCCGTTCACCCGGACATACGAACGTGCGGCCCATCTCAAACGGATCGCGGATTCACGCAGGGACCCCAAGGGGCTTGCTGCGGAGTTTTTGAAAGAGCCGTTGCGTCAGGTCAGATATGAAGAGGGCTTCGGCACCTTGTTCACAGCGGAGTATGATCCCCTCACCCGTGGCCTGACGCTTCACTGGTCTGACACTGAATGGCGCCAAAGTCTGGACGACTTTACCGAGCGCCAGACCGTCATCACCTATGGCGGCAGCGAGCGGTCGATCCAGCTCAATCAGGGTTTGGAACGGGAGATCGACTGGGTGGCAATCGGGATGCGGTATGCTTCAGGCAACGCGCCCGACTGGCGCGAGTTTGCCACTCCGGGATACGGGTTCGAACCACAGCAGGTCTGCAGCGGCTGCCACTGACCTGCTCACCTCCCGGCGCCAACGCGCCGGGTTGAATGTTTCAGACCCCGGTGGCGGCGCGAATGCCGATTGCCAGCTTGTCGATCAGTTCATCGATCTGTTCGGGTGTGATGATGTAGGGCGGCGCCAGCAGCACGTGGTCGCCGCTGCGGCCATCGATGGTGCCCGACATCGGATAGCAAATCAGGCCGGCATCAAAAGTCGCGGTCTTGATTTTGGGTGCTATACGGTCGGTGGGCGCGAAGGGTTGCTTGGTCTCGCGATCCTGCACCAGTTCGACGCCGACAAAGAGGCCGCGACCGCGTATGTCGCCGAAATGGGGATGCTGGCCAAAACGATCCTGCAGGCGGGTTTTGAGCAATTGGCCCATTTCCTCGACCTTCGTCAGTAATTGGCGATTCACGATCGCCCCGACAACGGCAAGCCCCGCAGCGCAGGCGGCCGGATGGCCCATATAGGTGTGGCCGTGCTGGAAGAAGCCACTGCCGTTCTCGATCGCCTTGTAGATTTCGCCGGAACACAGCATCGCTCCAAGCGGCTGGTAGCCGCCGCCAAGTCCCTTCGCGATGGCAATGATGTCGGGCCTGACGTCATCCTGCTCGGATGCGAACAGGCTGCCGGTGCGTCCCATGCCGCACATCACCTCATCGAGGATCAGCAGAACGCCGTAGCGGTCACAAATTTCGCGAATCCGCTTGAAATAACCCGGTGCTGGCGGCACTGCGCCTGATGTGGCCCCGACCACCGGCTCGGCCATGAACGCCATCACCGTTTCAGGACCGACACGAAGAATTTCTGTCTCCAGCGCATTGGCGGCGCGCAGACCATAGGCCTCCGGCGTTTCATCAGCGTGGCGCAAGCGGTAGTCGTAACAGGGATCGATGTGGCTCACATCCAAGAGCAGCGGGCCGAACTGGGCGCGGCGCCATTCATTGCCGCCCGCCGACAGGGCGCCGATGGTGTTGCCGTGATAGCTCTGCTTGCGCGCGATCAATCGGGAGCGGCCGGGCTCGCCCTTCTCTACGAAATATTGCCGGGCGAGCTTGATCGCCGCTTCTGTCGCCTCGGATCCGCCGGAGACGAAATAGACCCGGTCGATCCCTTCGGGCGCTTTCGAAATCAACAGATCAGCCAAAGTCTCAGCCGGCTCGGATGTGAAAAAGCCGGTATGAGCGAAGGCTATTGCGTCGAGTTGAGCCTTTACTGCATCGATGACATCGGTGTCGCCGTGTCCAAGGCAGGACACCGCCGCGCCGCCCGATCCGTCAAGATACTGCTTGCCGCTCTGATCAAACAGGTAGCACCCCTTCCCCGAAGCCACGACAGGCGGGTGAATTTTCGTATGGCGGGAAAAGACATGGCTCATGGGGTTTGCGCTCCTTAGACCGGAATATGAATCATCCGCTGATCTTCAACGAAATTATGGATATCGAATGGCCAGGTCCCCAAGGGCCAGCGAAGCTCCATTTGTCCGAGCCGGGGGCGATATATGGCAGTATAGAGCGTGCCAAATCCGTCGGCGAAGGCTGAGGAATATAGTGGCGGTTTGAGGAAGGCAGAAATGAATTTTTCCTCGGTATCTCTATGCATCGTCATCCGCTGCAGCAGATAGCGCTCGCGCTCGACGGTCGCAGTGAAGCGGGCATGCGCCGCCCATTCAACCTTTTCCTGATGATTGGTCGCAACTGCCGACTTGGTGATCAGCGTCGGTCTGTCGGGCGCCATATAGGCGGTGATATAATTCCGTTTCGCGTCCAGCACGGTGACATTGTAGCTCATGTGACTGGGAACGCGGGCCAGAACAGCCGCGGCCTGTTCGGTGGTTTCGCAGGTCTGCAGCACATAGCGCAGAATGATCGGCACGCCGAAGCCGTCACCGACTACGTGACGGCCGCCGAAGGTCAGGGAAATTGCCAGACCGGCATCGTTCATACCGTCGACCAGCCCCCAGAGGCCATCAGATGTTCCCAATACCGTGCGCCCCTGCCAGCCGGTGCGCATGATGAGCCGGTCAAAGGCCAGCGGACTGTAGTCGTAATTGCGCACCAGAACCGGCTCTGCACCGGTCCAGACTGCCTGGGAACAGCCGGACAGATAGGGCGGCGGATTGTAGAGGCTGAGAAAGCGGGCGGCTTCATCGCCGCCGCCGGCCAGTTCGCAGAGCTGCTCATAGATTACCAGCAGTTCGGGCATGTGGTGCTTCAGCGCCTGATAACACTGCCAGTATGTCGGCCGCGCTTCGACGCTCTCGCTGCTCCACCAGCGCTTGTAATCCGGCCAGTACTCGGCAAAAAGCCCGGCCCATTTCGGGCCAGGTTCCACTTCATCGACTGAACGCCAAAGATGTTGCATTTGACGTCCATGCTCCGGAGTTTAAAGAATCTTGAAGGCCGGCTCTGAAAACACCGGACCGACGTCTGCTGCCGGCAGCGGCTTTGCCACAAAGCTGTTCTTGATCCCGTGAATCCACTTCTTGGCGCGGTCGTTCAAAACGAAATTGTTCGTCATCGAACGCCCGCGAGTCACCAGAATGCCGAGGTCGGCGCCTTCATAGCGGTAATCGCCCGGCTTTTGAATACGCAGAAAGAAAGCCTCGTTTTCGCTCTCGACTGCGCGCCGGTGATAATCGAAGCGGTCGAACACAACGCGTCCGTCATCATGCATCTTGTAGATGCCGGTCTGCGGCGCTTCAGTGATGATGTCGACGCTGTCTTCGGTGTGCTTGACCACCATCTGGCTCCAGCTGTCGATCATGTCCGGATCGGCCCAACGCGAATTCAGCTCGGCGATGTCGAGATTGAATTTGACCTTCGAGAAGTCGAGCAGATGGAACAGGAACAGGGGCGCATCCGCATGGGCAAATGCCGCATGATTGGTCATCGAGCTGGCGCCCGTAATGCGCGGATTGAGTTCGCCGAGCCAGATGTCACCGGTTTTGGTGTCGATGAGAAAATCAAGTTCGAAATAACCGCTGTAGCCTTCCTTGCGCAACTGCTCGCCGAACTTGAAGGTGAGCTGCCTGGCCTTCTCACGCACCTTTTTCGGGAAGGCGGTGGAGAAGATCTCGTTGCCGCACCAGCCACCGCGGTATGGCGTGAGTTCCTTGAAGCCGACAAGCTCGGTCATCAGTGGCCCGACAATGGTCCCCTTTGACGTGGTGCAGGCTTCGATTGCCGAACCGCGGCAATCGATCCGCTTCATGATCTTGATCTCGCCCTCGCCGATGATCTCGTCCGCATGGCTGCGGAAATCGGCTTCAGACTTGATGAAAAATGTGGTGTGACCGCTGTCGCCAAAGGCCGACTGCAGAACCAGATCATGCCCGATTCCGGCCTTGTCGCAGGTTTCGCCCAGGTTTTCATAGGAGGTTACCTCGGCCAGCACGTTCGGCACGGAGGGAACGCCGGCCTTGTTGCCAACCCGCACGGTCTCGATCTTGTTGTCCATCGAGGTGCGAAGCTTGGCGCTCGGGAACCAGACGACGGCGCCGAGTTCATTGGCCAGACGCTCGGTCTCTTCATCGAACATCAGGAAGACGAATTTCGGGTTGCCGCCGCGGCGCTTGATGAAGTCGATGACTTCCTTGTGCTGCAGCAGGTAATTGTTGATGTCCTCGATCGACTGAAACTCGGCATGGGGCTGCTCGGACGGGCAGAACACGTTCGGATGGCGGCCGTCATAGCAATCGAGGTAGCAGATGTATTTGAAGTTCTTGCACCACTCGTCAATGCCGAGCAGGTTGAAGTTGGTCGCGGAAATGAAATAGATCGGGTCTTCGTTCCGGTGAAAGAACCGGCGGATTTCCGACATGTTTTTCAGCATTTTCTTCGGCATCTTAGTCCCCTTTTTTATTTTTTGGTTTTGCCAAGGCGAGCCCGGCATGATTGTCCAGGGCTGCCTGAGTGAACACGCGCAGGCCCAGGTCCGGCCGGTATCCATGGATTTCACTGACATCGAGCGCGCGCATGAAGGCCAGAATCTCTCGCGACACCACCTGCCCCGGCACCAGAATCGGAAACCCGGGCGGATAAGGGATGATGAAGGAGGCTGATACGATCTCGCGGCCGCTTTCGATCGCGTCGATGATCGAACCGTCGAGCTCGAGATAATCGCAGTTCTTGTCATCGTAGCTGAGAAAGAATGCCGACCTGATGTCACCTTCGATGGTGTCGTTGTCTGTGCGGAAGGCATCATGGAACCGGCTGAAATCGGGCAGTGGCGGCAAGTCATGCATGAGGTTTTTGACGCGTTTTTCGAAACTCAGGCGCTCCATGCGCGATGCATCGTCAAGCAGGTCGTCAAGGTCGTTGGCGATTTCAACCAGCACCTCGATCAGGTAGGCAACGGACGACCGCGTGGTGCCGATATTGGTCATGAACAGGACAGTGTTGCGCGACGTCTTGTTGATCTGGATGCCGTATTTGTCCATCAGGATCTTGTTCTTGAAAGTGTCGCCGTCCCAGCCGGTGCCGCCGACCACAACTGTCACGCGGGTCGCATCGAGAACAAACTCGTCTTTCTCCCAGCAATTCCAGATGTCGGTCCAGCCCTGATCCGGCTCGTAGTAACTGGTGACGCCGCTCTCGCGGTGGGTTTCCGGAATCATATCGCCGGCTGTCAGAACCTTGAAATATTTCTGCAGCACCGGGTGTGTCGAAATCGCCCGGCGCATCGACATGGCCGCCTCGACCTGGCGTTGAACGAATTCGAACCCCTCCAGTTCCACCTGCCGCCGGCCGACATCCAGCGAGGCTATGATCTGGTAATTTGGCGAGGTTGACGTGTGCGTCATGTAGGCTTCATGAAAGCTCTGCTCGACCTCCCCCTTGAAGTCCTGATCGTTGACATGAATCATCGATCCCTGCCGCAAGGATGTCAGCGTCTTGTGGGTCGATTGGGTCGAATAGACCCGGATCCGTGAACTCGGTGGTGGCAGCAAACGCGTCTTGAGCAGCGTCTCGTCATCCGCATCCTTGAGTTTGGCCTGCTGCTTTTCGTAGAGCTTGGCGTATTGCGGCGTCTTGATCTTCTCCCGCAGGGTCTTGGCGGCGTTCATTCCGGTGCGCTGACGGTAGGTCGGGCCAAAACGGGCAAAGGCGAACCACGCCTCGTCCCAGAGGAAGACCAGATCGGACTTGATGGCGAGGCATTCCTCCATCACCCGCTCGACATTGTAGACAATGCCGTCAAACGTGCAGTTGGTCAGAAGCAGCATTCTGACGCGGTCGAGCTTTCCGGCCGCCTTCAATTTCAGCAACTGGTGCTTGATTTCCTTCAGCGGTACCGCGCCATACATCGAGTATTCATTCAGCGGATAGCTGTCGAGATAGACCACCTGGGCGCCGGCCAGGACCATCCCGTAGTGATGGGATTTGTGGCAGTCACGATCGACCAGCACGATATCACCGGGCCGCACCAGAGCCTGGACGACGATCTTGTTGCAGGTCGATGTGCCATTGGTGGAAAAGAACGTCTGCTTGGCGCCAAAAGCCCGCGCCGCGAGTTCCTGCGCTTCCTTGATCGGCCCATGCGGCTCAAGCAGGCTGTCGAGTCCGCCACTGGTGGCTGAGGTCTCGGCCATGAAAATATTGGGGCCGTAAAAAGCGCCCATATCCTGGATCCAGTGCGACCGGGAGATCGATTTGCCGCGGCTGATCGGCATGGCGTGGAAAACGCCGGTCGGCTGTTTCGAGTATTCCTTCAGGGCGGTGAAGAATGGTGTCTTGTAGCGCGCCTGAACACCACGAAGGATGTTGAGGTGCAGCTCCATGAAGTCTTCCTGATTGTAGAAGACACGGCGACAGATGCCGAGATCGAGACCAGCAATGGCTTCAACCGAGCGGTCGGTCACCAGATAGGCGTCAAGTTCGGGGCGAACTTTCGCGATCAGACGGCAAAGCTCAGGGCCATAGTCCTCCGGCGCGATCTCTTCAATTTCATCGATGCCGCCGGCACGGTTGAGGTAGCGGGTCAGGATCGGCAGTTCGACCTTGGATTCGAGCTTCAGACCGGGGCGGACGATGATGGCCTGAATGTTATGGTTGAACAGAATGCCTATGAGCGCGTCCTGAAGACTTGGAACGACCACCGATTCATAGGTGAACTGGTCATCCGCGCGGCGCATGGATTGAAGACTGTTCTTCAGCCAGCGCTCCTGGTGCTCGTTGAGGTCATCAACAATCATGACCTCGAAATAGGGTTTGGTCAGCGCCCGTGCTTCCGGCGACAGTACGGCCTCGTCTTCGTTCTCCTCGGCATCGACCACATCCCGGTCGAGCGGAATGTGACGGCGGCGATAGGCGCCGGTCGTCAGAGCGCGAAGCACGCGGCGGACGCTGAACGCAGCATCATCGACGTTTCCGTGATCGAACTGGCGTTGCATGTGGTTGAATGCCGAAACACCGGGAAAGGCCCAATAGGCTTCAATGAGCGACAGCGACTCGAATAGTTCGTTGATCTTTGCCCGCGTCGCCTTGGCCTTGCGGCCATCAGGCTCGCGTTTGAGAAAGTCCAGTGCTTCGCGCAAGGCACTCCATCGATCTGTCCGAAGTTGAACCGCAGAGTAGTAATCGCTCATTGATTGCATCAATTTTTCCTTTTCGGTTACACAATCTTCTGCAAGATCTCCGTTTTTTCGTCGTTTCTTGATCCCGTATGCTTCAGCCTGCTACCGTCTTGCCGGCAGCCATCGGTAATCCTGTTGCCGGGGTAGCTTCCGATGCCGGCAACGGTGGAAGCGGGGCAACACCTGCCGGGAGAGCGGATGGCGGTAGACCGGCCTTCGATCCCTGCCCCGGGGTTTCGAGCGGGCCGAGGCTGTGCAGATATGCATCAACGCCGCTGGCCCGGTCGTAAACAGGAAAATCGACGGCGCGGTCCCGGAAACTCTTGAGCACCTGACCCAGCCCCATGAACCCGGTTTCGCGCTGGCGTCGGACCTGGTCGAGGTCAATTTCGACAGGGAACATATCCTCACCCGCCATTGAGCGATGCAGGATCGTCGCCGAGGGAGACACCACACAGGATTGACCTATGCCACCAGCGCCCAGGCCGTTGATGTCGAAGATATAACACTGGAATTGCGCGGCGGTGGCTTGTGCAATCGCGATCTCGGTCGATCGGTCAATGGTGCCAGTCAGCACCGGGTGGATGAGGACTTCGACTCCCATGCTGGTCAAATGGCGCGTCGTTTCCGGGAACCAGATATCGTAGCAGATCGAGAGACCAAAGCGGCCAACACCGGGCACATCAAAGACACAGAATTCAGTGCCTCCGGCAATTCCTGCTTCATAGGGCAGGAAGGGAAACATCTTTCGATAATGCGAGACGATCTCGCCTTGCGGATTGATCACCGTGGAGGTGTTGTAGATCAGTCCATCGTCGGCCTGTTCGAACATCGACCCGGGGATCACCCAGACATTATACCTGCGCGCTGCTGCCTGAAACCGTTCGATGGTTTCGTTGAGAAGCGGTTGCGCAAATCGCGACAGCGGCCCGAATGACGCCAGTTCGCTGAACACCACCATCTGGGTCCAGGGAAACCGGGCCATGACCACGTCGAGCTTGTGCAACATGGTTTCGACATTGGGTTCAACGGCATTGACATACATCTGGATGCCGGCAATTGCGAAAGGTGTCATAGGGGGGCGAACTCCGTGGATCTTTTTCCAGGTCTAGTTCCGCAGGATCGCGGTTGAGGCTCCGGCTTGGTTAGTTTCTGACGATCAGGACCGAAACGGGCGAACGACGCACCACCCGGTCGGCCTGCGAACCGACCAGAAATTCACGCACCCGATCCGGAGAATGGCTGGCCATGACCACCAGGTCCGCGTGATAGGTATCAATCGCCTTGAGGACTTCCGTGTGCACGACCCCATGAGCCAGATGAACATGGGTTTCGATTGAGTTGTCGATATTGTCTTCGACAATCGAGCTGAGCTGTGAATTGGCTTCCGTGAGCGCATGGGTTTCGAAACCCTCCTGCAGGAAACCGGCGACCAGCGGTGACCGGATGTTGGGCACCACCGACAACACGTGCAGCACACCGCCACCGGCCTTAGCCAGCGCTACCGCTTCGGGCAGAGCAAGTTCCCATGATGGCTTATGCGTCAGATCGATGGTGACAAGGATCGTCTTGTACATATCAATTCTCCTGGTTCAGTTTATGCAGCCGCGGTTGAAACAAACCGCGGCGACCGGCGCCGCTGCAACATCACGACCATGGCCAAGAGCAGAAGGGCAGGAATGAACATCCAGTATTTGCTGGGCACGTCGACAGGCTTGAGCACCCGCAAAACCTGCTGATCCCAATCCAGACCGGCGGACGATGCCGACGAGCCGAAAGCGACATCGTCGATGAACATCTTGTCGCCGTCCTGGCGGAAGGTGAGCCCGGCATTGGCCAGCTTTTCTTCCCCTGTCGCGCCCTCCCCGATGGGAAGCAAGGCAACAAACTCGATCGGATCGCCGAGATCATTGACGCCCGCAACCCGTACCCGCAAGGAGTCGCCACTGGCCGTACCTGCCGCAGCCTCGGTGATTTCAGCAGGGTCCTTCTCCAGATAGGGCGGAAAGATCATGTCCATGAAAAATCCGGGCCGGAACAGGGTGAAGGCAACCAGCAACAGGATTGCGGATTCATAAATGCGGTTGCGAACCAGGAACCATCCTTGGGTGGCGGCAGCAAATAGCAACATCGCCACCGTCGCTATACAGAAGACGAATATCCCCTGCACCCATGTCACATTGATCAACAGAAGTTCGGTGTTGAAGATGAACAGGAACGGCAATGCGGCGGTACGCAGGCTGTAGAAGAAGGCAATCACGCCGGTCTTGATCGGATCGCCTCCCGAGACTGCGGCCGCAGCAAAACTTGCCAGACCGACCGGCGGGGTCACATCAGCCATGATGCCGAAGTAGAACACGAACAGATGAACCGCGATCAATGGCACAATCAGGCCATTCTGCTGTCCGAGCGTGACAATCACCGGCGCCAGCAGGGCCGATACGACGATGTAATTGGCTGTCGTCGGCAGACCCATCCCCAGGATCAGCGACAGGATTGCGGTGAGGAACAGGATTGCCATGATGTGGCCGCCCGAGAGAACTTCGACGACATCTGCAAGCGATGACCCGACACCGGTCTGGCTCACCGTTCCGACAATGATGCCGGCGGTTGCAGTGGCGATGCCGATACCGATCATGTTGCGGGCACCAGTTACCAGTCCGTCAATGAGGTCGTTCCACCCCTGACGGACCGCATTTCCGATCTGGCTACTGCCGCGGAACATGGCCATCAATGGCCGCTGGGTCAGAAGAATGAACACCATGTAGGAGGTGGCCCAGAAGGCTGACAGACCCGGAGAGAGGCGGTCCACCATCAGCGCCCAAACAAGAACTACCACCGGAAGAATGTAGTGCAGGCCCGAGCGGACCGTTGGTCCGGGCAATGGCAATTTGGTCACTGCCGCATTCGGATCATCCAGTTCAAGCGGCTCCTCCTTGGAGGCAACGCGGACCAAAGCGACATAAGCGGACGAAATCAGCACAAAAACGATATAGGGAGCGGCAACCGGGAACGCCGGGCGCAGCCAGCCCATACCGTAATAGACGGCAAACGAGACCGCACAGATTGCGGCGATAGTAAAGGCGATACCGATCAGGCGCTGGACGATGGGTTTCGGGGTGTAAGCACGAGGCAACCCCTCCATGCCCGCCTTCATCGCTTCAAGATGCACGATATAGACCAGCGCGATGTAGGAGATCACTGCAGGAAGAAACGCGTGCTTGACGACGTCGAAATAGGGAATGCCGACATATTCAACCATCAGGAAGGCCGCGGCCCCCATGACAGGCGGCATGATCTGGCCGTTCACAGAAGATGCGACTTCAACCGCACCGGCTTTTTCAGCGGAGAATCCGACCTTCTTCATCAGCGGGATGGTGAATGTGCCTGTCGTCACCACATTGGCGATGGACGAGCCCGAAATCAGGCCGGTCATTGCAGATGAAACGACGGCTGCCTTTGCAGGTCCGCCACGCATATGCCCCATCAGGCTGAAGGCCACCTGGATGAAATAATTGCCTGCGCCGGCGCGGTCGAGCAACGAGCCGAACAGAACGAAGAGAAACACGAACGACGTCGAGACACCCAGCGCGATGCCGAAGACACCTTCGGTGGTGATCCACTGATGGTTGACGATCTCGGAGAGATTGTTGCCCTTGTGGGCAATGATGTCGGGCATGTAGGGCCCGAGGACGGTATAGGCCAGGAAAAACGAAGCGACGATCATCAGCGCGGCGCCCAGTGACCGGCGGGTTGCTTCCAGCAACAGCAGAATGCCAATCACCGCAACCACGAAATCCTGGATGATCGGCGCGCCAACGCGGCTCGAGATGTCACGGTAGAAGAAATAGAGATAAAGAGCCGCCATGGCGCCGATGGCAGCCATTGCCCATTCCCAGGGTGGAATCCGGTCTCTTGCTGACCCGAGATAGACCGCGCCCGACACGGCCAGCGCCACAATCGGAATCCACCAGACAGGCGTGGCATCCTTCGACGACCACATGAACAGGGCTGCAAGGATCAGCGGTACCGCCATTCCGAGTCCGAGTTGAAATTTGGTCCGGTCCGCAGGAAACGCCGCAAAGGCGAGAAAAATGGCAAACGCCAGATGAATGGAGCGGGCTTCGGTGTCATTGAAGACGCCAAATCCGATCACGAAAGGAATGGGAGAGGCAAACCAGAGCTGAAACAGTGACCAGAACAGGGCGACAAGCATGATAAACTTGCCCACTGCACCATGCGTGCCTCGCGCACCGGTATCGGACGAGGCGACAAGCGCGTCCAGCTCCGATTGAGAGAGCCCGTGCTGGGCAGCGTCTGCTGATGTCTGCGGGTTGTTATTGTCTGCCATGAAATCCCCCTCGCCGCCCGATTCCGGGTCGATCACCTGTCCACTTTGGAACATATTTTGTTGGCAAGGGCGCGAGGTGATAATGCGCCCTTGCCAATTCAGGCTACTGACTTTGACAAGTCAGCAGTGCGGATCACATCCAGCCGCGTTCCTTGTAGTACTTCACAGCACCGGGATGAAGCGGTGCGGACAGACCACCGGAGATCATGTCCTCTTCCTTGAGGTTGGCAAATGCCGGGTGCAGACCCTTGAAGCGATCGAAGTTGTCAAACACAGCCTTGACGACCTGGTAGACAACATCGTCATCGACATCGGCAGAGGTGACGAATGTCGCCTTCACGCCAAATGTTTCAACATCGTCGGGCGTGCCGGGATACATGCCGCCGGGAACTGTTGCCTTGGCATAAAAGGCATTGTCGGCGACCAGCTTGTCGATAGCTTCTCCGGTGACGGGCACCAGCTTGGCTTCGACAGTCGAGGTTGCTTCCTGGATCGAACCATTGGGATGTCCTACGGTGTAGATGATCGCGTCAACCTTGTTGTCGCCAAGTGCTGCGGCCTGTTCAGCTGGCTTCAATTCCGAAGCAAGCGCGAAATCATCCATGGTCCAGCCTTTTGCCGCCAGCACCACTTCCATGGTTGCGAGCTGACCGGAACCGGGGTTGCCGACATTGACGCGCTTGCCCTTGAGGTCATCAAAGTTTTCAATTCCCGAATCTGCACGGGCAATAACCGTGAACGGCTCGCCATGGACGGAGAACACCGCACGAAGCTTGTCGACCTTGTTGCCTTCAAACTTGGAAGTGCCGTTATAGGCATGGTACTGCCAATCGGACTGGGCCACGCCCATGTCCATATCGCCGGCAGCAATGGCGTTGATGTTGGCAATCGAACCACCGGTGGAAGGAGCTGTGCATTTGAGGTTGTGCTCGGCTGCGCCACGGTTGACGAGACGGCAAATCGACTGGCCGACCACGTAATAAACGCCGGTCTGACCGCCTGTGCCAATGGTTATGAACTTATCCTCGGCCACGGAAGGCGAAATCGCCATCGCCATCGCGCTCGCCAAGATCAGGTTTCTCACATGTTTCATTCATTTTCTCCCTTGTGAACTCTTTGCCGTTGCTGCCCCCAGCCGCCAACGGCACAGACAGTATTCATACTTTCGCCTTCCAGAGCTACCTCTAAAAGGCCAAGCCACTCATTGAGGCAGAGATGAGCGGCAACGACGACAGAGTACGAACCGTGTTGCCGCCACACGCCCAGGTAGGCAGGAACCTGCAAGCATCCTGTGGTACCGCGCTGCCACGCTGTTCGAAACTGGAAGCATTGCCGGACCTCGTACGCATTGCCTTTTAAACTGTTGCGGACCTTTGGCTGCCCGCACTTGTCTGCCGCTTGGGACATCATTTCCTGCTCAACGCTCGAATGAAAACCCCCAATTTGTTACTGGCAATCCTAGGCATGTTTAATATATTATGCAACCCCGTTGAATAAACCGGTTGATTTTGAAATGATGGGCGCACAGAACCAGGGGCACCCGCGGGAGAACATGCATGTCAGCAGCACATGAACCGGAATTGAACATCGGCCAGCGTTTGAAAGCTGTACGGACTGCACAGAAAATGTCGCAACGGGAACTGGCGCGCAAATCCGGTGTAACCAACGGAATGATTTCGCAAATCGAGGGAAACTCCACCAGTCCCAGCGTCTCGTCGCTGAAGCGGATTCTCGACGCGATTCCGATGAGCATGTCCGATTTCTTTTCCAACGAAACACACAATGCAAAGCAGGTCTTCTTCCGTGCCGGAGAATTGCGTGAGCTCAATCCCAATGCAATTATTGCGAAAGACAGCGGTGACGTGAACAGCCTTTCGTTGCGCCAGGTGGGGAACAGCCGCAATTCGGCAATCCAGATGCTGTACGAACGCTACGCTCCGGGAAGTCACACCGGAGCGGACCTCTACAGTCATAATGGCGAAGAGGCGGGGATTGTCATTTCAGGGACCATAGAGGTGACTGTCGGTGATCAGACTGCGACACTTGGGGCGGGAGATGCCTATTTGTTCGAAAGCCGGGAACCGCATCGGTTTCACAACAGCAGCGATGATGAATGCATTGTCGTCAGCGCCTGCACGCCACCGTCGTTCTGATTATTTTTTGACCTGAACAGGGATTGCCGGACACCATGATGACCAAATCAGACACTTCGCCGGCATCGCTGCCAGCCATCATGATCGCACCGAATGGCGCGCGCCTGAAAAAAGTGGACCACCCTGCCCTGCCGGAAACCGTTGCAGAAATCGTTGCGACGGCGCTGGCCTGTGTGCGGGCCGGTGCGGACGGGATTCATGCGCATGTTCGCGACAAGGACGGCAACCACACACTCGATGCCGGCCTCTATGGTGAACTCCTTGCCGAACTGGCGCGGGTTGTTCCCGGGATGGTTCATCAGATCACCACCGAAGCGGTCGGCCGCTACAGTCCCGAAGAGCAGATCCGGCTGGTCAGGACCGTCCAGCCCAAATCGGTTTCGGTGTCGCTTGCAGAAATGACCTCTGAAGGATGGACCAGCCAGGTCGAGAGTTTCTACCGGTGGTGCGATGAGGCCGGCGTGGCGGTCCAGCACATCCTCTATATGCCGGATGACCTGCGCAATCTCGCAAGGCTGTGTTCGCAGAAACTGATCCCGGCTGATGAACTTATGATGCTGTTTGTCCTGGGCCGGTACGGCCAAGGCGTGCCCAGCGAACCGCAAGCGATCTCCGGGTTCCTTGAATTACTGCCGCAACTGGCAGTGTCAGCAGATTGGGCGGTCTGTGCCTTCGGCCAAAGTGAGACCGCCTGCCTCCGCGCCGCCGAACGCCTGGGCGGGAAAATCCGCATCGGATTTGAAAACAACACACTGAATGAAGACGGCACCGTGGCACGCGACAATGCCGAACGGGTTACCCAGTTCATCGCCAGCCGCGGCATGCTTGCCTGAGCAGCAATCTCAAATGGGGAAAACGGCGGTCACGAATGCATGCCGGATAAATATGAGTTGGCTGGGGCGCCTGGACAGTAATCCGTCTACTTTTAAGTCATTGCAGAGCAATTAAATAATTGTTTATGTTGACTATTTTTTCAAACTTGTAACACATGACTGTAACACACGGACCATCCGCATGGAGCAATCATGGCACGTCTCAGCTACCTTCTTCGACGTAACGGGAGCTACTATGCTCGGATGCGAGTGCCAATCGAATTAGTCGATGCAATTGGCAAAAAGGAGCTTGTGAAGGCTCTCGGCACTAAAGACGAGAACGAAGCTAAACGCTTGATGTGGCGGGTGGTGGAGGGATGGAACCGGGAGTTCGATGAACTCCGTTCACGGCGCGACATCACGCCAGATGACCAGGCCGTTGCAGTCTGGCAACGGTACGAAGAGATCACCGAACAGTACGACCAAAAAAGCCGAACGTTGCCTACATCGGCTGAAATCGAAGTTGAGGAAAGCCGTGTGATGCGTCGGCTTGAGAAAGGTGAAATTCGGTCCGACCTGATAAGCACCGTCAATGCCTACGCCGATTATGAGATGATGCTGAGCGCTCGCACCGACGATGCCAATGTTCGCGCCCGTCGCCTAGCAGCGCTCAGGCGCGCACTAAATGGCGGCGACTTCAAACTTGTGGAGTCGACGGCTCAAAAGTTCGTTAGCAACAACAGACTTCTGATCGATTCCGGCTCCGAACAATACCGAGAGCTCTGTTCAAAATTGATGCGTTCGGAGATCGAAGGTTTGCAGCGCACTCTTGAACGCGACGACGGCGACTATTCCGGCATTCCAAAAGACCCAATTGTAAAGCCCGCGACCGGTAAAGCTCGTGAAACCGCAGAGCCAGGAGAAGAGACCATGGAACTGTTCGAGACCTACGCGAGCGAGAACCCAAGGAACATTACTGCCGACACAATTAACCAGGCCCGCCGCGACATAGGAAGCTTCGTTGATTATGTCGGCAATACCTGTCCGGCGCACCGGATCGATAAGAAGGCTGTCCGCGAATGGAAGGCGCTCTTGATGAAATACCCAGTCAAGGCAACTGAAACCAAGGCGTTCGCAGGGATGAGGCTTGTCCAGATCATCAAGCACAATGAGACAGTAGGTAAACCCGTCCTGACACCGCGCACCGTCAATCGCTACCTGTCGAGTCTTGGCGCATTCTGCAATTGGTTGGCGGCCCATGGATACTTGGATCAAAGTCCGACCATCGGTATGTCCCTGGCGAAGGTGAAGAAGAAAAGCACCCTACCCTTCACGACAGAACAGTTGAACACTCTTTTCAAATCTCCGCTCTTTGCTGGATGCCAAAGCGCGGCGGCATGGAGCACGATTGCCAAGCCGGGCAATGAAAAAATCCGCGACCATCGCTTTTGGGTTCCACTCATAATGCTCTATTCCGGAGCGCGCCCGGCAGAGATAGCGCAGTTATCCATTGACGACATTCGAGAGCAACACGGCCATTGGATAATGCACATCACGACCGAAGGCGGCGGCGATAAGAGCGTGAAAACCGACGGCTCGATGCGCGTCGTGCCGGTTCACAAGGAACTCATAAAGCTCGGCTTGCTCAATTATCAAGCTGGGATGAAGTCGGCAGGACAGGCCCGGCTATTCCCTCAAGCTGAACGGAACTCGCGTGGTCAGATGATTGCCGACTTCAGCCGTGAGTTTGGCCGGTATCTCACGCGGATCGGAATTAAGAACGGTCGCGGTTTGTCCCTGTACAGCTTCCGCCACGGCGCTGCTGATGCACTTCGCCGCGCCGGGCACCTTGATGAACAATTCGGCTTCATCCTTGGCCACACCAGCGGCACCATGACGGGGCGATACGGGAATCTGCCGGAAGGGATGCTTGAACAGCGGGTGGCGCTGATTGACTCGATAGCCTATCCGGGCCTGGAATTGGATCACCTTAACTCGATCTGATTATTTTCCTAATACATAGGATTATTTTCTTGATACCAGATTCGACACATGAGACAATATTGCCAAGTTCAAATCGACTTGGAAATACCAATGTATCAGACTGCATTAAATGGAATTAAGAAAACTCTAGGGTTCACGCCAGAAAAGAAATCATACTCACTTACTGATCCCATTTCGATTGACATATTTGGTGGAAACCCAACAGCTTCCGGCATGCCTGTTACGGCAAATTCAGCACTACACAATGCAGCAGTGCTTCACGCAATCCGCCTGATTGCTGAAACAATTGGTTCTCTTCCTTGTAAGCTCTACCGCGAGGAAGCCGACAGCAAGGAACCAGCCAAAGACAATTCAAGCTATCGCCTTGTTCATGACCGGGCGAACGAATGGACCAGCGCAGGGCAGATCCGCGTCGATTTGACGACCGACGCCCTTATGCATGGCGCTGGCTTCGCCGAACTGATCCGCTTCGGCGACGGTCGGCCTTTTGAGCTTCACCGGCTCACGCCCGGCACGGTTCGACGCTGCTTTGAAGACAATGGCGAACCCTACTATCTGATCCAACTTTCGAATGGCCAAACCCGGCGGCTCTCCTTCCGTGACGTGCTCTATGTGTCGGCATTCAGTGGCGTGTCACCGATCAAGCTCGGCAAGGAAGCCATCGGTGTGGCGATGATTCTTGAGCGCCATGCTTCGCAGTTCTTCGGCTCCGGGACACGTCCATCTGGCGTGATCTCCAATGATGACAAAGCGCTCAATGGCGACGCTGGTGCGAAAACGATTTCCAACATTCTCAAGTCCTTCCGGAACTGGCGGCAAAGCGCGAATGGCGACCCCCTGATTCTTGACGGCGGTTGGAAGTTCGATCAGCCCGCAATGACCTCGACCGATGCGCAGTTCCTCGAAAACCGAATTGAGCAGATCAACGAAATTGCCCGCATTTTTGGCGTACCGCCATCGATGCTCTATCAGCTTGATCGCGCCACCTGGGGCAACGCCGAACAGATGGCCGCAAGCTTCCTACAGCTCTGCCTTCGCCCATGGCTCGATAAATGGCAGGACGCTTACGCCACGGCGCTACTGACCGAAGACGAGCGCGACACGCACTATTTTGAGTTCGTAGTAGATGACCTGCAACGCGCAGATGCAGCGGGCCGGGCTGAAATCTTCAGCAAGCTAGTCGCCATGCGCGCCATGACCCCGAATGAAGTCCGCGCCGCGATGAACCTTCCGGCGATGGACGGCGGCGACGAACTGGCCAACCCATACACAACAACCACGCCGCCGAACGGCAGCAATGACAACGCCCGACCGGCGAAGGAATCAGCGTGACACACATCGCATTTTTTGGAGATGGCGAAAAAACCTTCCTTCTTCCTTCCGAACAGATTCTTGAACTTGAGCGCAAGACCGGCACCGGCATTGGTGCGATCTACGCCCGAGTGATGACCGGACAGTTTCAGTTCGATGACATCATTGAGGTGATCCGGCTCGGCCTTATCGGTGGCGGCACGACGCCGATGGAAGCACAGGCGCTTGTCGAAGCCTATGCCAAGCCAACGCCGATCATCGAAGTATTCCAGCTTGCTGCCGATATTCTCGAAGCTCGATGGAGCGGCAAGGTCGAAACTGAAACCGTTTCTGGTTTGCCAGCATGACCGAACGTCTCGAATTCAAAGCGGCCCTCACGGTTGACGATACCGGTGAGATCACCGGCATGGCGTGGCCATTCGGTTCACCGGATCGCGTCGGCGACGTTATCGAAAAAGGCGCCATTTCAATGCCTGCCAGCGTTCCGATGCTGTTCGCCCATGATCAAGGGCAAGTTATTGGCATCTGGGATCAGCTCACAGAAAACAGCGATGGCCTGACCGTCAAAGGCCGGTTGCTTGTCGAAGATGTTGAGCGAGCCCGTGAAGTGCGCGCCATGATCCGCAGCAAGGCAGTTACCGGCTTGTCTATCGGTTTCGTGACCAAAACCGCCAAGCCCCGCCAACACGGGCGCACGATTACCGCCCTCAACCTCCACGAAATCTCAGTTGTCGCGATCCCATGCCATCCGGGCGCGCAAATCACGTCGATCAAAGCCGCCGATGGCACGGCAACGCAAAAGGAAAATCATATGGAAAATGAACTCGAAAACACCCAGGCACCAACCGCCGACCCGGTGATCGAAAAGAAGGACTTCGACGCCCTGAAGGCTCGCCTCGACAAGATGGAAGCCAAGGCCAATCGACCGGTTGCAGCTAACAACAACAACCCTGACGGCTCGAACGACAACATCGAACGCAAGGCGCTCGCAAGCTTTGTGCGCACCGGTTCCGATATTGAAGTGAAGGCGGCAGCGTCCGACTCCAATGTCGATGGTGGCTATTTCGTATTGCCAACTGTGGACCTGTCCATTCGCAGCCTCATGACTGACCTTTCACCGCTGCGCGGACTGGCTGAAGTTGTCACTATTTCGAGCGATACCTATGAGCGCTTCTATTCGCTCGGCAAGCGTGGTGCGCAACGAGTTTCCCAGCGTGACGATCGCCCGCAGGACACGGCACGCCCGGAACTGATCAAGCACAGCTACGGCGTCGGCGAATATTATGCTGCACCAGCCGCAACCCGTCATTTGCTGGATGATGCCAGCGTCGACATAGCAGCATGGTTGCTCGACAACGCCGTTCATGATTTCGCAGAAACCGAAGGCGAGGATTTCCTTACCTACACCGGTATGGACGGCTTTCCGCGCGGCTTGCTCGACTATCCCACCGCAGCCACAAAGGACTTCACCCGCGAATGGGGAATGTTTCAGTTTGTCCCTGCAGGCCATGCTAGCGCACCGACCGACGACAATCTGGCGAAAGCCTTAATCGCGCTCGTTAGCTCGCTTCGCCGCCCCTACAAGGGTAACGCCCGCTTCCTGATGAATTCGGCAACGGCGCTTCGCCTTCGTCAAATTCAGGACACCACCAAGCGCTTCCTTTGGGCACCGACAGGCAACCTGATTGAAGGCATTGATCATCCGTTGCTCGGCTTCCGCGTCGAGATTGACGACAACATGCCCGACATTGGCGAAAACGCCTTCCCGGTCGCCTTCGGCGATTTCCGGCAGGGATACGTGATCGTTGACCGGCACGGCATCCGCGTCGAACGCGATTCTGTGACTGTGAAGGGCCGCATCCTATTCGACACCTACAAGCGTGTCGGCGGTGGTGCTGGCGACTTCAACGCCATCAAATTCCTGAAAATCGCAGCGGCATAAGGAGACCCATCATGCGCGATATTTATTCCGACTTCGGCATTGCCGCTACCATTGCTCCGGCAGTTCAAGCCGCCACGATCAAGGGAACGGCAGTCGATACCAAGGGCTTCGGCTCTGCCATGCTGGCCATCAATACCGGCGCGATCGTTGGCGATGGTCTTTACAGCGTGAAGCTTCAGGAAAGCGACACGACCACAGACGGCGATTTTGCTGATGTTGCCAGCGCTGACCTTCTTGGTGAGCTTCCGGCAGCACTTGCCGCAGCCACGGCCTATAAGCAGGGCTATATCGGCAGCAAGCGCTACATTCGTGCCTTGATCACCAAGGCCAGCGGCACCAGCATCGCTGCTGGTGCGGTTGTGATGCTCGGCCATCCGAACATGGCTCCGGTTGCCTAACCATGACCTTGTCGCTCGCAAATGACGAACAGACGCTTACGCTCGGTGGAAACACCGTGCGCTTGCGTCCGTCATTGCGGGCGGCGGCTCGCCTTGAACGCCTTCACAACGGCCTCGCAGGTCTCAGCCGTAGCATTAGCGAATTCCACATCGGCACTATCCGGGACATCATCAAAGCAGCCGCGACCGACCACGACCAGGCAAAGGCATTCATCGCCGCCTTCGACGCCATGCCATTGAACATCGTAGCAAGCACCGTGGCCGCGCCAATCATCGCCTTGATCACCGGTTGCGTTCCCGCTTCAAGTGACGATGACAAGCCATCCACAACCGGCAAGCCCGTGCCTTGGCAGACCGTCTACAAAGAGCTTTATCGCATTGCGACCGGTTGGCTCGGCTGGACACCGGAAACAGCCTGGAACGCCACACCGACCGAAATCAATGAAGCCTTCACCGGGCACGTTGCCAAGCTAAAAGCTATTCATGGCAGCAATGACAACGAAACGAGCGCTCAACAGTCTCTTCCCTACTCTGCCGATCATCTCAAAGAGATAGACGCGCAAGGGTTTGATCCCGCGTTCGATCGAGACGGGTTAACTTCCGTTCGGAACCAGATCGCGAGGAAGCGCTAATGTCACGCCCACCCCGTATCTGTTCTTGCGGCAATGTCGTGCCGCACGGGTTCACCTGCCAATGCCAGCGCCAAATGACACGCGAGCGCAACGCCCGGCATGACACCAACCGGCCTTCAGCCCGCCAACGTGGCTATGATTCACATTGGGAGAAAGCCCGCGCGGATTATCTCATAGCGCACCCTCGCTGCCAGTTTTGCAGCGAAGTAGCCACAACTGTTGATCACATCATCGCTCATCGCGGCGATCGTGGCTTGTTCTGGAATTCCGCGAACTGGCAACCCCTTTGCAAACGTTGCCACAACAGCGTGAAGCAGCGGATCGAGCGTGAGGCGGGGGTAGTCTCTAACTTGCAAGCGTTTGAGGGGACCGGCGGGGGGAGCACCGCGCAAGAGACGTCCGAAATAACTTTTTCTGAAAAGGCCAAAACTTCATGAGTGCCGTCACCCTTGCGCTCGCAAAAGCGCACATGAACATCGACGGCACTGCCGACGATGAACTGATCCAACTCTACATAGACGCGGCTGAAACCTTCGTCGGCAATTATATCGGCAAGCCCCTCGCCGACCTCGACCCTATGCCGGACGATTTGAAGCTCGCGGTGCTGAAGCTGGTCGCCTTCTACTACGAACAGCGGGAAGCCGTTGCCTTTGGCATAACCATGCAGATTGCGCCCTACGGCGTAACCAGCATCGCCAACTCCTACCGGGAAAATTGGTTTGGTGAAGATGGCGAATAACGACAACGGCCTCGCCGCAACGATGGCGGCTTTTGAACGTGCTCGGACAACGCCACGGGCCACAATTTTACCGGCTCTCATCAAGTCCGGAGAAGAACTCGCACAAGCCCAAAGTGCTCTCGCTGAAACGTCGCGGGATTCGGGGGCATTGATCGACAGCATTGAAACTACACTGCCTGGCCAATCGACACCGCCCTACTCGCAGCCAGGTGGCTCGCGAGTAGCTGGAGAAACTGAAGTGCTCGTAACCGCTGGCAATGCAGCCGTTCGCTATGCGCATCTGGTTGAGTTCGGAACCGCGAACGCTGAAGCACAGCCATTCTTTTGGCCAGCCTTCCGGCTGCTACGGAAGCGTCTGCAAAACCGCATCAATCGCGCTGCAAAGAAAGCCGTGAAAGACGCTTGGGGCAAATCATGATTGAGCCAACATTAGCGCTTCAGAGCGCCATTCGTTCAGCGCTCACAGCCTCACCGGACGTGACAGCCCTTGTTCCCGCTGACCACATTCGCAGCGGTAGCACACGCCCGGAGAAGCTGCCGACGATCATCATGAGCAATGGCCGAACCATGTTCCTTGGCAATGCGTCAGGCTCGCAATACATCGCGCGCGTTCTTTTGGACCTTCACATTTGGGCATTGGAGGATGGCGCGGACACAGCGCAAGCGATTGGCTTTGCCGTCTGCACGACGCTAAAGACAGCGCCCGACGCTGCCGATTTCAGCTTCGATGAATTCAGCCTGCCCGCCGTTCGTTGGATGCGCGACCCTGATCCTGACTTGTCCTACACTCACGGCGTTGTCGCCATCGAAGCAGTCATTCGGTGGACCGTATGATGCGCGCTGGCAAGCTTGATCGCACAATCACAATCGAACGGCTTGCCGAAACGATTTCACAGACGGGCGCGGTTTCATCCGCCTGGACAAATATCGCCACGGTTCGCGCTGAGATCGTGACACAATCAGCGACTGAATTCCTGAACGGGTTTGGCGAAGCTGAAGACGGCAGCATCGTTTTCCGTATCAGGCATCTTTCAAACATCTCGACCGCCGACCGCGTGATCTACGACGCGACAGCATACAACGTGAAAGAGATTTCCGAGATTGGACGGCGGCGCGGGCTCGAGCTTCGCACGGTGGCCACATCATGACGCGCGGCCTGAAACCTTCGACCATCACGCCTGGCACATCACCGGTAGTCCGTGTTCCGTCTGCACCGTCCTATCTGTCCAAGGAAGCCAAAAGCGAATGGCGGCGTGTGGCACCGATCTTGGTTCGTGAGCGCAAGGTGCTCACAGTTGCGGACCTGGCTACCCTTGAAAACTTCGTGATCGCCAGCGGCACCATGCGCGAAATGCACACGCTGCTTCAGGCTGAAGGCTATGTTTTGCCGAACGGAAAGAGACACCCCGCTGTAGGCATCCTGACAGCTATGCAGCAACAACAACTCCGATGCGCAGGCGAGCTTGGCCTTACACCTACCGCCCGATCGCGCGCCGTTATGATCGGCACCGACGACGATGATGACGACAACCCGCTCGCAGTGACATGATGGCGAGCACCTACCCCGAATGGATTTTCGACGGCAGCCCGATAGACGACCCCTTTGGCTATGGCGAGCGGGCCGTCCGTTTCCTTCGGCTACTCAAGCACCCGGCAAGCACCGCACCGAAATCAGCATTCCAACTGTTCGACTGGCAAGAACGCATTATCCGCCGAATTTACGGGCCGCGCCATCCGGACGGCAGACGCATAGTCGAAACCGTGTTTTGGATGATCCCGCGTGGCAACCGAAAGACAAGCCTTGCCGCTGCGCTGGCGCTGCTTCACACCATCGGCCCGGAAAGAGTTCCTGCCGGGCAGGTAATCTTTGCTGCTTCCGACCGTGAGCAAGCCGGTCTTGGCTTCAAGGAAGCGGCCAATATCGTCCGCATGGACAAGCGCCTGGTCGCGGCGACAAAGATTTATGACGCTCACAACTCGGCAAAGAAGATCGCCTTCAAAGCAGAAGGCGTCGAGCTTCAGGCAATTTCCAGTGATGGCGCGGCACAGCACGGCAAAACACCATCCTTCGTGCTGGTCGACGAGATACACGTATGGAAGGGCCGCGATCTTTGGGAAGCGCTGAAGTCCGGAATGGTAAAAACCAGCGGCACCCTCATGGTGATCGCCACGACTGCCGGGCGCGGCTCTGAGAATATCGGCTTTGATCAATACGATTACGCCCGCCGCGTGGCATCGGGGGAAATCGAGAACCCCGCCTATCTGCCCATTATCTTTGAAGCTGCCAACGACAACGATTGGCAGGATGAAGATGTATGGCACCGCGTTAATCCCGGCTTGAAGTACGGCTTCCCTAACCTCAATGCACTTCGTACGGCAGCCAAGGAAGCCGAACACCGCCCGGCAGACCGTTACGCATTTAAGCAATTCAATCTCAATGTCTGGATGGCGCATTCCCGCGATCCGATTTTCGATATGGCTGTATTCGACAGCGGCAAAATGCCGATCGACCTTGCAGACCTAGAAGAACTGCCCTGCTTCATCGGAGTCGATATGTCGGTGAATGGCGATCTGACTGCCGTTGTCGCCGCATGGCGGCATGATGATGGCCGGATCACAGTTCATCCTTGGTTCTTCGTGCCAAGTGAAGGTCTAAAAGGACGGGCAGAACGCGATGGCGTTCCCTATGAGCAATGGCGTGATGAGGGTCTTATCAACGTGATCGAAGGACCGGTGATCGAACCGACCGAAGTCGAAAAACACATTCGCGAACTTTGCGCCCGTTTCGATGTTCGGGAAATCGCATTCGATCCTCATCTTGCTCGCATGACCATGCAGCGCCTTCATGATGACGGCTTACCGGCAATCGAGATGCGACAAGGCCCGCTCACCATGGGTCCGGCCATCGGCACACTTGAGCGCGTGGTGAATGGCCGGGCGCTCCGCCACAATGGTCACCCGGTCCTTCGCCATCACTTTGACAGCGTCGTTGCGTCGCGAAACGACACCGGTCTGGTTCGGATGCACAAAGCTAGAAAGACCGATCGGATCGACGGCGCGATTGCCGCAGTTATGGCGGTTTCCCGTGCCGCTGCAAATGACAATCGCCGCTCAATCCTCGACATGGACCCCGACGAATTCAATCGGTTGGTCGCAGAAGCAGCATAGGAAATTCAGATGGAAGACACGCAACGCCTTGTGGTGAGCCTTGAAGCCCGCCTGACCAAATATGAAAAAGACATGGCGCGCGCCGGGAAAGCCACGAACGACAATTTCCAAAAGATGGAGCGACGTTCTACCCGCTTCTCTCAGAATATGGTGAAGTCGACCGGCAGGGTAAACACCGCGCTGGCATCGACCGCCGCAAGAGTTGGATCGCTTTCCAAGCTTTCGGGATTCAACGTATTTACAGCCGGGGCAGTTGCAGCTCTCGCACCGGTGCTTTCCATATCCGCAGCCTTGATGAAGGCGCGAGATGCTGTCACCAGCTTTGACAAGATCGCCAAGAACGCAAAGGCAACCGGGCTTGATTCCGATTTCTATCAAGGCCTCATTCACGGCGCGGACCTTGCCGGAGTGGGTGTAGATGAACTCAATGCTGGTATGGTCGCTTTTATCCGCAATAGCGGCCTTGCAGCGGTCGGCCAGGGCGAGCTTGCGGGCAAGTTGAAGGAACTGAACCCGGAATTGCTGAAGCAGCTTCAAAGCGCCAAGACGCAAGAGGAGCGGTTTCGCCTGGTCGCCGACGCAGTCAAAGCAGTCACCTCCGAAACACAAAAAGCGGCGATCGCATCGGCAGCATTCGGGCGCAACGGCGCGCGCATGGTCGAACTTCTAAAGGACGGCGCGGACGGACTCGACGCAATGGCGACCGAAGCTCGCCGCCTGGGGCTTGTGATCGACCGCGATGTGCTCGCCAAATCCGAAGCGATGAACGATCAATTGAGTATCGCCACGCGCATTATGGACGCTGAATTCAAGAAGGCGCTTGTAGACCTCGCACCGGTCCTCGTTTCGACAGCGCGCCTTGCCGCCGATGTTGCGGGCGCTATTCGCCAAATCGTTGACGCCATGAAGGGGCTTGAAACCAAATCGAAGGCCGGGCTTCTGGAAATGCTGGCCGAAAAGGAGGCCAATCTCAAAAAAGCCGAAACCTCATCTGTTGCCGGGTTCATCCTTAGCGGTGCGGATGGCGAGGGGTTGGACCGGTTGAAAGGCGAGATCGCCGGGATCAAGGCCGAACTGAAAAGCCGGGCGATCGATGAACTGCGCGGCGGGCTCAATCGACAAACTGCCGAATTGCAGCGCAAACCGGATGATATTCCCGATACCGGCAATGGCCGATCGACAAGCCGCAACAAAGCCGCTGAAGCCGCATTGCGTGAAGCCGCTGCCGTCACGGATCTGATCACCGACTTGCAGGCCGAACGCAACGAGATCGGCATGAGCGATGTCGAACGGGATAAAAGCCGGACGCTTCGCCGGGCCGGGACAGGCGCAACCGCAGAACAACGGCAAGAGATCGGTCGATTGATCGAAGCCATAAACGTCGAGAAGGAAGCACAACAGCAAGCCGCCGACACGGCGGCTTTCTTCAAAGACAGCACCTATCAGGCATTCACCGACCTGATCCCGACGATCGAGACGGGCAACGCGGCACTAGACGGCTTCATCAACCGGCTGATCGAAGCCGTGGCACAAGCTGCGCTTCTAGGCGAAGGACCGCTCGCTGGCATGTTCGGTGGCACCGGTGCTGGTATCATCGGCGCGTTGTTCGGGTTTGCCGGTGGCGGCTATACCGGCGATGGCGATAAGAACCAACCGGCAGGTATCGTCCACCGTGGCGAATTTGTCATGAGCAAACGGGCAACCAAGAACATCGGCATCGACCGTCTTACTGCGCTACATGGAAGTGCTTTGCGCGGCTTTGCGGACGGGGGATATGTCGGCACGGCACCGTCGATCCTGAAGCCGGACTTTCAGCCAGCGAACCAGAATGTTGCGCAGACAATTTCGATCAGTGCACCGATCACGATTGAAGGCTCCGCCGGCACACCCGATCAAAACGACGACCTGGCCAAGAAAATGCAGCGCGAACTTGAGGGCACCATGCGCGGCGTAGTGGCTGATGAGTTGCGCGTGCAGATGCGGCCTGGCAACATGCTGAACAACGGAAAGAGGTAATCAAATCCATCCGGATTCTATATTCTAAATTTTTGTAACGAAATAGAAAGCGTAGTTTGCTACGGATGACACAATAAGCCCTATAAATACGTCACGAACAAGCCTAAAGGGTTCTTTGCTCTGTTCAAAGCGAAACTCTTTCATACTTTTTTCCGCTTTTTTATTTAGTACAACATAAGATTTTTTCTTACTTCCGGAATTTCCTACCCATATAGAGAAAAAAATCATTGATGCAAAAAATATTATATAATACAATATTTGAAATGCAGATGGCCCAACCTCAAGGTATCTCCTCAATACCTCTATTGTTGAGCTATAAAATTTTTCAATTCCGTCATTTTTATTAAAAATTGGAGTAATTATATTGTCTATTTGCGCTTTTGTTCTGTAGTAATCCACTATTACAGGAACACCAACGGAGGACGCAAGAAAAATTGAAACAAAAATACTTCTTACAATACTTATAAGCTTGTATGGAGTTTTTTCATCAATGATAAAATCGTCTAATGACGCCTTTAACATATTATCTATGTCTTCCGCCCATGTTCGCTCCGTAGATCTTATCAAATAAACAATTCCATAAGTATCGTAATTACTCCCAGTAATAAAAACCCCAGGTTTATACGATCTACTCAAAAAATTGTGAGAAGAAAATGCTTTAAAATCGATTTCTTGTTTTTCTGGTATCTCTTTTCCGGGGAAAAAAATTAAATACGTAATAATAAATTTGATAGATACAGTTTCTGAATTTGATGTGTCAACGTAACTTGAAAATGTTTCAATGTTCGAGATAGTACGAATATGCCCATCTGCGTAACCAATCTTTGCATTGAACTCGATTAAGTCAAATTCGTTCTGTTGAGCAATTCTTTGTTCAATGAGCTGAATTAGATGATTTACACCTTCTTTATTTAAGTCGAACTGACCTTTAATGGGCCTCTCAATTTCATAAGGTTGCCCCAATAGGCTTTTCACAAAATCTCCAATTTTTTCACGCTTTACGCGAAAAGAAAAACCTGAGGAACCCTCACCGTCTCCGTCCTCTGAGAGTATTAGTTGATTTGCCATCTTTGCCCCATTCATCTGAAATAGATAGGAATCTTTAAGGCGAGAGGCTCGCATAGATCGTTGCTTTTCTCAAATCCGTTTTGGATTGCCTAATCAAGCCATAAGTCTCGCTTTGATAGGCGGGGAGAGCCCTTGGCTGCCCCCCCCCCGCCTAAGTACAAAATTGCTGCGACCGTTCATACGCTGTCTAACCCTTGAAAGTCGGTTAAGGGCCGAATGTGTCGACGCAAATTCCGCCATAACCCGCACCCGCGATCTCTTGTCGGGCCTTGCTGGATTCTGTTGTTTCGTGTATATTGGTGGTCACAATAAGGAGCCCGTCATGGCGAACCATATCAAACTACCTGCAGAGCGAATTCAGCAGTTAAGCGCACTCTCTAAAAATCTGAATATGAAGATACCAGATTGCATCGCGATGTTCATCAACGAACAGATCGCTAAGGGGAATTTGCCTGATGAAGTGCCTGGAATGAAAGTCGAGCGCGCTGGCGACAGGGTCAAGCTTGACCTCGGCACTTTCTCCAAGACACTCACACGCGACCTGGCGAAATCCTATGCCGATACGATCAGGGGCATTACCGGTCCCATTCTGAAGCCATCGAAGAACAATCCATTTCTTTCAGACGCCAATCTCGGCGCTGTGAGAAGGGGAATGAGCGTCAAGCTTCTGGACCTTGATACCGGCGCGGAGAAGACCGTTTCCCGCTCGGTCGCCAATGACTTTGCCGCCAATTTGAGCAAGGCAGCCAATTAAAGCCGTGGCAAATGTTGACAAAAATGCGAAACAGAAGCGGGTGAAATCGGCCTATCGCGACGGCAAATTTCACCCGTTGTTTCAGGCGGTTGATGCATTCGAGCAAGCGGTGGCTGAAGGGGGCATTTCAGTTACATACGTAATACCCCCCTCACGCCCTACACAACCAACCAAAGTCATCTCTATCAATAAGCCACCCCAGACCAACAACAAGCCCAAGACCACACCCGAACAACTCACCGACAAAGAACGCGAACACTCCGACCGCTTCTGGCGTCAGTACAACATAGAAACCCCACACCTCACAAATCACCGCAAACCAGCCTTGTGGCGCGATCTGTCGGATCAGGCTCGCATCGAGTGGTTTCACCGCGCAATGCACTCCACGGGCAACCTGGCGGACTTTACGCTCAACCTATCGCCGGAGATAGAAGCAAAGGTGCGGGCAGCCAAGTCCGCTACCAAATACCTGGCCGATCGCCTTAACCGTGAGCTCAAAGCTGCACTTGGTCGGAAGGTCGATCTCTGGTTCGTGTTTGAGCTAACAGACCGGAAACGGCTGCATATTCATGGCGAGGTGAATCTCGCAGCCAAAGATTTCCAAGCAGCTCGAAAAGCCATGCGCCGGGCCGGTGGAGAATGGACGAAGAACCGTCAGCATCAAGTTAAGATTAGAGAAGCACCAACAGTGGTGTGGGCTAACTACTGCGCAAAAGAATCCTATAAGACCCAGCCAAAAGCCGGATATCTCTCGATCATTAAGAGGCCAATATCCGGTGATTGGTATTACGCATCAAACAATGTTCGCTCTGAATCATGTATATTCTACAACAAGCGTCGAACGAAACTTCTTTCTGAATACACAAATATCGTTATGATCGATTGATATAGTTTTTTAATATTGCATAAAAACAATATTTGATATATAGTTTACATGTTCATGAAACTCCAAATGAACAATCAACATAATGGCCGGTTTGGATTCGTCCTTTCCGGCCATTTATATCAGATAAGTCAATTTTGACTTACCTATCTATTTGATTTTATTTGATTTTTATTGTTGACATGAGAATCCACAAGATTCAGTTATAGCGCTCACCTCAACCAAGGAGAGCACAATGCTAACCGACACCTACCTTTCAGACACAACCTACCAGAACCTCATCGAAGCACTGCTGAAGCTCACACCTTCAGCGCTCGAGATCGAATGCACCGACCGGCTCAAGATGATCCTTGGCGAGACTGCCCGGATTTGGCCCGACAGCATTCGCAGCGATGAACCTGCCGGTTAGGCCGCGCCCTGTTTCGTTATGCTCTGAAGCTAACACTTGACAAATCGTTATGATTAGAACATAACGCTCCTTAATGGGAGAAAGTCATGGCACTCAGCAATGCAGAACGACAACGAAGGCATACCAAGCGCAAGCGGGAAGCTCAGAAGGCACCTGGCGATGCAGTGAGCAATCTTGCGTCGCGTCCATTTTCGGAATTCTACGCCGATGACGCGAACGTCGAAGACTTCGAAATCCCGCTATTGATAGCGAGCATTCCGATCCCGGACTTTTACCATGACGGGCCAGCAGAATTTGCGGATGAATTGAAATTCTCCGAACTGCCCGACGCTAGCAACTCACTCCAACGGGCAGAAATGACCGTGGCTTGCCTTATCGACGCTGCCAGCGGCTTGGCGGCGCTCATCAACAAACATAAACGCGAGGAAATAGACGCACAGCTTCAACTACATGCAAACTCACAACCCATCGACCCCGTCGCGGCCAAGGCGAAGGAAGCTGACATTGCTCGGCTGAAAAAGATGCTGGCCCGGCTAGATAAGCAGGTCCGGTGGTCATTTCCACAGTGGAAAGTGACGGGCGATTAGCCATTTAAAAAGGGACTGGCCAAGCAACGTTTCTCAGGCACCGCTTGGCCAGTCCACACATTAGAGACATCACCAACTTAGGAAACTTAGCGATGACAAACGACAATAACACACCATCCACACCCGCCACAATGCACAAGGATGCGCAGCTTGCGGAGAGTTTCAAGCTAGCAAGCTCGCGACACAACAAATTGCAGGACGCCTATTCGAAATATGAAGAAGTCTCCGAGCTTCACCGTTCCCACTTGGAAAATTGGGGGGGTGAATTGTTGATGGCAATAGGGGCCTTGGAGCCTGCCGGTAACGTGCCTGATGATCTGATGGCCATGGTAACCGCCTTCAATCTTCACAGCGCTCAATTGCAGAACGAACTTCGAAGCCCGCAACCGCTGAAATTGAGTTTTGAAGAACAGATAGAATGCACAAAAAGCTTATGCGATGAAATCGAGAAGCCTGAAATCCCCGTCAAGCGCATTCATGAACGTATGGAACGGAAACAGTTCAACAGCTTCATCAACGGCCTTCATGGGCGGACAGGAACCGAAGACACAATGGCCGACAGCATTTATGAAACGGATGAGTTCTTCGTCGAAATTTTCAACAGTTCTCCGTCCGGCCTCTTCATCGCGGCTCACTACAACAAATCGAACCTCGATTATCATGTTGTAGATGTTATTCGGACCCCCGATCCTGAGTTACAGGCTATGGAAATGAAGGGGACAGCATAATGCCGATGCCGAAGGACACGCCTGCCGTTTTCGAAGAAATCCTTGCCGACTACCTGCATGGCACCATTGACGCCGATACGGTTCGCAGTCGGGTCGCTGACGCCATCAAGACAGAACCCGGCTTGCAGAAGTTCAAAGATGAGCATTTGGCATGGACGGACTATGACGAAAGCGTTGTTTGGCTTCAATCCACCTAACTATCGCAAGCCCGCCGGTCTCATTCGGCGGGCTTACAGTTTTAGGATATTCTTTTCAATCATGAGTCGGCTAAGTTGGGAAGCATCCGCATGAGCAAGCAAAGTGATGAACGTGGCGTTGGAGATTGGCCTGCGATATCCGAAAATCACTGGTATACACTTGCTATTACCAGCGCGATATTCACGGCACTCGCTGTCCTATGCTCATTCCTTTGGATTTTCGCTGATGGGTTTGACCCCGAAAAAGACGTAAAGAGTGCGCAAGTGCTAGCTCCCTTCGGAGTCGCATTGTTCGCTCTTGTGACTTTTTGCACAGCAGGTTGGCGTGGTTCTATCAATACACGTCAGGCGAATCAGTCAGAAAACGAAGGTCGTGCAAAACTATTGCAGGAGGGTGCAAAGTTGCTTGCGGATGTCGAAAAACCGGCTCACGTCTCTGCGGGAATCGCTACACTCGGTGTTCTAATATCAGGTCCAGATAAGGGGTATGCTTTTCAAGGTATGAGCTTACTTGCAGATTTTGTAGAGGACCGAATGTCAGAAAATCATAGCAACCGTCATCGTTCTCAAATTTCTGGCGCGATGCGAAGCGGCGAGCAGAATGGTGTGAACACAGGGCGCGAAATCTCATTCGACTGCACCAACTATGATCCTGACAATCACTATGATGACGACTACGTCACTTATTGGAACTTTATCCCAGGATTCGCATCTATTCAGTACAAGAGTGGCATTTTCGATTACGACATTCACTATGAAATAGATAATCTCGACAATGTTAATTTCAATAATGTTGAAATTCGCGGATGGCGACCAGTAAATGTAGATGATCGGTTCTACCGGTGTAGTTTTTCGAATTGCGATATAGGTTCTGTTTCTTCCCTCATCGCGCTTAGAAATCACAAAGAATTTGAATTTTCGTTTGAAAATTGCGACTTCTCAGGTTGTATCATACATGTTCGCGAACTTGTTGAAATAGGTCTGAAGAAACAACATAACTACTATCTACGCGGTCGACCGCCTATCTTACTTGGTTTCGACGAGCCGATTGATTGGTCAAAAATACTGCTTTGCGAGGAAACGAAGCCGGATCGACACTTCCTGCTTTGAATCCAGGATTGGCTAAGTGCGACCGCTTGCGAAGCGTAAACCCAGCAGATCAGCGTCGGAACGCAGAAAAATAGGGTTTTTCCCAATTGTTATCCCAAGGTGTAAAATCGGAGGGTGGCTGATACGCTTGTATCATCCACAAAACTGTAACACTTGGCGTTTTCTAATTTAATCTATCTATTTGATTTTAAACAATAAATATGAGTTGGCTGGGGCGCCTGGATTCGAACCAGGGGTGACGGTACCAAAAACCATTGCCTTACCACTTGGCTACGCCCCAACACTCAGCCCGACGCGTGGATCAATCGCCGGGCGCATCCCGGAAATCTCCGGAAGCATCGCCGGGATAGCAAAAGACGCGCCCGATCACAAGCGGCGAAACCATCCCTCGGCAAGGAAATTCAGTGCATCAAAAAACCCGCGCAGCATCACGCTACGCGGGTCACTCATTCAGTCACCCGAACAAAGCCCGAGTTTCGAAGTGTGTTTCGGCTTAGCGCCGCAGCAGGTTGGCGATCTGCCAGCCAGCGGGAACCACCGCAGCCGCCAACGCTGCCTTGATCACGTCGGTGGCGATGAACGGGCCAACGCCCCAGGCAAGCGCCTTGTCAGGTCCGAAGACCATTGCGATCCAGGCTGCGCCGAGAAGCAGGATGATGGCGGTGCCTGTCAGGTTGACGGCGAACAGCTTGAACGCGTTGCGGTCATACCCGCGATCGGCGGCCCAACCGGTCAGGCCGGCGGCAATAACGAAACCGGCGAGATAACCGGTTGTCGGACCTGCAAAATAGGCAAGACCGCCGCCATTGGTAAACACCGGAAGACCGGCGGCACCCTCAATCAGGTAAGCGGCAAGCGTTGCAAGCGCGAGTTTGCGACCGAAAGCAGCAGCGATGACAAAAATCACCAGCGTCTGCATCGTGACCGGGACAGGCCAGAACGGAACGGTAATCTTGCCGGCAATGGCGATGGCTATGCTGCCAAACAGCGCAAGAGCGCCAAAAGTCGCGTAGCGGGCGGCTGTGCTTTCAGGGGCGAAAGACTCGACGAGGGAGCGAGCGGGGGCGATGGCCATGGATCTTTCTCCAGTTGGTTGGCATGCTGGCGCAGTCACGCCTTCAAATCGGTATATTGACTTAAGGGGCTGACAGCAAGACAGTCCCGCCAAAATCAACGGCCATCCACAACTGGCCATGGCAAAGGGCTTTGGCATTGAGCCAAGCCATTGCGGAAATTGGAGACATTGGTGAAAGAACCGGAGTTCGACAAGGCTTTCGAGCCGGCCCATGGTGATGCCGTGGCTGTTGCCGAGAATGTGCTGCGGGTGACCGCACCCAATGCCGGTCCGATGACCTTCCATGGCACCAACAGCTATATAATTGGCCGCGACACACTGGCGGTGATCGACCCGGGGCCGGAAGATGAAAGCCATTGGCGGACCCTGGTCACTGCCATTGCCGGCCGTCCGGTCAGCCACATCTTCGTGACCCACACCCACAAGGACCATTCACCACTGGCCGCGCGGCTCAAAGCTGACACGGGTGCTACGATTGTCGCCGAGGGGCCGCACCGCGCCGCGCGCCCGCTTTTCACCGGCGAGGTCAATCCGCTCAAGGAAAGCTCGGACATGGATTTTGTCACGGATGTCGCCTCTCTGCATGGCGACGTGATCAGTGGCGACGGCTGGGCCATGGAAACCTTGCACACGCCGGGCCATACGGCCAATCACGCAGCCTTCGCGCTGATGGGCACCGGCCTCGTTTTTTCCGGCGATCATGTCATGGCGTGGGCGACATCGATCATTGCTCCACCCGATGGCGCGATGAGTGATTTCATGGCTTCGCTCGACATGCTGGCCGCACGCGACGACCGCGGCTACCTGCCTGGTCACGGCGGACCGGTAAAGGAGCCACGGCAATTTGTCCGGGCGCTGAAAACGCACCGGCGGATGCGCGAACGCGCCGTTCTCGGTCGAATTGAAAAGGGCGACCGGCTGATCAGCGAGATGGTCAAGGTGATCTACCGCAGCACCGATCCGCGGCTGCATGGAGCGGCGGCATTGTCAGTGCTGGCGCATCTGGAGGATCTGGTCAGCCGCGGCGAGGTCGTCACCGACGGACCGCCGGCGATCAACGGCGAATACCGGGCGGCTTAGGAGTTGTAGGGTGAACCCTGTAGCGTCAGTATCTAGCCGCCGGCAATGCCGAGCAACCGGATATCGAGGTCGCGCAGAAAGTCCTTCAGCAATTCGGCGTTCAGACCAAGATCATGGTCTCCGTCCCGTGTTGCGGCGCGCATGTCGACAAAGGTGGTTTCCTCCTCTTCGACCAGCTGGATCAGCACATCTTGCGGAATGCCGAGGATCAGGGTTTTGGTTGCGTATTGCACGAGGGCGAATGTGGGTTGGGCTGCAAGCGGCTGGTTCTCGATGTCCGGGCGCGGCAGGGGGATGGGGGCCCGCGCAGGGTCAACCTCGCCACTGGATGTGACCTCGCTCTCGCCTGCTTGCTCAGTCGTCCGCTCGAGACCATCGACCAGCGCTTCAACTCCGACATTGGCAACCTGCGTCCACTTGTTTTCCTCCACCACCGCGCGCACCGCCAGAAGCACACGGTCGATGGCGCCCTCATAGCGTCGCCCGGTGACCTGCGGATAAGCCATGATTTGCAAGTCTCGTGCAGCCGGATCACCGCCATCCGACCGCCGCATCCAGGACGCGGTGATGACTGGTGGCTCAAGCCATTCCGGCGCGTCGACAATATCTGTCGACACATCATGGATCGTGGGAAGAAGAACATAGCGGCTGGCCGCAATGCCGACGGGGATCAGCACCAGCAGCGCCATCACCAGGCCACTGAAAGACGCATGGCCGCCTTTGGCGCCGACATGCCAGAGCATGAAAAAGCCTATCATCGACAGTCCCAGCACAAAGATCGCCAGAACCGACGCCAGCAAAATGGCAGCAACCGCATTGGGCAGCACCAGTATGCCCGCCCGGTGCAGTGCCAAAGCCATCAATGCCAGCAGCAGGGCGAATCGGCCAAGCCTGCGCGACCAACTGGCGGCGATGGATTGCGGTCGGTGAGGTCGGAAGGGCATGGTGACGACCGGGTCTGCGGGACAAGAGGCGCGCGGGACTGCACGCATGGATGAGGTGGAATTCCTTAGCCGCTCAGGGCAGTCGCGGCAAGCGCCTCACTTCAGCCATGCTTGAAAGCAATCCTCGTTTCCGGGGGTAGATCAACCCGGACAAGGTCCACGGTTTTCAAGGAGATCCGCCATGGCGACTGACGCCACATCAACGCCCATGCATGGCCAAGTGCAGCCTGCCTCAACATCCGTGGGCGTGACGCAGCCAACATCTCTGCGCCGCCCAAGCGAAGCCACCCGCTCCCCGATGGCGCTGGATCTGGTTGAACTTGATCTGGCGCTGGACCTCAATGACGTCGGCGGAAACGGATTTTGCGAAGCCGTTCGCGAAGCCGCCAAGCGCGTAAACGGCGAATTCCTGTTTGATCTGCCTGCATCCGGGCTACTGGACGATGCGCAGCGAATTGCCGTTGTCTGCCTGTCGCGCGAAAATGGCGGACGGTTTGGCCTCGTGTTGCTGAGCAATGATGGCGACCAAGCCTGGGCAGTGGAACCTGATGATACAACTGCTGACCTGCTGCGGTTCGCCAAAGCCTTTGTCGCTGTGCTGGAAAAGCTCTGACATTCTTGGATCCAGCCATGATCTGATTGCACACTGACAGCCATCGCAAAAGCCGGAACGTGGTGCATCCGGACGGATCGGGGTGAGTGAATTCAACTCGATTTTTATGTGCTGAACTCGCAAAATCGCTGCACATTGTTACACACGATGCTTTAGTCTCCGCACTTCAAGCGCGGGGATAGCCAAGTGGAATTGACGCAGACAGATCGTGACATCATGGAGGGCCGGCAGGGGCGAGCGGCTGCAGATGCATTCGGCCTTGTGGTGCGATTCGCCCAGGCTGTCGGCGCCAGGCGTCTGCTGCCTTGCGCCAGCGCCCATGTCGATGGATGCCTGTATCATGGGCAGGCCAGTCTCGACTTCGTCGAGCGTTTCGTGGCTCTGGAGGGCCGCGTCAAGGTTCCCACCACCCTCAATGTCGGCTCGGTCGATCTCATCCACCCGGATTTATTCATCGGCGACCCTGCGATTGGTGCTGCCGGAAAGCGGTTGATGGAAGCTCATGTTGAACTTGGCTGCACGCCAAGCTTCACCTGTGCGCCCTACCAGACCTTGCTCAGGCCGAAATTCGGCGATCAGCTGGCCTGGGCCGAATCCAACGCCATCGTATTTGCCAATTCTGTCATCGGTGCGCGCACCAACCGATATGGCGACTTCATCGATCTGGCCTGCGCGTTGACCGGCCGGGTTCCTGATTACGGCCTGCATCGGCCCAGAAACCGGCTCGCGCGCGTGATCGTCGAGATCAGCGGATTTGCCGATGCCGGCCCGGACCAAGCAGGCGGCATTGCAGTGGCGGCCGGACTGATTGTCGGCAAGCAATGCGGCGACACGATTGCCGCTATCACCGGACTGCCGGCCTGCACGAGCGAGGACGATCTCAAGGCACTTGGTGCGGCCGCTGCATCATCGGGCAGTGTGGCGATGTTTCATGCCGTCGGCCTGACGCCGGAAGCGCCGGATCTTCAGACTGCGACGGGCGGGGAAGACATTCCTGTCGTGGCGCGGCTCGGGCCGGCGGACATTTCGGACATTCTGGCCAAGCTCTGCACCGTGCCCGACGGCACGGCCCTCACGGCAGTGGCGCTTGGAACACCGCATTTTTCACTGACCGAGTTTGACAGGCTGATTCCGATGCTCGATCTGGCGCCGTTTTCCGTGCCTATCTACATCAACACCGGACGTCATGAATGGCAGCAGCTGAGCGAAGATGGCCGTGCCGCGCGGCTGGAACGGGCCGGTGTCACCGTGGTTGTCGACACTTGCACCTATGTCACGTCGATCATCCGGGATCTGTCGGGGGCAGTGATGACCAATTCCGGAAAATGGGCCTATTACGCACCCGGAAACCTCGGGATTGATGTCGCCTTCGGCACCCTTGCCGACACGCTTTTGTCGGCCAAGGCCGGACGGGTGGTGCGGTCATGAGTGCGCGCGCTCTGGTGCACGGCACTGCCGAAGGCCCGGTTTTTCGGCTTGATGATCCCTTGAGCTTCTGGGGCGGGTTTGACAGCGCCAGCGGCACGGTGATCGACCGGTTTCACCCGCAGAACGGGGCCTGTCTGTCAGGCGCGATCCTGTTGATGGAGCGCGGCCGCGGCTCGTCCTCCGGCGCATCGGTGCTGGCCGAGGCGATCCGGCTCGGCACTGCGCCCGCGGCGATCATCCTGCTTGAAAATGACGCCATCATCGCCACCGGCGCGCTTGTGGCGCAGATGCTCTACGGGATCGATTGTCCGGTGGTGGCCATTGGCGAGTGTGCTGAGTGGCAAAATCTGTCATCCCTGCCCCGGCTCGTGGTTGAAGCAGGGACGGAGACCGTAAGGATCACTCCGCAGCAATGATTGCGGACGGGCTGGCAGACTCGCGCGCCACGGAGCGCAAGACAAGCTGGGTCAGCGCCGCGCCGCCAATCATCGAGGCCAGGCCGAGCAGCGAAGACACCGCCAGCACCGAACCGCCTGTGAGACCAGCGCCGATGGTGCAGCCGACGGCCAGAATGCCGCCAAAGCCCATCAGCACCGATCCTGCTGCGTAGCGCCAGATTGACGGCACACCCGGCTCGGAGAAGGTCGAGATGCGGAACTCACCCGAAAGCAGTGCGGCGACAAATGCACCGATGACAGCACCCAGGAGAACGCCCTGATCGAGCCCGGCAAATCCGCTTTCAAGCGCCAGTTCGCCGGTGGTGGCAAGCGGACGGATGAAGGACAGGCTTTCGGCCTGGATCGGCTCGAACACCTGGGTTGACAGCTGCCAGGTGAAATACCAGCCGGTAGCAACTGTGAGGCCGATCATGACACCGCCGAAAAGCCGCCAGAGCGACAGCTTCGCCTTGATCGCGAACCCGAGGGCAACGATGGCCAGGACTGCGCCAAGGGCAATGCCTGTCCAACGATCAAGACCTGTGAGTGCGAGCAAATCATTGTCGCCGATTGCAGCTGTACTCCAGACGCTGCCAATGCTGTCGCGCAGGGGCACCAGAACACCGCTATAGGTGGCGAGTGCGGTTACCGCGATGATGGCGATCGAAAAGACGCCGCGCAGATTACCCGAAGCGCCAAGCACCAGAAGCCGCGACACGCAGCCACGCGCCAGCACCATGCCGATACCGAACACTAGGCCGCCGATGATGGCGCCTGACAGGCTCTGTGCCGTGGAGAAAAACCGGGTTTCCTCGACATTGATCAGGTCCGACCCGAGCAGAAGCTGCACCGCCAGAATGACGGCTGCAAATCCTGCGGCCCAGGTTGCCAGCGGTTTGAGGTCGCTCTCGCCCATGGCAGCAAGAACCGCCGAACGAGTGCAATAGCGGCTGCGCTGGGCAAACACGCCAAATGCAAGGCCAAGAACGAGGCCGCCAACAAGTGCTGTTTGTGGCTCGCCGATAAGATCGATCAGAGGTACGAGATCCATCGCATTAGTCTCCATGAATTGTATCGGCAAAATACAATCTATGGCGAGTGATGAGATGGGCGGCATTTGCCGCGCGTCGAAGAGAAGTGGTTTTTTCTTCTCAAGGCCTCCGGATTATTGGAACAGCATTCCTCTTCGCAGATTCATTGGCATTTTAACGCCGATGCGATGTCGAGTTTATGCGCTGCGTGTTTTCTCGATTGCCGCCTGCGCTGCCGCCAACCGGGCAATGGGCACCCGGAACGGCGAACAGCTGACATAATCCAGACCGAGCGAATCACAGAATTTCACCGATGCCGGATCACCACCATGCTCGCCACAGATCCCGAGCTTGATGTCAGGACGCGTCGCCCTGCCCTTGTCCGTCGCGATACGAACCAGTTCGCCGACACCGTCGATATCAAGCGTGACGAAGGGGTCCTGCTCGATGATGCCCTTTTGCTGGTAGGTCAAAAGGAACGATGAGGCATCATCACGGGATATGCCGAAGGTGGTCTGGGTCAAATCGTTGGTGCCGAAGGAGAAGAACTCGGCAACCTCGGCAATTGCATGGGCACGAATGGCGGCGCGCGGCAGTTCGATCATGGTGCCGACAAGATAGGTGATGTCGACGCCGGCCTCGCCTATCACTTCGCGCGCCACGGCATCGATCCGCGCCTTGACGAAGTCAAGCTCCTCGCGAAGGCCGACCAGCGGGACCATGATTTCCGGCACAACCGGTGCGCCAGTGGATTTGGCAGCTTCAACGGCGGCTTCAAAGATGGCGCGGGCCTGCATTTCGGCGATTTCCGGATAGGAAATGGCCAAGCGGCACCCACGATGGCCGAGCATCGGATTGAACTCGTGCAGTTCGTCGACGCGCTGGCTGAGCTTTTCGACCGAAACCCCGATAACGCTCGCCACTTCGGCGATCTCTTCATCGGTTTTGGGCAGAAACTCGTGCAACGGCGGATCGAGCAAACGGATGGTGACCGGCAGGCCCTTCATGATCTCGAACAACTCGATGAAGTCGGAGCGCTGCATTGGCAACAGTTTTGCCAGTGCGGTTCGGCGACCGCCTTCGGAGCCGGCGAGAATCATCTCGCGCATGGCGGTGATCCGGTCGCCCTCAAAGAACATGTGCTCGGTGCGGCACAGGCCAATGCCTTCGGCGCCGAAGGAGCGCGCGGCACGGGCATCGGCCGGTGTTTCGGCATTGGTGCGGACTTTCATCCGCCGAGTAGCGTCGGCCCATTCCATGATCAGTCCGAAATCGCCCGAGAGTTCAGGCTGCAGCATTGCCACCGCGCCCCTGAGTACCTGGCCGGACGAGCCATCAAGCGTGATGACATCGCCTGCCCTGAGCGTTGTTCCGAGCGCTGTCAGCGTGCCGTTTCGCACATCGATCCGTATGCCGCCGGCACCGGATACGCACGGCGTCCCCATGCCACGGGCGACCACAGCCGCATGGCTGGTCATGCCGCCGCGCGAGGTGAGAATGCCTTCGGCGGCGTGCATGCCGTGAATGTCTTCTGGACTGGTTTCGACCCGCACCAGAATGACCTTGCGGCCGGTCTTGGCGGCTTCAACAGCCTCGTCGGAGGTGAAGACGATCTCACCGGTCGCAGCCCCGGGGGAGGCCGGCAGTCCGGAGCCGATGATGTTGCGGCTGGCATGCGGATCAATGGTCGGATGCAAAAGCTGATCGAGCGAGGCCGGGTCGATGCGCAGCACCGCTTGCTCGCGCGTAATCAGCCCCTCACCCGCCATATCGACGGCGATTTTCAAAGCCGCTTTGGCTGTCCGTTTGCCGGATCTGGTCTGAAGCATCCACAGCTTGCCGGATTGAATGGTGAATTCAAGGTCCTGCATGTCGTGGTAATGGCGTTCGAGCCGATCGCAGATGGCAAGGAATTCGGTGAAGGCTTCCGGCATCAGCTTTTCAAGCGAAGGCCGGTCGGAGCCGGCTTCGATCCGCGCGGCTTCGGTGATCGATTGCGGTGTGCGAATACCGGCGACAACATCTTCGCCCTGGGCGTTGACGAGGAATTCTCCATAGAGCTCGTTGGCGCCGGTTGACGGATTGCGGGTGAACGCCACGCCTGTGGCGGACTGATCGCCGAGATTGCCGAACACCATGGCCTGGACGTTAACTGCCGTACCCCAGGAGGCGGGGATGTCGTGCAATTGACGGTAGGTGATGGCGCGGGCGTTCATCCAGCTGGAAAAGACGGCGCCGATGGCGCCCCAAAGCTGCTGATGTGGATCCTGCGGGAACGGCACACCAAGTTCTTCCTCAATGATCGCCATGTAGCGGGCGATGATCTCGCGCCATTCGGCGGCGGACACATCGGTATCGAGTTCATGACCGAGGCGGGCCTTCTCGTCTTCGAGAATATCCTCAAAGACCTCGTGATCGAGCCCCATCACCACGTCGCCATACATCTGAATAAAGCGGCGGTAACTGTCGAAGGCGAAGCGCTCGTCGCCTGAATCGCGCGCAACAGCCAAGACGGTTTCGTCGTTGAGGCCGAGATTGAGTACGGTGTCCATCATGCCCGGCATTGAGGCGCGGGCGCCGGAGCGGACGGACAGCAACAGCGGCTTGTCCGGATCGCCAAAGGCACGCCCGGCTATTGTGCCAACGCCGACAAGCGCATCGCTGACCGCAGCTTCGAGACCATCAGGCATTTTGCGGCCATTGTCGTAATACCAGACGCAGGCATCGGTGGTGATTGTCAGACCCGGGGGCACCGGCAGGCCGAGATTGCACATTTCAGCAAGGTTTGCGCCCTTGCCGCCCAAGAGGTTCCGGTCCGCAGCCGAGCCTTCCGCTTGCCCGTCTCCGAAAGTGTAGACCCATTTCGTCATGCCGTTAGTCTCCGCGTCGCTCACCGGAAAGAATGAACCTGACCGGCCATGCGCATGGCTTATGCGGTGCGTGGTTGAAAGGTCAACCCCGCCCTTGGCTGCACATGCGCCTATATCGATTGAAAGCCGCCTGACAACCTTTCGGACATCTGCACGGTTTCGTTCCGTGAGGCGCTATCCACCAATCTTGAAGAATCGCTTAGTGGGATCAGGCCCCGGGTTTATGCGTCGGCTTGCAGGCTGCGTGGAATGATCCCATGCCGTCGGCGGGCCGCAGCTGTCACGGTGCATCACCAAAAGCAACGCAAAGTGATTGTTACGGTGGCATAATCCGCAGCAATCGAGCGATAGCATATGGACCCGGATGGCGCGGCGCTTTAACACGATTGTGAAATCCGGTCGTTGTTGGGCTCGCGGCGGAGAATATCATCAGCTTTGAGCCCCGGGACACCACCACGATGCCAACTGACAGCCGCGATCCAGTCCGTTTTGTCGATCTTGCTGCGCAGCAGGCGCTGATCCGCGATCGGGTCGACGCTGCAATTGCGCGGGTGCTTGACCACGGCCAATACATCATGGGCCCAGAGGTTGGTGAACTTGAGGCGCAGTTGTCGGCCCATTGCGGGGCAACGTATAGCGTTGCCTGTTCGTCAGGAACGGATGCACTGGCCATGGTTCTGATGGCCAAGAATCTCCGGCCCGGCCAAGCCGTCTTCTGCCCCGCCTTCACCTTCGTCGCCACGGCGGAAGTGGTGGCCTGGCTCGGCGCGCATATCTGGTTTGTTGATGTGGATGCCGACACCTTCAACATGGACCCGGCTTCGCTCGAAACCGCGATTGCCAACGCCCGGGAAGCAGGACACGAACCGGTCGGCGTCATTCCGGTGGATCTTTTCGGCATTCCGGCTGACTACGACGCGGTCTCAAAGATTGCCGCGCGCGAAAGCCTCTGGGTGCTGGGCGACGGCGCACAGGCCTATGGCGCACGCTACCACAACCGCCGGGTCGGCACGCTGGCGATGGCGACAGCCACCAGCTTCTTTCCGGCCAAGCCGCTGGGCGCCTATGGCGATGGCGGCGCGATCTTCACCGATGATGCCGAGCTGGCCGACACGCTTCGCTCGATCCTGTTTCACGGCAAGGGCACCAGCCAGTATGACAATGTCCGCATTGGCATGACCGGCCGGATCGACACCATGCAGGCGGCGATCCTGATCGAGAAACTCAGAATTTTCGATGATGAAATCGAAGCCCGCAACCGCATCGCGGCGCGCTATTCCGCACAGCTCGAAAGCCATGTCGCCACGCCGGTAGTGCCCAAGGGGCTGCAGTCGGTGTGGGCGCAATACACGGTCAAGCTACCCGAAGGCGCCGAACGCGCGGCCATCCAGACCAAGCTCAAGGAGCAGGGTGTGCCCAGTGCGGTCTATTATGCCAAGCCGCTGCATCTGCAGGATGCCTACAGCCATCACGGCATCGCCGGCGGCGCATTGCCGGTCACCGATATGCTGTCAGGTTGCGTGCTCAGCCTGCCGATGCACCCCTATCTCGATGAAGAAACCCAGGACCGGGTGACGAATGCGCTGATTTCGGCGCTGTAAGCCTGAGCTAACACTCACTCCGTGGTGACGGTGTAATCCCGGGTGCCGTTCCAAATCATTTTCCAGCGCGCGCCCGGACGGACATTCTGCACCGAATGCGGCTCGAAGGCGACGAGGCAGGTGCCTCCCATCCTGCGTGCCGAGCGGTAGACGAAACCGCGTGATCCCTGCCCGCGCATCGCCCGCGCCAGCGCCTGCCCCGCCGGATAGGCGACCGCAATGTCGGGCGACAGGCAGGGCGTGCCAAGCGGTGCGGATCGCAGATCATGGAAATCGCCCATCAGGCCTGCAAGCAGTGCCTGATAGATGGCTTCGTCGTGGAAATGGTTGATGTGTTCGAGTTCGCGGCTGCGGTGATTGGCGACCTCGGCGATGGCCGTGAGATCGTCAAAGCCTGAATACCAGGCACCGCGCGCCGCGTCGTTGAAGCGGTTGCCTTCGCTGCGGGTATAGGCGAAGGCGGCGTTGACATGGGTCTGTCCCCAGGCGCGAAACAGCAATTCGCGCGGGTCAAGATCGGCAAGCCCGGTTTTCTCCGCGATCAGGCGCTGGCTGGTGAGCCCTTCGAGGGCTTCAAGGACGGCAAGGTCCTCCGCGTCGTTTACCAACGGCGTCAGCACCGGCGGCTTGTAATAGGCCGTCGGGATCAGCCGCACCGTTGCGGACAGCGCCAGTGTTGCCAGAGGCAGCGTCACACACCGCCCCGCAGGGCATCAATGTGGTTGCGGGTGGCGAGAATGGTGGGGAGACCGCCCTCGATCATCGCCTCCAGCGGCGTCCTTCCGTCAAACAGGGGTCCGGTGTTGCGCATCGTGACCCAGCGGTCGGCCAGCTCATCGCTGAAATAAAGATGCAAGCCTTTGTAGAGTCCGGTGACAGCACTGACACGCATCAGCTGGTCGCGGCTCAGACGGCCCTACCAGTTTTCGCTTTTCATCCGGGCGAAGGTGCGCGGGCTGATGTCGAGCAGTTGTGCCGCGGCCTCATTGCCGAGGCGCCAGGCCTGCACGATGCGCGAAAAAGCGGTGGCGGAGACCCGCGCCAGGCGGGCGGGATCCACTGCTGCCAGCGAGACCTGGTTTTCCAGGTCCGATCCTGACGTGTGCAGAGGTTCCATTGCGCGCATCCTTGCCATCTGGCAGATAATATCACGCCAAATGGCAGACTTCAATCGAAACCGGTTCTGACATCACCGCACGCGCGGCCCGGATATCAGTAGATCGCGTCACATGGATTATCCCGCGTCGCGCAATTGCTCGGCGGTCTGCAGATCCACCGAGACCAGCTGGCTGACGCCCTGCTCGGCCATGGTGACGCCGAACAGCCGGTTCATCCGGGCCATGGTGATCGGGTTGTGGGTGATGATGACGAAGCGGGTCTCAGTCGATGACGCCATTTCGTCCATCAAATTGCAAAAACGCTCGACATTGTGATCGTCCAGCGGCGCGTCGACCTCGTCGAGCACGCAGATCGGTGCCGGGTTGGTCAAAAACACCGCGAAGATCAGCGCCATGGCTGTCAGCGCCTGCTCGCCGCCCGACAGCAGCGTCATGGTTTGCGGCTTCTTGCCGGGCGGCCGGGCAAGAATTTCAAGCCCGGCCTCCAGCGGATCGTCGGATTCAATCAATTGCAGTTCCGCCGTGCCGCCGCCGAAGAGATGGGTGAACAGCCGCTGGAACTGGGCGTTGACGACATCGAAGGCGACGAGCAGGCGTTCGCGGCCTTCCTTGTTGAGCCCCTGAATGCCGGCGCGCAGTTTCTTGATCGCGTCGATGATGTCCTCGCGCTCGGTGATGATCAGGTTGAGCCGGTCCGACAGTTCGGTCTGCTCTTCCTCGGCGCGCAGATTGACCGCGCCCAGCCGCTCGCGCTCGATCTTGAGGCGCTCGAGATTGCGTTCGACCAGGGCCGGATCCGGCATATCCGCATCAGCAGCCAGACCGGTGTGGCGCATGGCTTCATGTGGCGGGCAATTGAGCGATTCGCGGATGCGGGCCTCACCCTCTTCGCGGCGTTCCCGTGCCGCCATCAAGCGTTCCTCGGTGCGCCCGCGCACTTCACGGCCTTGCGACAACGCGCCGATGGCTTCGGTGGCGAGCTTGTCAGCCTCGCGCGAGCGGGTTTCGGCCAGCGCCAGCGCGTCGGCAGCGTCCTTGCGGCGTTTTTCGACCTCGCTCAATTGGGTCAGCAAGGCGCGGCGACGGGCAGCCACTTCATCGGGCGCATCGGCAATGCCTGCAACCTCGGTCGCGGTTTCCCCGGACCGGGCGCGCAGTGCGGCGAGATGGCTTTCGGCATTGGCGGCGCGCTCGATCCATGAGGTCCGTTCCGATGCGATGGCTTCGAGCCTGCGGACACGACCGGCGTTTTCCCGCTCCAGCCCCTCATGGGCGGCGCGGGCTTCGGCCAGCGCGCCGCGATCAGTCGCAACTTCCGCATTGACCTGCACCAGCGCCGCGTCGAGGCCGGCCAGATCGGGACAGGCTTTCAGCGATTCCATCGCCTGCTCCAGCGCTGTGACGGCTTCAGCCAGTTGCGCGCCCACTTGCGCGCGGGATTCGGTCAGCACTGCACGGCGGTTTGACAACTCACCCGAGGCACGCTCGGCACTCGCAAGTTCATCACGGGCACGGCTGAGCTTGCCGCTGGCGTCGCGGATCAGGTCACGCGCCAGACGGCCCTCGCCGACCCGGGCTGCGACCGCGGTCTCGCTCAGGGTCAGGGCTTCTTCGGTCAGGCGCAGTGCCTTGGTCGCCTCGACGGCTTCGGCATCCAGCTCAGTCAACCGGTTTTTCTGCCCGAGCCTTAAAGCGGCAGGGGTTGGTGCGTCAGCCGATGCGACATAGCCATCCCAGCGGAACAACGCGCCATCGCGGGTGACCAGCCGCTGGCCGGGCTTGAGCGATCCATGCAGCGCCAGGCCATGGGCGGCATCAGCCACCAGCCCGACATGGGCAAGGCGGCGGGCGAGCTCCAAAGGCGCGCGGACATGGGTCGACAACGGCGTCACACCATCAGGAAGCGCAGGGTCCTGGCCGTCATTTTGCAGCTTCGCCCAATGGGCGGGTGCTGCCGGATCAAGCGGCAGATCGAGATCGTCGCCAAGAGCTGCGCCGAGTGCCGTCTCATAGCCACGATCTACCTTGATGCTCTCCACCACCGGCGGAAACAGGTCCGAGCCCTGGCCGGCATTGAGCATGCGGGCGATGGTCTTGGCTTCAGTCTCGATGGCATTGAGCCGGGCCTTTGCTTCGGTGACCGGCTGGCGCGCGGCAGTCTCGGCTTGGCGCGCCGCTTCAAGCGCTCCTTCAATCCCGGCCAGAGCGCTCTCGGCATCAGCAAGCGCCTTTTCGGCGATTTCGGTGTCGCGACGCTTGGCAGCAGGATCGGGCAGCCCGGCAACGCGCTCGGCGATCGTGGCGAGGTCGGCATCCTGGCTGCCGATCTGACGCTCAAGCCGGGCCTTGCGTTCGCCCGCCTCGCGGATGACGCGGTCGAGCTGGGTGCGCTCAGCTGCTGCTTCAGCGCGCTCGGCTGTGACGACACCCAGCGAAGTTTCGCTTTCCGTCAGTCTGGCCTGCGCCGCTTCAAACACGGTTTTGAGCGCAGCGGAGCGCTCGCCACTGCCTTCGAGCGCCAGCTTCAGCTCGGCCTCCTCGGCAGACAGCCGCTGCATAATCCCGGCATTGTCGGCGATCAGACGTTCCTCGCGTTCAATGTCGGTTTTGAGCTGTGCCAGCCGCTGGTCGAGTTCGGCGCGGCGACGTGAAATCCGTTCGGCTTCCTCGTCAATCTGGGTGCGGGCGATCTGCAGCCGTTGCAAGGCGGCAGCGGCGGCGGCTTCTGCGTCCCGGAGTTCGGGCAATTTATGCGCGGCAATGGCTTGGCACTTCGCCGCTTCCATCTGCGCCTGCGCCAGTTCGGCGACATGGGAGGTGGCCTTGGAAAGCGCGCTTTCAGCCTCCCCCTCCTGGGCCTTGGCTATCGACCAGCGAAGGTGCAGCAATATTGCCTCCGACTGCCGCACTTCCGCAGACAGGGCCTTGAACCGGTTGGCCTGGCGGGCTTGCCGCTTGAGGCTTTCGATCTGCGATTCCAGCTCGGATGTAACGTCATCAAGCCGCTCGAGATTGGTTTCGGCAGCGCGCAGCCTGAGTTCCGCCTCGTGACGGCGCGAATACAGGCCGGAAATGCCAGCCGCCTCTTCGAGCAATTGCCTGCGCGCCTGAGGCTTGGCCTGGATCAGCTCGCCGATACGGCCCTGCCCCACCATCGAGGGCGAGCGGGCGCCGGTGGAAGCGTCGGCAAACAGCAGCTGCACATCCTTGGCGCGGGCTTCCTTGCCGTTGATGCGGTAGACCGAGCCGGATTCGCGTTCGATGCGGCGGGTGACCTGAATCTCGTCGGAATCATTGAAGGCCGCAGGGGCGGTGCGATCGGAATTGTCGAGATAGAGACCGACTTCGGCAGTGTTGCGGGCCGGACGGTTGCCGGAGCCCGAGAAAATCACGTCGTCCATGCCCGAGGCGCGCATGTTCTTGTAGGAGTTTTCGCCCATCACCCAGCGCATGGCTTCAACAAGATTGGACTTGCCGCAGCCATTGGGGCCGACCACGCCGGTCAGCCCGCGCTCGATCACGAACTCATTGGGTTCGACGAAGGACTTGAAGCCGAGCACCCGAAGCTTTGTAAACCTCATGACCGGAGCTCCCGGTCATGCATACTCATCGGCACAGCAAAACATCCCCGGCGAAATACTCGCAGGGGATTGATGTGTTTGACCCGCTTAAAGCAGCGGGTCGATGATTGCCGACATGATTTCAATCGACATGTTCCCCGGATACCGCTTGCCGTTGATGATGAAGGTCGGGGTAGACTGCACCCCAAATTCATTGGCGGCCTTGGTTCTGACTGCATTCACATCGTCCAGAAGCTTCTGGTTCGTCAAGCAAGCCTCGAAGGACTCCTGTGTAAAACCGGCCAAACGGGCGATTTGCAGCAAGGCTTCACGTCCATCAGGCGCTGTCGCCCAGGTGCGCTGCTGCTGGAAAAGGACATCTACCATTGGGAAAAACCGCTCTTCGGGCGCACATCGCGCCAGCATGATGGCGGCTGCGGCGCGCGGATCGAACGGGAATTCGCGCAGGATGAAGCGCACCTTGCCGCTGTCGATGTATTTTTCCTTGAGTGGCTTGAAATTCTCTTCGTGGAACGAAGCGCAATGCGGGCAAGTCATCGACATATATTCAACGATGGTGACCGGTGCGGTTTCTTCACCAAGTACCATATCCTTGAGCGACCCCTGCTCCAGCACCTTGGCCATATCGACATCGCCATCAGCCTTGGGGGCTTCAACAGCGGCTTCGATGGCTCCGGTGATTTCAGATGTCACTCCGGCGGCGGCAGTTTCGGTCGAAACAACGGCAGCGGCACTGTCGGAAGCCTGCGTGGTCTGGTCAGACGAGTCCGAACAAGCGGTCAATGTCAGCGCGAGCAGAGATACCGTCGCGGCGGCAGTCAATCGGGACGTCAAACGGAACATCAAATCACCCATTCTCTCTAAATTGCTACGACACGCATCCAAATCCGTTCGGTCATCCCGTTCAGCATACTGGCCGCGCCCGGCGTCCATATTGTTACAGCGAACGCCAGTCTTACCCAACTCCTATAACGTGAAATGTGGCCAAACAAGTGCCCCATGTTCACTGAGCCGTGATCACGGCTGGCGTTTTGGCTGACGGCTGATGACGCCTGCGCCCAATCGCTCCAGCGACTCGCGCAGCTTCGGGTCCTCCACATCGGCCAGCAAATCCGCGAGACGGTGCTTTTCTGCGCTGTCGAGCGGGCGGCTTTTGGGCTTGCGGGTCGGCACATGAATCGCCTTCTGGACGATACGGATTTGCGAGACGGCACGAAAACCGAAGAAGCTGTTGAGCCTGGAGATCAGCTCGGCTTCCTGGTGCATCAGAAACAAGGCACGCGCGCCTTCGCAGGCAATGGTCAACAGGCCCGGCGAAAACCCGCCGCCGGCTTCATCCGGTCCGTCCTGGCGCGGCCAGCGGATACGCTCGGGACGCGAGCAGCCGGCAAATTGCTCACCGGCGATCTCATCCCAGGAAGCGAGCAACAGCGTGTTGATTCCGGCGCGCTTGGACAGAATCGGATCGATCAGCCCGTTGGCGATCTCCGCGATCTGGAATGTCTTGCGATAATGGCTTGGCTTGGCCACAGCTCTGCCTTTGTTCAAATGTCAGCCGGCACATCGCCCGGCCAGACCTTGTCTGGTGATCGATAGCGCGAAATGGCGATGATGGAAAGCGCGCCCCTCCCCTGATGGAACCATTTCCGGACAAAACAGTTTGTTAAATGCAACGCAACATTTCAGCGCGGTTCGGCGCGACCATATTTGGAGATTTTGACATGGGTTTTGAATACAGCGGAATTCTGGGCATCATCATTCTGGTTCTCGACATCTGGGCGATCCTCCAGATCATCAAGGGCGGCGGCTCGACCGGCCGCAAGATATTGTGGATCCTGGTCATCCTGTTGCTGCCGGTGATCGGTTTGATCATCTGGTTCCTGGCTGGCCGCGGCAGGGTCTAGTCTCAGGACTGAACCACGAACTTGGCTGGCGTCCCTGGCGGGATGCCAGTCTGCCGATCCCGGATCGGTCGAATTGGCAGCGCCGATCAATGCGGGCGCTGCCTTTTCGTTTGAGCAAGTCGAGTACCCGATCAAGCGTTTTGCCAGACAACGGCAACCAGCGCATGATCACGGGAAAACCTGTGGGGCGGATTGCGCCTCGGCGACCGGCACGACATGATCCCGGCTTGCGTTCACTGCGGCGCGCCCTAATTGCTGTCATTCCCGCCCCTAGCACCGCCCCATGAGTTCAATGTCATCTGCAAAGCCCTCAAAGACTACGCCTGATCCTGATTTGGCGGATTTGCTGCTTGCCTGGTACGACCGGCACGCGCGCGCTATGCCATGGAGGGTCAGCCCGGCTGAACGGGAACGTGGCGTGGTAGCCGATCCCTACCGGGTCTGGTTGTCCGAGATCATGCTGCAACAAACCACTGTGCAGTCGGTAAAATCCTATTTCGAGGCCTTCGCCACGCGCTGGCCGACCGTGACGGACCTGGCCGCCGCCAACACCGAAGATGTGATGAAGGCCTGGGCGGGGCTGGGCTATTATTCGCGCGCCCGCAATCTGAAAAAATGCGCCGACGTGGTGGCGAGCGAGCATGGCGGGCGCTTTCCTGACAGCGAAGACGGCTTGCGCGCCCTGCCTGGCATCGGCCCCTACACGGCGGCGGCAATAGCTGCGATCGCCTTCGACCAACCGGCGGCAGTGGTGGACGGAAACATCGAACGGGTGTTCACGCGGCTGCTGCAGATTGAAACACCGCTACCCGCCGCCAAAACAGAAATTCGCGCCGCCGTGGCTCTTGCCACCCCGAATGAACGACCGGGTGATTTCGCCCAGGCACTGATGGATCTAGGCGCAACCATCTGCACGCCGAAGCGTCCGGCCTGCGCCTTATGTCCGATCGATGAGATGTGCCAGGCCCGTGCCTCCGGCAGACAGGAGCAGTTTCCGGTCAAGCCCGCAAAAAAGTCAAAGCCGGTCCGCCTTGGCGCTGCCTTCGTGGCCGAACGCGGCGATGGGTCAGTGCTACTGGTCAAGCGTCCGGACAAGGGCCTGCTCGGCGGCATGACCGGGGTTCCGACCACCAACTGGACTGTACGGGCGGATGGCGAAACAGGCGCGAATTCGGCTCCATTCGCTGCGAAGTGGCAGCACAAGGGCGTCATAACACATGTGTTTACACATTTTGAATTGCGACTGGAGGTGTTTCATGCGGTTGTTACGAGCGCCGCTGATCATCAAGGTTGGTGGAGCGATGCTGATTCGCTGCCCGGCGAAGCGCTGCCAACCCTGATGAAGAAGGCCCTTAGCGCCGCCTTCCCTGCGCTGTTTAGAAAAGGCAAGACATGAGTGAGACCACCCGGCCCGTGCGCCACATTGTGTTTGATATCGGCAAAGTCCTGATCCATTACGATCCGAATACTCCATTCAGCCGTCTGATTCCGAACGAGGCCGAGCGAAACGAATTCTTCGCCACGGTGTGCACCCATGAATGGAATCTGGAACAGGATCGCGGACGCAGCTGGGCCGATGCCGAGGCGCTGCTGATTGAAGAGTTTCCCGACAAGGCGGATCTGATCCGGGCGTTTCGCACCCATTGGCATGAAATGGTCAGTCACGCCTATGATGGCAGCGTCGATTTCATGCTCGACCTGATCCAGCAGGGACGCGACGTGACCATGCTGACCAATTTCGCCGCCGACACCTTCAAGCAGGCACGCGAGATATACCCGTTCCTGAAGGTTCCGCGCGGGGTGACGGTGTCGGGCGAGATCGGATTGATCAAGCCGGACCGGGCGATCTACGAGACCCATGCGAAGAGTTTCGATCTGGACCCGGCTGCCTGCCTGTTCATTGACGACAGCCAAAAGAATGTCGACGGCGCCATTGCAGCGGGATGGCAGTCGGTGCTGTTCACAGATCCCGAAACACTGCGGGAGGACGTGACGCGTCTGATCTCGGCCTGACCGGCAAATTACCGGCAAATTGCGATCTGGGTGCCCGGCCGCTTGACGCGACCGGGCACCGTTGAACCAATTACAGCGCCCCGTATCCAATTGGATGCGCAAAGGACGCTGTAGCTCTTTTGAAGTGACGCATGTGCGTCAGAAGCGGCCGGTCAGTGCAAGCACAATGACGATCAAAAGTGCCAGTCCCAGAAAGCCGGACGGGCCGTAACCCCAGCTGCGCGCATGCGGCCACGACGGCACCGCACCGATCAGAAGAACGATCAGAATAATGATGAGAAGAGTTGAAATTGCCATGGCAAAAGCATCCTGCGTTGTTGTACTTCGTGTGACAAACACACGAGCCGCAAAATGGTTCCATCCGGCATTTTCTGATCAGCCGGCACTGCCCTCTTCAACAACGTCCGCGTCCTCTATTGCCGGTCGCCCTGACAGGAACTGACCAAAGGCGTTCATCGATTCAAAATTGTCGCACAGCACCTTGATCGCCACCAATATCGGCACAGCCATCAGCGCTCCCACCAGACCCCACAGCCAACCCCAGACAGTGACGGTCAGGAACACGGCGACAATGTTGAGTTCAAGCCTGCGGCCTACGATCATCGGAGTCAGGAAATTGCCTTCCAGGGTCGTGACACCAAAATAAATGGCTGGCGCAACCAGTGCCGCTCCGAGCGTCGGATAGACAACCATCGCTGTGGCAGCGACCGCCGCTGCACCCGCCCAGGCCCCGATAAACGGGAGGAAATTCAGGATCGCCGCGATGCAGCCCCACATGATGGGGTTTGGCATGCCGTAAAGCCACAGACAGGTGCCGATGACCGCGCCCAGGCCAGCATTAATAACGGTTATCGTGAACAGATAGCGCGAGACTTGCCGCTCAACGTCATAGATCACACGCAATGCCCGTTTTTTTTCGCTCATCAAGGGCATGATGCCGACGACTTTTTCGTAAAACAGCGTGCCGGTCGAGAGCAGGAACAATGCAAGGATCAAGGCAACCACAAAAGTTGTGAGACCACTGAATGCATTGGATGCAGCGGAGGCGAGCAAGGCCGGCTGCTGGACGACAACCTTTTGGGCTGCGGTTGTACCCGAGCCTTGCGCCAATGTCTCGACCTGTTCGCTCGCTTCCTTCACGGCTTCGATCTCATCGCGGTATTCGGCAAATTTTGCCCTGACCTTGATAGCCGTTTCAGGTGCGGATGAAATCAGGTCTGTTATCGGTCCCGACAGCGAATAGGCGCCAAACCCGAGTCCACCAGCGAGGAACACGATAATCAAAACGGCGGAAATTCCCGAGGGAATACCGCGTTTTTCGGCAAAGCGCACAACCGGCCTCAAGGTCAGGGCAATCAGCACGCCCAGGACCATCGGCATGACGACATCCTGGGCGACGAACAACACCTGGGCAACGATGACAATGAAAATTCCAATCAAGACGCGCTTAATCGTTGCGATGTCGGGATTGGTGAGAGCCGTCTGCGGTTTCATGATCAACCTCACCGTAAAAGGGAAAAAGGCCGCGGCCCAATCGGGCCGCGACCAGTTGGCAAGGAAACAAGTCTAAATGTCAAACCTTGTCACCCAAAGCGCCCTTGATAGAGCCTGATGCGTGCTGAACGGTGCCTTTTGCCTTTTGCGCCTTGCCTTCCGCCTGCAGCTTCTTGTTGTCGGTTGCCTTGCCGACAGCGTCTTTGGTTGCGCCGGCAACCTTGTTACCGGCTGCCTTGGTCTTGTCGATCATTTCACCCATGCCACTATCTCCTCTTAGATCCGCTGAACTCGCAGCGCTGGTTACGCAAGTCTGACTTGCCTGAGAGAACGTTTGGCAACGGGTTTGGTTCAGTTCACATAAAAAGAACGGCAGACTGAATTTGTTCAGACTGGAATGTTGCACCGTCGGCACTCAGGGGCCGGTTTTCAAGCACCGCGCCGCACGGCGCTTGGGCACAAACGAATAACGCCCGGGATGCTATGAAACATCCCGGGCGCTGCAGGACCGGCGGTGACTGAAGGTACTTGACGCCCGCCGGATCTGGATGCTGGAAATTACCCCGCGTGCGCCATCTCCAGACGGATTGTGGTGCGGAAATCATCGATCAGCTTGAGGCCGTCCGGCGTTTCGAGATGCCAGAAGGTCCATCCGTTGCAGGCATCGAACCCCTGCACAACGGCGCCGATCTTGTGGATCGAACCCGCCGTGCCGTTGGCAACCAGCGTGCCGTCGGCGCGGACAATCGCCTGATGCTTGCGCTTGGCATCGTGCAGGACGTCGCCGGGTTTGACGTGGCCGGCCTCGATCAGCACATTGAAGGCCACCCGCGGTTCGGCGCGCTTGCCGGTCATCACCGTCAGCTCGTTCTTGCCCAACGACTCGACGGCGTCGATCCGGGCCTGTGCCGCGTCGATATAGACCTGCTCTCGCTCGATACCGACGAAGTGACGGCCAAGACGTTTGGCCACCGCGCCGGTTGTGCCGGATCCGAAGAACGGGTCGAGCACCACATCGCCAGGCTTGGAGGACGCCATCAACACACGCGCCAGCAGCGCTTCGGGCTTTTGAGTCGGATGGACCTTCTTGCCATCGTCGCCTTTGAGGCGCTCGCCTCCGGTGCAGATCGGAAACAGCCAGTCCGATCGCATCTGCACATCGTCATTGGAGGCTTTCATGGCTTCATAATTGAATGTGTAGCCTTTGGAATTCTGATCGGGCGACGCCCAGATCATGGTCTCATGGGCATTCTGAAACCTGCGGCCACGGAAATTCGGCATCGGATTGGTCTTGCGCCAGACAATGTCATTGAGCAGCCAGAAACCGATGTCCTGGAGCTGTGTGCCGACGCGGAAAATATTGTGATAGGAGCCGATCACCCAGATGGTGCCGTTGGGCTTGAGCACCCGGCGGCAGGCCAGCAGCCAGGCACGGGTGAAGGCGTCATAGGCGGCAAAGCTGTCGAACTGATCCCAATGATCATTGACGGCATCCACCATCGACTGATCGGGACGGGCAAGGTCGCCGCCGAGCTGCAGATTGTAAGGCGGGTCAGCAAAAATCACATCGACGGAATTTGCCGGGAGCGCTTCAAGCGCTGCCACACAGTCCCCCTTGATGATGGTGTCGAGCCAGGTTTGACGTGCGGCATCGGTGGTGTGGACTTCAGAAAGCGAAACGGATCGGGCCATGGGATACTCACTCTACACATACGCAACAACTGATCCTTATGGTTACCGAACAGAGTAAACATCTGGTGAATGACTAAAAATGACCGTGTTGTTTTTGTGCCTGAGCAAAATTCACAGGGGCTTGCTCACCCAGATCCTGATGTTTTGTCAGCCTTCCGGCGGGATCCGTTTCACTTCAAATGCCAACAATATTGATGCCCTCAACCCCGAATATCGGTCGCACCCGGGCGATTGGCGTTGCATCTCTTGCCTGCTGTACGGGCATGCTGTAGGTCCCGTGGCGTTTCCCCAACACACCGACCCAAAAATTGCAGGAGCAGTTCCATGCCCGGTTTCGACCTTATCATTTTTGATTGCGACGGCGTCCTTGTCGACAGCGAGATCATCGCAGCGCAGGTTGAATCGAAGCTTCTGACCGAGGCCGGCTTTCCGATCAGCGCGGAAGATGTGGCCGAGCGCTTCGCCGGCCTGACCTGGAAAGACACGCTGTTCGAGGTCGAGCGCGAATCCAGCATTCCCTTTTCAGCCACACTGCTTGATGCGTCCGACAAGTTGCTCGACCAGAGGCTCGCATCGGAAGTTGTTGCCATTGACGGTGCAATCGAGGCAATCTCGCGTATCCCCGGACCCCGCTGCATCTGCTCAAATTCCGAGTTGAAGCGTCTTAAAATGATGCTTGCGCGCACCGGGATTGATCGGCTGTTTGGCGAGCATGTCTATTCGGCGCGGGAAGTAGGCGAAGGCCGCACCAAGCCGGCGCCGGACGTGTTTTTGTACGGTGCCAAGCAGTTCGATGTCGACCCGGCCAAGGCTCTGGTGATCGAGGATTCCGTGCACGGGATCCACGCGGCAATTGCTGCGGGCATGCGCGTGGTGGGTTTCACCGGCGGTTCGCACAGCTATCCCGGTCACGCCGACAAGCTGACTGAAGCTGGCGCCGAGACCGTGATCCGGCGTATGGCCGAACTTCCGGCCACCGTTGAAGCGCTGGCTGGATGGTCCGAACTGATCTGAAAAAATCGCCGTTACGGTGTGTTGTACGGCCCCGGATCGATACCGACATAGAGCTTGGCCGAGCTCGCCGCGCTGGCCGGGAATGCAACACTGGCATTGGTGAATATGAACTGCTCGGCCGGCATGCCTTCAAGCAGGATGACCGGCTGTTTCTGCAGTTCCGAATAAAGCACCGTCTCGCCATCAACTACGGCGACGCGAACCGGGATCTCGACAGTTCCTGCCTTGCCTGCCGGCCCTGAAACCACACGGCCGGAGGCGACAACCGTTATAATCATCTGATCGCCGCTGATCCGGCATTGCCGCGTGGTGTCGGTAATCGAAGCCTGGTGCATGACCTTGGTGGCATCACCATCGCCGCCCTTGGCGTAGCGCGTGTAATAGGCGGTGCCTTCACGCAGGATTATCTGCGGACAGGCCCCTTGCACCACTGGCAAATTAGTCGCCGGATCTACCGCAGTCTGCTGATCAGAGACACCGGGATTGAGAACGGCGCGCGGATCAGACGATGTGCAACCGGCAATCGCGGCGGCACCAATCAGAACCGGGATGAAACGCAACAATCTTTTTGACACGATATACCTACCTTCATTCACACAACGCCCGTGGGCGAATATTGCAGACGTCGTCTAGCCTTTGCATGACGACCGCCCATGGTCTATATCAGCCGCGCGGCGAGAATTCGACCGGCTTTATCTCATCTTGCGCGATCCGCGTCCACCATCGAGGAACATGTCTGTGGACTATATTTCGACACGGGGCGAAGCCCCAGCACTTGGTTTCAGCGATGCACTCCTGGCCGGCCTTGCCCGCGACGGCGGGCTATATGTTCCGCGTGAGTGGCCAACATTCACGCGGAAGGACATCCGGGCGATGCGCGGCCAAAGCTATCAGGAGATTGCGTTCCGCGTCATGGAACCGTTCACCGCGGGTGAAATCGAGGCCGACGCACTGCGCGCCATGATCGATGAGGCCTATGCCACCTTCCGGCATCCGGCGGTCGCGCCACTGGTGCAAAGCGGTGCAAACTCATTCGTTCTCGAGCTGTTTCACGGCCCGACGCTCGCCTTCAAGGACGTGGCAATGCAGTTGATTGCACGGCTGATGGACCATGTTCTGGCCAACCGCGGTGAACGCGCGACAATCGTCGGCGCCACATCCGGAGACACAGGCGGCGCTGCAATCGATGCGTTCGCCGGGCGTGACCGCACCGACATTTTCATCCTGTTTCCCGAAGGCCGGGTCTCGCCGGTTCAACAGCGGCAAATGACCACATCCAAGGCCGCCAATGTGCATGCCATGGCGCTCAAGGGCAATTTCGACGATTGCCAGGATCTGGTCAAAGCCATGTTCAATCATGGCGCGTTCCGTGATCAGGTGCGCCTGTCCGGCGTCAACTCGATCAACTGGGCGCGGATCATGGCCCAGATCGTCTATTATTTCACCGCTGCCGTTTCGCTTGGCGCCCCTGACCGAAAAGTCTCGTTCACGGTTCCCACTGGCAATTTTGGCGATGTCTTTGCAGGCTATTGCGCCAAGCGCATGGGACTGCCGATCGCCAAACTGGTGATCGCGACCAACGAAAACGACATTCTGGCACGCGCCATGCGCACCGGCCGCTATGAGATGCGCGGCGTCAGCCCGACCACCTCGCCGTCGATGGACATCCAGATATCGTCCAATTTCGAACGGCTGCTGTTTGAAGCCAGCGACCGTGACGCCGAAACCGTGCGCCGGGCCATGTCGGGCCTGAAGCAATCGGGCGCTTTCGACATCAACGAGACAGCACTCAAGGCGATCCGCAAGGAATTCCGCGCCGGCCGCGCCAGCGAGCGCCAGGTCAAGGCGACCATCCGCGATGTCCAGGCCGAAACCGGATATGTGCTTGATCCACACACTGCAGTGGCATTCCATGTCGCAGGCAGGGTGGAAAAACCCTCCGCTCCCATGATAACGCTGGCGACAGCGCATCCGGCAAAGTTCCCGGACGCCGTAAAACAAGCCTGTGGTATTGACCCCGCGCTCCCGTCGTGGCTCTCTGATTTGATGAAACGGGAGGAACGGTTCAGCGTGTTGCCGAGTGAACAGGACAAGGTGGAAGCCCATATCTTGTCCCTGACGCGGGCTGCACGGTGACCCGAGGAAAGTGACACGTATGAAAGTCAAAACAACAACTCTCGACAACGGCGTAACCGTCGTGACCGAGACGATGGCCCATCTCGAGAGCGTCGCTCTGGGGGTTTGGGTGAAGTCCGGGTCCCGTGACGAGACCGCCGACGAGCACGGCATTGCGCATCTGCTCGAGCACATGGCGTTCAAGGGAACCCATAAACGCACCGCGCGCCAGATCGCCGAAGAGATCGAAAATGTCGGTGGTGAAGTCAACGCCGCGACGTCGACAGAAACCACGTCCTATTATGCCCGCGTGCTCAAGGACCATGTGCCGCTGGCCGTGGACATCCTGCATGACATTCTGACCAATTCGATTATTGACGAAGATGAGCTGGCACGCGAAAAACACGTGATCCTGCAGGAAATCGGTGCTGCCAACGACACGCCGGACGATGTGGTCTATGACAAATTCGCCGAGGCCGCCTTCCGCGATCAGACTATCGGACGGCCGATTCTGGGCACGCCCGAGACGGTCAAGGCCTTCACCACTGCGCAGATCCGCAATTATCTTGCCCGGCATTATACCGGTGACCGCATGGTGGTTGTCGCCGCCGGCGCGGTCGATCATGACGCCTTCGTCAAACTTGTCGACGAGCGTTTTGGCAAGTCGATCAAGCCGACTGGAACCCAGTTGCGCGCCATTCCGACAGCAATCTACACCGGCGGGGATTACCGCGAGAGCCGCGACCTGATGGACGCCCAGGTTATGATTGGCTTTGAAGGCCGCGCTTATCAGGTTCGCGACTTCTATTGCTCGCAAATGCTCGCCAACATTTTGGGCGGCGGCATGTCGTCGCGTCTGTTCCAGGAGGTCCGTGAGGAACGCGGGCTTTGTTACTCCGTCTACGCCTTTCACTGGGGCTTTTCGGATTCGGGTCTGTTCGGCGTTCACGCCGCAACCGGTGCCGAGGATCTGGAAGAACTGGTTCCGGTTATTCTCACCGAACTGGCCAAAGCGGCCGATGGCGTTGAGGAACAGGAAATCAACCGATCGCGGGCACAGGTCCGCTCAGGCCTGTTGATGGCGCAGGAAAGCCCGGCGGCCAGAGCCAGCCAGATTGCCCGCCAGATGCTGTTGTTCGGCCGTCCAGTCAGCAATATCGAGTTGATGGAGCGGCTGGTCAACATTACACCAAAGCGGCTTTCCGATCTTGCCGGAAAGCTGTTCTTCGAAACCCCGATCACAGTGTCGGCAATTGGGCCGATCGACAAACTTCTGCCGCTTCCCGACATGGCACATGCACTTGGCCAACGCGGCGGGCGTACCGCCGCGGCCGAGTAAAGCCTCGAGGTTGCCATGGCGCCTCCGGTATTTCGATTCCGCGGCCGGGCCCAGGAAGAATTCCGGATAGACGGGGAGCGCATCTACCTGCGCCACCCGCTGTCCAGTGATTTTGCCGAATGGAGCCAGCTTCGCGCGGCAAGCCGCGACTTTCTGGCGCCGTGGGAACCGCGCTGGTCGGACGATGACCTGACCCGCCCGGCATTCCGGTATCGAATCCGCCGTTACGATGCCGATCGGGAGGCCGGATTGGCGCTGCCGTTGTTTATCTTTCAAAAGACGAATGGCCGCCTTGTCGGTGGCGTGACGCTGGGTTCGATCCGGCGGGGGGCAGCGGAATGTTGCTCAGTGGGCTACTGGATGGGCGAGCAGCACGCAGGCAAGGGCTTGATGCGGGACGCACTTAAATGTCTCATTCCCCATGTGTTTGACCGTATGCGGTTGCACCGGATAGAGGCGGCCTGTATTCCCGATAATGCAAGGAGCCAGCGGCTCCTTGAAAATGTCGGCTTTCGGCGTGAGGGATACTTGAACGGCTACCTGAAAATCAACGGCGCCTGGCGTGATCACCTGCTTTATGCGCTGATTGCCGAGGATTGGCATGCCGCGCGTGCGAAAGGATCCGGTTCCGGCGGATGACATGTATAACCCGTTTCAGTACCATCAGACGCCTCGGCGGCCTGACCGCCAGCGGCATAAGGATCGCATGTGGTCTGTTTTTCATGTGTCTGGTGCTGGGTTTCGCGCCGGTGGCGCATGCGACCGAACCAGTTAAAATCAGCCGGGATGACACCGCGCTTGATCTGACCGCCACCACGGAGATCTACAAGCGGCGCGGCGAGGCCTTTCAGGTTTCCACGGCAGCAGGCGCCGACGGCATTGTCCGCCGAATCGAGGTGCGCGCCAGTTCACCGCAGCATTCCGGCGACTGGGCAGTGTTTGCGCTGGCCAATGTCACCGACGAGCAGATCGACCGGCTCATCGTCGCGCCGCATTTCCGGCTTGTCGGTTCCGGTCTTTTGTGGCCCGATCTCGGCTCCGCGCGCATCCTGGGCATTACCCCGAGTGAGGGCTTTGCGCTCGACAAGGTCGAGAGCAGCGAGGACGACGTCTTCCGCATTACGCTGAACCCCGGAACCGTCATCACTTTTGTTGCCGAACTGGCTGCACCCGATCTGCCGCAAATCTATCTGTGGGAACCCGAGGCCTACAAGGACGCCGTCAACGCCTACACGCTCTATCGCGGTATCGTGCTCGGAATTGCCGGACTTCTGGCTGTGTTCCTGACTATCCTCTTCGTCGTCAAAGGCACCTCGATGCTTCCGGCCACAGCCGCGCTGGCCTGGGCCGTGCTGGCTTATGTCTCAGTGGATTTCGGCTTTTTGTCGAAGCTTATCAGCGTCACCCCCGGCGACGAACGGATCTGGCGTTCGGGAACCGAAGTGCTGCTGGCGACAGGGCTGGTGGTGTTCCTGTTCACCTACCTCAACCTCAATCGCTGGCACACCAATCTGTCCTATGTGACGGTAGCCTGGATTCTCGGACTGGGCGGGCTTTTTGCCGTCGCGATCTATGATCCGCCGGTGGCGTCGGGCATTGCGCGCATGTCCTTTGCAACCACGGCGTTGGCCGGCGTCGCTCTGATCACGTATCTCGGCTTTCATCGTTATGACCGGGCGGTGATGCTGATCCCCACCTGGGCGCTGATCCTGGGCTGGCTGTTTGGCGCCTGGCTGACGGTAACCGGACAATTGGCCAATGACATTGTGCAACCCGCACTCGGCGGCGGACTGGTGCTGATCGTGCTGCTGATGGGCTTTACGGTGATGCAGCATGCGTTTGCCGGCGGCGCTTATCATCAGGGCTTGTTTTCCGACATGGAGCGCCAGGCCATGGCGCTTGCAGGGTCCGGCGATACGGTCTGGGACTGGGACGTGACGCGCGACCGCGTCGTTACCTCCCCCGACCTCTCGCCACAACTGGGGCTCTCTCCAGGTTCGCTAGCAGGACCGGCACGGCTTTGGCTGCCACGCATTCATGCTGATGACCGCGACCGGTTTCGCACCACGCTGGACGTTCTTCTCGAGCATCGCAAGGGTCGGCTGAACCACCAGTTTCGCATGCGCGCCGAAGATGGGCATTACCACTGGATGTCACTCAGGGCGCGGCCGGTACTTGGTTCCAACGGCGAAGTCATCCGCTGCGTGGGAACCATCATCGACGTTACCGAACAAAAAACCTCGGAAGACCGGCTGCTGCATGACGCGGTACACGACAATCTGACCGGATTGCCCAACCGGCAATTGTTTCTGGACCGGCTTCAGACCATGATCAGCATGGCCGAACGCTACCCGGATGTGCGCCCGAGCGTGTTCATGATCGATCTCGACCGGTTCAAGCAGGTCAATGACAAGCTTGGAATGTCGGTAGGCGACACCATATTGCTGGCGCTGACGCGGCGCCTGAAACGGCTTTTGAAGCCACAGGACACATTGGCCCGTATTTCAGGCGATCAGTTCGGTCTGGTGCTGGTTTCCGAGCAGGATGCCGTCAAGGTGGCCGCTCTGGCCGAGGCTATCTCCAAAGCCATTTCCGCCCCTATCGATTTCGCCGGACAGGACATCAGGCTCACCGCTTCCATCGGCGTGGTAACCTGGGTCGAGAACAACGCCGTCCCCGACGACCTGATGAAGGATGCGGAACTGGCGATGTACCAGGCCAAGAGATTTGGCGGCAACCGGATCGAACCTTTCAGGCCTGCATTCAGGACCGTGGGTTCGGACCGCCAGCGGCTTGAAAGCGATCTGCGCCGGGCACTGGAACGGCGTGAACTGACACTGGTGTATCAGCCGATTGTTGAACTGAAAGATGCAGAGATCGCAGGCTTTGAAGCCTTGCTCAGATGGGAAGATCCCAAGCGTGGTACGGTACCTCCGTCCGAATTCATTCCCATTGCCGAAGCCTCCGATCTGATCCTCGAACTCGGGATGTACTCGCTCAAGCAATCGGCGGAAGACCTGGCGCGGTGGCAAGAGGCCGTCGGTGACGTTGCTGTGTTCATGTCGGTCAATTTGTCGAGCGCACAATTGTTGAAAAGCGATCTGTGCAATGACGTCATCAAGGCGATCTCGGCCTCGCACTGTGATCCGAAACTGTTTCGTCTGGAACTGACCGAAACTCTGGTCATGCACAATCCGCAACAAGCCCTCATGACACTGTCACGGCTGGCGGATGCCGGCATTGGCCTGACACTGGACGATTTTGGCACCGGCCATTCCTCACTTGCTTACCTGACGCGGTTTCCGTTCAAGACCATCAAGATCGACCGATCACTGGTCGTCGACCAGTCAGACAAGGGCGGGGTCCTGATCCGGTCCATCGTTGATCTGGCCAAGAAGCTCGACATGCGTGTGGTCGCCGAAGGCGTAAAGTCGGAGGAAGATGCGGTCAAACTCTCGGAGATGGGCTGCGATTACGGACAGAGTTTTCTGTTCGGCCCCCCGATTGGCACGGATTCAGTTCTGAAGCTTCTCAAGGAGCGGTTTCCGGTGACAAAGCCGAACTGATTGCCGTCTGGTCGATCTGTAAAAGCAGCCGAAGTCAAATGACTATGCGTGGCCAGTCTGCGTTGAGAGCATGGCTGGCGCGATCCCCATGGTGGCCAGTACCCGGTCATATTTGCCTGAATGGTCGGGATCGAAAACGATGTCATCGGTTGCCGGGGTGCTGAGCCAGGCATTGCCGGACATCTCATCCTCAAGCTGCCCCGGTCCCCAGCCGGCATAGCCAAGCAACATGATTCCGCGACGTGGCCCGACGCCTTCCTTGATGGCGCGCAGGATATCAACCGTCGCGGTCAGGCACAGCTCGTCATTCACCGGCATCGTCGACTGACTCATATAGTCGTCCGAATGCAGCACAAAACCGCGACCGGCATCCAATGGACCGCCAAGCTGGATCGGAAAATCCGGAGCGCAATCATTGCCTTTGGTCTTGGGGCGTCTGCTGGATTTTGGATGATTATCGAGATCCAGTTTCTCGAGCAATTCATGAAACAGAACAGGTTGCGGGCGATTGAGTATAAACCCCATGGCACCATCCTCGGAATGGGCGCACACGAATATGACCGTGCGCTCGAAGCGCTCGTCATTCATTCCCGGCATGGCGACAAGGAAATGCCCGTCCAGACTTCCGCGCTTTCGCCGAGACAAATGGTCTTCAATTCCGATCATTGTTCAAGCCTATCAAGTTTTGGGGTTTTGGAAAGGGGCCAACGGCAAGCCAGGACCGGGCGATTGCAGCGCTGGTGGCAGTCACGGAAATATGAGCATTTTTTCGAAGGATTGAATGGATTTGGAGCCCTCCGTTCCGCTAGACTGACTGCATGTTCAAATCTCTCAACCGCTTCCCGCCACGCCAGTTGTTCTTGCTGATTGCAGGCCCGTTCATGGCTTCTGTGCTGGCAATCTGTCCCGCTTGGTCGCTCGACAGCGGCTGGGCTGAAACCGAAGGCGGACGCATGCGCCTGGTGATCGATCCGGCACCGCGCCAAGACGGTACGATTGGCGGCATTCTGGATATCGATCTCGATCCGGGCTGGAAAACCTACTGGCGTGACCCGGGCAGTGCCGGCATTCCGCCGATGCTGGATGTGTCTGCAAGCCGGAACATTGATCTCGACGCCATGCATTATCCGCCGCCGGTCCGGGTTGATGACGGCTATGCAATCTGGGCCGGGTATACTGCGCCTATCCGATTTCCATTGACGTTCCGTCGCACCGGATCGGGCAAAGCGGTGCTCCGGGCGCTGGCATTCGTCGGCATATGCGAAAAGATCTGCGTACCGTTCCAGGCCGAATTTACGATTGATTTGCCCGAAGGCTCCGTCTCTGACGACCAAGCCCGGATCATGATCGCGGATGCATTCGCCCGGCTTCCGGAAACTCCGGGGCCCGATTTCGAGCTTAAAACGGCGAGCTTTGACGCTGGCAGCAAGCAGCTTGAAATATCAGCAAGCCTGCCCGGGTTCAGGCCTGCCGGAGCAACCCCACAACTGTTCGTCGCCGGTCCACAGGGTTTTGCCTTTGCACAGCCCGAAATTGTCAGCGATGAGAATGGCCTCGCCAAATGGATCGTGCGCATTGAAGACCTGCCGAACCTTGCGCCGGACAGCACTGGCGAAAACATCAATGTCGTGGTGACATTCGGTCAACGCGCCGTTGAGCAAAACGTACCGACCGGTCGTGTCCCCGAGAATTGAATTAGTCGCAATTATCGGGCCGCCCCACTCGCAATCTGCGTGAAACTCTCTAAATCATCTTCTGACATTTGGTAAAATCAGGGAGTGCTGACGTGACGATTGCAATTGGGGACAAACTGCCCGAAGCCACCTTCAAGGAAAAAACGGCAGACGGCATGTCGGAAGTAAAAGTCAGCGAGCTTTTCGCCGGCAAGAAAGTCGTACTGTTCGCCGTTCCAGGCGCGTTCACACCAACCTGCCACCTGAACCACGTGCCCGGTTACATCGAAAACCGGGACGCCATTCTGGCCAAGGGCGTTGACGAGATTGCGGTGGTGTCGGTCAATGACGCTTTCGTCATGGCAGCCTGGGAAAAGGCCACCAACGGCACGGGAAAGCTCAGATATCTTTCGGACTGGGATGCAAGCTTCACCAAGGCGATCGGCATGGATGCCGACCTCTCGGCAGGTACAATGGGCATTCGTTCGCAGCGCTACTCGATGATTGTCGAGGATGGCACAGTCACCTCACTCAACATCGAGGAAGCTCGCGGTCAGGCAGTGATCTCCGGCGCTGCCGCGCTGCTCGAGCAGCTTTGATTTCCAGCAAGACCGAATGATCTAGACGGCGCTCCTTCGGGGCGCCGTTTTGCCTTTGAACGGCTCCATGCCCTCACGTGCCAGTTCATCGGCCCGCTCATTTTCGGCATGGCCGTCATGGCCCTTGACCCAATGCCATTTGACCTTGTGGCGCTGGTTGGCTTGGTCAAGCGCCTGCCAGAGTTCGGCGTTTTTCACCGGCTTTTTCGCGGCGGTTTTCCAGCCGTTTTTCTTCCAGCCGAAAATCCATTTCGATATGCCGTCCATGACATATTTGCTGTCGGTGTAGAGATCGACTTCACAGGATGTCTTCAGCGCATTCAGCGCCGAAATCGCTCCCAGCAGTTCCATGCGGTTGTTGGTGGTTTCCGCCTCGCCGCCACATAGTTCCTTCTGGGTCTCGCCATGGCGCAGAATGGCGCCCCAGCCACCCGGACCGGGATTGCCGGAACAGGCGCCATCGGTGAAAATATCGATATGCTTCACTTGCTCAGATCCTTGGTGCGTAGGCCGTATTCGGAGGCCGAATCTATCTGGCGATGGAACCGCAGTTTGCGCATATATTCCAGCGGGTCCTTCTTGACCACCAGTGCGCCTTCGGGCGTGGTCAACCAATCGTGCAGTCGAGTGAGGAAAAACCGCAACGCCGCGCCTCGCGCCAGCAATGGCAGCGCGGCTGCCTCCCCTTCTTCCAAGGGACGCACGGACACATAGCCATCGATCAGCGCCATGCCCTTGGTAAGGTTGAATGCGCCATCCGACTCGAAGCACCAGGCATTCAGGCAGATGGCAACGTCATAGGCCAAAAAGTCATTGCAGGCGAAATAGAAGTCGATCAGTCCGGACAGACGGTCCTCGATGAAAAACACATTGTCGGGAAACAGATCGGCGTGGATCACCCCTTCCGGCAGCTCCGAGGGCCAGCCGCTTTCTAGGCTCGCCAGTTCCCGGTCAATCTCGTCCTTCAATCCCGGTTGGACCTCATCTGCCCGGGCCCGCGAGCCCTCCCACAGGGGGCGCCAATCGCCAACCGTAAGTCCGTTGACCCGGCGGATCGGAAAATCACTGCCTGCCACATGCATGGCGGCGAGCGCCTGGCCGACCTCACGGCAATGCTGTGGTTGCGGCTTGCGCAACCAGGCGCCATCGAGAAAAGAGACCATCGCCGCCGGACGGCCTGCAAGTTCGCTGAGATGGCCACCATCGCGCCGCACGATTGGCAGCGGGCAACTCAATCCCTTCAGCGCCAGATGGTCCATCAACCCGATGAAAAACGGCAGGTCATCCCGATTGACCCGTTTTTCGTAAAGCGTGAGGATGAAGGTTCCACCGGTGGCGCGCAGCAGGAAGTTGGTATTTTCGACGCCCTCTGCAATGCCCTTGTAGGACAGCAGCGTACCAACATCATATTCAGCGAGAAACGCGCGAAGCTGGTCTTCGTTGACATCCGTATAGACGGCCATGCTCAGCGCTCTCCGTTGACAAAGGCCATATCGGCGGTGGTCAGTTCAACATCGCGCAGCTCGCGGTTGACTAGGAAATTCTCTGTTTCCTGCACGGTCTCGGCCAATTCGATGGTGGCGTCGAACCGCGCCTTGAAGGCGTCGATGATCTCGGCGACGACAACTTCCGGTGCCGAAGCGCCTGCCGACAGGCCGAGCAGGCCGATGTCGCCGATCTCGTCCCAATCAATCTCGTGGGCGCGCTGCAGCAGGATGGATTTTTTGGCGCCGGCCTTCAGCGCCACTTCGACCAGGCGCTTGGAATTGGACGAATTGGGCGCTCCGACCACCACGAACAGATCGCAGCCGGGGGCTGCCTGCTTGACCGCATCCTGTCGGTTGGTGGTGGCGTAGCAGATTGATTCCGCTGCGGGTGCTGTGATCTCGGGGAACCTTGCATGAAGCCGGGCAATCACGTCCGCTGTGTCATCCACTGACAGCGTCGTCTGTGTGACAAAGCCGAGCGCGCTAGGGTGAGACGGCTCGAATGCGTCGACATCAGCCACAGTTTCCACCAGCGTCACCGCACCGGGCGGCAGTTGCCCCATGGTGCCGATGACCTCTGGGTGGCCCTTGTGGCCGATCAGCACGACATGCCGTCCCAGCCGCTCATGCCGCATGGCCTGTTTGTGGACCTTGGAAACCAGCGGACAGGTGGCGTCGAGATAGAACAGATTGCGCGCTTCGGCATCAGCGGGCACCGATTTAGCCACGCCATGGGCTGAAAAGATCACCGGCTGGGCATGGTGCTCGGCCGGGATTTCATCGAGCTCCTCCACAAAAATGGCGCCGAGCGCCTCCAGCCCTTCGACGACATAACGGTTGTGGACGATCTCATGACGAACATAGACCGGCGCGCCATATTTCTTCAGCGCCAGAACGACAATCTGAATGGCGCGGTCAACACCGGCGCAAAACCCGCGCGGGCCGCATAGCCTGATTGTCAGGGGAGTTCGGGACATTTGTTGGTTCACTGTTTCAGCCAGCCAACAGGACTGCAATCAAGGCAATTGCCGCCGGAAGCGCTTGAATGACAAAGATCTTGCGCGACGCGGTTGCCCCGCCATAAAGGCCGGCGACCAGAACGCAGACAAGGAAGAACAGCTTGAGCTGAAACGCGAAGGCAGCATCGGGGTGAAGCAGCGACCAGATCAACCCGGCGGCGAGGAAACCGTTGTAAAGCCCCTGATTGGCGGCCATCACCTTGGTCAGGGCAGCTTGTTCCGGCTTCATGCCAAAGGCTTTCATGCCGCGCGGCGTGGTCCACAAAAACATCTCAAGCACGAGAATATAGATGTGCTCGATTGCGATCAGCGCCACCAGAACCATAGCCAGAATTGCCACCAGAATTCCCCTGTTTTCCAAATCGAACACCGGGTTACCATGCCCGCGCCGGTCGACGCCAGCCGCGATCAGGATTTTCGTTTGATCCAGGCAAAAATGCTGACGACCAGCAGGGCAAGCGCCAGTCCGTACCAGGTCACTGCATATTGCAGATGACTGTTGGGCAGATCGATGACCGTCACCCCACCCAGAGGCAGCCCACCTGGCACCGGCGTTGCGTCGGCATCAAGAAAGAACGGCAGCACCAAGTCTACCGGCAGACCGACCGACGTCGCCATCCGGTCCAGATCCTTCCAGTAGAAGATGTTGCCCGTTTCATCGTTGTCCGGAACAATCGAAGATGGCCGTTCGGACAATCGCTCCCGGGCAAGACCGGTGATCTGCTGATTGCCTTCGACCAGGCTTTGCGGGCGGCTGGATTTCTCTTTCAAATCATAGGGAACAAAGCCGCGATTGACGAACAGGAACCGGCCATCTTCAAGTTCGAGAGGCGTATAGAGGTAAAACCCCGACTGGCCTTTGAAGGTCGCGAAGAAATGCCGCTCCTTGTCATGCAGAAACCGGCCTGACGCGCGTGCCGTGCGGTAATCGATCGCCTCACCTGCCGCCAATGCTGATTCGATGCCGATCACACCGAGAGGTTCGGCATGGCTGCGCTGTTCGATTGCGGCCAGCAACTGCTCCTTCCAATGGAGCCGTTTGACCTGCCAGGTACCAAGCGAAACCAGGACAGCCAGGGCGATTGGCAACAGCACCAGCCCAACCCAGAACCGGGTGGCATGGCGCGGTGGTTTGCTCGAAGCCGACTCAGTCACGGTCAATCTGGCCCTCTCCCGCCTTGTGACGGTACTGGACCCCGATCATCAGTCCCTTGAGCGCCCGCAATAGCGTCAGGGACAGGACCGTTGCCAAAGGGATCCACAGGATCAGATGCACCCACAACGCCGGGCTGTAATTGACCTCGAGCCACAGCGCCAGACCAACGACAAAGAAGCCGATAATGAGCATGACAAAGACAGCAGGACCTTCTCCTGCGTCGGCGAAGCTGTAATCGAGCCCGCAGACCTCACATTCGGGTTTGACACTGAGAAGGCCATCGAACAATGCGCCCTCTCCGCATCGCGGGCAACGTCCACGCAGGCCAACAGACAGCATGTCGACGGGAGGATAATGTGCTTGGTCTTCGCTCATCTGTTTTGCCTTTAATCGAGATATGCACACCGTGCAAAAGCACAGGGCGGCAGGTTTCCCCGCCGCCCCATACAGTAGCTTGATTCAGGTCGGACCTAGCCGTGGTAGATCGGCGCACCCCAGGATGCCCAGACATAGATCGTGAAAAACAGGAACAGCCAGACCACGTCAACGAAGTGCCAGTACCAGGCCGCAGCTTCGAAGCCGAAATGCTGCTTGGGAGTGAAATCACCCTTCATGGCGCGGATCAGACAGACGATCAGGAAGATGGTGCCGACCAGAACGTGGAAACCGTGGAAACCGGTGGCCATGAAGAAGGTCGCGCCATAGATCGATTCCTTGAACGCAAACGGTGCATGCACATACTCATAGGCCTGCACGGCGGAAAACAGCACGCCGAGCACAACTGTGAGCGCCAGACCATTGACCAGACCTTTGCGGTCACCGTGCAGAAGCGCGTGGTGGGCCCAGGTTACCGTGGTGCCGGACAACAGCAGGATGATGGTGTTGTAAAGCGGCAGGTGCATCGGATCGAGCACTTCGATGCCGGCAGGCGGCCACTGACCGCCGGTAAAGGCAACGCGGGCGACCTGATGGGCCTCATCGGCAAACAGGCTGGCGTCGAAGAAGGCCCAGAACCAGGCAACAAAGAACATCACTTCCGAGGCGATGAACATGATCATGCCGTAGCGAAGGTGCAGCCCAACGACCTTGGTGTGGTGGCCCTCATGCGCTTCCTTGATGGTATCCGACCACCAACCGAACATGGTGTAGAGCACGATGGTCAGGCCAACCAGGAACATCACCGGGTTGGTGATGGGCATTCCCAGCAGCGATTCCGCCCCCTTCATGCCCTGCATCCAGCCGATGCCGCCGAGCGCCATGACGAACGCGCCGATAGATCCGGTCAGCGGCCATGGGCTTGGATCGATGATATGATAGTCGTGATGTTTTTGATGTGCGTCGGCCATGTCAGTTTCCCCGATGGTCATCATTCCCGCCCCGGACCACCCGTCCGGCGCATTGTTGCTCTTACAAGGTATCCTTGTCTTGCACCGGTCCGGCCACCGCCGCAACGGGTTTTTCCGGTGCGTGTGGGAAGAAAGTGTAAGACAGTGTGATTGTGGTGACATCCTTGGCGTCTACATCGTCGACAATTGCCGGATCGACAAAAAAGACAACCGGCATGTTCATGACTTCACCGGGCGCCAATGCGTTCTCGGTGAAACAGAAACACTGGATCTTGTTGAAAAAGGCACCTGCCGACATCGGCGTGACGTTGAAGGTTGCCTGACCGTAAGTGGTCTGATCTGATTTGTTTTCCGCCGTATAGGCAATCTGAATGGTTTCGCCGATCTTGATTTCGACTTCGCGCTCAACCGGCTTGAAAGCCCAAGGCAGGCCTGCAGCAACATTGCCATCAAACCGCACCTTGATCTTGCGATCGAGGATGGTGTCGGACATCTGCTCGACGCGTTGCGTCGTTCCGCCGTAACCGGTCACCTGACAAAACAGTTGATAGAGCGGAACCGCAGCGTAGCTGACGCCGACCATGGATACCACGAACGCAGAGCACGCAATGACGATTCGCATGTTGGCGCTGGTCTTTGGCTTCTCGGGTTCGATCTGCTGCGGAGTCATTGCCAGATCCTCACATCGGCCGATTGAAGATGCCGGGGCCGACCTTGATGATCGTCACCACGTAAAACATCACTACTAGGCAAGCCAGAACCACGCCAAGCGCCACAGAGCGCGAGCGACGTGCCTTCTTCTGCTTTTCGGTAAGTTCGACTTCGTCCATGATCAAATACCCACGCCGATGAATTTGGTGACAAGCGCATCGATCAATAGCGCGGAAAAGATGGCGAAGAGATAGAGTAGCGAATAGGCAAACAGCTTCTTCGCCGGAACCATTTTCGCGTCGCCGTCAGCCATGCGCCAGACCTGTACCGAATACCAGATGAAGGCTGCGCCCAGCACTGCTGCGATCACGCCATAGGCGATTCCTGCAAATCCCATGAGGGTCGGAACAACGCCGCTGATTGCGGTCAGAACCGCATAGAGCACTATCTGGTGCTTGGTGGCGCGTTCGCCGGCGACATTGGGCAGCATCGGAATACCGGCGCGTCCATAGTCATCTGACTTGAACAGCGCCAGCGCCCAGAAATGCGCAGGCGTCCAGAGGAAGATGATCGCAAACAGCGCGATGCTTTCAAGCGAAATCGAATTGGTCACACAGGCCCAGCCGATGATCGGCGGAAAGGCGCCGGCGGCACCGCCGATGACAATGTTGTGCGGCGTCGAGCGCTTGAGCCACATTGTGTAGACAACAGCATAGAAAAAGATGGTGAAGGCAAGCAAGGCGGCCGACAGCAGATTGACCATCAAGCCAAGGGTCACCACCGAAAACACAGAAAGGAACAGGCCGAAGGCAAGCGTAGTGTCGGCAGATATGCGTCCGGCGGGAACCGGCCGCTTGGCCGTGCGTGCCATCAGGATATCGATGTCGGCGTCGTACCACATGTTGAGCGCGCCCGAAGCGCCTGCGCCAACTGCAATCGACAGAATAGCGATGAAACCGATCACCGGGTGGATTTCACCCGGTGCCATGAGCAGGCCGACCAGAGCGGTGAAGACAACCAGCGACATCACCCGCGGCTTCAGCAGCGCGAAGAAATCACCGGCATCACCTTCCAGGATATCAACGGAAGCTGGTGCTGTCAGAGCCTCATGTTCGTTGGTCATTGCCATCGGCAATCTGCCTTTCTTTCATCTCCCGTCTTTCCGGGCTCCCACTGTCGGGACCCGGATATCGTGTACCGGGGCTTTATGCGCCAGGCCGCCGGATGGTCCCGGCGGCCTGGAAATTGTAGCTGATTGCGCGGATTTTACTTGATGCGCGGCAGCTTTTCCCACTGGTGATATGGCGGAGGCGAAGACAACTGCCATTCCAGCGTTGTTGCGCCCTCACCCCATGGATTGTCGCCAGCGATGCGCTTCTTGGCGAAGGCTTCCCAGACGCCATAGAGGAAGAACAGCACGCCGACGCCGGAGATATAGGATCCGTAGGAAGACACGGCGTTCCAGCCTGCGAAGGCATCCGGATAGTCGATGTAGCGCCGCGGCATGCCGGCCAGGCCGAGGAAATGCTGCGGGAAGAACACCAGGTTGACGCCGATGAAGGTGACCCAGAAGTGGATGCGGGCAATCGTCGGGTTGTACATGTATCCGGTCATCTTCGGGAACCAGTAGTACCAGCCGGCGAAGATGGCGAACACGGCGCCGAGCGACAGCACGTAGTGGAAGTGGGCAACCACGTAGTAGGTGTCATGCATGGCCCGGTCGAGACCGGCATTGGCCAGCTGAACACCGGTCACACCGCCAACGGTGAACAGGAAGATGAAGCCGATCGCCCAGAGCATCGGGGTGCGGAACGAGATCGACCCGCCCCACATCGTTGCAATCCAGGAGAAGATCTTCACGCCTGTCGGCACCGCGATCACCATGGTGGCGAAGACGAAGTAGCGTTGGGTGTTGAGCGATAGCCCCACGGTGTACATGTGGTGAGCCCACACGATGAAGCCGACCGCGCCAATCGCAACCATGGCGTAGGCCATTCCGAGATAACCGAATACCGGCTTGCGCGAGAACGTGGAGATGATGTGGCTGACAATACCAAAGCCCGGCAGGATCAGAATGTAGACCTCCGGGTGACCGAAGAACCAGAACAGGTGCTGGAACAGGATCGGATCGCCGCCGCCTTCAGGCGAGAAGAAGGCAGTGTCGAAATTGCGGTCGGTCAGCAGCATGGTTATGCCGCCAGCCAGAACCGGCAGGGACAACAGCAGCAGGAACGCAGTGATCAGCACCGACCAGGCAAACAACGGCATCTTGTGCAGGGTCATGCCCGGCGCACGCATGTTGAAAATGGTGGTGATGAAGTTGATCGCACCCAAGATCGACGAGGCGCCGGCAATGTGCAGCGACAGGATTGCAAAATCCATGGCCGGACCAGGCTGGCCTGTGGTTGAGAGCGGTGGATAGATGGTCCAGCCGCCGCCGGTTCCGAACCCGCCTGCAGGACCTTCCACGAACATTGACATCAGCAGCAGCAGGAATGCCGGAGGCAGAAGCCAGAACGAGATGTTGTTCATGCGCGGGAACGCCATGTCGGGCGCGCCGATCATGATCGGGACCATCCAGTTGGCAAAACCGCCGATCAGGGCCGGCATGACCATGAAGAAGATCATGATGAGGCCGTGTGCGGTGGTGAACACATTGTACATGTGCTTGCCGCCATCGATGGCTGCATCGCCTTCGTAGCCATAGACCATCGAGGCCAGGCCGTGGAAGATCTGAATGCCTGGCTGCTGAAGCTCCATCCGCATGGCAATCGACAGGGCGCCACCGATGATACCCGCGATAATCGCGAAGATCAGGTAGAGCGTGCCGATGTCCTTGTGGTTGGTTGAATACATCCAGCGACGCACAAAGCCCTTGGGCTTGTGGTCATGATCGTCGTGAGCGACAGTTGAACCGGCCATTGGTCTCAGTCCCCTCTTAGTTCTTGTCGTTGGCAGCAACATCGACCGACTTGGCGTCGGCATCGATGGCGGCAATCAAGTTGCGGTTGGCAGCCTCGACATCGTCGGCGGCGGCTGCAAGCCATTCGTCGAACTTGTCCTGGGCAACCACACGGATCGCGATCGGCATGAAGGCGTGATCCTTGCCGCAAAGCTCGGAGCACTGGCCGTAATAAAGGCCTTCCGCGTCAGCGTTGAACCAGGTCTCGTTGAGACGACCGGGAACCGCGTCAATCTTGATGCCGAAAGCAGGCATCGCGAAGGAGTGCAGAACGTCAGCGGCAGTCACCAGCACACGGACAGTCTTGCCAACAGGGACAACGAATTCGTTGTCGACGGTAAGCAAGCGCGGATAGACCGCCCGGTCTTCCTTGCCCGCATCAGCGCGGTCTTCGTCCTGCAGCAGAAGCGAATCAAAGGAGAGCACGTCATCGTTCTGGTACTCATAGCCCCAGTACCACTGATATCCGGTGGCCTTGACCGTGTAGTCAGCCTCTGGCGGCGAGTACTGCGCAGTCAGGAGGTTAAAGGACGGAATGGCCAGCGCGAGCAAGATCACCACCGGGCCAAGCGTCCAGATCACCTCGATGAGCGAGTTGTGGCTGGTCTTGGAGGGAGTAGGGTTGGCGCTGGCGCGAAATTTCACCATCACGTAAACCAGAAGTGCCAACACCAAGAGCGTGATCGGCACGATGAACCAAAGTGTGTAGGTCTCAAAACCGCGTATCTGCGTCATGATTCCTGTTGCGGCGGGCTGGAAGCCCATTTGCCAATCAACTGGCTGTGCGGCAAAAGCCGGGCCTGCGCCCAGCGAAACCAGCGCGGCAAGCCCTGCAGAAAGCTTGTTGGTCACGTTCAGTCTCCCTCGAGTGTCGTACCGTCTGCGTGACCAGACGGAATCCCTCAATATGATCGGCGCTTCAAACCACAGAATGACACCGCTAGCAACAGGCGTCACGTGTTGATCATGCGGCATTTTTGCGCGGTTATGCCGGAGTTGCCGATTTGAAGGCCGTTTCGCGTGGGGAATGGCCAGTTGCCAGCCCGATAAGGTAGTGGTGCGAATGAGAAAACCGGCAGGCTTTGTCATGAACTTGGTGCTGTATTGCATTCAGGCCGCATTTTTGCCGCACAAAACAGAAGAGAGTGAAGGTGAAGGGTTTCATTTTTGCCCCGCCCATTTACAAAAAGCCTGATGATTCGGCCTTCCCCTGGAGTTCAAATGGCATTTGCACAGAAATCCAACACTGCCAGCGCAGCCTTTTTGGCCAGCCTGATGCTGGTTGCCCCCTTGGCGCTTGCAACACATGCAACCGCCCAGCAGGCGGGCAAGGTCAAATCCTCGCACGGTTCCTGGTCTATCGTCTGTGACACTCCGGCGGGTGCACCCGGCGAACAGTGTGCGCTGATGCAGAATGTCATCGCGGATGACCGGCCAGAGGTCGGGCTTTCGGTGGTGGTCCTGAAAACCGCTGACCAGCAGGCGCGCATCCTGCGGGTTCTGGCCCCGCTTGGCGTGCTGTTACCATCCGGACTAGGACTCAATGTCGACGGCAAGGATATCGGCAGGGCTTACTTCGTCCGCTGCTTCTCCGACGGCTGCTATGCCGAGGTGATTCTCGATGAAACCTTGCTGACCACCCTTCGCGGCGGAACCACCGCAACTTTCATTGTGTTCCAGACGCCTGAAGAGGGGATTGGCATCCCGGTCGATCTGTCTGGCTTCACCGAAGGCTACGCCGCGCTGCCATAAAGAGCTGGGTCATTTGCGACTCACCCGGCTGCGGGATTGTTTGCCCCTCCCAATACCGGCGATCGTCCGGACCGTCCTATATGGATGGATGGTGTTCCCGACACTGATTTTGCCCGTCAACTTGTCCGCCGTGTTTCAATCGCTGGATGATCGCCTATATACAAGACCATGATCGCATCAGAAATGGACACCACCATGCAGGACCCACTCGCCAGTCAATTCGACGTTTCCGAAGCCAAAGTTGAGCGGATCGTTGCCGATGCGCTCAAGGGCGCCGACGATGGCGAGCTTTTTCTCGAATATGAGGAAACCGAATCGCTTGTCTTCGACAATGGCAAGCTGAAGTCCGGGGCCTATTCGACCGACAAGGGTTTCGGTCTACGCTCGGTGCTTGGCGAAACATCCGGCTATGCCCATGCAGGTGAATTCTCGGAAGCGGCGTTGAATCGGGCGGCTGACGCGGTCTCGGCTGTGACGCGCGGTTCGACCGGGACCTATTCAGAAGCGCCGCAGCGCACAAACAAGCTGCTCTATACGGCCGAAAATCCGCTGGCCACGCCGGGTTTTGAGGACAAGGTCAAGCTGCTGCAGAGCATTGATCATTATCTTCGCAACAAGGACGAGCGTGTCCGCCAGGTTTCTGTGTCGGTTGGCGCCAATTGGCAGGTTGTCGAGATCCTGCGTGCTGACGGACATCGGGTTCGCGATGTACGGCCCCTGACCCGGCTCAACATTTCCGTGGTGGCCGGCGTTGGCGACCGGCAGGAAACCGGCTCCTATGGCATGGGCGGGCGCAAGCTGTTCGGCGATTTCCTCACCGAGGAAAGCTGGCACCATGGCGCTGACGAGGCATTGCGGCAGGCGCTGGTCAATCTTGACGCCATCCCTGCCCCGGCAGGCACGATGGATGTGGTGCTTGGCGCCGGCTGGCCCGGTGTGATGCTGCACGAAGCCGTCGGCCATGGGCTGGAAGGCGACTTCAACCGCAAGAAAACCTCCGCCTTTTCCGGCCTTCTGGGCGAACGGGTGGCATCGAAAGGCGTCACCGTGGTTGACGACGGCACCCTTGAAGGACGTCGCGGCTCATTGTCAGTCGACGATGAAGGCACGCCCTCGGGCTACAATGTGCTGATCGAGAACGGCATTCTGGTAGGCTACATGCAGGACCGGCAGAATGCCCGCCTGATGGGCATGAAAGCCACAGGCAACGGCCGCCGCCAGTCCTATGCGCATCAGCCGATGCCGCGGATGACCAACACCTACATGCTCTCGAGCGACAAGAGCCCCGAAGAGATGATTTCGTCGGTGAAGAAAGGCCTCTACGCCGTGTCATTCGGCGGCGGCCAGGTGGATATCACCTCCGGCAAATTCGTTTTCGGCTGCACCGAAGCCTACATGATCGAGGACGGCAAGATCTGCGCCCCTGTGACCGGCGCCATGCTGATCGGCAATGGACCGGAAGCCATGCAGCGGATCTCGATGGTCGGCAACGACTCAGCACTCGATACCGGCATCGGCATGTGTGGCAAGGCCGGCCAAAGCGTTCCGGTCGGCGTCGGCCAGCCGCATCTGCTGATGAACGCCATGACGGTCGGCGGCACCCAAGCCTGATCTTGCGGGAGAACCGGGACGGCAGTCGTTGCAGTTCCTGCACGCTGCTTTGTCGCAGCGCCTTGCGTTCGCCACCTTCCGATCTCACATAGTGTACAGCATATACGAGACACAGGAGACCGGACCATGAGCTACACGATTGACCGCACCTTCAAGGGTGAAAGTTTTGAAACCGTCGTCGAGCGGACCCGCGCCGCACTGGCCGGCAAGGGTTTTGGCGTGCTGACCTAAATCGACGTCAAGGCGACGATGAAGAAGAAAATCGACGCCGACATGGACAATTATCTCATTCTCGGCGCCTGCAATCCGGGCATGGCCCATGAAGCCATCAAGATCGAGCCGCGCGTCGGCGCCATGCTGCCGTGCAATGTCATTGTCCGGTCGCTGCCCGCTGGAGACGTCATGGTCAGCGCCATTGACCCGGTGGCTTCGATGCAGGCCATTCCCAACGACACGCTCCACTCCGTCGCCGGCACGGTACGCGACATGCTGAAACAGGCTGTCGAAGCGATCTGACCTTGGACCCCGCGTTGCTTTGATGTGCAACGCGGGCCAAGCCGCTTGACCTGTGTGCACAGACAGGGCTGATAGACCCAATTGGGAGTCCTAAACGATGTTGATGATATTGTTAGCTGCACACGTCCTGTCAGCAGTGTTCTGGGTCGGCGGCATGGCGTTCGCCTATATGGTGCTCAGGCCCGCAGTCGGCGCGCTCGACGCACCGCAACGGCTTGGGCTGTGGCGGCGGGTTTTCGCGACATTTCTGCCCTGGGCCGGCGTCGCCGCCCTGATCCTCATCGCCAGCGGCTACATGATGATGTTCGCGATCTACAAAACCGCGTCTAACGCGCCGGGATACATCCATATGATGGAAGGGCTCGGCCTGGTGATGCTGGTGATCTATCTCTATCTGGTCATGCGGCCCTGGCAGCGTTTCAAGAAGGCCGTTGACAGTGGTGCAACGGCTGACGCTGCTGCAGGCCTCGCCACAATCCGCAAGATCGTGGCGGTCAACCTTGCCATCGGCGTGCTTGTCATCATCGTCGCCACCGCCGGTCGTTTCTGGTAGGCGGTTTTTCGGGTTCTGCGATGCTGATTGCATTATGAGGCAACGCTTCGGTCTGGCGTATCAGTCCGGAATGTGACTGCACCCGATACGCCGGCATGTTGGCGGCAAAGGCCTCCCGTGCGGAAATCGATAATTTGATTCAACATCGGTTAAGCTGGAACTGGTAATACGTTCCGATTACTGGCGCTCTGTGAGCGCATCGGATCGGAATCATGTACGGACCCAGCACAATCGCCGCACGAAGAATATTCAAGCGCGCCATCATACAAGGTGGGCTGGAAGCGGTGTCGCTGATGTCGAAGGCTGGGATCATGCCTGGGGCACGCGGAATGGGGGCGATCTTTACCCTGCACCATGTCCGCCCCGCGACCACCAAGGAGTTCGATCCGACCGCGCACCTGACCATCACGCCGGAGTTTCTTGATGCAAGCATCACGAAACTCAAGGCGGATGGCCACATCCCGGTGGCGCTCGAAGACCTGCCGGAATTTCTTGCAAATCCCAACCAGGCCGGACCGGCCATGGTGTTCACCCTCGATGACGGGTACCGGGACAATGACATGCATGCCCGCCCGGTGTTTGAAAAGCACGGCGTTCCCTACACCGTCTTCATCTCCGGCGGCTTTGTCGACCGCACCCATTCAATCTGGTGGGAAACCGCCGAGCAACTGATCAACCAGGTCGATGAATTCACATTCGATTATGGTCGCGGCGATGTGTCTCTCCCGACCCGGACCCTGGTTGAAAAATACGCCGCCTTCGATCGCTTGCACAAGACCTTCACATGTGCCGAGCAGGAATCGATTGCCTCTGAACTCGACGCCAAGGCCCGCGCGGCGGGGATCTGCCCGACCGGCATCGTGGACCGGGAAGTCATGGATGAAAACGAATTGCGCCAGTTGGCGACCAGGCCTCTAGCCCGTCTCGGCGCCCATACCATTGGCCATTTGAACCTGGCTCATTTGACATCCGAGCAGATGCGCTCGGAAATCATCCGTTCGTCCGAGCGTGTCGCCGAGATCACCGGCGAGATGCCGCGAACGCTGGCTTATCCCTATGGCGACAGATGCGCTGCCGGTCCGCGGGAATATCAAGCCGCCGAAGAGTTGGGTTTCAAGCTGGCCGTGACCACCAATCCGGGCGTTCTGCATCGCAAGGATCTGCGCAGACAGTTTGCGCTGCACCGTATTTCGCTGAACGGCTATTATCAAAAGCGCCGATATGTCGGCGCTTTGGCGTCGGGCATTCCCTTCGCGCTGATCTAGATCGTCTCACGCCCGGTAGAATGCCGGCTCCAAAAGACAATCAGGGATAAAGACGGGTCTTTTCCCAATCATCCGCTTTGCGCGTAAACACCATGCGGTCATGCAGCCGGAACGGCCGATCGTGCCAGAACTCGATCTGTTGCGGAACAATGCGAAAGCCGGACCAATGCTTGGGACGCGGAATTTCGCCGATCGGAAACCTGGCGGTGTATTCGGCGACAGCCTTTTCGAGCGCAAACCGGCTCTCGAGCGGACGCGATTGCTTTGACGCCCAGGCACCAATGCGGCTTCCACGAGCGCGGGACGCATAATATTCATCAGCTTCCGCATCGCTGACCTGCTCGACCGGTCCACGAATCCGCACCTGGCGTCGCAGGGTTTTCCAGTGAAAGCACATGGCCGCTTTCATCGAGCCGAGGATTTCCACGCCCTTGGCGCTTTCGAAATTGGTGTAGAAAACAAAACCGCGCTCATCAAACCCCTTGAGCAGGACCATCCGGACATCAGGCAACCCATCGGCGTCAACTGTCGCGAGGGCCAATGCGTTAGGATCGTTGGGTTCTGATGCCGTGGCATCCTCGAGCCATTGCGCAAAAAGCCGGTAAGGCTCAGCCGCTTCGGTAAAGTCACCAGTCGTTAACCCTGTTTCGGTCATACTCTTCCCTCATGCCTCCGGGCTGGAGCAACGATACAATGGCTATGGACCTAACAGAAGCAGACAGGGGCGAAAAGGGCCGGACAGCTCGCCGCGTGCTTTTGGCGCTGGCGCTGCCGATCTGCCTTGCCCTGCCGGGCTGTATGAGCAGCGGTTCCTCCGCAGTTTCAGCACTTTCAGTCGACAAGATCACGACTGCCGCGATCACCCCATTGTCCGCCGACAGTGAAATCATGTCCGACGAGACAGTGATTCGCGACCTTGTCGGAGACCTGAATGAAGGTCAGATGAGGGATCCGCTGCCCTGGTCCAATGCCTTGACCGGATCGGCTGGAGTCATCAGCAGTTTTTCGACGTTGACCGACGGAACCAAATCCTGCCGTGTGTTCGAAACCACACGGCACGGTTTTGATGGCGTTGCCTTGTTCAACGGACGTGCCTGCATGCGTCCGGATGGCGGGTGGGATTTGGTCGAATTTGACCGTGCAGGCAGCTGAATCAAAACAAAATTAGCGCACTTGCCTCACCCTGAGTTTTGTACACGGATGGTTAGCAAATCCCCGTTAGGCTTGCCGCAGTAAAGCCCATACGGGAATTGTAACATGCGTAATCCGTACACGGTGCTCGGCGTCGACAAGGCCGCCAAGCCTGAGGCCATCAAGAGTGCCTACCGGCAACTCGCCAAGACATGGCATCCGGATCAGAACCGGGACAATCCGCAGGCAGGTCCCCGGTTTGCGGAGATAGCGCACTCCTACAAGCTGCTGACCGACCCGGACCTGCGCAGAAAATTCGACAGCGGCGATATTGACGCGCGCGGACGGCGCAAGGCCAAGCCCGCCCGTGGCTTTGCCGCCAATCCATTCACAGCCTTCAAGCAGGCGATGGCTGCGGCAGCCGCAGCCGCAGCGGATACGGATAGCGAAGCCTCCGGGCCTCCGGATATTGCCAATTTCGAGGACATGGTCAGCCATATATTCGGCGAGGCTGCGGCGAAGCAGGCCCAAGAAAGTTCTGCGCAAACCACACAACAAGCAGGCCCGCGAACCAAGACAGATGCTCCGGGGATGGATCAGGACCCGCTGGATGCGCTCGACGAACTTTTCGCCAAATGGAAAACCCGGCACAGCTCCGCACCCGAATTGCCGGTGCGGCGCCAATATCTGGATATCAGTCTTGAAGCCGCGCTCGCCGGGTACAAGGGCGAAATAGACTTCGGAAACGGGCGCGCCGTCGGCTTCGAAGCGCCTCCCGGTACAACCGACGGAACCGAAATACGTATCCCCTCGCCTGATCCGCTGACCCAGGGCGACGCCATCGTCACGGTGCGCCACCGGGCTCACCCGCGGTTTCGGTCCTCGGGGCCGGACCTTCACGGCGATCACGCCATCGACCTTGCGCAAGCCGTCCTCGGCGGATCCTTTGTTTACCAGGGCCTTGATGGCCCGTTGCGGATTGAAATTCCGGAATGGTCCGGATCCGACACGGTGCTTCGGATTGCAAAAAAGGGGCTTCCCACCGACAATGGCAAGCGCGGTGCGTTGCATGTCCATTTGCGCGTGATGCTGCCAGAAAAACCGGACCAGCGACTCATCGATCTGATGCGATCGAGCAGGAAGGCCTGGTACGTATGATATCGTTACCATGCTGGGGCCTTTTGCTTGGCGCCCGGAACCATAACCAGCCGCGACTTGCAGCCAGTGGCCCTGTGTGCCATAGCCTGCGCGACAATTTTGAGGGAGAATGCAATGGCTGATACTTCCGGTCTGATGAAGGGCAAACGTGGCTTGATCATGGGCGTCGCCAACAACCGCTCGATCGCCTGGGGCATTGCCAAGGCTTGCGCCGACGCAGGTGCCGAACTTGCGCTGACCTATCAGGGCGACGCGCTGAAGAAGCGTGTCGAGCCGTTGGCAACAGAGCTCGGCGCCATTGTTGCCGGTCATTGCGACGTCACGGATCTCGACACCATCGATGCGGTGTTCGCCGAAGTCGAAAGCAAGTTTGGCAAGATCGACTTCGTCGTCCATGCCATCGCGTTTTCCGACAAGGACGAGCTCACCGGCCGCTATGTCGAGACCAGCCGCGAAAATTTCAACCGCACCATGGACATCTCGGTCTATTCGCTGACTGCCATTGCCAAGCGCGCCGAACCGCTGATGAACGACGGTGGTTCGATCCTGACGCTGACCTATTACGGCGCCGAGAAGGTGATGCCGCATTACAATGTCATGGGGGTGGCCAAGGCAGCCCTTGAAGCCAGCGTGCGCTATCTGGCTGTTGACCTCGGCGGCAAGGGTATTCGCGTCAATGCAATCTCGGCCGGCCCGATCAAGACGCTCGCTGCCTCCGGCATTGGCGATTTCCGCTATATCCTGAAGTGGAACGAGTACAATTCGCCGCTCAAGCGCACCGTGACCATCGAACAGGTGGGCGGCTCGGCGCTGTATCTGCTTTCAGACCTGTCGCAGGGTGTCACCGGCGAAATCCATCACGTTGATTCGGGTTACCATACGGTCGGCATGAAGGCCGTTGATGCGCCTGACATCAGCGTCGTCTGAGTTTTCCAGAGCCGCCTTGTCGCGGCCTGGACTCTCTTGAAGCAACAATTGCGAAACTAGCTGCACGCGGCTCGGAGATCTGACCATGCCTGACCTCGACATGTTCGTGATCCGCCACGGCGAGACCAGCTACAACCGGGAGAGCCGGCTGCAAGGCGCGCGCGACATCGGTTTGAACGCGCTCGGACTTGAGCAGGCAGCCTTCAACGGCAAATCCTTGGCAGCCGTCCCGGACTTTGACGCCAGCCGTTACGACTGGGTTTCAAGCCCCTTGTCGCGGGCTCGCAACACAATGGAACTTGTCCGCGAGAATGCCGGACTTGATCCGAAAGCCTACCGCATCGAACCGCTGCTGATCGAGGTCAGCTTTGGCGACTGGGAAGGTCAGACGCCGGACGAAATCGAAGCCGCCAAGCCGGGCACGATGGCCGAGCGTGAAGACAACAAATGGACCTACCTGCCGCCGGGCGAGCGCGCTGAAAGCTACGAGATGATGGCACAGCGCGTCGATAGGTTTCTGGCGACAGTCAGCGGCCCGATGGTTTGCGTCGCCCATGGCGGCATCATCCGGGCACTGTTCAACCGGATTGGCGGCATGCCCGGCAATGAGGCCTCGATGATGGATGTGCCGCAAGACCGGATCCTCAAAATCAGCGGTGGCATGATCGGCTGGATCTGACAGCCTGCGCGGTGCGCGACTCGGAGGCAATATGGGTGCTGAATTGACCGGCGGATGTGGATGCGGCGCATTGCGCTACCGGCTTAAATCCGGACCGATGATCGTGCATTGCTGCCATTGCAAGGATTGCCAGCGACAGACCGGCAGCGCCTTCGTCATCAATGCCGTCATTGAACGGGACAATATCGAGATCAGGCAGGGCGCCACTGTCGTCTACTCGATGCCGACCGAAAGCTGCGGACCGCATGATCTGTATCGCTGCGAGGATTGCGGCAGCACGGTCTGGTCCGATTATGGACGCCGCGAGACCATGGTGTTTCTTCGCGCAGGAACCCTGGACGAACCGGACCGCCTGCCGCCGGATGTTCACATATTCACCCGATCGAAACTGCCTTGGGTGGAAATTCCAGCCGAAATTCCGGCTTTTGACATCTTCTATTCCAGCGTTGAAGAGTTCTGGCCCGCGGGGGCAATGATGCGACGCAGGGCGCTGGGGTTTTAAATACCGTCAGATGGACTCAATCCAAAGACCGCCAGAGATTATGCCGAATCCCGGTTATTGAACCAATTCGAGGTCGTTGATCATCCGCTTGCCATCGACGACCGTGTAGAAAATGACCACTTCGACGTCCTTTTCGAGCCCGTCGAAATCGAACTCGGCCGGTGTCTGATAGACCTTGCCGTCGTCGAGCTTGATGGTCTGCTCCGTGGTGGAAACCTCATCAATGAGGCCAGTGATATCGGCGCTCTGCGCCATGGCGGCAAACGGGGCGAGCATGGCGGCAACAGCCAATAAAGCGGAAATGGCAAAACGCATCAGACAATCCTTGATCACATGAGTCCCGGTGCCCTCTTGAAGGGGCAGATTGTGGCGAAATTTACGGTGGCATGTGAACTCTAAATAATTGCGATGTCAACGAAACCGATCGGAGTAGACACCCAAATCACAAAAAGGCTTCCCCCAAGAGGCAAATTTCATTTAGAAGTCACGGCGAAACGTCCAGAATGGGCAAGCCCAACAAATTCAACGCCCACAAAATCAACGGTTGACCCGCATGTCGCACAATACCTTCGGCCATATGTTTCGCGTGACTACCTGGGGCGAGAGTCACGGCCCGTCGCTCGGCTGCGTCGTGGATGGCTGCCCTCCGGGAATCAGGTTCACCGAAGCCGAACTGCAGCACTGGATGGACAAGCGGAAGCCGGGGCAATCGCGCTTTGTCACCCAGCGCCGCGAAGACGATCTGGTCAAGGTGCTGTCCGGCGTAATGCCGCAGGAGGATGGCAGCCTGATCACCACCGGGACACCGGTCTCGATGCTGATTGAAAACACCGACCAGCGCTCGAAGGATTACTCCGAGATCGCCAAGCGCTACCGGCCCGGCCATGCAGATTACACCTATGACACCAAATATGGCGTGCGCGACTATCGCGGCGGTGGCCGTTCGTCAGCGCGGGAAACTGCGGCCCGAGTTGCCGCAGGCGGTCTGGCGCGGCTGGTTGTGCCGGGCGTTACCGTCCGTGCTGCTCTGGTGCAGATCGGCACACACAAGGTCAATCGTGACAACTGGAATTGGGACGAAGTCGGCAACAATCCGTTCTTCTGCCCCGATCCTGCCATGGTGCCGGTCTGGGAAGAGTATCTCGATGCCATTCGCAAGGCAGGATCCTCCATCGGCGCGGTTATCGAAGTGGTGGCGGACAATGTTCCCGCCGGACTTGGCGCTCCGATCTATGCAAAACTGGATCAGGACATCGCGTCCAACCTGATGTCGATCAATGCGGTCAAGGGTGTCGAGATCGGCAACGGCTTTGACGCCGCCTGCATCAGCGGCGAGGAAAATGCCGACGAAATGCGCATAGGTGACAATGGCGAGCCGGTGTTCCTGTCCAACAATGCCGGCGGCGTTCTCGGCGGCATTTCCACCGGCCAGCCAGTTGTCGCCCGCTTCGCCGTCAAGCCAACCTCCTCGATCCTCAATGACCGGCGTTCGATTGACTCCGATGGCAATGAGGTGGATGTGAGAACCAAGGGCCGGCACGATCCCTGCGTCGGCATTCGCGCCGTACCTATCGGCGAAGCCATGGTCGCCTGCACGCTGGCCGACCACTATTTGAGAGACCGCGGCCAGACCGGCCGCCTCGATTGAGAGACCGCCTTATGACCTATGATCAAGCCCGCGTTGTTGACGCCATTCGAGCCTTTGAGGCCGGTGAAATCGTTGTCGTCACCGATGATGGCGGGCGCGAGAATGAAGGTGACCTGATCGTTGCTGCTGTTCATTGTACGCCGGAAAAGATGGCGTTCATCGTGCGTCACACCTCCGGCATCGTCTGCACGCCGATGCCGCGCGAGGAAGCCAGGCGGCTCAATCTCAACGCCATGGTGGCCGAAAACGATTCGGCTCACACCACTGCCTTCACAGTTTCAGTCGATTACAAGCATGGCACCACCACCGGTATTTCGGCGAACGACCGGACACTGACAGCACGCAATCTGGCCAACCCTAATGCCGGCGCCAGCGACTTCACCCGTCCCGGCCACATTTTTCCGCTGATCGCACGCGAAGGCGGCGTGTTGATGCGCTCCGGTCATACCGAGGCTGCGGTTGATCTGTGCAAACTCGCAGACCTGCCGCCGATCGCGGTGATCTGTGAATTGGTCAATGATGACGGCACTGTCACACGCGGCGAACAGGTCGATGATTTTTCGGTCAAGCACGGTCTCAGGCAGGTCTCTGTCGCCGACCTGATTGCCTATCGCCAGCGCAAGGAAACCCTTGTCGAGTATATCGACAGTTTTGACGTGGAAACCGTTGCCGGCAAGGCAAAAGCCTATACCTACAAGCTGCCTTGGGACCCGATGCATCACCTTGCCGTGGTGTTCGGCGACATTCGCGATGGGGTCAACATACCGGTCAGACTGCATCAGGAATCTGTGGTCGACGATGTGTTTTCAAAACAGGAACCGATGACGGCGATCGTCAACCGCATGGCTGCCGAAGGCCGTGGCGTGGTGGTTTACCTGCGTGAAGGCTCGGTCGGCGTCGGACCGCAGGCGGCCCGGCGCACCGCCGTGATCGAAGGCGAAGGCCATGCCGAAGCGCAGGCGCGCGAAGACGAGTGGCTGGAAATCGGATTGGGCGCGCAGATCCTCAAGGATCTCGGGATCACCTCGATCAAGCTCTACGCATCGCGCGAGCGGCACTATGTCGGGCTGGAAGGTTTCGGCATCCAGATTTCATCGACCGAAATCATCTAGCGGTTCTGCTTGTAGGCCCGCACCGCATCGCCAAAGGCCTCAAACAGGGGCCGGTTGACGGGGTTGTCCTGCGGATCATATTCGGCATGCCATTGCACTCCGAGCGCGAAGCCTTTGGCATCCTTGAAGCGGATGGCTTCAATGGTGCCGTCTTCGGCCACACCTTCGGCGACGATTTTCGATCCGACGTCGAGCACGCCCTGGCCGTGCAGCGAATTGACCCGGATCGTCTCACGACCCAGGATCTGTGCAAAGATGCCGTCTGGTGTCAGCCGAACTTCATGACGATCGGCAAAAACGACGGTCGGATCGGGATGAATTTCTCCGGTCTCAAGCCGCGGCATGCGATGGTTGATCCGACCCGGCAATTCGCGAATTTCCGGGTGCAGCGACCCGCCTCCGGCGACGTTCATTTCCTGAAAGCCACGGCAGATGCCGAATACCGGAACGCCCCCTGCGACGCAGGCCTCGATCAATGGCAGTGCAACGGTATCACGGCCCTCATCATAGGGTTCGTGCCTGGGATCGGGTTCAGTTCCGAAACGGCTAGGATGGACATTCGCCCTCGCCCCGGTCAGCAGAATTCCATCCACCACAGCCAGCAAGTCCGCTATGTCGGTCAGGCGCGGGTTGCCGGCGAATATCAGCGGCAACGCGCCGGTAACGTCTACCACCGCCTGCAGGTTGCTTACTCCGGCCATCTGCACGGTGAACCTGTTTTCCACACTGTAGGCATTGCCGATGATACCGATGACAGGCCTGACCATAATTGCGACTCGCTTTCAAATCCGGGCAACGCAATCCTGGCCCGTCCGTGCCATGAATTTCATACCTGGAGAAAATCAACAACTCCGGGTTCAACAAATTTCTGCAAATTTCTATCCGGGCGTCCTCATGCCGGAAGCGCGCCAGGCGATTTCACCCAGCGTCGTTCCAGCCCGGAGCATAGACGATCTCGCCAACGCCGGCGAACCGGGCGATGCGGGCAAGCTCGGCTTCGAGCCTAGCCATGCGTCCGGACGAGGCACGGATCTTTGCTCAAGCCACAGCCGTGTGACATTGAGCACGCCGGCCTTGCGGTCGGCCTTGATGTCGATGCGGCCGATCAATTGATCACCTTCGAGCAGTGGAAAGACGTAGTAACCATATTCGCGCTTTGGTTCGGGCACGAAGACCTCGATGCGATAGCGAAATCCGAACAGCCGCTCCATCCGGTTGCGGTCCCTGATCAGCGGATCGAACGGGCTGAGAACCCGGACCCGAGCCGGCGGCTCCGGCCAGTCGTCCGGCTCCGTTGAAAAACCCTGAAAGGCAACGCAGGCGCGCGGCTTGCCCTTGTCGAAGGGCTCGATCTCGACGTCGACAAGTCCTGCCCGGTTGTCCTCGACCCACTGCTTGGCTTCTTGCGGGGTGACCAGATCCCAGAAGGCTGCAATCTCGCCATGGGTTGCAAAGCCCAGACGCTCGAGCGCACCCTTGCAAGCCCAGTCGACGAATTCGTCATGCGACACCTCCGCCTCGCGGTGATGGTCCGGGATAACCCGTTCGCTGAGATCATAGATTTTCTGGAAATTCTGGCGGGCGCTGATCGCCAGTTTCCCGGTCTGCCAGAGAAACTCCAGCGCGGTCTTGGAGGGATGCCACTGCCACCAGCCACCGGATTTGTGGTCCGCCTGCTTGACCTCGCGAGCCAGACACGCCCCACCCTCGGCAAACCGCGCATAGGTCTCGTCAAACACCTTGTCGAAGCCTTCACCACGCCACTTTGCCCAGCGCTTGCGCAAGCCTGCTTCCTTGCGGGCGAAGCGGTGCTTCCAATAGGGGTAGAACGCACAGGGCACGATCGCTGCATCGTGGGTCCAGTGCTCGAACAGCGCCCTGTCCTCCTCCAGCAATTGCCGCAGATGCTCGCGCTTGAATGTCTGGTTGCGGGAAAACAGGATCTGGTTGTGGGCGCGTTCGACGGTGGAAATGCTGTCGACCTGAACAAACCCAAGTTCGTGAATGAGCTCCAGCAGACCCGCTTTGGACATGGCTCGTGACGGCGATGCCGAAAGTCCTTGCCTGGCCAGGAAAATCCGCCGCGCTGTCGTGTTTGAAACCTGAATCACCATGGCCGGAGCCTACACATGTTTTCACCTGTTCCAACACCAAGTCCGAGTTATGTGGACAAGCCCGCTGCCGACTTGCTGCGGTTTCCATGGCTCCAGAGCTTTCTGCCAGACAGGATCAGGCTTCGGCGCTGGCTTCAAGCGCGATCCAACTGTAGATTGGTCGCATGGCGGCTCGTTTTTCTCCAATCCGGTTCTTCTGGAACATCTCGCGGCATTCGGCCACCCGAAACGGCCTCAATGGCGTAGGGCATCCGACGCAGCTGCTTACGGTGCTCCCGGTTCTCGCGCTGCTGGCCACCGTTTGGGCCAATGCTGCTCATGGCCAGACTGTTTACACCATCATCACCCCTGCGCCGGTTGATCGGATCATTGCAACGAACAAAGGTGCTTTCATTCAGTCGGGCGGAAAAGCTTTCGCGGTAGTGACCTGTGATGCTGACGCCCGGATCTGTCTGAAACCTTCTAATCTCGCTCCCAGTCAGTATCCGGCACCTGTCGGCGCGCTTCCCGATGGCCGCGTGGCGATCTCCGATTCAGGCGATATAAGGCAAGCCTGGTTTGCCCGGCCAACAACACGCTACACACATGGCGTGCTTGGCGACGCCATTGAAGCCGAATCGCTGGTCGTTGTCACTGCTTCGGGAACAACCCTTGAGGCCGTCCTGCCAGATGATCAGGTGTTCGAGGACATCACGCCGCGGATCGCGGACCTGGATGGCGACGGGACCAATGAAGTCATCGCCATCCGGTCGTCTACAAGCGCTGGCGCGGGGGTTGCTATATATGGCCTTATTGAAAATCAGCTGGCACAGCGCGGCGCCGGATCGGAGAACGGTCGTCCCAATCGCTGGCTCAACATCGCCGGCCTCATACCGCGCGCGGATGGTGGACTGACACTTTACGGCGTCCGCACACCCCATATCGGCGGGCGCCTGTTTTCCTTGGATTTCCGGGACGGGCAATTTATCGAAAACAACGACATCGCCACCGATGTCTCCAACCACATCATCGGTTCACGGGAGCTGGGCATGTCAGCTACCGGTCAGTTCGGTCATCAGATCGAGCTTGTGCTGCCGTCTCAAAACCGCAGACGTCTGAGGTTTCCGCTGACCGGTCGCGCCGACATCGCCTTGCCTGCCTCGATCGACAAGGCGATCGTTTTGGTCGATGGCCGAGTGGTCACAGCCACGACTGAGGGAACACTGATTGTCGTGTCCCCTTGAATTCCAATGTCCGAAGCACTGGTATCGGCGCATTTTCATCGCTAGATAGGTCTTATGACCACTTTCTATTATTCCAATCCCATCTGCCTCGAACACCTTACACCCCCCGGCCACCCGGAGCGGCCAGACAGGTTGAGGGCGCTTGAGGCTGTATTCGAACACGAGCACTTCAACACGCTGGTGCGGCATCTGGCGCCGGAAGCCGCCGCCGAAGCGGTGTTGCTCGCCCATCCCGAAATCTATCTGGAGCGTGTCCGCGCCGCCATTCCGGAGAACGGCTTTGCCAAGATTGACGCCGACACAGTGGCCAGCCCGCGCTCGATGGAAGCCGCGCTGATATCGGTTGGGGGTGCGATGGCGGCGGTCGATGCGGTTTTCAAAAAGGAAGCTGATAACGCTTTCGTTGCGACCCGGCCTCCGGGGCATCACGCTGAGAAAAACAATTCGATGGGCTTTTGCCTGTTCAATCAGGCGGCGATTGCGGCACGGCATGCGCAGCGCGTCTATGGCGCTGAGCGGGTGGCGATTGTCGACTGGGACGTGCACCACGGCAACGGCACGCAGGACATCTTCTATGACGATGACAGCGTCATCTATTGCTCGACCCACCAGATGCCGCTCTATCCAGGAACCGGTGCTTTGCGGGAAACCGGCAAAGGCAATATCTTCAATGCGCCGCTTTCAGCCAATGACGGCAGCGATCATTTCCGCGAGGCATTCCGCACTCGCATCCTGCCTGCGCTTGAAGAGGCGCATGCCGACCTGATCATCATCTCGGCCGGATTTGATGCGCATCACCGCGATCCGCTGGCCGAAATCAATCTGGTCGCCGACGATTTTGACTGGGCCACGGGCAAGGTGATGGAAATCGCCGGACGCCATGCCGGCAACCGGGTCGTCAGCCTGCTTGAAGGCGGTTATGATCTGGTGGGCTTGGCCGAATCGGCTGCGGCCCACGTGATACGGTTGCAAGAGGGTTGATTGATGAGCGAAGCCAACGACATGTCTGCCATGAGTTTCGAACAGGCCGTGGCCGAACTGGAGCGCATTGTCGAGCAACTTGAGCGCGGCGACGTGCCGCTGGACAAATCCATTGAAATCTACGAGCGTGGCGAGGCTCTGAAGGCGCATTGCGAAAAGCTGCTTTCGGCGGCCGAGAAGCGTATCGAGAAAATCCGCCTTGATCGCCAGGGCCAGCCGACCGGAACGGAGCCTCTCGACGCTGAATAACCCCTAAATCACAGGAGGCAGGCATGAGCTATTTTGGCGGAGAGGACGACCCGCAGCCCGGAGACGCCTTTGCCTGTGATGCGATCGAGCATCTGATCATCCCGTCGTCACATGATATTGGCGGCTTCAGCGTGCGGCGGGCCCTGCCCTCCGCCAGGCGGCGCATGGTCGGGCCATTCATCTTCTTTGACCGGATGGGGCCTGCCATTCTCAGGGGCGGCCAGGCCATGGATGTACGGCCTCATCCGCATATCGGGCTTTCGACAGTCACCTATCTGTTTGATGGCGCGATCCGGCATCGCGACAGCCTTGGCACCGAAATGGTGATCAAACCCGGCGACGTTAACCTGATGACGGCAGGCCGCGGCATCGTCCATTCAGAGCGCTCTCCTGAGGAAATGCGCGGCGGCGAGATGGCGATATCGGGCTTGCAGACCTGGCTCGCCTTGCCCGACCACATGGAAGAGATTGATCCGTCATTCTCCCACATCGCCACCACGGAACTACCGGAAATCACCGACCATGGCATCCGTGCCCGCGTGGTTATGGGCGGCTTCGGCGGACTGGTCTCTCCGGTGCCGCAATACACCGGCACGCTTTATGTCGATCTGGCGCTTGCGCCATCAGCCTCGGCGCCATTCGATGCACATTGGGAAGAGCGCGCGGTCTATCTTCTGGAAGGCGAAATCGAGATCGCCGGCGACCGGTTCGGGCCTGACCAGTTGCTGATTTTCCGCCCCGGCGACGCAATCACCATCAACGCTGGACCAACCGGCGCGCGGATGATGCTGTTTGGCGGCGACAGCATTCCCAGCAAGCGACATATCTGGTGGAACTTCGTTTCCTCTTCCAAGGAGCGGATCGAACAGGCCAAGGCGGAATGGCGCTCCGGACGCTTCGACATTGTGCCGGGAGACCAAGACGAATTCATCCCGCTGCCGGAGAAATGACCTGATCGCACCGCGCACTTGCCACGCAGCATTGTGCGGCAAGTGCGCCCAGACCCTGTTTCCGGCCTCAATCCGGGTTTACACCTTCCTGCATCCGGGCTACGCCGGAGGCAATTGTGAGGCATAATTTGACCAATTCGCCAGTAACACCGCTCCTAGACACCGTTCGGTTTCCATCCGACCTTAAGAGCATTGACGACAAGCTTTTGCCGCAGCTTGCCGCCGAGTTGCGCTCCGAGATGATCGATGCGGTGTCGCGCACCGGCGGGCATCTGGGCGCAGGCCTGGGCGTGGTCGAGTTGACGATTGCCATCCACAAGGTGTTCGACACGCCGCATGACCGGCTGATTTTCGATGTCGGCCACCAGTGTTATCCGCACAAGATCCTGACCGGCCGCCGAGACCGGATTCGCACGCTGCGCCAGGAGGACGGGCTTTCCGGCTTCACCAAACGCACTGAGAGCGAGTATGACGACTTTGGCGCCGGCCATTCCTCCACCTCGATTTCCGCAGGCCTTGGCATGGCAGTCGCCAGCCAGTTGCAGGGCATCCCGCGCAATGTGATTTCAGTGATCGGCGACGGCGCGATGTCGGCCGGCATGGCCTATGAAGCGCTCAACAATGCCGGCGCACTTGATGCACGACTGATCGTCATTCTCAATGACAACGACATGTCGATCGCGCGGCCGACCGGGGCGATGAGCGCTTATCTGGCGCGGATGGCGTCCGGGCGGACTTATATGGGGTTTCGCGAAGCCGGCAAGAAACTGACCGCCTATCTCGGCAAGAACATCGACCGGGCGATCACCCGCGCCGTCGAGCATGCGCGTGGCTATGTCACCGGCGGCACCATGTTCGAGGAACTCGGATTTTACCATATCGGCCCGATTGACGGCCACAATCTCGAGCATCTACTGCCGGTGCTGCGCAATGTGCGCGACAATGGCGACGGCCCGGTGCTGATTCATGTGGTCACCCAAAAGGGCAAGGGCTACGCCCCTGCCGAGGCGGCATCGGACAAGTATCACGGTGTCTCCAAATTCGACGTGGTGACGGGAACCCAGGCCAAGGCCAAGCCGAATGCGCCAAGCTACACCACGGTGTTTGGAGAGGCGCTGGCGCAGGAAGCCAGTCTTGACGACAAGATCGTCGCCATCACCGCAGCGATGCCCGGCGGCACAGGCGTCGACAAGTTTGCCAAGGTGCATCCCACCCGCACTTTCGATGTCGGGATTGCCGAGCAGCATGCGGTGACCTTTGCCGCAGGCATGGCAACCGAAGGCATGAAGCCTTTCTGTGCGATCTACTCGACCTTCCTGCAGCGCGGCTACGACCAGGTGGTCCACGATGTGGCGATCCAGAAACTGCCAGTGCGCTTCCCGATCGACAGGGCCGGATTCGTCGGCGCGGACGGCGCCACCCACGCGGGTTCCTTCGACACCGCCTATCTTGCCTGCCTGCCCGGATTTGTGGTGATGGCAGCAGCCGACGAGGCCGAACTCAAGCACATGGTGCGCACCGCAGCGGCCTATGACGAAGGCCCGATCTCGTTCCGCTATCCGCGCGGCGAAGGCGTCGGCGTCGACATGCCCGAACGCGGCCAGATTCTCGAAATCGGCAAGGGCCGGATTGTGCGCGAGGGCACCAAGGTGGCGATTTTGTCGTTCGGCACGCGGCTGGCGGAATGCCTGGTGGCAGCCGAGGATCTTGATGCGGCGGGGCTTTCGACAACCGTGGCCGATGCGCGCTTTGCCAAGCCGCTCGATCATGATCTGATCCGGCAGCTGGCGCACCACCATGAGGTCCTGATCACCATCGAGGAAGGCTCGGTCGGCGGTTTCGGCAGCCATGTGCTGCAGTTCCTGGCGAGCGAAGGCCTGCTCGATGGCAGCTTGCGGGTGCGCTCCATGGTGATGCCGGACATCTTCATGGACCATGCCTCGCCTGACGCGATGTATGCGCGCGCCGGACTTGATCGTCAGGGTATCGTCGACACCGTGTTTGGCGCGCTGAGTTCAAAGAGCCGCGATGCCGCTCAGGTTACCCTCTTGAAACCATAAGTGTTTGCCTGCTCCTAACCATGTCCCTTGGCCGTTCTGAAAGACCCTTCTGCTAGTCTTTTCCAGATCAGGGACTAGGGGGCCGACCGGCAATGAACAGCAAAGATGGGAATAACCGCTTCGGGCGCAGGATCGTGGCGACACTGTTGCTGGCGGCTTGCAGCATGGTCCCCGCGGCCCTGGCGGACACGCAGCCAACCTATGACCGGCGTATCGAGGAAGCGGCAATCCGCATGTTGCAACCCAAGCTCGGCGACATCCGCGGCACGCTCGATCTTAACACAGACGGACATCTGTTTCCGCCCTTGAGCCGGCGTCTGGACGAGAGCCTGGAGGCATATGCGCCCGCCGAGTTGCTGCGCGGCCACAGCGAAGGCAGCTTCATTCACTTTTAGAGCCCCGCACAAAGCGCTTGCCCTCGCGCGGCTTCCGGGCGAAGACGGCGGCATGACACGCCCCTCTCCCCATGCTCCGCCTGACCGGGACCGCCTCGACCAGATGCTGGTCCGGCTCGGCCTGTATGACAGCCGTTCGCGGGCGCGGGACGCGATTGCCCGCGGCGCGGTGCAGGTTGACGGCAAATCCGTGACCAAGCCGGGTGCTGCGGTCTCAGTGTCAGCCACATTCTCCCTGTCCGATCCGGCGCGCGATTATGTCTCCCGCGCAGCACTCAAACTCAAGGCCGGGCTTGATGCCTTCGGTTTCGATCCGGCGGGCCGCATCGGGCTTGATATCGGCGCATCGACCGGCGGCTTTACCCAGGTGCTGCTGGAAGCCGGCGCCAGCGAAGTCATCGCCGTCGATGTCGGCCACGACCAGTTGCACCCGAACCTTGCCGCTGATCCCCGGGTCAGCAATCTCGAAGCGCTCAACGCCCGTGATCTCAGCCGCGCTCATCTCGACGGCCGCGCGGTCGAAGCCATTGTGTCTGATGTCAGCTTCATCTCGCTCAAACTGGCCTTGCCGCCGGCGCTCGATCTGGCGGCGGATGGGGCTTTTGCGGTGCTGCTGGTCAAGCCGCAATTTGAGGCAGGACGGGCGGCCATCGGCAAAGGCGGGCTGCTCAAGGATCCCGCCCAAGGTCCGGTGATCGCCGATGATCTCGCCAATTGGCTAGACGCGCAGTCGGGATGGCAAGCCGTCGGACCGGTCGCTTCGCCGATTGAAGGCAGCGACGGCAACCACGAATTTCTCATAGGAGGCGTCAAATCATGAGCGCTCAAAAACTCACCATCACCCGGCTTGGCGGTCAGGGCGACGGCATTGCCGAAACCCCGCGCGGCCAGATTTTCGTGCCGTTCACGCTGCCCGGCGATGTGGTCAATGTGGCGGTCGAGAAAGGCCGCGCCACGCTGATGGCTGTGCTGGAACCTTCGCCGGACCGGGTGACGCCGCCGTGCCCGCATTTCGGTCCCGATGACGAGAATGCCGGATGTGGCGGCTGCGCGCTGCAACATCAGGCAGATGAACCCTACCGGGAGTGGAAGCGCGGCCTGGTGGTCGCAGCGCTTGAAAGCCGGGGAATTGATGCCGAAGTCGGCGCGCTGCTCACCACAGCACCGGGCTCGCGGCGGCGGGTGGTGTTTGCCGCACGGCGCACCGACAAGGGCGCGATCCTTGGCTTCAACCGGGCTTCGAGCCACCAGATCGTGCATATCGACACATGCATTGTCGCTTCGCCCCGGATCAATCAGGCGTTGCCGGAACTGCGCCGGCTGGCAACGGCAGTTGCGGTTGGCAAGGAGGCGTTTCGCTTCGCCGTGCTTGATGCGCTGCCGGGTCTTGATATTGCTGTCGATGCGCCCTTCAATCTCAAGGAGACTGACCGGCTCAGGATCATCACTGCGGTCCGCGCAGAGGCAAGCGTGGCACGGCTGAGCTTCAATGGCGAGATCCTGATCGAAAAGCAGCCGCCGGAGCTCAGCTTCGGATCGGTTGTGGTCAATCCGCCGCCGGGCGGCTTCGTTCAGGCGAGCAATGAAGCCGAAATCGTGATGGCCGATCTGGTCTCCGGGCATCTCGCGCAATCCAAGCGGGTGGTGGATCTGTTTTCCGGCTCCGGCACTTTTGCGCTCAGGCTGGCGCAACACAGCCATGTGCATGCGGTGGAAGCCGACGGCCCGTCGCTGAATGCGCTCGACCGGGCGGCGCGGCGCGCACAGGGACTGAAGCCGGTCACTGTGGAAAAGCGCGATCTGTTCCGCCGTCCGCTGATGCTGGCCGAACTGAAAGCCTATCAGGGGCTGGTGTTCGACCCGCCGCGCGCTGGTGCCGAGGTTCAGGTTCAGGACATCGCCCGCTCGACTGTCAAGCGCATTGCTGCCGTCTCGTGCAATCCGACCACGTTGGCCCGCGATCTCGAGACCCTGATCAAGGGCGGTTACAAGATCCTGTCGGTAACACCAATCGACCAGTTCCTGTGGTCCAGCCATGTCGAGGTTGTGGCACTGCTGGAGCGGACGAAGCGATAGGAATGCGATTCCTCTTGTCGTGGTGGGACTCTCCACTCGTCATCCTCATATTTCGTCGTCGTCGTGATTCTCGGGCCTGATCCGAGGACCCATACCGTGATGCTTCAGACGTCATCGGCCTTGGAGAGATCACGGAATGGATCCTCGGCTCGGGGGCCGAGGATGACGAAACGATGGGCCCCAGGATGACGGCGGAGGAATGATGCGGTGGTGGGGAAATCACGCCTGCCCCCAACCCAAGAGGCAATTCGCTACGCTTGTCTTGCTCGGAGGCCGAGGACGACGACACGAGAGAACGGTCAAGACGGCGGAGGGTATTGCGGATCGGCCGAAACCTCGGTGCAACCACAAGGCCATTGCCAACACCGGCGGCAGGCTTCACGGTGGAGATGTGGGTATTTGATCCGCGCCAAGGGAGACTCACGATGACAAAAACCATGGCCATGGCCGCATCTATATTGCTGTCGATCGCCCTGCCCGCCGGCGCGATGCCATTGGGCACGCCAAATCTGTCCGGGCACTCGCTGGTTTTGGACATCGCTGCCGATTGCGAGGGCATGCTGGCTGAGCTTGCCGTTATCCAGGACGACCGGAATGCCTATAATGGCGATGAAGGAAACTGGGCGCTGAAGGATGAAATCGAAGAGCTCGACAAGCGAATCGAAGGTCTTCAGGATGAACTGATATCAGGCGGCTGCGCCTGAGGTCACCGAGTTTCGACACTGCATGATCCATGCTGAGTCCGGCCTGGAGCTTGGATGCGAAGCGCCCGCGGTTGGGGGCCGGCTCCACGTCGCACAGGCTCCGATCACATCGAGGCTATGCGTGCTGGGCAAGCGGTGGTGCAACCGGGACTCCCGTGCTTGTGGTGGTCCCCTGATCTTCTTTTCTTGAGACTGCTGTAGCTCTCTCCGTCACCCCGGACGTGATCCGGGGTCCAGAGACCCACGTGTCACGCGGTGAATGACTACATCTGTGATTGTAAAAAATGTTTTCCGCTTCGCGGACGCGCGCCTGCTGGATCCCGGCTCATGGCCGGGATGACTGGGAGACTTTAGGCGAAGGTCTTCCTCTCGTTGAACTCACGCAACCGGTCGGGCGCGGCGAAAACCGCCTATTTCTTCCGCATCATGAAGGCCTGGAAGGCGGCCAGCGCCTCGGCGCTCTGAAGCTGGTTTGAGAACAGTTCTGCCTCTTCGCGCATGCGGGCCATCACCGGTTCCGGGTCGGGCTTGATCAGACGCCGCGAGATGGCGAGCGCCTTGGGCGGTTTGGCGGCCAGATGCTCGGCTGCGGCCATCACTGCCGGTTCCAGCTCGGCGGAGCTCACCACCTTGTAAATCAGGCCGGCGCGCTCGGCCTCCTCGCCTGAAAACGGAATCCCCGCGGCCAGAAGCGCGAAGGCTTTCTGATGGCCCATGACGGCGGGCGCCAGCAGGCTGGAGCCGGCTTCGGGCACCAGTGCCAGATCGACAAACGGGGTGTGAAAGCGCGAATCCGGCGTGGCGAAGGTCAGGTCGCAATGCATGTGGATGGTGGTGCCGACGCCGATGGCCAGCCCGTCGACGCCGGAGATGACCGGCTTCTTGGCGGTGGCCAGGCTAGCAAGAAAATCGAGCACCTCGGTGCCCATCGAGCCACCCATGGCAACGGCCATGAAGTCCTGCATGTCATTGCCGGAGGTGAATGCGCCGGGCGTGCCGAGCATCACATGAACGCGGACAGTGTCGTCACGGTCGCCTTCGATCAGCGCCCGGGCCATGGTTGAATACATGGCCCGGGTGATGGCGTTTTTCTTGTCAGGCCGGTTGAAGCGGATGACGTTGATGGCGCCGGTCTCGCCTGCGCGTTGGGTCAGGATATGGTCGGTCATGGCTGTTCCCTCGAAGATGGCGCCGGCTTCAGGCCGGAAGGTCAAGTATCAGGCGAGTGCGGCGCTGGCATCCGACAGGCTTGCAACGCCGGCAGTGGCGATGGCGGCAAGTCCCGTAGTTTCCGGCGCCAGAGTGGCGGCTGCAAAGCGGGCCAGTGCGGCACGGCCTGCAGCTTCGGGTGCGCCGGTGTCAGCCAGAGCGCCACGGGCCAGCATGGCCGTGGTGGCGGTTAGGCCGAACAGTCTGAGATAGGGCGTGGCGCCGGACAGCGCATCGGTCTGGCGGCCGTCCGAAGTCGCTGCCTGCATATAGGCGGTGGCGGTTTCGAGATCGGCGATGGCCTGATCGAGATGATCAGCCACGCCTTCGAGCGCCGGTGAATTGGAAGCGCGCACAGCCTCGGCATCGGCCTTGAAATCGGCTATGAAGGCAGCGACGGTGGCGCCACCTGATTGCGGCAGCTTGCGCATTACCAGATCAATCGCCTGAATGCCGTTGGTGCCTTCGTAAATCGGGGCGATGCGGGAGTCACGCAAGAGCCGAGCCGCACCGGTTTCCTCGATGAAGCCCATGCCGCCATGCACCTGGACGCCGAGCGAGGCGACTTCCATGCCGATATCGGTGGAAAATGCCTTGGCAATCGGGGTGATCAGGCTGGCGCGTTCGGCCCAGGCCTTTGCCTCGTCACCTTCACTGACGCGGGCCATGTCGAGCGCTTCGGCACAGGAATAGCAGATGGCGCGGGCTCCTTGCGTCAGCGCCTTCATGGTCATCAGCATGCGGGCAACATCGGGGTGTCCGATGATCGGGCTCATGCCCTCGCCCTTGTAGCCGGGCGCACGGCCCTGGGTGCGGTCATTGGCATAGGCCAGCGCCTTCTGATAGGCGGTTTCGGCAATCGCCACGCCCTGCATGCCGACCGCAAGGCGGGCGTTGTTCATCATCGTGAACATGCAGGCCAGACCACGGTTTTCCTCACCGATCAGCCAGCCGATGGCGCCAGGCGCATCACCAAACTTGCCGTCGCCGTAAATCATGGTGCAGGTCGGCGAGGCATGGATGCCGAGCTTGTGCTCAAGACCGGAGCAGAACACATCGTTGCGCTCGCCGAGTGCGCCGTCATCACCAACGAAGAATTTCGGCACCAGAAACAGCGACAAGCCGCGGGTTCCGGCCGGTGCGTCGGGCAGTCTCGCCAGCACCAGATGGACGATATTGTCGGTGAAATCATGCTCGCCATAGGTGATGAAAATCTTCTGGCCGTAGATCTTGTAGCTGCCGTCGCCCACCGGCTCGGCGCGGGCGCGCAAGGCGTTGAGATCGGAGCCGGCCTGCGGCTCGGTGAGGTTCATGGTGCCCATCCATTCGCCGGTCACCAGCTTTTCCAGATATTTTGCCTTGAGCTCATCGGAGGCATGCTTTTCCAGCGCCTCGATCGCGCCCATGGTCAGCGTCGGCCCAATGCCAAAGGCCAGCGAACCGGAATTCCACATTTCCAAGGTCGCCACCGAAAGCAGCATCGGCAGGCCCTGCCCGCCAAAGTCTTCCGGTCCGGTCAAGCCGTTCCAGCCGCCGGCGATCCAGCTTTGATAGAGTTCTTTCCAGCCTGGCGGTGTGGTGACCGCTGCATCCTCGAGGGACGCTCCAATCTTGTCGCCGATCTCGTTGAGTGGCGCGATCTCGTCAGAGGCAAAGCGTCCGGCTTCGGCAAGAATGGCGTCGACCAGATCCTCGCCGAGGTCGCCGAAGCGGCCTGATTCGAGCGCCTTGCCGAGGCCTGCAACAGATTTGAGTGTGTGAGCGATTTCCCCTACCGGCGCACGATACATGTCATCTCCTCCGTGTTTTCGCCTGCCTGTCGAGGCGCGATCTGACTGTTGTCATGGCTAGGGGATTTTTACGTAAACGTCAATTTCCGAGACGCGGCTTTGGGTCTGCCGGGGAGACTTATGCGCCGCTGTGACGCACCCGCACCGCGCCTGTCTTCGAGGCCAATCCGGCCTCATGATCATGATTGACCTGAGACGGCAAGCCGGAAAAGACCTCTATTTGGGCTGGTGAAAGATCCAGCCTTTATCGGTGCCGGCGGGTGTGGTGTTGGAATATAGCGTGGTTCGATTGCCGCCATCCTTGGCGGATGCGAACATGGCACTTTCAGCATAGGCCACCAATTGACCGGTTTTATTTGCCACCGCCGACATGGCGACGCCAATTGACAAGGTCGGGTTGCCGAGGACGTTGCCGGTTTTGGGATGGAACAGCGGCTTGGATTGGGCTGCCGCACGGAGCCCGTCTACCACGCGCATGATTTCGGGATCATTGCCGGATTTGATCAGGAATGCGAAACGATTGCCGTCGAGATGGATGACGAATTCATGGGTTTTGTTGCCGGCGTTCAAGAGACTGCCGACATGGCGGATCAGAAGATCGCCAAGCCCCTTGTCCCCGGCTTCGCCAAAGCGCTTGAAATCATCGATTTCAGCGTAAGCAAGGCCGCACAACATCGGCCGCTCCGGGTTTGCGTAAATGGCTGATGATGCCTTGATAAAGGCGCGGCGATTGGCAAGACCGGTCTGCTGATCGACAAATTTCATCCGTTCTGTCTTGAGGAAATGCGACTTCATTTCCTCAAGTTCGGCAGCTTGCCTTGCAGCCACCCCAACCATGGCTTCGCTCTTGGACGCCTGCAGCTCGGTGGCCTGGCTGAGCACCTGCGCCGAGCGTGCCAAGGTTTCAAGATCGTCTTTTGCTGCCGATGCAAAACTGCGCGATGCTGCGTCGATGACCTTGCTGTAGTCGGACAATGACAATTTCTCTTGTTCAAGCAGCCCCATGAGCGCGCTCATCTGAGCCTGCATCCGGTCACTTGTCTTGGAAACCACGGTCTCTTCATGATGATGCGGCAAGTATTTTTTGCCCAACTCATCAAGGTCGCGCTGGGATTTTATCTTCCCGATTGCCACGAAATCCTTGGTCAGCTCCGGATTGGTGCCGGAATAGGCCTCATAGACAAGCTCATAGTTCCGCGGCAACCCGTTGATCCCCATCTGAAACATTGCCGTGGCGACACGGGGACCGATGGAATTGACTGTCGGGTTCTGCTTGTTCATGTGAACACCAATTGGAAATACAACAAGACAGTAGTGATGCTGCAAAAAGGTTATCGGCCAACTAAATCGAGAGCCTCAGTTTGACCAGTGCTTTTCTGATTTTTTAGTAGGAATGGCTGATTTTACCCGTGTTGCACCGGTTGGATGCGGCTGATAGAGCGTGGACAATTGAAATGGACAGGCCCGACATGGCGCGCACACTCCCGATTTCCGACCCAGACACGCTCGCCGTTGCAATCGAAGCGCTGCGGCGCGGAGAGCCGATCGCTGTTCCCACGGAAACCGTGTACGGGCTGGCGGCGGACGCCACCAATCCCGAAGCGATCACCAGGATTTACGAAGCCAAGGGACGCCCGCGATTCAATCCGCTGATCGCGCATGTGTCCGATATCGAGATGGCGAAGGCGCATGTGGTTTTTTCCCCGCTTGCCGATAAACTTGCCGAGGCATTCTGGCCAGGACCACTGACACTGGTGCTGCCGCTCAATCCGTCCGCAAAAATCCACCCGCTGGCCACGGCCGGACTGGCCACGGCGGCACTTCGCATGCCGCAAGGTTTCGCCCGTGAGATCATCGCTGCGTTTGGCCAGCCGCTCGCAGCCCCGAGCGCCAACCGGTCAGGCCGTGTCAGCCCGACCACGGCGGCACATGTTGCCGACGACCTGGGGGACAAAATCAGCCTGATTCTGGATGGTGGATCCTGCAGGGTTGGCGTGGAATCTACCATTCTGTCGGTGGAGGGTGACCATTTGCGTCTGCTCAGACCGGGCGGCATAGCGGCGAAAGACATCGAGGACATCGCAGGCATGGCGGTTGAACGCCCAGTGCAGCAATCCGGCAATATGGTGATTGCACCCGGCATGCTGGCCTCACATTATGCGCCAGACAGCGCGTTGCGGCTGAATGCGTCTGCAGTGCGACCTGGCGAAGCCGTCATCCGCTTTGGCGGCGCGCAGATCCCGGGCGAGGAAGAGGCCAGCGTAGTGATGGACCTGTCACCGACAGGCGATTTGCGCGAAGCTGCGGCAAACCTGTTTGATTTCATCAAGCGCGCCGATGCAGCGGGTGTTGTCGGCATCGCCGTGGCGCCGGTGCCTATGCACGGGCTTGGTGAAGCCATCAATGACCGCCTGAGCCGGGCCGCAGCTCCGCGAGAATAGCTCGAGGGCGATTGCCCATACCGGCACCGATCAACCGGTCAGGCGCGGTGTGTTGATGATTTTCTTGAACAGGGTGGTCATGGCTTCGCTGATACCCTCGGTGGGGCTGACCTCGAAGAACAGGCCCGGTGTCGCACATGCTTCCATCTGGACCGGGATTTCATTCTGAAACGGCTTGATCCAGCTGTTGTACCAGTTGTTGGTCGGAAGCGGCAGATAAGTCGTGTAAAGGACCGCGATCTTGTAGCCCTGATCTTTCAGCGCCGTGCAATAGGCAATATCGATCGGCTCCTGGCATCGGCCACCGGTGGTCTTTTTCGTGCAGCTTGAAGGCTTGTAGCTGTCGCCAACTCCGTCGGAGACGAAAAACAGTATTTTTTCCCGGGATGCAGATGTAAGGCCGGATCCCGGTGTGCCCATCTTGTCAACCATCTGCGTCAGGGCGCGATCGAAATCTGTCTGCTGATCATTGTCGTAGCCCTGCTTGGGGATCGACATCAGGTCAACTTTTGCGGCTTCAATTTTTGCGGAGCTGAGGTCGCTGGTCGCTTTCACGACTTCAAGGAGCTTGGTGTCTTCGGCCTTTTCGCCAAACGTGTACACCGCCATTTGGTACTGATCGATGCTCTTGCGTGAATCCTTGGCAGTATCCATCAGGCTTGCAGCAGCCTGAGCCACGACGTTGATGCGAGTGGTCACGCCAAGACTTTTGGCGAGGTTGTAATAACTGGTTGTGTCTTCAATTCCGTCTTTCACGATGTGGCATGCAAAAGCGCAATTGTCGGAGGTATTGTCCACCATTTTGGTCACATCTGCCGGCGTGGCGCCCACGCCCATCGACGGTGTGTTGTCGAGCAACAAATAGAAGTCGCGATACAATTCGGTCTGGTATTCAACCGTTGACTGACCAGCGACCTGGATGAGGTCTCTTCCCAAGACCCTTGAGAGCGTCGTCGGAATTGTGACCTTGTAATTGATGACCGAGAACAAACGGCCGTCCTTCTTGACGACCTTCGCCTCGATTTCATCAACCGTGAAGCCGGTCTCGTTTTCGAGCTGTGCCTTGAAGAAGTTGATTGCGTCAGCCTTGGCCAGCGGCACTTCGCCGTCTTCCGACATCGCGAGAGCTTTCTCCACGCCAACGGAACTTTCAGCAACCGCCGCCAGCGCAGCCGCATCCGCAGCACCCTGAACCTGTGTCTTGACGGAAATTGCATTGCTGTAATCAACAGCCAGTCCAGCCGCGCCAAATACAGGGACAAGCAAAAGCGCAGCCATCATTCCGAAGTTACCGGATCGGTTTTTGAACAAACGTAACAGCATGGCACCCTCTATTTTTAGTAGAGTGATACTTGCAAACAGCTAAGAAACACTAAAATCCGTCCATAAAATCCGATCAACAGACTTTACATATGGACGCGCCTGCAGCTTTCAGGCAGTTGTCGCGATTGCCGCGCGGATTGAGGCCGGGCCCGACCGCGCAATATACAGGCCAGCTATCTGCGCTTTTGCCCATCATTTCGGTTCGCATCTCTCGACTTGATGCCGGCACCCCGATAAATGCTTGAACATGCTCACACCACTGACCGACCCCTCGCTGATCTCCCGTTTCGTCGCCATCACCGGTGCGCAAAACGCCTTGACAGATCCATCCGACATTGCCCCGTATCTGATTGAACTGCGCGGCCTCTATCAGGGCGAAAGCCCGCTAGTGCTGCGCCCGGCCAACACTGAGGAAGTGGCAGCCATCCTGCGGCTGGCCAATGAGACACATACGGCGATTGTGCCGCAAGGCGGAAACACCGGTCTGGTTGGCGCGCAATCGCCGCGGCCTGGAAAGGGCGAAATCGTCTTGTCGCTGTCGCGGCTGAACAAGATCCGCTCGCTCGACCCGGTGGGCCAGACCATGGTGGCTGAAGCCGGTGTCGTGCTTCAGCAGGCGCAGCTTGCGGCCAGTGACAAGGGCTTGCTGTTTCCACTGTCACTGGGATCGGAAGGCTCTTGCCAGATCGGCGGCAATCTCTCGTCCAATGCCGGCGGAACGGCTGTGCTGGCCTATGGCAACATGCGGCAACTCTGCCTTGGCATTGAGGCCGTGTTGCCGGATGGCGAAATCTGGCACGGGCTGCGGGCCCTGAAGAAAGACAACACAGGCTACGATCTGCGCGACCTGTTCATTGGCGCCGAAGGAACGCTGGGCGTCATCACGGCAGCGGTTCTCAAACTGTTTCCGGCGCCACGCGGGCACGAAACGCTTTATGCCGGGATCGACAGTCCCGAGACTGCAGTCGAGTTGTTCCGGCTGGCGCAAGACCTGTGCGGCCCTTCGCTCACCGGGTTCGAGTTGATGCCACGCATCGGCATCGAGTTCACGGTCAAACACATCGAAGGCATGCGCGACCCGATGGGCGAACCCCACCCCTGGTACGCCCTGATTGATATTTCATCGGGCCAATCGCAGGAAGCCGCGCGGACGATGCTTGAAGAGCTGTTCGTCGCTGCCGATGAAAAAGGCTTGATCCGGGACGCGGTGGCTGCCGAAACCGAGGCCCAGCGTCAGGCGTTCTGGAAACTGCGCGAAACAATGTCCCCGGCGCAAAAGCCTGAAGGCGGCTCGATCAAGCATGATGTCTCCGTTCCGGTGGCACAGGTGCCGGCGTTTCTTGAACGCGCTGACCGAGCCGTGCTCAAAGCCATGCCGGATGCGCGCATCGTCGCCTTCGGGCACATGGGCGACGGCAATATTCATTACAACATTTCGCAAGCCCCCGGCGCGGACACGCAAGCCTTTCTGGCACGCTGGAAAGAAATGAACGAGGTCGTTCACGCGATTGTGCTGGAATTGAACGGGTCAATTTCTGCCGAGCACGGCATAGGACAACTCAAGCGCGATGAACTCGCAGCCATCAGGTCGCCCGTTGAAATGGCGCTGATGCAGCAGATCAAGCAGGCTTTTGATCCCAAAGGCATCATGAATCCGGGCAAGGTGCTTGGCTCCCGGTAACCTTTCCAAAACGGAAATGGCACGGTCGTCTTTCGCTAACCATTTCCAGAACATAGGTTTTCTTAACCCAAAACTTTAAGCCGACGGGAAGGTCCGTGCGGCATTTTGCTTCCTGTGAGAGGGCGAAAAGCCCCGAATGAGAAGACCGGATAACCGGCTCTCAAGAGTTACAGAGGCGTTTAACATGACCAATACCGTATTGAAGCCTGTATGGGCCGGGTTCGAATTGCGGCTCGACCCGAACAACTTCCCGCAGCGCGTGTCCTATGCGGCGCGGGAAGAGAGTGACGAAGTTTCGGTAACGCTCGACAAGCGCGGCGCTGTCGTCAAGAAAGTGCTGTCGAAATCCGGACTGCCATTGTCCATTGCTCTGCCCGCCCGTGCCTTTACGGGTGTTGCGGCACGCGCCATTGATCATGGCGATGGCACTGTGACGGTGACGCTGGAACTGCACCACACCGACACTGCGCTCTGCGTGCCGTTGCTGGTGGCTCATGATCTCGATGACATTGCCGCAGACTGGCGCACCTGGTCGGAGCTCTACGGTCTGCCGATGCTGATGGTCGAGGCCGACGGCGTCGCCCGTCCGCTTGATGACGGCTCTATCCCGCAGGTAACGGATTCGCCAACGCGCCGTCGCCGTCACAACCAGATCGCCGAGCGCCGTCCGCGCTTCCTGGTCCGCCGCTCGACCGGCAAGATGGGTGTCCGCATGAAGATCGAAGGCCGTGAAATCATCGCCCGCCGCTAAAGCCCAGCCTCGAAAATATCCATGACCCGGTTGCCCGAAAGGCAGCCGGGTTTTTTCATGCCCAGCCTGCTTCAGGCCCAGATTGCGGCGACCAGGCCGAGGAAAATGATCAGGCCAACCCGGCTGTTGGCCTTGAACAGGGCCAGGCATTGATCGGCATCATCAATATCGATGACGCGAATCTGCCAGCCGAGCATGGCAGCGGCAATCGCAAACCCGGCAAAAGCCGGCCAGGCCACGCCGGTCAGCCAGAAGGCAGCAAGCGTCATGGCGGCAAACAGCCCGTAAAACAGGACAAGCCAGGCCTTGGTGTGATTGCCAAACAGGCGTGCGGTGGACCGAACGCCGACCAGCGCGTCGTCTTCCTTGTCCTGATGGGCATAGATGGTGTCATAGCCGATGGTCCAGGCGACAGCGCCGATGTAAAGCAATACCGCCGGCCAGGCCAGCTCTCCGAAAAGAGCCGCCCACCCCATCAAAGCGCCCCAGGAGAATGCCAGACCGAGAAAGAATTGCGGCCAGTCGGTGAAGCGCTTGGCGAAGGGGTAGATCACCACGACACCAAGCGAGGCGATGCCGAGCAGCACGGTAAACCAGTTGAACTGAAGCAGCACCAGAAGCCCGACCAGCGCCTGGACAACGACAAACGTCATGGCGGCGAGACGGGAAATCCGTCGGGAGGGCAGCGGCCGCGAACGGGTGCGCGCCACCTTGGCGTCGATCCTGTAATCAACGATGTCGTTCCAGGTGCAACCGGCGCCGCGCATGGCGATGGCGCCGATCATGAACAGGACCAGATGCCAGAACGTCAGCGCCGGAAACCAGATCGTGGTGATATTGGCCGGAGAACTGGCAACATTGGCAGCAAGGGCGGCGGACCAGAAGCACGGCCACATCAACAATTGCCAGCCGATCGGACGATCCCAGCGGGCAAGCTGGGCATGCGGCCAGAGCAGGCGCGGCAGCACACGATATACCCAATTGCCAAACGGCGCATCGGCGACGCGGGCGTTGTGATCAGCTGTCTTTTTCGATGATTTTGACATGGCAAGACTGTTGCCCGCAGTGCGGTGCGCCGTCAAGTTGAGAGAATTTCAAATTGCATCATTGCGTATCACGGCGATGAGTCCCGGCTTGTTGTCTTGACGCTGCGACCGTGATTGCCTACCCGTTCCCAAATGGGCGAAAGGCGCGCCGGACGAAAGATGGAGACCTCTCGATGATGAATGTGCTGTTGATCGGATCTGGCGGCCGCGAGCATGCGCTGGCCTGGAAGATCGCCCAGTCACCGCTGCTTGGTACGCTGTATGCGGCGCCAGGCAATCCGGGCATTGCCGACCACGCGATTTTGAGTGCACTTGATGCGACCGACCATGACGCCGTTGTTGCGTTCTGCAAGAACAAGGCGATTGATCTGGTGGTCGTCGGTCCCGAAGCACCGCTGGTGGCCGGATTGGCTGACGCGCTCAAGCAGGCAGGCATTTCCGTGTTCGGACCATCGGGACAAGCCGCACAGCTTGAGGGCTCGAAAGGCTTTACCAAAGACCTGTGTGCGCGTGAAAACATCCCCACCGGCGCCTATCAGCGATTCAACAATGCGCCCAAGGCCAAAGCCTATGCACGGGCCCAGGGCGCGCCGATTGTCATCAAGGCCGACGGGCTGGCTGCCGGCAAGGGCGTCACGGTGGCGATGACCATCGAGGAGGCGCTGGAAGCAATCGAAGATTGTTTTGAGGGGGCATTCGGCGAAGCCGGCGCTGAAGTGGTGGTGGAAGAATTCCTGCACGGTGAAGAGGCAAGCTTCTTCTGCCTGTGCGACGGCAAGACCGCCCTGCCCTTTGGCACGGCGCAGGATCACAAGCGGGTTGGCGATGGCGACACCGGACCCAATACCGGCGGCATGGGCGCCTATTCACCCGCAGCGGTGATGACGCCGGAACTGATTGCCCAGACCATGCGCGAGATCATCGAACCGACCATGCGCGGCATGGCGGCAATCGGCACGCCGTTTAGCGGCGTACTTTATGCCGGGCTGATGATCGACGAGACCGGACCAAAGCTGATCGAGTACAATGTGCGGTTTGGCGATCCGGAATGCCAGGTGCTGATGATGCGGCTCAAGGATGACGTGCTGCTGCTGCTGAAAGCCGCGGCAGAAGGCGGGCTGGCGCATGTCTCGGCGCGCTGGAAGGATGATGCGGCGCTGAGTGTGGTGATGGCGGCAGAAGGCTATCCCGGCACACCGAAGAAGGGCACGCCGATTGCCGGCATTGCCGCAGCAGAGGCAACCGGCGCCAAGGTTTTCCACGCCGGAACTTCGCTTGAGGGCGACCAGTTGCTGGCCAATGGCGGGCGGGTTCTCAACGTCACTGCGCATGGCGCGGACGTGACGGCGGCGCAGGCCAAGGCCTATGCCGCGGTCGATGCGATCGACTGGCCGGGCGGGTTTTGCCGCCGCGATATCGGCTGGCGGGCGGTCGAGCGCGAGGCCAAAATTTAACCCCACGTTTACCGCTTCCAAAAACCGGATCGTAACGGCCCGCTGCTAGAGTGCACTCACCAAAACCGGAAATTCCGGACCGAAGGGGAGTATGCACAATGCTGAGATTGATGATTGCAGCGACGATCTGCGCAGGCGCCGGAGCAGCCAATGCCGGCTCAATCGAGCAGTTCACAGCGACAACAAGCAGCCGCACCAGCATTGTCGAATTCGGCTGCCCGTCCTGCGCTCGTAAAGCAGCGGCAAAGGCTGTGGAAGAGGCCACGATCAAGCTGGAGCCTGGCGAACAGATCATCGAGGTTCGCGATGTTGCTGGTGAGAAGATGATCTACCGGACCGAAAACTGGCTCGGTGGCTCACCCGTCACCATGGTCCGCAAGGCCACCGAACTTGATCTCATCGCCCTTGGGGTGCCAGCGCCGGAAACCAAACAAACGGCTGAAGCTGACAGTGCTGTGACCGAGGCGTCCGAACCGCCGGTGACCGCAAAATCGACCAGCGAACCGTTGCTGTTTGAACCGGTGATCGCCAACACCGCGCCGGGCATCGACAAGGACACCAAGACATCAGCGCTCGGGAATCCGACGGCTGAACCGTTTGATCCATCGAAGCTGGAGCTTCGGCTCAACTAAGATCCGGACGGCGCGTCTAACCGCCCGTCCCTGCCCCGCAAGCCCTCGTTCGGGCGCACGCGATGGCACCCAGCCGGCGCCCACCTCCAGGGGTCGCCGGCTTCGGGCTATGTGGCGTAGCCGAAGGCTTATCCGGCGATGCGGGAGAAGTCCGCAACCGCGCCAGTGGCCTGCCGGATCATGGCGAGCAATGCCAGCCGGTTTGCACGCACCGCTTCGTCGTCGACATTTACCATCACCGCTTCAAAGAATGAATCAACCGGTTCACGTAATGTGGCAAGTGCGGTCATGGCAGCGGAATAATCTTCCGTTTCAATGGCTTGCGTTGCCTGACTGACAGATTGATTCACCGCCGCAAAGAGGTTTTTCTCGGCATCAAGCTCGAACAGAGCCGGGTCAACCGCATCGGCAACCGCAGTCCCCTTCTTCTCCTCGGCGGCCAGAATGTTGGCGGCGCGCTTGGTTCCGGCCAGCAGGTTCTTGCCGTCCTCGGTGTCGAGGAATGCACCCAGTGCTTCAACGCGACGGGTGATATCCAAGAGGTCATCTGAAGCGGGCGTGATCACCGCGTCGATCAGATCGTGACGGGCGCCCTGATCGCGGAGATAGACTTTCAGGCGGTCGTGGAAGAAAGACAGGAGGTCTTTTGGCAATTCCGCCATTTCACCATCCAGCCGGGATTTTCTAGCATCAATCGCGTGCTGCAATTCATCTACGCGCGAGTCGCCGCCAGCCACGGCGTCGAGTACGTAAGCTGAGTTCAAATCGCCTTCAAATTCCTTCGAAAGAATTGCTTCGAGAATGTCTTCTTTGGCAAAAAGAATCTGACTTGTTAAACGAGCTTCCACTCTATTCTCCACGACGATACGGATCACGCCGAGTGCAGCCCGGCGAAGCGCATAGGGATCTTTCGAACCCGTGGGCTTTTCGTCGATGGCCCAGAAGCCAACGAGCGTGTCGAGCTTGTCGGCCAATGCCACGGCAATTGACACCGGCTCGGTCGGCACTTCATCTGAGGGGCCTTGCGGCTTGTAGTGCTCTTCGGCGGCCAGCGCGACGCTGACGTTCTCACCCTGAAGGCCGGCATAGATGCGGCCCATGACGCCCTGCAGTTCGGGGAACTCGCCGACCACTTCGGTGGTCAGATCGGCCTTGGCGAGCATGGCGGCGCGGGCGGCGAGTTTCGGGTCTGCGCCGACGACGGGTGCTAGTTCAGCCGCCAGTTTGACAATCCGCTGGACGCGTTCGCCCTGACTGCCAAGCTTGGCGTGGAAGGTGACGTTGAGCTGATCCAGCCGCGCCATGCGCTGGTCGAGCGGCTTAGCCATGTCGAGGCCGAGCTTTTCGGCTGATGCTGCGAGCTTGTCGCGGTCGGGCAGATCAGCCTGATCGGTGTTCCAGAAATAGAGCGCGTCGGAGAGCCGGGCGCGCACCACCTTGGCGTTGCCGTGGGCGATTTCCTTGCCGCCGTCGCTGGCCTCGATATTGGCGACCAGAATGAACTTGTTCGACAGCCCGCCGCCCGGCTTTTTGAGCACGAAGCATTTCTGGTTGGTCTTGATGGTCAACCGGATGATGTCATCGGGGATCTGGAGGAAATCCTCCTCGAACTCACCCATCAAAACCACCGGCCATTCGACCAGTCCGGAGACTTCGTCGAGCAGGGCCTCGTCCTCAACCAGTTCCAGCCCGGAGGCGAACGCGAGGTTGCGGGCGTCGGAGGCGATGATCTCCTTGCGGCGCTCGGCGTCGAGCACCACGTGGGCGCGCTCGAGCTTTTCGGAATAATCATCAAAGCGACGGACGGTGAAAGACTCGGGCGCATGGAAGCGGTGACCGGAGGTGGTGTTGCCGGCAATCAGACCATCAACCTTGAAAGCGATGACGGTCGGCTCTTCGGTTTCCGGACCGAAGGTGCAGATGATCGACTGCAGCGGGCGTACCCATTTGAGCGCTTCGGAACCCTTGCCTTCGATGCCGTGATAGCTTGAGCCCTTCGGCATGGAAGCAGCACCCCAGCGCATGGATTTGGGCCAGGAGAAGCCGCGAACGATGCCGGGCATCACATCGGCGATGATCTCCTCGGCATCGCGGCCGGGCTTGGAAATATGGGCGACATAGAAATCACCCTTCTTCGGATCAGTGTGGACATGGGCTTCCGAGATATCGGCAAGGCCGGCCTTGCGCATGAAGCCGGCCAGCGCCTGCTCCGGCGCCTTGGTCGACGGGCCCTTGATCTCCTCGTTGACGTCCTTGGACCGTGCGGTCAGGCCGCGAACATCGAGAACCAGACGGCGCGGCGTCCAGTATTCGCGGGCGGCCTCATAGGTCAGTCCCGCATCGACCAGCGCATCGGTGACATATTTGCGCAAATCGCCCGCAGCCTTGCGCTGCATGCGGGCAGGAATTTCCTCGGAACGAAGTTCAATCAACAGGTCGGGCATCAGTTCAACTCCACCATGATACAACGCATGCCACTATTGCCTTTGCCCGTCCTCACGGCGGCGCCGCTGCGGGCGAGCGGGCGGGCAGGAATTTCCTCGGAGCGAAGTTCAATCAGAAGGTCGGGCATCAGGTCTCACGCGGTCAATGGTTTACTGAGCGCGACTTAGCAAGGGCTGGGCAAAATGTCACCTTGCCTTACCGCAAAAACCGAACACGCGCCTTGATCGCAAAGCCCGGTGTTACGCCGAAAATCAGGTGCCGGCCGAAAGAGCCTTGTGGGAGCCATCGCAAAACGGCTCTCCATCAGTCTGCTTGCAGGCGCAGAAAAACTTGGCGGCGCTTTCCTCGGCAGTCCATTTGACCGGCGCGAACTCGGAGCCCTTGTGGCTTCCGTCACAAAACGGCTGCTTGCTGGAGAGCCCGCAGGCACACCAGAAATAGCTCTTGCCGGCTTCGACTTCGATGCGGATGGGCGCGGTTGCGGCGACGTGACCCTTGGTCATGAAAATGCCTCAATATTTGCGGCAGAAGCGCTGACGTTACGCTGCAAGCGCCAGGGCATCAACAGCGGCTGACCGCGCGCACCTTATCGCTCGCCGGGGCGGCCTACCAGCCGCCGCCACCGCCACCGCCACCGCCGCCGCCGGAAGACCCACCACCGCCGGAGCCGGATGAGCTTTTGGGTGCAGGCATAGAGGCAGCCATGGCTGCGGACACGGCCGCAACCGAAGATGCTGCGGCAGCACCTATATTGCCCGGCGACCAGGAATTGCCGTGATACCATTGCGGCTGATAGTCGTTCTGACGATCGGGCGCGATGCGGGCCAGTTGCGCGGCCCAGGCTTCCGACCAGGGTTTTTCGACCCCAAGGCCCGCTGCATAGGGCAGAAACCGCTCGAATAGCTCTTCCGACATTTCGGGCGCATCACGCATGTTCAGCCGATTGGTTTCAGCCGTTTCGAGATAGAGCTTGAAACCCTTGATGTCGGTCAGAACCTTGGCGCCAATCGGGGTCGGTGCGCCCAGAAGCCAAGTCATCATAATCATGACGACAATGCCGATTATGAGCAGGATAGCAGCCAGACGGTAGACCGGCAAATCGCTGGGGACAGACACAACGACGAACCCGATCAGAAAAACGCCGGCGCCGATCACGATCAGGATTCCGCCCATGATCCGGCTCCCGGTTCCTCGCTCCTTGAACAAGGAACGTCCGGCTATCCACATACCGCCGCCAAACAGCGACGTCATCACCACCGGAATGAGATAGAGCATGCCATCCTCCGGCGGGTCCTGAAGCACCAGACCGATGATGAAGGTGGCAATGGCGAGGATAGCGCCTGGAATGTACCAGCCGATATTGGACTTGTAGTATTTGCCTTGATACTCCGCAGAAATCGCAGAGCGCAGACTGGTGACGGCGCTTTGCAGCGCCGGGCCATTTTGCTTGTCGAGAATCATTTCCTCGCGGTTCTTCAGCAGGCCGGAATACAGCGCATTCTCGCCGCCGGGCAGAGCCGGCGGGTTTGGCTGGTCTGCAGCGGTTCCACGCAGCAGCGTGACGGTACCGCCTGCATCTTCTTCAATGCGCAGGAACCGTTTCACACCAAGCGACAAAAGCGCTGCGATGAACGGCAGACCGACGCCCTTCTTGCCGGTCTTGAAGCCGTTGAAATGCGCAAAGGACAAGGCAGCGGGCGACAGTTTTTCCGGCGGATGGAACAACGGAATCACCGGAGGAGACGGCGGATCGCGACCGACCTTGTTCCAGGCGAACAGGAAATAGACCGGCACTGCGAGCCAGCCCAGCAGCAACAGGAATATCCCGGCATTGCTGCCCAGCATCCCTTCGCCTTCGGCATCCGGCGTGACCACGCCTTTGGTGAAGCCGACCGCGATGGTCATGCCCTGTTCGGGGCCCAGCGTTTTTGTCATGTCGAAGCGGACTTCCGAGCGGCCTTCGCCGGACGCTACGTAGTCTTTTCCGGTATCTCCGAATCCTCCGGTATAGGCTTCCAGCTGTTCAGCGCGGACGCCCTCGGGCAAGCGCACCGTGGCGACAGACGATAGAATCGGGAAGGTCCAGAAATTGCCGGTCACATTCCAGTAGAGTTCGTCATAACCATCGAAGAATCGTAATTGCTTCGTGGTCACATAGCGGATCGTGTAGGTGTGTTCGCCGCGCGGGATATAGACTTCTTCGTCGCCGATATAGATACGGAAAAAGCGGCCCTGCCATTCGGTGCTGTAAGGCACCGGCTGGCCATTGTGCAGAACCTCGATGAGATCGAAGCCATTTTCCGCCCACAGGCCCCAGTCATCCAGCGTGCGTAGCGGGATGTCGCGATAGATGCCGCGGCGGATGTCGATTCCTTCCGCATTGACGGTGATGGTCTCGGTGACTTCGATCGATGCGTCGGCCCGAACTTCGATGTCGGCCTGGAAGTTGCGGATTTCTTCCCGCGCCAAAGATCCGCCCGTCATCATGAGCGCGAACAACAATGCGGAAATGGCGGTCAAAATCGATTTCATCGCGGAATATCCTGCCTGTATGTGACCCCAAGAGAGGCCAGCGCATCCCAGTAGCCGGGATAGGTCTTGCCGACGCATCTCGGATCAAGAATGGTAATGCCGTCAATTTTCAGACCGGCAAGCGCAAAGCTCATGGCAATCCGGTGATCGGCAAAGGTGTCGATGTCGGCCGGCAATGTCTGGCCGGCCAGAGCCGGATCGCCATTGACGATGAGATCATCTCCCTCCTCGCGGGCGAGCCCTGGACGGATGGCATTGAGACCCAGCGACAGCGCGCGCACCCGGTCGCATTCCTTGACGCGCAGATTGGATATGCCGACGAAGCGCACCGGTGAGCGATTGAACGCGGCAAGAACCGCGATGGTGGGAATGGCGTCCTGCATCTGCGAACCGTCGATCACGGCGGGCATGTCGGGAAAGGCAGAAATCACCTCGAAGGCCGTGGCATCGGGCTGGGTGAAATCCGCAGCCTGGGTGCCGATATCAATATGGCCGCCGGTGAGTGCTTCGGCACCCCACAGATAGGTGGCGGCCGAGGCGTCCGGCTCGATATGAAAATCAGCAGCGCGGTAACCGGTTGGTTCAATCCGCCAGTTTGCCGGCGTGACCTGTTCGACGGTGGCGCCGAATGCCCGCATCGCCGCGAGCGTCAGATCTATATAACCACGCGCGCCGATGTCATCGCCGGCAAGTTCGACAATGAACGGCTTGCCCGCGCAAGGTCCGGCCATCAGCAGCGCGGAGACATATTGGCTCGACAACCCGGCGTCGATGACGGCGTGATGCGAGGTAAAGCCGCCAGTGCCGCGAATGGTTACCGGCGGACAGCCCGTGGGCGCCTCGATATCAACGCCAAGCGATGTCAGCGCGGTCACCAACGGGGTGATGGGCCGCTTGTGCATGTGCTCATCGCCATCAACAATCACCTCACCAGTGACAAGCGCTGCAATGGCGGCGGGCAGAAACCGTACCGCCGTACCTGCATTGCCAAGAAACAGCGGAGCAGCGGGGGCGCTGAGGCCGCCATTCCCGGTCACGACAAAGACCGTGTCTTCCGGTTCTTCAACGCCGACACCCATGGCGCGCAATGCCTCGGCCATATAGCGGGTGTCATCGCTCTTGAGCGCGCCTGTGAGCCGGCTGGTGCCATTGGCGAGACCAGCCAGCAACAGGGCGCGATTGGTGATCGACTTAGATCCCGGAGGATTGACCACGCCCGAAAGAACATGCCTTGGTGGCACGATCGTCAGTTTTTCAGTTTTCATATCTCATTCTCGAACCGGTCTGCCGCTTGGGCAGGGTCAGAATTTAACCGTCGGAACCGCGCGGTCGCCCTCGTCCTCGATCTCGAAATACTCGGCCTTGACGAAGCCGAATTGCCTGGCGATCAGCGTCGAGGGAAAGGTTTCCACCGACACATTGAGGTTGCGCACAGCGCCATTGTAGTAGCGACGCGACATCGAGATCTCGTTTTCAGTTTCCTCCAACGCCTGCTGGAATTCCTTGAAATTTTCGCTGGCCTTGAGGTCGGGATAGCTTTCGGCAACCGCCATCAGCTTGCCCAGTGCGCCGCTAAGCGCGCTCTCGATGCCGGAGCGCTGCGCCGGCGAACCACTGCTGGCGGAAACCGCCTGGCTGCGCAGCCGGGTGACTTCTTCCAGAAGTCCCTTTTCGTGGGACATGTAGCCCTTGACGGCCTCGAGCAGATTTGGGATCAGATCAGCGCGACGCTTGAGCTGAACGTCGATACCGCTCCAGCCTTCGCCCGCCATCTGACGGTTCTTGACCAGCGTGTTGTAAAGCGAAATCGCGTAAAGCACGATGCCGACCAGCACCGCCAAAAAAATCCAAGTACCCATGCAACCACTCCCGGCTTCAAATAAATTGGTGTTCCCATGCGCAGGCCAGACCTGCATCGAGATAACCTTAAGCACACCGGCTCGAAAAAGCCACGACAATAGCCTCAAGCCTGGCACTTGGTTGCAATGCCAATATGCCTGTGTTCACCTGGGTTCACCAAATCAGGAAACAACACCGCACCGACTTTCGACAGTTGTTTATCAAGCAAAATTTTACCATTGCCGCGCAATAGTCATCTGCAGCACCCAAGCAGATTTTTCGTGGCCTCAGCCTGACGGAATTTGCTTTCACAAGGACTGGCATAGCATGAGTAATCCTGAATCCGCCGTTTTCGATCTTGCACCCGTGGCGATGTGGATCGAGGATTTCAGCGACGTAAAGCAGCAGTTCGATCATTGGCGGGCCGAGGGTGTGACGGACCTGCGGGCCTATCTCAATGCAGACGTTGCGCGCGTTGCGATGTGCGCAAATCTGATCAAAGTTGTTCAGGTGAATGCCAAAACCCTCGACCTGTTTGAAGCGGAGAGTTTTGAGCATCTCGTCGATAACCTGCCGGTCATCTTCAACAATGAGATGTTTGAGAATCACATTCACGAGCTAACGGAGCTGTGGGACGGGAAAACCGAGTTCTCCAGCAACGCGATCAATTATTCGCTGTCTGGAAGGCGCATGGATATCCAGCTCAAGGGCGTGGTCATGCCCGGCCATGAGAGCACGCTGAAGCGCATTCTGCTGACGACCGAGGACGTCACCCAGCGCGAGGATGCGCGTCGCAACGAGATCCGGAGCCGCCGATATGCCGAGGGGCTGCTTGAACACTCGCCGGTGTCACTCTGGGTTGAGGACTTCAGCGAGATCAAGCTGTTGATGGAGGAGGTTCGCCATCGCGGCATTGTCGACTTCCGCGTTTTCATCGATGTGCATCCGGAGTTTGTCCGTCAATGCATGAGCGAGATCCGCATCATCGATGTCAATCAGGCGACGCTGGACCTGTTCTGCGCGCCGGACCTGCAGACGCTGTTGCAGCGCCAGGAAGATATTTTCCGCGACGAGATGGAAAAACCGTTCAAGGAGCAACTGATCGACCTTTGGGATGGCAAGTTTTTCCATCATCGTGAGGTTGTCAATTATGCGCTCGATGGATCAGTGCGTCACATCCTGCTCAACTTCTCGGTCCTGCCCGGCCATGAAGAGGACTGGTCGCTGGTCCAGGTCGCGCTCACCGACATTTCGGCGCGCAAGAAGGCGGAAGCCTATCTTGAATATCTGGGCAAGCACGACGTGCTGACCAAGCTTCACAATCGCGCATTCTACACCGACGAACTCAACCGGCTGGAACGCAAATCACTGCGGCCCGTCTCGGCCATCGCCATGGATCTCAACGGGCTCAAGGAAGCAAACGACCAACTTGGGCACGACGCTGGCGACACATTGCTGCGCCGGTTTGGCGAAGTGCTGAACGGAGTTGTGACGCGCCCCAATCACGCAGCACGAATCGGCGGTGATGAGTTCACTGTGCTGATGCCCGGTGCTGACCGGAAAGAAGCGGAAACGCTGGTCGAGATGATCCGCGAACTGCTGCATATCAACAATCAGTTCTACTCCAATGCACCGCTGAGCGTTTCCTTCGGCCTGGCGACAAGCCGGGATGGCGAAACCATGGAAGCCATGATCAAGCGCGCGGATCTTGCCATGTACGAAGACAAGCGGGCCTTTCGCAGCCGACATGCGTCCAGTTCGCGCGGTCAGACGGCAAAACCGATATCCGCAACGTGAACTGGTCCAGCAGTTTTAAAACAGCTATTGATCTTCCAATAGATCCATAGGCGGCTCATTCGGGTCGAAGCTGGTTTTCGGTCCCCTGCTGACTTCTCGCCAGACCATGGGTGCAATGAACAATAGAAGTATGATCCCGGGCAAGACAGCAGGTAATTACCCACCCCTGAATTCGTGATTTCCGGTTCTTCTACCGGCCTATGCCAGGACGGATGCGATGACCTGGAAGGGGTTTGCGCCTTTGAGGCGTGCGGTATCGACTGTCGTGCGTATGTTCGCTTCGGCTTGGGCGGCCCACATGGCGCGATATCCGTTTGTCACCTTTCGCTGAATGACCCATGGACGGAGCTTTCGCTCAGATGTGTTGTTGGTGACATCGACTTCTCCGGGATAGTCGCAAAACGTCAGCAGCTGATCGCGGGCCCGCCCGATCTTGGCCTGGAGCTTTTGGGCCAGGTCGCATGAAGTCGGGGCGCATAGAAGCCCGGCAAGCTGTTTATCGAATTTGCGCTTCTTGCTTGCGACGGTAGACGCAGCGAATGTGCTTATGGCTCTGGCGAAATCAAACACACGGCCAAACCAAAGCTGGAAGCGAAGAGGGAGATCATCCTCGCCATGTTCCAGCGCAAAGGCTGTATCACGCGCCAAATGTGCAAGGCAGGTTTGATGTCGATGGCCGTGAGATTGCTGGGCTGAATACCGATCAGATATCCATACCTCGGGGACATGGCCGCCCATGGTCTCGTGAACGACCCGTGCTGCACGGGAGTAATCGGGCTGGTGGACAACGGCATCCTTGCAATGAAAAACCCAGTGTTGGGCATTTGTGCCCTCAATACGCACACCGGTTTCGTCGCTGGCGACAACGCGGGCGGCTCGAAGGCTGGCCTTGGCGGCCTGTGCTGTGGCCTGGAAGCTCGGACGGGAGCGGGCAAACATGTTCATGATCGCGCCCTCGCTCGCATGGAGGCCGAAGATATCCATGAACACACCGCTCAGGCGTTCGTAAGACAATGCATGGAAACTCTTGAGGTAGATCGCCAGCGCGTGAATGCCTGGCCCGAACGGCGTTGCGGTTGCCACGGCAGGTGCGGTGGCTTTTGTCGTCGTGCCGCATTGCGGGCAATGACAGGAAAAACGCCGATGCCGGGTGACATGAGGACGGATCGCAGGAATATCGATCTCGTCATAGGCCCCGGCCAGCACCATCGTATCATCACCGGAAAACGCATGGCCGCATCTCTTGCAGGCGGTCGGTTCATGATCGCGAAACATGTCGGCAAAATCCGCCAGCACCCTATTGTGGGGTTCATGCCCGGGCTTGGCTCCACCCGGTCGTGAGTTGACGCGTTTCTCTTTCTTGTCCGTAGAGGGCGGCTTGGAAGACGTCCGAGAATCCTTGGCAGGCCGTTGGAGCCGAAGCACCATCTCGATCAATTCGTCCTTGCTCAGCTGCTGCAAATCAGTCCGATCCATATCATCATGGATTCAGACATTGTGGTGCATGGCAAGGGGGTGGGTAATTACGACAGCAGTCGCTCCCATGTAAACCATCGCCGCCAGGAAAACCGCACCAAGGACAAACAGCAGAGCAGCAACAATCCAGAAAACCCAAAGCGCTGTGCTGCCGGAAAAGAAACGGGCTTTGGGGGCATGGGATGCAATCCGCCTGCAAAGCTCGCGGATAAAGGGCGCGTAACTGTCGCTCCGATTCTCGTAATTGCCAAGACTGACGTAATGGTGGGAGCGTATTTTAATCGATCGGCCGCCGCGACGGCTTACCTTGGCTTGATAATGGGTTCCTTCGCTGCCTCTGGCGCTTATGGAGTAGCTGGTAAGACGCACCGATATGATATCAGCATAGGCAACGGAGTCCGTGCCTGATTTTCCACTCCAGAAAAGCCGGTCAGGCTCGAGCGCGAACAGGGATTCCTTATCCATGAGGCCGTTGCGCACGGAATGCAGGAGCGCATCCGTTACCAAAGCAGCGGTTTCGGCAGTCATGACGCATCATCTCCCGTCCGTGGACGACAGCAGCATTAGGCCTTGTGCGCCCTTGTTCCCCTTGGAGCACGGAGGCTAGTCGCAAACTGGAAAATTGCCAAGCAGGGAGCCGATAGCTCGCCGGAGCCGTGCACGCTTGCTACTCGGCTGCCTGCAGGAAATTGGCACCGCCTGCGTCGGTAAGCAGAAATGCTTCACCGCATTGGCGCGACAGGTTGCGCACGCGCAAAATATAGCCCTGGCGTTCGGTCACTGAAATGACACCGCGGGCATCGAGCAGGTTGAAGACATGGCTTGCCTTGATGCACTGGTCATAGGCCGGCAGCACGCATTTGTGCAGCGCGCCGGGCTCGGACGGCGCACCGGCATTCAGGATGGCTTCGCATTCCTTTTCGGCGTCCTCGAAATGCTTGAGCAGGATGGCGGTGTCGGCCATCTCGAAATTGTAGCGCGAATATTCCTGCTCGGCCTGCAGGAAGACATCGCCATAGGTCACCTTCTCTGCGCCTTCGCGGCCGTTGAAATTGAGATCATAGACATTATCGACGCCCTGCACATACATCGCCAGCCGCTCGAGGCCGTAGGTCAGTTCGCCGGCTACGGGCGCGCATTCGATACCGCAGACCTGCTGGAAATAGGTGAACTGGCTGACTTCCATGCCGTCGCACCAGCACTCCCAGCCAAGCCCCCAGGCGCCAAGCGTCGGGCTCTCCCAGTCGTCCTCGACAAAGCGGATGTCATGCAGCAGCGGATCGACACCGATGGCAGCAAGCGAGCCGAGATAGAGCTCCTGCAGATTGGACGGATTGGGCTTCAGGATCACCTGATACTGATAATAATGCTGCAGCCGGTTGGGGTTTTCACCATAGCGACCGTCTTTCGGACGGCGCGAGGGCTGCACATAGGCTGCGTTCCATGGCTTGGGGCCGAGCGAGCGCAATGTCGTCGCCGGGTGGAACGTGCCTGCACCAACTTCCATATCGTAGGGCTGAAGCACAACGCAGCCATAATCGGCCCAATACCGATGCAGCGCGAGGATGAGCGCCTGAAACGAGCGGGTGGGCTGCATGTGATCTGGAATGGCTGTGGTCATGGCTTTGGTCCGGATGGTGCGCGGTCTCATCACGCCGCGTTTAGGGCGGCCTTGAAAGTGCGGCGACAGGTGCCACGACGGGTCTGTGTGGTCAAGTCCGCGACACAGACAAGCCTGTCATCGAGCCCAGATGCCGGACACTATTCGTCGGGCTTGCGCAGCCGGTACTCGCCGGTTTCGGGATCCTCGATCAGCGTGCCCTGGGCGCCGGTTCGGGTTTCCTTTTCCGCGTCCCTCACCCTTGCGTTGACACGCTCGGCTTCGGAGACAAAACGCTTGTAGCCGAGCCAGGCAACCGCACCCACGGCGGCGAGCAAAAAGAATTGCGGCATGCTGCGGTCCTCTCCCTATAGCGCCGCGCATCCAATTGGACGCACACAGGACGCTGTGAATCTTTGAATTGATGCTTGTCGCGCTCAAATGAATCCAGTTGAACGCGACATGCATCAGGCCTAGAGCCCGTAACGCGACCAAAGTGCGCGTTCTTCAAGCGTATTCAACCCTGCTTCGCCGATCCCTGCAATAGCACCCGCCGCCATGCCGGCACTGACTCCAGGCACACGACGACCGAACAGGCCGCGCTGGGCGCTGACCAGCCGCATCCTGACCTTGTCGCCAAAGCGGGCGCGCAAGGCCGCGCGGATGTCGCCCAACTCATCAACCAGACCCAGATCCTTGCCGCGCATCCCGGTCCAGAATTTTCCGGTGAACATATCGGGGTCATCGCCCAGACGCGCGCCGCGGCCTTCCTTGACCAGATCGATGAAGACCTTGTGGATTTCGAGCTGAAGCTCCTTGAGATAGGCGATATCTTCCGGATTTTCCGGCTTGAACGGGTCGAGCAATGACTTGTTTTCGCCTGCAGTATAAACCCGGCGCTCGACGCCGATCTTGTCTATCAGTCCGGTGAAGCCAAAACTGGCGGAAATCACCCCGATCGAACCGACGATAGATGATGGATCGGCGATGATCTCGTCTCCGGCGCAGGCGATCATGTAGCCACCGGAGGCTGCCACATCCTCGACAAACATCAGCACCTTCTTGTTCTTTTCCGCGGCCAGGTCGCGAATGCGCTTGTAGATCAGCCGCGATTGAACCGGAGATCCACCCGGCGAATTGATCATGATCGCCACCGCAGGCGCCCGCTTGTCTGCAAATGCGCGCGCCAGTAACGGAGCAACGGTGGCGATGTTGAGGTTCTGGCGGAACTGGTTTCCGCCCGCCATGATCGCCCCATGCAGCCGCACCACCGGGATGACGGTCACATCCTTGCGGAAACGGGCCGGGAAAAATGAATTCAAAGAGACCATAACGAAATTCCTGTTGGCAGCGGCCTGCATTCACGGGGATGAGCAAGCTTGGAATCATGTATGCACTTTCCGCCCAAGTGCAATGGCGCGAAGCATCCTGACATTGCGGAACACGCTATTTTGGCGGCTTGGCCTTGATGCGACGGGGCCAGGCGGACTGGCCATTGCTCAACTGTTTCATCAGCTCGGAAAGACCGTTTCCCGCGCCGTCGTGAACAACAATCCGGTCGCGAAAACTCAACCGGGCGCGGCTGCCCTTGATGGCGGTGACGAGGATACGGATCGAATCATCGCCGTCACGCGGACAGACCGGCGTGATTTCAACGCCGCCGAAGCGTTTGCCCAGCGCCAGCAGGATATCGGACACCGATTCGGGACGGGCGATGATGGACACCTGGCCACCGGGTTTGAGAATCGCCCCCGCGGTCCGAAGCCAGCGCTCGAACAGATCATCGATCTCCATGGCATGGGCCTCTGCCTTGAGCGGATCAGGTGTCTGCCGGTCCCTGCCCGAATTGAAGGGCGGGTTCATGATCACATACTCATAGGCATAGTCCGGCAGACCGGCGGACCGGCGCTGATTTCCGTGAAGCGCGACATCGGCCTCAATCACCTGCGCCCGGGCCACGAGATGGGCGTTTTCGGTCAGTACCAATGACCGTCGTGCAAAATCCGCCATGACGGGCGAACGTTCGACCAGAACCACACTCAGGTCCGGCAATCTCGCGGCTGCGGCAAGGCCCGCAGCACCCGCTCCCGCTCCCAGATCGGCAAGCGCTCCGCGCGCTCCTTCCGGAACGGTCGCAGCCAGCAGCATGGCATCCATCCCGGCACGGTGTCCCGACCCCAGTGGCTGCAGCAGATGGAAGCCACCATCGTGGAACGCATCAACAGAATAGTCCGGCGAACCGGGCTCCCGGACTGCCCCCGAGGTTTCCAGGTCATCCCGAGGCTCAGTTTCGGACTTTGCAGAAGCGGGCCGTGCGCCGTTTTGGTCAGGTCGCCGCGTCACTGTCGATCCAGGGCCGGAGCTCGTTTTCCAATCCGGCATCAATGACGATGCGGCGGGCCTGACCTGCCTGTTGCGGATCGACCAGAATTCGCCGGGGAATGATGCCGACTGATCCCTCGAGAATGCTCATGCCGCTGTCAGCGACCATGCAGCCAATGCCGGCATCGCGCATCAGGCTTTCGACAAAAGAAATCAGAACCGGGTCATTGGTGCGGATGAGATCGTGCATTTTTTCTCCTCAGGAATCTTTTGTTGATCCGAACGTATCAGTTATCAACCCCCATCCGCGCCAAATCGCCGCTTGCCGTGTCGGGACGCGCTGAATAATGTGCCCACACAGACAAAACAGGAGTCCGACCCATTGGGCGTAGTCATTTCACTGGAAGATGGAAAACAAAGAGACGCATCCGTCAAACCGCTGGTTGCCAGTACCCGCGCCGACATGGAGCGCGTCAACCAGCTGATTCTGTCCAAGGCAGGCTCCGATGTGGCGATGATCCCGGAGGTGGCCAACCACCTTATTTCCTCGGGAGGCAAGCGACTGCGGCCGATGCTGACGCTGGCTTCGGCAACGATGTTTGGCTACACCGGCGAACATCATGTCAAGCTCGCCACCTCGGTGGAGTTCATGCACACGGCGACGCTGCTGCATGACGATGTGGTTGACGAGAGCGATCTGAGGCGTGGACGTTCCACCGCGCGGATGATCTGGGGCAATCAGGCAAGCGTGCTGGTCGGTGATTTCCTGCTTGGACAGGCCTTCCGGATGATGGTCGAGGTGGGTTCGCTCGAAGCGCTGGACGTGCTGTCGACCGCCGCATCGGTGATCGCCGAGGGTGAAGTGCTGCAATTGTCGGTCGCCAAGAACATGGAAACGACCGAAGATGATTATCTGGCCGTCATCAAATCCAAGACAGCCGCACTGTTTTCGGCTGCCTGTGAAGTCGGCCCCATCATTGCCGGCGTCAGCAAGGCAGAGCGCAACGCGCTGAGGTCTTACGGAATGAATCTCGGCCTGGCGTTTCAGCTTATTGACGATGTGCTTGATTATGGTGGATCGGCCCACGACCTGGGCAAGAATGTCGGCGACGACTTCCGCGAAGGCAAGATCACCCTGCCCGTAGTGCTGGCCTATCGCCGCGGAACCGAATCAGAACGGGCGTTCTGGCGTGACGCGATCGAGGGCGGAAACAGCGATGAGCAAGCGCTGGAAAAGGCCAAGGGCCTGATTGCCAAATATGGCAGCCTGAAAGACACCACTGCCCGGGCCGAACATTATGCTTCCATCGCGCGTGATGCGCTGGCGCCGTTGCCGGACACCGAAGAAAAGGCAGCGCTGTTGGAAGTCATCGCATTTTGCGTGAACCGCGCCAGCTAAAGCGTCTTGAATTGGCTGGACCTTCCGGCCTTGCTGCCCTGCGCCAAAAAAGCCATTGTGTTGGGCAATTGTACTTCAGCAACTGGCTGAAGCATGGCCAAATTGAACATGAGGCAGGACTTTATGCGGCGAATTTTGACAGCCCGGTTAACGGCCAGCGTAGCGCTGGGTGTATTTGTTTCCCTGAGCGGGGTGATGGTTCCTCTGACCAGCCACGCGGCTTCGGCAGCCACTGAGCAGGTGGAAGAACTGCAACCCAACTTCCTCGGTTTCGCAGGTGCTTTCCTGGCCGGACAAACGGCTGACGTCGACAATGATACCGTCCACGCAATCGAATATTATCGCAAGGCGCTGGAGTTCGACCCGGAAAACAGTGATGTCCGGCAGCGGTTGATGGTGGCGCTTTTTATCGATGGCCGTTTTACAGAGGGTGCCGCACTGGCGCGTGAGATGAAGGATGATCCGGCGGTCGCACAGGTTTCGCGTCTGGCGATGATGGTCGAAGCCACAACCAAGCGCGAATACCGCAAGGCGGCAAACCTTCTCGATCCCGACAACAGCAATCCAATCGACCGATTGCTTAATATGCTGTTGAAATCATGGGCGGAATTCGGAGACGGCAAGGGGGAAGCAGCCCTCAAGTCGATCCTCGCGCTGGAAGGTCCGCCCTGGTATCCGGTGTTCACCCGCTATCATGCCGGTGCCATGTCGCTGGCGATGGGCAACAAGGACGCCGCCCGGAAGCACCTTACCGACCTGATTGCCGACCCGCAGGGTGGCGGTGCTGCACCCGACACCTATATCCGCGCCGTCATGGCGCTGGCTGGAATGGAAGCACGCAACGGAAATCAACGCGCTGCCTTGGATGCGCTTGCTGCGGGCGAAGAGTTTTCACCCGGCTACGCACCGCTTGCCGCGCTCAAACAGCTGATCCTGGACGGTAACAAGCCGGAGGCTGGGGTGAAGACTGCGCAGCAGGGCGCGGCGGCAGCCTTGTTCACGCTGGGCAGCGCGCTCAACCGTGATGGCGCGGAAGAGACCGTTGCCGTCTATCTGCAATTCGCCAGAACGCTTGATCCCGCAAATGCCGAGACACTGGTGATTCTGGGTGGCCTGAAAGAACGACTGGGCAAGGCCGAAGATGCCATCGCGATCTATGAAGCTGTACCGGAAGCCTCGCCGATGCGCCGGGTTTCAGAGCTTCAACTGGGGCTGGCACTTGCCGATCTCGGCCGCAATGGCGAAGCCAAGGACCATCTCAAGGCACTCATTGACTCCGATCCCAAGGATATCCGCAGTTACCTGGCCTATGGCAGCGTTCTGTCTCAGGACAAGGACTATGTCGAAATGGCGCTCACCTATGAGACTGCCATCTCGGTTATCGGCCCGGCGCCGACTCGCAGTGACTGGAACTTGTTTTTCCAGGCCGGAATTGCCAATGAACGGCTCAAGCACTGGCCGAAGGCAGAGGCGCATTTCAAGCGCGCACTGGAACTCTATCCCGAACAGCCGCAGGTGATGAATTATCTGGGCTATTCCTGGATCGACATGAACATCAACCTCGAAGAGGGGATGGACCTGATCCGCGCCGCCGTCGATCTGAGGCCTAATGACGGCTATATCGTCGATTCGCTCGGCTGGGCGCATTTCCGGCTTTCCCAGTATGATGACGCAGTGCGTGAACTGGAGCGCGCTGTCGAACTCAAGCCGGCAGACCCGACAATCAATGATCACCTTGGCGACGCCTATTGGCGCGTCGGGCGTGAGCTGGAGGCCTCGTTTCAGTGGAAACGCGCATTGTCCAATGAACCCGAAGCCGACCTCAAGCCGCAGATCGAACTCAAGCTGAGCGAAGGCTTGCCGGTGCTCGATCCGTCGGTGCCGGCAGCCGACAATGGCGGTTCAAAGGACGGCGCACCGGCGCTGCCGCAATCTGAGGAGGCCGGTAGCGACAAGAAGACCGATCTTGGACCGGTCGAGAATGATCCACGCCGGGCCGGGCTGGGAACACCTGATGATACGACGCGGCCAAGTGATTTGAACCAGCGGCTTTATGCTCACGCTTGAGGCGCCGGCCAAGATCAACCTGGCGCTGCATGTCACCGGGCAGCGTGCCGACGGCTACCATCTGATCGAAAGTCTGGTGGTCTTTACCGATCTCGGCGACCTCGTGTCGGTGGAGCTCTCGGACCGGGACGGGTTTATCCTGGAAGGGCCTGAATCCGGTGCGCTGACGGCGGAGGATACACAGAGCAATCTGGTCGTCCGCGCCCGTGACAGCTTGCGCGCTGCGGCACACCGATCGGGAATGGAAGCAGCACCGGTTCAGATCCGGCTCGACAAACGGCTTCCCGTCGCCTCGGGCATAGGCGGCGGATCAGCCGACGCAGCAGCAACGCTGAAAGCCCTGTGCCGGATCTGGAATTTTGCACCGGAACCGGAAACACTGTCGACGATCGCTCTTGGCCTCGGGGCCGATGTGCCGATGTGCCTGAGCGGACAGCCGCTGATTGCCCGCGGCATCGGCGAAGCGCTGGATCCGGTTAAGCTGGGATTTGCGCTCGACCTGGTGATTGTCAATCCGCGCATCGGCATCTCGACGCCTGCTGTTTTCTCAAAGCTTCAGCGCCGGGACAATACCCCCTTGCCCGCGCCCGAAGGGCTCACCGACAAGCACCGCTTTGTCGAGTGGCTATCGCAAACCCGCAATGATCTGCAGTCGCCGGCGATGCAGCTGGTTCCGGATATCGCGGACTGCCTCTCTGCGGTACGTGACTCTGGCGCGCAGTTTGTCCGGATGTCGGGGTCGGGAGCGAGTTGCTTTGGGCTGTATCAGTCCACAGAGGCTGCACAGGACGCAGCACAGCGATTGCGCGATGAACAACCCAGCTGGTTCATCCAAGCCACGCAGACGCTGTCTCAGGGCTGAACAATCGCGGCGTGTTATGACAGCGCCAGAACCGCCGCCGGGACGATTTCACAATTGAGCCGCTTCATCGCCAGACCACGCCCGAGACTTTCAAGTGAATGGCCTGATTTCGCATTCGCGATCGCCTGACGCTTTGGCATCAGCACCCCATGCTCCAGCGCTGACAGACGGCGGCGCCAGCGCTTGAAAAACGGCAGTCTGTATTCACGCGACGGACGCAATCGTGCGGCCTGCTGCGCCACCGCCATATGCTGTCCCATGTGATCGACCCAGCCGAGAAGCGGGCGTGCGCCCGGTTCAATCAGCAAGAGCCAGTCGCCCCGCGCAGAAGCGACGACATCGCGCAGATCCGGATCTTCAAGAAACCGGCATCCCGCCGCATCGGCCAGCAAGGCAGTGCCGTCGGAAGAGCCCCGATCCAGAATAACCACTTCGGCGACGAGGCCCTCGACGGCACCATGGACAAGCGCTGCCAACGTCACCGCCAGCGCCTTTTCCTGGTCCTTGCATTCAATAAACACGCTGATCATGGCGCCTTCTAATCCATGCACGAACGAGATGCCAGCCAGATGAACACGCAAATCGAACCGGGTTCACGGTGCGCCTCGATATTTTGTTCTTGCTACGTTCTCTTTTTTCAGATAGGAATATAGTCAGTTAACCGGCACCATTCCTTGCCAAGCCGCAGTTTTGTCCCCGCTTCGGGGCGTATGGAGGTCTTATGCCGAGCCTTTCGACGTTGAAACAGACAGCATTCGCCCCCGGCCTGAACGCCGGCGAAGCGGATGCGCATATTGTGGCAAGCGGCATGCGCGTGGCCGATGACCGGATTCGCGGTCGCGGCGCCGGGCTCAACATGTCGGGCCGCTTCGAGATCAGCAACCGTGAGGTTTTTGACGACGGCTGGAGCAGCCTCGAGGATCTGGCGCCGTTCAAGACCGAAGTGCAGATTGAAAAGCCGCGTACCATCATCACCAAGAACCAGTCCCCGGATTTGTCCTTCGACCGTTCCATCAATCCCTATCGCGGTTGCGAGCATGGCTGTGTCTATTGTTTCGCGCGGCCGACCCATGCCTATATGGGACTGTCGGCGGGTGTCGATTTCGAGGCAAAACTGTTTGCCAAACCCGACGCGCCGCGGCTTCTGGAGCGGGAACTGTCGAAACCGGGCTACAAGGTTCAGCCGATCGCCATCGGCACCAACACCGATCCCTACCAGCCGGTCGAAAAGCAGTGGCGAATCACCCGGCAATTGCTCGAGGTGCTGGAAGCGGCCGGACACCCTGTCGGCATCGTCACCAAATCGGCACTGGTGGTGCGCGACATCGACATCCTGTCACGCATGGCCTCGAAGGGCCTTGCCCGGGTGGCGCTGTCGGTGACAACGCTTGACCGCAAGCTGGCACGCACCCTGGAACCACGGGCGTCAACACCGGAGAAGCGGCTGGAGACCATCCGCGCGCTATCGGAGGCCGGCATTCCGGTCTCGGTGATGGCAGCACCGGTTATTCCCGGCCTCAATGACCACGAGATCGAGCGCATTCTCGATTCCGCCAAGGCGGCGGGCGCGGATGCAGCAGGCTATGTCATGCTGCGGTTGCCGATTGAAGTCAGTCCGCTGTTTCGCGACTGGCTGCTGCGGCATTACCCGGATCGCTACCGGCACGTGATGTCGCTGGTCCGCTCGATGCGCGGCGGCAAGGACTATGACGCGGAGTTCGGCACCCGGATGCGCGGAACCGGCCCCTATGCCTGGCAAATTGGCCGCCGTTTCGAGCTGACTGCCAAGCGACTTGGCCTGAACTTGAGAAAATCGCCGTTGCGGATCGATCACTTCGTGCCGCCGCATGGCGAAGGGGTTCAGTTGAGCCTGCTGTAAGCCAACCCCGGCTTTCCGGGCTTCGAGAGAATTTCCGCGCGCATATCCACACGCGCGGCGACAGATCCGGACCGTCCGCCGCCCCATTACAGGGCGGTCCGGCGCCCGCGCGGCATCCCGTCCCCGCCGCCGGGCCTTGCAGAGGATCAGGCGGGTGTGCGAGTTTCGCCGCAATGGCTCGTACCCCGCCTGATTCCCTGTTTCCAGATTACCCGGCGATGCCTGATTATCGCTTTGAGCAGCATGCTGTCCAAAGTGGTTTCGGCATTGTGGCCGGTATCGACGAAGCCGGACGCGGCCCGCTCGCAGGACCTGTTGTCGCTGCGGCTGTGATTCTCGATTTCAACGCTATCCCCGAAGGCCTCAATGATTCGAAGCTGTTAAAACGGGCCACACGTGAACGATTGTATGAAGCGATTCTGGCGTCGTCACAGGTGGCGTTTGCCAGCGCCTCGGCCCGCGAAATCGAGGCGACCGACATCCGCGCGGCGAGCCTGACTGCAATGCGACGGGCGCTTGCCGCGCTGCCAATGAAGGTCGGGTTCGCACTGGTCGATGGCCGCGATGTGCCTCCGGGGCTTGATTGCATGGCCCGGGCGCTGGTCAAGGGGGATTCGCGCTCGCTGTCGATTGCCGCAGCTTCGATCGTTGCAAAAGTCACGCGGGACCGGATGATGACACGCGCGGCGCTGGATCATCCGCTCTACGGATTTGACAGCCACATGGGCTACGGGGCGCCAAAGCATCTCCAGGCCATTGCAGATCACGGCCCCTGCCCGCTGCACCGCATGACCTTCCGGCCGATGCGCAAGGATTGAACCGGTTCCGGTTAACGCTGCAGATGTCTGCAAATTGCCCCCACCAAAAACGAAAAAGGCCGGGAGACGATCCCGGCCTAAATTCTGTTACTCGGTCGATCGGCTCAGTTGAGCCGGGCCTTCAGATCGCCAAGCGAACCCTTGAACAGGTCGCCGGAAACCTTGCTGTCAACTTTCGAGCCAATCAGCTTTTCGGCCGCGACAAGCGCCAGATCAACCGCCGAGGCGCGAACCTCGTTGATTGCATCGGTCTCTGCCTGACTGATTTTCAGTTCAGCCATCGCGGTGCGGCGGCTGATGTATTCTTCGGTCTTGGCCTTGGCGTCTTCGCGCAAGACTGCAGCTTCGCGTTCGGCGGCGCTGAGAATGCTCGCCGCCTCGGTTTCAGCTTCCTTGCGCTTGCGCTGATACTCGGCAAGCAATTGCTGAGCTTCTTCGCGCAGCTTCTTGGCCTGTTCGAGTTCGTTGCGGATCTGGTCGGCGCGCTTGTCCAGCGAACCCGTGATCATCCCGGGAACCTTCACGTAAGCGAGGATACCCAAGAAGATGAGGAGGCCGACTAAAGCAAAGAATGTAGCGTCCATGGTCGAGTCCCCTGCTTATTTGCCGGATGCAGCACGGATCGCGGCTGCGACCTCGGCTTTGGTCACGGAACCGCCCAGAAGATGCTTGACCACATCCGTCGCGGTTTCCTCGGCGATGGTGTCAACGTCCGCCAGAGCCTTGGTCTTGATGGCGGCGATGCTCTTTTCAGCGTCGGCCATCTTGGCGCTCAACCCGGCTTCGGTGGATGCCCGTTCGGCTTCGGCTGCGGCTTTGGCCTTTTCACGCGCCGTCTCCGCAATGGCGGAGGCTTTCTTGCGCGCGTCCGCCAGTTCCTGCTCGTAAGCAGCAATAGCGGCGTCGGCTTCTTCCTTCAGACGATTTGCTTCATCGAGATCCTGTGCGATCCGGTCACGCCGGTGCTCCAGAATGCCGCCAATACGGGGCACAATGACCCTCGACATGAACAGATAGAACAAGCCGAAGGTGATCGCCAGCCATAGCAGCTGCGACGCAAAGGTCGATGAATCGAAGGGCGGAAATACGCCGCTGCCGTGGGCTTCGCCACCAACTGCGCCTGTTTCCGAATGGGTCCCTTCGGTGGGGTTGGACTCGGCATAAGCCGGGGTCACAACAAACATGGTCACCTCCAGATGAAATGCCACGCCGGACATCCGGCGTGGCAAGCCTAAACTCAAATTCGTCGATTAGACGGCGAAAAGGAGAAGAAGGGCGACGAGCAGCGAGAAGATGCCCAGAGCTTCGGTCACGGCAAAGCCGAAAATCAAACGGCCGAACTGGCCGTCAGCTGCCGAAGGATTGCGCAGAGCGCCTGCCAGGTAGCTGCCGAAAATGTTGCCCAGGCCAATGCCCGCGCCGCCCATGCCGAGGCAAGCGATGCCTGCGCCGATGTACTTTGCTGCTTCTGCTTCCATGATAAAACTCCTTTAGAATGGGATGGATGCGATATGGTTGGCGGCAAGCCGCCGGTGATTGGAACCTAGTGGCCGGGATGCAGGGCGTCGTTGAGGTACATGCAAGTCAGCACCGCAAAGACATAGGCCTGTAGGAAGGCAACGAGGAATTCGAGACCGGTGAGCGCGACAGTCATCGCCAGCGGCAGAATGGCTGTACCGACGCCAAGCGCGCCCATGCCGCCAAGCGAGACGACAAAGCCCGCGAACACTTTCAGCGTGATGTGACCGGCGAGCATGTTGGCAAACAGACGCACGGACAGGCTGATCGGGCGCGACAGGAAGGAGATCACTTCGATCATCACCACCAGCGGCATCAGAATGCCGGGTACGCCCTGGGGAACAAACAGGTTGAGGAAGTGCAGACCGTGCTTCCAGAAGCCGTAGACCACCACGGTTCCGACCACCAGCATCGCCAGGGCGAAGGTGACAATCAGGTGACTGGTAATGGTGAAGAAGTAGGGGAACATGCCCAGGAGGTTGGCGACCAGCACGAACATGAACAGCGAAAACACCATCGGGAAGAACCGCATGCCTTGGGCGCCGGCTCCGTCCCGCAGCATCGAAGCCACGAATTCATAGGACATTTCGGAAATCGACTGCAGCCGCGACGGCACAAGTCCGCGATTGGCTGTGGTCAGAAACAAAAACCCTGCGGCGACGGCGACAGTGGCCACCATGAACAGCGAGGAATTGGTGAACGACAGGTCCAGTCCGCCAATCTCGATGGGGACGAGCTTGCTGATCTGGAACTGATGAATCGGATCGTTGGCCAACTGACGCCTCTTTCTCGTTACCCGGTCAACCGGACATTATTTACCGTCGTCTTCCGCGTCCGCCCCGGTTTGGCTGCGCCCCGCCGGAGTGGACTGGGCAACCGCGCCGGTCGAGCGCAGAACATTCAATACCCCGGCGCAAAAGCCGAGCAGCAGAAACACAATCAGTCCCCAGGGCGATGTGCCCAAAAACTGATCGAAAAGATAGCCCAGCAGCGCTCCGACAATCACGCCGGCGATGAACTCGCTCGACAGTTTGACCGCAAGTGCATAACCCTGCGCAGCTTCCTTGTTGGAGCTTGCTTCCGGAACCACCTTTCGGTGAACAAGAAGGTCTGCATCCAGACGCTGACGACGGGCCTCTAGTCTATCCAACCGGCCTTCATCCGTTTCATCACTGGCGCTCGTGTTGTCCGAGCCATCAGTACCGCGCTTTTCAACCATGAACACGCACTCCTGACATGCCAGCGACGACCGAAAAAAGGCCGCTTTGAAGTCGGGCGCAACATAGTTTTAGGTCGGGTTATAGTCAAGGCGCGGAAAGGCATCATCGCGCGGCATTTTTTCTTTTATTTATCAGTCGGTTGGGGTGCGCTTGCCGGGATGCCCTACAGAAGTATCAGAAAATCCCGGACCGCCTGCGTCAGACTCACGCATGTCGCGCGAATCCGGACTGACCGGCCCTAGGACCAGCCGCCGCCATAAGTGATGTAGAAAACATGCAGTCCGATCTGACCGACCTTGCGCATTTTCCGGGCCCACGGCGGGTTCACATAGGTGGCATGATAGTGGGTCGAGGACCCGACTTCAGGCAGCCAGATCTTGCCGGCAGTTGTCGCCAGAGCAATTTCCTCGGCCATATCCCAATGTTTGGGAGACCGGACCCGGTCCTTGATGCCGTCGCAAGCAAATGAGAACTGGCAGCGGTTGCGCCAGGTTTCATTCTGGTAAACCACACCGCAAACCGTTTTGGGATAGGTCGGATTGCGCACGCGGTTGAGAATCACCTGAGCGACGGCGGCCTGACCTTTGACGTTCTCGCCACGGGCTTCGAAATAGATCCCCGCAGCCAGGCAACGCTGCTCGGCGGCTGAGAAAGCCGCGGCGGGCAAGGCGGTCTGCGCCCACTCGTGATCATATTTGCCTATCGGGGGAATGAAGCGTCCGCGGGTGGGTTGTTCACGAAGCACAGAGCTGAACGGCGACTGCTTGGCATAGTCAGGCTTGGGCGGCGCGTAGGCGGTGGCTAGAATGTCGGCGTTGTCGTTGGTCACCAGGCTGGCGAGCATCGCCGGCACCTGTGGTGCATTCTTCTGCTTGCCGGTGGTGTAGAATGCCTTGGCGATCTTGATTTCCTGGCCACGGATGTCCGGCTTGAGGAAGGCCATGGTGTTCTTCATGTCAAGCGAAGGCTGGAACAGATTCGATTGCCGCTCCAGCACGGAGCCTGCGGAAAAATCCTTGGGCGGCTGTACCGGGGTCACAGTAATGACCCGGCCCTTCTTGAGCGACCGGGTGACACGGTCTTCATCAGGGCGGGGATCCGCGGCGCCGATCTTGCCCATGAAGGCAATCTTGTCGCCATTTGGCAGGGTCACACCGGCGCCCGACGCAATAGACGAGGTCAGGATCGGGTCTGCGAACTCAAGCTCTGCTGCCTGGATGGAACCGGCCGGTGAAGCGGTGAGAAAGGTTTTCCAGCGGGCATCGGCCCCCTCGCTGCCGCCCAGCATGGTGGCCATGTCGGCATGCGATGTCATCGATGGGGTGGATAGGAAAGCCGCCAGTCCGAAAACCATGGGCGCTGACAAACGGCCAAGCAGGGAATGGCCTTTGCCGGGCAAACTATGCTTCTGACGCAAAACAACAACTCCGAAACTCGGGAACAGATACACGGTACAGTCTGCGAGAATGGAGCATTAACCTTGATGGAGCGTTAATAACCGGCCCTGAATATGCACCCGGACATCCGTGATGTCCGGGTGGGCTCAAAGGTGTGACCGAAGCGGCTTCGAGCGGGACCCTGTTAGCCGCGCCGCTTTTTCGGTGCCAGTTTTCCTGACTTGGTGGCTCTCAAGGATTTTTTTGGCATCACCGAAGCCCGCTTGGTCTTGCCATCCTTGGGCGCATAGGGATTGGCGCCACTGCGATAGACCACACGCAGCGGAATTCCGGGCATGTCAAAATCCTTGCGCAACGAATTGAGCAAATAGCGGGTGTAGGATTCAGGAACCGCTTCAGGCCGGGTGCAGGAAATCATGAAGCCCGGCGGGCGGGACTTGACCTGGGTCATGTATTTCAGCTTGAGCCGCCGTCCCGACACCGCCGGCGGCGGGTGGTGGCCTTGGGTATGATCAAGCCAACGGTTGAGCTTGGCGGTGGAGATCCGCTTGTTCCAGGTCCTGTGGACCATGCCGATGTTTTCCATCAGCCTGTCCAGCCCGTCACCGGTCTGGCCTGCCACGGTCACAGCACGGATGCCGCGGATTTGCGGCAGAAGACGGTCGGTCATCTCGCGCAATTCGGCGAGCTTTTCCTGGCGGTTTTCGATCAGATCCCATTTGTTGAAGGCAATGATCGGCGCCCGGCCTTCGCGGACAACCAGATCGGCGATCTGCAAATCCTGTTTTTCAAACGGAATGGTCGAATCAAAAACAATCACCACCACTTCGGCAAACCGGATGGCGCGCAGCGCGTCGGCGACCGACAGTTTTTCCAGCTTTTCCTGAACCCGCGCCTTGCGGCGCAGTCCGGCGGTGTCAAAGAGTTTGATCTTGCGGCCCTGCCACTCGAAGTCGACAGCAATGGAATCGCGCGTGATGCCGGCCTCCGGACCGGTCAGCAGCCGCTCCTCACCCAGAAACCGGTTGATCAGCGTCGACTTGCCGGCATTGGGTCGTCCGACAATGGCAACGCGCAGCGGTTTCGACTCGTCATACTCCGGACCTTCATCCTCATCTTCCGCGTCACGCGGCATCGGGATGTCGACATCGGTGATGGCCTCGCCGAGCGGATCGCTCTTTGACGGGAAGCAGCGCTCCTCCCCGAAGGCTTCGACAATGGCGTCGCGCAGATCGATCATGCCGCCGCCATGTTCGGCGGAAATCGGACAGGGTTCGCCAAGGCCCAGACGGTAGGCATCATACATGCCTGATTCTGAGCCCTTGGATTCGGCCTTGTTGGCGACCAGAATCACCGGCTTGCCGCGTTTTCTCAAGATATCAGCCAGCAATTCATCGGCCGGGGTCAACCCGGACTTGGCGTCGATCAGAAACAACGCGCCGTCAGCCTCGTCCATCGCCAACTCGCTTTGGGCGCGCATGCGGCCTTCAAGCGTATCAGGTCCGGCGACTTCAAGACCAGCCGTATCGATCATGCGAAAGCGCAGGTCGACAAGCTTGGCATCGCCGGGCCGGCGGTCGCGGGTCACGCCCGGCGTATCGTCGACAAGCGCCAGCTTGCGGCCGGCCAGCCGGTTGAACAGCGTGGATTTGCCGACATTGGGGCGTCCGACAATAGCCAGTGTAATACTCATGGATGGTCCTTGCCCGAAGGCCTAGAGCGCCGTGCGTTCAATTGGACGCACAAAGGACGCTCTATCTATTTGCGTCTAGAGCATCCTGCATCAAGCGATACCGCTGGATCAAGGATGCGCTGGTCATTGTCCCTAGCGCGCCAGCGATCAGGATGCGCCACCCTGCGCGGCGATCATGTCGAGCATGAGGCCGGCACGGGTCTTGATGCCGTTGGGCGTTTCGCTGTCCACAGCGATATCGCCAAACCACTGTGACGCCTGTTTGAGTTCGCCAGCCTTGAAGGCGGCAATCCCCAGAGCCTCACGGGCGGAGTGACGGGCCGGATTTCCCGGAACAGCCAGAACTTCGACCTCTGCCGACACATCGGCATAGCTGCCAGTGTCAATCAGCAGATAGGCTGCACGCAGGCGCGCCGCGTCCCTGATGGCGACAGGTTGCGATACATCCTTGCCGACAGAAGAAAAAGCTTCGATCGCCGCAGCGGTATCGCCCTTGTCTGCCAACACCGTGGCTGCGCGCATACGCGCCAGCACCGGATAGGAACCATAGCCAGTTTTCTCGAGATCCTGGAATTCGATCAGGGCCGCATCGGTGTTTCCGTCACGGGCCTTTTCCAGGGCTGCAAGAAACACGTCACCGGACCTGGCGGCAGTTGTTTTCTGCCAGTAGTCCCAGCCACGCAAGCCCGCGGTGACGGCAACAATGCCAATCGCGATGGCAAGAATGACAAAGCGGAACCGGTTCCACAGCGCCTTCATGTAATCCGAACGCAGATCTTCATTGACCTCGCGGATGAATGTTGAATTGTCGTCTGCCATCGCGTTACCGGCCGGAACCGGTCCTCTCAAAATATTGCCGCACGCGGCGTTGTGTGGGGCCTTCTAACCGATTTTGCAGCTTCTGTAAGGGGGGGATGTGCGGAAAGCTCCCGCGCACCCCGCTTTGACAAGGGTGCAAGGGCACCTATCCAACCGCTGACAGCGTCACTCGGTGGTGTACCGGCCGCCTCACAGACCGACAATCGGCGGCACGCCGATGAGCCATTGATGCAGCCACAGCAGGAACGCCAGATACAGGATCACACCACCGAGCACGGCGATGACATCCCATTTCACCGGTCCTGCCACCGGATTGCGAGTGATGCCGGCGAGCAACCGCTTCTTTTCCGAGATCCGGTCGACGACCGCCCATGCCAGAAAGCTGCCAAACAGCAGAAGCGATGCCAGGTCGCCATTGACCAGAAGGTGGGCCAGCGCCCAGATCTTGACGGCAAGCAGCATCGGATGCTTGACCGCTGCCTTGATGCGACCGGCGGGAACCTGCGATGCGACCAGAAAGATCATGGCCGGCAGCATCAGCAGTGCCACGACATGGCTCGTCCAGGACGGTGCCACCCAGAACGCCACCGGATCAAGCCGCGCTATGCCATAGCCCCAGACGATAATCACAAAACCTGCGATGGAGACGAGCGCATAGATCCCCTTCCAGGTGTTCAGGCCGCGGGCGTCGATCTGCGCAGCACGGAATTCCGGCGCAACGATACGAACGGAATGCACCCCCAGAAACAGAACCAGTCCGACAATAAGCCAGATCATCCGTCATCTCCCCTGTTGTTTCCGGACCTTTTCCGGTCCGCATGTTGCGGCAAACATACCCCGGACTGAGCCCGATGAGAAGCAGCCCGCTGAAGCGATTGTATCCCTGCCGCGACTGGGTCATGATGGCCTCATGGAACCTGATCTGGATGCCGCGCGGAGGCGGCTTGCTGACAAGAAGACGGATCTGGAAAGCATGTCGGCGCTGAGCGCAGAAGCGCGCGCGCCGGTGACGCTGGACCAGCAATCGGTCGGGCGCCTGTCGCGTATGGACGCCATGCAGCAGCAGGCGATGGCATCAGCGCAGGAACGGTCCCGCAAACGCGATCTGGTCCGCATCGAGATGGCCGAACGGCGGCTGGCGGACGGCGACTATGGCTGGTGCGCCGATTGTGGCGAGGCGATCCCGGACAAACGGCTTGCGATCGATCCGATGGCGGAAAAATGCGTCCGCTGCGCGTCGGGTTGTACGCGTTCATCCGGCTCGCTTCCACATCACTGCCGCATTTGACGATCACACAACCTGACTTCGTTCTTCGTCACGCGTAAAGCCAGGTCGCCAAGCATCATGACATCCCCTGCCCCGATCACCACTTCGCCGCCGCCAAGGCTTCTCGCAACGGCTCTCCTGATTTCCGGGTTGTGCACGACAGCTTTACCGGCCACCGCAGCAGACACCGATCGCGAGCAACTGGTGCTGATTTCCTTCGATGGCGCCCATGACAACGCGCTGTGGGACCGAAGCCTCAAACTGGCAGATCAAAGCGGCGCGCGGTTTACCTATTTTCTCTCCTGCACCTTTCTGATGAGCAAGGCTGATCGCAACGGCTACAAGGCGCCGGGACACTCGGCGGGCCGCTCGAATGTCGGGTTTGCGCAAGACAGCGCCGAAGTGCTGACCCGACTCGGTCACATCTGGGCGGCGCATCAGGCCGGCGACGAGATCGGCAGCCATGGCTGTGGTCATTTTGATGGCAAGGACTGGAGCAAATCCGACTGGCAGGCCGAATTCGACCAGTTTGATACAGCCCTGGCCAATGGCTGGAGCCACAATGGCGCGGAAGCACCGGCGGGATGGGCCGCCTTTGCCAAATCAGGAATCCAGGGGTTTCGCGCACCCTATCTGTCAGTCGGAGACGGGCTCTATGCGGCGCTGACGGATCGGAGCTTTGCCTATGATGCCAGCGGCGTGTCGCGCGGCCCGGTAGCCCCCGACTTCACCAAAGTCACCGCCCGCTTCGCGTTGCCGTTGATTCCGGAAGGACCAAAGCAAAGGCGGATCATCGCCATGGATTACAATCTGTTCGTCCGACATTCGGGCGGGGATGAAACGCCGTCGAAATCGGCGCAATTCGAGGAGCGCGCGCTTGCGGCGTTCCGTACCGCGTTCGAGACCGAATACACGGGCGAGCGGCGGCCGCTGCAACTGGGCTTTCATTTCGTCGAGATGAATGGCGGCGCCTATTGGGACGCGCTGGAACGTTTCGCCATGGAGACCTGCAGAAAGCCGGGCGTCGCCTGCGTGACCTACCAGGAAGCCATACGGCGTCTCAATGGCCGGAATGGCTCGGCGAGCTAGAAGTCTACCCAGCCCGCCGGGACAACCCGCTTATTTCGGATCATCAATTGTCTGCACCGCGTCCGGCCCGCCAGCACCAGGCGCAGGGTTCGGAATCGGTTGCACGAAACCACTGCCCTGGCTCGAGAGATAATTCTTCTCGATATCCGACAGGTCCTGACCTTTGAACACGGCCTCAAAGGCGTGCAGACGTTTGTAGATCGAGATCAGCTCGACAATCGTGGTCCAGGAGCTAACCAGAAACTGGAACGAGCTCGACACCTGACCGAAAGCGGTGAGGATCTGCTGCCAGATGCCAAGCGTGATCTTGCCCGCAATAATGGTGGGCACCAAAAGGACACTCACGTAGATATTGTCGGCCTGAAAATAGAGGCTGCGCGCAACATTGAAGTACATGTAGTGGAAATAGAGCCGGAAATAATTCTTCCGGACATTGTTGAACAGCTCGACCACGGTGGCCGGCTGGGCGCGATCCGCATTGTCTTCGCCATAGACCAGTTCCTTGCGATAGGCCGCCTCGACGCGCTGGTTTCTGAACTCGAGTCCCGGCAGCTTGACCCCGACAATGGCCAGCAATCCGGTACCGAAGGCCGCCCAGAACAGCAGCGCAGTGAACAGGGCGTGTGGAATTTCGCCAACCAGTGGCAGCTCCGTCACATATTGCGACAATCCCCACAGGACCGGCAGAAACGCCACCAGTGTCATGACCGCATCGACAAAGGCCACGCCGAGGCCTTCCATGATCGAGGCGAAGCGCATTGTGTCTTCCTGCACACGCTGGGACGCACCCTCGATGTGGCGAACACGGGTCCAGCGTTCCATGTAGAAATCATTCATCGCCGTGCGCCAGCGGAAGACATAATGGCTGACGAAAAAGCGGGTAATGACATAGACGCCAAGCGAGACAAAGGCGATTTGAGCGAAGATCAGAAGCAGGCCATAGAGATCGCCAGCACTCACCGAACCGTCACCGGTCAAAGCCTGCTGGAACTGGTCGAAAAACGGACGCCGCCAATTGTTGATTGCGACAGAGACCTGCACGCCAAAATAGGTGCTGAAGAGAATGAAGATCGAGCCGAGGATCGACCAGAGCTGCCATTTGTGAGGTGAAAAATTGAACCAGAAGACCGTGAAGATCAGCGACCAGATGGTGTAAAAGGCATAGAACCAGAGAAATGACGGGGTGTAGAAATAATACAGCCCGACAATCGGTTCAGCCTCGGGCTCGGGCAAGGCAAAGCCAAGTGCTGCGCCGATGGAATCGCCCACCGTGTACCAGATGACAATGCCCAGACCTGCCCAAAGCAGCATTGACGAGAAAAACAGTTTTGGTCTGGGAAAAAAGGATTCAAACACGGGCGGAGATCCTTGGGTGCATGGCAGGACATGATTCGTCGAAAGTTGGCCGACTACCTAGGACACCGCGACAACTACGGCAATCCGAAGGCGCCTGCAATCACGCCATTGTGCAAAAACAAGAGCCCGCCGCTGTGTGTCAGGGGCGGGCTCCATGAGTTTTCAGTCACACGACAGGGCGTGTTAGCCCTTCTTGAGCATTCGGTGTTCTTCCATCAGGCCCTTGTAGGTGGACCATATCATCAGCAACAGCAGTGCGGCGAACGGAACACCGGTCGCCACGGCTGCCGCCTGCAGCGCGCCGAGGCCACCGCCGATCAGCAGAACGATGGCGACGATGCCTTCGAACGAAGCCCAGAACACCCGTTGTGCCACCGGTGCGTCGACCTTGCCGCCGGCGGTGATGGTGTCGATGACCAGTGAGCCCGAATCCGACGAGGTGACGAAGAACACGATCACGAGAACGATGCCGACAAAGGAAGCGATCTGCGTCATCGGATAGGTCTTGAGCATCTCGAACAGCATCACGGCCTGGTCGGAGTTCTTTACCGCCTCATTGCCCTGATTGATGACCTGATCGATGGCAGCGCCGCCAAAGATCGACATCCAGATGATGGAGACAACCGTCGGCACCAGAATCACGCAGGTGATGAATTCCCGCACTGTGCGGCCGCGCGACACGCGGGCGATGAACATGCCCACGAAAGGAGACCAGGAAATCCACCATGCCCAGTAAAAGGCGGTCCAGCCATGCATGAAGTTGACATCTTCGCGGCCAAACGGATTGGACAGCGGGATGATTTCCTTGACGTAGGCGACGGTGTTGTCGAGCAGACCGGTGACAATGATCATGGTCGGACCGGCAATCAGCACGAAGGCCATCAGCACGAAGGCCAGGACCATGTTGATCTCGGACAGGCGTTTGACGCCGGCGTCCAGTCCGGCAACCACGGAGCAGAGTGCTACCGCCGTGATCATCAGGATCAGCACAATCTTCGATGAGCCGGTGATTTCAATCCCGAACAGGAAATTGAGGCCGGCAATGGCCTGCTCGGCGCCGAAGCCGAGCGATGTGGCCAGACCGAAGAGCGTGGCAAACACGGCCAGCGTATCGATCACGTGACCGGGCCAGCCCCAGACCCGTTCCCCGAGCAACGGGTAAAAGGCCGAACGCAAGGTCAGCGGCAGACCACGATTGTAAGTGAAGAAAGACAGGGCCAGACCGACCACTGCATAAATCGCCCAGGGGTGGAGACCCCAATGGAAGATGGTCGCCGCCATGGCATTGGTTCGTGCTGCTTCGACGTCGCCAACAGCACCGGCAAGCGGTGCCCAGTCGGTGCGGACGCCATTCTCCATCACAGTGCCACCAAATGAGCTGGCATAATGCGAAAGCGGCTCGGAGACACCGAAGAACATCAGGCCGATGCCCATGCCTGCTGCAAACAGCATGGCAAACCAGCCCATGTAGTTGTAATCCGGGGCGGCATCGACACCGCCCAGGCGAATATTGCCCAGCGGAGTGACGATCAGCGCCAGGCTAAACAGGACGAAGATGTTACCGGCCATCAGCAACGGCCAGTCGAACATGTCGGTCAAGGTCGGGCGAAGCCAGCTGAAGAACGCCGAGGACGCCTCGCCGAACATCAAGGTCAGAATGACAAATGCGACGATGATCACCGCCGATACGAAAAATACCGGATTGTGGACGTCCAGCCCCATGACTTGAACATTGTCCTGGCCGACTTCAAAATCAGAGCTCGGTTCCAGGATTGTGGTCTCTGTCTCAGACACTATTTTCCCCTTTTTCAATTGACGTGGCCTTGATCGGCCGCTTCTGCCGGGGCGCAAGCCAGGGAATAGGGTCCTGTTCCCGCGCTCGCACAGTATCAGCCAGAAGAAGGGATGGTTCCGGCGGCTGATCGGCATCGAATGGCCCGTATGCGCCTTTTTGTCTCAGGTGGCCACCTTTGGCCAGATTTCACACAGTATTTGTGCGGATTCTGCAGAATATCAGCACAATTCCACCGGAAATGAGCAATCCGACAGCCGCCGCGAGACTGGCCCAGGTATAGGTGCCCGACCAGTTGGCAAGATAGCCGGCAACGACTGGTCCAAGAATCTGGCCGGTGCCGAATGCCGCCGTCATCATTGCCAACGCCCGGCGCGGACTTTCGATGGCGAGTTGACGGCCGACCTGCAAGCCAAAGGCCGTCACCATGACAAATGTACCGCCCAAAAGCACACCGCCAACAACCGGCCCGGCAGGCAGTGGCACCAGAACGCTTGCCGCGACGCCAAGCGCTTCAACCAGGCAACCGATGGCAAACACATTGACAAGCCCCACGCGCCTGACAGCCGGCAGCCAGTAGGCGACCGAGGGTGCCGCGGCGAGGCCGGTGGCCAGCCAGACTCCGGCTTCAAACAGCGACGAGCCGCCGCCGTCACGGACAATGGCGACCAGAAAGGTTGCCGTGACAATGTAACCGAACCCGAAAATGCCATAGGCGATGGTCAAGGCCAGCAGCGCTGGCGTCCATGTCAGCGGCGGTTCCCTTTTTGCGGGTCCGATCCGCATCACGCCCTGTGGCAGATAACGGCTGACAAGTGCCAGGCCGGCGAAGGCCAGAGCCGCCGCCACGATCCAGGCCATGCGCCAGCCGCCATCCCCGAGAACAATCAGACCGAACATGATGGCTGAAACGGAAATCCCGATGCCGACCCCACCAAAATGACTGGACTGCACCCAAGACTTACCCGTGACGAGGCCGTGTGACAGCACGATCGCCGAGGCAAAAACCATGACAAAGGCGCTGGCGACACCTGCCAGGAAGCGAATCACGCATATAACGATGAAATTGCTCGAGATTCCCATGGCGAGCAGCAGCAGCGCCGTGGCCAGCAGTCCCGCAAGGGCCACCTTGCGCTCGATGCCCTCGGCCCAGCCATAGGCGGCCAGAATGGCGCCAAGCAGGTAGCCGGCATAGTTGGCGGACGCGATCCAGCCAGCCTCGGCCGGTCCCAAATCAAGGCCGGCCATCATCGCTGGCAGCACCGGGGTGTAGAAAAACCGCCCCAGCCCCATCGCCACCGCCATGGCAACCGCGCCTGCCATGGCCGTGGTCAGGACAGAGGGCGCGTCTGATGGTCTATTCGTCTGAGGTTGCGGAGAATCGGTCATGACGGGCGCTGCTTGGACTTCAATTGGTGGCGTCTCCATGAACCGGAATGGCCGGAGTGGCAAGGATGCCAGAACCAAACCCCGTCATTTTGGTTGCTGCTCTCCAAGAGTTGATTGGAGTTTTCAGCAAGAACACCTATTTGTGCATTGCAGCATTTACGAAAGGATCTTGCCATGAAAACCACTATCGTTACCGGATCAACCAGCGGTATCGGCCTCGGAATCGCCGAGAGCTTTGCTCTCGCCGGGTACAATGTCGTTCTCAATGGTCTGGGCAAGGGCGACGAGATCGAAGCGACCCGGGCGCGGCTGGCTTCGCTTGGCGCAGGTGATGTGATCTTTCATGGCGCCAACATGCTCAAGCCCGATGAAATCACCGATCTGGTCAAAACTGCCGAGGCCAAATTTGGCAGCGTGGACGTGATCGTCCCCAATGCAGGCATCCAGCATGTCGAAAAGATCGAGGATTTTCCACCGGAAAAATGGGACGCGATCATCGCGATCAATCTGAGCTCGGCGTTCCATCTGGTCCGCGCTGCCATGCCGATCATGAAGAAACAGAAATTCGGCAGGGTCGTTGCCATCGCGTCCGCCCATGGATTGATCGCGTCGCCCTATAAAAGCGCCTATGTCGCTGCCAAGCACGGCATAATCGGGCTGATGAAGACCGTTGCACTGGAAGGCGCCGAGTTCGGCATCACCGCCAACGCCATCTGTCCCGGCTATGTCGAAACCCCGCTTGTCTCCGGACAGATCTCCGACACCGCCAAGGCGCGCAACATGACCGAAGAACAGGTCATCAACGAGGTGATCCTCAAGGCACAGCCGACCAAGCAATTTGTCACCGTCGAACAGATCGCAGCGTTTGCGATGTATCTGGCGTCAGACCAGGCTGCGCAGATCACCGGTGCGGCATTGCCGATGGATGGCGGCTGGACGGCGCAATGAGCACCGCAACCAAAGCAAAGGCGCCAACCAAGGCCAAAGCCGGCAAGGCCGCAGTCCGCAGGATTAATCTGGCGCTGCAAGGCGGAGGCGCGCACGGCGCCTTCACCTGGGGCGTGATCGACCGGATGCTGGACGAACCCGACATCGAGTTCGAAGGCCTCTCCGGCACCAGCGCCGGCGCGGTCAACGCCGCGGTACTGGCGCATGGCCTGATGGAAGGCGGACGCATCGGGGGACAAGCGGCTCTGGAGGATTTCTGGCGCCGGTCGAGCCGCGGCGGGTCGGTCTGGTCGCCTGTTCGCGTCGTGCCGAAAGGAGCGATCCCCGGCATGGAAATGGTAACGGCTGCAACCTTCGCTGCGTTCGACACCATGACACGCACCTTCTCTCCCTATGAATTCAACCCGTTCGGCATCAACCCGCTGCACGACCTTCTATCGGAAAGCGTTGACTTTGAAGCGTTGCGCGAACGCTGCGAGACAAAATTGTTCCTCAGCGCCACCAATGTGCGCAGCGGTAGAGTGCGAGTTTTCGAAACCAGCGAAGTCAGCGCTGACGTGGTGATGGCGTCAGCTTGCCTGCCGTTCCTGTTCAAGGCGGTCGAGATCGACGGCGAGCATTACTGGGATGGCGGCTATGTCGGAAATCCGGCGCTGTTTCCGTTCTTTTACAATTGCGAAAGCCGGGACGTGATGATCGTGCACATCAATCCGATGGAGCGTGACGAGGTGCCGAAGACGGCGCCCGACATCTTGAACCGGATCAACGAAATCTCGTTCAACTCTTCGCTTCTGGATGAATTGCGGGCCATCAATTTTGTCACCCACCTGATCGAGCGGGAATGGCTCAAGGATGAATTCAAGGACCGGTTGCGGCATATATTGGTGCATTCGGTGCATGCTGACGAGGCGTTGCGGGATCTACCGGTGTCTTCGAAATTCGATGTGAGTTGGTCATTTCTCACCGATCTGCGTGACCGGGGCCGGCTTGAGGCGGATCGCTGGCTGGAGGCAAACCGCGATTCGATCGGCAAGACATCGACAGTCGATTTGGAAAACCAATATCTCGGATTGCCAGGGCCACGCCAGGCAGATGGCAGCCAGACAAGGCACTTATCGACGATGTTTGAAAAGAGCGGCGATTAACCGGCTTTGCCTGAAGCTGTCTAATCCTGCTTCCGGTCTTTCGCCGAATGACATGCTGGAGTAAGTTTTGTCCAACTGGTTCAAATTTTACGAGGCGACATGGCCCACCGCGCTTTCATCCGATTCCTGCTGAACGATCAAACGGTCGAACTTTCAGGCTTCGCGCCCGATCTCACCTTGCTCGACTGGCTCCGGCTCGACCGGCGCTTGACCGGAACCAAGGAGGGATGCGCCGAGGGTGACTGCGGCGCCTGCACGGTGCTGGTCGGGCGATTGGACAATGGAATTCTGACGTACGAATCAGTCAATGCCTGCATCCGGTTTGTCGGTTCGCTCGATGCCACTCATGTGGTGACAGTAGAGCATCTTAACCGGCCAGACGGCGCGCTCAGTGCCGTGCAGCAGGCCATGGTCGACAATCATGGTTCCCAATGCGGCTTTTGCACGCCGGGCATCGTGGCTTCGCTGCATGGCCTGTGGCTTTCCGAACCGGAACCGACAGAGGCCGACATCGAACGCGCCCTGCAGGGCAATCTGTGCCGCTGCACCGGCTACGAGCCGATCGTCAAGGCGGCTGTCGCTGCCGCAAAAACCATTCCGACCGAAGACAACGACCGGCTGGTCGCGGCCTATGGCGCCACCATTGAAGCGCTTACCAGGTTTTCCGACGGCGCACGGGTAACGGTGGAAAGCGATCGTGGCACCACCTTCCTGCCCGCCGATGTCGATGATCTGGCGGAACTCTACGAAGCCCATCCGGAGGCGACGATTGTGGCCGGTTCCACCGACGTCGGGCTGTGGGTGACCAAGCATATGCGGGAGATCGCGCCGGTGATTTTCATCGGGCATCTCGATGGGCTCAAGCAGATATCGCTCGACGAAACGGGCGTGACGCTCGGCGCAGGCGCGTCCTACACAGCGGCGCGCGGTGCGCTGGTGGCGGCCTTTCCGCAGATGGCGGAACTCTGGGACCGGATCGGTGGCGAGCAGGTGCGCAACATGGGTACAGTCGGCGGCAATATTGCCAATGGCTCGCCGATCGGCGACACGCCCCGCCGCTGATAGCGCTCAATGCCACGGTGACGCTGCGCAAGGGTGCTGACCGGCGCACGCTGCCGCTTGAGGCGTTTTTCATCGACTATGGCAAGCAGGACCGGCAGCCCGGCGAATTCGTCGAAAGCGTCTTCGTGCCGGCGCTTGAGGATGGCGTGTTCTTTGCCACCTACAAGATTTCCAAGCGCCGCGACGAGGACATTTCGGCGCTGTGCGCGGCTTTTCATGTGACGCTCGATGCCGAGGGACTTGTGGCTTCGGCGCGGATTGCCTTTGGCGGCATGGCCGGGACGCCGAAACGGGCAGCAGCAACCGAAGCGGCGCTGACCGGTCAGCCATGGAACTGGGACACCATCCAGGCGGCGCGTGCAGCGCTTGCCGAAGATTACCAGCCGCTGTCGGACTGGCGGGCAAGCGCCGAGTACCGGATGCTGTCGGCTCAGAACCTGATGATCCGGTTCTTCCTTGAAACCTGCGGCGCACCTGCCCGCATCGAGCGCCACCCAGCCATGGCGGAGGCATAATCATGGACGCACCCTCGCCTCGCAGCAAAACCGAAATTTCCGGTGGCGCCCATGTGACGCGCCAGCATGATTCCGCCCACAAGCATGTGACCGGCAGTGCCGATTACATTGACGACATGCCCGAACCGGCCGGCACGCTGCATGGCTATCTTGGCTTGTCGGACCGGGCCCACGCGAAAATCACATCGCTTGATCTCGATGCGGTACGCGCCGCTGACGGCGTCATCGCCGTGCTGACGGCTGCGGATGTGCCGGGCAGCAATGACATTTCGCCGTCGGGACGCGACGACGAGCCGGTGCTGGCGACCGATACGGTGCTGTTTCATGGCCAGCCGGTGTTTGCCGTCATTGCCGAAACACGCGAAAAAGCCCGCCGGGCCGCCAAACAGGCCATCTTCAGCTATGAAGACCTGCCGCATGTCACCGATGTGCGCGCAGCCATCGACGCCGATTATCCGCTGGTCACCGATCCTTTGAAGCTGGAGCGCGGCGATATTGAAGCCGGTCTTGCCGCCGCTCCGATGCGGCTTTCGGGCGAGATGCGCATTGGCGGCCAGGATCATTTCTATCTCGAAGGCCATATCGCGATGGCAATTCCGGGCGAAGATGACGAGGTCTCCGTCTGGTCGTCAACGCAGCATCCGAGCGAAGTGCAGCACATGGTGGCGCATGCGCTTGGCACGGTGTCGAACGCGGTCACAGTGCAGGTGCGGCGCATGGGTGGCGGCTTTGGCGGCAAGGAAACCCAGTCCAACCAGTTCGCGGCAATCGCGGCGATCGCGGCCAAGAAACTCAACCGTGCGGTGAAGATCCGGCCCGACCGCGACGATGACATGATCATCACCGGCAAGCGGCATGATTTCGTCGTCGATTATGATGTTGGCTATGACGAGAGCGGCGTCATTCATGCACTCGACGCGACATTTGCCGCCCGCTGCGGCTTCTCGTCGGATCTGTCGGGGCCGGTGACGGACCGGGCGCTGTTTCATGCGGACAACTGCTATTTTTATCAGGATGTGCGGCTGGTTTCCAAACCGATGATGACCAACACGGTCTCCAACACCGCGTTCCGCGGCTTTGGTGGGCCGCAGGGCATGCTCGGTGGCGAACGGGTCATCGAGGAGATCGCCTATGCGCTGGGCCGCGATCCGCTGGAAATCCGCAAGGCCAATTTCTATGGCGGGCCGGGGCGTGACATCACGCCCTATCACCAGACGGTCAAGGACAACATCATCGCCCGCGTTGTCGAGGAACTCGAGACCTCGTCGGACTATCAGGCGCGCCGCGCCGAGATCATCGCGTTCAATGAAACCAGCCCGGTGGTCCGCCGCGGCATCGCGCTGACGCCGGTGAAATTCGGCATCTCGTTTACCGCCACCTGGTACAATCAGGCCGGCGCGCTGGTGCATGTCTATCAGGACGGCTCGATCCATCTCAACCATGGCGGCACCGAGATGGGCCAGGGGCTCAACACCAAGGTGGCGCAGGTTCTGGCCGAAGAATTCCAGGTCGACCTCGACACTATCCGCATCACCGCCACAACCACCGGCAAGGTGCCCAACACCTCGGCGACTGCGGCGTCGTCAGGCACCGATCTCAACGGCATGGCGGCGGCCAATGCGGCGCAGCAGATCAAGACAAGGCTGGTGGCCTTCGCCGCGGAAAAATTCAACATTCCGGAAGACCAGGTGGCGTTTGAGCCCAATCATGTGCGGGTCGGCAACGAGCTGATGCCATTCGGCGATTTCATCAAGCTTGCCTATCAGGAGCGGGTCCAGCTTTCCGCCGCCGGGTTCTACAAGACGCCGGACATTCACTGGGATCGCGCCAGCGGCAAGGGCCGGCCATTCTACTATTTCGCCTATGGCGCAGCCGTGTCGGAAGTCTCTGTCGACACGCTGACCGGCGAATACCAGGTCGACCGGGTCGATGTGCTGCATGACGCGGGAAAATCGCTCAACCCGGCGCTTGATATCGGCCAGATCGAAGGCGCCTTCGTGCAGGGCATGGGCTGGCTGACCACGGAAGAACTGTGGTGGGACGACAAGGGCCGACTTCGGACCCATGCGCCCTCGACCTACAAGATCCCGCTCGCCTCGGACCGGCCAAAGATCTTCAATGTGAAGCTGGCTGACTGGGCTGAAAACCGGGAGCCGACGATCCGGCGCTCAAAAGCCGTCGGCGAACCGCCGTTCATGCTGCCGATCTCGGTGCTCGAAGCGCTCGGCATGGCCGTTGCCTCCATCGCCGATTATCAGGTGTCGCCACAGCTTGATGCACCGGCGACGCCCGAGCGGGTTCTGATGGCGGTGGAACGATTGAAAGCGCTGGTCGCAGAAGCCTATGCGTCCGGAGAGGACGGAGACGACGCCTGATGGCGCGGCTTGGCAGCTATCGCGACTTTTCGGCGAAAGCCAGTGAGGCGGGATTTGTGCTCGTCCGGGTTGTCGATGCCAAGGGCTCGACGCCGCGCGACATCGACGCCTGGATGCTGGTTTCCAAAGCCGCAGCCTTCGGCACCATTGGCGGCGGACGGCTGGAACTGGAAGCCATCGACCGCGGCCGCGAAGTGCTGGCCGGTGCAGACGCCGCGCCGATGGCGCTGCCTCTTGGGCCCGCCATCGGGCAATGCTGCGGCGGGCATGTGACGCTGTCCTTCGAGATTATTCCCCCTGCCCGTTTCGGCGAGATCGAAACGGTAGTGCAAACAGAGGATGCAGGCGATCAGGAAGTCTGGCTGTTCGGCGGCGGCCATGTCGGCCGGGCGCTGGCAAAGGCGCTGCTGCTGTTGCCGGTGAAGGTGCATGTGGTCGAGACCCGGGCGGACGAATTGCAAATGACACCTGACGGTGCGGAGCGACATCTGACCGCCCTGCCCGAGGGTCTGGTTGCAGGCCTGGCACCGGGCAGCGCGATTGTCGTGCTGACCCATGACCACGCACTGGATTTCCTGATTGTCTCGGCTGCTCTGGCGCGTGATGATCTGGCTCAGGTCGGCATGATCGGCTCGGATACGAAGCGCGCAACATTCGCGCATCAATATGTGCGCGAAGGCGGCGACAAGGCCAGGCTTGCAAAGCTGGTCTGCCCTATTGGCCGCAAGATTGCCGACAAGCGTCCGGAGGTGATCGCCGCCACGGTTGCGGCAGACGTCATTGCAGCGCTTGGCGATTGGCGCCAGGCCAACCGTCAGGCATTGTCCTGAAGCACCAGATCTGACGCCCGCCAAGCCGTGGCGATGGCTGCGGCATTGGTGTTGCCGGTGACGATGTTGGGGAAGATCGAGCAATCCACCACACGCAGGCCTTCGACTCCGTGCACCCGCAAGCGCGCATCGACCACCGAGGTTACCGGATCCGGCCCCATGCGGCAGGTGGCAACCGGGTGATAGACCGTTCCGGATCTGCGACGGATATCGTCGATCATCGCCGCATCACTGGTGATATCCGGACCGGGCAGAATTTCAGCCTCGATACATTCGGCGAGCGGACTGCTGGCTGCCATTTCGCGGACGATCTTGCCGGTGGCCAGCATCTCGGCCACATCATCATCATGAGAGAGCGCATTGGGGCTGATGCGGGGCGCTTCGAACGGATCGGCGGAGCGGATCATGATTTCGCCGCGGCTTTTGGGTCGGCAATTGGACCAGCCGATGGAAAAGCCCGGCCATGGGTCAGGACTTAGGATAGGACGTTCGCCGGGGCGCGGGATGACTGTCGAAAACGCCTGGAAATAAAGCTGCATGTTGGGACGGTTCAGCTCCGGCGAGGTACGGATAAAGCCGCCAGCCTGATTGAGGCTGACCGACAATGGCCCGTCGCGCAGCATCAGATAGTGCATTCCCGCCGACAGCTTGCCCCACCAGGACCCGAGTTGCTGATTGATGGTCGGGCAATTGGCGCGGAACGTGTAGTTGATGCCGATATGGTCTTCGAGATTGCGCCCGACATTGGGATTGTCGACGCGGATCTGGATGCCAAGATGTTTGAGATGATCCGCCGCACCGATCCCCGAGAACTGCAGCAGTTGCGGCGAGTTGACCGAACCGCCGCTGAGGATGACTTCGCGCCCGGCTGCTACTGTTTCGATTCTGCCGCGGCGCCTGTAGGTGACTCCGGTCACACGGGTGCCTTCGAAGGTCAGGCCGGTCACCTGTGCGCCGGTGATCACCCGCAGATTGGGTCGCGACATTGCCGGACGAAGGAAAGCCCGTGCCGCCGACAGCCGCCGCCCCTTGTGAATGGTGAACTCGAACTGGCCGACGCCCTCCTGGCTTTCGCCGTTGAAATCCGGGTTCAGCGGCAATCGGACGGCCTGGCATGCTTCGAACCATTTTCGGGTCAACGGATGCGTGGTCTTGTCCGGCACGAACAGATTGAGCGGCCCGTTGCGGCCCCTGATGGCGTCATCGCCGACGACCGCACACTCGACATCGCGGAAGGCGGCAAACATCTCGTCGGCGCCCCAGCCGGGATTGCCCGCGTCGCGCCAATCATCAAAATCAGCACGGTGCCCACGCACCCAGACCATGGCGTTGATCGAGGATGAACCGCCCAGCACCCGGCCGCGCGGCCAGTGATCGACATTTCCGGCCAGGCCCGGATCGGGTTCGGCGCGGTACATCCAGTTCACCTTGGGATCGAAGAAGGTCTTGCCGTAACCGAGCGGCATCTGGACGAAAAAGCGGCGGTCATCGCCGCCGGCTTCCAGCACCAGCACCTTCTGGCGACCCGAGGCGGACAGCCGCTCGGCCATAACGCAACCGGACGAACCGGCGCCGATGATTATGAAATCTGGATTGTCCATGGATGCCTTCAGCGTCAACCGATTGAACGAGAAGCGTTGTCACATTTGCGGTTCGGCATCAACGGGTCCGATGCGGCGCAAGATGGTTCGTGGACGACAATCAACAGGCGGAGCAGACAAGGGCGAACACAGAAAAGTGTCAGACAGGATTCTTGCTTACTAAGCATGCTTATAATATATGACGCTTATGAAAAAAGTGAACATCGATCAATTCGGATTCCTGGTCCACGACGCGGCACGGCTGATGCGCAAGCAATTCGAATGGCGCGGTCAGGAGCATGGCTTGTCGTCGGCCCAGTGGAGACTGCTGGTGCGGGTGGTTCGCGAACAGAAAGCCACCCAGGCACGACTGGCGGAACTGATGGAAATCGAGCCGATCAGCGTCTCCCGTCTGATCGACCGCATGGAGCAAGGCGGCTGGGTCAGGCGCTGCGCCCATGAGACCGATCGCCGGGTCAAGCTGGTGGTTCCGACAGACAAGAGCCTGGCCGCCTATTCCGCCATCAAGGCCGTGGCGGGCGATGTCTACGAGGAAGCCATGGCTGGCCTTGATGAAGATCAAAAGCAGGCGCTGGTCTCGGCGCTTGCCACCGTGGTGGAAAACCTGTCCTCCGATGAAACACAGACGGCATACCCCGCCGATAACAAGCAGGCACAGCAATGACCTCCCAAGCACAACAGACCGCAACCTCCGCAGACGCAGCTTCTCCGGAGAAAAAGACCTCCAAAACCCGACGCAACGTGCTGATGCTGGTTGTGCCGTGCCTGTTGATTGGCGCCGGTGCCTATGCCTGGATTCATGGCGGCCGGTTTGAAGAGACCGAGAACGCCAATATGCGGCTGGCACGGATCACCATCGCCAGCGAGATTTCTGGACGCGTCGTCAGTGTCAATGTGACCGAAAACGGCAAAGTCAAACAGGGCGACGTGCTGTTCCAGGTTGATCCCGAGCCGCTGCAGATTGCGCTCAATCAGGCAAATGCGGCGGTTGAAAGCGCCCGTCTCAACGTCATCGAGCTCAAGGCCGCATACAGTCAGGCCTTGACCCAGGAGCAGATCGCGGCCGATGACGCCTCCTATTTCCAGGATACGCTCAACCGGCAGAAATCCCTGGCCGCCAAGGGAGTGTCGACCACCTCCTCTCTGGATGATGCCCGCCACGCCGCGCAAAAGGCCAATCAGGAACTGATTGCCGCCAAGCAGGCAGTTTCCACCGCGCAGGTTGCTCTTGCCAACAGCCTCGATGGCGAGATTGATGCCCACCCTATGGTGGTCGCCGCCCTGGCCGCCCGCGACAAGGCAGCTTACAATCTCGCAGTCGCGACAGTGTATGCACCTGCCGACGGCCTGGTCTATCAAGCAGCCTCCTTCCGGCCGGGCGAGTATGTGACGCCAGGGGCGTCGCTGTTTTCCATTGTCGAAACCACCGAGCCCTGGATCGACGCCAATTTCAAGGAACCGCAACTGGCGAACATGAAGCCGGATCAAGCGGCTGAAGTGGTGTTTGACCTTTATCCCGACCGCACCTTCAAGGCGCGCGTGGACTCCATCGGCGCAGGCACCGGTGCGGAGTTTTCGCTGCTGCCGGCGCAGAACGCCACCGGCAACTGGGTCAAGGTCACACAACGAATTCCGGTGCGGATCATTCTCGACAATCCTGAAGCCGAGATTCTTGCGCGCACCGGTCTGAGCGCTACTGTGACAGTCGACACCGGCGCGAGCCGCAATTTCGGCGATTTGTTCAGCAGCGCCAGAGCCGCCGAATAACCCGCCGCCGGGAAAGCAAAATCAATGAGCACGACCGACGAACCCGGGCATAATGTGCCACATCGGGGCCTGATCACTGTCTCGATCATGCTTGCGACCATCATGCAGGTGCTCGACACGACGATTGCCAATGTGGCTTTGCCGTCGATGACCGGCGATCTCGACGCCTCGCAAGACACCATCACCTGGGTTCTGACGTCCTATATCGTGGCTGCCGCGATCATGACGCCGGTCACCGGCTGGCTTGCCGACAGGATTGGTCGGCGGCAATTGTTCCTGATCACCATTGTCGGCTTCACCGCCACCTCGATGGCCTGCGGCATGGCCCCAAGCCTGGAAATCATGGTATTTTTCCGGCTTCTGCAGGGTGTGTTTGGTGCGGCCATCGTGCCGCTGTCACAGACCTTCCTGCTCGACATCAACCCGAAGGAACGCCACGGACAGGCGATGGCTATCTGGGGTGCCGGCATCATGGTTGGCCCGATTATCGGACCGACCCTGGGTGGTTGGCTGACCGACACACTAAACTGGCGCTGGGTTTTCTTCATCAACCTGCCGGTCGGCATCATCGCCTTCATGGGCTGCGCTGCTTACCTGCCGGAAATTGCAAAACGGGTGCGGCGCTTCGACTTCTTCGGTTTCGCCATGCTGTCGCTCGGTGTCGGTGCCTTGCAGTTGATGCTTGATCGCGGCGGCGAAGTCGACTGGTTTTCAGCCTGGGAAATATGGATCGAACTTGCGCTGGCGATCACCGGCATCTGGGTGTTCACGGTGCATCTGGCAACGGCGAAGGAGCCTTTTGTCGATCCGAAGATCTTCGCTGACCGAAATTTTGTCACCGGCCTGGTGCTGATTTTCATTGTCGGAATCGTACTTCTGGCCAGCCTGGCGTTGCTGCCGCCGATGTTGTCGCGCGTGTTTGGCTACTCGACCATCACCACCGGGCTGGTGATGGCGCCGCGCGGTGTGGGAACGATGATTTCCATGCTGATTGTCGGCCGTCTGGTGCGCATGATTGATGCCCGCTATCTGGTGATTGCCGGGTTGTTGCTGACCTCGGCCTCGCTTTACATGATGACCGGATTTTCACCTCAGATGGACAGTTGGCCGGTGATCTCGACCGGCATCATACAAGGGCTTGGTCTAGGCCTGGTGTTCGTGCCGCTTTCGACTGTCGCATTTGCCACACTCGAGGTTCGGTTCCGCACTGATGCCGCCAGCCTGTTCAGCCTGGTCCGAAATCTGGGCTCATCAATCGGCATCTCGGTGGTCACGCTGTATCTGACACGCAGCGTCCAGATCAATCATGAAGAGCTCAGCGTCTTCATCAACCCGTTCAATCCGGTGCTGCAGGATCTGTTACCGGGATTTGCGACCGATCCGACAACGCTGCAAGTCCTTGATGGTCTTGTGAACCAGCAGGCGCTGATGATTTCCTACAACAATGACTTCAAGCTGATGATGATGGTGACGCTGTTCGCCATTCCGCTGGCAATGCTGTTACGCAAGCCGAAAGCTGCGCCAGCGGCAGCGCCTGCCACAGCACATATGGATTGAGGAATGTTGCAGAGGGCGCAACCCCTGTTTCGCCAATCGTAAACAGCCGGAACGCGCTCAGTTTTCGGTGCGGCGGCCAGATGCGTCAAAAGCAAGGATGCGTTTGGGATCGATGGCCAAGCCGATGCGCGTTCCATCTGCTGGCAACTTGATCTCGCCATCAATGCGCACCACCAGCTTGTCACCTGCAGCAGTGACGCCGTGGACCAGCGTTTCTGCTCCCAGCGGCTCGCAGAACGCGACATCGAAATCGATCAGTCCTGCGCCGGGGGCGACCAGGTCGATGTGCTCGGGCCTGATCCCGATCACCGCACCGGGATCGAGCGGACCGGCGCCCGGCCGGATGTCGTGGCTGATAACATTCATCGGCGGTGAGCCGATGAAGCCGGCGACAAACAGCGTCGCCGGATTGGCGTAGACCTCGAGTGGCGCGCCGACCTGTTCGGCGACACCGGCGTTCATGACGATCATCCGGTCAGCCAGCGTCATCGCCTCGACCTGGTCGTGGGTGACATACATTGCCGTCACGCCAAGCTTGCGTTGCAGAGCCTTGATCTCCAGACGCATCTGCACGCGCAGCTTGGCGTCAAGATTGGAGAGCGGTTCGTCAAACAGGAAAACAGCCGGTTTGCGGACAATGGCGCGGCCCATGGCGACGCGCTGGCGCTGGCCGCCGGAGAGTTGCCGCGGCTTGCGCTCGAGATAAGGTTCAAGTTCGAGCATCCGAGCAGCTTCATTGACCCGCGACAGGATCTCGGCCTTCGGCACATTGGCGATCTTGAGGCCATAGGCCATGTTGTCGAAGACGCTCATATGCGGATAGAGTGCATAGTTCTGGAACACCATGGCAATGTCGCGCTCGCGCGGCTCCAGATCGTTGACGACGCGATCGCCAATGCTGATGTTACCCGAGGTGATGGTTTCGAGACCCGCGACCATACGCAACAGCGTTGACTTGCCACAGCCCGATGGCCCGACGATCACGATGAATTCGCCGTCCTTGATTTCGGCATCGATACCGTGGATGACCTCGGTGCGACCATAGCTTTTCTTGATCGCTTCAAGTTTGATTTCAGCCATTTGAACTCATTTCTCGCTTTCGACCAAACCCTTGACGAAGAGTTTTTGCATGCCGACCACCACCAGCACCGGCGGCAGCATCGCCAGCATGGCGGTTGCCATGATCACCGGCCATTCGACGGTCTGATCGCCTGTCGGCAGCATCTGCTTGATGCCCATGATGACGGTGTTCATCGACGGGTCGGTGGTGATCAGCAATGGCCAGAGATACTGGTTCCAGCCATAGATGAACAGGATGACGAATAGAGCTGCGATGTTGGTGCGCGACATCGGCAGCAGGATATCAAAGAAGAAGCGGATCGGACCGGCGCCGTCAACGCGGGCAGCTTCGGTCAGCTCATCGGGAATGGTCATGAACAACTGCCGGAATAGGAATGTGGCAGTCGCCGAGGCGATCAGAGGCAGGATCAGACCGGTGTAGCTGTTGAGCAGCCCCAGGCTTGCCACCACTTCGTAGGTCGGCACGATGCGGACCTCGACCGGCAGCATCAGCGTCATGAAAATCAGCCAGAAGAACAACATCCGGAAGCGGAACTTGAAATAGACGATGGCATAGGCCGACAGCAGAGAGATGATGATCTTGCCGATGGTGATGCCAAGCGCCATCACCAGCGAGTTGAGCAGCATTTGCCACACCGGCGCCACGCCGCCTGTCATCAGCGCCTCGAGATAGTTGTCAAAAAAATGCGGCCCCGGCAGCAGCGGCATCGGTGGCCGGATCAGTTCTTCCTGGGTCACCGTCGAGGCGACAAAGGCTATCCAGATCGGGAAGCAGATCACCGCAATGCCGACAATCAGTCCGGCATGGGTGAGCCAGGTTCCGAGCCCCCGTTTTTCGACCATGCCGCTCATCAGTAGTGCACCCGTCGTTCAATGAAGCGGAACTGGACCACCGTCAGGATTCCGACCAGCACCAAGAGCACCACCGATTGCGCCGCCGAGGAACCCAAATCCTGACCGACGAAGCCATCGGCGAAGACCTTGTAGACAAGGATCGTGGTCGACTGCTGCGGTCCTCCTTGCGTGATGGTGTGGATCACGCCGAAAGTGTCAAAGAAGGCATAGATGACATTGACCACCAGCAGGAAGAACGTGGTCGGCGACAGCAGCGGAAAGATGATGGTCCAGAACCGGCGGGCGAAGCTGGCGCCGTCAATCGCCGCCGCCTCAATGACGCTTTTGGGGATCGCCTGCAGACCGGCGAGGAAGAACAGGAAATTGTAGCTGATCTGCTTCCAGGCCGAGGCTGCCACCACCAGCGCCATGGCCTGGCCACCATCGAGATTGTGGTTCCAGACATAGCCGACCTGGAACAGCATCCAGGCGATGATGCCGGTAAACGGATTGAACATGAACAGCCAGAGCACGCCGGCAATCGCCGGGGCGACCGCATAGGGCCAGATCAGCAGGGTCCGGTAGGCGCTTGATCCCTTGATGACCCGGTCGGCCAGCACCGCGAGCCACAGCGCGAACGACATCGAGGACACTGTCACCAGCACCGAGAACACCGCCGTGGTGAGGAAAGATTCGCGATAGTAGCGGTTGCCGAAGAGATATTCGAAATTGCCAAGTCCGACGAACTGGGTCTTGAGACCGAAGGGATCGGGGATGAAGGCGGATTGATAGATCGCCTGTCCGGCCGGCCAGAAGAAAAACACGAATGTGACAAGCAACTGCGGGGCGACCAGCAGATAGGGCAGCCAGCGGTTGTTAAATACGACGCGTTTTTCCATGGATCACCAACCGGGAAGAGAAAACCGGCGGAGCCTCGAAAAGCCCCGCCGGATCTACAATGTTAGCGGTTTGCCTGCTCGAAGCGACGAAGCAGTTCATCGCCACGGGCAGCAGCCGAATCCAGCGCATCCTTGGCGGATTTCGACCCGTTCCATACACCTTCGAGTTCTTCATCGATGACGCCGCGGATCTGGTCGAAGTTACCCAGACGAATTCCCTTGGAATTGGCGGTCGGGGCCTTGCCGGTCATCTGGATGATGGCAATGTCGGTGCCGGGGTTTTCTTCATAATAACCGGAAGCCTTGGTTGCTTCGTAGGCTGCCATGGTGATCGGCAGGTAACCGGTGTCCTGATGCCATTTGGCCTGGATGTCGGAGCTCGAGAGGAAGTTGAAGAACGCCGCGACGCCCTTGTACTCTTCCGCTGTCTGGCCCTCCATCGCCCACAGCGACGCACCACCGATAATGGTGTTTTGCGGCGCGCCTTCAACATCGCTCCAGTACGGCAGAGGCCGGATGGCGAAGTCGAAAGCGGCTTCGTTCTTCACGCCGGCATAGCCAGCCGATGATTCGGTGAACAGCGCGCATTCACCGGCGCGGAACGGGGCACCGCCTTCGTTGCGACGGCCTGAATAGATGAACTTGCCATCCTTGGCCCACTGCCCAAGCGTTTCGATGTGCTTGACCTGAACATCACCATTGAGGCTCAGCTCCGTATCAACACCGGCAAAACCGTTCTCTTTCGAAGCGAAAGGAACGTTGTGATAGGCGGACAGGTTTTCGAGATGAACCCAGCTCTGCCAGGCGGTGGTCAGCGGACATTTGTTGCCCGATTCCTTGAGCGCGTCGAGAGCGGTTCCGACCATCTCCCAGGTCGACAGATCCATTTCCGGATCCAGACCGGCGGCCTTCAGCGCGTCCTTGTTGACATAAAGCACAGGGGTCGAGGAATTGTAGGGCAGAGACAGCATCTGGCCTTCAGTGGTGGTGTAGTAACCAGCAACAGCGGCGAGATAGACCGATTGATCGAATGGCAGGCCTGATTCGGCCATGACTTCATAGACCGGCTTGATGGCGCCCTTGGCTCCCATCATCGTGGCGGTGCCGACTTCGAAAACCTGAAGAACGTCGGGCTGTTCGCCTGCGCGGAACGCGGCGATGCCGGCGTTGAGCGTTTCCGAATAGTTGCCCTTGTTGGTGGCGACCACGGTGTAGTCGCTCTGGGATGCGTTGAATTTCGAAACCTGCTCGTCGAGCAGTTCCCCGAGACGTCCGGTCATTGCATGCCAGAAATCGATCTGCGTGGCGGCACTTGCAGGTGCAACGCCCGACATGAGTGCGGCGACAACGCCGGCGGCGATAAACTTTTTCATGTGAACTTCCTCCCTTGATGGGAAACGCGTGAAAACGAACGTAACCCGAAAGGGAAACGTAACCTCACAGCGTCTACCGCGCAATTGAAAACAGTTTTGTGACAGCAGGTGTGGAAAACGAAACAACGGACAAACCTCCCTGCTTCACCAGACAATCAGTCCTATTATCAGGAAAATCCTGCAACTGATAAATTCCCAGCAGAGCTAAACCGGGCTTTCCATTCCGGCCGGCATTGCGCATCATGTGCACTGCAAAACAAATCGACACCAATATGCGAGGGGCACCGATGTACGACTATCCTGTTTTGTGGGAATGGCTCAGCTTTGCCGTCCGCTGGCTGCATGTGATCACCGCCATCGCCTGGATCGGCTCATCGTTTTACTTCATCGCACTCGATCTTGGCCTGGTTCAGCGGCCCGGTCTGCCGGAAGGCGCTTTCGGTGAAGAATGGCAGGTGCATGGCGGCGGATTTTATCATATCCAGAAATACCTGGTGGCGCCGCCAAATCTGCCCGAGCACCTGACCTGGTTCAAATGGGAAAGCTATGTCACGTGGTTATCGGGCTTCGCCATGCTGTGGGTGGTGTATTACGCCGGTGCCGAACTCTATCTGATTGACGCCAACGTGCTTGATGTCACGGCCCCCGTGGCGATCGCCATTTCCGTGGCCTCGATCGTGTTCGGCTGGATCGTCTACGATCTGCTCTGCAAATCGCCGATCGGGGCAAACACCACCGGGCTGATGCTGGTGCTGTTTGCGGTGCTGGTGGTGATGGCCTGGGGGTATACGCAAGTGTTTACCGGACGGGCTGCGCTGCTGCATCTGGGCGCCTTTACCGCAACGATCATGACCGCCAATGTGGCAATGATCATCATTCCGAACCAGAAAATTGTTGTGGCCGACCTCAAGGCGGGACGGACGCCGGATCCCAAATATGGCCGGATCGCCAAGCAGCGCTCGCTGCACAACAATTATCTCACCCTGCCGGTGATCTTCCTGATGCTGTCCAACCACTATCCGCTGGCATTTGCAACGCAGTGGAACTGGCTGATTGCAGCGCTGGTGTTCCTGATGGGTGTCACCATCCGCCATTGGTTCAATACGATCCATGCGCGCAAGGGCAAGCCGCACTGGACATGGGCCGCCACGGTGGCGCTGTTTGTCGCCATCATCTGGCTGTCGAGCCTGCCGCGCACCGATGAGGTGATCGAGGAAGCCTCGCTGGCGCCGATCCATCAGCGGTTTGTTGACAATGCCCATTTTGAAGCGGTCAGCGAAACCATCATGGGGCGCTGCTCGATGTGCCATGCAGCGGAGCCGTTCTGGGACGGCATTGCCCGTGCGCCGAAAGACGTGCGGCTCGAGACTGCCTCCGACATCGCCCGCCATGCGCGCGACATCTACATTCAGGCCGGACGCAGCCATGCCATGCCGCCGGGCAACGTCACCTTTGTCGAACCGGAAGAGCGGGCACTGTTTGTGGCCTGGTATGAATCCGCAGTCGCCAGCGAGACCAATCCATGACAGCCAGACTTCTGCGCGGACGCACGCTCAGCTTCAAAACGAGGCCGCAAGCGCGGGACGACCATGCCAGCTATGTCTTCGAGGAAGACGGCGCGGTTCTGGTGGAGAACGGTCGGATCTCGGCATCCGGTGCCTATGGCGCTGTTTTGGCCATGGCACCCGACGGTATCGAGATCATCGACCACCGACCCTGTCTGTTGATGGCCGGGTTCATCGATCCGCATATTCATTTCCCGCAGATGCAGGTGACGGCGAGCTACGCGGCAAACCTGCTGGAATGGCTCAACACCTACACCTTTGTCGAGGAACAACGTTTCGCAGACGCGGCACACTCGGCTCGCTTTGCAACATTGTTCTTCGATGAATTGCTGCGCAACGGCACCACCACGGCTGCGGCCTATTGTTCGGTGCACAAGCGTTCGGCGGACGCCTATTTCGCAGAAGCCAGCCGGCGCAACCTCTTGATGGTCGGCGGCAAGGTGATGATGGACCGCAATGCCCCGGCGGCACTCACCGACACGCCCCAGTCGAGCTATGACGACACCAAGGCGGTGATCGCGGACTGGCATGGCAAGGGCCGCAATCACGTGGCAATCACGCCGCGCTTTGCCATCACATCAACGCCTGAACAGCTTGAAGCCGCAGGCACTCTGGCGCGCGAACATCCGGACCTGCTGATCCAGACGCATCTGTCGGAAAACAATGCCGAGATTGCCTATACGCTGGAGCTCTATCCGGACGCCCGGGATTATACCGATATCTATGCACAGTACGGCCTGCTGACGCGCAGGATGCTGCTCGGCCACGCGATTCATTTGTCTGACCGGGAGATGGACGCAATCGCGGAGGCCGGCTCCGTGGCAGTGCATTGCCCGACGTCGAACCTGTTTTTGGGCTCGGGCCTGTTCGATCTCAAGCGGATCAAGGAACACGGAATACGCACTGCGACTGCCACCGATATCGGCGGCGGTTCAAGCTACTCAATGCTTCGGACGCTCGACGAGGCCTACAAGATCCAGCAGTTGCGTGGCCATCGCCTGCCACCGATCGAAAATTTTTGGCAAACCACCCGCGGCAATGCCGAGGCTCTCGGGTTGGTTGACAGGATCGGAACGCTGGAGCCGGGAACCGACGCCGACATCATCGCGCTTGATGCCAGTGCGACGCCAGCCATGCAGATCAGAATGGAGACGGTCCGGACGCTGGAAGAGGAGTTGTTTGTACTGCAAACCCTGGGCGATGACCGCTCGGTGCGGCAGGTTTATATTGCCGGTGAAGCGGTCTAGCGCCAAATAGCTCACACCGTCACAATTCTGTCTTAACTATTCGTTAACACTGTTCCTGCAAGCTGTGTATCAGCAGTGGTCTTTTCGAAGATCACTTATAAGTCGCGTGAGCACGGATGTACTGCCACGCGGCTTTCGCTTTTTCTGCTCCGGTAAATTGCTCCGGACACCTCCTCCCGAAGACAGCTCCACTTCCCCTTAAAGACAAACCGGGCTTCGCCCGCAGCGTCAGCTGCCGCGATAGGTCGAGTAGCTGTAGGCAGAGATCAGCAGCGGCACGTGATAATGGGCGTTGGTGTCGGCGACGCCGAAGCGGATCGGGATTGCGTCAAGAAACGCAGGATCGGGCAACGGGTCGCCCGCGTAGCGCAGATAGTCACCAGCATGAAACACCAGTTCATAAACACCTTTGGCAAGTTCGGAACCAGACAGCAGCGGGGCATCGACCCGGCCATCGTCATTGGTGCGAACAGTCTTGACCAGATGATGATCAAGGCCTTCGATCCGCATCAGTTCGATCACCATTCCAGCTGCCGGGCAGCCGCGAGCGGTGTCGAGCACATGGGTAGTCAGGCGTCCGGTGCCAAGCGGTTGAGCGGACATGGGCGTCTCCTTGGTCAGTTTGGTTCGGTGATCACATAAGCCTGATCATAGCTGATTTCTTCAAGATTGCTGCCGTCGCCTTCGCGGTCCATCACCAGAAAATCACTCGGCTCGCCGACCGCAATCAGCGGGTGATGCCAGACATTGCGGGCATACTGAATTCCGATATCGGCCGGAACGGCAAAGGCGCGGGGTTGTCCGGGACGTCCATTGGCATCAGGTGCCACCACCGCAATCCAGGGACGCGGTGTGAGCGGAAAGAAGGCCTGGCTGCCCAGCGGATGACGCTCCATCATGTCGATCGCATAGGGGAAATTGCGCGGTTGGCCCCGAAACAACGACAGGATGGTGCGGCCGCCTTCGGTTTCGGTATCGGCCATGGCCAGCGCATGAAACCGCTCTGTGGTGCCGCCATTGATCATGCGGATTTCTGCAGAACCTGTATCCAGCACCTTGCCAAATGGCGCAAAGGCCTCGGCGGCCAGCGGTTCTATCTCAAGCTTTTGCATCGGGCTCATTCTTCCATCAGCAGTGCTGCCACTCGGAAACCGGCGATCCGCTCGACCTGCTCACAGGCGGTTTCAAACTCGGTTTCGGGATTATTGCCGACCCGGGTTTCGAAGGCTGCCAGAATACTGTCCTTGGTGTGTCCCTTGACCGCGATGATGAACGGGAAGCCGAAATCGCGCATGTAGCGTGTGTTGAGCTCGGTGAAACGGGCATGTTCATCAGCACTGAGGCGATCAAGTCCAGCGCCCGCCTGCTCGGATTTGGACTCCTCGGTCAGATCTCCGGAAATCGCCAGTTTTCCGGCCAGATCCGGGTGGGCGCGCAACACGCCCATGCGCTCGCCGTGACTGGCTTTGCGGAACTCGACGCACAGTGCCTGATGCACCGCCTCGGCTGCATGTGGCTCTACAATCCGGCCATTGTCGAAAGCGCGTTCGGCAATCCAGGGTGAATGCTCGAACACGCCGCCAAACTGCTCGATGAAATGATCACGGTCCATCATGTCTTCCCCGGATGGTGGTGCGCATGCCAGTGATTGGCGATGTCGATACGGCGCGTCACCCAGGCCTTGTCGTGCGACGCGACATAATCAAGGAACCGCGCCAGGGCTGCGGCACGGCCGGGTCGGCCGGCCAAGCGGCAATGCAGGCCGATCGACATCATTTTCGGGCTGCCCGCAGCACCTTCGGCCATCAGAACATCAAAGCTGTCCTTGAGATAGGTGAAGAACTGGTCGCCTGAATTGAACCCCTGCGGCGTGGCAAAGCGCATGTCGTTGGCATCAAGCGTATAGGGCACGATCAGGTGCGGGCCATTTGGCCCCTCGACCCAATAGGGCAGTTCATCAGCGTAGGAATCGGCTGAATAGACAAAACCGCCCTCCTCCATGACCAGTCGCAATGTGTTGACTGACGGCTTTCCCTGGTAGATGCCGAGCGGGCGCGAGCCGGTTACTTCGGTGTGGATACGAACGCATTCGGCAATGTGGCGACGCTCTTCGGCTTCGGAAAAATCCTTGTATTCGAGCCAGCGTAGTCCGTGACTGGCGATTTCCCAGCCAGCTTCCTTCATGGCGGCAACAGCTTCCAGATTACGCTGCATGGCAATTGCCACACCGTAGACCGTGACCGGCATGTTGCGCTCGGTAAACATACGCCAGAGCCGCCAGAAGCCCGAGCGTGAGCCATATTCATAGAGCGATTCCATGTTGGTGTTGCGCTGCCCCGGCCAGGCCTGCGAACCAACGATCTCGGAGAGCAGGTTTTCCGACGCCGCATCACCATCAAGAACGCAGCTTTCACCGCCTTCTTCGTAGTTGACCACGAACTGGACCGCACAATGCGCGCCTGACGGCCATTGCGGGTCCGGCGTGGTGCGGCCATAGCCAATCATGTCGCGGGGATAGGATGGTGTGCTCATGTATCTGTCCGTTTCAATTCAATACGAACGGTACCAGCCTCACTTCAAATGTCGAGGCCCGGACTTCGAAGAAAAACCGCAAGCAGTTGCAGTGAAATCAACCGGTTGAGCTTTTGCCAGACGCTTTGGCGGCGTGATACTCGACGGAGAAACTCATCGGTGTCTCTGGCCGCTCCGATCCGGTGATTTCTGCGACGAGGACGTCGGCCATTCGATGGGCAATTCCGAAGCTGATCTTGAAGCCGCCGGCCATCGCCAGAACGCCGGGCGCGCCGGGCACAGGCCCAAGCATCGGATCGCCGCCGATGGCGCGCGGGCGCACACCGGCCCAACGGCGGATCACCGGCGCGTGCTTGATCACCGGACACAGCCTGCGGGCGCGCTTGATAATTTCGTCGAGACTCTCGTCTGTGCTGACGGGATCATCGAAATCCCGTTCGCTGGTCGATCCAATGGCGACATGACCATTTTCATGCGCGATCACATAGACGCCGTCGTCATAGACCAGCGGCAGGTCGGGCGATGCCTTGGCGTCCAGAAGTGCCGCCTGCCCTTTGACGCCACTGCCCAGCGCGTGCGCTGGTAGTCCGGCGGCACGCGCAATCAGCGGAAACGCATCAACCCCGTTGGCCAGAGCGATATGGCCATAGCTGACGGTAGACCCATCCGACAATCGGGCCGTATGATCGTCAGGGCTCACATCCACGACACTTGTGCCCAATCGCAGGTCGATGTTCGGCATCACGGCAAGACTGGACAACAGCGCACCGAGCAAACCGGGAGGGGAAATTCTTGCTGACAGCGTCTCATGAACAACCCCGCGCGGGGCAGCCAGTATGTCGGGCCAGTTTTCTACCTCGGCGGTGTGGTTCACCTCATAGTTGAAGCGGCCGCCCCAATTGACGCGTGCTTCATCGATCTGCCCCAGCGCAGCAGCCCGCGCCCGCTCGGTAGACAATGGCAACAAGCGGCCAACGCGGCGATAGCCGCAATAGGCGCCGGTTTCGGCTTCCAGCCGTGCAATTTCGTCTTCGAGATCCATCAGGGCGCGGAACTGGAAATCCTTCTTGCCGTTCCAGCGCTCGGGACTGTGCGGCATCAGCGCGCCGAGAAACCCGCCGCTGGCGCCGCCGCCAGGATTGCCTCGTTCAACCAGCATGACCGACAGGCCGGCGCGCGCCGCTTTCACCGTCAGCCACAGGCCAGCCACGCCGGCCCCCGTGATAAACAGATCCGGAGCGGCTTGACCGCCGTGCACCACGCCGCTATCGGCAATACCCATGATTGACCCCCATGACCCGGATAACGAGGACAGCTCGCAACCCAGACCGCTTTCCTGGATGGAAGGCGATATGCCCTATTCCGAGGAATTTGGCGACTTTTATTATTCCCGCGCAGATGGCAGGGCCGAATGCCGTCATGTCTTTCTGGGAGGAAACGACCTGCCTCAGCGATTTGCCAGCAAGCAGATCTTCGTCGTCGGCGAACTCGGTTTCGGCACCGGCCTCAACTTCATCGAAACCTGGTCGGCCTGGGAAAAAGCGGCGCCGGAGGGCGCACAACTGGAGTTCCATTCGTTCGAATTGAGGCCGCTTCTGCGGGCGGACATGTTGCGCGCGCTGTCGGCCTGGCCGGATCTGAGTGACAAAACATCACGGTTGATCGACGTGTGGCCCGACCAGCCGACGGGCGACATCAAGGCAGACTTTGAAAATGACGGAAAACAGCTCAGACTGCACGTTTACGCGGGCCCTGCTCTGCAGCAACTTGGCACTGCCAGTGTTCTGGCTGACGCCTGGTACCTCGATGGTTTTTCGCCTTCGCGCAATCCGGACATGTGGTCAGCAGACTTGATGTGCAGGGTGGCCGAGCGAACCGCACAAGGCGGTACATTCGCCACCTATTCGGCGGCCGGATGGGTGCGGCGGAATTTGAAGGCTGCGGGTTTCGTGGTGGAAAAGCGCCCGGGGCACGCAGACAAGCGCGATATGAGTGCAGGCCGCCTCGCCGGGCTTGCCGTCAGCCCACAGTGATGCGCGCGGCGATTTCCTCGGGCAACCATTCGCGTATCTTGGCTTCGAGCTTCTCCGGGCTGATCGGCTTGGACATGTAATCGTCCATGCCTGCTTCCAGGCAGCGCTCCTTGTCACCGGTCAAGGCATGGGCTGTCACGCCCACGACCGGCGTGCGGCCAAGTGAAGGGTCCGCGGTTTCCGCTTTTCGTATTGCCTCTGTCGCCTGGTGCCCGTTCATGACCGGCATTGAAACATCCATCAACACCAGGGCCGGACGGAGACTCTTCCACATGTCGAAGGCTCTGCCGCCATCTTCTGCAATCTTGTAACGCACGCCAAGACCATCAAGAATCTGGGTGAACACGATCTGATTGACTTCATTGTCTTCGGCGACAAGCAGGTCAATTTTGCTGTGTGGCGAGGCTGGCCCGGGCGATTGGCTGTTGCTGTCAGGCGCAGCCGAAGCAACCTCCAGCTTCGGATTGTCCAGCGCTGCTAGCGGAACAAGAGTTGGCTTGATCGGGCGCGGGTAAGGCCCAGACTGTTGATTGCGTGTTTCGCCCGAAGACTGCGCGGCAGCCTGAAGAACCTCGACAATTGTTTGTAGCAACAAGGAGGAGCGGGCAGGTTTCATCAATGTTGATTGCACCAGACCCTGTCGAATGTCCGCATCGGATGACTTGATGTCCATTGACGTCAGCATGATGATGGATGGTTTGTCGAGGCCGTGGGCCTTTCGGATGGCACGCGCCGTCATCACCCCGTCCATATCGGGCATGTGATAATCGAGGATGATCGCATCGACGGGCACGCCGAACCGGTTAGCCGCCTCGAGAACATCGAGACCTTCGGAACCCGATACCGCGGCACACGCATCAAATCCCCAGGCGCTGAGCTGCTCTTTGAGGATGGCGCGGTTGACGGGATTGTCATCAATGACGAGAATTCTGGCTCCGGAGACATCAATAGGCGCACTGCGGACAGGTGCGGCGTCGTGATCTAGCGACATGCTGATTTCAACGGTGAACACCGAGCCTTCATCCGGCGCGCTTTCCGCGCGAACTTGGCCGTCCATCAAGCTCACCAGCCGCGAGGTAATCGCCAGCCCCAGCCCGGTTCCTTCGTGACGGCGGGTCGAGGAGTTATCGACCTGAGAGAATTTGTCGAACACCGCTTCAAGCTTCTCCTGCGGAATTCCGATCCCGGTGTCTTTCACCTGCAGCTTCAGGTCTAGCAGACCGGCGGCGTTCACCGATCCTGTCACTTCAATCAGAACATGCCCTGCTTCCGTGAATTTAATGGCATTGCCGGCAAGATTGGTGATGATCTGGCGTATCCGGCCCATGTCACCGATAACTCGCGCCGGCAACTCGGGATCAATACGCACAATCAGCTCAATATCCTTGTCGGCGGCACGGCTGGAGATCAGGGTCGCCACATCTTCGACTGTTTCACGCAAATCAAATGGCGCCGCATCGAGCACCAACTGGCCAGCGTCAATTTTGGAGAAATCCAGAATATCATTGATGATGGTCAGCAGTGCATTGCCGGATTTGACGATGATGTCGGTAAAGGTACGTTGACGGGTATCAAGTTCGGACCGCGACAGCAGTTCCGCCATTCCGAGAACCCCATTCATCGGGGTTCGGATTTCGTGGCTCATATTTGCGAGAAACTCCGACTTGGCCCGATCGGCCATCTTTGCCTTTTCCAGAAGGTCCTTGAGTTCAGCCTCACGCATCTTGGCATCGGTGATATCGGTGTAGGTGATGATCATCCGGTCATTTGCTGCTGGATTGGCATCAATCCTGGCCCACCGACCACCAGCTACCTGACGTTCAAGCGTATGAGCTACAATGCTCTTGTGACCTGCCTTGATATTGGAGCGGGTGATCGAGGCTTTTTCTTCAGTACCGTAGTCACCACGTGACTGGCAGAAATCAAGATAGCCCTCCATGGTCTTCCCCGGTTCCACCACTTCAACAGGGACATCAAGCATATCAATGAAAGCCGCATTGAAGAATTCGATGCGTTCGTCGTGGGTGACCAAAAGGCCTTGCGCCATGGCACTGGTCGCGCCGCGCAGCAATTCACTGGCGTGTTCGATCTCTGACCGGACAAGATCGAGCTCATGCTCACGCTGCTTGAGCTCGCTGATGTCAAAGTACGACACCATACGCTTGCCTTCGGACAGGGCACGGACCGAATAGATGACGGTCCTTCCGTCTGCACGTCGAAATTCTCGCGGCTCAACATATCCCCGGCGGATTTCTTCAAGCCTGGTTTCGACATAGGCGTCGAAATCCTCATCCGCGACATCATAAACGCCTTTGTGCCGATTGACGTCCATCAGTTCCCGGAAAGCGGCGCCGATGTAGGAGTCTTTCGCCTTGATTCTCCAGATCCTGAAAAACGCGTCGTTGACCAACTCGATCTTGTCGTTCTTATCAACGACCACCACGCCCATATGCATGGCGTCGATCACGCTTTCGAGATCCGAACGGTTCAATTCCGCAAGCCGGCGGGTCTCGAATATCTCGTCTTCCCGGCGTTTGATCTCACTGACATCAAGCGTCGTGCCCAGCAGATGTTTCCGGCCGGCCGGATCGGTAATTCCAACCTTCCTGTCGATCAGCACAAGAAGCTCGCCATCGGAGCGGGTGAGTTCCACCTCGCTCTCAATAATTTCGCGTCCGCTCATGACCCGTGTGTCAACGTCCCGCAACGCCTGCCCCTGTTCACCAAACAGGGTAAAATCGTCCTTGCCGACCACATCTGCGCGCGAAAGACCGGTCAAGTCACCATGGGCCCGATTGACATAGGTGTAGCGGAAATCCTCATCCTTCACGAAGCTCGAAACCGGCATTTCATCGAGGATTGCCCGGAACATTTCATTTTCTGAAGCCTGGGTCTTCAGAGCAAATTCCCGCTCCTTGAGTTCGGTAACGTCGACACGCAGGCCAAGCAGGTAGCCCTCATCGAGCCTCCGATTGACAATGCGAAGCCACCGGCCGTTCTTGAGTTGTTCGACAGTGGCCTTGCCATAATCACGATGCGCCGCAAGGCGCTTTTCCACCCAGGCCAGGCGGGCTTCCGGATCATCTTCGGCACTGATGTGGCACGTCAATTCCAGGATTGACCGCAGCGTCTTCCCGACCGGCATCATGTAATCCGGCGCGGTTATCGAATCCATTGCCGGGTTGACGTAAAGCAGCACATCATTCGGATCGTAGAGCACGATGCCGACGTCGAGGCAGTCGAAAATCTCGTTGAACCGGTTCAGAAGTGAAGTGTCGGCCTCCTGATTGGCGGCATCAACGGAGTTAAGGGCCTGCTGTTGCAGATCCGGCGTTTGCGTGACCGTTGATTGTCCGGCGGTATCAAAATGGTGACCGATCTTGGCAATCGCAGTTTCATCCAGATCCGGCTTGCCAATGGGGCGACCTGCCGCTTTAGCCGCTGCCGACATAACCTTGTCGAAGCCTTGCGTGACGGTTTCCGGTCCGTGACAAACATTGTCCTGGCTCTTCGCCTGCGCAGTCACCGGACCCGTCTCGAGTATTTGCCGGGTTTCAAATCGGACCCCGGCAATTGGTTCAAAATGGCCGACGATGAATGTCTTGCCGCTGGTTTGGCGCTGTCGCTGGATACGTATCCGGTAACGGCCACCCTTCAGCGGATGTGCAAACAACGCCGCCTGGTCTTTGCCGAATACCAGGCTGCGGCGTTCTTTCTCATCGCGGTCATTCTGTTCGACGGAATCAAAGTGCTGATGGCTCTGTTGGCCGACAAGAGATTCAGGCGGACAATCCCAAAGCTCCGCATAGGACGCGTTGACCGCGACATACCGAAGTTCGGAATCCTTTACGAAGGCAGGATTGGGGTCACGCTGGACCCGCTCGCATGCCAAAGCCAGCGCCTCATCGCCCACGATGTTGTCCACTTCACCCACCCGGCAGTCCCCATTAATGCAAATTCGGTCTGGTATACCGTCTGTCACATTGCACAGCGGCGTTGAAGAAAGGGTTAACCATATTTCTTGGGCAATCAGTGCGGCCTGCACAATCTTGTCCGCGCTGCGGGTGTGCACCGCGAAGCTGGAATTCAGCGTGGACCGATGAATAGAGCGTACTCTGTTTATCGCGCCAGGATTTTAGCGTGCTGGGGCGGCTTGCGGGAACGCGCCGTCCGGCATAGCGTCTTGCAAATGGAGGCCCGAAACCGATCAATCCGGATCCGGAAGACGGCAAGCCCCGACCATCACGGAGCCAGATTCAAAATGAGCAGCATCGACGATATCGTACCCGCCGCCATCGAGAACACAGCAGGCGCGCCAGAGCGGCGCAGGCGCATCGGCGGTGGACGTGGTGGGGAACGAGGCAAAGGCAGGAAAAGCCCGGTGACCTTGCGCTACCGGTCTATCCTCAACACACAGGATCCGTCGCTGCTCCTCTCTGAAGAGGGTCTGGAAGCCATCCACGAAGCCTCACTGAACGTCCTCGAACAAATCGGCATGGACTTCATGCTTGCCGAGGCCCGGGATCTGCTCAAGGCTGCCGGTGCGGATATCGCTGACGGAAGCGAACGCGTGCGGATGGATCGCGGCCTGATCATGGATCTTGTCAGCCAGGCACCTGGACCGTTCACGCTGCATGCCCGCAATCCCGAACGGAATGTCTCCATTGGCGGACGCAACATGGCTTTCGCCCAGGTTGCCTCTGCCCCCTATTGTTCGGACCGCGACAATGGCCGCAGAACCGGCACCCAGGAAGACTTCCGCAATCTCGTCAAGCTGGCACAGTCTTTTGACATCATTCACATGAGCGGTGGCTACCCGGTGGAGCCAACCGATATTCATGCTTCGGTTCGTCATCTCGATTGCCTGTCGGACATGGTCAAGCTGACGGACAAGCCTTTCCATGCCTATTCGTTGGGCAGAGAGCGCAATCTGGATGCACTGGAGATCATTCGCATCGGCCGCGGCCTGACCGCCGAGCAACTGGAAGCCGAGCCATCGCTGTTCACGATCATCAACGCCTCGTCACCGCTTCGCTACGATGCGCCGATGCTGCAGGGCATCATCGAGATGTCATCCCGCAATCAGGTGGTGGTGATCACGCCCTTCACGCTTGCCGGCGCGATGGCCCCGGTCACCATTGCTGGCGCCCTGGTGCAGCAGAACGCCGAAGCGCTCGCCGGGATCGCCTTCACACAGTTGGTCAGGCCCGGCGCGCCGGTAGTCTATGGCGGCTTCACCTCCAATGTCGACATGAAGTCGGGCGCCCCAGCCTTTGGAACGCCCGAATACATGAAGGCGGTGATGGCAGGCGGACAATTGGCCCGCCGCTACGGCATTCCCTATCGCACATCCAACACCTGCGCCGCCAACACGCTCGATGCGCAATCGGCCTATGAATCGATGATGTCGCTGTGGGCGGTGGTTCAGGGTGGCGGCAATTTCGTCATGCATGCAGCCGGTTGGATGGAAGGCGGCCTGACAGCGTCGTTCGAGAAATTCATCATGGATGTCGACATGTTGCAGATGGTGGCGGAATTCCTGGCCCCGATCGACACCAGCCCGGACGCACTGGCCATGGATGCCATCTCGGAAGTCGGACCGGGCGGGCATTATTTCGGCACAGCACACACGCTGTCGCGTTACGAGACCGCATTTTACTCGCCGATTCTGTCGGATTGGCGCAATTTCGAGAGCTGGAGCCTCGCCGGTCAGCCGACTACCTACGATCACGCCAATCGCGTCTGGAAAGATACTTTGGCGAATTATGAAGCGCCACCGCTGGATGAAGCCGTTGCAGAAGAACTCGACGCCTTTGTCGCTCGGCGTAAGACCGAAGGCGGCGTGCCGACAGATTTCTGATCAGGCAATCATGCGCGTTTTGCGGTTGGTCAGCCAGACACCGAAAACAACGATCAGGGTTCCCAGGATCATCGGCAGCGTCAGCACTTCTCCGAAAAGAAACCAGCTTTCGACGGCAATGGCGGGCGACACCAGATAGGTCAGCGAAGCGGCACGGGAGACCTGACCGCGACGGATCAGATACAACAACAGCATGATCGAAACCAGCGACAGCCCGAAAACCGACCAGCCCATGGCGAGAACAAATTCGAGGTTCCAGATTATCTCCAAGGGCTCCATCAACAACGCCAACGGCATGACCACCAGAAACCCGCCGACATATTGCAGCGTCGCGATGGCGCGCAGATCACCCTCCTGCAAGTATCGTTTCTGATAAATGGTGCCCAAGGCCACCGATGCCATCGCCACCACATTGATCAGCAAGGGTATCAAGGCCGTCTGCAGCATGGCGGTATCGAGGGCGAGCAACCCCGGCAGGATGGCAATGCAAAGACCAGCAAAACCAAGAATGATTCCAGTTCGTTGAGGCCCGGTCAGACGTTCGCCAACAATGAAGGGTGCGACTAGTGCTGTCAGCAACGGTTGCAGCGCCGCGATTAGGCCTGAAACCGACGCCGGCACTCCCTGATCGATCGCCCACCAGACCCCACCAAGGTAAATGCCGTGCAGAAACACACCTGAAAAGACTGCGTGCAACCAGCCGGCCCGCGTCGATGGCCAGGCGGCGCGACTGACAAGCGTGATGATGAGAAACAAGGCTGCTGCGAGCGTAAACCGAAGGCTGAGAAAGGTCAGCGGATCAGCGTAAGGGCTCGCATATTTTGCCACGATCCATCCGGTCGACCACAGCAGAACGAACAATGCTGGGGCTATGCGATCTAGTGTCATAAAGGGGAGCCTATTTGATCCAGAGCAAGGGAGCATGCCCTCAATGAGGTATATGTTGCCAAGCGATAGACCCGGCCTACCTGATGCGCAAGCATGATGTCCCGGTTAATCAGATCAACAGCAAGACTGCGACCCAATCGCAACAGCGGCAAATAAAATGCACTCTGCGGCGGGAACCGGAGAAACCCTGCATGGTTCTTGCTTTCTGTAACCTGATGCGATCTTATATCCTCAAAATGGGAGCGCCAAACACGTGCCTTTCGATGAAATGCTGACAACGGAAAGCCTGCCGCGAGCACCCTACGAGGGGTACTTCAAGTGGCACTCAGAACAGAAACCCTCGGATCTGATAAAAAAGTCCCGAGACGCGGAGAACATCTTCCGCAAGACCGGCATCACCTTTGCCGTTTACGGCAAGGAGGACTCGGCAGAACGGCTCATTCCTTTTGACATCGTGCCGCGGATCATTTCCGGCTCCGAGTGGCGAAAACTGGCGCAGGGAATCGAGCAACGGGTGATGGCGCTCAATGCTTTTCTCGATGACATCTACCACAAGCAGGAAATCATCAAGGCCGGCCGTGTTCCGCGCGCGTTGATCGAACAGAATGATGCGTTCTTGCCCGAAATGATCGGCATGCGCCCTCCCGGTGGCGTCTACACCCACATCATTGGAACCGACATCGTCCGCACTGGCGAAGGCCAGTTCTATGTGCTGGAAGACAATGCACGGACACCGTCGGGCGTTTCCTACATGCTCGAAAACCGCGAAACCATGATGCAGATGTTTCCCGAACTGTTTCACCTCAACAAGGTGAGACCGGTCGAGAACTACCCGAAGCTTCTGCGGCAGAGCCTGGCTGCCCTGGCCCCTCCCGGCTGCACCGGCAAGCCACGGATCGCCGTATTGACACCAGGCATCTTCAATTCCGCCTATTATGAGCATGCCTATCTCGCCGACCAGATGGGTGCCGAACTGGTTGAAGGCTCGGACCTGCGCGTGGTCAACGGCAAGGTGGCGATGCGCACCGTCCAGGGTTATGAGGCAATTGATGTTCTTTACCGCCGGGTCGATGATGATTACCTGGACCCGCTGACGTTCCGGCCCGATTCGACGCTTGGCGTCCCCGGCATCATGGATGTCTATCGCGCCGGCAACATTACAATCGCCAATGCGCCGGGCACGGGGATTGCGGATGACAAGGCGATCTATTCCTACATGCCGGAAATCGTCGAGTTCTACACCGGTCGCAAACCCTTGCTGGAAAATGTGCCGACTTACCGCTGTTCCGAGCCCGACACCCTGAAATATGTGCTGGAAAATCTGGCTGAACTGGTGGTCAAGGAAGTTCATGGATCCGGCGGCTATGGCATGTTGGTGGGACCGGCGGCGAGCAAGCGCGAACTGAGTGAATTTGCGGCCAAGCTCAAATCAAGGCCAAGCAATTACATCGCCCAGCCGACGCTGTCGCTCTCGACCGTGCCGATCCTTACCAAGAAAGGGCTGGCACCTCGGCATGTGGACTTGCGTCCCTATGTTCTGGTTTCCAACAAGGTTCAGATCATTCCCGGCGGCTTGACCCGGGTGGCGCTCAAAGAAGGTTCACTGGTGGTCAATTCCAGCCAGGGAGGCGGCACCAAGGACACTTGGGTGCTGGAGGATTGAACATGCTGGGAAGAACCGCAAACGGCCTGTTTTGGATGTTTCGCTATATCGAGCGCGCGGAAAACACCGCACGCCTGATTGATGCCGGTCTGCGCATGGCGCTGACGCGAATGGATGGGCAAGAGGAAGACTGGGAATCGGTGCTGCGCAGCTCCGGTGTGTTCAACGGCTACAAGCAGGCCAACGAGGAAGTCACCAGCGCCGACGCGGTGAATTACCTGCTGCGCGACAAGTCAAATCCGTCGAGTGTTCTCTCGGCCATCGAATCCGCCCGCAACAATGGCCGGATGGTGCGCACAGCGTTGACGCGCGAGGCCTGGGAAGCAACCAATGAATGCTATCTCGACATCAAGGCGCAGCTGTCGCGGCGGGTGTCGAGCGCCGACATGCCCGGGATCATCGACACCATCAAGCAACGCACCGGCCTGATCCGTGGCGCCTTTCACGGAACCATGCTGCGAACCGAACGCTATAATTTCTCGCGCATCGGCACCTTCATCGAGCGCGCCGACAACACCTCGCGCATTCTCGACGTCAAATATTACGTGCTGCTGCCTGCGAGCTCTTATGTCGGTTCGTCACTGGACAATGTGCAATGGGAATCGATCCTGCGGTCGGTTTCGGCGCACCGCTCCTATGGCTGGGTCTATGATGATGAATACAAGCCTTCAAACATTGCCGATTTTCTGATCCTGAACGGGCGCATGCCGCGCTCGCTGGCCTATTGCTACGACAAGATCAATGCCAACCTGTCCTATCTGGAACGGCAATATGGAAAGCGGACGTCGTGCCACGAGACCGCGGCTGCGACGCAAGGCATGTTGCGGGACCACGAAATCAAGGAAATAATGGATACGGGCCTGCACGAATTTCTCCAGGGTTTCATCAGCCAGAATAGCCGGGTTGCTGCCGAGATCGCCGAAGCCTACCGGTTCTACCAGGACTGATTCCATGCTGCTTAAAATTTCCCATGTGACTGAATATGCTTATGCGCAGCCGGTTCGCTACGCCTTGCAGCGGCTGAGACTGACGCCGCAGGACAGCCCGTTGCAGACGGTCCATTCCTGGTCGATGCAGGTCGAGGGCGGAGCTGTCGAAGCCCAGTATGTCGATCATTTCGGCAATGTGGTCGAACTGGTCAGCGCAAGCCGCGACACCGATGCAATCCGGGTGGTGGCCACCGGTTCGGTTGAAACCTTTGACAAGATCGGTGTATCCGGCCCGCATCGCGGATACATGCCGCTATGGCTGTATCAACGGGAATCGGCGCTGACCAAACCCGGCAAGATGATCCGAGAACTGGCGCGCGGTGTTGCAAAGGGCGAACCGCTCGAGCAACTTCACGGCCTGATGACGTCGCTGCACCAGGCCATGGCCTATGTGCCGGGCGCAACCCAGACCCAGACGATTGCCGAAGACGCTCTCGCCTCGGGAAAAGGCGTGTGTCAGGACCACGCGCAAGCCTTTGTCGCCGCTGCCCGAGTGATGGGATATCCAGCGCGCTATGTCTCAGGCTACCTGATGATGGAAGAAACGCCCGACCAGGCCGCCAGCCACGCATGGGCTGAAGCCCATGTCGACGGGCTGGGCTGGGTCGGATTCGATCCTGCCAACGACATGTCGCCTGATGACCGCTATGTCCATCTGGCTTACGGCCTTGACTACAAGGATGCGGCGCCAATTTCAGGCATCCGCACCGGGACCGGTGAAGAACAGCTTGCAGTCCGCATCACAGTGGAGCAATAGATTCGCCTAACTCATTAACGGGCGGATTCGCTGATCATGACTTATTGCGTCGGACTACGCCTCAACAAGGGCCTCGTGTTCATGTCCGATACACGGACAAATGCGGGCGTCGACAATATTTCGACCTTTCGCAAGATGTACACTTGGTGCGCGCCCGGCGACCGGTTGATGACGATCATGGCGGCCGGCAATCTGGCAACCACCCAGACGGTTGTCAGCATGCTGGAAGAACATTCCAAGGCCGCCGAAGACCGCCAGCCGAGCATCATGAAGGTGCCTTCGATGTTCGAAGTCGCCCGGTTGATCGGCGAGACCGTGCGCGAAGTCATCAAGACCGCATCGGACAATGGACATCAGAGTGAATCCACCTTCAGCGCCACCTTCATTCTTGGAGGCCAGGTCGCCGGCGGCGCGATGCGGATGTTCCTGATCTATCCGGAAGGCAATTTTATCGAAGCCACAGAGGACAATCCGTTCTTCCAGATTGGCGAGCACAAATACGGCAAGCCGATTCTGGTGCGCGCCTATGATCCCGACATGAGCTTCGAGATGGCGACGAAGCTGCTCTATGTCTCGTTCGATTCGACACTGAAATCGAACCTGTCGGTGGGACTGCCGCTAGATCTGCAGTTTTACGAAATCGACAGTTTGACCAAGGGCTACGAGAAGCGCGTGGTGGCCACCGATCCCTACTACAGCAAGATCTCAGACGGATGGTCGGATGCTTTGCGCGCGGCTTTCAACAGCCTGCCGGATTTCACACGCGACTGAACGACGATCTGCAGGATTATTGCGCAGCCGACGCCACGCGCAATCCGCCAGCCTCTGCGATAAAGGCCACCACATCTTCAACGCCTGCGCCGCGGCGCATGTCGGTGAACAGATGCGGGCGCCCCTTGCGGCCTGCTGAGGCGTCGCGTTCCATCACCGAGAGATCAGCTCCGACATGCGGTGCCAGATCCATCTTGTTGATCACCAGAAGATCCGACCGGGTGATCGCCGGCCCGCCCTTGCGCGGGATTTCCTCGCCCTGACACACCGAAATCACATAGATAGTCAGATCGGCCAGGTCGGGCGAAAAGGTGGCCGCGAGATTGTCGCCGCCGGATTCGATGAAGATGATGTCCAGATCAGGATGGCGCTCGTTGAGGGCATCGATGGCGCGCAGATTGAGCGATGCATCCTCGCGGATCGCCGTGTGCGGACATCCGCCGGTTTCCACGCCAATGACCCGGTCGGACGGCAATGCCTGCATCCGCACCAGCGCCTCGGCATCTTCACGCGTGTAGATATCATTGGTGATAACGCCGATCGAGTAGTGCTCGCGCATCGCCTTGCAGAGCTTGTCGGTCAGCGCGGTCTTGCCGGAGCCAACAGGTCCGCCGATGCCGACGCGCAAGGGGCCATTGGATGATGTCATGACAAAAACAACCTGGGTTCGAGGAACTCGTGGTTCATGGAGGCAGTATCGGCAATGAAGGCCGCACCGCCAAGATCGTCCAGTGTCGCAGTCGCCGCGCGTCCGGCGGTCCGCTCAATGACGGGTTCCAGGCCGGCAAGGGCCTTTGCAGCGCCCTCCTGACCGACAACCGACAACCGGATGGCGCATTGCAACTGGTTGGAAACAAACGCGTGCAGATAGGCGCTGACGGTCAGGCGCGGATCAATCCGCTCATGCCCTGCGGCCGCACCGACGGCAACCGGCAACGGCGTGTCCCTGCCCGGCATCATACTGCGCTCCACCCAATGCGACACCGCCGCAATGAAGGATGTGCCCTGATTGATGGTCTCGTTGAGACGTTCCTGTCCGACACACAGAGCCAGGCAGAGACGGGACAACTCGCTGAGCGCCGGGTCATCACCGGTAGAGCGGTGCGCTTCCACAACAATGACGGCGTCGTTCCAAAGTGTGCCTTGGGTAATCTGCACGGCGATCCAGTCTTCGAGCGACGCGCGATCACCGACGTGACCGGCATGGACGGCTTGCTCAAGACCTGCGGAATAGGCGAAACCACCGATCGGAAACACCGGCGACAGCCAGCTCATCAGCCGCAAAAGCGTTGTTGATCCGGTCATTTCGCCGCCTCGCGGCGCTGCCATTCCGCCACCGCATCCTGCATGGTTGATCCCCGATGGGATTTCATCCATGCCATGAATGGCCGATCGAATTTGAAATGATCGCCGATTGCCGTCTTGAAAAAGCGCCGCACATTCTGCGTGTTGCGGTAGTCCGCATCAATCATCGTCTCGTTTGTGATCGGGTCGCTGTGCCAATCCCGCTTTTCAATCATGGCTGTGCCCCTGATGATCAGGCCCGTGTGGATGATCATGCCCGTCATGATGATGACCGGCATGCTCGCCGCCATAGGCACCGCCTTCAGGATCAAATGGCGCCTCGATGTCGGTGACCGACGCGCCAAGGCCGATGAGCATGTCGAGGATTACATGATCGCTTCTGAGCCGAATCGTCTCCGTGGTGATTTCGGCGGCGAGGTGCCTGTTGCCGATTTGCCAGGCAAGCGACAGCAGATGGCGGGCGTCCCTGCCCCTTACCTCCATCAGCGCTTCAGGTTCAGCGCGCACCTCAATGATGCGTCCGTCATCAAGCACCAGCCCATCGCCATGGCGCAACAGCCGCGCCTGTGGCAAATCAAGCAAAAAAGCGATGGTCGATCCGTTGTCCAGCCGGTCCGAGACCATGCGCATCCGGCGGCGATGCCGCGCTGTTTCATCCAGCGTGATAATGGCGGCAGAAATGTCGAAGTCGGTGGTGACTGAGGAGGCGGTCGGCAGGGTCATGCAACTTTCCTCACCATGGTTCCCGTTTTGAAATCTGGCATGGAAAACCTGATCAAACTGGTTTTAGAGACCAAAGCAACCCGGCGGAGAGGGATCAGAAATGACATTTGCATTCAGCATGACCAGCAACGTTGCATCGGTAAAAACCTTGCCGGGTCGATCAACTGGAGAATTGCGTCCCGGTAGCGAGGTGATCATATGGGCAAACCCATACCTCGCCAAGCGATGCCTGATGATTTTACGCAGACAGATTCTTGAGGCGTTGCGCCACCTCTAAACAACAGCCGCGGCTGTTGGATACGGAAGGCAAGTCCACGTTACCATCTACGGCGCTGCCAATGCACGAACGCGGTGCAGGCTGCGTCAGCTAGTCTTACAACTGGTCCATCAAGTTCCGAATAGCCTGTTCACGAGTAGTCCCGCGTGCCCTGAAAGTCGCGTCCGAGGTATGCGAAAGCAGGTTAGCTTGCCTGGCAAAGCTGAAGGAATCGGCGACACCGCTGAAAAAACGGCGAAAGCGGCTATGGTTCTCATTTTTCATGGCGAAACTCCAATGTTGCACCGCAACAATATCTATTTGTTGCGATTCATAAACTGCTTATTCCATAGGGCAACCATGCGTTTAGCGCATAGCTTGCCTTGCGGGCATATGCGCTTAATTGTCCGGCGTCAGCCTGTGCGTCATCGGCCATCGGACCTGAGGCAGCTATCAGCAACCTCAGGCATGGTGTCTCATCTTAAAAAGGTAGAGCGATCCGAGTGCATCCGAATGGACGCACGGTGCATTATCCAAACAGCATTTTTTCGATATCACGCACCGGGTGACGGGTGAGATCCTTGGCCTCTTCCGCGACAATCCTGTCGGATACGGCTTTTGTCATAGACTTGCGTAACTCACCCAGCACCACCGGCGGCGCAACGACGATCAGTTGGTTGAAACGGTCGGCCTGTGCATTTTTCTCCAGCACCGCTGCGACCTCATGGGCAAATTCATGCTTGGCCAAACGATGCCAGTCGGTTTCCTGCACGGCGCTGCGGTGCGCGCTGCCCATGCCATCGGACAAGCGGCCCGGCCGATCCACGCCCTGAGCTGCAGTTTTCGGGTTTGGCTGCTCGAAAGCATTGAACACCCGCAATGCCGGCTTGTCCGGTGTGCCGGAATTTTCCAGAAACAGCGCTTTCTCGCCATCGGCAACCACGACCCAACCCTTGTGCTTCAATCTGATACCGGACATTGAACTCTCCAATTTGATCTGTGAACACTCCATTTAACCGCATATCGCGGCATTATGGCTTGACCGGGATCAAGGCGGCAAAAGAGATCAAAACAGGAAGTATCTTTGCGCCATCGGCAGCACGGTGGCGGGTTCGCAGGTCAACAATTCGCCATCGGCGCGAACTTCGTAGGTCTCGGGATCGACCTCGATATGCGGCAGGGCGTCATTGAGCATCATCGAGGTTTTGGAAATGCCGCCACGGGTGTTTTCGACGGCCTCCATCTGCTTGGCGGTGCCGAGTTTGTGCGCCAGACCATCCTCGATCGCTGCCTGGCTGACAAAAGTGACTGACGAATTGGTCCGCGCCTTGCCGTAAGCACCGAACATATAGCGGTAATGGACAGGCTGCGGCGTCGGGATCGAGGCATTGGGATCGCCCATGGGCGCAGCGACAATCATGCCGCCCAACAGCACCATGTCGGGTTTAACGCCAAAAAACGCCGGGTTCCACATCACCAGATCGGCGCGCTTGCCGACCTCGATTGAACCGATGTGCCGGGAAATGCCCTGGGCGATGGCCGGATTGATGGTGTATTTGGCAATATAGCGGCGAACGCGGAAATTGTCGTTGTCGCCGGTTTCCTGCGGCAGAGGCCCGCGCTGGCGTTTCATCTTGTCGGCGGTCTGCCAGGTGCGGATGATGACTTCGCCTACGCGGCCCATGGCCTGGGAATCCGACGCTATGATCGAGAATGCGCCGATGTCGTGCAGGATGTCTTCGGCCGCAATGGTTTCCTTGCGGATGCGGCTTTCGGCAAAGGCGATATCCTCGGGGATGGCGCTGTCGAGATGGTGGCAGACCATCAGCATATCCAAATGTTCGGCGATGGTGTTGACCGTGTAGGGCCGGGTCGGGTTTGTCGATGACGGGATGACGTTTTTCAGACCGCAAACCTTGATGATGTCCGGCGCATGGCCACCGCCGGCGCCTTCGGTGTGGAAGGCGTGAATGGTGCGGCCCTTGATCGCGTCGACGGTGCTTTCGACAAAGCCGCTCTCATTGAGCGTGTCTGTGTGGATCATCACCTGCACGTCATACTGGTCGGCGACGGACAGGCAATTGTCGATGGCTGCCGGCGTCGTGCCCCAGTCCTCATGCAGCTTGAGCGCGCAGGCGCCGCCCAAAATCATTTCCTCAAGTGCGCCGGGCAGCGAGGCGTTGCCCTTGCCGGCGAAGGCCAGGTTCATCGGGAAGGCGTCGGCGCTTTCGATCATCCGAGCCAGATGCCAGGGACCGGGCGTGCAGGTGGTGGCGAGCGTGCCGTGGGCAGGACCGGTACCGCCGCCGAGCATGGTGGTCACCCCGCTCATCAGCGCTTCCTCGATCTGCTGCGGGCAGATGAAATGGATATGGCTGTCAAAGCCGCCGGCTGTGAGGATCTTGCCTTCTGCGGCGATCACCTCGGTGCCGGGGCCGACAATGATGTCTACGCCGGGCTGCATGTCGGGATTGCCGGCCTTGCCGATGGCGGCGATGCGGCCGTCCTTCAATCCGATATCGGCTTTGAAGATGCCAGTGTGATCGACCACCAGCGCATTGGTGATGACGGTATCCACCGCACCATCGGCGCGGGTAACCTGGCTTTGGCCCATGCCGTCGCGGATCACCTTGCCGCCGCCGAACTTGACCTCCTCGCCATAGGTGGTGAAGTCTTTCTCCACCTCGATGAACAGTTCTGTGTCGGCCAGCCGGACCTTGTCGCCCACGGTCGGACCATACATTGCGGCATAGGCGGCGCGGGAGATTTTTGCGGGCATGGGTGATCCTCGTTGCGTTCAAACACTCACATAATCAGCAAGCAAAAAACGGGCCATTATCGCTCATCGATCGCCTGGCGGAGTTGGTAGATGCGCTCCCGGGTGATCTGCGCCAAACAGAGACTACCGGCCATTGACTGGCCGGTACCGCCGAAGAACGAATAGGATTGATATTCACACTCGGCGTCGCGGAATTTCAGCCAGGCCCGCTGCGCCGTCAACAGTGCTTCATATGTCGTCGGCACTCCCATCGACTTGGCCTGCTCGGCAACATATTCGTCTCTTTCCTTCGCTGCCGCCGCCACTTCCGGCCACAGCGCGTTAAGCTCATTATCAGCCTTTTCATAATCGACACCGGCGCAATAGGTCATTTCCACCTGAAATTGCGGATCTATGCAATCAGGCAACTCGTCGGCAAGCGCGGGACTGCCCCAGAGCAGGCCTGCGATAGAAAGTGATAAAAAATAAGTCCGAAACATATTAGTTTCCCTTCAAGGTAAAACCCGCTTCGACAGCCGCTTGCGGTTTGCGCGCGCCTTGGTAGTGAGGGATTTGGTGGCAGCCGAAAAGACTTCATCCATTCGTCCGCCTTGCATCGCCACTGTGGTCGCCGCTGATGCGGCCTTGGCGAAGGCGGGTTGCTTTTCCGACATCATGCGATCGTTTTCAGACTTTTCCACTGGCCAGATGCCAGCCATGCCCATCATCCGCATGGTGACGACGGCATGAGTTTCAAATGCCAGTGCGCTCAACTCGGCGCTGGAGCGCCAGATATTGAATGGATCCGACTTGCGCGGCGCCATCAGAGCTTGCCCATGATCTGTTGACGAAAACCATAGACCGTTCGTCCACCCGACAAAGGCACGAGCGTCACATCGCGTTCCTGACCCGGTTCGAACCGGACGGCGGTGCCCGCAGCAATATCGAGCCTTTGACCTCGTGCCATATCGCGGTCAAAGCGCAAGGCAGGATTGGTTTCAAAAAAATGGTAGTGGCTACCGACCTGGACCGGACGGTCGCCGGTGTTGGCCACCTTCAACGTCGCCGTGGCGGCACCGCTGTTGAGTTCAATGTCGCCATCCGGCGTGATGATTTCACCTGGGATCATGAGCAGCTTCCTATGCAATTCGTTTCTGTGCGCAAACCGGCTTGTCCGAGTGAACGCGGAGTTTGGACGGTGGATATTTTTCAAGCAACCGCACGGGACGCTCCGGGCGGCGGACAAATTCACCACCGCAATTGGGACACGCGCCTTGTAGCACACCGCTGACGCAATCGCGGCAAAAGGTGCATTCAAAACTGCAGATCATTGCATCGGCGCTGTCGGGCGGCAGATCCCGATCACAACATTCGCAATTTGGTCGAAGCTCAAGCACTGCTCATTCCCCTTTATTCACCGGATCATTTACCCGGTTCCCATATCTGGGGAGCCTGGTCAGCAAATAAGGCAACATATCAGATTCAGGGCACTTTCCAGTCATGAAATGCCCACGAAATGACCTTGGATCGGAACGCAACCAACTGGACGCGACACCGTTCTTCCTCTGCCACGCGCCAAGATGCGGGTGGAAAATGAAACTGCAGAAGGAACTACACCATGAAACGCATGACCAAGATTCTTACCGCAGCCATGATGACGTCGACGCTTGTTGCAGCCCCGGCCCTTGCGGGCTCGCTGGGCGCTGACGCCGGCGTCAGCATCGGAGCCGACAGTGGATCGAACAGCGGTTCGGCGGACACCTCCATCGGCATCGACGCAGACACCAAGGATGGCAACGCCAAACTGGGACTGGATACAGCTGCAAACGCCACAACCGGAACCCAGGCTGGCACCAGTCAGGGCGAGATCCTCTCGGCAATCAGCGGCAACGCCGGCGCCACGTCCGACATCAATGCGATGACGGATGCGAGCAACCTCACAGTGGTCAATGTCGGATCGACGGCGGACGCTTCTGCCGCGGAAATCGATCAGGCCGTGAGCCAGAACCAGGCAGCTATCTCGGAGCTGCGCACGTCCATCCAGGCCAATGCCGACGTGTGGAACAAGCTCGAAGCCAAGGGCGTTCGATTGGCGAGCGTTGTCGCCGCCAAGACCAGCGCAGACGGCTCGCTGACCGTTTTCGTACGCTAACTCCGTCGCGGAGTGACAGAGGCGCGGGCTTCGGCTCGCGCCTCTTTTGTGCACGCAATCCACGATCATGGAGCGCGCCGATACCATCCCTAGCGGATCGGCTCATGGACGGTGACCAGTTTGGTTCCGTCGGGAAATGTCGCTTCCACCTGAATGTCGTGGATCATCTCGGCGATGCCCTCCATCACCTGAGCGCGGGTGATCACATGGGCGCCGGCTTCCATCAGTTCGGACACAGGACGACCGTCACGAGCGCCTTCGACGACAAAATCGGTGATCAACGCAATGGCTTCGGGATGATTGAGCTTGACGCCCCGCTCCAGCCGTTTGCGCGCAACGATGGCTGCCATGGCGATGAGCAGCTTGTCTTTTTCCCTTGGTGTCAGGTTCATGGCGTCTCTTTCATATCGACCAGACTTTCGGCACGCCGCCCAATGGATTGAGCAGGTGGATCAACGGTACAAGAACTTTGCGCAATTCATAGCTGTCCTTGGCAACAACCCGAGCAAGAAGCTTGCCAGTCTCAGCCATTCCGGGTCCTCCGGGTCGGCGGGCACCGATGTAGCTGACGCCGCCCGATTGTGAGATGATAGTGCGAGCCGAATTCAGCCGGGCTTCGGCATCGGGCGCCACCAAAAGCAGCGTCGCCATGGCCAGCCCGCCATTAGCAACCGCGGTCCGGCCCAGCGCGCTGGCAATATCCGGACCGAGACGCATGTCTTCGGCATGCAGCAGCTGTCCGTCGAGGCGGATGCGCCAGCGATCGCGGAACAGGCCTTCAGTGACCGCTTCGTTCATCGCCAACCGTCCGAACACCACCGGCTCCAGCATCAGCAGGCGCGACCCGGCCACCATGTCCACGTCAATTGTACGCGCCAGCCGCGCCCGATCGAACAGGATGGTTTCCTGCGGCAGCCAGGCCAGCGAGCTTGAGGGGTTAAGCTTGAGTTTCACCGAGACACGAGCCTCGCTCAGACCATGCGCCTTGTAGGTCTTTTCGCAAGCCTGCGTCGCGAGCGTCATCGACGCGCCCTCTCCTGCCTCGAAAGACCATTCCATGCGATCGCCGCCGGTCAGGCCGCCCGCCGTGTTGATCAGCACGGCCTCAAGTGGAGAACCCTGCGGCACCCGCGGGACACGGATGCGGGCAGCACCTTCCTGGAAAAGCCGGTCGATGCGGCTCTGACCAGATGTCAGCTTGACGGAAAGACGCCCGCCACCCTGCGTGCGTTGCATGGGCACGCTGGATTGCGGCGCAGGAAGAGGAAACATGGAAGTCATCAGCACTCATCGGGTTGCCTGCAGATCATCGGAAAAGCCTCGCCCGGGCGCAAGGAGTTTCCGATCATGACCAGTTGAATTTACTGCATGACGGAAGAGCCTGACCAACCAGCAGGCAACATGCCCAATGATTGGGCATGTTGCCTGCTTGCAGATTAACGGCAAAACCGCACCGTTCGGCCTTGATGAGACAGAAAGGCTTGGTCGCGAGAGAATCCATTCATGTGGCGTTCAGGTGAAAGGGTGCAAAAACCCAGCGTTGACGCCGCGAGGAATGCCGTCAAGCCGGTCAATAATAATTCGGCATCTGAAATGAAACCAATCCCGCGGTGCCACGTTGTATGGCTGAACACGCTTAGTTTAGACCCGAAAGGACTGACCATGTTGATTTCAACGCTTGCACTTGCGATGAGCATCGCCATGATGGTGTCAGCCATCGTTATTCTGTACAATGAAACCTTGGCCCGGAAGCAGCCGCCCTCGTTTGAGTGAAACTGCCTCCGTTTTGTAGCCGCATTCAAATGGAGCCTTCGATGACCAGACTCATTCTTTCCACACTTGCAGCTGTCGCTCTTCTTGCCGCAGCTGGTTGCTCGACAACTGAAAAACGGGCTGGTACCGGCGCAGTTGTTGGCGCTGGGACAGGCGCGCTGATCGCAGCGGCTACAGGCAGCAGCGGACGTGGTGTGGCAACCGGTGCCCTGATTGGCGGAGCCGCAGGCGCGCTGATCGGCGCAGCGACTACCCCGGGTATGTGCCGTTACCGTGACAGCTATGGCCGCATCTACGAAGCACGCTGCTGATATCAGATTGCCTTGAAGCGAAGTCTGACCCCGAGCATTCGGGGCCAGACCAATGCTTGCCGCGTTCAAATGGATTCGTTTGAACGCGGCAAGCATGAAATAAAAGTCCTCCAGCGTTCTCTGCGCATCCAATTAGATGCGCGACGCTGCAGGCTCTCGCTGCAGCGTCAAGCTTTCAGCCTGAAGCGCAACCGGACCTTCGCTGAAGGAATTCCGGGGCATAATTCAGAGCGCGTATGCCGCCACACTCGAAACCCAAGATCAAACTGTCCTTGTCAGGGCTTACAGACGTGAGCTTGCTCTCTCCCTGAATGGCGGCGCAGGCGCCAATCACCTGACGAACAACAATGCTCCGGCCCCCGCCCAACTCAAACGCAGTCGGAGCGCCCGCGCGGGTGAATTCATTTTCTTTACAGGAATTCGAATGACCGAGCGGCGAAGCCCGGGCATCCTCGATGCCCAGAACGCCGGTGTGGAGGCCGGACCAAGGCGCATAATTCCGTCCGCCATTGCTCATCCACATCATCGTGACAGGCAGATTTTCCGGACATTTGAGAACGATGATCCGGTCTTGCTCCGCCTTACGGCTGACGACGCTCCACCCCAGTGATTGTTCGGGCGCTTCAACCAGAGTGACAAAATCCTCGTGACTGTCGCCGGGCGGATAGTGCGTCAGGTCGGCAACGCCCCCGCCAGCCAGCGGAAAAGCGGTCAGATCGGTCGTCTGGGCAGGATAGGCAAGAAGCGACCTTCCCCGCGATGGATCGGGCTCCAGCGGATCCGCCGGCGTGAGCGCACGCGTCTTGGGCGAAAACGCAAGGTCGCCGCCATCTTGCATATGCACCATCACATGATGTGCTGCGGAAACGGCCCCTTCGCCGCCGGTGAACCGGTGCTCCTGATAAATGAATGGATGGCCGGCGATCAACGTGATGATCTTTTCCACCTTGGCACCCATTACGGTACGCTGCAGTTGAAACACGATGGTGGTCCGATCATCATGAGCGTTGGTCTCCATGTAATCCCATTCGCTGTTGGCGGGCCAACCATGAGATGGCGCATCCTCGATGTCATTCCGGCCAAACGGCGCACAGAAAAAATCGCCCGACAGGCGCTGCACATTCGGCGCAGTTCCAACCGGAAACGTGACGGCGGGATCGTCCACCCAGGGCGCGCGATGCAGCGGGGTCAAGATTCGGGCACCGTCACGGATCGTCAAACCGGCAATATGCCCGACGCTGGCGTCGATGCTCAGCGAGACGGGGTCAGAATCAAAGCTATGAATGGTCATGGGCAAATCCAACGAGAGCGCGGACAACATTCCTACAGGCGGAGCCGCGGCGATGGCAACAGCGGCGATTGGGTTGATATGCGGGGTTTGTTGCGCCCCTCCATTCTGGTATTGCCTGCGGTCTCAAGGCGGCGGGCGTGATCCGTCCACCCGTTGATCCGGAGCCCATATGTCAGCAGTGAACAAAACCGATGTGGTGATCCTAGGCGCTGGCGCCGCTGGCATGATGTGCGCCATTGAAGCTGCACGACGAGGTAAAAGCGTCACTGTGATTGATCACGCCCGCGCACCAGGCGAGAAAATCCGGATTTCCGGTGGCGGGCGCTGCAATTTCACCAATATGCACTGCACTCCGGCCAATTTCCTGTCGGCCAACCGGCATTTTGCCATCTCGGCGCTCAAATCCTTCACCCAGCATGATTTCATCGACCGGGTGAAAGCCCGCGGCATCGCCTTTCACGAAAAGGCTCTGGGCCAATTGTTCTGTGACGGATCAGCCCGCGAGATCATCGCAATGCTGACCGATGACATGCGTGACGCCGGGGTGCGGCTGGAACTGGCGACGGATATTTCCGATGTCAGTCAGTCCGAAGCAGGCTTCGAGACCCGCACCAGCGCAGGGATCTGGCATTCCACCTCGCTGGTCGTCGCGACCGGCGGCAAATCGATCCCGAAAATGGGCGCCACCGGACTTGGCTATGACATCGCCCGGCAATTCGGACATCAGATCACTGAGACCCGCGCCGGACTGGTGCCCTTCACTTGGGCTTCCAACATGCATGACAGCTGGGGTGCGCTGTCCGGCGTCTCACTGGATGTCCATGCGGCCTGCAACGGCGCGGGATTTGACGAAGCCATGCTGTTTACCCATCGCGGGCTGTCCGGCCCGGCCATGCTGCAGGTATCATCCTACTGGCGCGAGGGTGACGCCGTGGCGATAGATCTCGCACCCCAGATCGATCTGGCCTCCCATTTCAAAGCCGAGCGCAGCGCGCGCCCGAAAACATCAATCTGGACCGCATTGGCTGACGTTTTGCCCAAGCGGCTGGCCCAACAACTCGGAAGCGAGGCTGGCTCAGCACCATCAAAACTGGCTGACTTGAGCAATGCCGCAATTGAAGAGATAGTGGCTGGCATCAGGAATTTTCGCATCGTGCCGGGCGGCACAGAAGGTTATCGCACCGCCGAAGTTACGCTGGGGGGCGTTGAAACGGCTCAGATCAACCAGAAAACCATGGAAAGCCAATTGGTACCGGGGCTGCATTTCATTGGCGAAGTGATGGATGTCACCGGCCATCTTGGTGGGCACAATTTTCAATGGGCATGGTCTTCCGGTGCTGCCGCAGGACGCAGCGTCTGAGCTTTGGCTCAAGCGAATTCCAAAAGAGGAGATAGCAATGCGTGTATTGTTTACTGGTGGATCCGGCAAGGCCGGACGGCATGTCGTTCCCTATCTGGTTGATCAGGGTCATCGTGTGGTCAATGTCGATCTGACACCGCTAAATCATCCGGGCGTCGACAATCTGACCGCCGACATCACCGATTCCGGACAGATGTTCAATGTCATGTCCAGCTACGCCAATTTCGATGAGTTGGAACCCGGAACTGGCGTTCCAAAGTTTGATGCGGTGGTCCATTTCGCTGCCGTGCCACGTATTCTCATACGGCCAGACAATGAGACCTTCAGGATCAACACCGTGGGCACCTACAATGTGATCGAAGCGGCGGTGAAGCTCGGCATCAAGAAGATCATCATCGCCTCGTCGGAAACCACCTATGGGGTCTGTTTCGCCGATGGCGAGGTCAGCCCTGAATCCCTGCCGGTGGAAGAGGACATGGACGTCAATCCGATGGATTCCTACGGCATGTCGAAGGTCGTCAATGAGCAGACCGCGCGCAGCTTCCAGCGCCGCTCAGGGTTCGACATCTACGCGCTTCGCATCGGCAATGTGATGGAGCCGGATGAGTATGACCGGTTTCCCGGATTCTTCGCCAACCCCGAAGTGCGCCGCCGCAACATTTTCTGCTACATCGACGCACGCGATCTTGGCCAGATCGTTGATCGGTGCCTGACAACCGACGGGCTGGGATATCAGATCTTCAATGCCGGTAACGACACCAATTCCGTCGATATACCGACAGCGGAGATTGCTGAGAGGTTCTTTCCCGGCGTTCCCTTCAGCCGCGAGATGGGCGAGCATGAAGCGCTGTATTCAAACCGCAAGATCCGCGACATGCTGGGCTTTGCCGAAGAGCATGACTGGCGCAAGCATGTGAAATAACGGCTGGTGGATTATGGCGCGACACGGCATTCAAGCCTGATCGTCAGTGTTTGAAAATGGAGGGTGAGATGGCGCGATCAATTGCACTTGTCGTCGGGGTGGGAGACGGATTGTCCGCCTCGGTGGCGCGGCAGCTTCATTCGGCAGGCCATGAACTGGTGCTTGCCGCCCGCAACACCGGCAAAATCGCCAGCTTGGCCAATCAACTGGGCGCACGCACGGTGGCATGCGATGCGTCCGATCCGGGAGAGGTCGATGCGTTGATGGCCTCTATTGACGGGCCGCTGCGGGTTTGCGTCTACAATCCGTCTTACCGCCAACGCGGGCCGCTTGTGGATCTCGACCCGATCGAAGTGGAGCGTTCAATCAGGGTGACCGCCTTCGGCTCCTTTCTGGTTGGTCAGTCCGCGGCCCGAAAAATGCTCGATCAGGATGAAGAGGCAGGCGTGCGCGGCACCATTTTGTTTACCGGCGCGTCCGCGGGGGTAAAGGGCTTCCCGCAGTCCGCTCCCTTCGCGATGGGGAAGTTTGCCCAGCGCGGACTAGCGCAATCGATGGCCCGCGAACTGCATCCGCAGGGTATCCACGTCGCCTGGATCAACATCGATGGCGCGATCCGCAATCCCGGACGGACAGAACCGTCCGACAAGCCGCAATCGATGCTTGATCCGGATGAAATTGCCAAAAGCTATATCGCTCTAGTTGAGCAAAACCGCAGCGCATGGTCGGACGAATTGACACTTAGACCGTGGGTCGAGCACTTCTGACCAAGGCTCCGCACGCAAGTTTCAGGCTACCCAACCCGTGCTAATGACTGTTTTAGCCAATTCTTATTGATTGTCGGCTAATTCTTCTGCCCAACTTGGATCGCGCGGGACAGTGGAAACGCTCTGCAAGCGGTGCGATTTTGTCGGAGACAGAGATGCTGAAGAATGCCATGAAATCTCTGGGGCACGGGCATTTCCTCCTGCGCCCGAGCTTTTTGGCTGCAGGCATTGCGCTGGCAGTGACTCTGGCCACAGGCATTTTCGCCGAGCATCAGAACCGTGTTGTCTACACTCAAGCCCTCCGCGCCGACGTAAGCGAGCAGCTCAGTCTGATCCGAGCAAAGCTAGAAGGCAACATCAGCAGCAACATCCAGTTGGCCCGCGGGCTGGTGTCTGTCATTGCCAGCCAACCCGACATGGATCAACGGCAATTCAGCAAGATCGCCTCAGGGCTTGTTGGCGATCACTCACAATTGCGCAGCGTTGCCGGAGCACCTGGTCTGGTGATCAGCCTGATGTATCCGGTCGAGGGCAACGAGAAAGCTATCGGACTGGATTACCGGACAAACGAAGCGCAACGCGAGGCAGCGATGCGCGCAGTCGACTCCGAAAAACTGGTGCTGGCAGGCCCTGTGAAGCTGCTGCAGGGCGGAGAAGGCTTTATCGGCCGGTTCCCGGTTTTCATCGACGATGGCGACGGCGCCAAACATTTGTGGGGTCTCGTATCGGCAGTCGTTGATGTGGACCGGCTTTATGCCGCGAGCGGGCTTTTTTCGTTAAACATGCCGATCGAGATTTCAATTTCCGGAAAGGACGAAACCGGAAGCGAGGGCCCGGTTTTCTTCGGAAAACCGGGGATTTTTAACAACAATCCGGTCTTGTCCGAGGTATCGCTGCCAAGCGGCAGCTGGCAGCTTGCCGCAATTCCCGCCGGCGGCTGGTCCCGCACTCCCGACAATGCCTGGACATTCAGAGCGCTGATTTTGCTCGCCGGATTGCTGGTGGTGACACCCATCTCGATTGCCGGGTACCTCTATGACCAGCGTCGGACAAGCATCCACAGGCTCAAGCGCAACCAGATCGACATGCAAAGGCTGTCTCATCGACTGACCCTTGCCTTGAACACTTCGAAAATAGGCGTGTGGGAGTTCAACCCCTCGACTTCCGAACTGACCTGGGATGAGCGGATGCGGGAGCTCTACACAAATGAGGCAAATCCGGTCAGACTTGGCGGAACTTTGCATGTTGACGACTGGGCACTGAAGCTTCACCCGGACGACCGGGCAAAGGCTGAAGCAGAGTTCAAAAAGGTGCTCGTCACCGGTGGCAGCTATACGTCCGAATTCCGTGTGCTCAATTCCAACGGAATCACACGCTGGATCCGGTCGATTGGCGCGGTCCAGCACGATTTCGACGGTCGCCGCTATATCGTCGGGGTGAACTGGGATGTTTCCGCCGATGTCGAACTCAAGACGCGGTTGCTGGCCGCCAAGCAGAATGCCGAATTGAGAAACAGTCAACTCGAGGACGCTCGCGCACAGATGGAGCGCAACTCGCTGCATGACAGCCTTACCGGCTTGCCCAATCGGCGCTTCATCGACGAACGTCTTCTCAACAACAGTGGCGGGCAGACGGTGACAGCCATGCTGCATATCGACCTTGATCGCTTCAAGCAGATAAATGACACATTGGGACATGCGGCCGGCGACGCCATGCTGGTTCATGCGGCGTCCGTGCTGAAGTCGAATACACGTATCGGCGACATCATCGCCCGAGTTGGTGGAGACGAATTTGTCATTGCCACCACGTCGGAAATCAGCGACGCGCAATTGGCCTCTCTCGCGGACCGCATCATCATACAAATGCGCCAGCCGGTTCCCTATGAAAACCATGAATGCCGGTTCGGGGTCAGCATCGGCATCGCCACGGTTGATCAAAATGACGATCCTTGCGGCAAACGCTTGCTGATAGATGCCGACATTGCACTCTACCGGGCCAAGAACAACGGTCGCAACCGCTTCGAGTTCTTCACGGCCTCGCTGAAAGCTGAAATCATTCGCACCAAGCGGGTTGCCGATGATATCCTTTGCGGCCTCGATCGCATGGAATTCATACCTTTCTTCCAACCGCAGTTCGACGCCAGAACGCTGGATGTCGTGGGTGTCGAGGCACTGGCGCGGTGGAACCACCCGACCGAAGGCCTGCTTGCACCCGACGCCTTCCTCAAGACCGCAAGCGAGTTGAACGTCGTGCCGATCATTGATCGGTCCATCCTTGAGCAAACGCTTTGGCAATCGACTCGCTGGAAAGCAGCCGGCATCTCGATCCCGAAGATGTCGGTCAACGTTTCCGCCGGCCGTCTTTTCGAGGCTGATCTGATCGACAGCCTCGACGGCCTTGCGATCGAAAACGGGACGCTCTCGTTCGAATTGCTCGAATCCATTTTCCTGGATGACCAGAACGAGACAATCGTCGCCAATATCGAACGACTGAAGGCCATGGGAATCGACATTGAGATCGACGATTTCGGCACAGGTTTTGCGTCAATCGTCAGCCTCATCCAGGTGCGCCCGACGCGGCTGAAGATCGACCGTCAGCTGATATCGCCGATTGTCGAGTCTGACAGCCAGCGTCGCCTGGTTGCCTCGATTATCGAGATCGGCCAATCACTTGGGATCAAGGTGATCGCGGAAGGCGTGGAAACCATGCAACATGCGGCTGTTCTGCGCGACCTGGGCTGCGATACGCTTCAGGGCTTTGCCCTGGCCCGGCCGATGTCGTCGGAGGAACTGATGGAATTTGTTCGCGCTGAAAATTGGCGTCAGGTGGCGTAAGGGCAGAGCCTGACATTGCACACTCCACCCCCCTTCCCCTGCTGGGCAGCAGGCAGAATTTACGCGGGTATGACGATTTTCTGATCGTCATCCAGGGCATCATGCGGGAGATGGTTGTCTTCGAGAACCAGAATATTCTCGGCGCCGATGATATCACTCTTGGTCTTGTAACCGATCAAATCCATGACAGGCATATCAAGATGGCGCGCCATCAGCATTGTTTCCTCGGAGGAGAAGTTGGTCAGGCCGCGGGCGACTTCGTCCCCATCTTCGTTGTAGACGTGCAGCACATCGCCCTTGGTGAAATCACCCTGAATTGAAATCACGTCGCTTCGCGTGATTCCGCAGTTGCCCGCTATCACGGAGGCGGCCACTTCGTTGGAAACGACCAGCGTGCCAGCGACCTGCAACCGGTTGGAGAGCCAGACCTTGAGCGGCGATGCCGTTTCGCCGGTAACGAGACACCGGGTGTAACGGCGCTCGTTATTGAGGACAGAGGAAACGGGCCGTTCGATGATCCCATCCGCGATGATTGTCTCAACACCTGCATTCTGCGCCATATTGGCGGCCTGCATCTTGGTCAACATACCGCCACTGCCCAAAGCGCTGATGCCTGTGGTCGACTCCAGGTGCTCGCTGACATCTTCGATTTCCGCGATGAATACGGCGTCGGGGTCTGATGGATCGCGGTCGAACAGGCCCTCGACGCTGGTCAGAATGACGAGGAGATCGGCCTCGACCATCTGAGCTACCTTGGCAGACAGCCGGTCGTTGTCGCCAACCCGCAGGTCGCGTGTCGCGATGGAATCATTTTCATTGATGATCGGCATGATGCCGTTTTCGAGCAACCGCAGCATGGTGTTCTTGATGTTGAGGAACCTGCGCCGTTCTTCCATGTCCTCGACCGTCACCAGCATTTGGGCGACATCCATGTCATGCTCCGAGGCAACCTGCCGGTAGGCATTCATCAACAGTGGCTGGCCACAGGCGGCCGCCGCCTGCTTGTCCAGAATACCCGCATCCTCGGGTCGCTTGCCGATCATGTTCAACCCCAGCGCCACCGATCCCGATGAGGTCAGAATAATGTCGTGTCCTTCTTTCTGCAGCTGCGCCAGGTCGCTCAGCAGACCGTTCATGAAGGCATAGCGCAGGGTCAGTTTATCGCTGTTGGCCAGCAGGCTGGATCCGATCTTGACGACGATCTTCTTTTTCTTCAGCAACTCAAGTCTCCGATATCGTTTTGTTTTTTAAGGCAAAAATGCGAACGGTTTGCGTTTTTCAACGCCAACCTGTAGCACTGCCCTCTTTGATGCATGGGTGCTCTATAGCACGCACACGAGATGTGAATGCAAACAGCTCGCCGCTGCGCACCGCCCCAAGAGGTGCGTCACAGGCGCCAGATGACGAAATAAGAGCCGGGGGATTCGACCTGAACGCGCTGCCTTGCAGCGCGATATCTGACGAGTCCGCCAAAGCAAAGGATGACGAAGATGAACATACTTCTGATTGGATGCGGCAAGATGGGCGGCGCCATGCTGCGCCAATGGGCCACCAATGACGCCAACAAATTTACCGTCGCCGACCCTGCCGCCACCGGCCTGCCCGACACGGTCACCCACGTGACCGACGCGGCGGACGTGCCCGTCGGGGCGTTTAATGTGGTGCTGATCGCGATCAAGCCGCAGATGATCGTGGATGTCCTGCCAAACTACGCCCATGCGCTCAAACCGGGCGGTTGCTTCGTCTCGATTGCCGCCGGCTGCAGTGTCGCCACCGTTGCAAAGGCTGTGGGCGACGTGGCGATCATCCGTCTCATGCCCAATCTGGCCGCGATGGTCGGACTTGGCGTTTCCGGGCTTTATGCCAACAGCGCCTGTACCGAACGGCAGATAGCGGACGTGACCGCGCTGATCGCCGAGACAGGAAGCTGTGTGCGGCTGGCAAGCGAGGACGAGATCGACCGCCTGACCGCCGTCAGCGGCAGCGGTCCGGGCTATGTTTTCGAGCTGATGCGCAGCTATGTCGAAGCAGCCCAATCCGTGGGCTTTGATCAGGCAACATCGCGGACCCTGGTTTTTGATACCATCTGCGGCGCGGTTGAAACGGCACGCCAGTCGGACGCCACGCTCGAAGAGCTGCGCGATTCCGTGACCAGCAAGAACGGCACCACGCAGGCCGGACTGGCTGAATTGATGCGCGATGGTCAGCTTCACCAGCTGTTTGAAAACACCGTGCAGGCCGCCTATCGCCGCGCTGCCGAACTGAAATAGATAGCGGCGTTTCGACCGCCGCCCTGGAGACACTGGAATGAACGACATGAGCACAGATACAGAAAAAATGGACGTCGCAACTCTGGTGGCCGATCTTGGCCAGCGCGCCAAAGCCGCATCGCGCGAGCTCGCCTTGGCCAACGCCGAACAGCGCAACCTGGCGCTGACCGAGGCCGCCAGAGCGCTGCGCGCCCGCGCGACCGAGATCCTGCAAGCCAATGCGAAAGACCTCGACAGCATTCGGGATAGCGGAAAGGACGCGGCCTTCATCGACCGGCTGACGCTGACTGCCGACCGCGTTGCCGCAATGGCCGACGCTGTTGACGCGATTGCCGGCCAGGACGATCCGCTGGGCCGCATACTGGCGACGTTCAATCGGCCTAATGGCCTCAAGATTGACCGTATCAGCGTGCCTATCGGCGTCATCGCCATGATCTATGAATCCCGCCCGAATGTCGGGTCTGACGCAGGTGCGCTGTGCGTGAAGTCCGGCAATGCCGTCATTTTGCGTGGCGGCTCGGAAAGCCTGCACTCGTCGCGCGTCATCGTCTCCTGCCTGGCTGAGGGTCTGAAGGCCGCCGGCCTGCCCGAGGACGCCGTGCAACTGGTCGACACCCGCGACCGGGAAGCCGTGAAACTGCTGCTGCACTGCATCGACTGTGTCGATCTTGTCATCCCGCGCGGCGGACGCGGGCTGGTGTCACTTGTGCAGAAGGAAGCCCAGGTACCGACCCTGTTGCATCTGGACGGCAACAACCACAGCTATGTTCACGAGAGCGCCGATCTCGAAAAAGCCGTTGGCATTGTGGCCAATGCCAAGATGCGCAGAACCGGGATCTGCGGCGCCACCGAATGCGTGGTGATCGACCGCAAGATCGCAGCCCAGCTGCTACCACGTCTGGCAGAGGCGCTTGGCGATTGCGAATTGCGCGGCGATGCAGAGGCACGGGCAATCATGCCGGAAATCACCTCTGCAACCGATGCGGATTGGGACACCGAATATCTCAGCAACATCATCTCGGTGAAGATCGTCGGCGGCTTGCAGGAGGCAATCGGCTTCGTGCAGGCGCATTCCTCGGGGCATACCGACGCGATCATCGCAGAAGACATGGCAGCGGTGAGAGCCTTCATGACGGCGGTGGATTCCGCCGTGGTGATGCACAATGCCTCGACCCAGTTTTCAGATGGCGGCGAGTTCGGCATGGGCGCGGAAATCGGCATCGCAACCGGCAAGATGCATGCGCGCGGGCCTGTCGGAGCAGAGCAACTGACCAGTTTCAAATATTTCGTCTTCGGCAACGGGCAGCAGCGTCCCTGAAGACCGGGGAGAGGAGCAACAAGCTCCTCTGCCGGGTGGGCTGTCTAGTCGATATATTTCCAGAAGCCGTGCTTCCTGCCGTGCCTGTATCTGAGCCTGGAAAGATAGGCGTCGTGGGGTTTGCCATTGCCGAAATCATCAATATGGGGAGCAAGCGCCAGGCATTCGCCGACATGCCGCGCCGCATGCCTGTAGCGGCTGGATCGGGCGCGATCGAGCGTGAAGTCGATCATCGACCGCAACAAAATGGTGGCCGCCAGCGGATGCTTGACTTGCAGGGCCTCGGCGGCCGTCGTCATCAATTCATACAGGTCACCATTGAGCTCGGTCTGCCGCGCGGTGACGAGCCTGGCTGCCTGATCGAGTGACGGCCAGTGCAAGAAGAAAGCGAGCGCCAGGTTAGCGTCGGGGAAAGCCTGGGCGTAGGTGAACGCCTTTTCCTCGGCCTCCATGTCATCGAAGTCCGGCAGACGGCGCAGGAAATCCCGCAGATGCTGGTCGTTCAGCGTTTGCTCGAAGCACATCCATCGATAGGCCTGCGCCTCCTTGCCACGCTCCAGAGCCTCGAGCGTTTCGACGCGGGCCAGGTGCCACTCGAAAGGCACGTCGCGCCGGGCCTGCGTATCCGCTTCATCCAGGGCCATCAGCGCCTCTTCTGCCCGGCCTGCGGCAAGCAGACGATTGGCGATATCCGCCGCGATCAACGGCACCTTGCGCGTGGTCTTGGGTTGCTGAGCGATATAGGCATCAACATCGCCAAGTGCATCGGCGATTTGCTCCAGGGCAATGCGGGCGGTCAAGTTCCCATCGGTGCGGTAGATCTCGTCCTCGTGAACCGGACCTTTGCTGCTCCGCCCGATGACGTGCCGATCCTGCTCAACTGAGTTTTCCTGTGGCTCTTCGGATGACGCCACAAACAAAGTCCTCAGCTGTTCCAGCCCATCCTCGCCAAGCGCAGGCACCATCGCCGTGATCAGCCGGTCATATTGGCCATGATCATTGCCCTGTACGGCGACGAAGATCTTGTCGGCAAGCGCATCGCCATCGATACCGGCCAGTTTGGCGATGGCGCCGGCATCGATGCAGGCCTGATGGAATATTTCCATCAGGGTGCCGCTGGAATCGTCTGACCGGGCAAAGATGGAATCACCCAAAGCGAGGAACTGCCAGATTAGCTCGAAAGCTTCCGCCGGATCTTCGGGGGCAAGAGTATCGACGATCGCCATCCGCTGCGTCTCGAGATCCTTCTTCAACGTCCTCACCTTGCGCCATTTGATGATGCTGCGGGCACGGGCAATGCTGACAAGCCTTTTGCGAATTTCACGCGCGACCTCGGCGCTGCCCTGGCTTCCGGCAAGCTCGAGACGCAATCGCCTTTTGCTAGCTGCACTCCCGGTGCTGATCTCAATCAGGAGCTCAGCAAGACGAGGCGCGCCGAGTGTCTCAAGGTTTTTTGCGTTCAATGTCTTTTTCGGTGCCATGGGATGCCTGTAGAACTTCGTCATTTCAAATTGAACGCGCTATTCACGAACTGCATGCTGATTCTGAATAACTGAACAAGTCAACGCAACGAGAACGACAACCGACACACCACCGGCACGCCCGTCAGGGTTCGAAGCTCTTACTGGCGCTTGGAGAGAGCAGTACCAACTCGATGATTATTGCATTGATGCGCCGCGCATGATGAGCTAGAAGACCGCTTGTCAGCTGCTTCGCGGCGGTGAATTCAAACCGGATTTCCGGATTGACCCCGCCCGCCAGGCGCCACGGATGCACCCGTAGCTCAGCTGGATAGAGTGCTGCCCTCCGAAGGCAGAGGTCACAGGTTCGAATCCTGTCGGGTGCGCCACTTATTTCAACGAGTTATGAATTTTTTTGGCTTTTCTCGCGTTTGCAGAAGAAACCGCATAGTAACCCCCGTCCCGAGATTCACCGGCGATCAGACATCACCCATATCGTCGTCAAACACCCGAACCAGTGACATCAATTTTCCCGTCACCCGTTTGACAATCGTCTTGTTTCGCCAGTCTCTGGCAGTGACCGAGCCACCCAACATTCGTTTCTCCTTGCCGCTCGGGTGTATTCACTGTCCCGAAAGTTGCAATATGAACATTGCAAACAATTCCGATTGACTGGAAACATCGAGCTTTTGGTAGATGTGCTTGCGGTGGTTTTTCACGGTCCCCTCGGCGATGTTGAGACGTCGGGAAATCGACCCACTGGAGTGTCCACGCAGGACAAGGGCGGAGATCTCGATTTCGCGTGGTGTCAGGATGCCATCGGTCATCCGATTGAGCGTTTCATCAATCGGATCACGCGACACCTCGGTCTCCTCACCGGCGGACGTGCTGGCCGAAGCGCTCTGGTTCCAGTGCCGCTTTGCCAACGTCTGGATCACCGGCTCTGCAGCCCTGATTGAGGCAAGGTCACGGCGGCCGAACGCCGGGGCGTCGACCGGCCGGGTGAAGCTGATGACGACGCCGGTCCAACCGGCGGGCCGGCAAACAATGCCGACTTCGTCACGTATCCCTGTTAGCCCATAATGCCGCCTGTAATATTCAGAATTCTGGAACCGGTCGGGCGCCATATCGCGGAGCCGCAGCACGCCCTTGGTGCCTTGATCTGTTGCTGCGCTGAAAAACGGGTCCAGAAGATACGGACCGGACACATAGGCGCCAACCACGGTTTGAGCCCGTTCCGGATCCATGTTGTGATGAAGGCAGACTGGCTTTTCCGACCCCAGATACGCAAACACCATCAGGATGTCGAAGTCGATTATGCTCGCAAGTGCCGCTTCGATTCGGTGTGGGAAATTATCTGATCCAACCGCGCCGATCGCCTCTGCAATAGCTCCGTTCCACGCGGCAAATTTTCGGTGCAATTGACACCATTCCCTTCTGTTGCGTGCCAAACGGAGCACAATTTTGTTTGGCCTACTGTCCCCATAGGGCTATTCCCTTGCCCGGAAGGCAGCCCTAGTCTCGGCATATTGTAAAGAGAGCCACCCCGAGATCAAGCCACATGCCCGATAGTTTGCAAACCGCACTTCAAGAGATCAATGCCCGATCGGTTCACGTCGGCATGGTCGATCCTGAAGCTGAGTTTCGCGACAAGCTGATAACCGCGGACAAGGCAGTGAAACTCGGGCAGGCTGGCTATCCGTTCTGTGAGGTTCTCTATTTCTGGGACATTGCCGAGAAGGCTTACAGGGATGGCGCCTTTATCGATCGTCCGGCGAAAATCTTCGCCGATAGCGTACGAAAATACCCGTTTGCCGAAAACTCCGCCCTGTGCCTCGCCGATTTCACCGGCGAGTTCGGCAAGCGCTCGCCACGCAATGTCTGCATGGCGTTGCTCGCCGAGGCGGCCGACATGGGCTTTGACGTCTATTCTGCCTTCGAGTTCGAATTCTTCGTCTTTGACGAGACGCCGGAAAGCCTGCGGGCCAAGAATTTTCGCGATCTTACCCATTTTGCTCCGGGCAACCGCACTTATTCACTGCAGACCTCTGCGCTTCACGGCGAGTTGCTTGAGGGACTCGATGAAACCATGACGACCATGGGCATTGGGCTGGATGCCATTCACACCGAGCTTGGACCCGGCTGCTTCGAGGCACCCTTGACCTATGCAAAGGGCATGAAGTCGCCTGACGACGCCATGCTCTTCAAGAATTTTGCCAAGGCCTATTTCTCCCGCAACGACCTGACGGCGAGCTTCATGTCTAAGCTCTCTCCGGCACTTTCCGGCCAGTCCGGTCACTTGCACGTTTCCCTGCGCGACAGTCAGGGCAATCCGGTCTTTTCGGATCCTGATGCACCCGATGGTTTGAGCCGCACGGCCAGACATTTTATCGGCGGACTTGTGCAGCTGATGCCGGAGCTGCTGGCCATGTGCGCCTCCACGGTCAATGCCTACAAGCGATTGGTGCCGGGAGCCTGGGCGCCGACCTCGTCCAACTGGGGCGTTCAAAACCGCACTGCCGCAGTCCGCGTCATCAACGATGTACCGGAAGCCACGCGGCTTGAATTTCGTGTTCCTTCGGCGGACACCAATCCCTATCTGGCCTTGGCACTTTGCCTCGGCGCGGGTCTGCACGGCATCCGCAACGGCATCGAGCCTGCCGCCGGCAGTGACGAGAATTTCTATGCAGCAAAACCAGCCGCCGAAACCGCCTTTCCGCGCGATCTCGGCGAAGCAGCGGCGCGGCTCGACCGCAGCGCCGTGGCCCGCGACATCTTCGGGGCCGACTTCGTCGACTGGTTCGTGGCAGCCCGGCAGTTCGAATATGCCGAATATCAGAAGCATGTGAGTGAATGGGAGATCAGACGCTATCTCGGCGTAGTCTGAGTATCCCCAATCTTGATGTTTGACGACAGGAAGGAACACAAAATGAAAAAAGGAACAGCGGACATGAGCAATCAACTCAATGACATGAAGCGCCGTTCGGTGCTCAAGGGCATGGGCGGCATGGGGCTGGCCGCTGCCGGCGCCGGATTCTTCGGAACACCACGCGGCGCATCGGCTGCCGAAAGCCTCAACTACATGTGCTGGGAGGGCTACAATTCGCCATCCATCCTCGAGCCGTTCCAAAAGACCAAGGACGCGACCATTGCGATCGATCTGATCACCGACTCGGCCGGGGGCTTCGCCAAGCTCGCTGCTGGCGCTTCGCGCGATTTCGATCTCGTATCTTCCGATAGCCCCTGGATCCAGCGCATGGGACCTGCCGGCTTCTGCCGCTTCATTGATGACGCCGATTTCGCCGAGCAATATGCCGATTTCTATCCGCAGTTTCGCGCGCCGTTCGAGCCATTGCAGTTCGAAGGCAAGGCGACCGGTCTTCCAACCCGCTGGGGCTGGGTCGGACCGACGGTCAATACCAAGTTCGACAAGCTGGAAGCATGGTCGAGCTATGCACCGGTTTTCGACAGCGCCTACAAGGACAAGATCTGCCTGCTCGATTGGGGCGACTGGCCGATCATGCCGCTGGTTCTGTATGCCGGTATCAATCCTTATGAGGAACTCGATGAAGCTGCCCTCGGCGAGGTCCGCAAGGTTCTCCGTGCGGCGTTCAAGAACACCCGCGCCATCGTCGGTGACCTCGCGGTGGCCCAGAAAGGCCTGCTTGACGGATCGTTCCGGGCCCTGATCGGTGGCGGCACCTATTGCACCTCCTCCCTGCGGCTCAAGGGCCACGATTATATCCACTCGATCGTACCTGAGCCGAAAGACGGCCTCAAACAGGGCATCATCTGGATGGAAGCCACCGGCCTCATCGACAATGGCACCAACTCAGAGGTCGCTGCCGACTTCCTGAAATATATCGTCTCGCCGGAAGTTGCCAAGCAGTTGGCAATTACCGAGGCAACCTGCAATCTGGTGCCGAACCAGAAGGCGGAAGCGCTGTTCTCCGAAGAGGAAAAGAAGGCGTTGCAGATGGACTACATGTGGACGGCCTGGGAAAACAGCCAGTTCCACACAGTCGCGCCGAACATCGACGACATGCTGGCAATCTGGCAGGAAGAACTCGCTGCCCGCTGATCCGGTCAAAATTCAAACCATCCCGTCCGCTTTCGAGCGGGCGGGGCAGATGACGATAATCCCAAGCCGAGGAACGCTGCCATTGGCAACTCCGATTATTGATGCAACCTTGATCATCAAGGATTATGGCAACGTCCGCGCGCTGCACGGCGTTTCTCTTGAAGTGGCGGCCGGTGAATTCGTCGCCCTTGTCGGGCCTTCCGGTTGCGGCAAGACTACATTGCTGAAGATCCTGGCCGGTTTCGAGGACGCGACGGACGGGCGGCTCGAAATTCAGGGCAAGGACATGGACGGGGTCCCGGCAGCAAGCCGTCCGACCCGCATGGTGTTCCAGAAACTTGCACTGTTTCCGCACAAGACCGTTGCCCAGAATATCGGCTTCCCCCTGAAATTGCAGAAAGTCGAAAAGGCAGAACTTGACCGGCGTATCGCGCGCATGCTCGAGCTGATGCATCTCAAGCCCGAATATCTCGATCGCTACCCGGCGCAACTCTCCGGCGGTGAACAGCAGCGCGTTGCGCTGGCCCGGGCCCTGATCTCGCAGCCGGGCGTTTTATTGCTGGACGAGCCAATGAGCGCGCTCGATGCCAAACTGAAGAAATCGCTACAGGCAGAGCTCAAGAAACTGCACCGCGAACTTGGAACCAGCTTCGTGCTGGTGACCCATGATCTCGAAGAGGCGATGATGCTGGCCGACCGGATTTGCGTGATGCGCGCTGGCCGTGTCGTGCAGATCGGAACGCCGTCGGATATTTATTACCGCCCGGCCAACATGTTTGTCGCAGGTTTCATCGGCGAGACGAATTTTCTGCCGGTCGATGTCAGCCACTCGGCAGGCGGTGCCGTGACGGTAAGGTCGTCACTGGTGAAGGGCGACAACGTCACCATGGCTACCGGCAATGTTTCGGAGTTCCTCGGCGACGGCAACACCGCGCTGCTGGTCAGGCCGGAAACCGTCGGCTTTGTCACGAGCGAGCCGATGCCTGACGAATGGACGCTTGACGGTGTGGTTGAAGAATACTTCATCAAGGGGGCTTCCACCCAATACCGCGTTCGTGTCGACGGATTGGAAGCGCCCGTCATCATGGACCTTCAGGGATCCATCGATCTGCCGGCGAAAGTCGGCGAGAAGGTCCGTGTCGGCTTCGAACCGTCGCGCGCCTTCCTGCTGTCGGAGTAGCTTATGAAGACCGAAGCGAAAAAATGGAACGACCCGGTCCTGCTTGCCGCTGTGGCGCCGCTGGCTGTCGTCATGCTGGTCTTCTTCCTTGTTCCGCTGGTCATGACGGTGATCTTGACGTTCCAGACAACGGAATATTACCGGTTGAACTGGACTTGGGATCTGAGGATATGGACGGAGATTTTTTCCAAGCCGCATTACTGGACAGTGATGCTGCGGACAGTCTGGATGGCCGTGGTCTGTGTGGTGATTTCCATTCTGATCGCCTTCCCGGCAGCCTATGCGCTGACGACACGGTTGAAGACCTACAATACGCAGATCCAGATCCTGATTATTTTCGCCTTCCTGACCGACGCCGTACTGAAGACATTTGGCTGGATCCTCGTGCTCGACAAGCACGGCGTGGCCAATTGGCTGTTGTCCTATCTCGGGCTCGGGCAAGAGGCCGCGGACATTCTCTTCACACCGACGGGAACCATGGTCGGCATGGTCTATAATCTCGCTGTCTATCCGATGTTTACCATCTACTTGTCTCTCGTCCGCATCGACCGCGATCTGGTTCTGGCCTCCTATGACGCCGGCGCCTCCCGTGTCCGCACGTTTTTCGAGGTGACGCTGCCGCTATCGCGCCCAGGGCTTTACTCGGGTGCAGTGCTGGTTTTCGTGCTCAGTCTCGGGGCATTCCTGGAACCCAAGGTGCTGGGTGGCGGCATGAAGCCGATGGCCTCGGAATTGATCCGACAGAGTTTCGAAACGCGGGTCAACTGGCCGCTCGGCGCGGCATTGACGATCGTGCTGATTGCCATTGGTGCGCTGACACTGGCGATTGCAGCAGCCTTCGTGTTTCGCAGCACAAAGGCGACAGGGAGGGCTGCATCATGATATCGCAACGCTTGAGCAATGCCATTGTAGATGTAGCGCTCGTCGGCACCGTTGTCCTGCTACTGCTGTTCTTCTACGCCCCGATCATGACTTTGGTGGCCTTTTCGTTCACATCGAGCCGTGTCCTGACCTTCCCGATCGAGGGCTTTTCGCTGGAATGGTATGGCGAATTGATCCGCAAGCCGGATTTCTTCCCCGCCGTCATCAACTCGGCCACAGTTGCTGCCATTTCGACGGTCTTTGCATCCGTGCTTGGCACCGCCGGGGCAATCGCCTGGATCCGCTACCGGTTCCGTTTTCAGAACCTGTTTCGCGCCGTGACCTTCGCCCCGCTGTTGTTTCCGCAGCTTTTGCTCGGTGTCGTCATGTTGTTGTGGTTTTCCGTTCTCGGCAACTGGCTCGGATTTTCCAATGGTCTCGTTACTGTCATCATCGGCCATATTGTCTACATCACACCTTTCGCGCTGGTGATTGTCGCCGTGCAAGTCTACGGCTTTGACGAAGCGCTGGAAGATGCTGCGCGTGATGCCGGCGCCAGCGGGTGGGAGGTTTTCCGCGAAGTGACATTTCCGCTGCTGTGGCCGGGAATATTTTCAGCGGCGATCTTCGCTTTCCTGCTGTCCTGGGGGAATTTCTACGTTTCCTATTCCCTTGCCGGTACGGTGCGCACGCTGCCAGTCTTTGTCTACAGCGGCATCGCCGTGGGTTCGTCTCCCATCTATCCGGCTCTGGCAACGCTGAATTTCATTCCGGCATTGCTGCTGGTCGGACTTGCCGAGTTCATGCGTCGCAGGGCGCTGAAGCGGCAAAGCATCACGCACACCCCCTCCTGACGTCACCCTGTAGAGGCAATGATCATGTCCTTTGATACCAAAGCTGTATCCAGCAATTGGAGCTTTCCAACCTCCGTACGTTTCGGCAGTGGCCGAATTTCGGAACTTGCTGCCGTGGTGCGCGAACTCGGTTCCCATCGTCCACTGGTGGTCACCGACAATGGATTGAAGGATCTGTATCCGGTGCAACGCACGCTGGAGGCGCTGCGATCGGGCGGTGTGGATGCCAAACTGTTCCATGGGGTCAAACCGAATCCGACTGGTTCCAACGTCACAGACGGAGTGGAAGCCTTTCGGGCCGGCGGACACGATCTCATCGTCGCTATCGGCGGCGGCAGTGCGCTTGATGCTGCCAAGGCCATTGCCCTGATGGCTGGCCAGACGATCGAGATGTGGGACCTGGAAGATATCGGGGAGAACTGGAAACGCGCGAACACGTCGCATCTGGTTCTGGTCATTGCCATTCCCACAACAGCTGGAACCGGCTCGGAACTTGGTCGATCATCGGTCATCACCCATGAGGCCGAAATGCGCAAGGTGATCGTGTTTCACCCCAGGATGATGCCGGATGTCGTCATCATGGACCCCGAACTGACGACCGGTCTGCCGGCCCCAATCACCGCTGCGACCGGAATGGATGCGCTCTCCCACGCGCTGGAAGCCTATTGCGCGCCGAGTTTTCACCCCATGGCGGAAGGCGTCGCCCTCAACACCATGCGGATCATCAAGACCTGGTTGCCGGTGGCCACGCTGGAAGGCGGTAATCTTGAGGCGCGGAGCCAGATGCTGGTTGCGTCCGGGATGGGCTGCGTTGCCTTGCAGAAAGGCCTTGGCGCAATTCATGCGCTGGCCCATCCGCTCGGCGCTCTGCACGATGCCCCTCACGGACTTCTCAATGCCGTGCTGATGCCTTATGTGCTGGAATTCAACGCGCCGGCGATCACCCAGAAGCTGGAACTGCTCGGGCGTTTCCTCGATCTACCGAACCCCACGGCAGCAGGGGTGATCGAATGGATCCTCGACTTGCGCGAGACATTGAGTATTCCGAGCACCCTTGCAGGTATCGGACTTGTAGACATAGACATCGACAAGGTCGCGCGTATGGGCGTGGTCGATCCTTGCGCCGGTGGAAACCCCGTACCGCTCGATGAAGCGGGATTGAGGTCAATTCTCACTGCCGCGCAAAATTCACGATCACATCCCTGACGCTCCGGAAACAATTTCCATCGATATGTAAGGTGCGGCTACGCGTGGCCATTCAGTTTGTTTATTGTTGATTTCCACTGAGAACTGATGGCTTCCAAAATCACACATGACCGCCAAGGAGCGCATGGCCCAAACTGCGAACCCGACGGACATATGCCTGGTTTAGCGTCCTAAATTGGACCTCACCATCTATGGGAATACCGCCTGGCAGGAAGTCAGAACCGAACGCCCTGTTCATATCAGATGCTATCCCAGCCCGGGCTCAACGATTTCCGTCACTTTCTTTTTCTTGGTTCGAATTGAAGGTGGATGATTGGCGTCATGTTCAATCCATTTTCGACATGGGTGAGCGGGCCATGGCCCGCTCACCGTCGTTGGACAGCTACTTCACGCATATGCCGTTGAGCATGATACGGCAGCGTTTCGTATCTGCAGCGGCACCGCCAACGTGATCATCCCGATCCGGCTTCTGTGGGCGTCCGATCGAGACCGAGACACAGCCTGCGCCTGGCACGCGCAATGATCCAGGCGGGCAGGATTTAGGCTTCGGAGCCACTTGGTCAGGTTTGGGCTTCGGAGCCGCCTGATCAGGTTTGGGCTTTGAAACCCTCACCTTCACGCAGCCCTTTTTACCGTTCAGCTTGTAGCCCTTCACACACCCGCACTGGGTTGGGCTTACTTTGGCAGAATGGCTGAATTTGCATTTGCAGCTCTCGCCATTTCCGACCGTTGTGCGCGCATCGCATTTGAGAGCTGGTGCAGGCATCTTCGGCAATTGCACACTCGCACAAGAAGCAGCACCTTGTGTTTGCGCACTCAAACCAAGTGCTTCAAACACCTCGCCCAGCGACTCGGACGGCGGCAGGTCCAGTTGTTCTCTCAACTTCGCAAGACCACGGCGGGTTTTGGGACCAATCTCGCCATCGACCTTGCCCACATCAATGCCACGCTTGTTCATAATGTCCTGTGCAAAAGCAAGCTGCTGGCCTTCACCATCGCCCAGTCCGAGGATGGCGCAGTTGTCAAACGTGCCGCCATTGCGAATGCCACGCACGATCACCGTGGATACAATCGTAGATGATTGACCCGGCGCAAGACGCAGATTGTCATTCAGCCCGACGATACCTTTCGGTGCAGGCGTCAGATCCCAATCTTCGCCGAGCAGTTTGCCGGGGCGGATGCCACCCTTGCCAAACTCGTCGGTCATCACGATTGGTCCAGAAAACGTCTGCTCGCCGGTGTTGGCAATCTCGATGTCGAACGGGCATTCATAGATCTGGCCATCGCGATCAACACGGCACGCGCCGGATGTTGTTTTTTCGAGGACAAGCTCTGGTTTTGGCGATGGCTCGGGCGGGAGGTCAACCACCAGGCTCTTGTTGCTGGTAACCTCGAACGTCGTGCAATCGCCCCAGCTTCCATATATTCCACGCGCCGTTGCCGTGGGGCTTACTGCCGACCCAAAACCTGTTGGGGTGGGCGATTTTCCATCGGAAACAAAGCAGTTTTCGTATGAGGTCCCGGGAGGCGGCGCGGTCATGGAGACCGTAAACGTCGCGGTTGCGTTCGCCGCAAGAACCAGATTGTCAGTGCAGGTGCGGCCCTCAGCTGTCGTCGCCCACTGGGATGGGTAGGCACACACCGCCGGCGATACATCATTGGTGATGGATGTAACGGTCGGTGCAATCACATCGCCGCCGGAAGTCGATAATTGATCACCAAAGAACACAGGGCCATCGTAACCCAATGCCGGGCAGCTCTGTCTGACTTTGATCTCAAACTCGCAATCGGAGCCTTGTACGCACGCTTCCCCAAAGGTCGGATATTTATCCACCAGCAAGGAATTAACGCTACATTCTGGCGATATATAATCTTGCAGGTAAGCACAGTATTTCGCGCTGGACTCATCTCCTTCTGCAGCCGGGCCCGCCGCTGGATCCATGTTATTGGGCGTTGATTGGAGAGTTCCGTCTACTGCGGTGACTTGCGCGTAATTGGTACCATAGCGCTCAGTTGTACATACATCCTCGGTTGGTTTTGCAATATCAACCCTGAAAATCGCGTTTTCGGTTGCTCCCGCTGCAAGCGATGGGATTGTCCAACTGAAATTCTGCCCGGTAAACGTGGCTGTCCCGACATTTACCACGGCATTGCCGGGATTGGTCAGATCTGCAGGGATCAGATCTTCCACAACAACAGATGTCATTGGACTGGAAGTCGGATTTTGAATCTTCAACATGACCGCGATACGCTTTGTCGCCGGATCGCTGCTGGAAAACGCAACGGTCCTTGTGTCAACGCCACCAATGTACTTGTTCAAGTAAATGTTCGGACACATATCCCCAATGCTCTGTGCCAAATCTGACTGAAGATTGGAGAAACTTGACCCTTGGGTGTTTCCACCAAGCAGTGCATCCAGATAAGTGGATACGACCATGCCATTGGCATCTGAAGCTCCGACGCCAATGATTTTCACACCTTTGGCGTAAATACTGTTCACCACCGGAATTGCTTCATTGGTTGCGCTGAGCCACGAGGCAGCATTGTCCGGCAAGTTCACATTGTTGCCACTGCCATCCACATAGGCCGTTGGACGACCATCCGTGATGAAATACATGATCGTATCACGGCCGCCATTGGGCAGGATTGAATCCGCAGCAATGAGCGCTGCTTCCCAATTTGTTCCGCCACCGGCTGACATCCAATAGGAGTTGGCGATTGCGTCAAGGCTGGCGGTGCTCATCGCCGTGGGCACTGTGGCACCAGAATCAAACTCGATCAAAGAGGCTTGCGATCCATTCCCGACCGCGATTTTGGCCATGTTTCTAACCGCCACCGACACTTTGCTGGCGCGTTGTGGGCTGTAATTACCGTTGGCGTCCTCATTGAGTGAACCAGATTTATCAACGACGAAGATGAAGTCTGTCTCACAGGTTCCTGCGACTTCCGGTGCGGGATTGGGTTCATCAAATTCACCGCCGATCAAGACGCAATCTGACTGTGGCTCCATGGTCGAGTGGGATCCCGAGGCACAATTCATCAAGCCTTCCTGATCTGAAGCAGGCATATCAACTGTGAACGTTGCTGTATTTGGCGGGCTGTAGCCCGAAATCGTGTTGTGCGTAATTGTGCAGGACATGCTGGCATCGTCGCACGCCGTGCCATCTGGCCCAACGATGCTCATACCGCTCGTGTCGTCGATATTGAGGGTGTCGTTGATGGTCAAAGCACCGCTAAACGGAACACCGTTTGTGGTAACGACGATCGTGCATTGCAGGCCAGTGGCGCTGTCGCCACAGGTTTTTTCAACCGTATAGGCCGGGATGTCCGTTGCAACTTCGTCAGTCGGATCATCGTTTTCCGGCTTATCAACTGTCACGCAGCTTTGGTTGTTGAACGCATGCGCATCATGCAGGTTTGCTGTTTCTTCGGCACCGACAACCGCACAGTTTTCAAAGGCACCAAATGGTCCATCTCCGGTTGCTGTGGCCGCAATGCTGATCGGCGGCAGAACTTGCCCAGAACCAACCGGTCCTGCGCCCGTGTAAGTGCAATCGACTGAGTCACCGGCGTTGGCGGGCAGACTGTCGCAGGTCCAGTCCGTACCAGTGGCCGTGTCGAAGACCATGCCATCGGGCACAATATCGCTGACCTGGATTGAACCGGCATCGTCAACCTCGTCCCCGAGATTGGAGACCGTGATTTCAAAGGAATAGTAAGGTGCCTCCGGCGCCGGACTTGTGGCACCGGTTTTCGCAACCGCAAGGTCATAGCCATTGTGGTCGCATTCGATGTCTTCAGGAATGGTGATTTCGATTTCGCCATTGCAGCAGATGCTCATGCCGGTTTCAGACGACAGATCAAAAGTGGAACCGGAAACCATCAGCTTGATTGTATCGCCAGGATTTGCACCGACGAGCGTGAACTGCGCCTGGCCGTTTCTAACCGGAACAACATGTGTCGACGATGAAAGTGTGACGCCAGTCGTCAGCGATTCCACTTCGACATAGGCGGGCAATTCGCCGCCTGCCCCGAGCGGATCAATCGTCACGACAAAAGTGCCGGGTTCGCTGCCGCAGGCAATGGTCGGATCACCCGAGAAACAAGATGCCTGTGTCGGCGGCGGTGGAGGCGCTTCGCAGTTTTCTCCCTGCGCTTCACCCAGATCAACCATCTTGCTGACACTGGTTTCACCGGCACCAGAAGCTGACGCGCTGCCCATGACCGCTGTGTTGGTCACAGGACCGCAGGTGGTCACTTCGGCCTGGTAGCATATTTCCGGATTCTTATCAGCAGCATACCCAATCTTGATATCGATGGATTCAGCTGATCCTGCCGCAGGGGTGAAGGCGATTGTAAGTGTCTCCGACCCAGTGCCGATAGCGGCAGGCATCGGGTAGTCTGTCGAATTACTGGTAATGGCAAGCGTTACAGGAGAGCCATTTCCTTTTGTAAACGTCAGCGTCCCAGCTGCGCCGCCTGTCACAATGCTTACTCGGTCCCAAGCAAACTTTTCGGGATCAGGAGCGCCATTGCAAAAAAGCGTATCAATTGGCGGCGTGCTAAAGATCTTGCTATCGCCATCGACCGGCGCAGTGCCGTCGCCAGCGACGGGAACCGGTGCAGCCAAACCGGAAACGGTTAAACTGACATAATTTCTCGGCCCTATCTGCGGATTGACGTATGTTTCCATATTGCCCGAAGAATAAGGCGTTGCACCCCAGGTCCAGCCGGGGGCCGCCGTGGTTGGGGCCACATAGGTCTGGCTAGGCGACAGCGTATCGACAATCTTCACCGGCCCGGAAAAATCGACGCCGTCGCCAGTGTAGCTCAACACATACTTGACGGTATCGCCCACACTGGCGGGCCCGCTCCATGGCGTGCCGTCCAGTTTGTAAGCGGTCTTTTCGAAGCTCCAGGGATTTGCGGATTCAGTATCCTGCGCACTCAGACTTGTCGGCGCCAACCCCGCCAACGCACACACGGCGCCAATGGCAAATATTCTTGCAGACCGGAAGAACGACGATTTTTCAAAGAAATTTCTCATGGTCATTCTCCTGCCTTTTCACATGCTTCAGCTGGAACACTGGCAGCAATTGTTGCCTTGCAGCAGGCGAATGGGCCGCCCTTCTGGGATGCGGCCTCGTCAAAAATACAAACATCAGTGCTGATCAGCTGACCGGAAACGCCGCCCGACAAAGTCAGACGGATACCGGGGACGGAATAGCTCATCAAAGGCCCGCCCACGACACTCACGCCGGGTGAGCTGGCAACAATTTTCACCTTGTCAGCAAGGCCCGCATCGGTCCGCAAAATCCCGTCATAGATCCAGGTGCCGGTTTTCACGTCGCAGAAGAATTGCCCGGTCATCGCCGCGCATTGCGGAGCGCTTGGCAGAGGTTGTGGCGGTGGCAGAGTGTCGTCACCTGTACCACCGTCAGTGTACGGCAAGTCACTCACATAATACGGGCCTTCGGGCCAGCCACCGGTAGCGCCACCTGCAACAGCGTCGCCATCACAACCCGTGCGAAGAATTTCAACATCGCCAATCCACCCGGTCGTGTTTATGTCGCTGTAGGGCGTCGGTCTTTCGTCTTCATCGACGAGATCAGTGTTGAACTGATCATTGTCGAACATGTAACTCACCCAAGGAGGGGAGTTGTTGAACTTTTCGTATTGCTTGACTGGCCGGATCGGCATGCCCTGAAGGCCGTCGATAACCAGGGCCCCCCCCAGGAGCAGAGTGTCTTCCAGTTCGTTGTTGTCACGCAGGTTTTCGCCCGTGGTCCAAAGCGACGCCTCGCATGACCCCGTATCGAGATAGCCCTGCTTATCGTAGCCATAATTGAGCGCCACGCCGCCATTGGTCGAGCGTTCCTGGCCGTTGAAGCCAACAGAATATTCTTCCGGTTCGGCTATCCATCTGCTTGGTGTATCGGGATCATCCTCCGGCTTCTCCAGCCAGTAGCGCAACAGCCGTGACTTTCCATGATCTGCAAAATTGGCATAGTCATAGGTCGACGTGACGTCGCCGCGCTGCGCCAGGACCATCGCGCCCGAACGGGTGAACAGCATATCTGTGACCGGCAGTTTTTTCGGTTTTTTGGGAACATCGAGTTCCCACTGTGCGCTGTCGAGAAACTCGCCGGTTTCCTCGTCAAAACCAACGGACCAAATCTGGCTTTCGCCTACAACGGAATAATAGAGGCGGCCTTTGTTGAACGCCAATGCGTAAATACGGCGATCTTCATCGGCAAAGCCCCATGTCTCGGAATCTTCCGGATCAAAATCTGCACTGTCAAAATCCGGCGCATTTGACGGGTCGAACGGCAATGGTGATTTTTCAATTGAGGCGCGGCCGGTGACGCCGTGATCAAAGGTCTCGATCTCCACGCCGTCCATGTCCAGACGGTGAATCAGACCGGTGGATAAATCCGTGACAAACAACTGCCCGAACTGAGGCACATAGGTGATGTTGCCAAGCCCGACGCCGGAATTGTTTTCACCATTGTGCAAGATGTTTGCAAAAAGCGTTACCTTGCCGGACTTTCCATCAACCTTCCAGATCGAGCCGGGACCACCTTGGCTCGGCGTCGTGTCGGTCTCGTCGGCCTTGCCCCACATGCCCTCCATCCAGTCGGCACCAGGCACGCCAATTGTGGTGCGCTCGGGTCTTCCATCGTTGTCAGCATCTGGCAAAACGCGGTACAGGCCATAGGCGGATGAGGCGGCCAAATAGACATTCGGGAACTTCGCATCGTCTATCGCAACGCCAAAGACCTGGCCTACGTCGCGCGCCTTGATATCGAAATAGGCTTCGGCAAACCAGGTTCGTGCATCCCAAATATAGCCTGGCGCCGCCAACCCGTTAACTCTTGCTGATGCGCTTTCCAAATCAATGAACGTTTCGTCCAAGGTTTGGAGCGCAGTGAGCGGCGGGTCTTGTTGCTCCGGCTCAACAACTCCTGAAAATCCGGTAACGACTGCATCACCCGGTATCAACAAACCTGTTTCTTGCGCCTGCGCACCCGTTGGCGAAGCAGTCCATACCAGGACAAATGTACTTAAAGCGACAAAGATGCGATCCAACATGATGTATGCGCCAATCCAAAATCAATAAGCAGCTGCCGCACAATTGGGTGCAACCACCCGCTCAGCATTGGAAAATTCGAAATGCGGGCTCGGGATCAGGTTATTTCGCAAACTTTCTGAACTGAATGACCATATGGTAGTCACCGGATATTATTTTCAGGCTTTCTCACACGCACCTTCTGATTGCTTTCCAACCCGACATGGAAATCGCGGATACGAGTATCTGAGGCCCTAGACTTTCCCCAAAGACGCGCAGGACGGATTGCATTTTTGATATTTGTTCATGTTGCATTCAATTTCAATTAGTTACTCATACTGAATGACGATATGGAATGTTTGGTACGGTTCGTGAATTTTATCGAACCAATTGCTTGGGGCGCTTATGGAAACTGTTTGGAAACGTCTGGATGACGCGCTCGACCTGGCAATTGATGACGCTCAGTATTGGGAAAATGTCTGCAATGAAGTGGTAGACATTTTCGGCGCTACAGGCGCCATTCTCATTCCCACCGATCCCTCTTTTCGCGGCGTATGGATGTCATGCTCCACCAGGCTGAAGCTGACTTTGGGAGAGTATATCGAGGGCGGCTGGCATCTGCGTGACCCGCGTGAAAAAGTGACGGCCTTGATGCTTGAACATGGGTATTCGACCGATGATGAAATTTTCCCTGATCGAGCAGCCAAGGCAGAGATGCCTTTTTACAAAGACTTTCTCTACAAGCACAATTTTGGCGTCCTGACTGCCATCCGTATTCTCACGCCCAATAGATATTGGGGTTTAATGTTGCATTTTGCCAATGATCATCCGCCAATCTCAGAAGCAGAAATAGCGCTGATAGGCAAAATACGCCCGATTCTCGAAAAAGCAGTCACCAAAGCCGACGAGATTGCGCATAGGCGAATAGCCGCGTTTGCACATTTCTTTAAGGGAACGAAATCTGAAGTCTATGTGATGGATGTTGATGGTGAGCAGTGTTTCAACTTGGATAATGATGGAAAATTGAGCAATCAAATCAATGCTTCAGACCTGTTGCCCAAGGAAATGAGCAACGAGTTGAACGATGAAATCAAAGAGATTTGCGCAAGTGATCCAGAATTATCGTTGAGCAAATCGTTTCAATTCAGAGAGCGCGGCGAAAACACCAATGTTCTGGTCATTCAATTTCCACCCAGCCTAAGACATTACTTCATGGCCTTTAAGGTATGCGCCATTACCACTGAATGCAGCGATATGGATTCATTGAAGCACAACCGCTTGCGTGAAAACTATCAACTTTCAGAGACTGAAATTGCCACCGTAGACCTGCTGTCGACCGGAAAAACACCAAACATGATTGCGGATCTGATGAGTCTGAAGGCGGCGAGCATTCGGCAACGGCTGAAAGTGATCTACCAGAAGACAAATGTCAGCAGCCAGGTCGAATTGGTCGCGCTTTACGGACAATTATAATAACCGCCCCGAGCTTGACGGAGGCTGTCTGGGCAGACCTGTGCGTGTGTCAACGCCGCTGCGAACATGTGCCACTGAATTTCAGTGCGCCTATCAGGCAAGCCCCAGCGAACAAGCTCAAAATCACCGGTGAGGCTGGACAAACATGCAGCCAGAAACAACAGGCGCGTGCAGTTCTTTGTCGCCTCGACACGATTACGGTTGTAAACAGGCGTTGGCCGGACATGGCCGCATCAGAATGAACCGGTCGAAATTACTTCGAAAGTGCGTCCGGCATAACAAAAAGTGGACTCCTGCATGCGTGAAAAACAACTCACCCTTCGTCAGTTTCTGCTGCTCGACCACCGGCAGCACGCGCTCGACAAGGATCTGATCTTTCTGCTGGAAGATATCGCCACCTCCTGCCGAATTATCTCCAACCATGTCCGCAGCGGTGCCTTCGTCGGCAATCTGGGCAGCGCCGGGTCGACCAATATCCAGGGTGAAACCCAGAAGCAAATGGACGTGCTGGCAAATGAGGAGTTTGTCCGCCACTGTTCCAACTGTGGCCGCGTGGCGGCGCTGGTGTCGGAAGAAGTCGACGAGGTGTATTGGTTGAAAGCCAACCCGGAGGCCGGTGACTATCTGGTTTATTTCGATCCGCTTGATGGCTCGTCCAATCTTGAACTGAACCTGTCGGTTGGCTCGATCTTTTCGGTGGTGCGGATTGCACACGCGATTGACGCCAGCGACGACAGGTCGGTCTTGCGGGCCGGGCACGAACAGGTCTGCGCCGGTTATTCTGTCTATGGTCCGTCGACCTCGCTGGTTGTGACCACAGGAACCGGTGTGAACGGGTTCACCCACCAGCAAGGCACCGGCGAATTCCGCCTGACGCATCCCGATATGCGGATTCCGGAGGAAACCAGCGAATTCGCCATCAACGCCTCGCGGTACAAGCTGTGGGATGCCCCGATACAGCGCTATTTCGATGAATGCATCGCCGGCGAAGACGGTCCCCGCGGAAAAACCTTCAACATGCGCTGGGTTGCTTCGATGGTGGCCGAAGTCCACCGCATCCTGACGCGTGGCGGCGTGTTCCTGTACCCTTGCGATGACGGCAACCGCGCCGATGGCGGCAAATTGCGCCTGATGTATGAAGCCAATCCAATGGGCATGATCATTGAGCAAGCCGGCGGCGCGGCCTCCACCGGAACTGAGCGGATCATGGACGTCACCCCAACATCGCATCATCAGCGCGTCGCGGTCATTCTGGGTTCCAAATCCGAGGTCGCGCTGCTTGAGCAGTATCACGCCGACAGTCGATACTGAATCACCCCATCAATGAAGCAGATGCATGGCGAAGTCATTTCGGCCGTCGCTCCAAGCTGTCGGCGGAGTAACCTTGGGTGCGGGCGGCGTATTGTCTGTACCGCCCGCAATGGTGAGCAACTTCCTTAGCAGCAGGAAGGTCAGACTTGCGCAGACCACTCCGCGTACCAGGTGCGGAACAGGTGATACTGGCTTTCTACGTAGTTGCGTTGCGAGTCCGTCAGCGCATCGGTCTCATAGAACTGCAGTTCGTATTCGGCGTCTCCGGTCAGCACCATCAGGTGCTTGTAGTAAAGAACCAGGTCGGCGCCCTCATCAAAGGACGACAGCACACCCAGCGCCTCATCGAGCTGCTGGGCCTGCAGCCGCGCCTTGGCGTCGCCGGCGGCTGCCTTCTTGCACAGCGAAACAAGATGGAGAACTTCGCGCGGCAGGGCGTTGCCGATGCCGGTGATCGCGCCGGTGGCGCCGCAATTGACGAAACCATGGAAGACATTGGTGTCGACGCCTACCATCAGGGTAACGCTGTCATCGGCGGAAGTGATGTGCTCGGCCGCATAGCGCAGATCATTGGCGCCGCCGAATTCCTTGAAGCCGATCAGGTTCTTGTGTTCCCTGCGCAGCGCGAAGAACAATTCGGCGCGGGTGGCAAAGCCATAATAGGGGCTATTGTAGATCACCGCCGGAAGTTCCGGAGCTGCCGACAGCACCGCCTTGAAATGCGCCGCCTGGGCGCCGGCCGAACTACCGCGTGACAACACCCGCGGGATCACCATCAGGCCCTGGGCGCCGACTTCGGCGGCGTGGGCTGCATGGGCAACCGCAGAAGCGCTGTTGATCGCGCCGGTGCCGACGACGGTGGGAACGCCTGCGGCAACCAGACGGGCAACGCCTTCCATACGCTGCGCATCGGTGAGCAGCGGCCAGTCACCCATCGAGCCGCAATAGACCACGCCGGACATGCCGGCAGCGACCAGTTCCTGGCCCTTGCGGACCAGGGCGTCAAAATCAGGTGTCCGGTCGGGACGGCACGGGGTCATCAGTGCTGGTATGCAGCCGGTGAAAATCGAATTGTCCATCGGGCGTCTCCTTTATTTTTTAGTGAATGGTTTCAGAATCCGACGATCTGCGACGGCAGCCATGTCGACAGCGCCGGGAACAGGGCCACCGCCATCAGTGTTGCGATCTGCAGAAGGATGAAGGGCACCACGCCGCGGCACATCTGGCCATAGGTCATGTCCGGCGGCGCGATGGATTTGAGATAGAAGATCGACGAGGCCATCGGCGGCGTCAGGTAGCTGGTCTGGATGACAATGATCATCATCGTGCCGAACCAGACCGGATCGATGCCGGCAGAACGGATGAACGGCGTAAACAGCGGTACCGCGATCAGCACATTGGCGGTCCAGTCGAGCACAAAGCCAAGAAGCAGCACTATCAGCAGGAAAAAGATGATCATGCCGGTGTCGCCAAACCCGGCAGCCTCGATGAAAGAGCGGATCATGCGCGAGCCGCCATTGGCCGCAAATGTGCCCATGAACATGGTGCCGGCGGCGACAATCAACAGGATCATCGCCGAAATCCGGACGGTGATCCTGAGCGATTCAAACAACATGCCGAGATTGAAACGGCCATAGATGATGCTGAGGATGGCGGCGCCGACAGCGCCCACTGATGCGGCCTCGGTGGGCGAGGCAATGCCCGCCAGCAGAGACCCAAGCACCGCAAAGATCAGCAGGCAGATCGGCAGCAGCGACGACACCGTCAGCCGCAGTTTCTCGCCCAGCGGCATTTCCGGCTCGCTGTCTTCGTGCAGCGGCTGCGGCGGCGCCATAACGCCCTGGATGATCAGATAGATGATGAACAGGCCGACCATCAGCAGGCCCGGCAACATCATGCCGGCGAGCAGCTCGCCCACCGACATCTGCGCCAGCGAGGCATACATCACCGCGATCACCGACGGCGGGATCATGGTGCCGAGCGAGCCGCCGGCGCAGATGGTGCCGGCAATCTGGCTGTTGCGGTAACCGCCGCGCTGCATCGCCGGGATCGCCATCATGCCGATCATCACCTCGACAGCGCCAACGACACCGGCAGCGGCGGCGAAAATCGCACCCATGGCAATGGTCGCGACGGCCAGCCCACCGGGCAGTTTCGACATCCAGATCTGCATGACGCGGAACAGACGCTCGGCAATACCCGAACGCTCCAGAATGGCGCCCATCAGCACAAACATCGGAATGGCGGCGAGAATGAAATTGGTCGAGGCGGAATAGAACGCCCCGTAAAGCTGGGCAAAAGCGTGCGGCCCGAATTTGGCAAGTCCTGCGCCCGCCGAAACGATGGCGAGCGAGAATGCAATCGGTATCCCCGTCAACACGAGCAGGAACAATGCTGGAAACATCAATGCGGCAATGGTCATCGGGTCAGGCTTCCAGTTTGAACGTCGGTTCATCCTGGCCGCGAAACGCCCGCAACCCATGGACAAGCTGCTGCAGGGTCAAGGCGATCAGCCCGACAGCAAGAATTGAAAAGAACGGCCACATCAACGGCGCCCAGGGACTGACGCTTTCGACCTCCGACGTGGTCCAGGCACGCCAGGCGCGCTCGACTGCGAATTTGGACAGCGCCGCAAACATCGGTGTCAGCAGGAACACAAAGACGACGCCTTCAAGCCGGCGCCGGAAGGCAGCAGGCATCTTCTGGGCGAGGAAGTCGATCCGCACATGGGCATCTTCCCTGAGCGCATAAGCAGCGCCCAGAACAAACAGCGACCCGGTGCACATGTAGGAGATATCAAAGGCCCACATGGTTGGCGCGCCAAATGCATAGCGCGCCACCACTTCGTAGATCATCGAAATGACCAGAACCACCGTCACGAGTTGGGCGATCCAAAACAGCAGACGGGAGAAGGCGTCGACGATGTTGAAAAGCCTTGTCATGACGGTGGGTTCCGTTGTCTCGGTTAGTCCTGGTTCCGAACCAGGTAGGAGCTTTCTGCAGACCACAGGGTCTTGAAGGCCATGTAGTCGGCGAGAATGTCAGCCATGTCCGACTTGCCTTCAGCCTTCTGGGCTTCGGCAGTCTTGCTGATCCAGTCAACGCCCGCATCCGAAAGCTGCTTGATGAACTCCGGCGACAGCGTGATCACCTCGTTCGGGCCCTTGCGGTAGCTGTCCATGGCGACGACGTCTTCACCGTAGAAATGCACCAGCGCCTGCATGGTGGTCAGTTCGGCAGCCATTTCCAGCAGTGGCTTGAGATCGTCAGGCAACGCATCCCAAGTTTCCTGCTTGAGCACGACTTCCCAGAGGAAGGTCGGCTGGTGCACGCCCGGAACAATGATGTATTTGGCGGCTTCATGGAACCCTTCAGGCAGGTTGGCCGACGGAGGCCCCCATTCGATCAGGTCGACGCCCTTGCGCTGCAGCAGCGTGTAGATTTCCCCAGGAGGAACAACCGTTGGCACGGCACCGAAATACTCTTCCATCACCTTGGCCCATGGGCCGGACGTGCGGTACTTCATGCCCTTGAGATCTTCGGCCTTGGTGATCGGCACATTGGAATGCGCCATGACTTCGGACGAACCGATGCCGACGATCAGGTTTTTGAAGCCTTCCTTGGCGCGCAATTCGGCAAGCTTTTCCTTGCCGCCCTTTTCATAGATCCAGGTGACATAAGCCTCAGGTCCCATTCCGCCCGGGAAACCGGCGAAAATAGCGTTGATCGGATCCTGGTTGACGAGATAGCTCGGCGTTGAATGTCCGGCCTGGACGATGCCGTCGCGCACGCCGTCATAGACCTGCAATGCGGGTACGAGCACGCCGGCGCCGAAAGGCTCGATGAGCACTCGGCTGTTGGTGAGAGCGTCGACATTGTCGGCGAAACGCTCGAGGAAATTGACATAGAAGGGCGAACCTTCGGGCACCGATGTCGGCACCTGCCACGTGACTTCCTGGGCAACGGCCGGGAATGCTGCAACCGACAGCATGGAGACCAGCGCCCACTTTCTGATTTTTTGAAACATAGAACCCTCTGTGTTTAGACCGCGCAGCGGACGTTGATGGTGTTCTGACCGACGACATATTCCGCGTATGTGCGAATGGACCGCCGTGCGTGTCTCTCTCTGGAGACAAGGAAAACCATAGTTTATTGTATTTTCGTTGTCGACAAGAAAATTTAAGACGACGAGAACAGCTGAAAAATCGTCGTTATTCGAGTAAGATCAGAGAGTTATATCCGCATTCAACCGGCGGTCCTCGGTCATGCTGGCCTGAATTTGCCGGATGATCTGCTCCGCATGCGCTTTTGCAATGCGGTCGGCTGCGTCGACATCCTGCTTCTCTATGGCCGCCAGCATGACCTCGTGTTCCTGAAGGTAGATCCTTGGAAGCTTGTCATTGTAGGAGGAATAATAGAGCCGCAACAGCCGGCGGCCTTCGTCGAGAAGCCGCTCGAAGAGTTCGGCGTAATAGCGGTTCTTTCCCGCCTTTGCGATCTGTGCATGGAAGTTGCGGTTGACCTCGATCATCATCGGCACATCTCTGGCCTCGACGGCGCGCGTGTAGTCGTGCTGAAGCACCCAGATCCTGGCCAGTTCGGCCTCGGTCCGGTTAACTGCGGCCAGCCGCGTGGTCACCCGGTACATCAACGTCAGGGCATCGAAGAATTGCGGCAGATTGGGAAAATCGATCGGCGCAACGATGGTGAAGCGATTGGGCAGAGTGACGACCAGACCTTCGCCAGCCAGCTTGACCATGGCCTCGCGCACCGGTGTCCGCGATATGCCGAAACGCTCCGCCAGCTTGACTTCGTCGATGGCGCTGCCGGGGTCCAGCGTCAGATTGAGGATTTCACGCTTGAGCGTATCATAGACGGCGCCGACGCCCTGCCCGCGCTTGCGTTTTGTCTCCGGGTGATCTGCGGGAATCGGCTCTTCAACGCTCATAAATATCTCCAAACATCCGTGCGCCTGTCAGGAGCACTACAACTCCGCGCGCTCAAATACAATTCTTCGGCGCGCCGACCCGGGCGCGTCGGCGGCGCTTGAAAATGGCCTCTCTGACTTGCCGGTAATAGACTAACGTGACATCGACGAACATTGAGGTTTTGGGAGGACAAGCGCCATGATGTCTGAGGCAGATGCGATTGCAGAGAGCTTTGAGTTGTCGTCCGGGTGGAGCGTGACCAATGGCCAGCACAGCGCGCTGCTGCCAGTGCCCGGCGATGTGCATTCGGCGCTGCTCGATGCAGGCATCATCACCGATCCCTATTGGCGTGACACCGAGATCGCGCTCGACTGGGTGCATGAGAGCGAGTGGACCGCAACCAAACGCTTTGAACTGACCGATATAGAAGGCGGACACTGGACGCTGTCGTTTGACGGCATTGATTGTGTCGCCGACATCAGCCTGAACGGCATATCGCTCGGTCGCGTCGAAAACCGGTTTCTGCGCCACGATTTCGAAGTCGGCGACGCCCTGATCGGCGGCGAGAACTGCCTGCAAGTCCACTTCCTATCCAACTCCACCGAGGCTATCCGCAAAGCCGCCGCTTCGCCCTACCCGGTGCCCTATTCAACCGACAACAACCGGCTGCCGCATTACAACTTCCTGCGCAAACCGCAGTGCGATGCGGGCTGGGACTGGAACATTGCACTCTCGCCGCTGGGATTGTGCGGTCCGGTCACACTCCGCCGCAATCAACTGGCGCGGCTTGATGATGTCATGGTCAGGCAGTTACATGATAGCGGAAAAGTCACGCTGGAAATTGATCTGCATTACACAGCCTTTGCAGCGGGCACTCTGGAAACCAGCGCCGCGTGCGACGGACAGTCGGCCAATCAAACGATACAGGTTTGGCCCGGATCAGGTCAGACCCGTTTGAGCGTTGACATAGAGAATCCGCAACTGTGGTGGCCGGCAGGACACGGGTCGCAGTCGCTCTACGATCTCGAGCTGCGTCTGGGCGAAGACATCGCCGCACGCCGCATCGGGCTGCGTACCGTTGAACTCGTCACCGACGCGGATGACATCGGCAGCCGCTTCGCATTCAAGGTCAATGGGCGCGAAATCTTCATGCGCGGCGCAAACTGGATTCCCGCCGATGCATTGCCGGCGCGCGCGACACCGGATGCGATCCGTGACCGCCTGACCTCGGCAGTCGAAGCCAACATGAACATGATCCGCGTCTGGGGCGGCGGCCAATATGAACCGGACTGGTTCTACGAGCTCTGCTCGGAGCTCGGGCTGATGGTGTGGCAGGACTTCATGTTTGCCTGCAGTCTCTACCCGGCGCACGATCACGCCTGGCTCGAAAGCGTGCGCCGCGAAGCCCGCCAGCAGATCCGGCGGCTGTCGGCCCATCCCTGCATGGCGCTGTGGTGCGGCGACAACGAGGTCATCGGCGCGCTGACCTGGTTTGAGGAAAGCCGCAGCAATCGCGACCGGTATCTCGCCGTCTATGCCCGCCTCAGTGCGGCGCTGGAGGAAGCTGTCGCCGCTGAAAAGCCCGACATTGCCTTCTGGCCGTCTTCGCCCTCGGTCGGGCCGCTCAATTTCGGCGATGGCTGGCATGACGACAGCTCCGGCGACATGCATTTTTGGGATGTGTGGCATTCCTCAAAGGATTTCGAGCACTACCGCACGGTCCAGCCGCGCTTCTGTTCCGAATTCGGCTTTCAGTCGTTTCCGTCCAACCGGGTAATTGAAAGCTTCACCGAGGAGGAAGACCGCAATGTCTCCGCGCGGGTCATGGATGTGCATCAGCGCAATGCCGGCGGCAACAGCCGCATCGTTGAGACGCTGACACGCTATTTCCGGTTTCCGGATAACTTCGCAGATATGACCTGGCTTAGCCAGGTGAGCCAGGCGCTGGCGATGAAGACGGCGATCGAATTCTGGCGCTCCGCCAAGCCGCGCTGCATGGGAACCTTGTACTGGCAGCTCAACGACACCTGGCCGGTGGCGAGCTGGGCGTCGCTGGAATATGGCGGCGGCTGGAAGCTGACCCATTACATGGCGCGTCGTTTTCACGCACCGGTGCTGGTAACCGCACAACCCGACGCCAAGACCGGCGATATTGTGTTCTGGGCCATCAATGACAGCGACCGCCCGGTTTCCCTCACTGTTGCAGCCCGGCGCGTCTCGACCCTGGGCTTCATGAGCGATTGCGGCAATTGGTCCTGCCTTTGCCCGACGGAGCGCGCTGTCGAAGTTGCGCGCCTTCCGGCCGGGAAGCTCACTGCCGATGAATTCCTTCATTTCACATGGCAAGACGCCACCGGCGGGCACGTGGGCGAGAATGACTACCTGCCACGCCGCCCGAAAGACTACAGGTTGCAGAAACCATCTATCCAGTTGATTGAAGATGGCGACACCGTGACGCTGACCAGCGATATCCCTGCAATGTATGTCAGCTATGATCATGGCGGTTCGGATATCTGGTCCGACAACGGATTCACGCTGCTACCGGGCGTTGCGAAGGTACTTCATCGCTGCCGTGATCGCGGTGGACTTCGTGGCGATCACAGGGTCCGTTATCTGAAGAGCTGACGCCGGTCTCCAACATCGCCAGCAATATAGCATTTTTCTGGTCGGAGATGGACACATGGGAACAAACCCACATGCCGTAAATTGGACGGGATAGACATCCTGCAGCGGCTTTGCTAGTCGCTGCCAAAGCTATATATACAGCGAGTGAAATTTCATCACCGGAGGCAGATCTGCTGCCCAAACCGGCTGGATCTGACGCCGCACAAGCCTTTGGGGCAAAGTGGCAGGCAAAACACGAAGAAAGTTGCGAAAAATGGGTAAGAACGCCGACATCCAAACCCGCAAGACCGATGCCATCGCACGCGGTGTTGGCATGATGACGCAGATCTATGCCGACCGCGCCGAAAACGCCGAAATCTGGGACGTCGAAGGCAACCGCTATATCGACTTCGCCGCCGGAATCGCCGTGGTCAACACTGGCCACCGTCACCCCAAGGTGATCGAAGCGGTGAAAGCCCAGCTCGACCGCTTCACCCACACCTGCCATCAGGTCATTCCTTATGAGAATTATGTTCATCTGGCCGAACGGCTGAATACGCTGGCACCGGGCGATTTCGACAAGAAGACGGTGTTTGTAACCACTGGCGCTGAAGCCGTGGAAAATGCCGTCAAGATCGCCCGCGCCGCCACCGGACGCCCGGCAGTGGTATCGTTTTCCGGCAGCTTTCATGGCCGCACCTTCATGGGCATGGCGCTGACCGGCAAAGTGTTCCCCTACAAGGCAGGATTCGGCGCAATGCCGAGCGACGTCTATCACGTCCCCTTCCCTATTGAACTGCATGGCGTCTCGGTCGCGCAGTCACTCGCGGCACTCGAGACCCTGTTCAAGGCCGATGTCGACCCCGCGCGGGTGGCAGCGATCATTGTCGAGCCGGTTCAGGGCGAAGGCGGGTTTTACGAAGTTCCGGCAGGGTTCTTCAAATCATTGCGCGAGATCTGCGACAAACATGGCATTTTGCTGATCGCAGACGAGATCCAGACCGGGTTCGCCCGAACCGGCAAAATGTTCGCCATGGAGTATCACGGCGTGGCGCCGGATCTGATGACGATGGCCAAGGGACTGGCTGGCGGATTTCCGCTGGCAGCTGTCACCGGCCGGGCCGAGATCATGGATGCTGCCAATCCGGGTGGATTGGGCGGCACCTATGGCGGCAATCCGATCGGCATCGCAGCAGCCCATGCTGTGCTTGACGTGATCGAGGAAGAACAGCTTTGCGACCGCGCCATGCAGCTTGGCAATCGTCTGAAGCAGCGGTTGCAGGGCATCCGCGAAGATGTGCCCGAGATCGTCGACATCCGTGGCCCCGGTTTCATGAACGCCATCGAGTTCAACGACGCCAAGACCGGCAAGCCAAGCCCTGATTTTGCCAATGCCGTCAAAGGCCGGGCCCTTGAAAAAGGCCTGATACTTCTCACCTGTGGGGTATATGCCAATGTCATCCGCTTCCTTTCGCCGATAACCATTCAGGATCCGGTGTTCCAGGAAGCGTTGGACCTTCTCGAAGCATCCATTCGCGAAGTCCATTCAGAAATCGGAGCCAACGCATAATGACCAGCAAACCTCTCACAGACATTCTGAAAAATCCGGACCTTCTGGTCAGCGCAGCCTTTGTCGGCGGCGAGTGGATCAAGACTGCCCCGGACGGCAAGACCTTCGATGTACTCAATCCGTCCACCGGTGATGTCATCACCTCGTTGCCAGACCTCGGCGTTGCGGAAACCAAAGCGGCCATCGACGCAGCCTATCTGGCGCAAAAGGACTGGGCCAAGAAAACCGGCAAGGAGCGCGCCGCGGTGCTGCGCAAGCTCTATGACCTGATGGTGGCCAATGCTGATGATCTGGGTGCTATCCTGACCGCTGAAATGGGCAAGCCGTTCGCCGAAGCCAAGGGCGAAATCCTCTACGGCGCCAGCTTCATCGAGTGGTTCGCGGAAGAAGCCAAGCGTGTCTATGGCGATGTCATTCCCGGCCACCAGCCCGACAAGCGGATTGTGGTTATCAAGCAGCCGGTCGGCGTTGTCGCGGCGATCACGCCGTGGAACTTCCCCAATGCGATGATCGCACGCAAGCTCGGACCGGCGCTCGCCGTCGGCTGTGCCTTCATTTCCAAGCCTGCAGGCGAAACCCCGCTATCGGCTCTGGCGATAGCAAAGCTTGCCGAAGATGCCGGCCTGCCCAAGGGCTTGCTCAGCGTCATCACCTCGCGCTCGAGTGCGGCGATCGGGCAGGAGTTCTGTTCCAACGAGAAGGTCCGCAAGATCACCTTCACCGGCTCGACCGAAGTCGGCCGTATCCTGATGCGGCAGTCTGCCGACCAGATCAAGAAGACCTCGATGGAGCTGGGTGGCAATGCGCCATTCATCGTGTTCGACGATGCCGATCTCGACGCTGCGGTCGAAGGCGCGATGATCTCCAAGTACCGCAACAACGGCCAGACCTGCGTCTGCGCCAACCGCATCTATGTGCAGGCAGGCGTCTATGATGCCTTTGCCGAAAAGCTCGCAGTCGCGGTCGGCAAGATGAAGATCGGCGACGGCTTTGGCGACGGCGTCACCACCGGCCCGCTGATCAGCGAAGATGCAGTGGTCAAGGTCGAGGATCACATCGCCGACGCCAAGAGCAAGGGCGCCAAGGTTCTCACCGGCGGCAAGCGCCACGATCTCGGCGGCACCTTTTTCGAACCGACAATCCTGACCGGCGTCACCCGCGCCATGAAGGTTGCCGGCGAGGAAACCTTTGGTCCGGTGGCGCCGCTGTTCAAGTTTGACACGGTCGAGGATGTGATCGAACAGGCCAATGACACCATTTTTGGCCTGGCATCCTATTTCTACGCCAATGACCTGACACGGGTCTGGCGGGTTGCCGAGGCGCTGGAATATGGCATGGTCGGAGTCAACACTGGCCTGATCTCGACCGAAGTCGCCCCGTTCGGCGGCGTCAAACAGTCGGGCCAGGGCCGCGAAGGCTCGAAATATGGCTGCGACGACTATCTGGAAATGAAATATATCTGCCTCGGCGGCATCTGAACCAGTTCATTGGCCGGGGCGGGAAACTGCCTCCCTCCCCGGTCAATCACACATTACCGACCCATCAGGCGCTTCCCGTTTTCAGTCTTCCCAATCACTGCCGGCGGGCGACCGGTTGCGGCTGCTTTCGACCTTGACCGCCTCATCGGCTTCCGCGATGTCGTCACCGGTTGGTTCCGGCGGCGTCTCGTTGCGGTCGCGGTCGGTCAGGGCAAGGCGATAAAACATCGGGAAGTGATCGGAGCCGACAAAACGCTGCCGTTCGAGAGTCACAAGCTCGAAATCACGCGAATGGAAAATGTGATCCAGCGGCCAGCGCAGGAACCAGTATCGCGCGTCAAACGAATTGAACAGACCACGGCCCTGGCGCGGATCGAGCAGACCGGAAATCCGCAAGAACCGACGCGTGGTGCGCGACCAGGCGACGTCGTTGAGATCACCGGTGACAATCAACGGCAAGGGCTCGTCACGCGCCTCCTCCGCCACCAGCAGGATCTCGGCGTCACGACCGAGGGTGTCGCGCAGCGGCAATGGTGGCTCCGGATGAAGCGCGATGACCCGAACCTCCCGACCGCCGGGCAGTTCGGCGACACAGGAGATGCTCGGCACTTCCTCGTTCAGCAAAAACCGTACCGCGCTGTCATGCAATGGCAACCGGCTGGCCAGGATGATGCCGAAACTGTCTTCCTGCGGTTGCTCGATGGTTTCCCGGAAATCTTCAAGGCAAGGTTTGAGAGCCTTGGCCCAGGCGGTGTCGGTTTCCATAAAAACGGCGATGTCGGGTTTGGTCTCCCGCAACAGATCGACCACGCGCTGATAATCCCGGTTGCCCTGCTTGACGTTGCAAGCCAGCACCGAGATCGTCGCGGCGGAGTCGATATCGCCGGAAAACCGCGCGGTCTGGCTGCGCCAGATCGGCGTGAAGCGCAGCACATAGACTAGCTGAATGCCAATGGCGATGGCGGCCATGCCAATGGCCGCCAGAACAACCGGCGTCAGCTCCCCGACGATCAGTGCTGCGGCAATGACCAGCACAGCAACCCCGATGGCCTGCAGCCGGCCAAAGTCGAACGACCGGACCATTCCGTGCGCAAATGGCAGCAACGGCACAAGGCTCGCCACCAGACAGAGCGAGGCCAACACGGCAAGTATTATCGAAATCACGTGCATGCTCCATCGGGAGGAAGGCGGTCTGTCAGGGGCTAACCAAAACACCAGATCCGTTTTTGTTCAACTGTCGTGTGTCAGCCCAAATCCGAAAACGACGGAACCCGGGCCAAGGAGACGCGCAGCGGAATGCGGTGACAAGTGCCGGACTTCACCAGATCTCTGGTCGCCGCTGCAATGGCATCGTCATGGCGATGGAACGGGCCGGTGTAGCGGCTTCCAAACTTGTAATACCAGTTGCCTCGCCAGTTTTCGATTTCGAACAGGGGCTCGTCCATTGCGCGTTCTCCGGTCTCTGCATGTGGTCTTTAACGCGAGATGTCGCTGCCGGTTCCGCGACCCACGGTTATATCTGTCGGGAACTTCACGCCGCTTTGCTCGTTTAGCCATCTCCCCGCCTGTTGAGGCTTTTGGAGAGTGAGTGAAGTACCGATGACCGACATATCCAACTCATTTCAGCAGTTCATCCAGAGCGCCGAATTTCCCTGCGTCGGCGCCAAATCGGCGCTCGCCCGCGACGCCCTTTCGGTGCTCGAAGTTGGCCAGATCGACAGTCCTGTCAGCGATGTCGAAATCCACCGGGCGCTGCGCGAGTTCAGCGACAATCTCGATCATCAGAGCCCGACTGTACGGTCTTTCGTGGTGATTTTCGATGGCCCCGGCGAGCTTGATGAAGAAGCCTTCGAGAAGGCGCTGTGGAACCGGCTGCAGTCGCTGCACAATCTCGATGTCGTCAGCGGCAATGCATGGAGCGACGCCGTCGATCATGATCCCGAATCGCCGCATTTCTCGCTTAGCATCGGCGGCGAACCCTTCTTCGTCATCGGGCTGCACCCCCATGCGTCCCGTCCGGCTCGGCGTTTTGAAAAGCCGGCGCTGGTGTTCAATTCGCACCTGCAGTTCGAAAAACTGCGCGCCGACGGTCGTTTCGACAAGATGAAAGAGATCATCCGCAAGCGCGACGCAGCGCTGGCCGGCTCCATCAACCCGATGCTCAACGACCACGGCGATGCCTCCGAGGCGCGGCAATACAGTGGCCGTGCGGTCGACGCCGAATGGAAATGCCCCTTCGCACACAAGGAAGTTGCCTGAGATGACCCACCGGATCCTACCACGCAGCGGCACCGCGTTTGAATTGAAGAAGGGCCAATTGCTCACGGTTATCGACCCGGAAGGCGAGCAAGTCTCCGACCTGGTGGCATTCAGCGCGGCCGACACCCGCGAATATTTGTCCTCCGGACGGTCGATCGATTATGCCGGGCGGATATTTCTGACCACCGGAGATATTCTCTATTCGAACCGGTCAAGACCGATGCTGAGCATTGTCGAGGACGAAGTCGGACGGCATGATTTCAGCCTGACCCCATGCTCGCGCGACACGTTCCGCATCATCTATGGCGACACCGATCCGCATCATGGCTGCCAGGGCAATCTGGAAAACGCACTTGCGCCCTATGGCATAGGGCCTGACGCGATTCCGATCGCGTTCAATGTCTTCATGCATGTGGCGGTCGACAGCGACAGCGGCGAGATCAAGGTGCTGCCTCCCCTGAGCAAGCCGGGGCAAAAGACCGTGTTCCGTGCCGAGATGGATCTGGTCATCGCCATGACCGCCTGCTCCGCCGGACAATCCAACAATTTCCGCTACAAGCCGATCGATTACCGGATCGAAGATGCTGCCATAGCCTGACCGGTTCTAGAAGATGACGCCAGGCAGCCAGGTCGCCAGTTGCGGCAGCAGCCAGACCAGAGAAATGCCGACGATCTGCAACCCGATGAACGGCACCACACCGGCATAGATCTGGCCGGTGGTGACTTCCGGCGGCGCCGCTCCGCGCAGATAAAACAGCGAGAAACCGAAGGGCGGGGTGAGGAAACTGGTCTGCAGATTGATCGCCAGCAACACGCCGAGCCAGATCGGGTCATGCCCCATCATGATCAGCGGCGGGGCGATCAGCGGCAGCACGATCACCGAGATCTCGACGAAATCGAGAAAGAAGCCAAGTACGAAAACAAAGGCCATGCAGAATAACAAGGCGCCCGCCGGACCGCCGGGCATGTTGGCAAGGATATGCGCCACCCGCTCCTCGCCACCAAGGCCGATAAAGACCAGCGAAAACATGCCGGCGGCAAGAATGGTGGCGAAGATCATTGCGGTCATGGTCAGGGTGGAATCGACGGCGGCATGCAGCGTTTTGGTGCGGAACGTGGCACGAAGGGCTGTCAGGATCGCTACCGCACCGACAATGGTCAGCATGATGTATAAGCCACCGGCGCTCAGCGAGCCGATGCCGAGATCATTGCGCTGCAGGCGCACCGGGAACAGACCGGCAAGGATGCCCAGGCAGATCAGCGCCGCCGCACCCCAAAGAATGATTCGCGGGCTTTTGCCGACCCGCATGCCGGCCATCAATAAGGCGCCAATAGCTCCGACCGATGCGGCTTCGGTGGGAGTCGCGACACCACCGAGAATGGCGCCGAGAACCGTGAATATCAGCAACACTGGCGGAATAATTGCCGAGATGATCTCACGCCTGTCCGGCTTGGGTGTATCGAGCGTCGCCGGAGGCATGTCGCCGGGGCGGATCAGGCCGTGCACCAGAATGTAGATCAGGTAAAGCACCACCAGCGTCAGGCCGGGAATAAGCGCGGCGGCAAAAAACTGGCCCACCGACAGTGCTTCGACAGAGAACTTGCCCTGCTCGTACTGCGCCTGCTGAAACGCGTTGGACATGACATCGGCGAGAATGATCAGCAGCGTCGAGGGCGGGATGATCTGGCCCAAGGTGCCTGCGGTGCATACAATTCCCGAAGCGACACGCGGATCATAGCCGGAGCGCAGCATGGTTGGCAGCGCAATCATGCCCATGGCAACGACGGTGGCCCCGACAATGCCGGTGGAGGCCGCGAGCAGCGCACCGACGAGCACCACGGAAATACCTAGGCCGCCGCGCAACTGCCCGAACAACCGGCCCATGGTGTCGAGCAGCTCCTCGGCGATGCGGCTTTTCTCCAGCACCGCGCCCATTAGCACAAACAGCGGAATGGCAATCAGAACCTGGTTGGAAATCAGGCCGAAGACACGCTGGCCGGTGGCGCCCATCAGCGTGATGTCCATGACGCCGAGCGCCCAGCCGAGATAGGCGAAGACGACCGCCACCCCGGCAATCGAAAACGACACCGGAAAGCCGAGCAGGATGGCGCCCATCAGGGCTGCGAACATGATGAGATCGAGATACTGGCTCATGCGTCGGCCTTTGGCGCGGAGGTCTGAGGCAGCATCAGCCGGATCAGCAGGGACAGAGATTGCAGCATCAGCAGGATGCAGAAGGCCGGGATCAGCGACTTGAGCAGGAACACCGCTTCAATGCCGCCGACCGAAATCGGACCTTCGAGAATTTTCCAGGAATTGCGCACCGACGGCCAGGACCAGTAGAGCAGCACCAGCATGGATGGCATCAGCAGAAACAGATGGCCGAAAATGTCGATGCGGCGGCGGCCGACGTCAGTTGCCTTGGCGTAGAAGACATCGACGCGGACATGCTTGTCGACCAGCAGCGTGTAGGCAGCACCCAGCATGAACAGCGTCGCGTGCATGTAGAGCACGCTTTCCTGCACGGCGATGAAGTTGACGCCGAAGACGTAGCGTCCGACCACGATGGCGAACTGCACCAGCACCATCAACAGCGCCAGCCAGCGGATGACACTTGCCGTGGCCCGGCTGATAGAATCGAGAATGTCAGCCAGACGCTGCATGCAGTTCCCTCTTGCTGTGATGACCGGCGCGGGACGTGCCCGCGCCGGTCAGAGTCTTGCTATCAGTAGCCCATCACGGAGGCGCGGGCGTTCATCTGCCCGTTGTCGGCATAAGTCATGTAGCCACCGACCAGATCCCGATAGGAAACGTAGCTTTCGGTGATGCGCTTGACCAGTTCATCATCGTTCTGGCGCAACTCGTCAACAACCTCTTCGGCCGCCTTGCCCATGGCGACGATAACATCGTCAGGCAGCTTGCGAACCATGACACCGTGCTCGGAGACCAGCGTCTTGAGTGACTGGGCGTGCTTGGTGGTGTATTCGGTCCAGACCGGATTGTAGAGGCTTTCGCAAGCCAGCGAGACCACCTGCTGCAGATCGTCTGGCAGCTCGGCAAAGGCTGCGGCGTTGACGCCACATTCCTCAGCCGATGATGGCTCACCAACGCCGGGCCAGTAGTAGTTCTTGGCAACCTGGTAGAAGCCGAGAGCGGAATCAGACCACGGGCCGATGAATTCACCGGCGTCGAGCGCGCCGGTCTGCAGCGCCTGGAACATCGCCGGGCCGCTCATGGCTTCAGATGCCATCCCGAGCTTGTTGGCCATTTCCGAGGCGAGACCGGCGGTGCGGAACTTCAGGCCCTTGAGATCTTCAACCGAGTTGATCTCGTTGCGGAACCAGCCAGCCCACTGCGGACCGGAATTGCCGCACAGGAACGGCTTGACGCCGAAGCGGCCATACATTTCGTCATACAGCGCCTGACCACCGCCATGCTGCATCCAACCGAACTGCTCGTCAGCGCGGAGGCCGAAAGGCTGCGAACCGAACAGCAGGATGCCCTTGGACTTGGAGCCCCAGTAGGCAGGAACGGCATGATAGAGCTCGGCAGTGCCTTCGGACACGGCGTCAAAAACACCCGGACCCGGGACGATTTCACCGGCTGCATAGAGCTTGACCTCGATGCGGCCGCCCGACAGCGTGGTGATGCGGTCGGCCAGAAGCTGGGCGGCAACGCCCGGGCCTGGCAGGTTCTTCGGCCATGCGGTGACCATCTTCCACTGGCGCTTGTCCTGCGCAATTGCAGGGGTGGCAAGTGTTGCAGCCGCGGCCGCACCGGCGACGCCGGCCTTCAGGAATTTTCTTCTCTGCATAATCAGTCCTCTCAGTTTATCGTTCACCCAAGTATTGCGGGCAGATTGAGCCCGTGTTCGCGCGCGCAATCGAGCGCGATGTCGTAGCCGGCATCGGCATGACGCCAGACACCGGAAGCCGGATCGTTCCACAGCACCCGCTCGAGGCGTTTGGCTGCAGATTCGGTGCCATCGGCAACGACAACCATGCCGGAGTGCTGGGAGAAGCCCATGCCGACGCCGCCGCCATGGTGGATCGACACCCAGGTGGCACCCGATGCGGTGTTGACCAGAGCATTGAGCAGCGGCCAATCGCTGACGGCGTCGGAGCCGTCCTTCATGGCTTCGGTCTCACGATTGGGCGAAGCGACGGAGCCGGAATCAAGGTGATCACGACCAATGACGATCGGCGCCTTGAGCTCGCCCGAGGCCACCATTTCGTTGAATGCCAGACCGGCACGATGGCGGTCGCCGAGACCGATCCAGCAGATCCGCGCCGGCAGGCCCTGGAAGGCAATGCGTTCGCGGGCCATGTCGAGCCAGGCGTGGAGATGGGTGTTTTCGGGGAACAGCTCTTTCATCTTGGCGTCGGTCTTGTAGATGTCTTCCGGATCGCCCGAGAGTGCGACCCAACGGAACGGACCGATGCCGCGGCAAAACAGCGGCCGGATATAAGCCGGAACGAAGCCGGGGAATGCGAAGGCATTTTCCAGGCCCTCATCCTGGGCGACCTGGCGGATGTTGTTGCCGTAATCGAGCGTCGGAACGCCGGCATTCCAGAAATCCACCATGGCGCCGACCTGATTTTTCATGCTGGCACGGGCGGCTTTCTCAACTGCCTTTGGGTCACTTTCCTGCTTTTCGCGCCATTCGGCGACATTCCAGCCCTGCGGCAGGTAACCGTGCAGCGGGTCATGCGCCGAGGTCTGGTCGGTGACCATATCAGGGCGCGGGCCGCCTGCCTTCATGCGCGCGGCGAGCTCGATGAAGACGTCGGCGGCGTTGCCGAGAAGGCCGACTGATTTGGCTTCACCGGCCTTGGTCCACTTGTCGATCATGGCGAGCGCTTCATCAAGCGTATGCGCCTTGGCATCGACATAGCGGGTGCGCAGGCGGAAATCGATGCGGGTCTCATCGCACTCGACGGCGAGACAACAGGCGCCGGCCATCACGGCTGCCAGCGGCTGTGCGCCGCCCATGCCGCCGAGGCCGCCGGTCAGGATCCACTTGCCGGTGAGATCGCCGTCATAATGCTGGCGGCCGGCTTCGGCGAAAGTCTCGAACGTGCCCTGAACGATGCCTTGCGTGCCGATATAGATCCACGATCCGGCGGTCATCTGGCCGTACATGGCGAGCCCGCGCTTGTCGAGTTCGTTGAAATGGTCCCAGTTGGCCCAGTGCGGCACCAGGTTGGAGTTGGCGATCAACACGCGTGGCGCGTCGACATGGGTACGGACCACGGCCACCGGCTTGCCCGACTGGACCACCAGCGTCTCGTCGTCATTGAGTTCCTTGAGGCTGGCGACAATCTGGTCAAAATCCTTCCAGGTGCGCGCGGCCCGGCCGATGCCGCCATAGACCACCAACTCATGCGGGTTCTCGGCGACATCGGGATGCAGATTGTTCATCAGCATCCGCATCGGCGCTTCGGTGAGCCAGCTCTTGGCTGTGATCTCGGTGCCTGTCGGCGGATAGACATCGCGCTGATTGTGTCTCGGATTGGTCATGATTGGCCTCCCACTAAAGCTGCCAGATCGGCAATTGATGTCAGAATTGTCTTTAGATGCACGCGCAGCCGGTCCGCCTTGGCCTCGTCATAGGCAAAGGGAAGCTCCTCGGTGGCCAGATGCGTGCTTTGCGCCAGTTCCATCTGGATGGCGTGAATGTTGTCAGCCGGCCGGCCATAGTGACGCGTGGTCCAGCCGCCCTTGAAGCGGCCATTGAGGACGCTCGAATAGCCTTCAGCACCAGCGCAGATGCCGTTGACGACCGCCTCGATCACAGGCGCGCAGGTAGCGCCATTGTTGGTGCCGATGTTGAAATCGGGCAGCGTGCTATCGAACAGGAACGGGATTTTGGAGCGGATCGAGTGGCAGTCATAGAGGATGGCGACGCCATGGATCGCGCGCACCCTTTCGAGCTCTGCTTCCAGTGCCACGTGATAGGGTGCATGCCAGGCAAGGCGGCGCGCCTCGATCTCGGCGGCATCCGGCTCTTCCAGCCACAGCGGCTCGCCATCGAAATTTGTCATCGGCACCAGGCCGGTGGTGTTCTGGCCTGGATAAAGGCTTTCGCCCGACGGATCACGATTGGCGTCAACAACGTAACGATGGAAATTGGCCCGGACGGTGGTGACGTCGTCCAGCAGGCCGTCATAGAGCTGGTCAACATGCCAATCAGTGTCGCCCATCGTTTGCCCGAGCGGTGTCAACCGGGCGAAGATATCGGCTGGAACGTGGGTACCGGTGTGCGGCAGACCGAGCACCAGCGGGCTGTCTCCGGGTTTGACCGTGACCGGGGTCATGCCGTCTCTCCCGCGAGCAGACTTGCCACATCGCATTGGCTCTGCACCCTGCCCTCGGCCACCAGCGCTGCGGCGCTGGCGATGTCGCCGGCCATGAAACGGTCATCGATGAGCGTGGCGATTTCCGAGCGGATGAGATCCACAGCGCCCTGCAAGGCCGGGCTTGTGGTCAGCGGTGCGCGGAACTCGACGCCTTGGGCTGCGCACATCAGCTCGACGCCGATGATGACGTTGAGATTGTCGTTCATCCGCAGCAGACGGCGCGCCCCATGGGCGGCCATCGAAACGTGATCTTCCTGATTGGCCGATGTCGGGGTGGAATCGGTCGAGCATGGATTGGCCAGATGCTTGTTCTCGCTCATCAGTGCTGCGGTGGTGACTTCGGCGATCATCAGGCCTGAGTTCAGGCCCGGCTTCGGAGTCAGGAACGGCGGCAGATCGAAGGACAGCGTCGGATCAACCATCAGTGCGACACGGCGCTGGGCGATGGCGCCAATCTCGGCGATGGCGATGGCGATCTGATCTGCAGCAAAGGCCACCGGCTCGGCGTGGAAATTGCCGCCGGAAACGATCTTGCCTTCAGCGACCAGCACCAGCGGGTTGTCAGAGACCGCATTGGCTTCGATCTCCAGCGTCTGCCCGGCAAAGCGCAAAAGATCGAGTGCCGCGCCTGCGACCTGCGGCTGGCAGCGAATGCAATAGGGATCCTGCACGCGGGTGTCGCCATCGCGGTGGCTTTCGCGGATCACCGAGCCGTCCATCACTGCGCGCATGGCGCGGGCGACATCGATCTGGCCACGATGGCCACGGAAGGCGTGAATGCCTGCTTCGAGCGGCGCGGTCGACCCCATGATCGCGTCAGTCGACAGACAGGACGAGACGACGCTGGCCTGGAGATTGCGGATGGCGGAGAAGAGGCCGGTCAGCGAACAGGCCGTGGAAAACTGGGTGCCGTTGATCAGGCCGAGACCTTCCTTCGGGGCAAGAACCGCAGGCTCGACTCCGGCCGCAGCCAGCGCCTGGGCCGCAGGCAAGCGATCGCCCTTGAAGATCGCCTCACCCTCGCCGATCATTGCAGCGGCCATATGGGCCAGCGGTGCAAGATCGCCCGATGCGCCGACCGAGCCCTGGCTCGGGATCACCGGCGTGACGCCTTCGCGCAGCATGTTCTGAATCACCGACAGCGTCTTCCAGGTGATGCCCGAGGCGCCGCGTCCGGCCGAGAGAAGCTTCAACGCCATCATCAGCCTTGTGGTGGCGACATCGAGCACTTCGCCGACGCCGCAGCAATGCGACAGGATCAGGTTGCGCTGCAGTTGCGCAGTATCGCCTGGCTTGATGCGGACGCTGGCGAGCTTTCCGAAGCCGGTGTTGACGCCATAGACGGCCTCATCTCCCGCTGCAGCCTGACGGACAAGCTCCGCGGCAGCCTCGATGCCCGGCAAGGCGCTGTCATCGAGAACAACCGCCACGCCGGTGCGCCAGATCTGTTCGAGTTGGCCAAGCGTCGCCTGGCCGGGCAGTAGCGTCAGCGTCATAGCGTGCCTCCAAAAATCCGCTTCCAGAGCGGGTTGAATCCAATGCGGTAGGCCAGTTCCGCCGGATGCTCGACATCCCAAACGGCGAGATCGGCGCGCAGGTCAGTCTTGATCATTCCGCAGTCGTCGAGGCCAAGCGCATGGGCGGCGTTTCTGGTCACGCCTGCAAGCGCCTCTTCCGGCGTCATCCGGAACAAGGTGCAGGCCATGTTCATGCTGAGCAGCAGGGAGGTCATTGGTGATGAGCCAGGGTTGCAATCCGTTGCTACAGCCATCGCCACGCCATTTTGGCGAAATGCATCGATTGGCGGCGCGGCAGTTTCATGCAGGGTGTAAAATGCACCGGGCAGGATCACCGCCACGGTGCCTGATTTTGCCATGGCGGCAGCATCATTAGCGTTGGCATATTCAAGATGATCAGCAGACAAAGCGCCATAGCTGGCGGCCAATTGCGCACCACCGAGGTTGGACAGCTGTTCGGCGTGCAACTTGACCGGAATACCGAGCGCCTTGGCCTTGTCGAAGACCCGCGCAATCTGTTCCGGCGAAAATGCAATGCCCTCGCAAAAACCGTCCACCGCATCGACCAGGCCTTCAGCATGGGCGACATCGAGTGCCGGGATGCAGACCTCGTCGATATAGGCGTCGGGACGACCCTTGTATTCGGGCGGCACGGCATGGGCGCCAAGAAAACTGGTCCTGACCCGAACCTGGCGGTGCTCGGCCACAGCCTTGGCAGCGCGCAGCATTTTCAACTCGTTTTCAATATCGAGGCCGTAACCAGACTTGATTTCGATTGTCGACACGCCTTCAGCGATCATCGCATCGACGCGGGTCAAGGCCCCGGCAAGCAGTTCGTCCTGATTAGCCTTGCGTGTGGCAGCGACAGTCGAGACGATTCCGCCGCCGGCTCTGGCGACTTCCTCGTAGCTCGCACCTTCAAGCCGCATCTCGAATTCACGGGCGCGATTGCCACCGTGAACAACGTGGGTGTGACAATCGATCAGCGCCGGCGTAACCAGTCGGCCTTTCAGGTCAAGGCTCTCATCCAGCTTGAATTTGCCCGGCAAATCGCTTGCCGGTCCAGCCCAGGCGATACGCCCGGCGCGGATGGCCACAGCCCCCTTCTCCACCAGCCCGTAAGCCGATGAACCATCCATGGTCGCCAATGTCGCGTTGATCAGGAGCATAATTTCGCCGTTGTTATGTTCGTGTTATTGGACTATAAGTATATACATAAAAACCTGTCAAGAGGCGTGACACAATGACGATTGTCTGGGCTGAAAAAGCGTTACTGGAAAGCGGCTGGGTCGAGAATGTGCGGGTCGACATCAGCCAAGACGGTCTGATCGAAGCCATTGAGCCAGACAGGCCGGCAGAAGGCCACAGAACCGGGGTGCTGCTGCCAGCGCCCGCCAATTGCCACAGCCACGCCTTTCAGCGCGCCATGGCGGGATTGACCGAAAGACGCGGGCCCGATGCGTCGGATTCGTTCTGGACATGGCGGCAGTTGATGTTCCGCTTTCTTGACCGGTTGACGCCTGAGCATGTCGAGGCCATCGCCGCTTTCGTGCAGATGGAAATGCTTGAGGCCGGCTATTCGGCCAATGTCGAGTTTCATTATCTGCACCACCAGCCCGGTGGCGTGCCTTATGACAACATGGCCGAGATGGCCGAGCGGATTGCTGCGGCTAGCTCCACCACCGGCATGGGGCTGACGCTGCTGCCGGTGCATTATCAGTATGGCGGCTGCGACAAGCGGGCATTGGGCCCGGGCCAAATCCGTTTCGGCAATACACTCGACGCCTATGCCGAGCTTCATGCCAGATCTGCCGAGGCCATTGCCCACCTGCCCGCCGACAGTCGCATCGGCGTGGCGCCGCACAGTCTGCGCGCTGTCGCACCCGAAGACCTTGTCCATCATGCAAAACTGGCTGGCGACAATCCGTTGCACATGCATCTGGCCGAGCAGATTGCCGAAGTCGAGGAGATCGAAGCGGCCTATGGCAAGCGCCCGGTGGAACTGGTGCTCGATTCAATGGAACTCAATGAACGGCGCTGTTTTATCCATTGCACACAGATGCTGCCCCATGAAACCCAAGGCCTTGCCAGAAGCGGCGCGGTTGCGGGGCTCTGCCCGATCACCGAATCAAGCCTGGGCGACGGCATCTTTGATGGCGTCCGCTGGTTCGAAAACGGTGGCGCGATTGCCATCGGTTCGGATTCCAACATTCGCATCTCGCTGTCGGAAGAACTCAGGACGCTGGACTACTCGCAACGTTTCCGCGATCACTCCCGCGCCGCACTGGCGACGCCGGACAAGTCCACAGGGCGGCGGTTGTTCGATGCTATCAATGCAGGTGGAGCCAGTGTTTCGGCGCGGAATAATGGAGCCCTTGCCGTCGGCAAGCTCGCCGACATGATGGCGCTGGATTCTGGCGCAGTCGATCTGATCGGCAGAACCGGCGACACGATCCTCGACTGTTATGTGTTCGCTGGAGACGATCGCATGGTAGAGGATGTCTGGTCGGCGGGTCGTCACATGGTGAGCGGTGGCCGGCATGTGAAACGGGAGGCCATCGTCGCGGCCTATGCCAGCACGATGAAACAGCTTGGAGAGGCCATTTGAGCGGAGGAGAATTCAACAGCTGGCAAACGGTGCAGGCGGAGGTGCTGCGCCGGATCAATGCCCGCGAGTGGAAGCCGGGTGAGTTCATTCCAAACGAGGCGGAACTGTCGGTCGAATTCGGCTGCGCCAGGGCGACGGTCAACCGGGCGCTGCGCGCGCTTGCCGATACCGGCCTGCTCGACCGACGCCGCAAGGCCGGCACCCGGGTGGCGCTCAATCCGGTGCGCAAGGCCACGCTGGATATCCCGGTCATCCGTTACGAGATCGAAGGCAGGGGACAGACCTACCGCCACACCGTACTCACGCAGGAGCGCGCCCTGCCGCCATCAGGCATCCGGGCCCGCATGCAGATCGAGCCCGGCGTCAAGCTGATCCATCTGGTGACGCTGCATCTGGCTGACGGCAAACCTTATGTGTTCGGAGACCGCTGGATCAACACAGCGGCAGTGCCCGGCATCGAGACAGCCGATCTCACCGTCAAAAGCGCCAATGAATGGCTGGTGGCGAACATCCCGTTTGAAGGCGGCGACTTCTCGTTTTCGGCGATGACTGCCGGAACACGCGAAGCCGAAATTCTTGCCTGCAAGGAAGGCGAAGGCCTGTTCGTCATAGACCGCAGTACCTGGAACAAGGGACTGGTGATCACCTCGGTGCGGCTGACCTTTGCACCAGGCTATCAGATGCACACCAAGATCTGAGCGGTCGGACGTTCACTGCTATTTACCCGTCCAGACCGGATCGCGCTTTTCGGCGAAGGCCCTGGACCCTTCGAGATTGTCCTCGGAACCATAGAGCGTATCAACGGTTTGCAATTGCCGCTTGGTCACCTTGTTCATGGTGTCCTGGAATTTCTCGCCTTCGGCCTCGCGTACCACTTCCTTGATCGCGGCAAAGACCAGCGGCGGGCCGGACGCGAGAAGCTCGGCCATTTCCCAAGCCTTGGCCATCAGCTCATCGGCCTTATGGATCTGGTTGACGAAGCCCCAGCGGTGGGCCTCTTGCGCATCAATCCAGCGGCCGGTGAACAGCATTTCCATGGCGATGTGATAGGGAATGCGCTTGGGCAGCTTGATCGAGGCCGCATCGGCGACGGTGCCGGAACGAATTTCGGGCAGGGCGAAGCTAGCATGTTCAACAGCAAGAATAATGTCGCAGGACAGCGCGATTTCCAGCCCGCCGCCACAGCAAATGCCGTTGACGGCACAAATCACCGGCTTGTTGAGATGCGGCAATTCCTGAAGCCCGCCAAAGCCGCCAACGCCGTAATCGCCATCGACCGCGTCGCCATCGGCTGCAGCCTTCAGGTCCCAGCCGGGGCAGAAGAATTTCTCGCCGGCACCGGTGAGGATGGCGACGCGCAGATCCGGGTTGTCACGGAAATCGCGAAACACTTCGCCCATGATACGGCTGGTTTCCAAATCGACCGCATTGGCCTTTGGCCGGTCAAGCGTGACTTCGAGTACGTGGCCAACAATACGGGTCTTGATTGGTCCGGTCATGGTCGGGATCCTTCCTCATTCAGGCAAATCAGCGCGTCGACGGCTATGGCGTCAGACGCGCGGGCGATCAATGGATTGACTTCCAGCTCAATGAGCCGGTCGGCGTGAGCTTCAGCATAGTTGCCTACAGCCATCACCGCATCGACCAGCGACTCGATGTCTGCGGCCGGTTTGCCGCGATAGCCTTCAAGCAGCCGGCCGACCTTCAGGCTTCTGAATGCGGCCTCGATTTCGGTCCGGCTTGCGGGCAAGAGCAGGCTGGCCGTATCCCCCAGCAGCTCGGTCAAAACACCCCCGGCACCAAGGGTCAACAAAAACATGCCTGTCGGATCCCGGGTGATGCCGATCAACAGTTCGGCAAGCTGACCTGCCACCATTTCCTCGACCAGAAAGCCATGAGCTGTGCCGCTCATGCGCTCAGCCGCAGCAACGAGATCCTGCTGATTTGGAATATTGAGCACCACCAGCCCGGCTTCGCTCTTGTGCGCCGCGCCCGTTCCCTTCAGCACGACAGGAAATTCCAGCGCGGCGGAAGCTTCGGCCAACTCATCGATTGTCGCGGCGGTTCGGCTCTGCGGACACTTTAAGCCAAATCCGGACAGAGCGTCTTTCGAGGCAGCCTCGCTGAGGGTGACCGGCGTTTGGGCATATGTTGATGCCAGTTGCACACCCGGAGCTTCACCACCTCTGGTCCGGCCTGCGGCAATGGCTGAGTTGATGGCGGCGATTCCCTCGCTCATGCCATGGAGGACGGCGACTCCTCCCTCCATGAAACTGCGGGTGAAGCTGTCCGACATATTTTCAGGCAGGCTGGCCAGTACCGCAACGCGCGCGCCGGTGTCGGCCTTTGCTGCAACAATGGCGTCGACTGCGCATTGATAACCCGACGGGTCGCAGCGGTCGGCACGCGGAAGGTCCAGAATGAAGACAATGAGGTCAAATGTTTCGGCCATGACCATCGAGAACATCCGGGTCATGCGAGGCGTGTCACCCCAGATGAAGGTGTGATAATCGAGCGGATTGGCGATGGTGACGATGGGTCCAAGCTCGGCTTTCAACGCGGCGCGTTGAGCTGGCGCGAAATCGACAAACTCCAGATTGGTCCCGCTGCTCAGATCCGCCATCAGGCTTGCTTCGCCACCGGAGCAACTGACCGAACAGATTGCGGACCCCGGCAACGGCCCGACCATATGCAGCAGCTTGAGCGTTTCGAGGAAGACGGCGATGGTCTCGACCTCGATGATCCCGAGGCGTTTCAGCAATGCCGAGCCAGCTGCAGCATTGCCGGCCAGCGAAGCGGTGTGGGTCATTGTTGCGGCCCGTGCCTTGTCGGACCGGCCGATCTTGATGGCGACCACCGGTTTACCCTTAGTGCGCGCCTTGGCAGCGAAGGCTTCCAGTGCACGGATATCACCAAAGCCTTCGAGATAAAGCCCAATGGCGGTAACCCGATCATCATCAAGCAGCGCTTCGGCTATGGCGCTGGCGCCGACCTGCGCCTGATTGCCGGCGGCAATCACATAGGCAATCGGCAGACCGCGGGCCTGCATGGTCATGTTGATGGCGATGTTGGAGGACTGGGCGACGATGGCAATGCCGCTTTCCACGTCAATGCCGCCATGCTGGTCCGGCCATAGCGTGACATTGTCTAGATAGTTGAGAAGCCCGTAGCAATTGGGCCCGAGGATCGGCATATCACCTGCGGCCTCGACAAGCCGCGCCTGCAAATCGGCGCCGCCAGCCGTTTCACTTTCACTTTCGAGAAAGCCTGAGGCAAAGCAGGTCGCGCCGCCGGCCCCCATGGCGCTGAGCTTTTCGACCACCTCGATTGTCGCGTCCCGGTTGACGCCGATGAAGCTCGCATCAGGCACGCCTGGAAGATCGTCAATGGAGGCGATGCAGGGCACGCCGAGGATGTCGCTACGTTTCGGATTGACCGGCCAGATGTCGCCATCAAAGCCGGACTTCTTCAGCTGAGCGACCACATTGACGGCCCAGCCGCCACCAAACAGCGCGATGGATCTAGGCCTTAGAAGGCGGGAAAGGTCAGGTTTCATGGACGGGATCACGCGCCAAACGGACGTAGCAGCGAGCGCGAGATGATATGGCGCTGGATCTCGGATGTGCCTTCCCAGATGCGTTCGATGCGGGCGTCGCGCCAGATGCGCTCGAGCGGCAGCTCATCCATCAGACCCATGCCGCCATGGATCTGGATCGCCTCGTCGGCGACCATGGCCAGCATCTCGGTGGCCTTGAGCTTGGCCATGGCCATGTCGGCGTCGGACACCGTGCCCTGGTCGAATTTCCAGCCAGCTTCCATGATCATCAGCTCGGCGGCCTTCATTTCCATCGCCATGTCGGCGAGCTTGAAGGAGACGCCCTGGAACTTGCCAATCGGCTGGCCGAACTGTTCACGGGTGGCGGCCCATTCGACCGAGTGCTGGAAGGCGCGGTCGGCACGGCCGAGACAGGTGGCGCCGACTTGCAGCCTTGTGGCGCCGAGCCAGGTGTTGGCAACTTCAAAGCCCTTGTGAACTTCGCCCAGCACATTTTCGGCGGGGATGCGGCAATTGTCGAATTCGAGGATGGCGTTGGTATAGCCGCGATGGGAGACATTGCGGTAGCCGTCGCGCACCGCATAGCCGGGCGTGTCCTTGTCGACGAAGAACGCGGTGATCAGTTTTTTCGGTCCGCGCGGTGTATCCTCTTCACCGGTCGCCATGAAGCAGATCGAAAAATCGGCAATATCGGCGTGGGAAATGAAATGCTTGGTGCCGTTGAGCACCCAGTCGGATCCATCCAGCTTGGCGCTGGCCTTCATGCCGCGCAGGTCGGAGCCCGCGCCGGGCTCGGTCATGGCCAGGCAATCCCATTTTTCGCCAGCGACGCAAGGTTCGAGATAGCGGGCGCGCTGATCAGGCGTTCCGGCGCACAGGATATTTGAGGGGCGCGCGATACAGGTCCAGTGCAACGCATAATTGGCGCGGCCAAGTTCCTTCTCGTACAAGAGCCATGTCGGTGTATCGAGACCGGCGCCGCCGAACTCTTCGGGAATGTTGGCAGCGTAGAGCCCCGCGGCAATCGCCTTCTGCTGGATCTCGCGCACCAGATCCATATCGAGATGGCCGGTGCGCTCGACCTGGGCTTCGTGCGGATAGAGTTCATTCTCGACGAAAGCCCGTGTGGTCTCGACGATCATCTCCTGTTCCTGGGTCAGTCCGAAATCCATTTTTTTACACCTTTGGGTCGGGGTTTTCAGTATGGCCATCAACGGCAATCACCTGGCCAGAGACCAGCCGGGCACCGTCGGACGCCAGAAAAACGGCCATGTTGGCAATGTCTTCAGCCGAGACGAAGGAGCGCATTGAAACGCCCGCCTCGTAACCTGCCCGGATGGCTTCGGGCGTGGTTCCCTTGGCCTTGGCCTCGCGCGCGATGACGCCGTCGATCCGCGGACCTTCAACACAGCCCGGCGCGATCGCATTGGCACGGATGCCGTAGGGGCCGAGCTCCATGGCGAGTGTCTTCATCAGTCCGATCTCCGCCCATTTTGCAGAGGCATAAGGTGAGCGGTTGGGAAAGCCGTTGATGCCCGCATTCGAGGAGGTGATCAGGATAACGCCCGATTTCTGTGCCTTCATCATCGGAGCCGCATATTTGGCGGCCAGAAATGCACCTTCCAGATTGACGGCGATGCAGCGGCGAAAATCCTCAATCTGCACGTCCTCGACCAGAGCCGTGGGCCCGGCAATGCCTGCATTGGCGCAGACCACGTCAACGCTACCCCACTCGCTGGCGATACGACCGAAGACCGCCTGCACATGCTCAGGAGCGCTGGCGTCACCGGTCATCTTCAGCCAACTGCCGGGGCACTGAGCCAACGCGGCCTCGTCCATATCGGTGACAAAGACCCGGGCACCATCGGCTGCAAAGGCCTGAGCCATGGCCTTGCCAATGCCCGATCCGCCGCCGGTGATGAGAACCCGCTTGCTCATATCGTGTCCCATTCAGTTGCGCATGCTGGCGGGCTTGGGCAGTTTCGACTGGGCTTCGCCGAGTGCCGTGATCTTAGCCAGTACCGCACCTTCCGGTTCGCAGGAGCGACGGGTTTCGAGCGAGACATGGAGCAGCAGCTGATTGCAGGTCGAAAGCAGTTCCCCGTTAGCGGTCCGGATCATCTCGTGGTAGAGCCGCAGCTTCTTGCCGCGGGCTTCGAGCACCTGGGTGCGGACGTGGATCACATCGCCAAGATGGGTCTCGTTGAGGTAGCCGATTTCATTGGAGACGGTGAAATAGGACAGACCGCCATCGATATAAGCCTGATCTGCGCCAACCATCTGCATCACCACATCGCCGGCATCAGAAAACACCTGGCCGTAGCGGCTTTCGTTCATGTGGCCATTGTAATCCATCCAGTCGACCGGGATGACCCGCTCAAGCGTCGTCAACGGGTGATCAATGTCGGTCGGCAGCGGCGGCTTGTTGCGCGCATCCTGAATATTGAGCAGCTCTCCCGAGCCCCAATTGCGCCCCTTCAAAGCCCGCATTATGGCAACCAGATTGTCGTCGCGGATGCGCTCGAGTTCGCGGATCGAATGCATGCCTGACTGGGCGTCCGACTGATCGGCGATCATGTTGGTCAGTTCTTCAGTGAGTTCCGGCACATCCATCAGCTTGGTCCAGGGCCAGGAGAGGCACGGGCCGAACTGGGCTATGAAGTGGCGCATGCCCGCCTCACCGCCGGCGATGCGGTAGGTCTCGAACAGGCCCATCTGAGCCCAGCGCATACCGAAGCCATAGCGGATGACGTCGTCGATTTCCTCGGTGGTGGCAACGCCATCCTTGATCAGCCACAGCGCCTCGCGCCAGACGGCTTCGAGAAAGCGGTCGGCAATGTGGGCGTCAATTTCCTTGCGCACGATCAGCGGCTTCATGCCGATGTCTTCGAGCACGACTTTTGCGCGCTCGACAGTTTCCTGAACCCCGACAAGCTCGATCACCGGCAGCAGATAGACCGGGTTGAACGGATGGGCGACGAAGATCTGCTCCGGCCTTGCCGCACCCTGTTGCAGTTCAGATGGCTTGAAGCCCGACGTGGACGAACCGATCAGCGCGTCCTGGCCACAATGGGTCTGGATTTCAGCAAAAATGGTGTGCTTGATGTCGAGGCGCTCGGGCGCGCTTTCCTGGATCCAGTCGGCGTCTGCAACCGCTTCTGCGATAGAGGCGGCAAAGCTGAGCTTGCCCGCCTTCGGCACGCTGACATCGGAAAGAGCCGGCAGTGACCGTCTTGCATTGGCAAGCACTTCACCAACCTTGCGTTCGGCTTCCGGATCGGGATCGGAGACGACAACGTCCCAACCGTTGAGAAGGAACCGGGCAGCCCAGCCGCCGCCAATGACGCCGCCGCCAATGATGGCAGCTTTCAATTTTTTGCTCATGCGTTTCGCTCTCTGGCAATGGTTATGTCTGTCAGGGCAACCCGTTCGCCGGCACGGATCACTAAGGGATCGTAGGCTTTGCGGGCGAAGACCTGTTCGACCATGTCGCGGAAGAATTCGATGCCTTCATGCGGGTAATCGGGGTCAAAACTGTTCTGATCCCAGCGTTCGCAGAATGCGGCGCAATCATCGTAATAGGCATGCCCCTTGTAGGCATCGCGCGAATGCGGATTGCCGCCAACATGTTGGGCATAATAGAGTTTTTGAAAATCGCCGTGCTTCTCCACCACCCAGGCGCATTGCTCGCGCACAAAGGGCTTGAGGATGGCGGCGGCATATTCATCGTGATTGTAGGGCGCGTAGATATCGCCGATATCATGCAGAAGCGCGGACACAACCCAATCCACATCGGCGCCATCGCGCCAGGCACGAGTGGCGGCCTGCAACAAATGGCCGAGCCGAGTGACCTGGTAGCCCGACAGGCTCTTGTCGAGATCGACCATGGCTGCCAGAAGCCGCTCGGCGGTTTTGGCGGCATAGTCGATTTCGTGCCCGGTGAGGAATTCATAATCCTCCCGGTCGCCATCCTTCATTGCTGTGAACTTGACCTTTTCCATGGCACCCTCCCCTAGGCGTTTCAATTGGCGGTCGGCGCGCGCTTGGTCAGGTTGAGACGCTCACGCACTTCCTGCGGACCGATGACCCGCGCGCCCATATTTTCGACGATTGACGCGGCGCGCTCGACCAGCTGTGCGTTGGTGGCGAGTTGGCCCTTACCGAGCCAGAGATTGTCTTCAAGACCAACGCGAACATTACCGCCGGCCAGTACTGAGGCTGCGACATAGGCCATCTGGTTGCGGCCAAGCGCGAAGGCCGACCAGTTCCAGTCGTCAGGTACGTTGTTGACCATCGCCATGAAGGTGTTGAGGTCATCGGGTGCGCCCCACGGCACGCCCATGCAAAGCTGCACCAGCGCATCCGGCGCAAGCACGCCTTCCTTGACCAGTTCCTTGGCGAACCAGAGATGGCCGGTGTCGAATGCCTCGACTTCCGGTTTGACACCGAGTTCGGTCATCATGGCGCCCATGGCTCGCAGCATGCCGGGTGTGTTGGTCATGACGTAATCAGCCTCGGCGAAATTCATCGTGCCGCAATCAAGCGTGCACATCTCAGGCAAGCATTCCAGAATGTGTTTCATGCGCTCGGATGCACCGGCCATGTCGGTGCCGACCGGATTGAGCGGCAATGGCCTTTCGGTCGGTCCGAACACCATGTCGCCGCCCATTCCGGCGGTGAGGTTCAAGACGACATCGACTTCCGCTTCGCGGATGCGTTCGGTGACTTCGCGGTAGAGCGCCACATCGCGGCGCGGGCTGCCGGTCTCGGGATCGCGCACATGGCAATGCACAATCGCGGCTCCGGCCTTGGCCGCGTCAATGGCGGACTCGGCAATCTGCTTGGGCGAACGCGGCACGTGCGGGCTTCGATCCTGAGTGGCGCCGGATCCGGTGACGGCGCAGGTGATGAAAACCTCGCGATTCATGGTCAATGGCATGCGGTCACTCCTCTTCTTGATGGTCGCACAATGATGACTGGCTTGCAGCCACATGCATTCCAATTTACGAAGACAACATGACACAAAGCGAACTCACGCAGGAATATTCAGACTCCAAGCCACCCATGAGCGTCAATTTTCTGGTTGTTCCGGGGTGTTCATTGCTGACACTGGCAAGCACTGTCGAGCCCCTGAGGGCCGCCAACAGGCAGGCTGGCAGTACGGTTTTCGACTGGCGATTTGTTTCCGTGGACGGGACCTCACCGATCACATCCTCCGGTATCGCCTGGCCCGTCTCAGGCAAGCATGACCCTTCATCCCGGTGTGATGTGCTGGCGATCATCGCAGGTTTTGGCGCACCGCAGATGACCGACCGCAAGTTGATTGCGCATATCTACCGGGCAGCAAGAAATGCACGTCTCGTCATCGGCATTGAATCGGGAGCCTGGCTGCTGGCGCGCGCGGGACTGCTGGATGAACACCGTGCAGCAACCCATTGGGAAGATTTCGAGGAATTCGCCGCAGCATTCCCGAATGTTGACCTTCGTCCGGATCGCTACGTTATCGACCGGCGTTTCGTGACAACATCAGGCGCATCACCGACGTTAGACATGATGGTGGATCTGGTCGGGCGTGAACTCGGCCATCCGGCAGCGCTGGAAGTGGCAACCAGCTTCGTTCATGACTATTTGCGCGCGGCAGGTGACGCGCAGGTCAACGCGACCCTGGGTGATGCGCGGCATGATCCGCGTCTGGTGCGTTCGATCCGGATCATGGAAACCCATGTCGACGCACCAGTCAGCATCGCCGCGATCGCCAAGCGGGTGTCGATGTCGGCGCGCGGGCTGGAACAATTGTTTTCCCGGCAGATGGGCCAGACACCGGGTGCCTATTTCCTGTCGCTGAGGCTGGCGGCGGCGCGGCGGCTGGTCAGTGACACACGGTTGAGCATGACCGATATCGCATCGCGGACGGGATTCTCCTCGGAATCTGCATTTTCACGCGCGTTCAGCCGGCAGTTCGACCTGTCGCCGAGTGCAAGCCGGAAACGGCCGGCCTCCGCTTAGAGCCAATCATCTTGAACTGGACACAGTCAACTGCCCTTGACCGGCACCTTGGCTTCGAGCCAGCGGAAGGCCAGCACCAGAACACCGGTCAGGATCATGTAGATCAGCGCCAGCAGCAACAGCGGCTCATAGGTCAGATAGGTGTCCTGGCGCACGCGCGAGATGATGGCATAGACATCGACCACAGTGATGGTGGCGACCAGCGGCGTGGCCTTGAGCTGCAGCACGGTTTCACCGGCCAGCGTCGGCAAAGCCCGGTGAATGGCGCGCGGCAGCCAGATGCGCCGGAACGCCGTGAATGGCGACATGCCGTAAGCCCGTGCGGCCTCGAGTTCGCCCTTGGGAACCCCCGCGAAAGCCCCGCGCATTACCTCGCCCTCGTATCCGGCAAACGACATCGTCAGCGCCAACACACCATAGGGCCAGGCCGAGCGCAGATAGGGCCAGGCCCAGGACTGGCGGATTTCCGGCCAGTAGGCAAACAGCGAACCTAGGCCGTAATAGAGAAGCCACAATTGCAAGAGCAAGGGCGTGCCGCGGATCACGGTGCAGAAGGCACGGGCAGGGCCGGAGAGCCAGACAGGGCCTGCCGCCTGGGCGAGCCCGAGCGGCACAGCCAGCAAAAAGCCCAGCACACTGGTCAGAAACAACAGCCAGAGCGTGGTGCCGACGCCGGTGAGCAGCTTGCCGGAATAGCGCGGCAGCCAGTCCCAGCGCATGTTGATCGCAGCAAACAGGATGATCCCAATGGCGATCGCCAGCAGCACCAGGCGGTGCGGTTCATTCCAGCGTCGTGTCTCGGATTGCATCAGCGCACCGCCGGTATGCCGCGGCGGGCATGGCGTTCAATCCGGCGGATGGCGACATTGGAAAGCAGTGTCACCATCAGATAGAGCAAGCCGGCAGCAAAGAAGAATGTGAAATAGTGCTTGGTCGTGCCACCGGCCTGACGCGTGACCAGCGTCAGCTCCGCAACACCGACGACAGCCAGCAGAGCAGTATCCTTGGTAGCGATCAACCAGAGATTGGAAAGACCGGGCACGGCGTGCGGCAACATGCCGGGAAGCGTGATGCGCCGCAGAACCTGCAGCGACGACATGCCATAGGCACGCGCCGCCTCGATCTGTCCGTGCGGCACCGCCTTGAAAGCGCCGCGCAGAACTTCAGTCTGATAGGCGCCCTGAACCACGCCGATGACGAAGATACCGGCAGCCAGACCGCTGATGTCCATGCGCTCGGCGCCGATCAGCACCAGGGACTGGTTAAGGGCATCGGTTCCGGCATAATAGAGCAGCAGAATGAGAACCAGTTCCGGCACAGCGCGGACCAGCGTGGTGTAGACATCCAGCACATCGCGCAGGATGGGGCCGCCATAGAGCTTGCCGGTGGCGCCGCCGATGCCGATCAGGAACCCCAGAATATAGCCGCCTACGGCGACCTGAAGCGAGATCGCCAGACCTTTGAGCAGCACGCCGCCCCAGCCCGGCGGGTTCAGCGCCAGAAGCTCCCAGGCGGAAAGGCCTGTTATCCAGTCAAACATTTGAAACGGCCTCACTGGCCCGGCGAGTTAAACCCGCCGGGCCAGCAGCAGCGCAGTGCGCCTGTTCAGGCATATTACTTGCCGTAGATGTCGAAGTCGAAATAGGCCTTCGAGAATTCCGCATAGGTTCCGTTATCAAGAATGGCCGCGATCGCCGTGTTGAACTTTTCGCGCAGCTCATCGTCGCCCTGGCGCAGGCCAATGCCAACGCCGGCACCGAGAATGGCCGGATCGTCTTCAACAGCGCCGACGATTTCGCAGCAGTCGTCGGATTTGACGAAGGCATCAAGCGCCAGCGAATCCGCCATGACGGCGTCAACGCGACCGGCAGCTAGATCCTGGTTGGCTTCGTCCTGGGTCTGGTATTCCTTGATCTCGGCAGCCACATCACCAAAATGGGTGGTCATGTAGTCCTGGTGGATGGTGGACACCTGAACACCGAGGATCTTGCCCTTGAGGCCAGCGGCGTCCGGGGTGATGCCCGAGCCCTTCGAGGTCGCGATCACGGCCGGAGTGTTGTAATATTTGTCGGAGAAAGCGATCGACTTCATGCGCTCTTCGGTGATCGACATCGAGCCGACAATGGCGTCGATCTTGTTGGACATCAGCGCAGGAATGATGCCATCCCAGGCCACCGGGGTGACCACGCAATCAAGCTTGGCCTCGGCGCAGACGGCGTTCATGAATTCAATTTCCCAACCGGCCCAGTTGCCGGAAGCATCCGGCTCGGTGAATGGCGGGTAAGGTTCGGCAGCAACGCCAACGCGCAGCGCTTCAGCGGATGCTGCACTGGCCGCAAATGTCAGGCCGAGAGCGGCGATGGCTGTGATGATCTTGGTCTTCATGGTTTCTCCCCTTTTATGGAATTCGGGTTATCATATTCGGGCTTTGCCCATTCGCCCCGGACTATTGAACAGTCGCGAGGAATTTTTGCAGGCGCTCCGATTCCGGCGCGCTGTAGACGATATCCGGTGAACCTTCTTCTTCGATCACACCGTCGGCCAGGAACACCACGTGGTTGGCGACCTCCCGGGCGAAATTCATCTCGTGAGTGACCAGCAGCATGGTGCGGCCTTCGCGCGCCAGATCGGCGATAACGGCCAGCACTTCGCCGACCAGTTCCGGATCAAGTGCAGAGGTCGGTTCGTCAAACAGCATGACTTCCGGTTCGACCGCAAGGGCCCTGGCGATGGCAGCGCGCTGTTGCTGACCGCCAGACAGGAATGCCGGGTAGACATCGCGCTTGTCGGACAGGCCGACGCGCTCCAGCAGAACCTCGGCGCGGGCGATTGCCTCATCGCGCGGCACGCCCATGACCTGCACAGGCGCTTCGATAATATTGCCCAGAACCGTCATGTGCTGCCACAGATTGAAGCTCTGAAACACCATGGCAAGGCGGGTGCGGATGCGGCGCAGCTGGCCGGCATTGGCGGGTTTAAGGCCGCCGCGCCCATCGGGCTGCATCTCGATGGTTTCGCCCTTGATGCTTATGGCGCCCTGGGTCGGCAGTTCCAGCATGTTGATGCAGCGAAGCAGGGTCGACTTGCCGGACCCGGATCCACCGATGATGGCCACCACATCGCCGGTTCGGGCCGTCAACGACACGCCCTTGAGAACTTCAAGCTCGCCAAATGTCTTGTGCAGATCAGCGACCTGCACAGCTGGCGGTGAATTGTCGGTGCCGGTCCCTGCAGCGATTTGTGGACTGCTCATACGTTCCCTTTTGTTGCTCCGTCTGTTGCGAAGTTGGCCGATGGTGGCCCTTGCGCACTAATTAATCAAGTGTATAATTTCATAAAATGCACTTCATCCGAACGGACCCCCACATGACATACGGATCTCAATCGATGGCCGCCCCGCTGAAGCGGGTTGCAATGCGCAAACCCGGCAAGAGCCTGCTTTCGGCCAAGGCAGTGGATTGGCACTATGGCCCCGGCTTTGATGGAGCACGCGCCATTGAACAGTTTGACGTCTTTGCCGATCTTGTTGCCTCCTGCGGCACCGAGATCATCTGGATTGAAGACAATGGTGACGGCCTTGCCGACGCGATGTTTACGCATGACCCGTCGCTGGTTTCCGATCATGGGGCGATCATCCTGCGCATGGGCAAGCCCGGACGCATGGCTGAGCCGGACTTGCATGCAGCCGCCTATGAAGCTGCTGGAATTCCGATCCTGGGCCGGATCGAGGCTCCGGGTGCGGTTGAAGGTGGCGATTGTGTCTGGGTCGACACAACAACGCTGGCTGTCGGTCGCGGTGTGCGTACCAATCAGGCCGGTATTGAACAATTGGCGGCAATACTTGCCCCGCACGGCGTCTCAGTGCTGGGCTTCGACCTTCCACTTGGCAATGGCGCCGACGCCTGCCTGCATCTGATGTCGGTTGTCTCACCGCTTGATGAGCGACTGGCGTTGGTCTACGCGCCGATGCTTCCTGTCGCCTTCTGGCAATTGCTCAAGGATCGCGGCTACACCTTGCTTGAAGCCCCGGCGGATGAGTTTGCCGCATCCAACGGCCTCAACCTCAATGTTCTGCCGCTGACGCCGGGCGACGTGCTGATGGTCGACGGGTTTCCCAAAACCCGCGCACTGATGGAAAACGCCAAGTGCCGCGTCCGCGTGTTCAACGCCGATGCGCTGTGCATCCCCTGCGAAGGCGGCCCTACTTGCCTCACCCGACCGGTTTGGCGGGAATGACGCGGCGGACGTTTCATCATCAACCCGAAGCGGTGCGGCAAAACGATCTGATTGCCGCAACGCTCGACAGCATCGCCGAATTGGGGCTGGCGGGCGCAACCGTGCGGGAAGTTGCCGCGCGCGCCGGCGTCACACCGGGCTTGATCCGTCGCTATTTCGTCAACAAGGAGCGGCTGGTCGCGGCGGCCTACCGGACCTTCATATCGGATCTGACAGCGGCGGCTGCAACCGGCTGCGGCGACGGGTCGGCACATTCACGGCTCGCCGGGCTGATCCGCGCCAGCGTCACCGCGCCTGTGGCCGACGGTCGAACACTGTCGATCTGGGCTGCCTTCATCGGCACGGTGAATTCTGATCCGGTGATGGCCGAAGCGCACCGCGAAGGCTACCGGAGGTTCCGTGATCTCATCGAACAACTGGTTGGCGAAGTCATGGCCGAGCGCGGATCGCTGGCCTCCGCAGAAGATATCCGCAGACAGGGGATCGTGCTCAACGCGTTGCTCGACGGTCTCTGGATTGAAATATCCATGGGCGGCGATGACTTCGCGCGCCTCGACGTGGTCCGGATCGCGCTCGATTCAGTGGCAATACTGCTGGGGATCGACCCGGCAGAATTCAGGGAATAATAAAATGCAATATGCCGCAATCACAGATCGTCTGGCTCACACCGGCGGCGCCAAATGGGCCATTCACCAGCGCTGCCGGGAGATGAAGGCCGAAGGCGCCGACATCATCGAGCTGACCATCGGCGAGCCCGATTTGCCGCCGGATCCGCGCCTCTTCGAAGTCTGTCATCAGTCGATGCTTGCCGGGCGCACCGGCTATTCGAGCGGCCGCGGCGAGCCGAAACTGCTCGAGGCGATTGCGGCCCGCTATGCAAAGCGACGTGCTGACGTGGACGTCAACAATGTGCTGTGTTTTCCCGGCACCCAGACAGCGCTGTTTGCGACCATGATGGCCCTGACCGGTCCGGGTGACGGTGTGCTGGTCGGCGATCCGTTCTACGCCACCTATGAAGGCGTCATCGTTGCCAGCGGCGCGCATCGGCAATCGGTGCCGCTGAGACCGGAGAACGGGTTCCGGATGACCGCTGAAGATCTTGAAGCCTCGATTACGCCCCACTCCCGCGTGCTGCTGTTGAATTCGCCGCACAATCCGACCGGCGCCGTGCTTGAGGCTGGCGAATTGGCCAAGATTGGCGCAGTCTGTCAAAAGCATGACATCTGGATAATTGCTGACGAGGTGTATGAAGAGTTGGTATTTGACGGCGTTTTCGCCTCGCCATTCGATAATCCCGATCTTGCTGACCTTGTCATCGCAGTCTCGTCGATCTCCAAGTCGCATGCCGCACCGGGCTTTCGAAGCGGATGGGCTGTCGGCCCGCACGAGTTTTGCGAAAAACTGTTGCCGCTTTCGGAAACCATGCTGTTTGGCAATCAGCCCTTCATCGCCGACATGACAGCGTTTGCGCTGACCTCCGATATGCAGACATCAGCGCTGATGCGGGACTCCTACAAACGGCGCTCTGGCGTTTTTGCCGACCGGCTTGAAAAGGTTGACGGCATTGTGCCGTTCCGCCCGCAGGCAGGCATGTTCATCGTGCTGGATGTGTCCGGCACCGGCCTTGATGGCGAAACATTTGCCTGGCGCCTGCTCGAGGCCGGCGTTGCGGTGATGCCGGGATCCTCCTTCGGCGACAGCGGCGGCAAGCTGGTACGGCTCAGCCTGACCGTGCCGGACGTGGCGGTTGAAGAAGCCTCCCGGCGCATCGCGCGCTTTGTGGGGACAATCTGATGCACGACCGCCCTATGACTGTTGGCGAAGCGCTTGTCGTGATGCTGGAACAGGCCGGTGTCGACACCGTCTTCGGCATTCCCGGTGTTCACACCATCGAACTTTATCGCGGACTGGCCGACAGTGCGATCCGCCACATAACGCCGCGCCATGAACAGGGCGCCGGCTTCATGGCGGATGGCTATGCGCGGGTCACCGGACGTCCCGGCGTGTGCATTGTCATCACCGGCCCGGGCCTGACCAACACACTTACGGCCATGGCGCAGGCGCGGGCCGACAGCATTCCGATGCTGGTGATCTCCGGGGTCAATGCGACTGCGACACTGGGCAATGGGCGCGGTCATCTGCATGAACTCCCCGACCAGTCCGGACTTGTCAGCACCGTGGCGCTGCGGTCCTTCACGCTCACCGATCCGGCACAGCTGTCCGATGTGCTCGCGCAGGCTTTTGCCGTCATGACCAGCGGCCGCCCCGGCCCTGTACATATCGAGATTCCCACCGACATCATGAAGCTGCCTGCCGGAAAGCAGACCTTCACAATGCCGTTAAACCCTCGCCCGAACCCGTCGGCGGCTGATCTGGCGACGGCCCAGCGTATGTGCGCTGATGCAAAAATGCCGGTGATCCTGATTGGTGGCGGCGCTGTTGCTCACGCCTCGGCTGTCCGGAACTTCGCCCAGGCGCTTGATGCCCCGGTGATCAGCACCACCAATTCCCGAGGCATCATGGCGGGCCACGATCTCGATCTGCCCGCTAGCCCAAGCCTGGCCTGCGTCCGGGATTTGCTGATGACAGCTGATCTTGTACTGGCTCTGGGAACCGAATTGGGGCCGACCGATTGCGACATGTATGAGGATGGCGGCTTCACGCTGCCCAAAAACCTGATCCGGGTCGATATCGACAGCGCTCAACTGGCGCGCGGACCATTGCCGGCCTTGCCGGTCACAGCTGACCTCGGCTCATTCCTTGACAACATGCTCTCGAACAGGGATGCGTGGGCACGAAAATCAACCGGTGACGGGGCAAAGCGCAGCAAGGCTGTGCGTGAACTCGCCTTGGCCGAGATCGGCGAGACGTATGGCAGCCATATCGATCTTTGCCACGAAATCTGGCGTGCCATGCCCGACGCCACACTGGTCGGAGATTCAACCCAACTGATCTATGCCGGCAACATGTATGTTGAAGCGCCGCGGGAAACCGCCTGGTTCAATTCCGCCACCGGCTTTGGCACATTGGGTTACGCTGCACCAGCCGCGATTGGAGCTGCGCTCGGCCAACCCGGCCGCCCAGCTGTCGCACTTCTGGGCGATGGCGGGTTTCAGTTCACCCTGGCCGAACTCGGCAGCGCGCGCGATTGCAACGCCGATGTCGCGTTCCTGGTCTGGAACAATTCCGGTTACATGGAAATCGAGACATCAATGGTGTCGGCCAGCATAGCGCCGATCGGCGTCACCCCATCGGCACCGGATTTCTCAATCGTGGCCAGTGCCTACGGACTACCGTCTCGACGAGTTGCAAGTCAGGACGAGCTGATCGCGGCACTCAAGGAACTTCCGCGACCCTGTCTGATCGAGTATCTCGCACCTCGTTGAGCTAAAGCGGGTACGGCCCGCTTCAGGCACACAGCGTATCGAGAAGCCTGTCCATGAACGCTTCGCCGGCGGCAAGCTGTTCGAGCGACAAGAACTCGTCGGGCTGATGCGCCTGGGCGATGTCGCCGGGGCCGCAGATCACGGTGGAATAACCGCGGGTCTGGAACTGGCTGCCTTCGGTACCGTAGCTGACCACGTGCCGGCCGTTGTCGCCGGTCAAGCGCCGCGCCAGCGTTTCGGCTGGGCCATCTGTCTCGGGCGTCAGCGCCGGGAGGCCAAATCCGCGCGTCAGATCAATTCCGGTATCGGGATGGATTTTCTGCATCTCGGCTGTCAGCTCGGCTGCCTTGGCTTCGAAGAGGCTTGCCCATTCCTCGGGGCTTTCCCCGGGGACAAAGCGGAATTCGATGAAGAAGTGGCAATCCTTGGCGGTGATGTTGTGCGCGGTGCCGCCTTCAATGGTGCCGACATGCAGCGTGGTGAAAGGCGGCTCGAACGGCGCGGCAAGTTCAGACGGTGTGCGCGCTACATTTTCGGCATTGCGCTGGTTGGCCCACTCGATCAGTTTTGCCGCCTGCATAATGGCGCTGACGCCATAGGGCAAAAGCGACGAATGGACCTCGAAGCCGCGGACATGGACCCGGTAGCCAAGCCCGCCCTTGTGGCCGGTGACCACCCGCATCATCGTCGGTTCACCGACAATGACTTCGCGGGCGCGCGGCAGAGCGCCGAGCATGGTTTCAACCAGATCAACGACAGCGACACAGCCGACTTCTTCATCAAATGACAGCGCCAATTGCAAAGGCCGCATGAGCGGGCGTGTCGAGGCGCGCGCCATGGCGAGCAGCGCCAGCGCATCAAAGCCCTTCATGTCGCAGGACCCGCGCCCGAACAATTTTCCATCCCGCTCGGTCAGTGCCCAGGGATCGGTTGACCAGTTCTGGCCCTCGACCGGAACCACATCGGTGTGACCTGACAAAATGACGCCGCCGTCGATATTCGGACCGGTCTGGGCATAGAGATGCGCCTTCGTGCCGCAGGGGCTGGGGATCCGCTCCGAGGCAATTCCGAAGCTCTCGAGATAGGATTCTACCCACTCGACAAGCGGCAGATTGGTGTCCCGGCTTACCGTAGGGAAGGAAACCAGCTTTGCCAGAATGTCTCGAGAATTAGAATATTTTTCCATCATTTTACCCAAACCAATGTTGTGATTTTCGAGTTACAGCCGATTTCCACATCTTTGTTCGCTCTGAGGAGCCTTGTCCATAGCCGGTTCTGCGGGAAATCTCCTGTCGAATGACGCGGCGTTTGAACACTTATCACTCAATTTCAAAAACCCCACTGGTCAACCACGGGAAAATTGGTCAATAGTAAGGGCAACCGGCAATCGAAAGATCAGACCGGCAACAAAAAATAACGGGAAAACATTCCCGAGGGGTACAGTATGCCAGACACGGCTTTGCCAATTCTGGATGTTAAAGGGCTTAATACGGTTTTCCGTACCCGCGGCGGTGAAGTGCACGCGGTGAACTCAGTCGACTTCCATCTACATCCCGACGAATTGCTCGGCGTGGTGGGGGAAAGCGGTTCCGGAAAATCGGTGACCATGATGTCGCTGTTGCGGCTGTTGCCGTCTCCGCCTGCGGAGATGCGGAACGGTACGGTGATGTTCGATGGTCAGGACCTGCTCAAGATCAGCCCGGAGGAACTGCGACAGGTGCGCGGGTCCAAAATCGGCTTCATCTTTCAGGACCCTATGACATCTCTCAATCCGGTCTATACGATCGGCTTTCAACTGGCGGAGCCGTTGCGGGCGCATCTCGGTCTCTCAAAAGCCGAGGCACGAACGCGTTCGATTGAGCTTCTGCAACTGGTCGGCATTCCAGATCCCGAACGACGGCTGAAGGATTTTCCGCATCAGTTCTCAGGTGGCATGCGTCAGCGCGTGATGATCGCCATTGCACTGGCCTGCGATCCGAAGGTGCTGATCGCTGACGAGCCGACGACGGCGCTGGATGTCACCCTTCAGGCACAGATCATCGAGCTGGTGAAAGACCTGCGCCGGAAGCTCGGCATGGCGATTATCTGGATCACCCACGATCTTGGCGTCATTGCCGGAATCGCTGACAGGGTGATGGTGATGTATGCCGGCCAGGTGGTCGAAGAAGGTCCGGTCAACCAGATTTTCAAGGACCCGCAGCACCCCTACACGCAGGCTTTGCTGAAGACCGTGCCAGCCGTACGCGGCCCGCGCGCCGAGAAATTGCAGGTCATCGAGGGGCAACCGCCGATCATGTACGAGGCGCCGGTTGCTTGCTCGTTCCGCAACCGGTGCAAATATGCCTTCGACCGGTGTGCGGTGGAAAATCCGGCTCTTTATGCAACGGCAGCGCCGGGGCATCGCGCCGCCTGTTTCCTGCTGGACAAGGCGTCAACGCCAGAGCCGGAGGCCGTCAATGGCTGAAGTCACCCACACGGCTGACGCTGACCCTGCACGCCCGCTGGTCAAGGTCCGCGACCTGAAGATGTATTTCCCGATCCATTCGGGACTGTTCCGGACGCATGTCGGCGACATCAAGGCCGTCGATGGCATCAGTTTCGACATCATGCCCGGCGAGACACTTGGTCTGGTCGGCGAATCCGGCTGCGGCAAGTCCACGGTCGGACGCTCCATCCTGCGACTTTACGATGTCACCGCCGGCACCGTCGAAATCAACGGCTCAGAGATAGCCCATGTCGACCGCGACAGCCTGCGGTCAAAGCGGCCGATGATGCAGATGATCTTCCAGGATCCGCAGGCCAGCCTCAATCCGCGGATGACGGTCGCCAATATTATCGGCGAGCCGCTCGACGAGCACATGAAGCTGGCCTCGGATGAACGGCTTGCGCGGATCTATGAGCTGATGGACTGGGTCGGGCTCAACCATGCCTTTGCCAAACGCTATCCGCATGAATTTTCCGGCGGCCAGCGCCAGCGCATCGGCATTGCCCGGGCCCTGGCGCTCAATCCCAAATTCATCGTCTGTGACGAACCGATCGCTGCCCTTGACGTGTCGATCCAGGCGCAGGTGGTCAATCTGCTCGAAAACCTGCAGAAGCGGTTGAATCTGACCTATCTGTTCATCAGCCACGACCTGTCGATGGTGCGCCATATCGCCGACCGCGTGGCGGTGATGTATCTGGGACGGATCGTTGAAGTCGCATCGCGCGAACTGTTGTTTGCCGACCCGTTGCATCCCTACTCCCAGGCGCTGCTGTCGGCGGTTCCCGAACCCGATCCCGACTCCGAACGGAACCGGACCCCGATCGTGCTGCAGGGTGACGTGCCCTCGCCCGCCAACCCACCCAAGGGCTGCAATTTTTCTACCCGATGCCCCAAAGTCATGGATATCTGCCGGCAGATCGAGCCCAGCGTCTATGACTTCGGAGACGGAAGACAGGTGGCATGCCACCTGTATTCGGAGAGCATGACAAAGACCGGGGAACCAACCAACGGCAAAACAACGAACTAGAAGTTCAAAAAGGAGACAGCCATGAGACTTAAGACCATTCTGATGGGCGCCGTTGCCGCGATGGCGATTGCACCTATCGCCCATGCCGAACGCGGCACAGACGGCGACGTCAAGATCATTTACTGGCAGGCGCCCTCGATCCTCAACCCGTACCTCTCGGGCGGCACCAAGGACATTGAAGCTTCCTCGCTCATCGTCGAGCCGCTGGCACGCTTTGACGAAAAGGGAGCTCTGGTTCCCTATCTTGTCGACGAAATCCCGACCGTTGAAAACGGCGGTGTTTCCGCTGATCTGACATCGATTACCTGGAAGCTGAAGGAAGGCCTGTTGTGGTCTGACGGCACCCCAGTGACCTCGGCTGACGTCAAGTTCACAGCAGACTACTGCATGGCGCCAGACGGGGGCTGTGCCCAAAGCGCAAAATTCGACAATGTCGAAAGCATTGAAACACCCGACGACCTTACGGTCATCGTCAAGTTCGACTCGCCGAAGCCTGTTCCGTATGCTGCGTTTGTTGGTGGTCAGTCGCCAGTCATCCAGGCAGCACAGTTCAAGGATTGCCTTGGCGCGAAGGCCCAGGAATGCACCTCGGCCAATTTTGGCCCGATCGGCACCGGACCGTTTGTCGTCACCGACTTCAAGCCGAACGACGTCATCACCATGAAGGCCAATGAAAACTATCGCGACCCCGCCAAGCCGGCGTTTGCGACACTGACCTTCAAGGGCGGCGGCGACGCGGCTTCTGCCGGTCGCGCGGTTATGGAAACCGGCGAATTCGACTATGCGTGGAACCTGCAGCTGGCTCCCGAAGTCATTGCCCAGATGGCAGAAGGCGGCAAGGGCACGCCTGTTTCCGGTTTCGGTACGCTGGTCGAGCGCATTGAAATGAACATGACTGATCCATCGCCTGACTTGGCTGAAGGCGAGCGTTCAACTGCCAAGCATCCGCACCCGATCCTTTCCGATCTCAAGGTACGGCAGGCGCTTTCCATGGCCATCGACCGCACCCTGCTGGTTGAAATCGGTTACGGCCAGGCCGGACGTCCGACCTGCAACCTGGTGCCTGCACCGGAACTGTTTGCTTCGCCCAACACGGATTGCATTGCTCAGGATGTGGACGGTGCCAAGGCACTTCTGGATGAAGCCGGCTGGGCCGTTGGTGGTGATGGCGTCCGCGAAAAGGACGGAAAGAAGCTCAAGCTTCTGTTCCAGTCTTCAACCAATGCCGTGCGTCAGGACTTCCAGGCGCTGATCAAGCAGTGGTGGTCTGACGTCGGCGTCGAAACCGAACTCAAGAACATTGACGGTTCGGTGTTCTTCGGCGGCGATCCGGCTTCTCCCGACACCTTCCAGAAGTTTTATGCGGACGTGGAGATGTACGCCAACAACTTCGACGGCACCGATCCGGAGCAGTATCTTGGCCAGTACACCTGCGAGAAGGCTCCTAAGCCTGAATCACAGTGGCAGGGTGAGAACATCAACCGCTACTGCGATCCGGCTTATGACGAACTGGTCGCCGAGCTCGGCAAAACCGGCGAAATCTCCAAGCGCGCCGAAATCGCCAAGAAGCTCAACGAGATGATCACCAAGGAATCGATGACAATCGTACCGCTGGTCGATCGTGGCCGCGTTTCGGCGCATGCCAACAGCCTCGGCGGTGTTGTGCTCAACACCTGGGATTCCGAACTTTGGAATGTCGCGGACTGGTACCGCATCAAGTAATGCAGAAAACGGATGGTCCCGCTCCGGCGGGGCCATCCATGCTTGCTGCGATTTTTCCGCGCCATACTGCTGAACCGAGGCGTCGCCAATGCTGACATTCATATTCAGACGACTCATGTTGGCCGTACCGACGCTTGTGCTCATCAGTCTGATCATTTTCCTGCTGCTGGATCTGGCGCCTGGCGATCCGCTCGCCAACCAGCCGCTCAGTATCCCGCCGGATGTGCGCCAGAAGATGCGCGATGCACTCGGGCTCGATTCGCCTGCCTATATCCGTTACCTGCTCTGGGCCAAGCAGTTCTTCTGGGTCGAGCCACTGGTGTTCATCGACTGGGCGGTTGGAACGAGTTTCTCCGAAGGCATGCAGCGCATTGTCTCCTGGCAATTCCGCGCACCGGTCTTCGACATCATCATCCAGCGCTTGCCGCAGACGGCCTGGGTTGTCGGACTTGCCTATGTGGTCGGCGTGATGATCGCCCTGCCGATCGGCATCATTTCGGCCTACAAGCAATATTCCTGGTTCGATCAAATCGGCACCTTCGTGTCGATGATCGGATTTTCGGTGCCGCCATTCTTCTCGGGCGTGCTGATGATCGTGTTTTTCGCAATCATGCTGCCCTGGTTTCCATCGATTTACGACACCACGCTGGTGGTCAATGATTTCGAGAGCTTTGGCCAGCAGGTCAGGCAGATGACCCTGCCGGTCCTGGTGCTGGCCTTGCAGACAACGGCGCAGTTGTCGCGGTTCATGCGCGCCTCGATGCTCGACAATCTCAATCATGATTATGTCCGCACCGCGCGCGCCAAGGGCATGACCGAGAAAGTGGTGTTGCTGGTGCATGTGTTGCGCAACTCGATGATCCCGGTGGTCACCGTGATCGCGCTGGGCATTCCCTCGATTTTTGGCGGCGCCATCATTACCGAACAGATCTTCAAGGTGAATGGCCTGGGGCAATTGCTGATCACCGCCATCTACGCCAATGACCTGCCGATGGTGCAGACGCTTGCCTTCATCTTCGCTGTGCTGATCGTGCTGTGCAACCTGATCGCGGACGTTCTCTACGGCCTGCTTGATCCGAGGATCCGCTATGACTGATGCCCCGATTATAGCCCCGGCAGGGCCCGACACCTCCGGCCGCTCGCAGTGGTGGGATGTGTGGGATCAGTTCAAGACCCACAAAGGCGCGCTGTTTGGCGCCGCCATCTTTCTGTTCATCGTGCTGGCGGTGACCATCGGTCCGTTTATCTGGACGCTGGAGCCGACCTTCATTGACATCCGGGCCCGCAATTCCGGACCGATGATGGCTCACCCCTTTGGCACCGACCAGTTGGGCCGTGATATCCTGGCGCGGATGATGGCGGGCGGACAGGTGTCCATCGCCGTTGGCCTGACCGCCATGCTGATCAGTGTGCTGCTGGGTACGCTTGTCGGTGTGACCTCCGGATTTTTCCAGAGACTTGACGGTCTTCTGATGGGGTTGACCAACCTGTTTCTGGCGCTGCCGCTGTTGCCGCTGCTCTTGGTCATGGTGATGCTGTTTCGCGAGACGCTGGCGCGCAGTTTCGGGCCCGAGATGGGGACCTTCATCCTGATCGTTTCGGCCATCGGGGTGACCAGCTGGATGCAGACCGCGCGCATTGTGCGGGGCGAAGTTCTGGCGCTCAAGGAACGCGAATTCGTGCTGGCAGCCCGGTCTATCGGCACCCCGTCGCGGCGCATGATCCTGCGTCACATCCTGCCCAATGTGCTCTCCCCGATCATGGTCTCGGCAACGCTCGGGATCGCCACGGCGATCATCACCGAATCCGCGCTGTCGTTCCTCGGGCTCGGCTTCCCGCCGGATTTTCCGACCTGGGGCCGGTTGCTGTTTGATGCGATCGATTATCTGCAGCAGTATCCCGAGCGGGTGTTCTGGCCGGGACTGGCGATTTCGCTGACCGTGCTGAGCGTCAACTATATCGGTGATGGCCTGCGCGACGCGCTCGATCCGCGCATCCGCGGACGCTGAACGGCCTGTCAGACCTATTCGCTGACCGGAGCCACGTCGACTGACTGATTGCTGGTCTGCCCGCCAGCCGTGCGCATGGCGCCGCGCACCGGGGCGACGTCGGCATAATCGCGACCATAGCCGACCACGATATGATCGGTTCCGGCAAATGTTGCATTGGTCGGATCATATTCGACCCAGCCGACGCCGGGACCGCACCAGGCCGACACCCAGGCATGCATGGCATCTGCACCTTCAAGCCGTTCCTGTCCGGGCGGCGGCAAGGTTCTCAAATAGCCGCTGACATAGCCCGAGGGAATGCCAAGGCTCCTGAGCGCGATGATCATGATATGGGTGAAATCCTGACAGACACCATGCCGATTGGCAAAGGCTTCCGCCGCCGGCGTATCCACCGTGGTGGCGTCTGCGTCAAAGCGCATTTCCCGGTGCAGCGCCAAACCCAGCCCGGCGACGATGTCTGCGCAAGGCTCGCCAGTGCGAAGATGATGTCGGGCCCATTTGGCAATCGCTGCATCCGGCCTGGCATAGGAGGACGCAGCCAGAAAATGCAACGGTGAGCGGGGTCCGAGATCGGTCTCGGCTTCAATCGCCCTGGCGAGGCTGGGCAGATCAACCGAAGCCGCACGGGGTTCGGCGCCACTGGTGACCTCAACCCGGGCTCTGAGCGCCATCACGATGTTGCTGTGCGGTTCGTTGAACGCCATTTCGGTCAAGCGGTTGCCGAAAAAATCTTCACGCTCGGCAAGCATTGCCGGTTGCGGGTCTACATCCACACTGCCGGCAATCAGCCGCTGACGGCCTTCGATCACCATCGGCATGGCCCGCAGGATCTGACGGGCGCCGGCGGCAGGCGCCTGAAAATCATAGTCGATGGTCAGTCTGATATCGTAGAGCATCGCCATCAATCGAGAAACTGTGCATGGATGTCATTGGTCAACAGCCCAATTGCCTGAGCCAGTTCGACCAGTTTGGCCTGATCGAGGCTCTGTGGCGTCAGCACGGCGAGATCGGACTGCACCCGCAACACGGACCGCGACAATTCGGACAATTGTCCGTTGAGATCAGCTCCGGGCAATAGGCTGACCTGATCGCGGATTTCATCGATATGAAACGCGATTGAGCGCGGATTGAGCGGGTCAAGCGCCAGCAGGTCGACAACAGTGTCGCGGCTGGCCGTCACCGGATAGCGTCTGCGATGGGTCATCACGCTGTCGCCGAATTCCACGCAGAGCTCAAAGCCGCCATGCGGGCTGCGCCATTCGCTAAATGTTGCCAGCAGATCAGCCATGGCGAGGGCGCGCTCCAGCGACCGGCCGATGGTCAGAAAACGCCAGCCGCTGAACCGGTACATGTTGTCGTGCACCAGCCCGGAAAACCCGGTGATCTTGCGCAACAGCACACCCATTGCGGATGCTGCATCTTCGCCCGGTCTGACGGTGTGCCCCATCTTCTCAATAGTGGTCTCAAGGTCAGCCAGCGACGCCCAGGCATCGACCGAGAACCGGTCACGCACCTGGTTGGCGGCATTGACGGCGAATGAAATGGTTTTGGCAATCTCCGCCGGCACACCTTCCGAGACATCAAGCGTATGTTCTTCAAGGTAGGCTTCAAGTGCCGTCATCAGCGGCGTGCCGCCCGACGGGGTTTCGTCCAGCCGGCTCATATAGGCCCGCGTCAGCCGCATCTGTCCTTCAGCGCGCTCCACGTAGCGGCCGAGCCAGAACAGGTTGTCGGCAGCACGGCTCGGCAGCAGCCCCGGCGAGGTGCGGACGAAGGATTCACCGGTCTGCACCAGCATGGAATCCTCCGGCACCGGGGTGTCCGACACGACCCAGACATCGGCGACAGTGCCGCCGCGGCTGATCGAGACCGCCGACGGATCCTGTCCGGTCGCCGACAGCCGGGCAAAGCCGCCGGGCATCAGCTGCCAGCCGTCACGGGTGCGCGCCATGAACACCCGAATCCGCATCGGCTTTGGTTTCAGGCCGCCGTCATCCCAGCACGGCGTGGTGGACAGCGACACGAGCTCTTGGCCGACCAGATTTCTGCCCTCAGTTGCCAGCCAAGTGTCGAGATCGGTTCCCATCGCCGTCATGTCGCCCCTCAGAACAACGCCCGGCTCGGCTTCGAGCGGCAAGCGGTTCGAATTGGCCGGTCCGATCAACATGGTGCCGGCGTTGGCGCGCACATGCGCACGCTCATCCGTGGCTCCGCACCACCAGGTCGCAAGGTTGGGTACGGCCAGTTTCTTGCCATGCAGCACTTCCGACAGGCGCGGCAGGAAGGCAAGGAAAGCGCGACTTTCGAGAATGCCGGCGCCAAGCGCGTTGATCATGGTCACGCCTTCGGAGCGGACAGCGCCCAGTAGCCCGGGCGTGCCCAGACGCGAACTCGCCTCCAGCTCCAGCGGATCAGCCCATGCCGCATCAAGCCTGCGCCATAACACGCTGATCGGCTTGAGACCGGAGACCGTACGCACCATCAAGCGACCATCGTCAACGGTCAGGTCATCACCCTCGAGCAGCATCATGCCGAGATAACGGGCGATATAGGCATGCTCGAAATAGGTCTCGTTCATCGGACCCGGCGTCAGGATGCCGGCGCGGCTGCCCTCTTCATGGCGCAAGGCGTTGAGCCCGTCGCGGAAGGCGCGGAAGAACCCGGCCAGGCGTTCAACATTGCTGCTGTTGAGAAATCCGGAATAGGATCGCGCCGAGGCCACGCGGTTTTCCAAGGCGTAGCCGGCGCCGGAGGGGGCCTGGGTCCGGTCGCCCAGAACCCACCAGCCACCATCGGGTCCGCGCCCGATTTCAAAGGACACAAAATGCAGGAAATGGCCCGATGCCGGTTTTACCCCGACCAGAGGGCGCAGCCATTCCGGATTTGAGGCAATGACGTCTGCGGGAAGATGGCCCTCGGCAACAAGCCGGTTTTCGCCATAGAGGTCGGCCACGACGGCCTCGAGCAGATCTGCCCGCTCTGCAAGCCCCTCAGCCAGCGCCTGCCATTCGTCGGCCGGCTGGATCACCGGCACCGGGCTCCAGGGCCAATCCCGCTGGCTTTTGTCTTCGCCGTAATTGCGCACAAACACACCCGCATCGCGCAGATATTGCGCACCGCGGGCAAAGGCGCGCTCGCGCTCGTCGGGCCTCATTGCGTCCAGATGCGCAATCAGACCGACCCAGACTGGACGAATGCTGCCGTCAGCCGCCAGCAATTCGTCGGGCACGCCGGGCAAGGGCGTGTAATCCGACAAAATTGACGGCCGCCCCGGATTTTCGGCCGCTGCTCGTTCCGGCACGGCTCAAATCCCCGGCTTGCGACGCAGATCGAGCGTGAACGGAAACTCCGGATGCGGCGTTTCGGGAGTCGGCATTGGTGCACCCGGCGTATGACCACGGTGCTCGAACCGTGCCAATCGGCGCGCTTCGGCTTCGTTGCCGTTGACCGGGAAGGTGTCATAGCTGCGGCCGCCGGGATGGGCGACATGGTAGACGCATCCACCCAGGGCCTTGCCCGACCAGGTGTCGAAAATGTCGAAGGTCAGAGGCGCATTGACCGGCAGCACCGGATGCAGCGCCAGCGTCGGCTGCCAGGCCTTGTAGCGTACACCGCCAACGGAGGAGCCGGTCTGGCCCATTTCCGTCAAAGGCACCGGGCGGCCATTGCAGGCCACAACATAGCGGGACGGATCGGCGGTTTCGAGCTTGACCTGCAAGCGCTCGACGGAGCTGTCGGTGTAGCGGACGGTGCCGCCGATGGCTCCGGTTTCGCCCAGCACATGCCACGGCTCCAGCGCCTGACGCAGTTCGAGCCGGACGCCCTCGTATGTCACCTCGCCGCAGAACGGGAAGCGGAATTCGGCCTGCGCCTCGTACCATTCGGAGCGTAGATCAAAGCCGTGATCGCGCAAATCGCGCAGCACATCGAGAAAATCCTGCCAGATGAAATGCGGCAGCATGAAGCGGTCAGTCAGCGTGGTACCCCAGCGGGTGAAGCGGCCCTTGGCCGGGCTCTGCCAGAACCGGGCCACTAGAGCGCGGATCATGACTTGCTGGGCCAGGCTCATGCGCGGTTCCGGCGGCATTTCAAAGCCGCGGAATTCGACCAGCCCAAGCCGGCCGGTCGGGCCATCAGGCGAATAGAGCTTGTCGATGCAGATTTCCGCCCGGTGGGTGTTGCCGGTGACATCGGTCAACAGATTGCGCAGCAAGCGGTCAACCAGCCACGGCAGCGGCGGGGTGCCGGCATCGGGGTGCGGGATCTGCTCGAGCGCCGTCTCTAGCTCGTAGAGGCTGTCATGACGGGCTTCGTCGATGCGCGGCGCCTGGCTGGTCGGGCCGATGAACAGGCCGGAAAACAGATAGGACAGGCTTGGATGACGCTGCCAGTGCAGGATGAGACTGGCGAGCAGGTCAGGCCGGCGGAGAAACGGGCTGTCGAGCGGCGTGGCGCCACCGACGACCACGTGATTGCCGCCACCGGTGCCGGTGTGACGTCCGTCGATCATGAACTTGTCGGCGCCAAGACGGGTCTGACGCGCCTCCTCATAGACACCTTCGGTGATCGCCTTGCATTCATCCCAGTCGCTGGCGGGGTGAACATTGACTTCAACAACGCCGGGATCGGGTGCGACGCGGATGACATTGAGGCGCGGATCATGCGGCGGCCCGTAGCCCTCGATATGGACTTTCAGGCCAAGCCGGTCAGCGGCAACTTCAGCAGCGGAAACCAGCTCGAGATAGTCTTCTACCTTTTCCACCGGCGGCATGAAGATGCACAGTCGTCCGTCTCTGGGTTCGACCGAAATGGCGGTGCGAACGGCGCCGTCCAGATCGCCGATTTTCTGTTCGACGCGGTTCTGGGTGGCCTCCGCAGCGGTGAACTGCGCAACCGGCTGTGCCGAAGCCTCGGCAGGGCGGGCATCGGACAACGCGTCGGCGAGTGCTGCTGCCGCAGCTACGGGATCTGGCAAATCGCCGCGTGGCTCGGTGGGGTCAGCCGGATTGACGAACGGATAGGACGATTCCGGCACATGCGGCAGTGATCCGAGCGGCAGGCGATAACCGACAGGGCTGTCGCCGGGCACCAGGAAAACATGGCCGCGCCGGGTTTTCCATTTCTCAGAGCGCCAGCCATGTCCGGCGGCTTTCGACTGCCAGCGCTGAACCGGCAGTACAAAGCCCGAAGGCGTCGCCAGTCCGCGTCCGAAGACAGTCGCAATCCGGTGACGCTCCTCGGCGTCTTCCAGCTTGGAGTTTTCAGGTGTCACATTGTCAGGAAGGTTGCCCTCCTTGAGGATCCATTCCGCCGGATCCTCATAGGCTGCGACGACATGATCGTCTTCAATCCCCAGATTGTCGGCAATGGCTGCGAGCAACTGCTTGGCGGTTTCGGGGCTCGCCTGACCGGTATCCGTGCCCTCATCGGCGATGAGTTCGGGATTGTGCCAGATCGGCTTGCCGTCGCGGCGCCAATAGAGCGAAAAGGTCCAGCGCGGCAGGGTTTCGCCGGGATACCATTTGCCCTGGCCATAATGCAGGAAACCGCCGGGAGCGAAGCGTGTGCGCAACCGGCGGATCAGCTTGTCGGCGGCCTCGCGCTTTTGCGGACCGACGGCGGCGGTGTTCCACTCTTCGCTCTCGAAATCGTCGATCGACACGAAGGTCGGTTCGCCGCCCATGGTCAAGCGGACATCGCCCTCCTTCAGCTTGGCGTCGATATCGTGACCGAGTGTGTCGAGCGCTGCCCAGGATTCCTCGTTGAACGGCTTGGTGATGCGCGGATGTTCGGCCATCCGATCAACACGCATGTCGAACGCGAAATCAACCTCTGCATAGCTTGCGAGGCCGGAAATCGGCGCGGCATTGCGGAAATGCGGCGTTGCGGCGAGCGGGATGTGGCTTTCGCCGGTCAGCAAGCCCGAGGTCGGGTCAAGACCGATCCAGCCGGCGCCGGGCAGATAGACCTCGGTCCAGGCATGCAGGTCGGTGAAATCGTGATCCGTGCCGGCAGGACCATCGATTGCCACCAGATCGGGCTTGAGCTGGATCAGGTAGCCCGAAACGAAGCGCGCGGCAAAACCCAGATGCCTGAGAATCTGCACCAGCGTCCAGCTTGAATCACGGCAAGAGCCCTTGCCTGTCGAGAAGGTTTCCTCCGGCGTCTGGACGCCGGGCTCCATGCGGATCACATAGCCGATTTCATTGGCCAGCCGGGCATTGAGACCGACTACAAAATCCACCGTGCCGGTTTTGCCGCGCGGGATCGTGTCCATGAAGGCTTTCAGCCGCGGGCCAGCCGGCTCGGGCGTCCGGTAGATCACCAGATCCGGCGCAATGTCCTCGGGATATTCGAATGGCCAATTTTCGGCGGATTCCTCGACGAAGAAATCGAACGGATTGTAGACGGTCATGTCGGCCACCAGATCGACCTCGATCTTCAGCTCCATCACCGGATCTGGGAACACATAGCGCGCCATCCAGTTCCCATAGGGATCCTGCTGGTAATTGACGAAATGCTGTTTGGGGCTGATCTTGAGGGAGTGGGAGACCACCCTCGTCCGGCTGTGCGGTGCAGGCCGCAGGCGGATGATCTGCGGGCCAAGTGTAACCGGGCGATCATATTTGTAATGGGTGAGGTGGTAGACGCTTGCCAGAATCGACATGGGGTGTATCCGTTGATCGGGCGGCCTTGCGGCACGGTCAAGCATGCCCTGCCCGCCAGATCATGTCCACTGTTCATGACGCAGCGCACACCAAAACGCGCCCTGAACTGGTATCCAGAGCCTTATGCGGTGAAGAAGAGGCTTAAGATTCGAGAAACTGCGCGGTGTCAGGCGGCGAGTGCACCCGCTTCATCGAGCACCGAATCGATATCCAGATGAGATATCATCTGACTTCCCTTGGAGATGATTGATGTTGTCATTCTCTGGACTTCGGTCGCGCCGATCTCGGGAACAGACTGGATCTCCTCTGCGGACACGGTGACCATATCAGAGACATTGTCGACCAGAAGGCCGACCAGTTGGCCGCGGACACTGGTAACGATAATGGCGGAGCGTTCGGTCGGCGCGATCGCCGCAAGTCCGAGCCGCAGCGCCATGTCGACCACCGGTATAACGGCTCCGCGCAGATTGATCACACCCAGAACGTGGCGGGGCACGTGGGCCAGTGGTGTGGCAGGCGTCCAGCCACGGATTTCCCGAACTGACATGATGTTCACGCTGAACAGCTGCTCGCCGAGAAAAAACGAGATGATTTTCAAATCTGCTGCCTTGCCGTCCTGGGTCTCGTTCATCGTGTCCTCGTCTCAAGTTTGCCTGATCAGGCCGAGCGATGCCGGGCCTTGCTCCGCCAATCCGGGTCAAAACATCCAAACAGGTGGCTCCAACGAGCCTTGCCGGAACATCCATCTCTTCCCGTCTCTGGATTCAATCATGGTTTGGTTAAGAATGGGGAAACATACACCGGCGAAGACCATCACGACTGGATTTGAAAATCGCACGGTTCAGCATCCACCGGTGCCGGGTCCGTCGGCTCGCTCGGAACGACGTCAAACAACTGGGCTTTAAGGATCAGAATCAAAAACCGCCGGATCGCATACGCAATCCGGCGGCCCATTTCGGTTGAGACCCGTGACTGTCAAACGTGACAGGCAGTGTTCAGCTCTTTGGCTTGCGCTTTAGACCCTTCTCACCGCCCGAAGCGGGCTCAGCTGGAGCGCCCGGGCCTTTGCGATGCGGCTTGGCCGGTTTTGCGTCGGGTTTGAAATCCGGCTTGAAGCCAATCTTCTCGCGCTTGGGCTTCTTGTCCTTGGCAAAGGGCTTGTCGCCGTCGGTTCGCACCGCTGGCTTGCCCGGCTTTGCAGGCTTGACATAATCGGGTGCCGGTTTCTGATAGGCATCGGCAGCTCTTGGCTTGTCTGCGGCCGGCTTTGGCGCCGGAGCCACATCATCATAGGGCCATGCGCCGGCCTTGGCGCCGGATGGCACGTCAACCCGGCTTGAAGGCTTCTTGTCGGCATAGGCATCCTGACGCGGCGGACGGTCATCGCGCTTCTTGCCACCGGTAAAGGGGCGCTTCTTGGCATAGTCCGGCTTTGCCTTTTCGCCGGGCGCATAATCGCTGCGGGGACCCCGGTTGAAATCATCATCCTTCGACCGCGGCGGACGGGCCGGGCGGGCCGAGGCTTCGGGCACGCCATCCATGCGCGTGATCGTCACATTCTTCTCGAGCGTGCGCGTCGGACCGACTGCGGCCTCGAATTTCGCAGCGGCTGCGCCCGAAATCTCAACATGGGTTTCAAGATCGTGGATCTTGATGGAGCCGATGTCGGTCTTGGTGATGTTGCCGGCACGACAGATCATCGGCAGAATCCAGCGCGGCTCGGCCGATTGCTTGCGGCCCAGCGACAACGAGAACCAGACCGCATTGGTGATCGGCACATGCTCGCCGCGTGGCGCGCGCTCTGGATAGGTTCCACCAGGGGCCGAAACCGGTCCGCCGTCAATCAATTCCTCGGGCGAGGAGCGGCCGGCACGATGCAAGCGCATCAGCGCCGCAGCGACCTTCTCGGGCCCGTGCTTTTCCAGCAGGGCTGCGACCATCGTGGCTTCGTCCTCAGCAACGTCAGCCTCGAAAGATGCGTCGCCCATCAGCCGTTCATCGTCGCGGGCAAGAATTTCGTCAGCCGACGGCGGGCGTGCCCAGGCGGCGGTGATGCGGGCGTCAGACAGCAAGCGTTCGGTACGGCGACGGGCGCTGTAAGGCACGATCAGCGCAGAGACGCCTTTGCGTCCGGCACGGCCGGTGCGGCCCGAACGGTGCAGCAAGCCTTCCGGGTTTTTCGGCAGATCGGCGTGGATCACCAGTTCGAGGTCCGGCAGATCGAGGCCACGGGCGGCAACATCGGTTGCCACACAGACCTTGGCCCGGCCATCGCGCAAAGCCTGCAAGGCGTGGGTACGCTCGTTCTGACTGAGTTCGCCCGACAGGGCCACAACCGAAAAGCCGCGATTGGAGAACCGCGCGGTCAAATGGTTGACCGTGGCGCGGGTGCTGCAAAACACGATCGCGTTCTTGGCATCATAATAGCGCAACACGTTGATGACCGCGTTTTCGCGGTCATTGGGCGCAACCGTCAGCGCCCGGTATTCAATGTCGAGATGCTGCTTGGCGTCGCCGGCGGTGGTAACGCGAACCGCCTTGGTCTGGTAGCGCTTGGCCAGATTGGCGATTCCTGTCGGCACGGTGGCCGAAAACATCAGCGTGCGGCGCTGGTCGGGTGCTGCATCGAGAATGAACTGCAGATCATCGCGGAAGCCGAGATCGAGCATTTCGTCAGCTTCATCAAGCACGACGGCACGCATTGCCGACAAATCGAGCGAGCCGCGATCAATGTGATCGCGCAACCGGCCCGGCGTTCCCACAACAATGTGCACGCCGCGCTTCAAGGTCTGACGCTCGGTCGTCATGTTCATCCCGCCAACGCAGGTGGCAATGCGCGCGCCGGCGTCGGCATAGAGCCAGGTCAGCTCGCGCTCAACCTGCAAGGCAAGTTCACGTGTCGGCGCAATGCACAGCGCCATTGGCAGGTCGGCGCGCGGCAGCGTTGCCTCGTCGCCCATCAGTGTCGGTGCAAGCGATATGCCGAAGGCGACCGTCTTGCCCGATCCGGTCTGTGCCGACACCAAAAGGTCGGCGTCACGCACATCGGATGCCAGCATGGCCTCCTGAACGGGAGTGAGGGTTTCATAGCCACGTTTTGCCAATGCGCCGGCAATTGCCGGATGAATTTCTGTCTTGGACGTCATTTGATACTTTCAACTGAAAAAATGGCCGGGCCGGCTGGATTGGGCGTGAGCAGCAAAACGCAGCTCCGGCGGATCGGTGCGGTATAGGGCATAGGCGCTGTGGTTCAAAGCGCCAAATTCAGCAAAATAGCAACCTCCCGGGCCTATTTCGAAGTAATTCGAGCCTGAGAGGGTTCATGCTGATGGAACCATGACTGCTATGCGGCGTTATTGTGTCATGAAAAAGATCACGCTCATCACCGCAGCCATTGCCGCACTGGCCGCTGCTACTGTTGCCGCCCAGACCGGTGACCACACCACAGGTTCGAACGAGTCTGATATGGTTGTGGCGTCTCTCCAGGTTCAGGAAGCTCCCTTGCGGCGCACCACCCGCACAATTACCCAAAAGCAGTCCGGCACGGGTATTGATCAGATCCGCTATGTGATCGGACCACGGAAACCTGGCGAATCCTGTGAACAGGCGGCTTGGCCATACTATCCCGTTGATTGCCTGCAACGTGTGGAGCAGTCTGGCCTCTGATACCGGTTGATGTTTCCCGTCGGGTGCGGCGACAACCAAATATCGTCACGAAGATGTTGTCAGCCGCGACGAATGCTGGTTGTTTGAGGCATGGCCTTCACGCTTCGCCAATTGCAATATTTCGTCGCTGTCGCCGCCCAGGGCACTGTCTCCGGGGCGGCGCAAAATCTGTCGATTTCTCAATCCGCCGTCACAGAGGCGATCAAGGAACTCGAGGGTGACCTGGGTGTGGAGCTGTTCGACCGGCATTCGCGCGGGTTGACCATTACGCACAAGGGACACCAGTTCCTTCGCCATGCGACCAAGATTTTGTCCGATGTCTCTGATGCACGTCGAACCTTCTCCGATGACAAGGAAAACCTGACAGGCACTCTTAATTTGGGCGTCACCTCACTGGTGGCAGGCTACGTGCTATCTGACCTACTGGCGCGCTACCGCCGCGCCTTTCCTGGCGTTACTGTTTCGGCGATCGAGGACAATGGCGATTATCTCGAACATCTGCTGATCGGCGGCGAATTGGATGTCGCCGTGATTGTCATTTCCAATTTACGCAACAGGATGGCGCTGCAGACCGAGATTCTGGAGGTTTCGCCCTACCGGCTGTGGCTGCCACTCGGTCATCGTCTGGCGTCGGCTGAAAGCATTACGGTCGCTGACGTGGCGGAAGAGCCTGTGATCATGTTGACCATTGACGAAATCGAGGAAAGCACGGGCAAATTGCTGAGCGCCATTGGCTCCCGCCCGAAGATTGCCTTCAGGACAAGATCTGTGGAAGCCGTGCGCAGTCTGGTCGCCACCGGTGCCGGTGTGGCGCTGTTACCGGATCTTGTCTATCGGCCATGGTCCCTGGAAGGCGACCGGATCGAAAGCCGTGACGTATCGGGAAGCCTGCCTATGGTGCAGGTCGGCGTGGCCTGGCGGCGTGGCAGCCAGATGACACAGGCCGCGCGCGATTTCATCGACCTTTCTCAGGCGCAGAGAGCTATTCGTCAGCGCTGATCGCATGATCCCCGCAGACATCACAAAACCGCTGACACAGACTAATGGGCGCGGAGTTCTCGTTTCGGGGATTGCATAATACTATTTATCTAATATTCTTGATTTATTGATGAGATAACCATCGATGAAAACTTTTCCGGGCGAACAGTCGCCCACAAACTCGATGTCAAAACGAGCGAGCAAACCATGACAGACAAGATCTACAACGTGCTGTTCTTGTGCACAGGCAATTCGGTGCGGTCGATTCTGGCGGAAGCGATCATGAACCGGGTTGGGCAGGACCGTTTCAAAGCCTACTCGGCAGGCTCCCAGGCAAAAGGTGAAGTGCACCCGTTCACGCTGGATCTGCTTCGGCAACTCAATTTCAACACCGATTTCGCAAGATCGAAGAACTGGGACGAATTTGCCGGGCCCGACGCCCCTAAAATGGATTTCGTCTTTACGGTCTGTGACAATGCAGCGAACGAAAGCTGCCCGGTCTGGCCCGGTCAACCGATATCGGCGCACTGGGGCATTCCCGATCCTGCCAGCGCCGAAGGCACTGATGCAGAGCGGCGGCTGGCCTTTTCTGAAGCCTCCCGTATGCTCAATGCTCGGATCTCCATCTTCGCGAATCTTCCGTTGAGCAGCATCGACAAGCTTGCATTGAAAGACCGGCTGGATGCGATTGGTCAGACACCGGATTCCAAAGGTGCGGCTGAATCGCAATAACAGCAGATAAAGGCGCGAAATACTGCAAAATGTGTCCTGAAAGCCTGGTTTCGGCTGTCGGCAGCACTGAATCGGAGACAAGCGACAGGTATCGGTTTTTCCGATATCAGAATTCTGATAAAAGTATTTGCGCACTCAGACTGGCCGTATCAGTGTTGGCTCCCGACGCTGGTCGCTATTTTGGCGGCCACCAACGGTGGGAGCTCAAGCAAATGAAAAAGATGTTGAACACATGTACGGCCATGGCGATGGCGCTTTCGGTCATGACGCCAGGAATTGCCTCGGCGGAGATGATGAAAGAAGTTGGACCCGGCGAGGGTCAAGTCAATATCGTCGCTTGGGCTGGCTATATCGAGCGTGGCGAAACCGACAAGGCCTTTGACTGGGTCAGCAAGTTCGAAGAAGCCACCAGCTGCAAGGTCAACGTCAAGACTGCCAACACATCCGACGAGATGGTGGCGCTGATGAACGAAGGCGGCTTCGATCTGGTCACCGCTTCTGGCGACGCCTCGCTTCGGCTGATCGCCGGCAAGCGCGTACAGCCGATCAACACTGATCTCATTCCGTCCTGGTCGACGGTCGATGACCGCCTCAAGAGTGCCCCATGGCACACAGTCGACGGCGTTCACTACGGCACGCCCTATATGTGGGGCCCGAATGTGCTGATGTACAACACCGAAGCCTTCAAGGACGCCGCACCTACATCCTGGAACGTGGTGTTCGAAGAGATGGACCTTCCCGATGGCAAGACCAACAAGGGCCGCGTTCAGGCCTATGATGGCCCGATCCACATTGCCGATGCGGCGCAGTACCTCATGTTCCACAAGCCGGAACTTGGCATCAAGAGCCCCTACGAGCTCAACGAAGACCAGTACAAGGAAGCGCTTGACCTGCTGCGCGTGCAGCGGACACTCGTCGGCCGTTACTGGCATGACGCGTTCATCCAGATCGACGACTTCAAGAACGAAGGCGTTGTGGCGTCGGGCTCCTGGCCGTTCCAGGTCAACCTGCTCAAAGCCGACAACGTGCCGGTGGCTTCTGTCCTCCCGCAGGAAGGTGCGACCGGCTGGGCTGACACCACGATGATGCATTCGGAGGCCGCCAACCCGAACTGTTCCTACATGTGGATGGAGCACTCGCTGGCTTCCAACCTGCAGTCCGACCTCTCGGTCTGGTTTGGCGCCAACCCTTCCGTTCCTGCCGCCTGCACCGATGGCCGCGGCATGCAGACTGCCGAGGGCTGCACCGCCAACGGTCTGGATGATTTCGACCGAATCAACTTCTGGACCACACCGGTCTCGAAGTGCGAAAGCCAGGGCGAATGCGTGCCCTATTATCGCTGGGTCTCTGACTATATCGGCGTCATTGGCGGCCGCTAAGCGCAACCGCCACTTCGTACCCGCCTCTCCCTCCCCTCGTTTGGGGAGGGAGAGCTGCTTCACTGCAATATCCTGATGTAGACTTGCCTGCAGCCGCTCGCTTTTCGCCGGGCCATCAGGACTGATTTGGACTCTCCATGCCGTATGCTGTCTCATTTCAACAGGTCTCACGTCACTTCGGGTCTGTTCGCGCTGTCGACGCCGTCGATCTGGAGATCGAACCGGGCGAATTCTTCGCAATGCTTGGACCTTCGGGGTCAGGAAAGACAACCTGCCTGAGACTGATTGCCGGCTTCGAGCAACCGACGGCCGGACATATCGAGATTTTTGGAGAGACTGCGGAAGGCGTTCCGCCCTACCGGCGCAACGTCAACACCGTGTTTCAGGATTATGCGCTGTTTCCGCATCTCAACGTGGCAGACAATGTGGCCTACGGACAGATGATCCGCGGCGTCGGCAAGGCTGAACGTTTACGCGAGGCCGAGGCTGCGCTGGAGATGGTCAAACTGCCTGGTTACGGGTCCCGCAAGCCCGGGCAATTGTCCGGCGGCCAGAGGCAACGGGTGGCGCTGGCGCGCGCCTTGGTCAACAAGCCGAAAGTGCTGCTTCTCGATGAACCGCTCGGTGCGCTGGATCTCAAGCTGCGCGAGCAAATGCAGGAAGAACTGAAAGTTCTGCAAAAGGCACTCGGCATCACCTTCGTCTTCGTCACTCATGATCAGGGCGAAGCCTTGTCCATGGCCGACCGGATCGCGGTTTTCAATGAAGGCCGGATCATGCAGACCGGCACGCCCGAAGATATTTACCGCCGCCCGAAAACCCGTTTTGTCGCCGATTTCGTCGGCTCCTCCAACGTGCTTCCTCCCAAAATCACACAACAACTCGGCGGTCCTGCGGAATGGGCCAGCCTCCGGCCTGAGGATATCCGTCTCGGCACGGATTCCGGCCACGAAGCCCAGGTCACCGGGACAAGCTTTCTCGGCAGCGCCACCCGGGTGACGCTGGATCTGGCAGGCGAAAAGATCAACGTGCTTCTGCCGTCCGGCTCCGATGTGCCGGAACAGGGCACCAACGTCCGGTTCTCCTGGGAGCCTTCTGCGCTGCACCTGATGGGAGCGGATGCATGAGCACCGCAACGCTCCAGCCTGCGGCCATATTGCCTGGACGGGGCGGACTTGGTGGCGCGCTGTCGGACGCATTCTGGCGCAACCCTAAGCTTTTGCTGTTTTTGATGCTGACACCGCCACTGCTGTGGCTCGGGGTGATTTATCTCGGCAGCCTGTTTGCGCTGCTGATCCAGAGCTTTTTCTCGATTGATGAGTTCTCCGGCATGGTGGTGCGTGAATTCACGCTGAAAACCTATGGCGAGCTGCTGCGGCCATCCAATCTCGACATCATCGTCCGCACCGTCACGATGGCAGGGCTAGTGACCATTGCGTCAGCCATCATCGCTTTTCCGATCGCCTATTACGCCGCGCGCTATGCCCGCGGGCGCTGGAAGGTGGTGTTCTATCTCGGCGTGATGCTGCCCTTGTGGTCGAGCTATCTGGTCAAGATCTATGCCTGGAAACTGATCCTCGCCAAGGAAGGCATTCTCGGCTGGGTGTTTGCAAAGCTTCATCTGACATTTCTTCTCGACGCCTGGCTTTCACTGCCGGTTGTCGGCGGCAACTCCCTGTCGGTGAGCCCGACTGGCACATTTCTCGTCTTTGTCTATGTCTGGTTACCTTTCATGATCCTGCCGATGCAGGCAGCACTCGAGCGGGTGCCGAAAAACCTGCTCGAAGCCTCGGCCGATCTTGGCGCCTCGCCCAGCCAGACGTTTCGCAATGTGCTTTTGCCGCTGGCGCTGCCGGGCGTGATTGCCGGGTCGATCTTCACATTTTCGCTGACACTGGGCGATTACATCATCCCTCAGATCATCGGCACCTCGCACCTGTTCATCGGCATGGCTGTCTACGCGCATCAAGGGACGGCCGGCAACATTCCGCTGGCAGCGGCCTTTACCGTGGTGCCGGTGGTGATCATGGGCATCTATCTGTGGCTGGCCAAACGTGCGGGAGCATTCAATGCGCTCTGACAAGCAAAACCGCACGCCCATGGGCCTGAAAATCGCCGCCGGCATCGGCCTCGCCTTCCTGCATCTGCCAATCCTGCTGATCTTCCTCTATGCGTTTACCACCGAGGAGAAAAGCTACCAGTTCCCTCCCCCGGGGCTGACGCTGAAATGGTTTGCGGTCACCTGGAACCGGCCTGATGTCTGGGAAGCGCTTGGGCTTTCTGTGCGGGTTGCCTCGATCTCGACAGTGGTGGCGCTGACGCTGGGCACCTTATGTGCAGCCGCCATCTCGCAGACAAAGTTTTTCGGGCGGGAAGCAATTTCGTTGCTGGTGATCTTGCCGATAGCCCTGCCCGGCATCATCACCGGTATCTCGCTGCGCTCGGCCTTCAACCTGGCCGAAATCCCGTTTTCGTTCTGGACCATCGTTCTGGGTCACGCCACCTTCTGCGTCGTCGTGGTCTACAACAATGCAGTGGCGCGGTTCCGGCGGATGCAGGGGTCGCTGATCGAAGCCTCGATGGATCTTGGCGCTGACGGTTTCCAGACCTTCCGCCATGTCATCCTGCCCAATATCGGCACAGCACTTCTGGCCGGCGGCATGCTTGCCTTCGCTCTGTCATTTGACGAGGTGATCGTCACCACATTCACCGCCGGCCAGCAGGCCACGCTACCGATCTGGATGCTTGAAGAACTCGTGCGCCCCCGCCAGCGCCCGGTCACCAATGTGGTGGCGATGGTGGTGGTGCTGGTGACCTTCCTGCCCATCCTTGCTGCCTATTACCTGACCCGGGACGGAGACCAGATCTCCGGACAGGGCAAATAACACACGGGAGAAACGCCATGGACACCCAAATGCTGATCGGCAATCGCTTCGAGGCCGGCACGGAAGCCGAAGAGAAAATCTTCAACCCGCGCACCGGCGAGACCATCCTCAACCTGCCCGAAGCTTCCTCGATCCAGATCGAGGCTGCAGTCAATGCCGCCGAAAAGGCATTCGCCACATGGTCCCGGACCACACCGGCGCAGCGCTCCGGCTACCTGCTCAAGATCGCCGACCGGATCGAAGCCGAAGCCGACGGTTTCGCAGCGCTGGAAGCGCTCAATTGCGGCAAGCCGATCAATGCGGTGAAAAACGACGAAATCCCGGCGATTGTCGATTGCTACCGGTTCTTCGCCGGTGCGGTGCGCTGCATGCCCGGCACGGCTGCGGGCGAATATATGGAGGGGCACACCTCGATGATCCGCCGCGATCCGATCGGCATCATTGCCTCGATAGCGCCGTGGAACTACCCGCTGATGATGATGGCATGGAAGCTGGCGCCGGCAATCGGCGGCGGCAACACAGTGGTCTTCAAACCCTCCGAGCAGACACCGCTGACTTCGCTGAAGTTTGCCAAGATCCTGGCCGACATCCTGCCTGAAGGTGTGGTCAACGTCATTCTCGGTCGCGGTGAAAGCGTCGGCAATGCCCTGATCAATCATCCCAAGATCAGCATGGTCTCGATAACCGGCGATGTCGCTACCGGCAAGAAGGTGCTGCAGGCGGCTGCCAAATCGGTCAAGCGCACGCATCTGGAACTGGGCGGCAAGGCACCGGTCATTGTGTTCGATGACGCCGACCTCGACGCTGTCGTCTATGGGCTCCGCGCATTCGGCTACTACAATGCCGGGCAGGACTGCACAGCAGCCTGCCGCATCTACGCCGGACCGAAGATCTACGAAAAGCTCGTCGACAGGTTGGCGAGCGCCGTTTCTACCATCAAGTATGATCAGGCCGATGATGCCGAAAACGAGATCGGTCCGCTGATTTCCAAACGCCAACGCGACCGAGTGGCAAGCTTTGTCGAACGCGCCACAGAAATGAAGCACATCGAAATCGCCACCGGCGGCAAGCCGGGCGATGGCAATGGCTATTACTACCAGCCAACCCTGATCGCCGGCGCGCTGCAGACCGACGAGATTGTCCAACGCGAAGTCTTCGGCCCTGTGGTTTCCGTGACCCGGTTCTCCGATGCAGACGAGGCCGTCACCTGGGCCAATGATTCCGAATATGGTCTGGCTTCCTCGGTCTGGACCAAGGACATTTCCAAGGCGATGACCTGTGCGGCGCGATTGCAATATGGCTGCACCTGGATCAACACCCACTTCATGCTGGTCAACGAGATGCCGCATGGCGGCATCAAGCAGTCGGGCTATGGCAAGGACATGTCGATGTATGCGCTTGAGGATTATACCGCTGTACGCCACGTGATGATCGCTCACGGGTAGAAAGCTTTGCACCCGCCGTGCGGTGCAATCGCGCGGCGCGCATTCCGGGGCGGTCTTGACCGCCCCGGGGCAATGCCGCAAAACCGGATGACGAGGCGTGGCCATCGGCGCACGACGATCTGGATCAGGGGCGGCTTTCCCCTGCCTTCCGCCTCCTCACTGAAAGCGGCAATGGCATGAACTGGGATGACATAAGGGTTTTTCTGGCTGTTGCCCGCGCGGGACAGATCCTGGCCGCGGCAAAACGGCTGGGCATCAATCACGCCACTGCAGCGCGACGGATCACCTCGCTCGAAACCGCGCTTGATGCACAACTGATCGTGCGCCGCACCAATGGCTGCGGCCTGACCGGCGAAGGCGAGGCCTTTCTGGCCCATGCCGAACGCGTCGAAGCCGAGATGCTGGCGGCACAAGCCAGCCTAGGCCGCACCGACAGCGCTATTTCCGGCACCGTGCGGATCGGCGCGCCGGATGGGTTCGGAGTTTCCTTTCTGGCGCCGCGGCTTGGCGCTTTGATCGCCAAACATCCGGACCTGCGGCTGCAACTGGTGCCGGTGCCGCACAGCTTCTCCCTTTCGCAACGCGAAGCCGACATCGCCATTACCATCGAACGTCCCGCAGAAGGCCGCTTGGTGGCCCGCAAGCTTGTTGACTATTCGCTGTCGCTCTACGCCTCACGCGGCTATCTCGAGGCCCACGGAACTCCGGCGCATACCGATGATCTCAAGAGCCACCGGTTGATCAGCTATGTGGAAGATCTGATTTTTTCGCCTTCGCTGCATTTCACCCGTGACATCCTGCGCAACTGGACGGCGCAGTTCGAAATCTCGAGCGCCACAGGGCAAACCGAAGCGGTGCGCTCAGGCGCCGGCATTGCCGTGCTGCATGATTATATCGCCGGGCTCGACCCGGATCTGGTGCGGTTGCTGCCCGAGCACCGCATCGAACGGTCCTACTACATGGTCTATCATGAATCCGCCCGCGATCTGGCGCGGGTTCGCACAGTGGCAGATCACATCTCGACGGTCGCGCATGAGCACAAGGCCCGGTTCTTCCCGACCGACAGATAGAGAGCTCGCAACCGTTCGAGCGGCCATCCAAGACGGTGAAAAACAAAACGCCTGCCAGATTGAAACCTGGCAGGCGCTTTAATGTCGTCGTGATGTCCAAACCGGTGCTTGGGAGGAGGATCCCGGTTCCGATCATCTCGACTTATGCCATGCCGAATTGGGAGGAGGAGGAGTTCGGCGTGGCGTTGAGACCAATATGATACCATTCATGCTGCATTGCAACAACTATTTTGAGATTCTTTTATCTTTTAGTAAACTTCGGTAAATTCTTGTTATTTTGTGTGTTTTCCAAGCTCGCAAGCTTCAGGGATCGTTCCATTTGAACGCCAATATCGCAACGCAACAAAAAACCGGAGCAGATAGCCCCGGTTTTGCGTCTGATCAGGCGGATTGCAGAGCGCCCGGCCCCGGTATCGCACCGGGGGGACATTTGCCCATGATGATCATGCCCAGGACTTCGTCCTTGGTAACATCCGAAGTTTTGGCGTGGCCGACGATCTGGCCATTCTTCATCACGCTGACGCGGTCGGCGAGATCGAAGACATCGTGAATGTCATGGCTGATCAGGAAAATACCGAGACCTTCCTTTTTCAGCTGCTTGATCAGATCTGCGACCTGTTCCGTCTCCTGCGGGCCGAGCGCTGCAGTCGGTTCATCCATGATCAGGATGCGCGCATTGAACAGGATTGCCCGGGCAATCGCCACCGACTGACGCTGTCCGCCGGACAATTTGCTGACCGGTTCCTTGAAGCGCTGAAAGTTCGGATTCAGACGCCCCATGACCTTGCGGGCCTCGACTTCCATGGCAATATCATCGAGCGTGCCCCAGGCGGTCTGGAGTTCGCGACCAAGATAGAGATTGGCCGCAGCGTCGACATTGTCGGCGACTGCCAGCGTCTGATAGATCGTTTCAATGCCATAGCGTTTGGCGTCGCGCGGGTTGTCGATCTGGGCTTCCTTGCCCTCGATGAAGATCTGGCCGGAGTCGCGCTTGTAAGCACCCGACAGGATCTTGATCAACACCGATTTACCGGCTCCGTTGTGACCAAGCAATCCAACCACTTCTCCGGGGAAAAGGTCCATTGAGACATGGTCCACAGCCTTGATGCCGCCGAAGGCAAGTGAGATATCCCTGAGTTCGACCAAGGGCGTCGTTTTGGAAATGTCTGACATGATGGTTCTCCCTACTTCGCCCGGCGTCGGTACATGGTGTCAACCCAGACGGCGAAGACGAGCACGCTGCCCACCACCATCTGCTGAATAGCGGCATCAAATCCGATCAGCACCATCCCGGTCTGCAAAGACTGCATCACGATCGCACCCAGGATAGCGCCGTAGATGGTGCCAACGCCGCCAGCAAAGGATGTGCCGCCAATCACAGCCGCCGCGATCACGTAAAGTTCGTCAAGCGTGCCGAGATTGTTGGTCGCCGAATTTAGCCGGGCACTCGCGATCACAGCCGACAATCCGCACATCAATCCCATCAAGGCGAAGATCTTGACCGTCACCCAGCGGGTGTTGATGCCGGCAAGTTCGGCGGCTTCAGGATTGCCGCCAATTGCGAAAACGTAACGCCCGAAGCGGGTCCGCGAGGTCAGGAATGTCATGAATATGCCGACCCCCATCAGAATCAGAACCGGAATGGCAAACCCGTGCGAGATGAAGATCTCCTTGGCCGGCGTCTGGATGTTGTTGGCCTCGGCATATTGCCTGACGATGCCGATCGGCCAGGGATAGGAATTGACCAGAAGCACGAAACCGATGGTGACGCCACAGCCGACCAGTCCCAGAAAGACTTCTGCCCACATCGGTCGCAGCGGAAAGGCGTAGTGATTGCGCTGACGCCGACCAACAACCAACAGGGCGATGATGCCAATACAAATCAGAATGCCGACAACCCAGCTGCCTGTCGATCCGATGGCGCCATAGGGGCCACCACCCAGCAGCGTAAAGGTGCTGTCTACCGGTGAAATTGTTTCGCCGCGGGCCAGCAAAAAGGCGGCGCCGCGCCAGACCAGCAAACCACCGAGAGTGACGATGAAGGCCGGTATGCCAAGATAGGCAATCAGGTAGCCGTGAAATGCGCCGATTGCAGCGCCGATGAGCAATCCGCAGATCACCGTGATGATCCAGATCATCGGATGCCCGAGACCGAGATATTCCGGCAGGATCCAGACCTGGATGATGGCCATCATCATGGCACAGAATCCAAGGATCGAACCGACGGAAAGGTCAATGTGGCGTGTGACAATCACCAGCACCATGCCGGTCGCCATCACGCCGATGGACGCTGTTTGAACCGAGAGATTCCAGAGGTTTCGTGCCGAAAGAAAGGATCCACGTCCGAGAACGATCTCGCCATAGAGATGAAATCCAACCCAGATCGTGATCAAGGCCGCTATCATGCCAAGCAGCCGCACATCGACTTCGGTGGCACGCAGGAACTTGGAAAAAATCCCCTCGTTCTCAACGCGACCGGCGCCTACAGTTGTCTTTGTCGTTGATTGGCTCACCGGGACTCCCCCATCCTCAAGCAATTGTTCTCCCGCGGGCGGCTAAAATACCCATCCGACGCGGTCAACTCCCCTGCCCCAAACCTTGCCGGTAAAGAGCAACCTGCGCCGGCGAAGCTCGCCGACGCAGGACAGTGTCAGTACTGATGATTGATCAGCAGCCGTTTACGCCGTCCATGGCGCCTTCGCAGACCTTGTCCTTGGCAATATGTCCGGCTTCGATGACAACGTTGATGTTGTCCTTGGTGACCGGTGTTGGCGCAAGGAAGATGGCGTTCATCTCAACGCCATTGGCGCCGCCGGACCACTTAACAGCACCCGGAATTTCGGTCATGGACTTGCCCTCAGCAAGCATGCCTGCGATGTCGCCAGCGGCTTTGCCGAGTGCGCGTGCATCCTTCCAGACCGAAACGGTCTGAGTGCCACGGGCAACGCGGTTGAGCGCAGCATGGTCACCATCCTGGCCACCGACCGGGATGTTGAGACCCTGTGCGGCAAGCGCTGCGATAACGCCACCGGCCATGCCGTCGTTTTCCGACAGAACCGCGTCAACATTGTTGTCGGCTGCGGTCAGGATCTGCTCCATGTTCTTCTGAGCATTGTCCGGCTTCCAGCCATCGGTGAAAGCTTCTCCGACGATCTTGATCTTGCCGGCTTCGACATCCGCGCCAATGACTTCCATCATGCCTTCAAGCAAGAAGAGTGCGTTCGGATCACCCTTGTCGCCCTTGATGATGGCATAGTTGCCTTCAGGCTGCTGAGCCTTGACGGTTTCGGCAATGATGCGGCCGACGCCCTTGTTGTCGAAAGTCAGGTAGAAAGCGCGATCATCTTCGATCAGACGGTCGTAGCCAAGCACCGGGATACCTTCGGCATCGGCTTTGTCGACAGCAGCGCCAACGGCGCCGGAGTCAACGGACAAGATCACGAGGGCGTTTGCGCCCTGGGCGATGAGGCTTTCCACATCGGTCAACTGCTTGGCGGCCGAAGCCTGCGCATCAGCAGAGATATAGGTGTCGCCATTGGCTTCGATAGCTGCCTTCATGGCGCCTTCGTCAGTCTTCCAACGCTCTTCCTGGAAGTTCGACCAGGAAACGCCGATTACCATATCCTTGGCAAAAGTTGCCGTCGACATGGTGAGCGCGATAGCCGATCCGGCCATCAGATAAATAATGGATTTCATGTTGTCCTCCCAAGGAAAATACCTGCCGGACGGAGCCTCCCCTGCCCGGTCAATGCTCAACTGCACGAGCGCCAAACAAAAGGCAAGCTTTTTCTCGACACTCGAGAAAATAAGTGGCAGGGTTTTTCTGCGCTGTCAACTTGACTCGATGGAGGTGAGCAACGAGACGCAACAGTGCAAGGGAGAGAGGTGGCGAGACAGCATGGTACATGCGCTCGCCCGAGGGAGAAGGCATGGTGGAATTCCTCAATCTGGAAAACGCCGTGACAAAACGGGACACCACTTATGTGTAGTGCGTCGACGCACATGTCAGGCAGCAAAGAGCCAGGCAAACGATCTGCAATTGGTTGCATGGCAGCCGTAGTTTCGTGCCTGACCCTTTGTGCCGGCGCAACGGCGGGCCATGCACAAACCGGGTTGAATGAATATGCGGACAGACCAGGTCTCGCCGGGCCAGAGATGCGCCCGGATGATGTTGCGACCTGTCGGACCCTCGGTGCATCCCTGGAAGGATTTGATACACCGGAAACGCGCACGGACCTCTGGGTATCGGGACCGCTGACCCTGATCCAGACCGATGAGGTATTATGGTATCTCGTTATCTGTGATGAGCCTGGCATCCGGGTTATGTGCGTAACCTACTCCGACAACGACATGCAGCTTGGCGACACGGTGGTGCTCGCCGGCGCGCTGGAAATCCAGGATGAAACCCACGTCGTTCTCGATCCCTGCCTTGCCTCACCAGGCACGGGCGAGCACGGAACGGCAGAACAATGAGGCTGCTGTCTGCGCCTTGCCGCGAATGCCCGAGCGCACAATGGCGGGGATGGGGGCATTGGAGTCCCCGGATTGAAAGCAATGACGATCGAGTTCGCCACCAATGCTGACCAAGTCCAGCACCGAGCTCATACGCCAGCAGAACCGTGCACTCGTACTGGAAGCTCTGCGCCGGCAGAGCGGACAGGCCCACACTGATCTGGCACTTGCGACGGGGCTCGCCTCCGCGACTGTCTCGGCGATAACCCAGGGGCTCGAGAACGAGCGCGTGATCGAGCGGTCCGAGGCGCCGCCCGCCGGCGGGCGCGGACGGCCGCGCATTCTGTTCCGGCAGCGCCGCGCCGCAGCCTTTGCCGCCTTTGTCCGGATTTCCTCGGATATGTTTCAGTATTCCATGGTGGACTATTCGGGGACGCTGATCGACCGGATCGAGGAAAAACGCGACGAGACCGGTCAGAGCGTGGAAGCCTTTGCTGACGACATTCGCGCAGCCCTTCAGCGTCTGACCAAACGAACCGGGGTTTCGCGCGACGACCTGAAAGCCATATCGGTGTCATCAAAAGGCCTGGTGGCGGACGACAATACCTCCTTGCTGTGGTCACCGGTGCTCGGCGGTCAACAGGTCGACATGCGCAAAATGCTGGAAACCGATTGGCGCGCCAAGATCACGCTAAGCCACGAGAGCCTGTTGGTGGCCAGTGCCCTGCACACTTCGCTGAGCCAGGAAGCCAGCCATCCGATCCCGCGTCTCGCCGCATTGTCGCTGGGTCACTCCATCGGCCTTGGTGTCGTGCACGCCGAGACGTCCGTGGCGCCGCTGACCCGAGCCCCAGGATTTGGCCACATGATCCACACCCATGGCGGCGCACTGTGCCGCTGCGGATCGCTCGGCTGCATCGAGGCCTATGCCGGATTCTACGCGATACTGCGGACCGCGTTCGAGGTGCCGCCCAATACCATCCCGGCGAGCTTCGTGCCGTTCAGCGAAGTCCAGAAAATTGCCGTGCTGGCCCGCCGGGGCGACCGGATGGCGGAATTCGCCTTCCGTCAGGCAGGGACCGCGCTCGGCAATGGACTGGCCCGGCTGATCAGCCTTCACGGCAAGATGCCGATTGTGTTCACAGGTCCTGGAATACGCTTTCTCGACCTGATGCGACCGGGCATTGATCTGGGTCTGTCGGCATCTCTGGGGGTGCGGATTGAAGGTCCGCCCGAGATTTCAGTTTCAGCCGACGAAGAGCGACTGGTCTTCGAAGGCCATCTTAATCACACAATGGCGGCGATTGACCGCGATGTAATTGCGCCCAAAATATCGGGGCAAGGGGGAGCCGAATGACGAATTCGAGAATGCGAGGACGATGGGGAGGTCAGCTTGCTGGGGTCCTGGCGTTGAATATCGGTCTGATCGGGGCCTCAATCGCGCCAGCGCCTGCAAACGAGCCGTGGGCTGAACGGACTCAGGCACTCGGCGTGATCGGGGACATGCCGACCGGCGTCCTCTCAGAACAGGATCTGACAGCGCTCAGAACAGCTGGCGAAGCGCTGTTTGGCGCGCACTTCACCACGCTGGACGGCGTCGGCCGACCACAGGCGACCCAGGCAATCGACCCCACCCGAAGAAAGCACCCGCGCGAACAGATCTTCATGCGCACGGCCGGTCCTGATGCCGGATCCTGCTTCTCGTGCCACAACCAGCCCGCGATTGGCGGCGCCGGTGATTTCGTTGCCAATGTCTTTGCTTCGGAAGGTTTTGAGAGCGCCGATTTCGATTCGCTTGACCCTCAATTCTCCAGCGAACGCGGCACCAACCATATTTTTGGCGCCGGACTGGTGGAACTGCTGGCGCGCGAAATGAGCCTCGAACTTCAGTCCGCCCGCAATGAGGCGCTTTCGCAAGCGCGTGCAGGCGGCACCACTGTGCGGCTTCAACTGGTTTCCAAAGGGGTGGAGTTCGGCTTCATTTCCGCGGACGCGGATGGCTCCGTCAACCTCGATGAACTCGATGGCGTCGACACCGATCTGGTCATTCGCCCCTTCAGCCAGAAGGGCGTGATGACCTCGCTGAGGCAATTCACCATCAATGCGCTCAACCAGCATCACGGCATGCAATCTGACGAACGCTTCGGTGCGCGCTGGACCGGGTCGGATGATTTCGATGGCGACAACAAAACCTCCGAAATTTCCGCCGCCGATGTTTCGGCGCTGGTGGCCTGGCAGGCGACACTGCCGGTCCCGGTCCGCAAGCTTCCCGAAGTGGATGGCTGGGCCGAGGCCGCAGCCCATGGCGAAGCTGTCTTCGATGATCTGAGCTGCACCACCTGCCACCGCCCTGCCCTGCCGCTGGAAAACCTTTCATTTGCTGACCCGGGACCGTTTGATCTGGCAGGCACGCTGAACGACCGGCAGGTAGGTGCAGCAGCGGTCTACGATATTGCCTTGATGGATTGGGCCGAGGGCCTGCCCCGCGACGATCAAGGCCGCGTCCTTGTACCCTTGTTCGGCGACCTCAAGCGCCACGTCATGACCGACAACCAGATCGATGCGCTTGGCAATGAAATTCTGTCGCAACGTTTTGTCGACAGGAATATTTTCCAGACCGCTGAACTGTGGGGGATCGGTTCAACCCAGCCCTACGGGCACCGAAATGATTTCAGCAGTCTCGCTGACATCATTCTCGCCCATGGTGGATCCGGACGGGTTGCCCGCGATGCCTATGCTGCCGCCCCCGACGCCGACAAATCGGCACTGATCGCGTTTTTGAAAACCCTGGTGATTGTCCCATGATGCACACACGCACACTCCTGACCCTGGGCCTCCTCTGGCTCTCGGCCTCACCGGTTTTGGCGGGCGCCAGCTTTACCGCCGATGTGCCGATCCTGCACGAGGAAGCCGCCGCCGCTGGCATCATCCACAGCTACACCGGAGGCTGGGAATTCTTCGTCGGCGGTGGCGCCGCCAGTTTTGACTGCAATGGCGACCGCCTTCCCGACCTGGTGTTGGCCGGCGGAGCCAGCCCGGCCCAGTTTTTTGTCAATGAGAGCAAAGCCGGCGGGGCGCTGGCCTTCAAGCCGATCGAGACCGGGCTGGAGCCGGAAGACCTCACCGGCGTGCTCGGCACCTATCCGCTGGATATCGACAATGACCGGCACATGGACCTGGTGCTGCTGCGGCTGGGTCGCAATCTGGTACTCAAGGGCGGCGCTGATTGCCACTTCGAAAAGGCCAACCGTGCGTTCGGATTTGACGGCGGGCGGGCATGGTCGACGGGGTTGGCGGCGACATGGGAAAAAGACAGCACGTTCCCCACAATCGCCATCGGTAATTATGTCGACCGGTCGGCCCCGGGAACACCGTTTGGAACCTGCGAACCCAACCAGTTGCTGCGTCCTCGGCCGGTTGCCGAGCCCGACTATTCAGAGCCGTTGCGTCTGGAGCCGGGCTATTGTGCCTTGTCAGTGCTGTTTACCGACTGGAACCGCACCGGGCGGCCTGATCTGAGGATCACCAATGACAGGCAATATTACCGTGGCGGCGAAGAGCAATTGTGGGAGATGACCGAGGGACGGCCGCCCCGGCTTTACACCGCATCTCAAGGCTGGCAACGGCTGACAATCTGGGGAATGGGAATCGCCGAAACCGATTTCGACGCCGATGGCCTGCCAGAATATGCGCTGACATCCATGGGTGACACCAAGCTTCAGAAGCTGGATGACGAGGGCGGCGAGGACCGCCCGACCTATCGCGACATCGCCTTTGAAATGGGCGCCACTGCACAGCGGCCCTACACCGGCGGAGATCCGAAACCATCGACCGGCTGGCACAGCCAGTTCGCCGACATCAACAATGACACCATCACGGATCTGTTCATCGCCAAGGGCAATGTGCAGGCGATGCCGGATTTCGCCCAGTTCGATCCGGACAATCTGCTAATGGGCGGATTTGACGGCGTCTTTCACGAAAAGGGCGCGGAAGCCGGAATCGCGCTCGATACCCGTGGGCGCGGTGCGGTTGTGGATGATTTCAACATGGACGGCATGCTTGATCTGCTGGTTGTCAACCGCGAGCACCCGGCAAGCCTGTTCCGCAACCTCGGCGCCAAAACGGCTTGGGGCAACCGGTCCATGGGCAATTGGGTGAAAATCGAGCTGGACAACGGCAAGATCAATCCATCCGCAGTCGGATCGCTGATCTCCGTGCGCACCGGAACGCGCACCCAGACCCGCCGCATTCAGATCGGTGGCGGCCATGCCTCGGGCCAGGCCGGCTTCACTCATGTCGGGCTTGGCGTCGCCGAACGCGCAACCATCCGGGTGCAATGGCCGGACGGTGAGTGGAGCCATCCCTACCGGGTGTTCGCCGACCAGCATGTCCGAATAATCCGTGGCGAAGCCAATGCCCGCTACTGGTACCCGGCGCCACAATGACGCCGGTCGCTTTTGCAACTCGACAATCACCCGGAGAAGAGTTGCCCGGCCGCGCCGGGCAAACATCAAAACCCGCCTGTCCTATAGTTTCGAGTTGTCGCAGCCCTTGATAAAGCCCTATTGTTTCAGACGAGGAAGAGGACGAAATCAAAGGGGAGTAATATGCTTGGAATGATGCAGGACTGGCCGCTGCTTTGCCACAAGGTGATCGACCATGCCGCAACCTATCACGGCCAGAGGGAGGTTGTGTCGCGTTCGGTGGAAGGTCCCTTCCACAGGACCAATTATGCAGAGGTTCGCGGCCGCTCGCTGAAACTTGCGCAACGGCTGGACCGGGATGGCTACGGCGTCGGCGACCGAATTGCGACGATGGCCTGGAACACCTGGCGGCATCTGGAGAGCTGGTACGGAATCCTGGGAATCGGGGCGATCTATCACACGCTCAATCCAAGGCTTTTTCCCGATCAGATCGCCTGGATCATGAACGACGCCGAAGACAAGATGCTGTTTGTCGATCTCACCTTTGTCAAACTGGTCGAGATGATCGCACCGAAAGTGCCGAGCCTTGAGCGGATTGTGATCCTGACGGATGATGCGCATATGCCGGAAACCTCGCTCAAGAACGTGGTGTCTTACGAGAGCTACATTGCCGAGGCAGACGGCGATTTCGCCTGGGTGGACTTCGACGAGAGGACCGCTGCAGGCATGTGCTATACATCCGGCACCACCGGCGATCCAAAGGGCGTGGTCTATACCCACCGGTCCAATGTGCTGCATGCCATGGCAGCGCTTCAGCCCGACATGCTGAACCTGTCGTCGCGTGACCGGCTGATGCCGGTTGTCCCGCTGTTTCACGCCAATGGCTGGTCCACGGCCTTCTCCGCTCCGATGGCCGGCTGTGCAATGGTGATGCCGGGCGCCGGGATGGACGGGGCCTCGATCTACGAAATTCTCACCAAAGAGAAAGTCACGATCACCGCAGCGGTGCCCACCATCTGGCTCATGCTGCTCCAGCACATGGAAAAACATGGCGGTGACCTGCCTGATCTGACTCGCGTGGTGATTGGCGGCTCGGCTTGTCCGCGCGCGATCACCCAGGCGTTCCAGGATACCTACGGGGTTGAGGTGATCCACGCCTGGGGTATGACGGAAATGAGTCCGCTTGGAACAGTATGCTCGGTAAAGCCGGACTATGCCCATCTTGAAGGCGAAGACAAACTTGACCTTCAGGCCAAGCAGGGCCATCCGCCGTTCACTGTCGAGATGAAGATCACCGATGACGAGAACCAGGAACTGCCTTGGGACGCAAAGACCTTCGGCCGGCTCAAGGTTCGCGGCCCGGCGGTCTCATCAGCCTACTACAAGGGACGCGGGGCCGAGCAGTTTGACGCGGACAACTGGTTTGATACTGGCGATGTTGCCCATGTTGACCAGCATGGCTACATGCAGATCACCGATCGGGCCAAGGACGTGATCAAGTCAGGCGGCGAATGGATTTCCTCCATCGAAATCGAGAACCACGCGGTCGGACACCCCGAGGTGGCCGAAGCCGCCGTCATTGGCGTGGCTCACCCGAAATGGGATGAACGTCCGCTGCTGGTAATCGTGGTCAAGGAGGGGCTGTCTCCCTCCAAACAATCGCTTCTGGACTTTCTTGAGGGAAAAATCGCCAAATGGTGGATGCCCAACGACGTGGTGTTCGTGGATGAAATCCCGCACACCGCCACCGGCAAGATTTTGAAGACTGCGCTGCGCGATCAGCTCAAGGGCTACGCTCTGCCGATAGATTGACCGGAACAAGTTACAACGAACTGGGCCCGAGAGCAGTTGTGCTTTCGGGCCTTTGTTGTGTGGAACCGGAGCGCTCAGCGCAGACGCAGGCCTGTTCCGGCTTCGAAAAGAAAAGCGCGCGCCGGATCAAAGCCGGTCTTGAGCACCTCACCTTCGCGCGCATCGCGGTTCTCGCGGATTTCGATGGTCAGCGGCTGCTCGAGGTGCGACCGCGAATAGGCAAAGGATGATCCGCCAAGATGCTCGATGACATCAATCGGCATCGACACCTGGACGCTGGCTGCAGCGTCAAAATGCTCCGGACGGATGCCGAGTTGCAACGCGGCCCCCACTTTCGGGTGTGTGTCGCGAACCGTCATCGGTACGTCAATCGCATCGAGATCATCAAGCCGTACGGTCAGCGTTTCATCGTTTGAACCGGTAACGGTGGCGGGCAGGAAATTCATCCGCGGCGAGCCGATGAAACCGGCCACAAAGGCATTGTCGGGATCATCATACAGTGCCAGAGGCGAGCCTGTCTGCTCGATGATACCGGCGCGCAGCACGACGATCTTGTCGGCCAGCGTCATGGCTTCGACCTGGTCATGGGTCACGTAGATCATGGTGGCGCCGAGCTCCTTGTGCAGCTTGGCGATTTCAAGCCGCATCTGCACGCGGAGTTCGGCATCGAGATTGGACAGAGGCTCATCGAACAGGAACACTTCCGGCTGGCGGACGATGGCGCGACCGATGGCGACGCGCTGGCGCTGACCGCCGGACAAGGCCTTGGGCTTGCGCTTGAGCAACTCGTCGAGATGCAGAATGGATGAGGCGCGACTGACGCGCTCCTTGATCTCTGCTGCCGGATGGCCGGTCATCTTCAGGCCGAAGCCCATGTTCTCCTCGACCGTCATGTGCGGGTAGAGTGCATAGGACTGGAACACCATGGCCACGCCGCGATCAGCCGGTTCGACATGGGTGACGTCCTTGCCGCCGATCGACAGATTTCCACCGGTCGTTGCCTCCAGTCCCGCCACTAGCCGCAGCAAGGTCGACTTGCCGCAGCCCGAGGGGCCGACAAAGACGGTGAATTCGCCGTCCTCGATGGTCAGATCCACACCGTGGATGACATCGACATTGCCGAAGGATTTCTTCACCTGATGCAGTTCAAGTCCAGCCATGACACTCCCTTTCACAACCCCGGCATGTGCCGGCTCCCGCGACCATTCGGCCGCCCATTCAATAATCAGGTACGCGGTCCCAACCGCGCGCCCATATCGTCCATGATCGCCCCGGCGGCATCGCGCACCAGAACGGCCCAGCTTTCGAGCAAATCCGTGGAAATCCGGTAAGCCGGACCGGTGACCGACAGGCCACCGACGAAACTTCTGTCGGCCGAATAAATTGGCGCGGCCACACAGCGGATGCCGGGCTCGTGCTCTTCGCGGTCATAGGCGTTGCCACTGGCGCGAATTTCCTCGATCTCGCTCAACAGCGCTTCCGGTGTGACCAGGGTCGATTCGGTGAAGCGGCGAAACTTTATGGTGGCGACGACGGCGCGCAGATCGGCGTCAGGCAAAGCCGACAGCCCCGCCTTGCCGACGCCGGTGCAAAAGACCGGTGAAGCGTTGCCGATCTGCGAATACATGCGCACTGCCTGGCGGCTTTCGACCTTGTCGAGATAGATCACCTCGCTGCCGCGCAGCACGCCCAGATGGACGGTCTCGCCAGTGAGTTCGTGCAGCACACGCAGATGCGGTTCGGCGATGACGCGGAACTGGTTACCGGCCCAGGCCTTGGCGGCAAATTTCAAAAGTCGGATGCCGACGGAATAGGAATGATCGCGGCCGAGTGACAGCAAGCCCTCTTCGACCAGATTGGAGAGCTGGCGGTGCAGGGTGCCGCGGGGCTGGTTCGACACGGCAAGAATGTCGGTGAAGCGCATCGGCTCATCAGCGGACGCGACAATGTCGAGCACATCGATGGCTTTGCCGAGCGTGCCGGTATCGACACGAATCCGGACCGGATCACCATCGGTGGTACCGGCGACGCCTCTGTGTGTGCTCTGTTCCACGTGCTTCACGCCCTCCCGGCTTTGTGCGGCCCGCCCTGCGAGTGCGGATTTACGCCTTTTGCCAAATTCCCGACTCCTCCACCGGGCTTTCGCCTGTCCAAACCTGAGGCCAGCTGATGTGGCAGCCGGTTTTTCCACCTTGACAAGCTCTACACCATAAGATGATAATTCTAAATAGTCAAATTGAGTTCCGAATATTGGAACTTATATTGACGCTGTCGGGGCGATCTTGGAGGATTGCCTACCCGGCGGGTGCAGCGGCCGGTGTTCACACCCCGCCACCAAGGGAACGGCAGTCTGGTCAACACTTGGGAGGTTATTCATATGAAGCATTCACTCAAAACAACGCTGCTGTGCTCAGCCGCGATCGCCTTGATGGCGACGCAGGCAATGGCCGAACAGCGCACGCTGAAATATTACGCCGATTTCGATCCGGCGCCGCTGGCTGCCTTCGAAGCCGTGATCGCGGAATTCGAAGCTGCCAATCCCGACGTCGATGTGGTGCTGCAGAATTTCGACCACGAGGGCTACAAGACCTCGATCCGCAACTTCCTGTCGGCTGATTCACCGGATCTGGCCAACTGGTATGCCGGCAACCGCATGGCGCCCTTCGTCAATTCCGGCCAGTTTCAGGACGTTTCCGATGTCTGGGCCGACAACAATCTCGGCGAGAGCCTGGCTTCGGCCAAGGGCTCGATGACCATCGACGGCAAGCAGTGGGGCGTGCCCTACACCTATTACCAGTGGGGCATCTACTACAACAAGGACGTCTACAAGCAGGTCGGCGTTGACGTTCCCGCAACCTGGGCCGAGTTCCTCGACAACTGCGCCAAGTTCAAGGAAGCCGGTATCGACTGCGTGACCACAGGCACCAAGGCGTTGTGGCCTGGAGCCGGCATCTTCGACTACATGAACCTGCGCACCAACGGCTATGACTTCCACATGGAACTCACCGCAGGCAAGGTTGCCTGGACCGATGACCGGGTGAAGAACACGTTTGCCGAATGGGCCAAGCTGGTCGAACCTGGTTACCTGACTGCCAACCACGCCGCACTCGAGTGGCAGGATGCAGCATCGCTGCTAGTACAGGGCAAGGCTGCCAACTACGTCATGGGCAACTTTGCCGTGGCCGTGTTCAAGGACGGCGGCATGACCAATGACACCCTGGGCTTCATGACCTTCCCGGAAATCACCCCTGGCATTCCGCGCGGCGAAGAAGCACCGACCGACACCATCCATATCCCGGCCGGTGCCAAGAATGTCGATGACGCCAAGAAGTTCCTGGCTTATGTCGCCACTGCGGACGTGCAGACCAAGCTCAACGAAGCACTCGGCCAGTTGCCGATCAACAACCAGTCGAAGGTCGGCGACGATCCGTTCCTGCAGGCCGGTTTCGAGATGCTTTCGACGGCTGACGGCGGCATCGCCCAGTTCTTCGACCGTGACGCCCCTGCCGAAATGGCCAAGATGGGCATGGAAGGCTTCCAGGAATTCATGGTCAAGCCAGAGAATGTCGATGCGATCCTCGCGCGCCTCGAAAAGGCACGCGCACGCATCTACAAGTAAGCCAATCGACCGGGCGGCATCATCTCTGCCGCCCGGTTTCACTGTTACCGCCTGAGACGTCCGGCAACGCCGGTATTGTTGTGAAGGCGGGCGGCACTGGGAGGCAGCCATGACAGGTTCAGCGACACCGGCATTCGCCGGACCGCAAAGCGACACGCGCGGATTTTGGAAACGAAACCAGCGCGCACTGGCACCGTGGATCTTTCTCGCTCCCGGCATCGCGATGTTCTCGCTCTATGTCGTCTATCCGATCATCGCCTCGATGTGGCTGAGCTTCTACGACTGGGATGGCCTTGGCACCAAGGCCTGGCTCGGCTTTCAAAATTACATCGAACTCTTCGATGACGACGCTTTCTACACCTCGCTCTACAACAACATCATCTGGCTGGTTCTCTACATGCTGGCGGTTCCGGCGGGGCTGTTCGTGGCGCTGTTTCTCAACCAGACCGTCACCGGCATACGCATCTACAAATCGCTGTTCTTCTTTCCCTTCGTCATCAGCCAGGTCGTAGTAGGTCTGATCTTCTCTTGGTTTTATGCGCCTAATTTCGGCCTGTTCTACAATCTGATCGAATGGATCACAGGCACCGGCCTCGCCGTGCTCGCCGACGACCGCTACGTCACCTACGGCATCATCGCCGCCGGTCTGTGGCCGCAGATCGCCTATTGCATGATCCTGTATCTGACAGGCCTCAACACTGTTGCGCCCGACCAGGTGGAGGCCGCACGGCTCGACGGCGCCAGGGGTTGGAAAATGCTCTGGCATGTCATCCTGCCGCAACTCAGGCCCGCCACTTTCATTGCTGTCGTCGTCACCGTCATCGGTGCGCTCAGGTCCTTCGACCTCGTGTCGATCATGACCGATGGCGGTCCCTATGGCTCATCCCGCGTGCTCTCGTTCTACATGTATGAACAGGCGCTGTCGGAATATGGCTACCGGATGGGCTACGGCGCCGCGATCGCGGTCATTCTCTTTGCCATCATGATGATCTTCATCTCTGGTTTCATCTGGAAGATGGTCCGCGACGAAAGGGGCGTGTGATGTTTCCCATTGCCATCGAAAAGGCCTCCCCCGCCACGCAAATTCTCTACAAGCTGGCATTGCCTGTCGCGCTGATCCTCTGGCTGTTGCCGCTGCTGGGTGTCGCCATGACCTCGCTGAAACCGTCGAGCGACCTGGCTGCGGGCAATTATTTCGGGCTGCCGAGCTATCTCGCCTTCTCCAACTATGCCGACGTGTTCACCAATTCGCCGATCGCCAGCTACATCCTCAATTCCTTCAAGGTGACGATCCCGACCGTGATCGGCGCGGTGGCCATCGCCTGCCTGTCTGGCTTCGCGCTGGCCGTCTACCGCTTCAAGATGAACCTGGTGATCTTCTTCCTGTTCGTGGCCGGAAATTTCGTGCCGTTCCAGATCCTGATGGTGCCGGTGCGAGATCTCACGGTGTCGACAGGGCTCTACAACACCATCACCGGCCTGGCACTGTTCCACATCGCCTTTCAGTCGGGATTCTGCACGCTGTTCATGCGCAATTTCATCAAGGGGCTGCCTTTCGAGCTGATCGAATCCGCCCGTGTGGAAGGCGTCTCCGAATTCCGGATATTCTGGTACATCGTGCTGCCGCTGATGCGGCCTGCCATCGCTGCCTTGTCGGTTCTGGTCTTCACCTTCATCTGGAACGATTATTTCTGGGCCACGGTGCTGACCACCAGCGCCGAAACGCAGCCTGTCACTGCCGGGCTCTATTCGCTCAATGGGCAATGGATCGCGCAATGGCAACTGGTTTCGGCCGGCTCGATCATCGCCGCGATGCCGCCGGTGCTGATGTTCTTTCTGATGCAGAAGCATTTTATTGCCGGGCTGACGCTCGGGGCGACAAAGGGATAAAATGAGCAGCGCAGACATGCCAGGCTTCGCGGTCACTCAGGTGTACCGGCTAGATGGACGCGACCGCACGGCCGCCTTCGCCAGCTTTGACAACGGCGTGCCGTGCCTTGTGCATTTCGGCGCGGCGCTGCCGGAGCGCGATGACATCGCTTCGCTGGCGATTGCCACCATCCCCAATGTCGGCGCCGGACAGATCGATCCGTTCCAGCCGCTGACGCTGTGCCCGCTGGCGATCACCGGCTGGCAGGGCCATCCCGGCATGATCCTGCAGAACGCCGATGGTCGTGACTACCTGGCCAATCCGAAGCTGGTTTCGACAGAAGCCGACGGCAGCCATGGAGTTCGTTTCACGCTTGCCGATCGCGGCAAGGCCGCCGGTGTGAAGCTTGTGATCTCGGCCCGGCTCGATCCTGGGACCGGCATTCTGCATCTGCAACAGACGCTGAGCCTGCCGGAAGGGATGAGCTGCAGCTGGCTGGCGGCCCCTGCAGTCCCCGCCCCCACCGGCATGGGGCGCATCATCGATCATTCCGGACGCTGGTGCGGCGAGTTCCAGCGTCAGGAAACCCAATTCCGCACCGGAGCGCATAGCCGTGAAAGCCGCGAGGGCCGTACCGGCCACGCGCATTTTCCCGGCGTCACTCTGGCCTCTACCGCTACCGGCGAAAATGCGGGGGCCTGCCTTGCGGCAACGCTAGCCTGGAGCGGTGGCCACAGGATGCTGGCCGAGGAACTGCCCGACGGGCGCAGACAGGTGCAGTTCGGTGTGCTCGACGATGCTCTGGCGTGCGGCGAAATCATCTCGCCTGAACTGATGCTGGCCTGGTCAGGTGACGGTCTGAACGAGGTCTCCCGGTCATTCCACCGGCATCTGCGCGCCATCCAGGCTCCGGTCAATGCGCGGCGCGGACGTGAACCGCATCCAGTGCATTACAATTGCTGGGAGGCTGTCTATTTCCGCCATTACCTCAGCGAACTCAAAGCCATCGCCTCGCTGGCTGCTGGTCTCGGCGCCGAACGTTTCGTGCTCGATGACGGCTGGTTCCGGGGCCGCAACGACGACACCTCTAGCCTGGGCGACTGGGAGATTGACCGAACAAAATTCCCCGACGGGCTTACCCCGCTGATCGATCATGTTCACAGTGAAGGCATGCGCTTCGGTCTGTGGTTCGAACCCGAAATGGTCAATCGTGACAGCGATCTGTTCCGCGCCTATCCTGGCTACATGCTCGGCCCCGACGACCAGCCCAGCGGCCGCAACCAGCATGTGCTCGACATGGCCAATCCGGCCGTGCGGGCGCATCTGTTTGGCCAGATCGATGCGATCCTGTCGTCGCACGCCATCGACTATGTCAAATGGGACCACAATCGGCCACTGACCGGTGGCGGACCGGAGCAGGCGCGCGGATTCCTCACATTGCTTGGCGATCTGGTCCGCGCCCACCCGGATGTCGATTTCGAAAGCTGCTCCTCTGGCGGTGGTCGCATCGATTTCGGCGTGCTGGAGTTCGCCAGCCGGGTCTGGCTGTCGGATTCCAACGACGCGCTGGAACGGCTTCGCATGCAGCATGAGGCGAGCCGCTGGATTGCACCGGAGGTACAAGGTTCGCATGTCGGCCCGCGCCATTGCCATACTTCAGGTCGGGTGCTGTCGATGTCGTTTAGGGCCTGGGTGGCGGCGCAACGCCACATGGGCTTCGAGATGGACCCGCGCGAATTGACGCCCGAGGAGGCGGCGACCCTCGCGCGCGTCACCGCATGGTGGAAGCTGAACCGCGACTTTCTGTTTTCGGGAGCCCTGTACCGGCTTGAAAGCGACGAGGTGGAAGTGTTCGCGGAGATGACGGTGGACGCTGGCGCGGACCGGTTCATCCTGTTTGCAGGACAGGCGGGAGCATCGGCGCAGATATTCCAGCGGCCATTGATTGCTGCAGGGCTTGACCCGGACGCGGTCTACGAGATCAAACTGGTCAATCCCGAGGATGTGAGCCGCCGCGCCAACCGTCGCATTGTCAACGCTCTACCGGATGGTGGAACAGTGCAGCTGTCTGGCGCATTCCTGATGAACCAGGGGCTCCGCTTGCCAAATGCACAACCAGCCTCGATGACCGTGATTGAAGGCCACCGGATTGGCGCAGGAGATTGAAATGACTGAACAGACGACGGTATATCCCGACCTGAAGGGCGCCTCGGTGCTGATCACCGGCGGCGGCTCCGGCATCGGTGCGGCGCTGACCGAGGGCTTTGCCCGGCAGGGTGCGCGCGTCGCCTTTATCGACATCGCTAGTGAAGTCAGCCAGGCGCTGGTGGAACGGCTCGCCGGTCAGGTCGACCACGCGCCGCTGTTCCTCCACGCCGACCTTAGCGACCTCGACCAGTTGCGCAATGCCTGCGCCAAGGCCGACGAAGCCCATGGTGCGGTCACCGTGCTGGTGTCCAATGCCGCACTCGACGACCGCCATGATCTCCTGGAGATGAGCGGCGACTATTGGGACGCCAACCAGGCGATCAATCTCAGGCCCGCAGCCTTTGCCGCCCAGGCGGTGGCGCCGGGGATGATTGCAGCCGGTAACGGTGCCATCGTCAATTTCACCTCGACGTCCTACATGCTCAATATCGGCGCCATGCCGTCTTACACCGCGGCAAAGGCGGGTATTGTCGGGTTGACCAAGGGACTTGCCGGCCGGCTTGGCCCGCACGGCATCCGCGTCAACGCGATTGCGCCGGGCTGGGTGATGACCGAGCGGCAGAAGAAACTGTGGGTGACCGAGGAAGGTCTGAACGCGATGATCGACCGCCAGTGCCTGAAGGAAGCTATCCAGCCCGAAGACATGGTCGGCCCCTGCCTCTTCCTTTCCTCCAATGCCGCACGCATGATCACCGCCCAGGTGCTGATTGCCGACGGGGGTATGATGTGAGCACATCACCCTGCCTTGTTGCCGTTGACTGGGGAACCTCGAGTTTCCGGCTCTGGCTGATGTCCCGGGACGGCACGGTTCTGGCCGAACATCGAAGTAAAGAGGGCATGAGTGAGGTTGCGGAACGCGGCTTTGAACTGGTTCTGGAAAGCCATTTGAGCACTTTGGCCGTTCCCCAGGATATTCCCGTTGTGATTTGCGGCATGGCCGGATCCCGGCAGGGATGGGTCGAAGCCGGTTACATCGACATCCCGGCAGACCTCACCATCATCGGCCAGAATGCGACGATTGTGCCCGGTACAGCGCGCCGGATCATCATTCTTCCGGGCCTGGCGGTGCGCAGCCTGAGCGAGCCAGATGTGATGCGCGGCGAGGAAACGCAGTTGCTTGGCGCTCACTTCGAGATGCCGAGTGGGACCTGCTACTGCATGCCGGGGACGCACTCGAAATGGGTCAGCATGGACGGGGCAACAGTCTCCGGATTTGAGACCTTCATGACCGGCGAGCTGTTTGCCACCATCAACGCCAAAACAATTCTGGCTCATTCGACCGGCGGCAAAGGCGATGTCGACGCTCATGATCCGGCCTTCCTCACAGGTGTGCGCGATGGCTGGACCCGGCCTGAGAAAACCACACATCATCTGTTTTCGATCCGGGCCGGACAATTGCTGTACGGTCACGGCCTTGATGAGAGTCGGGCGCGGCTTTCCGGATTGCTGATCGGTGCAGAACTTGCTGGCGCAGGCATAAATGGCGGTGAACAGATAGGCCTGGTGGCAAGCGGCGTGCTGCAACGGCTTTATCACGCAGCACTGTCGGAATGCGGCGTCAATGTTCGCGACATCGATGCAGATGTTGCAGTTCGACGCGGCCTGATCGAATCCTGGCAGCATTTTTCCAACACGAGCGGAGATCAAAAACGCCCATGATACGGATCAAATTTCCCTCCATGAAACGCAGCCTTGTGGCGATCCTGCGCGGCATCAAGCCAGAAGAAACCGCCGATATCGTCGACGGTCTGATGGCCGCCGGGTTCACGGCTATCGAGATTCCGCTCAATTCGCCAGACCCATTCCGCTCCATCGAGATCGCCGTCAAACGCGCTCCGAAAGATGTGCTGATCGGCGCGGGGACCGTGCTGAGCGTCGAAGACGTCGAACGGCTCAACAGCGTCGGCGGCCGGCTGATGGTCAGTCCGAATGTCGACAGGGAGGTGATTGCACATGCCGCCTCGCACGGGATGGTGACGATGCCGGGCGTTTTCACGCCGACCGAAGCGTTGGCCGCCTGCGCTGCCGGGGCCTCGGCGCTCAAATTCTTTCCGGCAAGTGTGCTTGGGCCATCAGGCATCAACGCCATCAGGGCGATCCTGCCGAAGGATGTTCCTGTTGGCGCTGTGGGCGGCGTGTCCAATGATGATTTTGCCGCTTACGCCAAGGTCGGCGTCAAGACTTTCGGCCTCGGCTCGAGCCTTTACAAAGCCGGGATGGATGCAGCAGAAGTGTCGCGGCGCGGCCAAGCTGCGATTACGGCCTTTGACGCGCTGGCGGAGGCTGGGCTGTGACCGTGGAGACCGTAGCCTATTCGGGGGCCATCTTGAACACGCCGGCCTGCATTCTGGGCGAAGGCCCTACCTACGATCCGCACACCGGCACGGCGTGGTGGTTTGATATCCTTGGGTGCAAGCTTGTTGAATATGTGCTCGCATCGGATACCGCCACAATCCACGATCTGCCGGAGATGGGCAGCGTTCTGGCGCGGGTTGATGGCGAGCGGCAGGTCATAGCCACTGAGACCGGCCTGCATCTGCGCGATATCGCGTCGGGTAAACTGGAGCTGATCACGCCGATTGAGGCGGACAACACCATCACCAGGTCCAATGACGGGCGGGTTCACGCCTGCGGGGCTCTCTGGTTCGGTACCATGGGCAAGAAAGCCGAACCCGGCGCAGGCGCGATCTATCATGTGGCGCGCGGCGTGGTGGCGACGCTGTTCCCGGATATCTCCATCCCCAACGCGATCTGCTTCTCGCCAGACGGCAGCATCGCCTATTTCACGGACACGGCTGATGGCAGGCTGATGCGCGTGGCCATCGACCCGGCAACCGCACTGCCCGTGAGCGAGCCAATGGTGTTTTTTGATCATCGCGGTGGTGACGGTGGGCTTGATGGTGCGGTGTGCGACCAGGACGGCGTGATCTGGAACGCCCGCTGGGGTCCTGGCTGCGTCGATGCCTATTCGCCCGAGGGCAAGCGGATCATCTCGCTTAAAGTACCTGCCGGCAAGACAACCTGCCCTGCCTTTGTCGGTCCGAATGCTGATCGTCTGCTTGTCACATCCGCCAGTGAGGGTATGTCCGCAGAACAACTCGCCTCAGATCCCGGTGCCGGCTCGACGTTCCTGCTTGAGCATCCGGTCAAGGGCCGCTTCGAGCCTGACTATATCCTCTGATCCTGAAGAGAGTGCCGCGATGCAACGCACACTTGGTGTTTGCTATTACCCTGAACATTGGCCCGAAACACAGTGGGCTGAAGACGCAGCGCGCATGGCGGCGCTCGGCCTGACTTTCGTGCGCATCGGTGAATTCGCCTGGTCGCGGCTTGAGCCTAAACGCGGCGCCTATGATTTCGACTGGCTGGAGCGTTCCATCAACACGCTGCATGCGGCAGGTTTGAAGGTAGTTCTGGGAACGCCGACGGCGACGCCACCGAAATGGCTGGTGGATGAAATGCCCGACATGCTGCCGGTTGGCGCTGACGGGCTGGTGCGGAAATTCGGCTCACGCCGTCATTATGATTTTTCCCATGACGGCTATCTTGAAGAATGCAAGCGGATCACGCTGGCACTGGCCAAGGCATTTGGCGCGCATCCGGGCGTGGCCGCCTGGCAGACCGACAATGAGTATGATTGCCACAACACCACGCTGTCCTATTCGCCTGCTGCCCGCGCCGGATTCCAAGCTTGGCTGCAGCAGAAATACCAATCCCCGAATGCGCTCAACCGCGCCTGGGGCAATGTGTTCTGGTCGATGGAGTTGTCGGACTTTGGCGAAATCGACCTGCCCAACCTGACCGTCACCGAGGCCAATCCGGCCCATGTGATGGATTTCCGGCGGTATGCGTCAGATATGGTGGTGCGCTTCAACAAGGCGCAGGCCGATATCATCCGGACGCATTCGCCGGGCCGGGATGTGATCCACAACTTCATGGGCCGGACACTGGCTTTCGATCATTTCGCCGTCGGCGCGGATCTCGACATTTCCAGCTGGGATTCCTATCCGCTCGGATTTCTGGAAGACCGGTCCGATCAGGGTGATGCGTGGAAGCAGACATTCGCCCGTGCAGGCGATCCGGATTTTCAGGCCTTCCATCATGATCTCTACCGCGCCACCTCGAAGGGCCGCTGGTGGGTGATGGAGCAGCAGCCCGGGCCAGTGAACTGGGCGCCGCACAACCCCGCCCCGCGCGACGGCATGGTGCGGCTGTGGAGCTGGGAGGCTTTCGCGCACGGTGCGGAAACCGTGAGTTATTTCCGCTGGCGGCAGGCACCGTTTGCGCAGGAGCAGATGCATGCCGGCCTACTGAGGCCGGATTCGAGCGAGGCTGAGGGGTATGACGAGGCGGCACAGGTGGCAGCGGATCTCGGGGCCCTGGATGCTGTGCTCGATGTGCAGCCCGGCAAGGCCGATGTGGCAATCGTCTTTGACTATCCCTCCGGCTGGGCGTGGGAGATCCAGCCGCAGGGCCGTGAGTTTGACTACTTCCGGCTGGTGTTCGATTTCTACAGATCCCTACGAAAGCTGGGACTTTCCGTGGATATCGTCCCGGCCAGTGCGCCGCAGTTTGCCGGATACCCTCTCGTTGTCATACCCGGCCTATTCAGCTGGTCTGCGGAGCTGATTGCGGCGCTCCGTGCGTATGAAGGGGCTCTGCTGATAGGCCCGCGGTCGGGCTCGAAAACCGTTGACTTTGCCATTCCAGATGGCCTGCCACCGGCCCTGCCGCGCGACATCCTCGATATGCGCGTCACCCGCATCGAGACTTTGCGGGCGGATACACCGGTGCAAGTGACCGAAGACGGAATGCTTCAGTTCTGGCGGGAATTTATTGAGACCGGAAGCGGTGCGAAAACCATTTTCAGTGCCGATGACGGCATCCCGGCCTTGGTCAAACAAGGCAACCTGCACTATCTCGGCGGCTGGCCCGATCAGCCTCTGATGCATGACATCCTGCAGAAGCTGGCCAATGGCGCTGGCCTGCTCACCAACAAATTGAATGATGGCGTCCGCCTGCGCCGACACGGGAACCACATCTTCGCGTTCAATTACGGTGCATCTTCTTTTGACCTGTCCCAGCTTGGTTGGACCAACGAACCGTTGCTGGGCAAGCTCGTGCTCGAGCCTTCGGGCGTCGCCGTAGCGCCGCTTCAATTCGCGGGGTATTGATTACCCCGCGACCGAACCACCAGATTCTAGATATCCTTCATAAGCCTCAGCGCGTCATAGATTGCCGCGTGGGTATTTCTCGCCGCCACCGCATCGCCGATGCGGAACAGCTGGAAACCGTTAGAGCCTGACTCCTCCGCAGCGGATGCCGGACCACCGTTCAATGTTTGCGGGTTACCGGCAATAAATGCCTCGTAATCGACCTGACCAAGATTACTCGAGTGCGGCTTCAGGTCAAAATAGAGATTATCAAGCGGCAATGTGCCGTGATTGATGACGATCTGATCGAAGTGCTGTTCCTTGGCGAGCGGCATGTAATCGCTGCCGATGGTGGCTTTGAGGCGGTTGCCATCGCGTTCGACCGAGGTCAGCCGGTAGGTGACGGTGAAGGTTACATCCTTGTCCTGCAGCGAACGCATATAGGGCACCAGGTTCATCGCCATGACATCCGGTGCAAAGCTGCGGTCCGGCGTCATGATCTCGACCGCAGCTCCGTCCATGGCCGCCACTTCCGCGGCCTGCAGTCCGGCATGATCGCCGGCGTCATCATAGACCAGAACTGACTTGCCCGGCTTCACGTCACCCGAGATCAGATCCCAGCTTGAAACCACCAACTCGTTGCCCGATTCCAGCACCTCGGTGTGCGGCAGACCGCCGGTGGCGATGATCACCACGTCAGGCTCTTCAGCTATCACATCTTCGACTTCAGCCCAGGTATTGAAGCGGAACTCGACGTCACGCGCTGCGCATTGCGCCATGCGCCACTCGATGATGCCGATCATCTCCTTGCGGCGCTTATTTTGAGCGGTGAGGCGGATCTGGCCGCCCGGATCAGGCTGCGCCTCAAACACTGTGACCTGATGTCCGCGTTCAGCGGCAACACGAGCCGCTTCCAAGCCCGCAGGCCCTGCCCCGATGATCACCACCCGCTTTTTCGTAACCGCCGGCTCAATTGTGTGCGGCATTGTCAGTTCGCGACCGGTAGCCGGGTTGTGGATGCAGAGCGCGTCCCCGGCCTGGTAGATCCGGTCAAGACAATAGGTGGCGCCAACGCAGGGTCGGATGTCGTGCTCGCGGCCTTCCATGATCTTTCTGACCAAATGGGGGTCCGCCATGTGGGCGCGGGTCATGCCGACCATGTCGAGCTTGCCATCGGCGATGGCATGACGTGCAGTGGCCACATCCGGAATTCGGGCGGCATGGAAGGTCGGCATGCCGACCTCGGCGCGAATGCGTCCGGCGAAATCGAGATGCGGCGCCGATTTCATCCCCTGCACCGGGATCACATCGGTCATCGCCGGATCGGTGTGGATCTGGCCACGGATGACATTGAGAAAGTCCACATGGCCCGAAGCTTTGAACAGGTGGCCGATGGCAACGCCTTCGTCTTCGCTGATGCCGCCTTTGGCGGTCTCGTCGGCGGTATAGCGAACGCCGACCAGCAGCTTGTCGCCGACCCGCGCCTTGATTGCGGCAACCACATCGAGCGCAAAGCGGGCGCGGTTTTCAAGGCTCCCTCCATAGGGGCCGTCCAGTTCATTGGTCAGTGGCGACATGAACTGGTCCATCAAATGGCCGTAGCATTCGAGCTCGACACCATCTAGGCCGGCTGCGGCCATGCGCTCGGCAGCATCGGCATAATCGGCGATCACCCGGGCGATGTCCCAGTCTTCCATCTTCTTGGGGAAGGCGCGGTGGGAGGGTTCACGGCGGTGGCTGGGTGAGATGGCCGGCAACCAGTCGCCCTTGTTCCAATGGGTGCGACGGCCGAGATGGGTCAGCTGGATCATCACTGCGCAGCCATGGTCGTGGCATTCGTCGGTGAGTTGCTTCATCCAGCCGACAACCTCGTCCTTGTAGGCGAGCACATTGTTGAACACCGGCGGGCTGTCTTTCGATACAGCCGCAGAACCAGCCGTCATGGTCATGGCGATGCCGGCCTTGGCGCGCTCGACATGATAGGCGCGGTAGCGATCCTTGGGCATGCCGTCTTCGGGATAGGCCGGTTCGTGGCTGGTGGTCATGATGCGATTTTTCAGCGTCAGATGTTTGAGCTGATAGGGCTGCAGCAGCGGATCATTGACTTGCACCATCGGTGGCGGCTCCTGGGATTTGGGTTATCCGGAAATGGCAAAAGCCGTCCCCGGATCGTTGTCAGTTCATTTGCAGCTCATGGCCGAGACACGCCAGTCGTTGGTGTCGGAGGCAATGTCACTAACCTGCCATCCCGCAGCACTTTGTGAAAGCATCCATTCCACCACGGTGGACAGACCGAAATTGTTGAATTGCGCGACCACATGGGCAGTGTCGCCATCGACCGTCTCATCCAGTTTAAGGGTTCTGGCGATTTCCGCCTCATCGAAATCCTGGGCGTCGATCGCGAAACCGAATTCGATGCAGTTGGTTTCATCGCGGATCCAGGCAGCGTCTGCAGCATTGAGGAAATCGAGTGCCGGGCCAGTGAACCGGCCGCGGTTTTCAAACTCGGATTCCGCACCAAGATGATCATAGAAATATCTGACTGCGTCGGACGGAGTACCGGCAAAGGCAGGCGTTGAGGAAAGCGCAAGCGCAGACAAAAAGACAAGATGCTTCAGCATCGGATGACTCCGTTTTTAAGGTACGGATTCTCAATACCATGCGTCGGCCAATTTGGCTTTGGTCTGGTCGACAAATTCCACCAACGCCTCGTCAGTCGCTTCATCCATCTGCGGCGGCTGATAATCTGCCAGCATCTGCTTCCAGCGCAGGTTGGCGCGTGTCGCTGCATCGGTCTGTCCGGCTATTTCCCATTTCTCGAATGGTTCATTGTCGGCGACCCCGGAATCCCAAAATGCTGTCTGGTAGTTCTCCATTGTGTGGGCGCAGCCGAGAAAATGCTTGCCGACGCCGACTTCACGAAACGCATCCAGGGCGAGCGAGTTGTCGTCAACCACGACACCGGCAAGATAGGAGTGCAGCGCGCCGCAGAAATCCGCGTCCATGATGAATTTCTCGTAGGACATAGACAACAACCCATCGAGGAACCCTGCCGAATGGAGAATGAAATTGGCTCCTGAATGCACAGCCGACAGCATCGACATGGTGCCTTCGTTCATTGCCTGGGCGTCCGGCAGTTTCGAATTGGAGAAGTTGCCGGCGCATCTAAGCGGCAGATTGAGTCGTCGCGCCAATTGTCCAATCACCATCGAGCCGATGGCAGGCTCCGGCGTTCCAAAGGTCGGTGAGCCTGTCCGCAATGACATCGACGACAGGAAGTTGCCGAAGATCACTGGCGCGCCCTTGCGTTCCAGCTGGGTCAGCGCACAGCCGGCCATGGTTTCAGCCAGCGATTGCGCAATGGCGCCGGCATTTGTCACCGGTCCCATGGCGCCGCCAAGGATGAAAGGCACGATGATTGCCGCCTGGTTGGCTCGGGCATAAGTGCGCAGCACATTGGTCATGGTGCCATCCCAGACCAGTGGCGAGTTGACGTTGACATTGCCGAGTATGACGCAGTTTTGGTCGACGAAATCGCGGCCAAAGACGATCCGCGCCATTTCGATGGATTCCTCGGCACGGCTTTCCGCCGTCACCGAGCCCATGAAGGCCCGATCGGAGTATTTGAGATGCGAATAGACCATGTCGAGATGGCGCTTGTTGACCGGCACATCGACCGGCTCGCAAATGGTGCCACCGGAATGGTGCAGCCAGGGGCTGGATTGGGCCAGCTTGATGAAGTTGCGAAAATCCTCGATCGTGCCGTAACGGCGCCCCTTGTCGAGATCCATCACGAAAGGCGAACCGTAAGCCGGAGCAAACACAACGCTTTTGCCGCCAATTTCGACACTGTTTGCGGGATTGCGCGCATGCTGGGTAAAGCTGGACGGCGCGGATTTCAGAATTTCGCGCAGCATTCCGGGCTCGAACTTTACCAGAAGGCCATCAACATCGGCTCCTGCCCGTTTCCAGTGCTGCAACGCCACAGCGTCATCGCGGAACTCAATTCCAACCTCGGCCAAGATCCGGTCGGCTGTGACCTCGATCTTGAGGAGGTTTTCCTCTCCGAGGATATCGTAAGTCGGAATGTTGCGGATGATATAGGGCGCCGTTCGGTGCGGTGGCTCCGCCCCCTGTCCCGCGCGGCGGCCATCGCGCCCGCCAGCCCTTTCCCGTTTACGTCCCTGTGAAACCTTTGGTTCGGCGAAATCTGCAGTGTCCATGGCCAATCCTCCGACGTGGAAGTCTAGGAGGATCCCCAGGCGATGTAATGCTGGAAAATTCCATTGCATTGGATAAGGTGAGCTTATGGGAAATCTCCGCCACCTCCTGCCCTCGGCAGGCAATCTGATCGTTTTTGAAGCCGCCGGACGGCAGCTAAGCTTCACCAAGGCCGGGTATGAACTGGGGATGACACAGGCCGCAGTCAGTTACGCGATTCGGTCTCTGGAAACCCAACTTGGCGCAGCGCTTTTTCATCGTGCGCATCGTGCGGTGTCGCTGACCGAAGCTGGCCGGCGGTTTCACGCCGATGTCACGCTTGGCTTGAGCCACATTCGCAAATCTGCCGAGGATATTAGGTCCCGTGGCCGCTCAAACAGCGTCACGCTGGCTGCATCGACAGCTTTCGCCTCCCTCTGGATGCTGCCAAGGCTGCACCGGCTGCGTGACGAATTGCCTGATGTTGATCTGCGAATCCAGACAGCCGACCGGGATCTCGACATCCACAACGAGTCCATAGAACTGGGCGTGCGTGGCGGCCGCCCGGAGGATTGGCCTGACTATGACAGCGCGCTGATCGCGCCTGAAGTGATTGAAGCCGTGGCCAGCGCCGCCTATCTAGAGAAGCACGGTGTACCCGAGAGCGTCGCCCACCTCACGCAACACAGACTGATCCATCTCGAGGAACCGATTCGCAGTGCGTGTGACTGGCGGCAATGGTTCCTGAGCGCCGGCGTCAACGGAATCATGGCGAACCGCGGGCTCGCAATCAATGACTACGTGCTGGTGATTCAGGCTGTGATGGAAGGCCAAGGCGTAGCACTAAGCTGGCGGCATTTGACCGAACGGCTGGTCAAGTCCGGGCTGTTGCAAAAGGTCACGGACCACAGGCTGGAAACCGGGGCTGCGTTTCATGTGATCTGGCCAAAAGCACGGCCGTTGTCGCCGCAGGCCGAAATGGTTCTGGATTGGCTGACAAAGGAAGGACGCGAGATCAGCGATTGACACCGAAGGGATTGGCCGGATTTCCGTTGGCCAATTCCTGGGCTTCGATGAGAGCCATGGCAGCGGCCGCGTCGACGGCCTTGCCATAGAGCCAGCCCTGCCCGGTCTTGCACCCAAGCTCCCTGAGTTTGGCTGCCTGCTCTTCGGTTTCGATGCCTTCCGCGATAACCTTGAGATTGAGCCCTTCGCACATCGCCAGGATGGCACGCACAATATGCTCGGCTGATTTGTCTATGGTGATTTCGCTGACAAAACTCTGGTCGATCTTGACCTTGTTGAAAGCGAAATCGCGCAAACGTCCCAGACTTGACTGGCCGGTGCCGAAATCGTCCAGCGAAACCCGGATGCCGACACTGCGCAACTCGCTGACAACCTTGGCGGCAACTTCCGGGTCGGTCATCATCGCGGTTTCGGTGATTTCCAGCTCGAGGCGGCGAGGATCAAGGCCGACACGATTGATAACTGCCAGGACATTGAAAGCCGTTGCCGGATCAACCAATTGCGCGGAGGAAAGGTTGAATGACAGGAACAGGTCTGCCGGCCAATGCTTGGCTGTTTCCGCAGCTTTCTTGAGCAAGGTCTCGGTCAGCGAATCGATGAAGCCGCGTTCCTCGGCCAGCGGAATGAAGACGGCAGGAGAAATGAAACCCAATTCCTTATCCGTCCAACGCGCCAAGGCTTCAAATCCCTGAATAGCCCCATCAGCCAGGTTGACGATCGGCTGGAAGTGGACCGCCACTTCGTCGGCGATGATGGCTCTGCGCAGGGCCTGTTCGACCTGCGTACCGCGGCGCATTTCTTCGGCGATTTCCTCGGAATAGACGGTGATCTGTCCGCGACCGCGGCGTTTTGATCTATACAGCGCCGTATCAGCGCTTTTGAGCAACTCGGCGAATTGCTCACCGGCGAAGGGATAGACAGCAAACCCGAAGGACGCGGAAAGCCGCACATTCCTGTCGCCAAGATCATAGGGGGCTGACAACACGTCCTTGAACATCCGGCCTATTTTTTCAGCACCCTTTTTCTCGAATACCAGCGGCAGTACAAATGCAAATTCGTCGCTTTCGATGCGGGCAACAAAGCCGCCATCCGGCAAGCAGGCGCGTAATCTGTGCGCCACCTGGCAAAGTATCTCATCCCCGGCTGCGTGGCCGAAAAGATCGTTGATCGGCTTGAAACCGTCGATATTGGCAATGCCGATGGTAAATGGAGCCGGATCGTCAGCACGTTCGGCGGCCAATTTGCGGATCTTGTCCATAAGGCGGCGGCGATTACCCAGACCAGTCAAAGGGTCTGTGTAAGCAATCGCTTTTGGATTGGTTTGCACCATATCGATGTTTTCAGTTTCTGAGGTCATCAAAAAAAGCTGTTCCGCCCGTATGATAGTGCCCCGAAGATGCCGCAGATATCTTAATATTGTCCTATTGTAGGACAGGTGAGAAACCAATGGTGGTTTTAAAGCCAGCCGTTACTCAACCCACAGCCAAAACCGTTTCGGAATTGCCAAGCCATTTCTCGATGACAGATTCCAATTTCTCCGGGCTCACCGGTTTGGACAAATAGTCGTCCATTCCAGCGGCGAAACAGCGCTCTTTGTCACCATTCATGGCGTGAGCAGTTACCGCAATGATGGGAACATGAGCGCCAGGCTTGTTTCCGACCGATTCAGCGTCGCGAATAGCCTGTGTGGCCTGCAATCCGTTCATTCCCGGCATGGAAATATCCATCAGAATAAGATCGGGCACCGCAGCCTCCCAGGCGGCGACGGCTTCGTGACCATTGGTCACGATGCGAAAATCCACTCCGATTGCTTCAAGAATTTGCTCGAAAACTATCTGATTGACGTCATTGTCCTCCGCAACGAGCACCCGGGTGCGTCCCCTTGGCGGGCTGACGCCCTTATGCTTGTCGGACCCGGTCAAGCCTTCGGCTGCTTGTTGTGCTGGTTCCAGGGTCGCAACCGGATCGGCAACTTCGACAGCAAGCTTGGGCTGTTCGGCTGAAACCGTTGGCCGTGTGGTTCCTTCTGCGATCCTTCGTTCGACCGCATGTTTGAGCAAGCTGTGACGAGCGGAGAACGCCATGCCTGACAGCTTTATCGCCATCCCCGTTGATATTTCCACATCACTGATGTCGAGATTGGCGGACCTGACCGCGTCGAGGAAAGCGACGATTTCTTCCGCATTGGCAATAGCCACCGCGTCGGAGCCTGCCGACTTCAATTCCGCCACGCGGATCGCTGACCGATGGCGATTTTCGTCGAGTACCAGTACCCGTTCCGTTGGACCAGATTGCGAAGCAGACGAAACCTGCTTATGCGGTGACCTGGCTGTCGCAGGCATATCCTTGTCATACCTTGATATGGACTTTGGTTGGAACATTCCACTTTCCACAAAGGCGCTGACATCATCGAATGAAATCGTGACGTAGTAATTCCCGGGCGTGCCTGAACGGCGCACGCGGGTGATGGCGTGCATAACGGAGCCATCAGCACGGTAAATGTCCTCGACGACTTCATAAGGCACTCCGGTCTCAAGCACCTCGCCTTCGATTCTCTCAAATCGGGCCGCGAGTTCGGGCTCCACCAGTTCGCCTGCGGTCCGGCCCAGGACCTGCTTGGGGTGCAACCCGGGAATCCGGCAAAAGGCATCATTGACGACAACGTAACGCAGCTGGGAATCCTTGACCATCACAGGGTTGGCGAGGTTATCCAGAATGTGCTGGGCGAGTTCGGCTTGGTGCCGTATCCGCGAAAGCTCCGCCTCCTGGTGCTTGTGATTGGTGACATCGGCAATTGTGCTGATCAGGACGCCATCGGACATCCGACGTTTGCACAGCCGGACCCAACGCCCATCAACGAGCTTTTCGATACTTTCATAGCGTTCGCGCCAATGAACCGCGATCCGTTCGGCAATCCAGTCTTCACGGGAAATATTGCGGGGCTTGCCGTTCGATGAACCGAGAACCCCGGCACCGACATCATAGGTGGCGCTGAAAAGATCCCGAAGCCGGGCACCGGGTGCGAGGACTTCAGGAGGAACATCAAAAAACCGCCGAACCTGAGAGCTTGCGGCGGTCAGCGTATCGTTTCGATCATAAATCAGGATGCCGATATCGAGGGCCAGGGCCAGTCCCTCGATGGTTTTGGCTTCGCAGGAGCGTTGTTGATGTCCGCTTTCGCTCAATGCCATGTCACTTCTATCCGATGCAGGAACAGGTGGCCGGGATACTCATTTTTTTGACTGACCCAGCCGGTTTCGAAACACGTTTCCCTTCGAACAAGCACCCAGATAACGTCGCCCGACTATCGCATTGGAGGGTTAATCCATATTTAACCACGACAACCAAAAATTCCTTGGTGGAATGTGGTGTGCCTGCCCGCAGGAACCAGCACAGACGACTGGAAACAGGTTTTTCCAGTCCGCAACGCCGTCAATCATTGCGTTGCACGGCGAATCCCTCAACATGGCCCTATGCGCATTCATCAACTGCCAGAGACCCTGATCAACCAGATCGCCGCCGGTGAAGTCATCGAGCGGCCCGCGAGCGTTGTGAAGGAGCTTGTCGAAAACGCTATCGACGCCGGCGCGCACAGGGTTGAAATTGCCACGGCGGTCGGCGGCAAGGCGCTTGTGCGGGTTGTCGACGATGGCCTTGGCATGGACGCCGACGATCTCGCGCTCGCCGTGCGCCGCCATTGCACCTCGAAGCTTGACCAGCGGCTTGACGACATTCGCACGCTCGGATTTCGGGGCGAAGCACTGCCGTCGATCGGTTCGGTTGCGCGGCTGACACTCAGATCCCGTCCAAAGGACGCACCGCACGCCAATGAAGTCTCGCTGGCGGGCGGCGTTCCGACACCACTCAAACCAGCAGCCGCCAATCAGGGAACGACTGTGGAAGTGCGGGATTTGTTTTTCGCAACACCTGCACGGTTGAAATTTCTCAAATCCGATCGGGCGGAAACAGCGGCGATCACCGAAGTTGTGCGACGTATCGCCATCGCCTTTCCGTCCGTGCGGTTCACCCTGTCTGGACCGGACCGCTCGACACTCGACCTGCCCGCAACAGGCGAAGACCGGCTGGCCCGCATCGCCCAGGTGCTTGGCACGGAGTTTGCGGCCAACACGATCGCAGTTGACGCCGTGCGCGAGGAGGTTGGCCTGTCCGGCCATGTTGGACTGCCAACCTGGAACAAGGCCAACTCGCTGTCGCAATATGCCTTCGTCAATGGACGCCCGGTTCAGGACAAGCAGATCCTGACAGCCATTCGTGCCGCCTATTCCGACACATTGCCGCGCGGGCGCTATCCGGTCGCGGTGCTGTGGATCACGCTTGATCCCGCGCTGGTGGATGTCAACGTGCATCCGGCAAAGGCCGATGTCAGGTTCAGGGATCCGGGTCTGGTCAGAGGCCTCATTATCGGTGCTATCCGGCAGGCGTTGACCGCAGAAGGCGATCGCGCCTCCCCGTCGGCCAGTGTCAGCCTGGCACAGGCCTTCCGATCGACCGAACCAAGCGCGACAATCCAAACGCAGACTCCCTGGAATCAGAACCGTTTTGGCGGATCAGCCCGTCCGTCCGCCAGTGCCGGGTGGCAGATGGACCATTCCCCCTCCCGGCCGTTGGATGCTCCCGGGCGGGGGTTTGGCGAACAGGACCAATCTGACATCGTCGGCGCGGCCATGCCCTCGGCGCGTCCAGGTGATCTGGAGAGCGACCAATCCGCCATTGGCCATCCGCTGGGTGCTGCGCGGACACAAATTCACGAGAATTATATTGTCGCCCAAACCCTCGACGGGCTGGTGCTGGTTGACCAGCACGCAGCACATGAACGACTGGTCTTCGAGCGGTTCAAGAAAGCGCTTCAGGCAGGGAATGTGCCGTCGCAGATCCTGCTGCTGCCTGAGATTGTCGACCTGCCTGAAGACGATTGCGACCGCCTGGCCGACCGCGCTGCGGATCTGGCGGAATTCGGTCTGGTTCTCGAACGATTTGGACCAGGAGCAATTGCCGTGCGCGAAACGCCGTCGATGCTGGGGGAAACAGATGTTGCTGGATTGGTGCGGGACCTGGCCGATGAAATCGCCGAATGGAACAGTGCTGACGGGTTGCGCGATCGGTTGGAAGCCGTAGCTTCGACGATGGCCTGCCATGGATCGGTGCGATCTGGACGACGGCTGATGCCTGAGGAAATGAACGCGCTGTTGCGAGAAATGGAGCGCACGCCCGGTTCAGGGCAATGCAATCACGGCCGCCCGACCTACATTGAATTGAAGCTCGCCGATATCGAAAAACTGTTTTCTCGCCGCTGACGATCATGTGGTTCAAGACGTGAAAGGCGCAATCTTGCATTTCAGATGACGAGGCCGCATACAGCGGTCTGCGTCTATGTTGAACCAAACGGGAGCAGTCTGGCATGAACCGTTTTGAAGGCCCCGGTGATCGACCGGCGAAAGTTCGTTATCTCGATGGAGATTTTCAGATCCTCATGCCGGGCAACCACGTGGTGTGCGCTGTCACCGGCGAAATCATTCCGATCGAGGAGCTGAAATACTGGAGTGTGGCGCGACAGGAAGCCTATGTTGACGTCCATGCATCCGTGACCGCAGACCAGCGCGCCGGGTTGCTGCCAAGCCGGGCGTAACCGCTTCAGGCGCTGGTGCGACGCCGTTTGAATGCAACGACTGCCGCATCAATGATTGCGTCAGGAACCTCCGGACTGTCGAAGATCATATCAATTTTCAGAACGGCGGTCTTTTTGATGAGATCGAGCGCCCGCCCATGGCCCGCTTGCAGGCGGACATGGTCCTTTTCCGTGGTGATCAGATCGAGACCATACAACTCGGATTCCGAGAGAAGATCATTGATCTCATCATCGGTGAAAGGATGATGGTCGGGAAAGCCCTGACATCGCGCCAATAGGACATGCGCCTGTTCAAGCGTTGCAAAGAATTTTTCAGGATCGCCGATGGCGGCGAAGGCAAGACAATTCCGGTTTAAGAATTGAGCCGCATTTCGCGGCTGGAGACGGGCCAGATGGATCGGCTTGGCTGCACGAGCCGCGAGCCGGATCATCGCATCAGCGCCCTTCCCCTCACCCACGACAATCAACGCATTAGCATGACGCACCTGATCAATGATCGGTGCGCGAACAGGGCCGGCGGGAAACACGCAACCATTGCCGACTCCGCGGCGCGCGTCCACCACCAGCAAAGCCTGATCGAAAACCAGCCTGGCGCTTTGAAAGCCGTCATCCATGATGATCAGGTCCGCGCCGCTTTCAACCAGCAGCTCGGCGCCTTCCACCCGATTGGCCGACACCACCGTCATTGCCTTGGCAGCGAGCAGCATCGGTTCGTCCCCGACAAGCCGTGCAGTGTCCCTGGCCGGATCAACGACTGTTGCGTGGCGCACTCCGCCGCCATATCCCCGCGATAGAAATCCAGGCTTGAACCCGCGTGCAATCGCTGTGTCGGCCAGTGCCAACGCAGTTGGCGTCTTGCCCGATCCGCCAACCGTGAAATTGCCAACACAGATGACCGGCACAGGGACGGCCTTGCGCTCACGGTGATCCATGATGCGGCGCGCCACACGGCCATAAACCCAGCCGAAAGGCGACAACAGCGCGGACTGGACACCGGCAGGTTCCCACCAGAATGGAGGAGCTTCACTTACCATTGGCCGCCCGCCCGGTTCTCCGCATTCTCGTTTTCGCGCGGCAAGAGCCGGGCTTTGACGGTTAAAGGGTTTATGTAAGGCTCAAGCGCACGAATAGTGGCCTTGAGCGCGCCGCGCATGTCGCGCAGGGTTTTCTCGCCGCCCTCAGCCATGGTCTGGCGCGCCTGCGGATTGGACAACAGAAAATGCACACCCTTGGCCAGCATTTCGCCGTCGCGAACAAACCGTGCGCCACCATTCTTGATCAGCTTGGCATAACTTTCCCGGAAATTTTCCACATTGCTGCCCGACAGCACCGAACAACCGAGCATGGCGGGTTCAAGAGGATTCTGGCCGCCTCCGCCCTTGAGAGACTTTCCGACAAAGGCAACCTCGGTCAAGTTCAGATACAGTCCCATCTCGCCGATCGTATCGCCAAGAAACACATCGGTCGAAGCCTCGATCGTGTCTCCGCGCGACCGGCGGACAACTGTCAGCCCCCGTGCCACCAGCATGGCTTCGATGGCGTCGGCGCGATCAGGGTGCCGGGGAACAAGAATGGTCAGCTGTTTGTGACGCGGTTTGAGCGCACGATGAACCGCCGCGACGATCTCGTCCTCTCCCTCAAATGTTGAAATTGCCGCCCATGTGGGCCGATTGCCTATTTGCGCCGTGAGCCTGGCCAATTCATCAACGTCCCATGGCGGCGCAGTCGTATCCACCTTGAGGTTGCCTGATACACTGACCGGTCTTGCTCCCAGCGCCAGAAAGCGCTCCGCATCGAGGTCCGACTGGGCAATGACGTGGGAAAGGTTTTCAAACAGGGCGTCGGCGAGACTGGGCCGTTTGCTCCAGCGTGCAAAAGATCGATCCGACAAACGGCCGTTGACCAGCACCTGCGGCGTTCTTCGCACACCCAGTTCAAGGATGGTCATCGGCCAGATTTCGGACTCTGCAATGATTGCCAGATCAGGCAGCCAATGATCGAGGAATCGCGAAACAGCAGGCTTCAGATCAAGCGGCACATACTGGTGAATGACGGTATCACCAAGCCGCTCGCGCGCCAGGCCTGCCGAGGTCACGGTTCCGGTGGTCAAGACCACCGAGATGCCGCGCCGCCGCACTTCCTTGATCAAGGGAATAACCGCCGAGGTTTCGCCGACACTGGCGGCGTGAAACCAGACAAGCGGTCCAACGGGCCTTTCGATGTCGGAGCGGCCGTACCGCTCCTTGCGGCGGGTTCGCTCTTCCTTGCCCTTGGCTGCGCGGATGGCAAGATAAGGTCCAAGCAGGGGATACAGGCCGGCACCGAACCAGCGGTAGCCGACCAGCGCCGCGCGTGCCCAGCCGCGGCTCATGAATTGGCCTCGACGGCGCGCATCGCTTCTTCGGTGATGCGATTGAGTTCAGCGGTTACCTGCATGCGTTTCTCAGCCAGTTCTTCTTTTCCGGCCTTGGCGGGAACGAAAATGGGTGGAGCAAGCCGAACGCTACGGGTGCCGAAAGGCAAATTGATGGTGGTCTTGTCCCAGGTTTTTTCAAGCACATGACGGCGGCTTGTTGCCAATGCCACCGGAACAATCGGCCGTCCCGAAATTCGTGCCAACGCGATAATTCCCTCGCCGGCCAGACGTGCCTCGCCCTTGGAAATATCGGCAATCATGACGACATTGACTCCGTTCCGGAGCGCGTCACGCATGCCGAAGAGAGCCTTGACGCCGCCTTTTTCGGTTACCATACGCGTCTCGCGTCCGCCCGAACCACGGATCACCTCTATCCCGGCGCGCGTGAGCACCCGCGCATTGATCTCTGCGTCAGCGCTGCGCGATACCAGCGAGGTGAATTTCCGGTCACGTGGCGCAGCATAGGGAACCAGCAGATGCTGGCCATGCCAAAGCGCGAAGATCGCCGGCCATTCACCCTCAATCAAAGCTTCCCAATCGGTGGAGGTCTTGTTGTCGCGGTTGCTCCGCCAGATCGCACCCAGCGTCCAGTGGATCAAAGCCGATCCAGCGCGCTGAACCCATTCGGACTGCAACAGTTTCTTGCCCAGACGACGCCGGTTCATCTTCTCGCTAAGCTTATGAAGCCTAGGCGCTGCCTCAGCGTCCGGTTTGGTCATCTTGTCTTTCGTCCGAGCCCTAAGACGCGGTTTTGCTATCGTCATGCGGATCAAGCATCCGATGCATATGCACGATGAAATACCGCATATGGGCGTTGTCCACGGTCATTTGCGCCTTGGACTTCCAAGCATCGAGAGCTTTGGCATAGTTGGGGAATATCCCGACGATGTCGAGCGCATCCAGATCCCTGAAGTCCATGGACTCGAGATCCTTGAGTTCGCCGCCAAATACAAGATGTAAAAGTTGCTTCTTTTCGCCATCGGCCATGGTGTCACTCCACGAATAAACGGTGCTGCCTATCAAAGCGCGGTTTGCGGCAATTCCCAAGAAAGGTCAATGCCCGTTTGCAGGCTTCAACAAGCCCAGCAGACCCGGTGTCTGTTCAAACGACGCAGCAACCAGCAGACCGCGCGATGGATCTGGTGCATTGTAGACCATGCGCGCGCCATCCCTGTCGACAAGAACATGACCGGTTTCAGCCAGCATGACATCGGCAGCGGCCAGATCCCATTCACTGGATCGCGGACGAATGAAAAGCCCGTCAAGGCCGCCTTGCGCCACCGCAGCCACACGAAGCGCCAGGGAGGGCCCCCCAGCGACTTTTTCCAGACTTTCCTCTGCACCAGGATAAATTTCCTTGGCGACCACGTCGGGAACCGCAATACGCAAAGGGGCCTGCGACAGGCCTGTATCATTTGCTGCGAGTTGAACCCCATTGAGGAATGCGCCGCCGCCCAGGTGAGCACGCCAGACTTCGCCGCGCGCCGGTGCCGCGAGCACGCCGGCGACCGGTATTCCATCCTCGACAAGTCCGATGCTGACACACCAGTCGGGCCGGCCGGAAACATAGGCGCGGGTGCCGTCGATCGGATCGATGATGAAAACGCGCCGGTGCGAGAGCCGCTCCTCGGTATCCACAGCCTCCTCGGAAAGCCAGCCATAGTCCGGTCTGGCATCAATCAGCATTTTGCGAAGCAACAGGTCGATGGCAATGTCGGCTTCGCTGACCGGTGAGCGGCCCTCGTTCTTGTACCAGACCTCCGGATCCTTGCGGAAATGGGACATGGCGATATCCGCCGCCAGACGCGACGCTGCGAGCATCAGGGCCAGGTCGTCGGCATGTTCCCTAGTCGCCTGCAAGCGTCATACCTTCCACCGCAATGGTCGGCGCCGCCACCGAATATTTGGGATCAATGTCATTGGCCAGAACCATGCGCTTGAACATGTCCTTGAGATTGGACGCTATGGTGACTTCCGACACTGCAAATGTCAGTTCACCATTCTCGATCCAGAAGCCCGAAGCGCCACGGCTGTATTCGCCGGTGATGGCGTTGACGCCCTGTCCGATCAGTTCGGTGACGTAAAAACCATTGCCGACAGACGCAATAAGTTCCTTCGCGGACTGAGGACCCGGATTGACGATGACATTGCTTGATGACGGTCCGCCCCGGCCAGCACGGCCGTTGCTTTTCAAGCCCAATTCACGCGCAACCGACGTCGTCAGATACCACTGCTGCAGCACGCCATCCTCGACCATGGTCAAGGGGCCTTCCGAAACGCCTTCGCCATCAAAGGGACGGGAACCCGATCCACGGAGAACGAAGGGATCATCGACAAGAGTCAGTCCCTTTATCGCCACCTGCTTGCCCATCATGTCACGGAGAAAACTGGTTTTCCGTGCAACTGACGCACCGTTGATGGCCGACACAAGATGCCCGATAAAGCCGCGTGCCACCCGCGGATCAAAAACCACGGTCACATTGGATGCGGTCTTGACCTTGCGCGGGTTGACCTTGGCAACCGTTCGTTCCCCAGCGCGCCGGCCGATGGTTGCGGCGTCGTCGAGATCGGCCAGGAAAACACGGCTGTCAAAATCGTAATCGCGTTCCATCTTGACGCCTTCGCCAGCGATCACGCTGACCGACGTCGAGAACCCGGACCTCTCAAAGGCGCCCGAAAAGCCATGCGAAGTGGCCAGCACCATGCCGAAGAGCCCTGTTCCCGCACCGGCACCAATGGAACTAGCCACCCCAGACACACCTAGGGCGGCGGCTTCAGCGGCAATTGCAGCTTCCACCAGGGATTCGGCCGGAGGCTCTGTGGGATCAAACAGATCCAGATCAGGCCAGGTTTTGGCGAGCCTGTCAGCGTCAGCAAGGCAGGCATAGGGGTCTTCAGGCGACACACGCGCCATGGCGACAGCACGAGTAGCAAGAGCCTCCTCGTCTGCGCCCTGCCCGGCTTGGACAGTTGCGACTTTCTGGCCAACGAAAACCCGGAGACTGAAATCATCCGATTCGGACGATTCGGTGTTTTCCACCTGGCCGTTGCGCACGGAAGCAGACCGTGACCGGCGGCGGACCACCACTGCGTCCGCCTGATCGGCGCCTGCGGCGCGAGCGCGCTCGATTAATCGCTCAGCTGTCGCCAGCAAGCCTTCAGATTGTTTGGAATCGCTCATGTTTTTTGGCCTTTCGCTTGGCTCTCATGTATTGTCCCGACCGTCAAGCATCAAGCCCATCATGGTCCGGGCGGACCGGATTCGAAAACGGAGCATCTGGAATGGTCGCAGGCGAAGCCAACCTTTACACTGAAGGTCTTATCCTGCTGTGCGGAGCCACCATCGCTGCTCCCCTGTTCAAGAAGATAGGGCTTGGCACCGTGCTCGGCTACCTTTCTGCCGGAATCGTGATTGGCCCGCTGCTGCGTATCATCACCGATGGCGAGGGAATCCTGCATTTTGCCGAGCTTGGCGTGGTGTTGCTGCTGTTCATCATCGGGCTGGAACTCAAGCCGTCGCGGCTGTGGCAATTGCGCCGTGATATTTTCGGTCTCGGGCTGGTGCAGGTCATGGTGTCGGCTCTCGCGCTGTTTGCGGCAACCTTTGCATTCGGCGGGGAATCCTGGGCCGCGGCAACCGTGATCGGGTTCGGTCTGGCGCTGTCCTCCACTGCTTTTGGCATCCAGATCCTGGAAGAGCGCGGCGATCTCAACACCAGATACGGCCAGCAATCGTTCTCGATCCTGTTGTTTCAGGATCTGGCCATCGTGCCGATTCTGGCGCTGGTGCCACTTGTCACGCCGACGACGGCTGATCATGGCGGATCAATCCTGAGCGACATCGCCATCACCGTCGGTGCCATCGCCGCTCTGCTTGTCGCAGGGCGATATCTGCTTAATCCTTTGTTCCAGCTGATTGCAGGAACCGGCGCCAAGGAAGCCATGATTGCAGCAGCCCTGTTTGTTGTGCTTGGCTCGGGAACGCTGATGCAGGTCGCAGGCCTGTCGATGGCGCTCGGCGCCTTTATCGCTGGTGTGATGCTGGCAGAATCGTCCTACAGGCATGAACTCGAAGCCGATATCGAGCCCTTTCGCGGCATCCTGCTCGGTTTGTTTTTCATGGCGGTGGGGCTGTCGCTGGATCTTGCGGTGATCGCAGACAACATCCTCATCATACTGATTGCCGTGCCGGTTCTGATGATCATCAAGGCGCTAGTGATCTATGGTGCATGCCGGATCTTTGGCTCAAGCCACAATACCAGCGTCGAAATCGCGGGATTGTTGCCGCAGGGCGGAGAATTCGGGTTTGTCATTTTCAGTGCCGCTGCGGCTGCTGGCGTATTCGCCCAGGCTACCGCTTCGCTGCTGGTGGCGATCGTCACCATATCGATGGCGTTGACGCCGCTGGCGGCGCTACTGGCAAAGCGGCTGATGCAGACTGAGACTGACGAGCAAATGGACGAGGATTTTGCTGGTGCAGGCTCCGACGTTCTGATGATCGGATTTTCTCGCTTTGGTCAGATTGCGTCTCAGATTCTGCTTGCTGGCGGGTCGGACGTCACCATCATCGACCAGTCCCCGGAGCGGATCCGCTCGGCTTCCAAATTCGGATTCAGGATTTATTTTGGCGATGGCACCCGCAAGGATGTTCTGGTCGCTGCCGGCATCAAGCGGGCAAAGATTGTGGCCGTCTGCACGCACAAGCAGGAGATCACCGACAAGATTGTCGATTTGATTCAGGCCGAGTTTCCCACCGCCCGCATATTTGCCCGCGCTTATGACAGGACACACACCTTGTCGTTGCGGGCCCGAGGCGTTGACTATGAGGCGCGAGAAACTTTTGAATCCGGCATGTTGTTTGGACGAAAGACCTTGGAATCACTTGGCACATCGGAAGATCAGGCGCTCGAGATCAGCCTTGACGTGCGCCGTCTCGACGAGGAACGGCTGGCGATGCAGGCCGTGGAGGGGCTTTTGGCCGGGCAGGACAAATTGCATACCCGCCCCGTGACACCGGAACCGCTGATCAGACCGAAACGCGAATCCGAACGTCTGGACAAACCACTCAAACCGGATCACACATTGTCAGATCCCGCCTGACCATCGACAGCCAGAAAGACAAATCATGACACCGTTTCACCTTGCCTTTCCGATCCGCGACATTGAAGAGACCCGCCATTTTTATGGTGAGCTGCTTGGCTGTCCGATGGGTCGTTTTACCGACAGCTGGATCGATTTCGATCTATTCGGCCACCAGATGTCGGGCCATGTCCGCCCGGATGCGGGCAAAGCGGCTGAGTCCGGCGCGGTGGATGGTCATTCAGTGCCGATCCCGCATTTTGGCGCGGTCCTTCGGATGGAAGACTGGAAAGCGCTCGCCGAAAAGCTTGAGATGACCGAAGAGAAGATAGACTGGATCATGAAGCCGACCTTGCGGTTTGAAGGACAACCCGGCGAGCAGGCTACCTTGTTTATTCGCGATCCGTCCGGAAACGCTCTGGAATTCAAGGGGTTTGCGGATCTGGGACAAGTCTTCGCCTCGTGAACGGCGCCAAACCAAAGCCATCCATGACTGCTGCGGTACGCGGCGATTCGGCGAAATTTGTCACCGGCTCAACCATGCGTCACGTGGTGACCATGACCGCGACCGGATCGGTTGGGCTGGTGGCGATCTTTATCGTCGATGCGCTCAACCTGTTTTACATTTCGCTGCTCGGGCAACAGGAACTTGCCGCCGCGATTGGCTACGCCGGGACGCTGTTGTTCTTCAGCACGTCAATTGCCATCGGCCTTTCCATTGCTGCAACCGCATTGACGTCACGCGCGCTCGGTCGGGGCGCCCGGGCCGAGGCCCGGGAAATCGCCGGCGCGTCGATCGCCTATATGCTGATCCTGATGATAGCCACTGTCGCTGTAACCTACCCGTTTTTGGGCAAGCTTGTACGGATGATGGGAGCTCAGGGCCAGACAGCGGAGCTGGCAACGGAATTCATGCAGATCGTGCTGCCGTCATTGCCGGTCCTGGGCACCGGCATGTGCCTTGGCGCCTTGCTCCGGGCCGTCGGTGACGCCAAACGATCAATGTATGTCACTCTCGGGGCCGGCGCGCTGACTGCGATGCTTGATCCTATCTTCATCTTCTGGTTTGACCTTGGCATCCATGGCGCGGCCATTGCCACGGTGATTTCCCGTTTCGCGCTGGTCGGCATCGGTCTGTATGCGCTTATCCGGGTGCACAATCTCATTGCCATGCCGTCAAGAGCAGTGATTTCGCGGGAAATCACCCCGTTTCTCGCAATCGGGCTGCCCGCATTGATGACGCAGATCGCCACCCCTGTGGGCAACACCTTCGTGACCACGACCATGGCACAACACGGCGATGCGGCTGTCGCCGGCTGGGCTGTGGTCGGGCGGCTGATCCCGGTGGCATTCGGCGCCCTGTTCGCGCTGTCAGGTGCTGTGGGCCCGATCCTCGGGCAGAATTTCGGTGCGAAGCGCTATGACCGACTGACCTCGACCATGCGTGACAGCCTCGTCTTCATCATCATTTACACCCTGGCTGCCTGGGCACTGTTGGCGTTGTTTCGCAATCAGATTGCCGATCTTTTTGGCGCGGTTGGTGATGCCCGCGAGGTCATCGTGTTTTTCTGCCTGTTTGTCGCCGGCAGCTTCATTTTCAACGCCATGCTGTTTGTCGCCAATGCCGCGTTCAACAATCTCGGCTTCGCGCTTTATTCCACCGTGTTCAACTGGAGCCGCTCAACGCTTGGCGTGATACCGTTCGTCTGGCTAGGATCAAGCTGGTACGGCGCCACCGGCGCGCTGGCCGGCTATGGCCTGGGCGCGGTGGTGTTCGGCATTGCCGCCGTCATCGTCAGTTTCAGGGTGGTTGCGAATATTGGCGATAAGGATGGCGGCGGTCCCGACATGATCCCGGTTGCAGTGCCACCGGCGGGACAATCCGCATTCACCAGCGGCAAGGCGTCCATTTAAGGATTGTCACTCTACCCGACTTTGAAAAATGCGAACGCAGCATCAAGGTCACGCTTGAGCTGTTCGGCAACATTTTGTGATTCCGCGAGGATTTCCTTGGCCTTGAGGAAATCCAGAACGCGAAATTGGTGTACTTCGGGTCTGAGAAGAATGTGTGGTGGATGGGCCTGGCGCTTCATCTCGATGATGGATTGCATCATCAGCTGGCTTGCACCGAACATCATGTCGACGGTGGACGGCACCTGACCTGGCGTTCCCGAAGGCAGCCCCACCACGTCAACGCCGATGACAATGTCGGCCAACCCGTTCAATTGATCGAATGGCACCGGATTGAAGATGCCGCCGTCGATCATGATCCTGTCGCCAATCGTCACGGGGCGGAAGACTGCCGGGATTGCGGCGGAGGCGGCAAGTGCCGGGCGCAAATCACCTTCCGTGCATACCACTTCACAATGCCCGTAATAATCGGTGACCATGATTTTGGTCGGAATCTTGAGATCTTCGAACCGATGCGCCACGGTGTCGGGCAGGAAAGCTTCGAGAATGCGTTCAATATTGAACTGACCCAACCGAAGCCCGCCTTCCATGGCGTCCTTGACGCCGCGTGGGCGGGCCGCTTTCCATATCCGGCCAATCGCGTTTGAAGGCTTTCCGATCGTGGCCAGAGTGTGAGCGCGGATTTCCTCACCGGATAACCCTGAGGCCATCGACGCGCCCATGATGGCGCCAATTGACGATCCCGAAATCGCCACGGGTTGAATGCCCATGGCGTTGAGGGTTTCGATAATGTGGATATGGGCAATCCCGCGCGCACCGCCGCCGCCAAATGCGATTGCGACAGTCGGGTCGGAAGATCGAACCGGATGATCCGGAATGGCGGTTATTGCGTCACTCATTGTCGAGACCATTGTTGGCGATGGCCGGGTTCAGATTTTCAGCACCGGACCGGCCGGCTGCATTATAGCGAAAAATGCGCATGATCGTGTCACCAAATGCGCGGCTCTCCAACAATTCGAACGCCGCTCCGGGATCAGGAGAGGCAGCAGCCTCTTCTTCGAGAACAATCAGCGCGCCGTCGCCCAGCCAGCCGCCTCGGGCGGCCGACGTGAGCGCATCATCGCCCAGACCCCGGCCATAGGGCGGATCGGCGAAAACCAGATCAAACTGTCCCATTGTGCCGCAGGGCCCGAGTTTGGTGGCATCGCGGCGATACAATCGGGCGCGACCCTGCAACCCGAGGGTCTCGATGTTTTGCTGGATGATCCCGCGGCCTTCGACGCCATTTTCCACAAACAGCGCAGAGCGGCAGCCGCGCGACAAGGCTTCCAGCCCCAGCGCGCCGGTGCCTGCGAACAGGTCAAGCACGCGGGTTCCATCGAGCGCCTCGGCATAGCCATGGCTCAGGATATTGAACAGGCTTTCGCGGCTCCGGTCCGTGGTGGGGCGGATTGACTGGGTTTTGGGTGCGGCAAGGTTTCTGCCGCGAAACTCACCGCCGACGATCCGCACCGGGTCCACGTCCCTTGCCGGAAGCTGGCTTGCCACCGCGATCGCCTGAAGGTCTGCCTTCCGGCGCCTTGCCGGGACCCTTGCTGAAACTCTTGCCCGGGCCCTTCGAAGGACCATCGAACGATTTGCCGCCGCCTGGTTTGCCGGACGGCTTCATTCCGGGCTTGCCGCCGGGCTTCTTGAAGTCCCGCTCTGGCCTGGCTTCAGCGCCTTCGGCTGCGGGACGGGGTTTGGATCGACCCTTGGGAAAGCTGCCGCGGCGGGTATCTGCACGCTGATCGGCGCGGGCGGGCTTGCCGGAGCTGCGTTCGCCGTCGCCCTTTTTCTCGTCCGCGACCGGACGTGCGCCCGGCGCCATCCAGACATTGGTGGCGCGGCTGCGCTGGACAAAGCTGCGCTTGGCAGGCTTGCCACCAGGCTCCTCGTTACGTCCGCCGCCTGGCCGTTCTCCTTTCGGAGCGCCAAAAGGCTTGCGGTCTCCGCGATCACGGTCCGGGGCACGGTCGCGATCCTTGCCAAACGATTTTCCGTCGCGCTCGGGCCGTCCGGGCTTGGTGTCCAGACGGGCCCGTGCGCGCTCAGTCTTTTCCGAAGCTGAGATCCATTCGCGCTGCGCCGGTTTGGCGGGCGCCTTGGGCTTGGCTTCAGGTTTCGGCGGCGGAAGATGCTCGCTCAGCGGCGCCTCGAAATTGGCGCCAGATTCCTCGATCATGCGCTCGCCGAGCTGTTCGCGCAGGATCCGGCTCTTGATTTCGAAAACTTCGCCTTCGCGAATATCGCCAAGCTGAAAGGGTCCGAAGGAAATGCGGATCAGGCGATTGACGTCGAGACCGAGGGCGCCGAGCACATTCTTGATCTCGCGGTTCTTGCCTTCGCGCAAGCCCATGGTGATCCAGACATTGTGGCCCTGCTTGCGATCCAGCGTCGCCTCGATGGCGCCATAAAGCACGCCCTCGACGGCAATGCCGTCTTTCAGCTCATCAAGCCGGGCCTGATCAATATCGCCATAGGCGCGGACGCGGTAGCGTCGCAGCCAGCCGGTCTGAGGCAGTTCCAGCGTCCGGGCCAAGCCGCCATCATTGGTCAGCAGCAACAGCCCTTCTGTATTGATGTCGAGCCGGCCGACGGTCAGGACGCGCGGCAGATGATTAGGCAATCTGTCGAAAACGGTTTCGCGGCCCTCGGGATCCTTGTTGGTCGTCACCAGGCCCGCAGGCTTGTTGTAAACCCAAAGCCGGGTGCGCTCGATCCCGTCAATTACCTCGTTATCAACCTCTATCCGGTCGGACATGGAAACAACGATGGCCGGACTTTCAAGGACCTTGCCGTTGACCTTGACTCGTCCCTCGGCGACCATCCGCTCGATATCGCGGCGCGACGCCACGCCGGCACGGGCCAGGATCTTGGCGATACGGCCGCTATCGGCGGCGGGCTCTGTTGTTTCCGGCGGGGCCTTACGGGGCGATGCCTTGTCTGGCGTCGCCGTATCGGAGTGCGGTTTGCCGGGTTTGGGCTTGTCTTGTTCTGTCATTTGTTGTCTGCCTGCCTCTACAGCGCGTTCTTCGATCTTTCCAGATTGCAAGGGCACTGTAACATGTTTGGTTTGGCGATACGTCGTTCGACAGATCGGTTCTGTTGTCATGGGGGTATGGCCGCTTAGATCGCTGTCTATCAGGTTGAACGAGCCGGGTTAAGGGGTTTCATGCATGGTCTTACTGCAGCAGGACGTTTCGTGATCAGCAAGGGCTTTATGGACCTGGCGCTTGACGAGGCGCGGGCGGCGGCCTCGCGCGGTGAAGTGCCGGTGGGCGCGGTGGTGGTTCGCGACGGTGTGGTGGTATCGCGTGCAGGCAACCGGACCCGCGAGCTCAACGACGTGACCGCCCATGCTGAAATTCTAGCCATCAGACAAGCTGCAGAAAGCCTCGGAACCGAGCGGCTGACCGACGCCGACCTCTATGTCACGCTTGAACCCTGCACCATGTGCGCAGCGGCGATCTCGTTTGCCAGATTGCGGCGGTTGTATTTCGGGGCTGAAGACCAAAAGGGCGGCGCCGTAACAAGCGGCGTGCGGTTCTTCAACCAACCCACCTGCCACCACAGCCCCGATATCTATCCCGGCATGGCATCCAGTGACGCCACGCATCTGCTCAAGGGATTTTTCAAGGATCGTCGCTAAATCAAGCGCTTACCAAGGCCACCAGGTTCTTTTCCCAGTGCCAGCTTTTTTGGCTTCGGAAATGCGCCGCCGTTCCTTGACGCGCTCGGGCTCGCCAAGTTCGCCCGCCGGGGCAGAGGCAGCCGGCTGGCGATAGGTCAGCGGCGGATCGGACAAAAAGCGGCGGCGGTCGGAATAAGCACCTTGCTGGATCTTCCTTGCCTGCTGATAGTTCTCACGCTGTTTCTGCAGCTTGAGAATTTCAGACGGGCTCGGTGGCCCATCACCTGCACCGCCAGAATTCGGCATACTGCCTCCTGAAGACGCAACCCGCTTGGCCAAGGGAGAGCTGTAATTCGCGCCACCGGAGTCAGCCTCTGCAATCAACCGCTTGCGGGTATCCTCAGGTGATTCAACCCATGCAGGGTTGTTTTCGGCAAGATTTTGCTGAGGCGCCGGAAGGCTTGCAGTATCACCCGGCTTCACAATTGCAGGGCGCGGCTTGTACTCGATACCCGCTCCCTTGTTGCTCTTGCCGATCGACGCAATGTTGCCAATGTCATCAATAAGTTGCGCGGTCGCCGTCTTGTCAGTGCCATAGGTTGGACCAAGACAGCCCGACACGGTCAGGCTGGCTGCAATGAGGGCGCCGATGGTCACGCAGGCGCGATACTCTGTCTTCATTGTCATACGCGGGGTCCCGTCTCAGACAGTCACTTGGAATTCAAACTGCTTGTCGTCGCACAATCCGGCCATTTTCAGGCAGACCGGACGTATTCAGCGGAGGTTTTATCGGATCGGCGCAGCAAGGGCAATTGACCCCGCGAATTTTGCTCCAGAACAATACAGCGCCAGGCTCCGGAGCCTGGCGCTTTTTTACAGTCGGCCCAGCTTTTTGAGTTCCTGCAGGGCAGCGGCATCCCGGGCCGACACATCCGGAAATGCCGGATCGGAGCCGACATCGTCGGTAATGCGCCATGAACGGGCACATTTCACCCCTTCTGCAAGCGCAGGCACAACAGCGACGGCGCTGACATCGTCAATCCGGAACGCGGAGTCAGGCCCTGGAGTCGTCTCAACCTTCACACCCGAGGTGATGCAGATTTCGGCAAAATCGCAATCTCCGATCGCCTCCACCAGTGCCGAGTCGGTGATATGGACCACAGGCGCGGCCTCCAGCGACGAGCCGATGCGCTTTTCACGCCGCTCGATTTCAAGCGCACCGGTGACGACACGCCGTACGGTGCGGATTTTTTTCCACTTGGCCGCCAGAGCGTCGTCGCGCCATTCACCTGGCACCTCGGGGAACTGTTCGAGATGAACCGATTCGGCATCCGGCTTGTTGGAAAGCCATGCCTCTTCCATGGTGAAGGGCAGCATTGGCGCCAGCCATGTCACCAGGCAATCGAAGATGGTGCGAATCACCTGAAGCGACGCGTGTCGGCGCTGGCTCGATGGTGCATCGCAGTAGAGCGCGTCCTTGCGGATATCGAAGTAGAACGCGGAAAGCTCGATATTGGCAAAATCGGTGAGTGCGCGGGAGATGCGCTTGAAATCGAAATTGTCGTAACCGGTGCGCACCAGCACATCCAGCTCGGCAAGCCGATGCAGCATCAGCCGCTCCAGTTCTGGCATATCAGCTGGCGCAACCGTGTCACCCGCGTCGTGGGACAGGGTGCCCAGCATCCAGCGGATGGAATTGCGCAGCTTGCGATAGGCATCGATATTGGTCTGGATGACCGTCTTGCCGAGACGCTGATCCTCCCAATAATCGGTGTTCATCACCCACAAGCGCAAAATGTCAGCGCCGGACTTGTTCATGATGTCCTGCGGGAACACCTGATTGTTCAGCGATTTTGACATCTTGCGGCCGTCTTCGGCCATGGTGAAGCCATGGGTGATGACCGCATCATAGGGTGCGCGGCCGCGGGTGGCGCAGCTTTCGAGCAGCGAGGAATGGAACCAGCCGCGGTGCTGATCGGAACCTTCCAAATAGACATCTGCCGGCCATTTGAGATCCGGGCGATCCTCCAGCGTGAACACATGGGTACAACCCGAATCAAACCAGACATCGAGAATGTCAGTGACCTGGAGCCATTTCGGATCGCTGGCCTTGTCGCCGAGGAAGCGCTCGCGGGCGCCCTGTGCAAACCAAGCGTCCGAGCCTTCAGCTTCAAAAGCTTCGAGAATGCGGGCATTGACCGCATCATCGTCGAGCACGACGCCATCAACATCGGCGAAGACGCAGATCGGCACGCCCCAGGCGCGCTGGCGCGACAGCACCCAGTCGGGCCGGTCCTCGATCATGCCGCGCAGGCGGTTCTGTCCGGCGGCCGGCACGAAACGGGTGTCCTCGATGCCTTTCAGCGCACGCGACCGAAGCGTGGTGCCGTCGCCGAAATCCTTGTCCATGTAGACAAACCATTGCGGCGTGTTGCGGAAGATGATCGGCTTCTTTGACCGCCAGGAATGCGGATAGTCATGCTTGATACGGCCTCGAGCAAACAGATTGCCGGCCTCGATCAGCGCAGTGATCACGGCCTGATTGGCGTCGCCCTTCTTGCCCTTGTCATCGATCACCCGTGCCGGCCCGCCTTCGCGGTCCGGTCCCAGACCCGGTACATCCTTGGTGTAGAAGCCGGCGTCATCGACGGTGAACGGGATAGCTGACGAGATGCCGCGGGCCTCGATGTCACGCGCGGCATCCATCCAGGCTTCAAAGTCTTCGCGACCATGGCCGGGCGCGGTGTGGACAAAGCCGGTACCAGCATCATCGGTGACGTGATCACCGGCGATCAGCGGAACGCCAAACTCGTAGCCGCCGCCGAGGCCCTTGAGCGGGTGAGCGCAGACCATGCCTTCCAGATCGCTGGAGTTGACGTCGGAGAAGCGTTTGTACTGAAGCTTGGCCTTGGCGAAACATTCTTCAGCCAGTGCATCGGCAAAGATCAGTCTCTCGCCCGCTTGCGGACCGAAATCATTCTCCGCTGCAGTGACCTCATAAAGGCCGTAGCCGATGCGGGTGGAGAATGAGACAGCACGGTTGCCGGGGATGGTCCAGGGGGTCGTCGTCCAGATAACCACGGCGGCGTCGGCAAATTCGCTCGAACCACCAGACGCAATCGGGAACTTCACCCAGATCGTGTCACTCTCAACCACTTGATACTCGACCTCGGCCTCGGCCAAAGCCGTGCGTTCGACCACCGACCACATGATCGGCTTGGAACCGCGATAAAGCTGGCCTGATTTGGCGATCTTCAGCAGTTCACCGGCGATCCGCGCTTCGGCGTGGAAATCCATGGTCTTGTAGGGATTGTCGAAATCGCCCTCGATGCCGAGACGCTTGAACTCCTCGGACTGCACATCAACCCAATGCTGGGCCCAGTTGCGGCATTCCTTGCGGAATTCCAGCATCGCAGCAGGATCTTTCAGGTCCGGCTTTTCCTTGCCCTTGGAGCGGTAGTTCTCTTCCTCGATCTTCCATTCGATCGGCAGACCGTGGCAATCCCATCCCGGCACATAATTGGAATCAAATCCGCGCATCTGGAACGAGCGGGTGATGACGTCCTTGAGGATCTTGTTGAGCGCATGGCCGATATGGATGTTGCCGTTGGCGTAGGGCGGGCCGTCATGCAGCACGTATTTGGGACGTCCGGCGGAGGTTTCACGCAGCTTGTCGTAAAGCCGCATTTCCTGCCAACGGGCAACCAGTTCGGGCTCCATCTTGGGAAGGCCGCCGCGCATCGGGAATTCGGTTTCAGGCAGATTGAGCGTCTTGGAGTAATCGAGCTTGTCGTTGGTGTCGGTCATGGTGTCGCAATCTTTTGGGCCAATGGCCCGTGGTGGACATAGTATCGAAGAATTCGGAAGCGGACGCGGAGTTCACGCCAAAATGCCCGGTCTCCTGCGAGCTCTGCTCAGCGGGAAACCGGGACCATAATTCGTATCGGCGGCGAGCCTGTGATCGGGACAACCGTGGTCATGGGTCGGGTTCATACTGGTTTTTGCGCTGCATGAAAAGAACATTGCGTGCCGCAAATGCTTCATGTTCAGGTTCCTGCCCTCAAGACTTGAGCCGATCATAAATCAATCGTCGCATCAAAGCCGTCACCGGCTTGGGTAAAATCCTGCCCGTGAATGCAATAGCCCGGTTTGGCAAACCGGGAATTGATGTCTTCCTGCCCGCAAGCACGTCAGCCATGATGAGGCTTGCCGCCAGGTCCGGAGCCATGCGTTTGCTGGCATCTGCGCCTTGCGGCGCGTGCGTTTCGGCATGATCGGTGCGCAGGGGACCCGGAAATGCCACAGTAATCGTCACGCCTTTGGTTTTGGCCAGTTTGCGCATGCTCTTGGCATAGATCGCCAGCGCATCTTTGGAGGCGGCATAGCTGGCAGCACCCGGATAGCCTGTGAAATGCGACAGCGACGAGACAAAGACCATTGCCGCACCGGGTGCAAGTGCGTCGGCCGCGAACAGACTGGCCGTGATCACCATTGGTGCTTCGGTGTTGACGCGCAGCAGATCAATATGCGCCTGAGCGGACAATGTCTCGAACCGGCCAGTGGCGTTGATTCCGGCATTGAGGACAACCAGATCATAGGGACCGGAATCCACAAGTCTGGGCATGATCCGGTCAAGCTGGTCGCGGCTGGTCAGATCACACTGAACGAAATCAACCGGTCCACTGGTCAATTGCGGCGTATCGCGATCCAGCACGACCGCATCATAGCCGTTGGCCAACAGCCAGCCGACAGTTGCTGCACCCAGCCCGGAACTGCCTCCGGTAACAAGCGCACGCTTTGAAGCCCGGATCACAGCCGCCTCCCCGTAAAGGCGCCACCATTGAGATAGCGCACCCAGGACAAATTGACGGGAGACCGGCGCGCGGCAATGGCCGAAGCCATCATCGCCGCCACATCATCGGCTTCGAGAAACACCGACCGCATGCGGCCGGGATCATAACCGGCCTTGTCATGCATGTCAGTTTTCGCCGCACCAGGATGCAGAACCTGAACCGACACCTGCCCCTTCCACTCCGACCGCAGTGCGCGGGCCAGTCCGTGCAAGCCTGCCTTGGAGGCGGCATAGACTGGAATCGTCGCCGAGCCGGAACGGGCAACAGAACCGATCAATGTCAGGGTTCCCTTGGATTTCTTGAGCAAAGGAAAAAGAGCCCGCGCCTGCAGGATGGCCGAAAGAAGATTGACATCGAGGGTCTGGCGAATTGCCTCGGTGCTGTCGATGCCGTTGAGTGGCGCTATTCCGGTACCGGCATTAAGCACCACATTGTCGAGACCGTCCCAGCCGTGATCGCGAATACCATTGACCAGTGCCTGAGCCGAAAGCTGCGGATCATTCTGGTCGGCAACGACATATCCGGCGCCCTGCGGCAGCATGTCCGCGACGTCGGCTTGAGATTTGCGCCCGGACAGAAGCAGACTGTGGCGACGTGACAATTTCTTTGCCAGCGCCAGCCCCAGGCCGGTATTTCCGCCGGTAATCAGAATGCGGCGCGGCTTGGCGCCGATCATCCTGCGGGCTCAAATGTCATGGCCCGATCCAGCGGAGACAGCGGCGTCAGGTGCCCCAGAACAGCACGCGCTTCGGCCTCGTCGATCTTCATCTGCGCCACCAACTCATCCAGTCCATCGAACTTTTCCTCGCCACGAAGCCTCGAGACAAACGAGACCGTGCATGTCTCGCCGTAGAGATCGCCGGAAAAATCGAACAGCACCGTTTCAAGAACCAATGCAGCGTTGTCATCGTCAACGGTTGGTCGACGGCCAAAACTTGCCACGCCGTCGTAAACTGTTCCGTCAGCCTTGCGGAACCGGACTGCGTAGATTCCGGGCAGCAAGGTCGTTTCCGGCGGCAACGACATATTCGCGGTCGGATAGCCCAGTGTGCGGCCCAGTTTCTTGCCGTGAAGCACTTCGGAGGAGATTGCATAGCGATAGCCGAGCAATCCGGCAGCTTCAGCGACATCGCCAAGCGCCAGCGCCGCGCGGATGCGGCTCGACGAAACCACCTCGGCGTTTTCATCCTGGAATTGCTCAATCAGGGTGACATCAAATCCATGTCTGTCTCCGGCCTTCATCAGAAAGTCCGGATTGCCTTCACGCCCCTTGCCGAAATGAAAATCATAGCCGGTGAAGACATGACGTACGCCAAGCTGGTTGCACAGGATGGCGGTGACAAACTCTTCCGCGCTTTGGGCGGAAAAGGCCTTGTCGAAGGGCTGCTCCACCACGGCATCAAAGCCGAGCTGCCCGAGGATGGCGGCTTTCATTGGCGCTGGGGTCAAGCGGAAGACCGGTTGCTCTGGACGAAAGACTGTTCGCGGATGCGGCTCGAAGGTGAGCACGACCGCCGAAACGCCCAATGCTTGCGATGCTTCGGTGGCGCGCGCCAGAACCGCCTGATGTCCACGATGCACGCCGTCAAAATTGCCGATAGCCACGACGCCGCCCTTAAGTTCGTCCGGGAAGCTTTCGACATCATGGAACCGTTGCGCCATCGTGTTCCTCACCTGGCGCCGCTCAGGCAAGCCATTCCATCCAGTAAGCCGGGGCAACTCCTGCTGTGTCCAGGAAGGAATTCAGCCGCGCCTCGTCGGTACTGCGGCCGTCGATATATTGGCGCGCGTGGATCCCGCGGGCAATGAATATAGCGTCGATGCCATTGTCCAGTGCGCCCCGAATATCGGTGGTGACACCATCGCCTATGGCCAGGGTGCGCCCCAGATCGACGTCGCCGCGCAAGGCGCGCGCCCGCGCCATGGCTTCAATATAAATAGGCGCATGTGGTTTGCCGGCGATCCGGGTTTGGCCGCCGAGCTTTACATAAAGATCAGCCAGGGCTCCGGCGCAAGGAACCAGACGGTCGCCGCGCTCGACTTCACGATCAGGATTGGCGCAGATAAACGGCAGGCCACGGGCCTGAAACCCTGCCAGCAAGGCCCGGTAATCGTCGGCAGTCTCTTCCTCGTCATTGAGAAGTCCGGTGCACAGCACGGCGTCGGCGGCACCAGCCTCAACCAGATCGATATCCAGTCCATCGACCAATGGCATATCCCGCTCAGGTCCGAGAAAATAGATGGCGCGCGGCGCATCCTGAACCAGTCGACGGGTCACGTCGCCTGACGTCACAATGTCATCCCAGCAGTCCGGATCGACACCGATGGTATCAAACTGACGGATCACATCGTTCGCAGGCCGTGGTGAATTGGTGATCAGAATGACCGTCTGGCCGCGGGCGCGGGCGGACTTCAAGGCCTCCACTGACAAAAGAAACGGATTGACGCCATTATGGATGACACCCCATACATCGCACAACAGAACGTCGGCGCGATCGGTCAACTGATCAAGGTCGGTAATTCTGCGTGGCATTGCGGCTGGTTCCTTTTCAGCCCACCGATGTCGCCCAGCTTGCCTCCGAATACAAGTCCCCGCCGGAAAATTGCGCCCTGGGCGCAAAAACATCAAGCTGCAATGCTCTCCAATATCTTGACTCTTGGTCTCTGCGCTCTTATCTCGGCTTCGCTAGCACTCGACAGAGGTGAGTGCCAGCTTCATCTCCGTGAGGCCCAAATGAGGCCTCAGTTGCTTCTGTCATTCGATCAAGGAATATAGACAATGGCAAAAACCACGTTCCGTCCCCTCCACGACCGCGTTGTCGTTCGTCGTGTTGAGTCCGAAGAAAAAACAAAGGGTGGCATCATCATTCCTGATACCGCCAAGGAAAAGCCGCAGGAAGGCGAAATCATCGCCATCGGTTCCGGCATCCGCGACGAAGCCGGCAAACTTGTGCCGCTCGACGTCAAGTCCGGCGACCGCGTGCTGTTCGGCAAATGGTCCGGCACTGAAATCAAGCTTGATGGCGAAGACCTTCTGATCATGAAGGAAAGCGACATCATGGGCGTCCTCGGCTAAGCCGAAATTCCGCCTGAACAAATCCAATCTGCCTCAACACGATGGGCCTCAGGCCCGGGAGTTAAGTTAAATGGCTGCTAAAGAAGTAAAATTCGGTCGTACCGCCCGCGAGAAAATGCTGCGCGGCGTCGACATTCTGGCTGATGCCGTCAAGGTAACGCTGGGCCCCAAGGGCCGTAACGTCATCATCGACAAGTCCTTCGGCTCACCCCGCATCACCAAGGACGGCGTCACCGTCGCCAAGGAAATCGAACTGGAAGACAAGTTCGAGAACATGGGCGCACAGATGGTGCGTGAAGTCGCATCGAAGACCAACGACATCGCCGGCGACGGCACCACCACGGCAACCGTGCTGGCCCAGGCTATTGTCCGCGAAGGCGGCAAGGCTGTTGCTGCCGGCATGAACCCGATGGACCTCAAGCGCGGCATCGATATGGCTGTGACTGAAGTCATCGCCGACCTTCAGAAGAAGGCCAAGAAGATCAAGACCTCGGCTGAAGTCGAACAGGTCGGAACGATCTCCGCCAACGGCGAATCCCAGATCGGCAAGGACATTGCCGAAGCTATGCAGAAGGTCGGCAACGAGGGTGTCATCACCGTCGAAGAAGCCAAGACCGCTGAAAGCGAACTCGAAGTTGTCGAAGGCATGCAGTTCGACCGCGGCTACCTGTCGCCTTACTTCGTGACCAACCCAGACAAGATGCTGGCCGAACTTGAAGACGTCTACATCCTTCTCCATGAGAAGAAGCTTTCGAACCTTCAGGCCATGCTGCCTGTGCTCGAAGCTGTTGTGCAGACTTCCAAGCCACTGCTCATCATCTCGGAAGACGTTGAAGGCGAAGCTCTTGCTACGCTCGTGGTCAACAAGCTGCGTGGCGGCCTGAAGATTGCTGCCGTCAAGGCTCCTGGCTTCGGTGATCGCCGCAAGGCAATGCTCGAAGACATCGCCATCCTGACCGGCGGTCAGGTGATTTCCGAAGACATCGGCATCAAGCTCGAAAACGTTACCCTGGAAATGCTGGGCCGCGCCAAGAAGGTGTCGATCACCAAGGAAACCACCACCATCGTTGATGGCGCTGGCAAGAAGACTGAAATCGAAGGCCGGATCACACAGATCAAGGCTCAGATCGAAGAAACTACGTCTGACTACGACAAGGAAAAGTTGCAGGAACGCCTTGCCAAGCTGGCTGGTGGCGTTGCCATCATCCGCGTCGGTGGTGCAACTGAAACGGAAGTCAAGGAACGCAAGGACCGCGTCGACGACGCGCTCAACGCTACCCGCGCTGCCGTTCAGGAAGGCATCGTTGCCGGCGGCGGCACCGCGCTGCTGCGTTCGTCCGTGAAGATCACCTCCAAGGGTGCAAATCAGGACCAGGAAGCTGGCATCAACATCGTTCGCCGTGCCCTGCAGTCGCTGGTTCGCCAGATTGCTGAAAACGCAGGCGACGAAGCTTCGATCGTGGTTGGCAAGATCCTTGAAAAGGACGAAGAAAACTGGGGTTACAACGCCCAGACGTCCGAATATGGCGACATGATTGCCATGGGTATCGTCGATCCGGTCAAGGTTGTTCGCACAGCCCTGCAGAATGCAGCTTCGGTTGCTTCGCTGCTGATCACCACCGAAGCCATGATTGCCGAAATCCCGAAGAAGGATTCCGGCGGCGGCGGCGGCATGCCTGACATGGGCGGCATGGGCGGAATGGGCGGCATGATGTAATAAGGCTTCTGCCTTATTGCACCGACCACAACGCTTCGCCATGAACCACAAAACTTCAGGCCGGCAAACGGCCTGAAGCAGTGGTATGAGCGGTATCATGCAATGCGGCTTTGGCCGTAGTGCAAACAATCAAGGCGGTCATTTGACCGCCTTTTTTGTTATTCCGGGACCTGATGAAATTGTCGCAGAACCGTTCCGACGTTTGATGTCTAAAGTAAATTTGCTAAACTTGGTTAATGAATTTGCCATTAACCGAAAATAGAGGATAGGTTTGATTAAATGACTTATTGAACCTAATTGATAGCCAGCGAAAGCCTGTACCTGCATGACGTCCCAATGATGCGGCATGCTGATCACCGGATATTTCCCGACCTCCAGCCGTTGGTCAGATCAGTTAATGCTTTATTCATAGTCTACCCGAGTGGCGCTAGAAGCTCAGCTCGGGCGGACATGAAATTGCAGGCACACGAATTCATCACGTATCGCCGAGGCCGACATTGTTTAAGATTACAAAAGCGGACAGCATATCAAGGTTTGGCGCGCAGCCGCAGGGCTTCATCGCACCTGATCACGAACTCCTCTCACATTATTGCCAGATTGAGAGCTGGACCGCCGACCTTTCAACGGGCGTATTCCATCTCGGCCCGGCCGCCCGTCACCATCACGGCCTTTCCGAAGACGGTGATTTCGGGCTGTTCAATCTGATGCAGTGTTATGATTCCCAATACCGGCAGCATGTGCTGGAACTTTACGAGGTGGCAGCCATGAGCCCCTCCTCGTTCTGCTTCTCCACAACGATCGTTCACAGCGATGGAAGCCAGGTCCCGGTGATGTGCATCGGCGAATCCTCGAATTTCTCCGATGACGGCAGTGGCGCCATCAATGGCGTCTTCGTATTCCCTACATTCAGACTGAATGACAAGGCGCAGCCTTACAGCCAGTGACGACAGTCACCGGCGAACATCCCTCGGCCAGACGTCCTGACATTGTAACGGACCGCAGCCAAACACCCCTATAGCCACCTGACTGATCGACTGCCTCGTCAATCGCCACCAAAATGTGAACAATTCGTCCACCATTGTTCATCTATTTGCGCGACCCAAATACCGGTATGGCTGATGGCAGATTGAAATCAGGAAACAACCATGTCAACGAATCTCACACTTCTCATCGCCCGCATCCTGCTCAGCTTCATGTTCATCATGTCCGGTTTTGGCAAGCTGGCTGATCCTGCCGCGACCGCCGGCATGATTTCCGGTGCTGGCCTGCCGGCCGCATCTCTGCTTGCCTATCTTGCAGGTGCATTCGAGCTCATCGCCGGTCTTGCCGTTCTTGTTGGTTTTCAGACCAAGATCGTCGGCTGGGCACTGGCTGCATTCTGCATTTTCACCGGTGCCGTCTTTCACTCCGGCACAGTCGCCATTGACGGCTGGCCTGAAGCTGCTCTTGGCTGGATCAACACGCTGAACATGATCATGATGATGAAGAACTTCACTCTGGCAGGCGGTTACATCCTGCTCGCCACGACGGGCGCTGGCGCATGGTCGATCGACGCGCGCCGCAAGGCGGCCTGAGTTAAAACCACAAGCCTTTTGGCTCAATCCATAGCCCGGCGTGTCACCACGCCGGGCTTTTTTGCTATTCGGTCTGCACATGGTCCGTGAACTGACCAGCCGGCATACGGTTGACCAGCTTGCGGATGCCCCAGAAGGCGACAATGCCAAAACCGACGATCACCAGCATCTCGACCAGGCGGGATGCCATATAGCTTTCGCCGCCAAAGACCATCGCTAAAAGCCCGATCACCAAGCCACCGGTCACCAGCACTGACAACAATGCAGGTAACAGATCCCCCCGAAGCACCGCCGCATTAGGATTGCTGGCGGCCAGCCGCGCCAGGATGGCAAGCAAGAGCATCGACGACAGAAAGATCACTGCACCAACAGAAAATTGCATGGGAATCACCAAAATCCAAAACCATCCCGAAGCCTGGGACGAGGCTGAACCGGTGGAGAAACGGCTTTGTGGTTGGCGGAGCCGTTCGCCCGGATCAGTGCCAACTGGTCAAGGACGAAGGACGCGTGCAGGCCGGGTCTGTCCCGGGTTCCGTCATCTTGGCTCAGTTTACGGAAAACGCAAGATCCCGGCTGATCGCGCGAACACTATTTCCGTCTTGACCTAAATATAACCAGACGCAGATGGCGCACGGACCGGCAAACCGCTCAGGCGACGGCGCCGCGTACGGCTTTGAGGATCGCGGCCATGCGCGGATCCTGATCATGTTCGGGCTTGCGGGCGCGAACCAGGCAGGCCTCGGATCTCAGGATCACGCCGTCAGACAGAACCCGCAAGTGATTGGCGGTCAGTGTCGATCCGGTCGAGGTGATGTCAACGATGATGTCGGCAGCACCTGATGCCGGCGCACCTTCGGTGGCGCCCAGGCTTTCCACGATGCGGTAGAGCTGGATGCCGTGACGGGTGGAGAAGAAACTCTGCGTCAGCCGCCAGTATTTGGTGGCAATTGCAAGCCTGCGGCCATGGCGGGCGCGGAAATCAGCCGCGACATCGCCAAGATCGGCCATGGTGTCGACATCCTTCCAGATGTCAGGCACTGCAACCACCACATCAGCATTGCCGAAGCCGAGGCGGGCGGCAATTTCCACGCGCTCATCGGCGCGAGCGAGGCTTTCGCGCACCAGATCTTCGCCGGTGACGCCAAAATCAACAGCGCCGGCGCCCAATTCCCGGGCGATCTCGGAAGCCGACAGGAATGCTACTTCGACGCCGTCCAACCCTTCGACCCGGCCACGATAGCTGCGATCATTGCCGATGGCCGAGATGGCGAGCCCGGCGCGGTCAAACACCGCGATGGCGTCGTCCTTCATCCGGCCCTTGGATGGCAGCGCGATGGTCAGGGTCATGGCTGCGCCCTCACGGTTTCAATGCGATCAAGCCAGAGCGAGAAACCCACGGCGGGAATTGGTTGTTGCGCGCCGAGCAGCGTCATCAAACGGTCGTAACGGCCACCGCCGGCCAGCGCCGCGTCGCCCTCGCCTGCAGAGATCTCGAAGACCAGACCGGTGTAATAATCCAGCGGTCGGCCAAAGGCTGCGCGCCAGCGCATGGCTGACAGATCCTCGCCGCGATCCGAGAGCGCTGCGAGACGGGCCTCGAATTGTTTGCGGGCCGCGCGGATATCGAGCCCGGCATGATCGGCGAAGTCAGCCAGCGCCTGACCGGCACAATCAAGCGGCACATCCAGTGCGAGGAAGGTCTTCAGCGCGTCCAGCGATGCCGACGGCAGCCGGGTGGCGTCGAGCGATTGCTTGTCCATCAGCCGGGCGGTGATTTCGGCGGGCGTGCGGCTGGCATTGGTGGAGTAGCCGGTGGCCTGCATGACGCTTTCGATGTGAGCTTCAAGCCCGCCAGCGTCGCCCTTGGCAAGAAAGTCCGCAACCGAAGGATCGGGCGTTGCAGAGGCGTCCGGACTGGCCAGCCGCGCAATCATGGTGGTGAGGGCGGCTTCATTGCCGAAGGCGTGGATCAGTCGTTTTTGCCAACCGGCGGGAAGTCCGAGACCGGCGACGACCGCTTCAAACACCGACTGGTCGCCAAGGACAATCGACAGGCTTGCAGCGGGCGCAAATTCTGCGATCAGAGCGCGGGCTTCGGACAGGGCGCGGGCATCGGCGCTGGCTTCGTCAGTCTCGCCGAGATCCTCGACGCCGGCCTGATAGAACTCGTTGCCGCCCTCGCGGCGCTGGCGGAACACCTCACCGAGATAGGAATAGCGGCGCGGGGTGGCGACATTTTCGGCAATATGGGCGCGGCACACCGGAATGGTGAATTCGGGCCTGAGGCAGAGGCTCTCGCCGGTCTCGGATTCGGTCAGAAAAATGCGGCGGCGCAGATCCTCTCCGGCCATGTCGAGAAACGGCTCAGCCGGCTGGATCACCGGGATGTCGACGCGTGGCGCCTGCAGCGCCTCAAGCGCGCGGGCAAGGTCAGCGGCGAAAACGGGAGCTCCGGCCTGAGGCATGTGGTTCAGCCCTGCCCTTTGGCTGCATAGGCAGCCTGCGCTTCAAGAATACTTTTCACTGTCGACACCAGTTCAGCCTCAGCGACCAGATGTTCGCCGGCCTTGGCTTCGCGCCATTCGGCATTGTCGGTGATGGTCTCGGCGATGCGCTTGCCCTCGATCAGGTCCTTGACGATGATCTGACCCAATTCCTTCTCGTTGCCGCCCTGAATGATGGCAATCGGTGCGCCGCGCCGGTCGGCATAACGCAGCTGTTTCGGGAAATCCTTGGGATTGCCCTGAAACAGTTCGACCGGAATGGTCGGTCCAAGCGGCTGGCCGTCATCATCGAGCGGGTTGAGGGCGGTGCGCAGTTCCTGCGCCATTTTCGCGTAATCGCCGATGCGGTCGCGGTCCATGATGGTGATCAGGATCGGGCCGCTGGCTGCGTCGCCGGATAGCTTGCCGAGGTTTTTCAGTGCCGTCATCAACCGCGAGACGCCGATGGAGAAACCTGTTGCCGGTACCGGCTGGCCCATGAAGCGCGACACCAGCCCATCGTAACGGCCCCCGCCGCCGACGGAACCGAACTGGACCTTCTGGCCCTTCTCGTTGGTGACATCGAACAGAAGCTCGGCTTCGTATACCGGCCCGGTGTAATATTCGAGGCCTCGGACGACAGAGGGGTCGATCTTGATGCGGTCTTCAGAATAACCTGCACCTGTTATCATATTATAGATCGACAACAATTCACCGATTCCGGCGGTCCCTGCCGAAGCATCGCCGATTGGGTCTGCCAGCGCTAAAACAATTGGAAGCGTCCAAAAAGCCTCTGAGCTTTTTGCATCAGCTTCATCGAAAATGGGCTTCCCATCGACTTTGAAACTACTGAGATACTCTGCCCAAGTCTGGGAAAACGAGACGATCTCCTCCCCAAACCCAACTCGCATGTTTTCTTCTAATCCACTGAGCAAAACCGGCGTTTCAAACAATCGTGCAAGTTTGTTTGCAGAATCCGATGAGAGGCCAGCACCGGCAGTGAAGTCGCCACTGTCATCTTTCCGTCCGGTGGTCAAAAGCTCGATAACCCCTGAACGCCCGAATTTATCAAATTTATCAAGACTTCTAAGGACAGTAAGCTTTTGAGCCTCGGTTACGCCCCGCGCTTCCATCACGCCATCGAGCACTTTGCGGTTATTGACGCGGATCACATAGTCGCCGCGCGGGATGCCGAGCGCTTCCATGGTGTCGGCCATCATCATGCACATTTCGGCATCGGCCTGGACGCCGGGCGCGCCGACGATGTCGGCGTCGAACTGCATGAACTGGCGGAAGCGGCCGGGGCCGGGCTTTTCGTTGCGGAACACCCAGCCTGAGCGATAGCTGCGGTAGGGCAGTTGAATGTCGTTGAAATTTTCGGCCACATGACGCGCCAGCGGCGCTGTCAGATCATAGCGCAGGCTCAGCCACTGATCGTCGTCATCCTGAAACGAGAACACGCCCTCATTGGGACGGTCCTGATCCGGCAGGAATTTACCCAGCGCATCGGTGTATTCGACAAAAGGCGTTTCCACCGGCTCGAAACCGAAGCGTTCATAGACGGTTCTGATCTTGGCCATCATCTGATCGGTGGCGCGGATATCAGAGGCCGAGCGATCAGGAAAACCGCGCACCAGACGGGCTTTGAGTTTCTGGGGCTTCTTTTGCTTCTTGTCGGACATGAAAACGGCCTGGGAAAGGAGAAACGCTATGCTCGCGCTTCTCCTAACCGACACGCCGTTTTGCTGCAAGGCTTGGGCAACGATCAAACCTGACCATCACCCGGGATCAGAGGTATTTGCCCGGCTCAGTAATAGGGCGATCGGCATTCGCGACGGCCGCCTTGATAGGGCTGGAACGAATTGTCCCGCTCCCGGTAGGACCGGTATTTGTTGTAACACCAACCAACATGCTGCGGGTTGGAATAGCCCGGCCGCACATAGCCATTGTTACCGTTGTTGTTGAGCGCGCCGCCGATTATTGCGCCAAGTGCAAAAGCAGCAGGCGGGAACCAGTAGCCGTTGTGTTGACGGTAACCCCGGCGCTGGTGACGGTAGCCGCGGTGACCGTTGTAATAACCGCGATTGTTCTGGCGGTAGAAGCCACGGTTGCGGTTGTTGCGGTACATTTTACCATGTTTGCCGCTTTCCACCGGAACCACCAAACTGGATGGGGCTTCTATCTGAGCGGCCGGCTTTTGCAGCGGCACTGCGGATGCAGGCATAATCATGGTCAGGCAGAAAGATACAGAGATAAGGGCTCTAACGGTAGTTTTCAGCATGTCTCACTCCTCGAGTTTGATGGCGGAATTCCCTTCAGGACATAAACGCTCTGCTCGGTTGATGGTTCCAACCATACCACTCCCGTTGTACGTGTAAAGTCAGCAAACACCCTCTGCTACAGTCGACAAGCGATGCAAAACGGCGGATAGATCTGGCGGTTCAAACCTCGCATTTCCATTCTGCCCACGAAAGCTGGCCGCCCTTGCGACTTATCCTTTTGACAACCCTGACATTGATAGCTTTTGCGGCCAATTCCGTGCTCGGACGGATGGCTATAGGAGCGGGCGAAGCGCCGTTGATCGATCCGGCGAGCTATTCCGCCGTCAGACTGGCGAGCGGCGCGGTGATGCTGGCGGTGCTGGTTGCACTGACCGGCTCGGGGCAGAACCGGTCGATGCGCCTCCGTTCAGGCTCGTGGATCTCTGCATTCGCGCTGTTTGTCTACGCGGTGGCGTTTTCCTATGCCTATGTTGCACTCGATACCGGCATTGGCGCGTTGATCCTGTTTGCTTGTGTGCAAGCCACCATGATCGGCTGGAGTCACAAGGAGGGCGACCGGCCGTCCAAGCTTGAATGGCTGGGACTGATAACCGCCTTCGGCGCCTTTGTCTGGCTGGTCTCGCCGGGCCTGTCGGCACCTGACCCACTGGCCGCAAGCGCCATGGCTCTGTCGGGCGTGGCCTGGGGTGTCTATTCGCTGCGTGGCAGAGGCCTGCCTGACCCGCTCAAGGCAACGGCGGACAACTTCGTTCGCTCGGTGGCGTTTTTATTGCCACTCGGCCTGATCGTTCAGATTGCACAACTGCCAGTACACGTCAGCTCCCGGGGCCTGTTGCTGGCCACGCTGTCCGGCGCGATCACCTCGGGGCTTGGCTACGCGCTGTGGTACCAGGTGCTCAGGCAAATCGGTGCAACCCAGGGCGCAATTCTGCAACTGATCGTGCCGGTGATGGCCGCGGTCGGCGGAACACTGTTTCTGGCCGAGGGCTGGACCTTGCGGCTGGTCGTTTCATCGCTGCTCATTCTCGGCGGTGTCGGGCTTGCCATTGTCGCCAAACAGAGGCGGGTTTGACGCTAGCCTGTTTTGGCCCGCTTGCGCAGCTTGTAGGTCAGCGCCAGAGCGATGCAATGCGACAGTGCCTCCCGGTCAAGCTCGCTGTCTTTTTCCAGCACGATGGCGCGGTTGCCTTCGTAAGTCAGCGCCTCCGGATAGAGCGCCCGGAATTCCTCGACCAGATTTGTGTGGCAGATGAACATCAACGCTGCATTGCCATCCTCGCGAGGTTGAATTCTCACCGAACTGCCAATATTGCGCTTTGCCGGGGTAAAGCTCTGCTCGCCCCATTTGAGGCTTTCTTCCAGCCGGCCGATTTCCGGCATATCAGCCGCGACCTGCTGTATCAGAGCCTTGATTTCGTCGGGCGTCATGCCGGGCGCACCAATGCAGTGCGCAAAGCCTCGACCTCGGCCCGGCAGCAGCAGCCTTCGAGGTGGTCATTGACCAGCCCCATGGCCTGCATGAAGGCATAGACTGTCGTTGGACCAACAAAGCTCCAGCCGCGTTTCTTCAGATCCTTGGAGATGCGGGTCGATACCGCGGTTGTCGGATTGGCGGTCAGCGTGAAGTAGTCCACCGTCGCAGGCCGCTCGTCGGGACCCGGCTCATGGCTCCAGAAATAGGCGGCAAGCGAACCGAACTCATCGACCACCTCGATGGCGCGATGGGCATTGTTGATGGTCGAAACGATCTTGCCGCGATGCCGGACAATGCCCTTGTCTGCAACCAGCCGTTCGATATCGGCATCGTCAAACAGCGCTACCTTGCGGAAATCAAAACCGGCGAAACCGGCACGAAAACTCTCGCGCTTGCGCAGGATGGTCAGCCAGGAAAGGCCTGCCTGGAACCCCTCCAGGCAGATCTTTTCAAACAGGCGGATATCATTGGTAACCGGCCTGCCCCACTCGTCGTCATGATAGGCGAGATAGTCTGGCAGGTTGCTGGGCCAGAAGCAGCGGGTGCGGCCATCATCTCCGGTGATCAGGCCGTTTTCATGCGCCATGGGGTCGCTCTTGTCATGGTTAATCGGGAATCGACGGCAATTAAGCGGTCGTTCACTGCGTTTGGCAAGGCAGCGATAACCCTAAGCAGAGCTTTCTACCCAAACGGGCATTTTAGGCGTTTGGATTCACCAATTGATTCCACTCTAGCCTCACCATGAGCCTTGCACACAGGGCCATTGCCGCAAAACCGGCGATGGCGTCCTGTTCAAATCAGACGAAAGGTATTGGGTCCGTCCGATGAAAAAACTTGCAATCCTAGTCCTGTCAGGCGCGGCGCTAAGCCTCGCCTCCATCACTGCCCCGGCAATCGCGGGCGAACGCTATGGCCAGCGCCCGCCGGTTGTATTGAGCCCGGATCTGACTGCTCCCTGGGTGCTGCAGCTTGGTGGCCACGCGGCACCGCGTGGCGGCGTGGTCTACCGGACCCAGCCGAAGGTTGCCCGGGCGCCGGTCTATCAGAGCCGCTCACTCAAGGTTGAACCGCGGCGGGTTACCAATGTGGCGCTGGCCGCACCACGCGTCAAAGCCGCGCCTACCCGCCAGATCGGCTCGCAATTCCTGCCGCAGATGGTGTCTTACGACGGCAACCAGAAGCCCGGCACGATCATTATCAACACCAGCGAACGTTATCTCTATTTCGTCACCGGCAATGGCCAGGCGCGACGCTACGGTGTTGGCGTAGGCAAGGAAGGCCATGCCTGGAGCGGCACCGAGAAAATCACCCGCAAAGCAGAGTGGCCGGGCTGGACGCCGCCCGCCGAAATGATCAAGCGAGTGCGCGAAAAGGAAGGTCGAATTCTGCCGGCCCATATGAAAGGCGGCCCGGAAAACCCCCTCGGCGCCCGGGCGCTCTACCTCGGCTCGACGCTTTACCGGATACACGGCACCAACCAGCCCTGGACCATCGGCAAGGCGGTCTCATCGGGCTGTATCCGGATGCGAAATGAAGATGTCACCGACCTCTATGAGCAGGTAAAAGTGGGCGCCAAAGTTATCGTCATATGATCAGCCAAAAATATACCGAGATATCAAACCCGGTCCGGCGCCAGCGCCGCGGCCGGGTTTTTCATGTCCGGGTGCAATTGTTTTGCCCGCCGTAACGGTTGATCCCCTGAAAAACGGTGGTACCTTTGCCTTCAGGGGCCGAAGCACGAACAAGGGGACACCATGATCTTTCCACGACTCTCAACCCGATTTGCCATTATCGCAGCGAGCGCCTTGACGTTTCTGATCGCGCCTGCGCTGCCGGATGCGTCGGCCATGCCGCGGAGCGCGGCACCTGCAGCAACCGAAACGGCGTTGCCGATCGTGCAGATCGCGCAATCGAAAAAGCCGAAGTCGAAATTCTGGCGCAAGAAGGTCAGGCTGCAGACGGACCAGAAACCCGGCACCATCATCATCGATACCAACACCAAATATCTCTATTATGTCGAAGGTAAGAACCGAGCCACTCGCTATGGCGTCGGCGTCGGTCGCGAGGGATTTGGTTGGTCAGGAACCGTGAAAGTTGGCCGCAAGGCCGAATGGCCGGGCTGGACTCCACCCGCCACCATGATTGCGCGTGAACGCAAGAAGGGGCGCCATTTGCCGGCTCATATGAAAGGCGGGCCCAACAATCCGCTCGGCGCGCGCGCGCTGTACCTCTACAAGGGTGGACGCGACACCATCTTCCGCATTCACGGCACCAATCAGCCCTGGACGATAGGCCTGAACATGTCGTCAGGCTGCATCCGGATGATGAACGAGGATGTCGAGCATCTCTACAGCCGCGCTGGTATCGGCTCCAAGGTCATCGTGATCGGCCCCAAAGGCAAAGGCTCGGAGAAACTCTACACCGACCGCGGGATGGATTTCTTCGGCTCGCTGTTCGGCGGTTGAGCCTGCGGTTTCATCGCATCTGCTGTAAGCGGCATTGACAGACAAGGCGGCGTTTTGGGACGCCGCCTTTTTCGTTAGAGCATCAGAAATCCGCTTCGGAGCCCTATTCGGCGGCTTCCAGCCGCACCGTCTTGACTGCGATTGGCAATCCGACGGGTTTTTCGCCGCCATAGACCCAGTCGAGCAATTCCACCGTGTGGATGATCGGGATATCGGTGCCGCCGGCGATCTGGGTCATGCAGCCGATGTTGCCGGTGGCGATCAGGTCCGGCTTGGTGCTTTCGATGTTTTTCACCTTGCGGTCACGCAGCGTGCGGGCAATCTCGGGCTGCATGATGTTGTAGGTGCCAGCCGATCCACAGCACAGATGGCCCTCGGGCGGGTCCTTGACGGTAAAGCCCGCAGCCTTGAGCAGCGCCTTGGGCTGCACCGTGATCTTCTGGCCATGCTGCATCGAACAGGCCGAATGATAGGCCACGACCATGTTTGCGCCATTGACTGGAGCTGGCATCCCGATGGTGGCAAGGTATTCGGTGATGTCCTTGGCGAGCGCGGACACGACGGCGGCCTTTTGCGCATAGGCCGGGTCCTCACGCAACATGAAGCCATAATCCTTGATCGTCGTGCCACAGCCCGATGCAGTGATGATGATGGCATCCAGACCGCCATTGTCGATTGCCCGCGTCCAGACGTCGACATTGTTGCGCGCGGCGTCGAGCGCATCGTGCTCGCGGCCCATGTGATGCACCAGCGCGCCGCAACAGCCCTCGCCTTCCGGCACCACCACTTCGACACCAATGCGGTTGAGCAACCGGATTGTCGCCTCGTTGATGCCGGGCTTGAGCACCGGCTGCGCGCAACCGGTGAGGATGGCGACACGGCCACGGCGTACAGCGGAAGCGGCATGGGTTCCCGGTTTGGCGAATTTCGACGGCTCGGGTACGGAAGCCGGCGCAAGTTCCAGCATCGCGGCCACCGGTTTCATGCCGGGCAGCACCTTGAACAGCGGCGCGAATGGACGGCCGATGCGGGCGGCGTAAAGCGAAGCGCGGAAGCGTCCTGGATAAGGCAAAACAAGCGCCAGCAATCCACGGATCAACCGGTCGGTGAGCGGCCGCTTGTAGGTCTTTTCGATATGGGCGCGGGCATGGTCCACCAGATGCATGTAATTGACGCCCGACGGGCATGTGGTCATGCAAGCCAGGCAGGACAGGCAGCGGTCGATATGGGTGACCACCTGCTTGTCGGCGGGCCGGTCATTTTCCAGCATGTCCTTGATCAGATAGATCCGGCCACGCGGGCTGTCGAGTTCATTGCCGAGCGTCACATAGGTTGGGCAGGTGGCGGTACAGAAACCGCAATGGACGCATTTTCTGAGGATCTTTTCGGATTCGGCGACACCGGGGTCTTGGAGTTGCTCGACGGTGAAATTGGTCTGCATCAACTTTTCCCCGCGTATTTTTCAACAAACTTCACAACGGAAACACTTGAACTGACGACATCTTCTGCTCCAGCCTCCATTAGTTTCGCTCGGCTACCTAAACCTCTCGCGCCAGCGAATATCAGAACCGGCATTTTTTCATCAATTTTTCGAATCAGTTTAAGCAACTCCAATCCGGCAAATTTGTTATCGAATCCGTTCTCCATTCTTCCTAAATCTGAAATTACTGCTGAATAATCTAAACTTGAAATTTTGCTTAATGCGTCTTCCGTACTAATGGACAGATCAATGTCTACCCCCTTCTCCTTGAATGACTCAATCAAGTGGGCATTGTTTATCGGGAAATCATCTACCCACAAAACTCTCCGGGAGCTCCCTATAGCAGCAGAAAATTCTTTTTCCTCTATAAACGCTTCGCCATTTTCCATCTTCTATACTCTTTCCTGAATATCAAAAATATCTTTCCTAAAATTTTCGGCCATCTCTTGCGCTGTGATCTCAAAACCAGCGAATTTTATAGTCATATTACTCTTCTTGAATATTGATTTTATAAATGGTTGAAGTCGAAAAAAGACGACCATAAAAGCTATTGGCCAAGCTAGCGAAGCAACTGCAGACCAGAATTCAGCTTCTATAAATAAATCAGCCATGTCAGAGCAGCCAGCTTTGCGGATTGGCGATGGATTCGTTGCGGCCAAGTTTCTGGAGACCCACAACGGTGCGGACGATGACCCAGATTGCGACCAGGATCATTGTCAGCATGCCGATCATGACGATCATCAGCAGCCCGCTGATAAACACACCCAGAAGGCCGAGCCAGAAGGTTCTGATTGCCCAGGTGTAATGGCTCTCGAGCCAGGGCTCCGATTTGCCGCGATTGAGGTGGGCCAGCACAATGCCGACGATGCCGGTGATTCCGATGACGAAACTCGCCAGATACAGGATGTAGATGACCTGCAGATTGGCCTTGCCGGGTTCGAGCCAGCGATCTGTCTGGCGCGGTTCAGGGGCGTGGTCCGGATTGCTCATTGCGTGCTCCTTCGTTTGAAACTGGATCTTAAACCGCGATAATCTATCACATGGTGTCGGTCATGCGACCCGGATTGAGAATGCCGCCGGGATCGAACTGGTCCTTGATGCGCCGTGCCAGGGCCTCCAGCGGTTTGGGCTGTGGTTCGAACACCGGCACCGTTGTCCGGATGGCTGCATCGGCGCGCACCAGCGTAGCGTGACCGCCGCCAAGCGCCTTGATGTATTGGCGGATCAAATCGGCCTCGGGATCGGCTTCCATGCACAGCCAGACCAGACCTCCCTGCCAATCGTAAAACGCATTGACGCCGGTCTTGAGCCGCAGCGCCGCGACCAGTTGGTGGCCGGCGCTTGGGGCGACAGACACCCGCCAGACCGGCTTCATGCTGCCATCGGCAAAGGGTTTCACATCGCGGATGTCGCGCCAGAGATCGCGGGATCCTTCAGTCGCAAGCACTGTGACCTCGCCGCGACGGCTCATTTCCGCAACCAGCCGTTCGGTACGCACCGTGACAGACGGGATCAGGCCTTCGAGCCGCAGAACGGTCGCCGGGCCGCCGGGGAGACCACTGCCTGCGAACTTATGAATCACGCTTTCAGGCAGATGCGCCGCCCCCGACACTTCCACTGACATGGTCATGGCTGCGGCCATAGCTTCGGCGGCTTGTGCATCATTGAGACCGGACACAACAATCGAGACGGAGGTTTCAGGCTTCGGCAGTACCTTGAAAATGACTTCACAGAGAACTCCGAGTGTGCCCCAGGAGCCCGCCAGCAGCTTGACCAGATCGAGACCGGTGACATTTTTCATCACCCGGCCACCGCTTTTGACTAATTCGCCGGAGCCGTTGACGAAGCGGACGCCAAGCAGACTGTCACGTGCTGCACCTGCAAGGATACGCCGCGGGCCCGCGATGTTTGCGGCAAACACGCCGCCAATGGTTGGCTCGCCAGTTGAGCCGAGCAGTGGCCGGTAATCCATCGGCTCAAAGGTGAGCATCTGGTTGTTGGCATCGAGCGCCGCCTCGATTTCGGCAAGCGGCGTGCCGGCGCGGGCTGCCATCACCAATTCCGATGGATCGTAATTGGTGATGCCGCTGAGCCTTGCCAGCGACAGCGTCGCGGCGGATTGCACCGGCCGGCCAAAGCTCAGCTTGGTGCCGCTGCCCCTGATCTCGATCGGCTGCTTGGCGGCGTTTGCCTCGGTGACGATACGCGCCACATCGTCTTCGGTTTCGGGATACTGGATGTCCACCGCACTCATGCTGCTGTCCTGCCTTTATCGGCAGCGCTTTGATTGCCCGGCTGGCTGCCATTGCGACGGTCCAGGGGAAACACCTTGGACGGATTGAGGATCCATTTGGGATCGAAGGCGGCGCGCACGCGCATCTGCTGGGCCAGATCTATATCGGAATATTGGTGCCGCATGAGATCCCGCTTTTCGATGCCGACGCCATGTTCACCGGTCAGGCAGCCGCCGGCGTCGACGCACAGTTTGAGAATGTCGTTGCCCGCCATTTCGGCTTTCAGGCTTTCCTCGGGATCATTGGCATCAAACAGAATCAGCGGATGCATGTTGCCGTCGCCGGCATGAAACACATTGGCGACGCGCAGTCCGTAACGGTCGATGATCTCGCTGGTCTTGGCCAGCACATGGGACAGTTGCCCGAGCGGCACGGTGCCGTCCATGCAGATATAGTCGGCGATGCGGCCGGTGGCGCCGAAAGCCGATTTCCGGCCCTTCCAGATCAGCGCCGCTTCCGTCGCTGACTGGCTTTCCCGGATTGTCTTGACGCCATGCTTGCCGGCAATCGCAATGATGCGCTCCAGCATGGCGTCCATTTCTGCGTCCGAACCCTCGACCTCGACGATCAGCAACGCCTCGACATCCATCGGGTAACCGGCATGAGCAAAGGCTTCGCAAATTTCGATGGCCGGCTTGTCCATGAATTCGATGGCAACAGGAATGATGCCCGAGCCGATGATGTCGGTAACACATGCCCCGGCGGCCACGGAGGTTTCAAAACCGAACAGCACCGGACGCGCTCCTTCGGGCTTGGCAATCAGCCTGACGGTTGCTTCAGTGACAATACCGAGTTGGCCTTCCGAGCCGCAGATCAGCCCCAGCAGATCGTATCCTGCCGAATCCAGCGCCTTGCCGCCAATGTCGACGACAGAGCCATCGAACATCACCATCTTGACGCCCATCAGATTGTTGGTGGTGACGCCATATTTGAGGCAGTGGGCGCCACCGGAGTTCATCCCGATATTTCCGCCGATGGTGCAGGCCAGCTGCGAACTGGGGTCCGGGGCATAGAAGAAGCCATCGGCACTTACCGCTTCACTGATCGAAATATTGGTGACACCGGCCTGAACGATTGCCGCGCGGTTGGGGAAATCGACATCGAGGATCTGGTTCATCTTGGAGACACCAATGACAATGGCATCTTCCTGCGGGATCGCCCCGCCCGATAGCGACGTGCCGGCCCCGCGCGGAATCACCGGAATGGCATTGTCATTGCAATATTTCAGCACAGCCGAAACCTGGGCGGTGGTTTCAGGCAGCACAACCGCCAGAGGCATCCGGCGGTAGGACACGAAAGCATCGGTGTCGAACGGCATAAGTTCGCGCGCATCGGTGATCAGACAGGCTTCCGGCAGAAGCCCGGCAAGATCGGCAATGATGGCCGGACGGCGATCCATGACCGCTTTGTCAGGTTCCAAAAAGGCGATCAGTTCCGACATGGCTTGCTCCTCCGATTTCACGCGACGTCAACTTAGCCCCATGGCGTCACTGCAAGTGGTACTATTTATTTACCACTCATTTCCATGACGGGCAATACGATTTCCGTGCCTATTTTGCGCGACGAGCCGGACAACTGTGAAAATTACGCAATCTTCTGAGACAAATCGACAGGTATTGGATCAAGTCGGCAGCGCATCAGCGCAGCAAATGAATCGGGACCACCGGACGGGCGGAGGGCAAACCGCCAGTTTTCGGCTTGGTCGAAGGAAATTTCCATTAAATTGGATAAAAATATTGACCACCTTTCCCCACGCTTGATACGGTTCAGACAAGCGACCTTGGGAAACGGCGATGACCACCGACATTTTTGCACGCATTGCGCACAGCCGCACATCTGATGACGTTGTTCATCAGATAGAGGTTCTTGTGCTTGAGGGCATCTTGCGGGTCGGCGACCGGCTTCCCGGCGAGCGTGAACTGGCCAAGCAGTTCGATGTCTCGCGGCCGATCCTCCGTGAAGCACTCAAAGTTCTTGAAGGCCGCGGTCTGCTCTTGACCCAACATGGTGGCGGCACATTTGTCGCAGATGTCATTGGTCAGGTGTTCACCCGGCCGGTGATGGAACTGATCACCCGGCATCAAAAAGCAACGCTCGACTACCTGGAATACCGCCGCGAGATGGAAGGCATTAGCGCCGAATTCGCAGCCAGGCGAGCGACCAAGGCCGACAAGGCGCTTCTGACCCGCATTGTGACCGCAATGAAGGCCGCCCATCAGAAAGACGATTTCGAGGAAGAAGCCGCGATTGACGTCGAGTTCCACAGCGCCATCGGCGAATGCGCGCACAATATCATCCTGCTTCATACCCTGCGCTCCTGCTACAGGCTTCTGGCCGAAGGTGTGTTTTACAACCGTGCTCTGGTTTACAATTTGCCGGGTGCACGGGAACAACTGCTTGCGCAGCATCTGGCCATCTATGAGGCGGTGATGGCCGGCGACCCGGAAGCCGGCCGCCGCGCGGCTCAGGCTCATATTGATTTCGTTGCACGGGCAATGACGGACGCAGAACGCTCGGGTGACTGGGAGCGGGTTTCGAAACTTCGCCTGCAACAACGCGCTCCGGACCTTTCGGGTACCGACAAAACCACCAAGCAAAAACAATCGGAGGCGGCACAGTGACGTCGAGTGAAACGAAGGTTGCTGAGCAGCCGCGTGTAGGACTTTTTGCGACCTGTCTGGTCGATCTTTTCAGGCCCTCGGTCGGCTTTGCCAGTGTCAAGCTGCTGCAGGATGCCGGGTGCGAAGTGCATGTGCCGATAGCCCAGACCTGTTGTGGTCAACCCGCCTACAACACAGGCGACAGGGCAGATACGCGGGAGATCGCCGAACAGGTGATCGAGGCCTTTGAAGGCTTTGACTTTGTCGTCGCGCCGTCAGGTTCCTGCGCTTCGATGCTGAAAAAACACTATCCCGGACTTTTCAAGGGTGATGCCGCTTGGGAAGAGCGGGCGACGGCTTTCTCCGCAAAGTGCTATGAGCTGATCTCGTTCCTCACCGACGTGATGATGGTACGCGATACCGGCGCGGCGCTCGAAGCCAAGATCACCTATCACGATTCCTGCTCGGGATTGCGCGAGCTCAACATCAAGGACCAGCCGCGCAAGCTGCTCGGCAATGTCAGCGGTGTCGAAGTTCGTGAAATGGCGGACTCAGACGTTTGCTGCGGTTTTGGCGGAACCTTCTGTGTCAAATATTCCGACATATCCAACGCCATCGTCACCAAGAAAGTCGGTAACATAGATGCATCCGGCGCCGATATGCTTCTGGCCGGAGATCTTGGCTGCCTGATGAATATGGCCGGCAAACTCAAGCGCCAGGGATCTGACGTCGAGGTTCGCCATGTCGCCGAAGTGCTCGCGGGCATGACCAGCCAGCCGCCGATCGCCGGCTCTGGCAAATAGGCGGAACAGGGAGACACGCAATGGAACTCACCGCCAATAAATTCAAGGCCAACGCCTCCAAGGCACTTGTCGATGCGCAATTGCAAAAGGCGCTCGGCAATGTCGAGAAGGGCTTTATCGGCAAGCGGCAAAAATCCGTCGATGCGCTGCCGGAATTCGATGCGTTGCGCGACAATGCCCGCGACATCAAGAACCACGTGCTGGCGCATCTCGACCTTTACCTGGAAGAATACGAACAAAAGGTGACGGCCGCAGGCGGGCATGTTCATTGGGCGGAAACAGCGGAAGACGCGCGCCGCATCGTGCTCGACATCTGCAAGAAGGCCAATGCCCGCACGGTCACCAAGGGCAAGTCGATGATCACCGAGGAGATCGCGCTCAACGATCATCTCGAGGCCAACGGCATCGAGCCGGTGGAAACCGATCTGGGCGAATACATCATCCAGCTGCGCGGCGAACACCCGAGCCACATCATTGCGCCGGCGGTGCATCTCAACAAGGAACAGGTCGAGAGCGATTTCCGCCGTGTGCACACGCATCTGCCGGAAGGCCGCGACCTTTCCGAGCCGGTCTCACTGCTCAGCGAGGCGCGCGAAGTGCTGCGGCAGCGCTATTTTGCCGCCGATGTCGGCATCACCGGCGCAAATTTTCTCATTGCCGAAACCGGCACTTCGGTGATCGTCACCAATGAGGGCAATGGCGACCTGACCCAGACGCTGGGCAAGGTGCATGTCGTCGTTGCCTCGGTCGAGAAAATCGTGCCGACGCTAGAGGATACCTCGCAGATTCTCAGAGTGCTGGCACGCTCGGCCACCGGACAGGACATGAGCGTTTACACGACGTTTTCCACCGGGCCGAAGCGCGAAGAGGATCCGGATGGTCCGGATGAGTATCATGTGGTGCTCCTGGACAATGGCCGCTCGGCGATGCTCGGCACCGAATATCAGGACATGCTGCGCTGCATCCGCTGCGGCGCCTGCATGAACCATTGTCCGGTCTATCACGCGGTCGGCGGCCACGCCTACGGCTCGGTTTATCCCGGCCCTATGGGCGCGGTACTGACGCCATCGCTCAACGGCATTGACGAGACTGGACAATTGCCCAACGCCTCGACTTTCTGCGGCCGCTGCGAGGCGGTGTGTCCGATGCGGATTCCGCTGCCGAAGATGATGCGGCATTGGCGCGAGCGCGAGTTCGAGCGCAATCTGACGCCGCTGACTGCCCGCTATGGGCTGAAGGCCTGGGCGTTTTTTGCCAAGCGGCCAAAACTCTACCGCTTTGCCGCTTCGTTCGGCATGCCGCTGCTGTCGCTGCTGGGCGGCTCCTCACGGCGCTTCCGCTCGATGCCATTCGCTGGCGGCTGGACACGCTACCGCGATCTTCCAGCGCCGGAGGGCCGCACCTTCCAGCAGGCCTGGGCGCAACGTGAAGCACGCAAGCAGGAGACGGAACAATGAGCGCGCGGGACACAGTGATGGGCAAGATCCGCGCGTCGATGCGGGTTCAGACTTCAGATGATGAACGCCGGAATACCGTGGCTGCACGGCTGGCAGACGCGCCGACGGGCGTCATTCCGGCACGCGCGAAACTGCCTGCGGCGGAACAGGTCGAGCTGTTTTGCGCCATGGCCGAGCAGTTCGGCTCAACACTGGCTCGGGTGAGCGACTATGGCGATGTGGCTGCCGAGGTTTCGAGCTATTTGCGCGCCCGCAACCTGCCGGCGGCGATCCGGATCGGCACCGACCAGCGGCTGACACATGCCGGATGGGAATCCGAGAAAAACCTCGAACTGCGTCACGGGCCATCAGATGGCGGCGACCTTGCGGGCGTCAGCCATGCCACTGCTGGCATTGCCGAAACCGGTACGCTGGCGCTGATGTCGGGCCAGGACAATCCGACAACCATCAATTTCCTGCCCGAACACCACATCGTCGTGATCAGGGCTGCCGACATCAGAGGCGATCTGGAAAGCGTCTGGACCATGGTGCGCAAGCTCAAAGGCAAGGGTGAAATGCCCCGGGCGCTCAATCTGATCACCGGACCGTCACGCTCCGGCGACATCGAACAGACCATCCTGCTCGGTGCGCATGGCCCAAGGGCGGTGCACATCATTGTGGTCGATTAGCCCGGTCCGTCCAGACGGGCGGTGACGTCTTCGCTGTACTCCCGCTCGGCCTTGTGGCGGAACGCATCAGCCCATCCCGGTGCAAGCCGTGGCAGCTCAGCCATTGCAGCCGCAACATCCGGTGCAAGACGCGGGGTGAGCCTGGCGCGGGTGACGCGCTCCACGGTCCAACCCGGATTCGGACAGTCCAGACGCTGGATTTCATCCCCAATGCTGACAACGCCGGGCTCAAGCACACGGTAGTACCAGCCGGTGCGGGCCGTTTCCTGGAACAGCTTGGCCATGGTGCTCACGCCGGTGTGGGAATTGAGCTTCCAGCACGGCTGGCGTCCTTGTGAGATTTCGACGATCGCTGAGCCAAGCGTCAGCACATCGCCGATACAGAGATCCGACTCGGTCAGACCAAGGGTGGCAATGTTTTCCCCGAACCGGCCCGGCCCGAAACCCTGCGCAACCGTTCCAAGTTCAGACCGCCATTCAGGATAATGATCGGCGGCATAGTGGTGCACTGCCTTCTCCGTCCCGCCATGAACCGTCAGATCAGCCTGTTCGTCGTTGCCAAACCCGGTCAAATCCAGGTGCTGTGCTGTTTCGACCAACTGCTTGCCGATTGCCGAAGTCGGTTTGCCGGGCCAGCGCTGACGTGACCTGCCAACATACAGGCCAATTATTGTGGCGCGAAGTTCAGGTAGTGCGTTCACCATGCCGGCTCCTGATAACAAAAAATCTGGTCTTCATACCGCGGGCTCAAGTTCGACAGCCAGCACCAGGCTGTCACCGCTACTGGCCCAAATGAGTCGCGATGCTCCCCGCAATAAATCTCGGCTCGCTCGTGTTTGTCAAAACTGTCTTGGTCGAACTCGGGATCACCAGGAACTTCGAGTGAGTTGGTGGCCTTTGCAACATTGACGCGCGTTGGATTTTGCGGCTTTGTCGAGTCCTGATCGTTCTTGGATTTAACCTGATGCCCGTTTCACCCGAACATTTCGCAGCCTTCGTTGTGGCCAGCATCATCCTGCTGATCATTCCCGGTCCGACCATCATCATGGTGATCACTCAGGCCTTGGCGCATGGCCGCAAGGTGGCGTTCGCCAGTGTGCTGGGCGTCGGGCTTGGCGACTTGCTGGCAACATCGCTGTCGATTGCCGGTGCAGGCGCGCTGCTGGCGGCTTCGGCCACTTTGTTTCAGGCTTTGAAATTCGTTGGCGCGGCCTATCTGATCTGGATCGGCTACAAGATGTGGCGGACGCCGGTGAAAATTCCCGACATGTCAGAAGCGGATGTCGGGACTGATTCAGGCCGGCCAAGCGTCATTTTCCGCGATTCCTTCCTGATCACTGCGCTGAACCCCAAGGGTATCCTGTTCTTCGTCGCCTTCGTGCCGCAATTTATCGATCCCGCCCTGCCCTATGGACCGCAGGCAGCGACTTATGTGCTGGTTTTTACCATGCTTGCCATAATGAACGCAGCTTTGTTTGCATTTGCTGCGAGTGAAGCACGGCAAACCATACGCCGCCCGCGGGTGATGAAAGCAGCCATGCGTACCGGAGGATCGCTGTTGATGATGGCCGGTGTCGCGGCAGCATTGACCAGGCGCGCAAGCTGACATGCCGCTACAGAACAGGGTCAATCCAGCAGGCCATATCTGTTCGATTTCGGCGCGCGGGGAATTCATGGGCAATCGCGGCGGCGCATTGCACAATGTCGATCGCCGGGTTGTCCGGCCCCGGAAGAGCAGATCCTGGATCATCTGCCTGACGGAATTCAAGGGACGCCGCAGAAAGCTGATGCAGCCCGGCCGTTACACCGAATTGTTCTTTCTCGATGAAGTCACCGCCCTTGCTGCCGGACACCGGCCCTGCTTCGAATGCCGGCGCAAAGACGCGATTGCCTTCGCCGAAGCGCTGGGCCAGAGCCGTGGCGAAAAGCGTCCCTGCGCGCCCGCGATCGACCTGTTGCTCGCTGCCGAGCGCAAACTGAGCCCAAATGCCGCTGACCGGATCATTGCCCGGAGCACAGTCGCCTCCCTCTCTGATGGCGCGATGGTTCGGCAAGGTGAAACCCATTATGCCGTCCGCGCCGGAATGTTGCTGCCTTGGTCATTCAACGGCTACGATATCCCGGTGGAAGCCGAAACGCTGACCGCAGCCCCGATTTATCTGGCCACACCGCCCTCGACGGTTGATGCGCTCCGGCACGGCTATATTCCGGTCTTTCATTCCCACGCGTGGAGGCCCGAGTCTTGATCTTCGGATCGGCTTGGGCAAGAAGATCAGAATGCGTGCAAATTACAAACTTCAACGGCTTTATCTCGAATCCCCGCTGGCTCCTGGTGAGTCTGTGCCGCTTGGCAAGGAACAGGCCCATTATCTGCTGACAGTTCTGCGGCTTGATGATGGCGCACGAGTTCTGGTCTTCAACGGGCGTGACGGCGAATACGGCGCAACGCTGCGGCCGCAAGGCAAGAAGTCGGCAAATCTCGAAATCGGGAAGCAGACCCGCGCGCAGCCTGAACCGTCTCGGCTGGATTTCCTGTTTGCGCCGATCAAAGTCGGCCGGCTGGACTACCTCGTGCAAAAAGCCACGGAAATGGGCGTTCGCAAAATCACGCCGGTGTTCACGGATCATACCCAGCTTCACAAGGTCAATGACGGCAAACTGGCTGCCAATATTCTCGAAGCTGCGGAGCAATGCGGCAACCTCGCCATCCCGGAGCTGGGTGAAGCGGTGAAACTCGAGGCAATGTTGGCAAACTGGGATCCGGAGCGCCGGATCATTTTCTGCAATGAAAGCCAAGCCGGCAACAATCCAGCCGGCATTTTGTCTGCCATCATCGAACGGGATCTGGCGCTTCTGGTCGGTCCGGAGGGCGGATTTTCCGAACGGGAACGGGAGATGCTGACCACCTTGCCGTTTGTCACACCGATTCCGCTGGGACCGCGCATCCTGCGTGCTGACACCGCCGCCGTGGCGGCATTAACCGCTGTTCAGATGACAATCGGCGACTGGTAAAACTGCCCGCTGGACCCATGATCAATCTTCTTTGATCCTGCAATCAGGGATTTTCGCTTGCAAGCCGGGCCATTTCCGGTCCAAGCAGCATGAGCATGCGTGGTTTCAGATCGCGCCGATGACATAGAGAAAAAGGGCCAGCCATGGCACGCGATACCACGGATGACACCCCGATCAGTTCAGTCAACGATCTGGCCGACTGGATGGCTGCCGGCTGCAAACCGCAGGAAAACTGGCGGATCGGCACCGAGCACGAAAAATTCGTGTTTTACACCAAAACCCACGAACCGGTGCCCTACGAAGGTGAACGCTCAATCCGGGCGCTGCTTGAAGGCATGGCGATGATGCTCGGCTGGGAGCCGATCATCGATGCGGGCAAGATCATCGGACTGGTCGAGCCGACCGGTGCTGGCGCCATCAGCCTGGAACCGGGCGGGCAATTCGAGCTGTCGGGCGCACCGCTTGAAACCATTCACCAGACCTGCCGCGAATCAAATGCGCATCTGGCGCAGTTGCAGGAAATCGCCGAGCCTCTGGGAATCGGCTTTCTGGGCATCGGCGGCAGCCCGACCTGGTCGCTGGCCGAAACTCCGAAAATGCCCAAATCGCGCTATGACATCATGACCCGCTACATGCCGAAGGTCGGTAGTCAGGGACTCGACATGATGTACCGGACCTGCACGATCCAGGTGAACCTCGATTTCTCGTCGGAAGCCGACATGCGGCGCAAGATGCAACTCGGCATGAAGCTGCAGCCACTTGCGACTGCGCTGTTTGCCGCCTCCCCTTTCACCGAAGGCAAGCCCAATGGGCTGGTCTCCTGGCGCGGCGATATCTGGCGCGACACCGACAACCAGCGGTCGGGTCAGTTGCCGTTTGTCTATTCCGATGATTTCAGCTTTATCGACTATGTTGAATGGGCGCTCGACGTGCCGATGTATTTCGTGCTCCGCGATGGCCATTACCACGAGGCGACACATGTCACGTTCCGCCAGTTCATGAACGGCGCGCTGAAGGGCGAACTCGCCCAGCCAATGCCGACCATCGGCGACTGGACCAACCATCTCGGAACACTGTTTCCCGATGCCCGGCTGAAGCGCTTCATCGAAATGCGCGGCGCTGATGGTGGTCCATGGCGGCGGATCTGTGCCTTGCCGGCATTCTGGGTTGGTCTGCTCTATGATGAAAACGCGCTTGGCGAGGCACTGGAACTTGTCCGCGACTGGAAGCTGGATGAGGTCAACCACATTCGCGACACCACGCCACGCGATGGACTGAACGCCAGGATCAATGGTCACTCGCTGCGCGACATTGGCCGCGAAGTTCTGGGTATCTCCCGGCGCGGACTGGTCAACCGGGCATGCCTGAATTCCGAAGGCAATGACGAAAGCCATTTCCTCGCCCCGCTGGAAGAAACCATCGCCCGCGGCACCACGCTGGCCGAAGAGATGCTGGCGCTTTATCACGGGCGCTGGAATGGCAAGGTTGATCCGGTATTTGACGACTACGCCTACTAGATCAAGCATAACCTGCCATCCACGCGACGCTGGCGCCGAATCAGAATTACCGCCCTAGGCACACTGCTTTGGGCGGTATAGTCTTTGCTCAAGCCTATGATCAGGCGATTGAGGAGAGACACAGTCCAATGATGCCGCTTTTTGACATGATGATGAATGCCCAGAACGGTGAAGCCATGCAGAATATGGCAAAACAGTTCGGCCTCGACGAGAACCAGATGCAGCAAGCGGTGGCAGCACTGATGCCGGCTTTCTCCACCGGTTTGAAGCGCAATGCCTCCAATCCGATGGATATGTCCAATTTCCTTTCCGCTCTCGCAGGCGGCAATCATGCGCAGTATTTTGAGGACATGCAGAATGCCTTCAGCCCGCAAGGCAAGCAGGAAGGCAACGGCATATTGGGCCATCTCTTCGGATCAAAGGAGGTCAGTCGCGCAGTGGCAGCCCAGGCGGAAGCGGCTACCGGCATCGGTCAGGAAATTTTCAAGCAGATGCTGCCGGTTCTGGCAACTTCGATCATGGGCGGATTGTTCAAGCAATCGACCGGTCAGATGCAGGCCAATGCGATGGGCGGGTCCAATCCGATTGGCGATCTGATCACCGACATGATGCGCCAGGGCATGGGCGGAGCGAAGGCAAAACCAACACCGCAGGCGTCACCAATGGACAATCCATTGGGGCAAATTCTCGAAGGCATGTTTGGTGGTGCTCAGAAGAGCCCGCAGAAACAAACCGGGGGAAATCCCTTTTCCGACAATCCTCTCGGCCAGATTTTTCAGGACATGCTTGGCGGCGCCATGGGCGGCGGACAGTCGCAGCAGGCACCTGAACCGGATCAACAACCTGACCGGACGGCACCAGCAGCTAATCGCAATCCTTATGACGATCTGTTCGGCAAGATGTTCGATTCTGGCAAAGAAGTGCAGCAAGGCTATCAGAAAAACATGGAATCGATTTTCGACCAGTACCTTCAGGGCATGAAACGCTAGAACGGTGGTCTAGAATATTTACCGCAAAAAACCCGGCCGCGCTGACTCCGGAAGAGTTTGCGGCGGCCGGGTGAAAAGCGGGATACAGGGAAGTATCCCGCGGGGGACCTGCAAGAACGGTTCAGAGGCAGCTGTTGCGCCGCGCGCAAAACGACAATTCAGCTGTTGGATCAGCGGTGAATGGGACGGCAATTGCGCTGCGCAAATCATCACGGGTCAAACCGATATCGGCCAATTGATGATCCGAAAGCTGCTGCAGTTTTCCGGCTGTACGTCGATTGAGCAGGACGCGCACCAAAGCCATACCCTTGCCGGAGACGGCGTAGGTGGCATTGACGAAAAACTGACCTGCATTGATGGAGCGGGCAACAGTCCGATTGGCAGCGAAACTGCGGGCGTTCATGGTAACATTCCTTAGTCAAATGGCGCCGATTGAACTTTGGGCCAGCGCAAAACCCAACGTGCACCATCTATGTCTCAAATATCCATTGATCAGACCAGCGAATGTTTCTAATCTCTATCATCAAATAGATTGATAGGAAGCTGCCATGCCCGCGCCACTCGACATCGACCAGTTGCAGACCTTCGTGGCCATTGTCGACACCGGCAGTTTCACGCGCGCAGCGGACAAGGTGTTCAAGACCCAGAGTGCGGTATCGATGCAGATGCGGCGACTCGAGGAGCGGGTCGGCAAGACACTGTTCGTCCGCGATGGCCGGCTCAACCGTCTGAGCGAAGACGGCGAACGGATGCTGGGCTATGCCCGCCGTATCATCCGGCTCAACAATGAAACCATTGCCGCCTTTGATGATCATCAACTGGAGGGCCTGATCCGGATCGGCACGCCGGACGACTATGCCGACCGCTACATGCCCGGCATCATCGCCCGTTTTGCCAAGACCAATCCGAATGTCGAGCTGTATATCGAATGCGAACCTTCCAGCGAACTTGCGGCCAGGCTGGCGCGCGGCGAGCTTGATGTGGCGCTGGTCACCCATAATCCGCGTGAGCGGACGTCAGAGGTAGTGCGCACCGAGCCACTGTACTGGGTCACCTCGATGAACCATGCGGTGCATGAAGATGCAGTGGTTCCGCTCGCCGTCGGCCGGCGCTCCTGCCTATGGCGCAATCTGGCCTGCTCGGCACTTGATTCAGCCGGACGTGACTATCAGGTGCTGTTTACCAGCTGGTCGGCAACTGTTGTCGCCTCGGCAGTGTTGTCGGGGCTTGCGGTCTCGTTGCTGCCGGAGTGTGCGGTTCGTCCGGGCATGCGCATCCTGTCATCCGCAGATGGTTTCCCGGCATTGCAGCCGGCCCAGATCGGTCTGATGAAGCGCCCTGGTGCACCGGCAGCCCTGGTCAACGCAATTTGCGGACACATCGCAGCCAGCCTCGACAACATCACGCCGGTGGGCGCAGAAGACAAGCCGATGTCAGGAGCTTCAGGAACCTCTACCCGCAGGGATCTCAGAGGACGCCCGGATATTGCTGCAGTGCCTGCCTGGTAAGGGCCAGAGGCTGCTCGCCAGTGCAGCCTGACATTGTGGTGGGTTTCGGCTATACTCTTTGAGCTGAAAGCTGAGAGAGGAAATGGCATGTCGTTCATTTCATCCATTCGCTATATCAAGCCCGATGAACACCGGGCTTTTGTTGCTGAGCGGCTCAAGGCGCTCAAGAAGCAGCTTGATGACGAAATCCGCGATCAGACCAGTGACAACTCGTTGCGATTGGCAACGTGGAACATCATGCACTTTTCCGATGGCGGCGCTTACGACCGGACGACGGAATCCCTGCTCTACATTGCGGAAATCATCGACCATTTCGATCTTGTGGCGATCCAGGAAGTCAATCATGACCTGAAGAGATTCGAGCTCTTGATGCAGCGCTATCTCGGCGGCGACTGGGACTACATTCTCACAGACGCCAGCGGAAACCGTGAGCGTCTGGCCTTTGTTTACCGCAAGGCAAAGGTGCGCTTCCTGCGCGAAGCCGGTGAAATTGTTCTGCCGGAAGGCCAGGAAATCGTTGCCCCGGATCAGGAAGACGCCACACGCAAATTGCAGTTCGCACGAACACCCTTCGCGGTCACATTCCAGGCCGGATGGTTTCGTTTCAAGCTTTGTACAGTGCATATCTATTATGGAAAATCCGGGGACAATTCGCCGGAAATGGAACAGCGACGCAGCGAGATCGAGAAAATCGCAGTCTTTCTTGCCAATGTACAGAAAACAGAAAAACGAAGCTCGGGAACAGATGCCAACATGATTTTGCTGGGTGATTTCAACATCATCAGTCCCAAGCACAAGACCATGCAAGCACTGCTTGATGCCGGGTTCAAGACCACCGGGGGCATTGAAAATGCAGCGACAAGCCTGTCAGGCAAACACCATTACGACCAGATAGTCTTCAAGCTCGCCGAACGCAGGGTAAAACTCGGAGCTTCGGGCGTTCTCGACATTTTCAAGAGTGTATATCGCAGCGAAGATGCAAAGCATTATGCGACCAAGTCAGGCATCAAGAAGGTGTCCCATGGCAGGGACGACAATCCCCGCACGGAAGAAAAGGCCATCGACTATTTCCGCCAATATTACCGCAAGCACCAGCTGTCAGACCACAATCTGCTTTGGTGCGAGGTCAAGACGGATTTTTCAGGCCATTATCTCGATGCCGTGGCAGCCGGACAGGATCCGCGCAGCATGTAGACGCCAAAATCAAGCGATGTGGATCGCGAGCAGCAGCCACTGCACAAGATTGATGGCCAGGCTGACGATGAACAGCGAGCGGCGGATCCTGATCCGGTTGCTTGTCATGTGCACATAGGAGTGCGCCACGCGTGCCAGCACAAATCCCCAGGCCACCACCACCGCGGCCACTCCTGCACCGCCCGTCACATATAGAGACAGGCAGGCCGCGAAGAACAGCACCGGCAGCTCGAACTGATTGGACAGGTTGCGGGCAGCGGTGGCGCTGGGTTCCGGCTCGATCGAGGGAACCTTGAAGTCCGAAGGCTTGGCTACACCGGCCTTGACCGCGCCGATCCGCCGCGAGGAGACGGTGATGTAAATCACATAGATCAGAAGCACCTGGGCCAGAACCGGCCAGAAAATTGCAGTGGATGTGGTCATGAGTGAGACGGCCCTACCGTTGAGAATGCCGTTTGAGCGTAGATGGGTTCAGTAGCGTTCACAAGATTGGGCATCCGATGTGGTTGATTGGGGTGTGCAGTGTTTCACCGCTGCTCAACCAGGCACCTCGAGCAGAACGCCATTATTGCCTCCGTACAAGACGGCACATAATCTCGTGCTCTGGATGCTGACCGGCAAGACAGGCAGATGGGGCTATCGAGATCGCGAAGCGCACCCGCCATCTCGAACCGCGCCGCTCTATTTGTAAGCAAACACTGACAGAGTGCGGTTCATGTATCCGCTTTTGTGGAGCGCATGCGTTTGCGCCGGGCGATCCAGAGCGCGACAATCAGGACAATTGCGACGATGAGGCTCAGATATTTGCCGCGGGTGAGCACCTGCAGCACAAACACCATTTGCTCGTTGAAGGCGAGCATGATCGCCTTCGGGCCGTAGATCGTATCTGCCACAGCATTTTCGAAAAAATCAAAGCCCAGATAGGCAAATGCCAATGCCAGCGCCAGGCCAAGCCCGACCTTGGCCAGCCGCGGCGTCTCCGCCTGATCCTGGCGGCTGTATGTCGCCGCAAAAGCGCAAAACGCGATGCTCATGGCCAGCAAGGGCGGAAACAACAGGTCGAACCCCGCGTGCAGAGCCAGATAGGCTTCTGACGCGCTTTGCCGGCCTTCCACTTGCGCTGCCGAAAAATCAGCAACAAACACGTCGAACAAAGCACGCGCGGCGTCTGCGTCATAGCCCAGCGGCACTCCGTCGGGCAGTTGCCAGCCACCAAGCAAAGCGCTGATCGCAGCCGATTCAACCAGCGCCATATAGGCAAACAGCCCGGCCGTGACCAGGCACAACAGCCAGCCGGGCCACAGCCGTTTCATTACATCGCGCCGGGATAGTTGGGGCTTTCACGGGTGATGGTGACATCATGGGTGTGGCTTTCACGCAAGCCCGCCCCGGAGATGCGCACAAATGTCGCCCGTTCATGGAAGCTTGGGAGATCAGCCGCGCCGACATAGCCCATGGCGGCCTTGAGACCACCGGCAAGCTGATGCAGCACGCCCGACACAGGGCCCTTGTAAGGAACCTGGCCTTCGATGCCTTCGGGAACCAGCTTCAGCGTGTCGCGCACCTCGGCCTGGAAATAACGATCCGCCGAGCCGCGCGCCATGGCGCCAACCGAGCCCATGCCGCGATAGGCCTTAAACGACCGTCCCTGATGCAGATAGACCTCACCGGGGCTTTCGTCGGTGCCTGCGAGCAAGGATCCGATCATCACCGCCGAGGCGCCGGCGGCAATCGCCTTGGCCAGGTCGCCGGAATATTTTATGCCGCCATCGGCAATCACCGGAATACCATGTTTCTGGGCTTCGTCGACGGCGCTCATGATCGCCGAAAGCTGCGGAACGCCGACGCCTGCGACGATGCGGGTGGTGCAGATCGAGCCTGGTCCGATGCCGACCTTGACCGCATCGGCTCCGGCGTCGATGAGAGCCCGTGTGCCTTCTGCGGTTGCGACGTTACCGGCCAGGATGCGCACCGAGTTGGACAGCTTCTTGGCGCGGGTGACCGCGTCGAGAACGCGCTGCGAATGGCCGTGGGCGGTGTCAATCACCAGCAGATCAACGCCGGCGGCAATCAGACGCTCGGCGCGTTCAAACCCGTCTTCACCGACTGAAGTTGCGGCGGCGGCGCGCAGCCGTCCCTGCTCGTCCTTGGAGGCATGCGGGTTGAGCTGCGATTTCTCGATATCCTTGACAGTGATCAATCCGACGCAGCGGCCTTCTCCGTCAATCACCACCAACTTTTCAATGCGGTGGCTGTGCAGCAGCCGCTTGGCTTCTGTCTGATCAACGCTTTCCTTGACCGTGACCAGGTTTTCGTGGGTCATCAACTCGCGGATCTTCTGATCCGGATTGGAGGCGAAGCGCACATCCCGGTTGGTCAGGATGCCGACCAGAAAACCCGGTCCGCCGGCGCCGTCGCGATGCTCGACCACCGGAATACCGGAAATGCCGTGCGCCTTCATCAGACCCAGCGCCTCCGACAGCGGCGCTTCAGGGCTGATCGTCACCGGATTGACCACCATTCCGCTTTCGAACTTCTTGACCTGACGGACCTGTTCAGCCTGCTCTTCCGGAGTCAGGTTGCGGTGAATGACGCCGATGCCGCCGGCTTGCGCCATGGCAATGGCCAGTCGCGATTCGGTCACCGTGTCCATCGCGGACGAAATGATAGGAAGATTGAGCTCGATATCGCGGGCAATGCGGGTCGCGATATTGGCCTGTCCGGGCATGACTTCGGAATGACCCGGCTGCAGCAGCACATCGTCAAAAGTCAGCGCTTCAATGCCTGTTATGGTTTGGATAATCTTTGCCATCGCCTGTCGGTTCCGTTCGTTCGGGGCCGGCCCGAACCGGACCGCCCGGTGCTATTTCGGGTCTTTGCGTTGGCAGCGGCAAGTACCATGCTTCCGCCAGTTGTGAAAGAGCGCGGATGCGTTTGATCACCGAAATTTGCCGCAGTGCACCCATTGTGGGCTGCGGGCAACACAATGCCCTGCCAATTCGTAGTCAACTCCCAATTGAGAACAGCAATTGTGATTGACTTTGCATCAACCAAGCCGTGACTATGAATTTCCCCAACCGCAGCCAAACCCTTGCCCGGCGGGACAAAAACGCCACAATATCTACACCCGCCGCAACGGATACCCATAGTGAACCGATCAATTCCGCTTGTCCTGGCGATCGCGCTATTCATGGAGCAGATGGACTCCACCGTCATCGCCACCGCGCTGCCGGCGATCGCCACCGATATCGGAACCAATCCGATTGCACTGAAACTGGCCCTGACCGCCTACCTGGTATCACTTGCCGTGTTCATTCCGATCTCCGGATGGATGGCCGACCGGTTCGGCGCGCGGCGAATTTTCGCAATTGCCATCGCCGTATTCATGGCTGGATCCATTGCCTGTGCGGCTTCAACGAGCCTGACGGAATTTGTCATCTCACGGTTCCTGCAGGGCATGGGCGGCGCGATGATGACCCCGGTCGGGCGGCTGGTGCTGGTGCGGTCGACCCAAAAATCGCAACTGGTCAACGCCATGGCATGGCTGACCATTCCTGCACTTGTCGGCCCTCTCGTTGGTCCACCGGTTGGCGGCTTTCTAACCACATTCCTGACCTGGCACTGGATCTTCCTGATCAACATACCGATCGGCATCGCCGGAATTGTGTTTGCGCTGACGGTGCTGCCAAAAGACACCAGACGCAGCTACGACAGGGTCGACTGGGTCGGCTTCCTGCTTTCGGGCGCCGCCGCCTCGGGCATCGTCTTTGGTCTTTCGGTGATCAGCCTTCCGGCCCTGCCCGCAGTGTGGGGCATCGCGGCAACGATCGGCGGCGTCGTGTGTTTCTTCGGTTATCTGGCGCATGCGCGCGCTCACCCCAAGCCGCTGCTTGATCCAAGGATGTTCCGCAACAGGACTTTCTCGCTGTCGCTGATGGGCGGCAATCTGTTTCGCATTGGAGCTGGCGCGGTGCCGTTTCTGCTGCCGCTGATGCTGCAACTGGGTTTTGGAATGACGCCGTTCAAGTCCGGCATGATCACGTGCGTCTCTGCTGCCGGGGCGATCATGATGAAGTTCATCATTCAACGTGTTTTAAGATATGGCGGCTTCCGTCATGTTCTTCTGCTTGCCGCGGCCGGAGCTTCCCTGTCGATCGCGGTCAACGGGCTTTTCACCCCGGCGACACCGGTAGCGCTGATCATGGGCGTGCTGTTTTTCGGCGGGCTGGTCCGTTCGATGTTCTTTACTTCGGCCAATGCGCTGATTTTTGCCGAAGTTACCCAGGATACGGCGGCCCAGGCGACCTCGATCGCCTCGGCCTTGCAACAGGTCTCGATCGCGATTGGCGTGGCGCTGGCCGGCGGCATTCTCGATATTGTCAGCACAGTCAATGGCGGCGAATTGACACTCAATGCGTTTCACATCGCATTCTTTGCCATTGCCGCAATCACCGCATTCGCCATCCTGCCGTTTCTGGCGCTGCCGCCCAATGCCGGTGAAGCGGTGTCCGGACATGGCCTGAAACGTGCCGGTGCGCGTGCGGCATCACCCGTCCGCCAGTGATTCTCCGATGTGGCGGCCCTTGAAGCCCTTGGCCAGCACAAACATTTCTACCGATTCCGCCCGCGACGACGGCGGCTTGATGTGCACCACCGACTTGAAATTCCGCTTGAGCAGGTTGAGCAGATCGGTTTCGGTGCCGCCCTGAAAGGTCTTGGCGAGAAAATGCCCGCCCGGGGTCAGCACCTCGATGGCGAAATGTGCTGCCACTTCGCACAGGTACATGGTCCTGAGGTGATCAGTACGTTGGTGCCCGGTGGTCGGCGCCGCCATATCGGACAACACGACGTCCGGGGACCCACCCAGCGCATCCTTGAGCGCCTGCGGTGCTGCTTCGTCGAGGAAATCCATCTGCAGGAACTTGACGCCCGCCAGGCCGTCCATCTCGAGAAAGTCGATGGCGACCACCTTCGGATCTTCATCGGTGGAATCGGTGACCTGGGCGGAAATCTGCGACCAGCCGCCGGGTGCTGCACCCAGATCGATGATCCGCTTGGCCTTGTCGAGAATGTTGTGCTTGGCGTCGATTTCCAGAAGCTTGTAGACCGCGCGCGAGCGATAGCCTTCCTGTCTGGCCTGCTGCACATAAGGGTCGTTGAGATGCCGCTCGACCCAGCGCCGCGACGACGCCTTGAGTTTGCTCTTGCGTTTTACCTTCTGTCCGAGCTTGCGCCCGGTGGGTCCTGATGGAGGACGGGTCATGGCTTTTCCCCCTGGTTCGAGCGCTGGTTACGATAACGGAAATTGCGGCCGCTGCGGCGCCAGGCACCGTCCGATGCCATCATTTCATTGAGCAGTCCTTCACGCAGTCCGCGGTCGGCGACGCGCATGCGCTGTGAAGGCCAGCGTTTGCGGATCGACTGCAGAATCGCGCAGCCGGCGAGAACCAGGTCCGCCCGGTCCGCACCGATGCAGGGATTGGCGGCGCGGGCGTCAAAATCCCACGACAACAGCCGGTCGAGCATGCGGTCGACATCATCATTGGAGAGCCATAACCCATCGACCTTGCGGCGATCATAACGCGGCAATTCCAGATGCAGACCAGCCAGTGTGGTCACGGTTCCAGACGTGCCGAGCAAATGAATCCGTCCGTCGGCAAGGCCTGAAAAAGCCGGCAGCGGCGGCGGGGTGAATTCGGCCAGCATCGCATCGACCTCCGCCACCATGGCCGCAAACACGTCCGGCGTCACCAGACAGCCGCCATGGCGCTCGGACAGGGTGACGACACCAACCGGCAGCGAGGTCCAGGCCTTGATGTGATCGGCCAGACGGTTCGAGCGATTTTCGGTCAGGTCGATCATGGCGATTTCGGAAGAGCCGCCGCCAATATCGAACAGCACCAGCCCGTCGGTGTCGCGCCCGACCAGCGAGGAGCAACCGGCCACCGCCAGGCGGGCCTCGGTTTCGCGGGTGACGACTTCAAGTTCAAGTCCGGTTTCGGCCTGAACCCGAGCCAGAAATTCAGCGCCGTTGCGGGCAGAACGGCAGGCTTCGGTGGCAATCAGGCGATGGCGTCGGACCGGGCGGTTTTTCAGCTTTCCGGCGCAGACCTTGAGCGCTTCGACGGCGCGGTCCATGGCGTCGTCAGACAATTTTCCGGTGGCGTCGAGACCCTCGCCCAGCCTGACGATACGCGAAAACGCATCCACGACACGAAATTGGCCGGGACGGGTCGGCTGAGCGATCAACAGTCTGCAGTTGTTCGTGCCCAGATCCAGTGCCGCATAGAGGTCATCCACTGGCCGCCGCACCGATGGCGCCACCATTCCGGCCGGGCCACCGGCGCCGTGGGCGCTTGGTGCATGGGTGTGGGCTGGACCGTTTAGGTGGGATTTCTGCTGGCCTTGACCCGGTGCCTTTTGTGGCGCCAGCGGCCGTCCCTGAATTTCACGTCCGGATTTGCGCCGGCGGCGACGGCCTTTTTTTTCGCCTGGCGCCGGCACGGGTGCAGCAGCATCTGCATTGGAAGCTGGCTGGCCGGTGTCGGGTGCGTTTTCACTTTTGTGCGCAGATTTGCGACGCCGCCGCCTGCGGCGTCCGGCCGGCTCGGCGCCGGCTTCCTTGTTGGCGGATACGCTGGCGGGAGCACGTTCCGATGGCGCGCCATCAGCAACGGAGCCCGAGGCCACGGTTGTCCCGCGTCCCTGTTCCACGCCATCCGTCGCTGCCTTGATGGCGCGCTCTGATGGCCTATCACCTGCCAGTGATACCCCCGCGTTTGGCGTTTCGCCGTCCCGAAGGTCTTTCACGGTCTGTCCTGTCATGCGCGGCGAGCAAATGGCCTCGAGTCGCGCTTCACGGTTTGCTGTTGGGACAAGATTAGCAAAGCAGCGAACCAAACGCAAAATTCTTTTTGAACCAGAGCTGGAAGCACGGCGACACCCTGATTTCGACTGGTTTGCGGACCGCGGCGAATTTTGCCTTAAAAATTGCGCAGACTGGGTTTGCATCCTCGAAGTTTATTGGCTATAAGCCGCCGCGTTGGCCCTAAAAGTTTCCGGTCCGCGCCCGTTGGGGAATAGGTTAACGGTAGACCCGCAGACTCTGACTCTGTTAGTCCTGGTTCGAATCCAGGTTCCCCAGCCAATCGACCTCTTCAAGCTCTGAACAAGATTGATTTTCCAGCGTTTTTTCGTTAGCTGGGGATAGATTTTGCCGTCTGGTGGACAGTACTGTCTTACACGGGTGTCCCCCACGCGTGTCTTACATTGGTGTTCAACGGACGGAAAAGTTGGAGAATCCGTCACCTCCAAACGGAGGTTGGCATGAGTGTGCAATATGTGTTTCGGCGCGGAGCGGTCTATTGGTGGAGGCGGCGATTGCCCGTTCAACTTCAGGCCGATTGCCGTACGAGGATTGAAGTCAGCCTGCGGACAACGTCGCTGAACATTGCCCGTTCGATCGCCGCCGAGGTCACGAGGGCCAGCGAGCATTTACTACACGGAATGAGCCAATGCATGATCTCTGCTGATGACGCCCGCCGCATCCTGACCAAAGTGGCCATCACCCATAGCGCCAAGCTTGACCGTGTCGCTGCGGCTGAACTGTCCTTCGGCGACAGTGCCAAGAGCGCGCGGACCGCGGACATCGCGACCGGCTGGGCATACCGCCTCTTCGCGGCTCAAGGTGTCGATGCAACTGTTGGGCAGATAGAGCAAAAGGAAATGTCGGCCGCAGGACTTGAAGCACAGACGATCACGCTGGTCGGCCAGACGATTGAGACCTTGCGGCAACAGGGGGCCATGCCGCCGAATCGCAAGCGGATTGCGGGACTGATGGCCGAGTTCAATATTCCCGAAACACGGGTGAACGTTCAGCAGGCCGAACAGCTCTACCTTCGTGGAATGGCTGCAGCACTTCTCGATGCCGATCGTCGCTGGACCGGCCTGCGTCATGACGACGACCTTCTTCTCCAGTCGGGCCTGCTGGAAGAAGCACGAAGGCCGATCGCTCCATCCGTTCCTTTTGATATACCCAACGGATCGGCCTCCCCTGCTCCTGCTCATGCCCCTGCCGAACCCATCAGCGTTCCAGTGTCCGCCACAGAAAGTCCGCAGACGCCTCCCCCACCCGTGATATCACCCGCTGCACCGGCCGCCGCCGAGGTGCCAATCAGCGACGACGCCGACGATCTCGACAGCCTCACTGACATCGAAGATGAAAGCTATCGCAGCCTGATCGATATCGTCACGGCGGCCGGCGAAGCAAAGGTTACTCTCAAGGAGTGGGACAGCAAGACACTCAAGCAACATGTCCAGCTCGCCAAGCTCTTCAAGCGCTTCCTCGGGCACGACAACCCGACCCGTGTCGGTCAACAACACCTCGCCCAGTTTCGCGATGTCCTGCTCAAATTCCCCAAGAATTACGGCAAATCGCCGCGGGACCATGTCATCTCCGTCAGCGACATTCTCGCCCGAACGGAGAAGCTTCCCAAAGCCGAGGTCGGCCTGACAAAGGCAACGATCAATCGCCACATGAACAACATGGCCAATATCGCAGGCATGTGCCAAGCCTATGGCTATTCGTGGGAGAGCTACGACGGCATCTCCAAGCTTCGTGCAAAGAAGAGTGGAGACTCGGAGAACGAACGTCCGTCCTTCACCACCGGCGATCTTGAGGCCCTGTTCAGTCTTCCGATCTGGACCGGTGCAGCCACCGGCACCCATGATGGCAGTGCGGCTAACGAGATTTTCCATGATGCACGCTACTGGGTGCCTCTCATCGGAGCATATCAGGGTGCAAGGCGGGAGAAAATTTGCGGGTTTCGGCTCGATGAGATCATCGACCTCGAAGGCATCTGGGGGTTCAAGTTTATCCCATCGGAGGGTCGCAGGTTTAAGTCCAAAGCGGCGAAACGACACATTCCCATTCACCCTGAACTCATCCGGCTTGGTTTCCTCGATTATGCTGACGCACTGCACAAGGCAGGCCATTTGCTGCTGTTTCCGGAACTCCGAGCGGTGGCGGAAGCGACGCCGATGGGGGATGTCTTCAACGACGATTGGCAGAAGATGAAAGATCTGGCGCTGCCGAAGGCGAAGGCAGAGGGGAAAGTTTTTCACTCGTTCCGCCACTGGTGCAACAACGAGATGAAGCAGGAGGGTGTCGGGTCGGAAATCCGCAAGGACATTCTCGGTCACGTCAACAAGGACGTGAACGAGGGCACCTATTCACAGGTTGCCCGACTGCGCCTGATGAAGAAGTCTCTCATGAAGCTTCCCAGGCCGAGTGCCGCAGTCGAACCGGCAAAAGTGCGACTGCTGCCACAGGTTCTTGCGCATACGCCACGGCAGACGCGGAAATAGGCCAGAGAGTAGGCGTCGCCTATGTACCGGGGAGTTTGGTCACCGACCATCTCGCTTCCGCGGAGCCAATCAAGTTCTCGGACGGCTGGCCCCATGATTTCTAGGGCTATCATCTCTAGTTCCCAAGCCGCAGGCAACATCCGCCAGTCGTCTCCATTGTATTCGAACCCTTGCGGAAATCGCGGCAGTGGCAGGTAGTTCAATCAGCTGACGACAAGAAGGCCGATACCGGCACTTCCACGTCGAGCTGGTGAACGCGCTTAGGTCTCATCTTTATGAATTCGGTCACATAGGCGCTATCCCTGGGCTTCCACAACCTGAAACCACAAATCACTGGACAATCGTAAAATTAGAAACAAGGATGAATACAACCTAACAATTGGAAGTATTGCGCCGAGCTCGGATGGCCGAAGAATTTCAAGCCAAGCGGTCAGTGTTTGTGGGGAGATAATTGTGACGAAAACCACCGTGATGGCCATGAGCCCTGCGGTGGTAAGCAAGCGGTGGGGGCCGGAATAACCGATATGAAAGTGCTGAGTTGGGTATTTGGGCACCCGTGGATTCGGGTGATTCTTTTCTGGACACTGTTTGCTCTGACTATGGTTGGGCTGGATTTAGTTTCGACGCGGTTGGACCTTGGGTTGATCTTCGAACGGTTTGGACTGGGTGGTGACCTGCTTGGCGGGCAATTCACTGACGATGCAGCAGCAAAAGAAGCGCTGAACCAACTCAGCCAGTTGGATTTCATTTTTTCGTTGGCTTATGCCATCGGTGCCGTCGCGTTGTCCTTCGCGATCTGTTTCCTGCTCCTGCATGTATTGCCAATATTTTTCGCGCTCCGACATCACCGGCGCAAGATCGACCAGCTTGCCGGGCTGGAAGCCTTCGCTGCCGAGTATGATCAATCCATCTATGAGAACTTCAAGCAGAGCCGTCTCATCGGCCACGCTTGGCGCGAGTTTGACGAGACCCTGGTCAAGCCGGTTGCCGGTGAACGCCCGGTTATCCGCAACACTGTCCGCCCACAGAGTTTTCTCAACACCGGCATGGCGCGGGAAAAGTTTATCGGCCTGAAAATGATTGCCGGAATTCCCGGATATTTCGTTGCGCTGGGGCTGCTGCTGACCTTCACCGGTATCGTGCTGGCCCTCTACAAAGCCGGGGAAGCATCAGCCGGGGAAGATGTCAAAGCGATGCAAGACGCCATGACGGAACTCCTGCAGATCGCCTCTTTCAAATTCGCTACATCGATCGCAGGCCTTGGCGCCTCCCTGGTTCTCTCCATCGTTTTCAAGACCTACATCATCTGCATTGAGGCCAGCTTCAGCAGCTTTTGTGAAGCTCTGGAGCTGAGGCTCAAATATGTTCCGCCGCAATCGCTCGCCATCGAGATGAACGAAGCCGCGAAGGAGCAGCGCGATCAACTCAAGGAAATCAACAGCGACAAGTTCTTTGCGCAGATGGGCGCCCAGCTCGAACCCCAGATACAGTCGGCGTTCACATCGGCTATGACACCGATCAACACCAGCATTTCAGCAGCGCTCGATCGCATATCCGAGACCAGCCAGACCGGCGTCACCGATATGCTCAGCCAATTCACCAACACGGTCCAGGGCAGCGCCGGAACCGAGTTGCGCGAACTCGCCGAAACGCTCAAAGCGATGCAGGTCACGCTTGCCGAGACGCAAAGCGGCGTCAAAGGCAGCGGCGAGGATTTTGCGCGCCGCATGAGCGAATCCGCGGAAAACCTGAACCGACTTGTGAGTGACGCTGCCCGCACGCTCGATACCGGCGCCAGTCAGAACCGGGACGACCTGGCCGAGATCATGTCCTCCATGAAAGCCACGTTCGAAAATGCAAATGCGCAGATCGAAACGCAGTTGGGCAATGCCGCCGGCGGAGCCTCAAGCCGCATGGAAGAGGCAATGGGGCGCGTGCTCGAAAAGCTCGAGGGTCAGGTCAACAACGTTTCGAGCAACCTCACTTCCTTTGATGAAGGCCTTCGGAAGGGTTTGGCTCAGACCCAGGAAGAAATCCAGAATGCGCAAAAGAGCGCTGCCGAGACAGTCGCGAGCATGGCGCAATCGAGCGCCGAAGCGATCCGTGATGGCCTTGCTGACGCCATCTCGACGATCCGTGTGGAAGTCGATCGCTTTGAAAGTGCGTTAAGTAATTCGGGTTCAGCGCTGACGGCACAGGCAAGCGCCATCGGCGACGCCACGTCACAAACCCGCCTCGTCTCTGACAGTTTCGCAAAAACCGCCAATGACGTACGTGTGGCCTCAGCGCCGCTTATCCAGTCAGGCGAAAAAATTGCCGCTGCAACGTCAAGTTTTGAACAGTCGTTGAGCGCCGCGGTGCAAGCATTGTCCGCGGGCCAGGATGCATCGGGCGAGCTCGCTACGTCGATTAAGCAGCAGGGCGAAAACCTGGTCGAAACCTGGCGCGAATACGAACAGCGGTTTGTCCGGATCGACGAGGCTTTGGCAAAGGCAGTCAACGATTTGGCTGGGGCTACCGAAAGACAGGGCGAGACGCTGGGCCGCTACACTTCGGATGTCGACAAGGGACTCGCTCAGGCGGTCACCCAGCTTTCATCGTCCTTGACCGATATCCAGGAATCCGTCGAGGAATTCGGGGAGTCTGTCACCGAATTGAAAGCTGCGCTCCGAACGTCAGGGCAATAGGTGATTCATGCTGGCGTTTGACGACGACACGAACCATAAAATCGAAGAAGAGGAAGAGAATTATTTTGTCTCGATGACCGACATGATGGTCGGCATCCTCTTCATTTTCATCATCATGCTAATGGTGTTCGCGCTGCAATTCCAGCAGCAGACTGATACATCCGAATCGCAGATCGAAGAGGTGTTGAAGCGAGTCGAGGAGGTTGCCAGTCAGCTGAAGGTCTTGCGCGATCAAATTGACAGCGAGCTCGCATCTCTCAATCAATCGCAAAAAGAACGCACGGCACTCCTCAATGACCTCAAGGACGAGTTGAAGGCAGTCGGCCTTGAAGTGCAGATTGATCCCGAGAACGGTGTATTGCGGCTGACGGACAACGCCATCCGATTTGACTCGGATAAATCCGGGTTGAATTCTGCTGCGTCAGAAAACGTCTCGAAACTGGCACAAGTTCTACTGCATGTCCTGCCAAAATATGTGCGCTCCTGCGATGACGCTGACTTGGTTGACTGCAATAGCGCTAACAAACCTAGCTCAACAATCGATACTGTTTTCATCGAAGGCCACACCGACAAGACCGGGGCAGACGAACGCAACTGGGTTCTTTCGACCGAGCGGGCCGTATCAACTTACCGTGCCATAACAACTCTTCAGCCCGGTCTCCGACATCTGAAAAATCGTGGAGAAAAGGAAATCCTCTCTGTATCTGGCTATTCATCGACCCGCCCAATTCCGGAATCCACTGATGGTATTGAAAGCGATGAAGCCCGTCGAAACCGGCTGGCAAGCAATCGCCGCATCGACATGCGCTTCGTCATGGAAGTCGACAATTCCGTGCGTTTGAACGAGGTCCTCGAATTGACGGGCGCTATGGAAAAACAGATCGAAATTCTTCGCCGCGAAGTGATTGCAAAATGACCGGCGCCCTAAGAGAGGCTTGCGAAGGGTGGAGTTCTAGCGTTGCCGGCACACGCAGCACAGTCGTGCTTCCTGCTGAGTCGTTTACCACCAAGGCGGCAGCCAGGATCGGCGCTGCTGAGATGAACATCATTGCTCGCACAGACACCAAATCCATGAATGAAATTTCGATGGACCTGCTCAAATTGCTACATTCCGGCGGGTCGCTTTCCTCCAAGCAGCTTCGAGATGCGATTTGGTGTCTGTGGGGAACGACACCTGCGCTGGCTGATTATCCGGAAGTCTTCAGCGGGATCATGAAGATGGTCGAAGCAAGCCCAAAACGGAAACCGTTTCGCAATCTCGCAACTGTCTACCTGGTTCAGTTCTCGCCGAAGCGGCAAAGTTTTATAGAGGCGAGCTCTGCCCTACAGCGCCTTGCAATTCAATGGGGAAAGCCTTGGGCCGATCATCAGCAATTACACAGTCTGTATGATTGTGTTGCAGGCCCGAGAATGATTGCCAAGTCTGCGTTGCAACAGAATCAATCTGCGACCCAGGCACTTCAGGCGATGGGGCTGGGAGCGCTTAATGCGCAATCAGGTTTCGCTGAGGCAATCACCCGTGAGTTGCTCGTCAATCTCGCCAACGGCGCAGAATCAGATCACGAAACGAGACTCGCCCGGGTTCAGGCCTATGCCATGGATTCGGTTGGTGTGCCGTTGTTCAACACCCTAGATCTGGAGCTGGCCGAAGCGTTGATGAAGCCGTTCGAGGCGAGAGCTCCGGAAAAGCGCATCAAGGACATCTTTCTGAATTTCATACTTTCGATTTTTGGGGACCCGCGAATTCATCCTGGGCGCTGGGAACGCTTCCCTCACATCAAGACGATGGTGATAGCGTGGTTGACCGAGCAATCACTCCGCCAGTTCCTGGATATTGTCAGCAGATCCATGAACAGCGAATCCGATGAAAGAATGTGGAAATACCGCCGGGCTTTCTGGGAAGCTGCTCATCAAAAGGGCCTCATCCGGGGGGCCTGGGTCGTGTTTGCCGAGGAAGGAGCGGCCTTAGCGCGGCGGTCTTTTGGTAAGAATGTCGCCTTTGCAAGGTTTAGCAGCCGAGGTGGAAAGCAGGTTCACAGGACGCACGCGGTCTTATTGTTGGAAGTTGGCAATGGGATAGTTGCGGACTGGAGTCATAGCGGCAAGGTGAATATCTGGAGCAATGCGCAAGACCGCAGCGCACCGCAAATGTACAACCATTCTTACAGCTCGGATGACGTTCAGATACGAAGCCGCGGCGGGGATATGGAAAACAACGAGTATCTGGTGAAGTCCCATGTCTCACCAAGCACTTATAGCTGGCAGCGCGCGGTTGCCCAACGGCTCTATCTATTGACGAAGACGAAGTTGCAGCAATCCGATTACCAGGCTTAAATGATACCATGAACTTCTTCTGTACCCCCTTACCAAGCGGTGCCCTGATCGAACTCGAACAGCGAGGCCTCCTGGGAAAGAAGTCTATTCCGTTCTCTCAATGGAAAGAGAAAGCTGGTCAGTTATCATCCAAGGTTCGTTTCATCGAGCATGCATTGGCCGATGGTCTGATCACTCAGGAAGGAAGCGGCATAAACGCTCCTTCCGAGTGGGTACTTTCTCTTCCTGCCTCCCAGATCGAGGCGCTAAACATTCCTCCGCTTGCCGGAATATCCGTCGGTGTGTCGATGCGCGGCCGAATCGACAGTGATGACAGTGTGCTGCAGTTGGTTTGGCAGGACCAAAACCTGCGCGTGATCTCGCCTGAGATCATGGGGCCATTCATCAAGGTTAGCGGCGAATGGTGTCGATTGTCACTCGCCTTGCACTCGATCAATGACGCAGCCAGAGCTTTCAACCAAAGCGCCGGCACCGACTTTGAATCCCGGTTGCCTCACTGGCAGGCCGTGCAGGACATCCTGCAAACGACGATAGGTCATGAAATTGCTGCTGATCGATTTGTTGGCACTCTAACAATTTATCAAGCGGGCGCATTTGCACTTGATGTTCGAGAGACATCAAATGGGCCAGACTTCGTTCCGATACTTATGGCCAGAGGCTTGCCGCCAGAGCTTGGTGAAATCGACGATACGGTCGATGCACCGGAGACTGACGGAAAAATTGCAGCTGAGTGGGCAGAAGATGACGAAAAGAAGAGCAACGAGGATGACGCGCTGCTCACGCCATTGCTTCAATCACGGTTCAGCGACGAAGTCTCAAACCGTCCGGGAAATGCCAAGCCGGCTTATGTCCTCGATCGAAATACCTACCTCTTGGTCGATCCGGCTCTTCGTACCGCGCTCGATGTTGTAAAGCGGATCCGGAGCTCGCCCGATACTGAGCGGAAGGCATTTCTCAGAAATCCGCGCTCACTCATCGCTGAAACCCTGGGAGAAGGCGGCGATGCGATCGTCAGCTCGTTGTTTGTCGAGACGCAGCAGTATTCGGATCGTATCGAGGGCCTTGGTCTCTGGGAGAAGCCAAAACTTCCATGGATCACGCGAAAATCCAGTCAGTGGCTTCCTGAAAAATTTACCGTCCAGGTCGGGGCCAAAAAGCTCGAAGCGACACCGGAAAAAATCGAGGAATTGTATGTTCTCTGTGAGAAAGCAGAGTTGGAACACGCCGATGATATCGCATTTGAACACGACCTTCTCCCAACCCCCGACGTGCGCAACATGTTGGATAGGTTGGAGGCGAGTGGCCCTCCGGTCAAACTTGACCAACCCTCAGATGAGCATTCCGAGCGCCCAGAGCGAGACCAAGACGTCCTTCAGATAAAGCAGAATCTGGAGGAAATTGACTACGCATCGAAGCTGGTCAAACGCGGAAATCTTGTGCCTTTCGGCTTTCCGAGCAACCACATCAAACACACAGTACCCAAAGAGCATCAGTTGCAGGGTTTTGATTGGTTGTGCAAATGCTGGAAGCAAGGTTGGCCTGGAGTCCTGCTCGCGGATGACATGGGTTTGGGTAAGACATTTCAGGCGCTTGCATTTCTCGCTTGGATCAAGGGCAACCAAATGGCCCGGAAGGGGCATTACCGGCCTTTGCAGGGCCCATTCCTAATTGTTGCGCCAACTGCTCTCTTAGACAATTGGAAGAAAGAGGCTGACATTCATCTCAAACCCAACACCTTGGGTTCACGTGTTGATGCCTTCGGCAATGATCTCAAATACATCAAGACGGCAAAACGAGCAGGCTGGACTGAAGAAGACGCTCTTGATGTCGAGCAGCTGCGGCATGCCGATTGGGTTCTCACCACGTATGAAACGCTGGCTCTCTATCATCGGAGTTTTGCCAGAGTTGCCTATTCGGTGGCTATTTTTGACGAGATGCAGAAGGTCAAATCCCCAGATTCAATTAACAGCCATGCTGCCAAAACGATGAACATCGATTTTGTTTTAGGAATGACGGGCACGCCGATTGAAAACCGCCTTGAGGATTTGTGGTGTTTGATGGACCGGATCGCGCCCGGTTACCTCGGAGATATGAAAACTTTCTCTAAGACCTACGGAGAGGAAGATCCGGCAGCGCTCACAGAACTCAAACATAAAATGGATCATCAACAAGGCGATGCCCCTGCGATTATGCTACGGCGAATGAAAGACGACGTAGCAAAGGATCTGCCACGAAAAGACATCCGCACCTATCAGATTGAGATGCCTACGGTTCAAGCTGCTGCATACGACGAAGCCGTTGCCGTGGCTAAAGCGGCCAAGGCTTCCCCCAAATCGATGTTAGAAACACTCCACTTACTTCGCGGTATATCGCTTCACCCGCTGCGATCATCAGATACAAATGCCTATGATCCGGAATGGCGCCAGAATTGGATAAATGGTTCGGCGCGTCTCCAAAAGACATTTGCAATATTGGAAGATATTCAAAGCCGCTCCGAAAAGGCGCTTGTCTTTTTGGAAGACCGGTCGATGCAGAAGGTATTTGCCTCGTCTGTTGCCGAACATTTCCGATTGCACGCCAAGCCGCCAATCATCAATGGCGAGATGTCAGGGCGCCAGCGGTTGCAGGCTGTCGATGATTTCCAAGGAAGGCCGACGGGATTTGACCTGCTCGTCCTATCACCAAAAGCGGCCGGCATCGGCCTCACCATTACCGCGGCTAACCATGTCGTGCATTTGAGTCGCTGGTGGAACCCGGCGGTAGAAGACCAATGCAATGACCGAGCTTTCCGGATTGGACAAACCAAAGACGTCACAATTCACCTGCCTATGGCAATTCACCCCACCTATGGTGAGGCGTCGTTCGACAACAAACTGCACGGATTGCTTGAACGAAAGCGGACGCTGTCCCGAGACATGCTGGCTCCACCAACATCGGAACGGGATATCGACAACCTGTTTGCCGGGGTTGTCACATAGGATTTTTCGATACTGGCTGCTGAGAAGGCAGCATAATCACGGCCGTCGCTCATGCGCTCGGAAAGCCAACCTCACGGGTTACACTAAGAACATCTACCCACAAAAAGACCTCGACAAAATCGCCGACAGCCTCAACCATCGTCCCCTAAGAGGGCTTGGTTTCAGGACGCCTCTTCAAGCCTACCAAACTGAAATCTCAAATTAGTCTGTTGCACTTCATAATTGAGACCGCCCTACGTTATTCGCTCTATTTATAGGCAAACCATGTTCTACCCTTTTCTCGTCGCCGACCTCCGTTCCGGGCTGCATTATCGCCTGACTGATACCGGCCTCGCAGAACTTTCGCTTGCGCCTGTAGCGCCGGAATGGGCCCCGGGGCGGGCGATTATCGACGCCCCCGATCCAGTCTGGAGAGAAAGTGTTGCCAACGCACCAGTCGAGACGATCTCGGCAGTCAGCGTGGCGTTGGAGGATCTTGTGCTGGCTACCGGCGATTTGCACGTGCCTGCGGCTGGTACTTTGCAAGACGGCCGTGCGAGGCGGCATCTGGATGCACTGATCGGGCTTTGGCATAGGCTGGGCGATACGTTGCCTGAGGGGCTAGCTCAGGTGCGCCATGTCCTGGAGCTTCCGCATGGTAAGTTCCTTGATCCGTTGCCCGTGGTCGAGGGATCGCTCGACCCGCTTGCACCTGCCGCGATGCAGGCTCTGTATAATCGCCTGGAACAAGAGTTTGGCACATTCCCGGCACCCGCCAGAGGTCTCGCAGCCCCTGTTGGAAGTAGACTTCACGCCTTGCAGGGCGGTATTTCGGCGCCGGAAATTGCTATTGGAAAGATTGACAACAGCCTTGCCTTCTTTGGCTTGCGTGATCCGGCTGCCTGTGCGGATTTCGCGGCGGCGCGGGCCCGCAAAATGATTGAGGCCGGGGTAGCTGCCCGCGAGATCGCGGTCATGACAGGCAATAATCCGAGCCAGATCGCCCGTGCCTTTGCCGAGCAGGGCGTGCCTCTTTCCGGCCTTGCTGGCAACTTCCCGGAGCGCGACGTCATCGGTGAGACAGCCCTTCATCTTGCACTGGCCAAGCGTACCCCGACCCCCGCAATGGTGCTTGCAAGTCTAGCGCTATCACCCCTGATGCCTTGGTCCTCGCAATCCGGACGTGATCTTGCCGAAGGTCTAATTGGCGGCGATTTCCGGGGTGAGATACTGTCACCTACCCCTGCGCATACGGAATTGTGGAAAGACATTCGTTCGTCGGCGGGTAGCTTGGCGCAGTTGCGTTTCCTGATCGACCGTATCTGTGAAAGGATTAAACAAGGTCATGAAGTCCGCGCTCGCTTGCCCATCCCGCCTGGTGAAGGTAGCCCGGATTGGGAGACGATCCTGCGTGGCATCCAGATTGCGCCGCCTTTGGGTGCTGATCCAGATCGTAATCTTGAGGGCGTCAGTCTGTGGTCCGCGCAGGAAAGTCCTTGGCGCCCATGCCGACATCTGATCGTGACGGATTTCACCGACGGTATTTACCCGACGCGAGCGCGAGGCAATCCGATGTTTCTCGAAAGCGAGGTCGCCGCTGTCCGCGCAGCCGTTGGATTGCAGCTACGAGGCCGGGCTGAAGGGCTGGCTCACGGGCTCTCGCTATTTGATCGACAGCTTCAGGCGGTCTCTGAGACGGTGACGTTCCTGACCCCCTGGCGTGATTTGTCCGGTGCACGTCTGCAACCATCGGCGGGGCTTTCGCTGGTTGCGCGGGCCGTCGGGGGTATCGAGGATGCTGCCGATTTGATCCTGGACCTGTCGCTCTTGCCGCCCGCAGATTGGCCCATCACGCACCATCACCTGCCAGCGTTGCCGGAACCGCCCGATCTGCCCGAGGCTCTAGCTTTTGCGGGGGTCGACTTGTTGGCGTTACGCCGAAAAGATGACGGAACGACGAAACCTCAATCGCCCTCGCGGCTGGAAACGCTTCTGGTTAGCCCTCTGGCCTGGCTTCTGGACGAAGTCGCAGCCAGTGACATGTCTTGGTCGGCAGAAGAGCTGGATGTAATGGCCAAAGGAAACATCGCCCATGATGTGTTCGAGCACGTATTCCTCAAGGACCAGCCCATTCCTGATCCAGCGGCCCTAACCGATGCAGTCTCGGACGCCTATGATCGCGCGGTGACCCGACATGCCGGGTTCCTGCGCAGCGCGTCATGGGAAATGGAACGCAGCGGGCTGGAACGCGAGATCCTTTACGCCGCACTTCGCTGGCGCGAACACCTGTTGGCGCTCGGCGCTAAAATCATTGGCAACGAGATCTGGCTGGCTGGCGAAGCGCATGGCATCAACCTTCACGGTAAAGCGGATGCGATCCTTGAATTGCCAGACGGAGCGTTGCTGGTTGTTGACCACAAGAAGAGTGGCACATCGGCCAGACGCAAGCGGATGGAGTCAGGCTGGGATCTGCAGGCGGGGCTCTATCGCGACATGATCGCTCGCCCTATCCGACGCGAAGGAGACGGAATGGGCCGTCTAATCGGCCGCAGGGTCGGGATCGCCTATCATCTGATGAATGATGGCGGACTTCTGACCTCAGGCCTGCCCTTGGCCGAAGGTTCGCCTGCCCGCGACATGGGCGATGCCGTCAACACGGCTGCGGTTGCAAAGCTCGCTGAGCGGTTGGCCGAGCTTGATGCCGGGCGAGTCGTGCTCAACACATCGGTAGACGAGGTTTTCTTCAAGAAAGAGGCAGGGTTCACGCCCTATGCGCTGACCGATGGCTCGGCCCTCGTAACCGCATTCATCCGCCAGATTGAGGAGGAATGACCATGGGAGAATTCGGTTCAGATCGGGGACTGGTCATAGTTCCCGCCGGCGCAGGCGCGGGAAAAACCCATCGCATCAAGACGCAGCTGTCCGACTGGGTCAAACGCAAGGTCGTGCGCCCCGAGCGCATACTTGCCGTGACCTTCACCGAATCGGCAGCAGGCGAATTGCGTGAACGCATCCGAGCCGGACTTCTGGCGGACGGGCTGGTGGCTGAGGCCATGGCGGTCGAGCGTGCCTACGTCTCGACCATTCATGGGCTTGGTCTGCGACTATTGACCGAACATGCGCTGGCCGCGGGAGCATCGTTGCAACCGCGCCATCTTGGCGATGCCGAACGCGACCTGCTGATCCGACAGGCACTGGCGCATGCCAGATCACTCGACCCGATCAAGGCTGAACCCGAGCGGTTCGGCTACCAGGCCAACTGGCAGAAGGGCGAAACGGTCGAGGACTCATTACGCGCCCGGGTGCTGTCCATGATCGACCTGTTGCGCGGGCTGGGTGACAAGGGCCGCGATCCCGGCCTTATCGCACCAGCATTGACGCGACTCGATAGGATTTATGGCGAGGTGCTCGCCGATCCCGCCGCTTCCCGTGACGCGCTGGTGGTCGCGGTTCGGGCTATGCTCTCGTCCTTTGCCCAAGGCGGCATGGCAACCGTTACTGCCAAAGGCCCACGCGAGACACTAGATAAGAACGCTGCCCTCTTCCGTAGCGTTGAACGGGAACCGGCGCTGCTGGATCGGGACTGGGGCATTTGGCAATCCCTGCGCAGCCTATTTATCTCAAACAGCCGCACGAAGACTCCAGAAGGCTATGATGAGCTTGCCAGCGCAATCATGCAGGCCGCCGATGCGCTGCCCGCCCATCCTGGGCCTTTAACGGATGGGAAGTTACATCTCCGCTGTTTGATTGCTTGCGCACAGGAAGTGATGGAGGCCTATGAGGCGCGCAAGAAGGCGCTTGGCTTAATCGATTTCGCCGACATGATCGCAGGGGCCGAACGTCTGTTGCGCACCGATCCGGCGGTGAGGCAAGCCGTGCTCGACGAAATCGACTGCGTCATCATCGACGAATTCCAGGATACGAACCCAGTGCAGTTTGCGCTGCTGTGGCAGCTCGGAGCAAAGGCACCGCGCACGTTGCTTGTGGGTGATGTGAAACAGTCAATCATGGGCTTTCAGGGTGCCGATTCGCGTCTGTCGCAAGCCCTTGCGGCGGCGAATCCAGAAGCGACGCAGCCCCTAGACCGCAACTGGCGTTCGACGCCAGCAGTAATGGAATTCATCAATGCCATGGGAACGGGGCTCTTCGGCGTGGGCTACAATACACTGGCCCCGACCCGTGACCCGGTGGCTGGACCAGCATTGGAGGTACTGAATGTCGTGAAGGGACGCGGGACGAAGAACTTCTCGAAACCCCAGGAACATATCGCCGAGCGCATCGCCCGCATCTTGAAGACAGGCGAATGGATCACCGATCGGCATACCAAGGCCACCAGGTGCGCGCGCCCCTCGGACGTAGCGCTTCTGGTCTGCCGCCACGCCACCGCCGCTCGCTACGCGGAGGAGCTGCGCGCGCGTGGTGTGCCTGTCCGCATAGCCGAGGATGGCTGGGCAGCAAGCCCTGTGGTGCAGGCCGCTCGCGCCGCGTTGAGTTATGCCGCCAATCCAGCCGATATTCATTCTGGTCTTTTCCTGCGCACGCTTGGCCCAAATCCGCTGAGCCTCCAAGCTGCGATGGCAGCGCAGATCGACGGGCAGCTAGCAGATGATCCGGTTCTAATGCGCTTGGCGGCCCTGTCTGATCGGCTTGCTCGCTTGCCGGTATCGACCGCGCTGGATGTGGTGCTCGACGCCGCCAGTCTACGCCTCTGGGCCGCCCGCCTGCCCGACGCTGCGGAGGCGCGTGCAGACCTTCTGCGGCTTGAGGCCGAGGCGGGCGAATTCGAAGCCGCGCACCGCGACCTCAAAGCCGCCTCCGGCTTCCACGGTGAAACAGCCAAAGTCTTTCTCGGCTGGCTCGATGCGCGTGCGGCTGACCGCGATTTTGATCGCCGTCCCGATCCCTCGGGCAATAGCGCAGAGGCCGTGGAGATAGTCACATGGCACGCCTCCAAGGGTCGTGAGTGGCCGATCACCGTGGTCGCCGAATTTGACCATGGTATTGAGGAATGGCCCGGCAGCACCGCGACCCGGTTTGACGCGCTGGACAAGATTGACGACATGGCAGCGGTGCTGGCTTCTTCCGCCCTTATCCACACGCCTGGATTTGCCGCGCCCGAGGCCGGCCGACGCTTCATCGAGGATCGCCGCGAGGCATTCGAGACCAATGCGAAAAACCTGCTCTATGTAGCCCTAACCCGCGCCCGCGATCGGCTGTTGCTGGAATGGCCGGAATTCCTCAAGGAGCGCGACGAGGATGCGCCCGAAGCGAAGTGCCTGTTTCACGTGTTTACAGATGCGTGCGCACCGCAAATTGGAGACGGCATGCTGCGGATCGGCGGGCTGAATTGCCCGGCGGTGATCACACAATTGCCGGAACAGGTGAGTTTCACTGAATATCTGGCGGAGCCGGGGAGAGATGCACCTCGGTTCGGTAGCGCCGTGCCCTTGCTCAGTACGCCGACTTCGCCGTGGCGCTTGCAGCCTTCGCAGGCCATAACCGCCAAGCCGACACCAGAAACTCGCGGAATCAGTCTTGGTGCACCTTGGCCCAGCACCATCAGCACAGCTGCCCGAGGCACCGCGCTGCATCTTGCAATACGCACTTACCTAACACGATCCGACCTGATCGAAGCCTTGCCTGCGGCCACAGGGCTGGATGAGGCTACCCTGGCGCTGGTGGCAGAGCGGGCGAACGCGCTGAAGACCTGGCTGTCAGACGACGGATACACCGGTCTGCAATGTGAGATTCCTGTGCTGGGACACACCTCAGAGGGTGCTGAAATTCCCGGCATGATCGACCTGCTGGCAATCGGGCCGAAGGGATGCCTGTTGATCGACCACAAATCTGGCGGCGCGGGTTTGGGTCTTGGCCCCTATTGGCAACAACTTTCGGCCTATGCCGGATTGGTACGCGACGTGTTCCCATCGTATGAATTGAATGGTTTGGCTGTGCTTTGGGTCGATCATGGGCGGCTGGACCTTGTGGACATGGCCTCTGCCCGCGCACCTAAAGGCGATGCTCTTTGATGTATTGGGGAATACTAGCGCCTGACACCATCATCTCGCAGCGCAGGCAGCAAAACCTAGGACTTGCCAGCGCCGTACGACATTTCAACGACCGTTCGGTTCCGGGTTTGGGCGGCATGTGGTTTCCGATGCCGATCCTTTGGTCCGTTTTGGCGGTCTCCATCGCAGAGGAATTACGTGTACCGGCTTTGCCAGTCGGCAACGCTATCGAAGCGTTGATGATGCGACAAGCAAAGGAGGGTCCGGCGGACCGTCGGGTGCGCGGTGCGCGCAAGATGCAAGGTCTGGAAGACTGGAGTTTCAAGAACCTGAAACGACGCGGCACCTATGTAGTTCAACCAATCCGCATGGCTATGGTTCAACCGCTTGTCGCGCTTAGCTTTGTGCGGGGCAGCCGCTATGGTGCCTTCGCCATCCACACCGCTGGCGCGCAGATGCTGAATCTACCGGTGATGGCAAACAACCGCCGTGTGTTGGGCGCCTGGGCGCATGGGGGGGGCACTCGTGGTTTGAACGAGGTTGTTGCAGGCCTGTCACCCAATGCTGCCGTGCCAAACGAAGTGCGCAAACTGATCTTGGCCCGCCTCATCGGAAGTGACGACTTCTCGGCGTCGCGTCGCCGGGCCCTTGTGGAACTTGGGACCGGGCCCAGTGCAGGTCAGCTTGATGCGACGGAACCCCTCAGCGGGATAACCCCTGACCACTGGACGGACCTGCGCGCGGGGGCGGCTTTCATGGATTTGCGTAATGCCGCGCTCGCGGTGTTGTATCGCTTGGAACACCTTCTGCTTCAGCTTCGCGATGCAAATGAACTCGCTGTGCTGTCCGTCGACGAGGCCAGCAAAGTGGTAGGCGAACCCCTCGCGGCGCTTCGCCAATGCGCCCGCCAGAAGGGCGACAGAATTGACGCCGGAGCAGAGGCAACCAGCCAAAAATTCCTATCTGAGGTCAGGAACTTGCCCGTCCCGCAGCTTGTTCAGAAGCTGGCCGACCGCGAGGGGACGGTGATCAGGTGGCGGGACGGTCGTATCGGTCTGGGGCCAGCAGCCGGTGAGGTGTTTACCAGCGATGAAAGCGAACCCTTTCAAGATGAGGAATTCGCGCCTCAGTTGTTCCGGCTATACAACCTTCATTGCGTTGCGACCGAACTTAACGGCGGCGTGAACCCAGGATGTCGGGATGCAGCAGATGAAGAACCAACATGATGAACACGACGCTTATCACCCTCTTCATGCCGCCTGAGAATTGTTTCGGAGATTTCGGTTTCGTCTGCGGATTTACGGCAACACCTAAGGTGATGGGGCAGATCCGGCGCAGCTTTGCCGGTGAAATGGCGCGCCCGGCACTTGCCGCATTCATCCATCCTACAATCAATGCGATTTCGGATATAACGGGCCTTGCCTGGATGTGGATGCGGCTTCAGGATCGGGGCTACAACCTGCTGCATGCCAAGGTTGCCCTGCTGGGATTTCGCAAACGCGACGATGATGGATATGTCATCCGGCTTGCGATCAGCACCGGAAACTGGACATTAGACCCCCTGACAGACAGCATCGACTTGTTCTGGTCGATTGACCTCCAGACTGACAAGCCCGTCGATCAAGACATTGCAGATATTCAGGCCGCGTGGGATATGTTCAACTGGCTTCGCAATCGCGGGGATTGCACGCTGATTGAACGCGAATATGACGGCGCACTGCCCTATGCGCGGCTTGAGGCCGAGATTAGGTCCCTTCCGGCCTCCACCTTGCAACCCCGCTTCATTGACAGCCGATCTCAGGCGTTGCTCCCGCAGGTCGTCGAGCGGCTGGGAATGCGAAAAAGGGCCGATCGCCTGATCCTCGGGTCCGGCTATTTCGAAGCAGAAGGCGATGGTGGCGCGGGACTACCTGAAAGGCTCCGCAAGTCGCTGGTCGCGGAAAAACTCTTGAAAAAAGCTGCCAACTTAGACCTATTTCTCAACCCGCTGTCCTGTCAAGGTCTGGCCGTGCGGGCCCCCGCGCTGACCGACGCGGGGTGGAACCTGCGGCGCCCAACCTCTGCCTTGCACGGCGAGGACGGGCGGCTTCATGCCAAGTTTGTTCTGCTGGGCTCGGGTCAGGATGAAGCCGTAGGGCGCGTTTACATAGGGTCGGGCAATCTCAGCCGCAACGGATTTGAAACGGCCGCAAACGCGGGTGGAAATCTTGAGGCGGGTGTTGTCGTCGATCTTCCCAAGGGCTTAAAATGGCGCAGCCGAAAGAACAGTAAGGGTGGCCTTGCGGCCCTGTTGCCAATCCAGTTCAACGACACCGTAACACTGTCGGCGCTACAGTCCGGCAGTGGGTTTGTGCCCCCTGAAGTGCCTGCATCCCTTCCGCCGGTGTCATGGTTGATCTGGCAGGACGGCGCGCTTTCTGCGCCCGGGGGGATTATTCTTGATGTTGCAGGCCCGGACGGGACATCTGTCCCGACCCCTTGCGCATGGCCTGCGCCTGCCCCCGCAATTGTTACCCTGTCACACGGTGAATGGCGCCTTCCGGTCATCGCAGAGGGCGTGCTTGTCGTGCCACGGCCAACCGAAATGACCGTGGAAGATGTCCTGGCCGGGCTTGGGTCTTTCCCCGAACCCATGGACGCGGATCAATCCGATGACGGGCCCGAAGGCGGCGAGCCGTTGGTTGAGGCCTCTGACTCACCGGAATTTCCGCCCGCCACATATGCCATTCGCCGGATGATGGGCCTGCTGGTCCGGCTTGGCGAAACTCAGGCAAAAATCCAACCCAGAGATTGGCCGCGATGGTGTCGCGAGCTGCGCCAAAACCTATGCGCGATCTGCGCGCAGGAACAGCAGATGATCGGGTTTTTTCGCGATGCAATGGCAAATCCTTTGCCGGCATTGGAAGACCCGCGCATGTGCCCCGTAGGGGCCGACCTGAAACTGCTGGAACAATCGTTGAAGGCCGTCGCGCAAGAATGGGAACTGGATAACACTCCGTCGCTTTGGGCCGAAGAGGTCATGTGAAATGGATTGGGTAAAAACAGCTGACTTTCTGGACCAACTTACATCTCATCGAACGGACGATCTGCTCGATGCTGGCCAGCGCGCGTCAGTTGCAGAACTAGCACGGCGGATCAGATCTGGTCAGCGCGCCGCCTTGTTGGCGGATGAAGTCGGTATGGGCAAAACCCGCATTGCGGTTGCGCTGATTGCGGCGGTGCGCCACGCGGGCGGTAGAACCGCCATTGTGCTCCCCGCTGGGTTGGGCGTGCAGTGGCAGAAGGAACTGAAGCTATTCCAACCTGATGACCAGACGCTGCTGCCATTGCGCAGTTATGACGGATTTATCGCGGGCTTCCTCACCGATGAAGATGCCGAAGGCAACGAAAAGCGTAGACGCAAACACATCGACCGGCTTACGGATCGCAGACAACAGCGGGAATTGCCCAAAAAAGGGTGGGCCGCTGAAGAGGTTCTGATGATCTCGCACACATTTGCAGCCATGCGTTTCCCGAATGCAGGCGATGGTCCAGCGGGGGGATGGCGGCGTGAGTTGCTTCCGAATGTTGTGCGATTGCTGGTTGGGCGACGGCGCAATTTCATGCGCGACAGCTTTCAACGTACTGAGGTTAGCCATGTTTATGCCAGCCGTCGTGCCGCCCACACCATTGCCGACACAATCACTGAACACAATTTGCAGGACGATCCGGGTTTAATCGGTGATCTGGCCGGCGACTACAAATGGCTTGGGGCCGATGAGTACAAGCACAAGATCCTGCGGCTGATCGGGTATGGGCTGGGTCAGTTCGACCTGATCGTGGTCGATGAGGCCCACAAGGCCCGTGGGGCCGATTCCAGCCTTTCGCGCATTCTCGGACCGGTCAGCTGGGAGGCCGAGGATCCATTCCGTCTGGGGATGACTGCAACGCCTGTTGAACTGGACTCAGGGCAATGGATTGACACACTGGGCCGGATCAGCGGGCGAGACGATGATGAGGATGTTACTGCGCTTGCCGATCTTGCCGAATGGATAAATGGCTATGTCGACACAGTCAAAAGAATCCAGATCGAAGAACTCGATAACCCATTGACTGAAGGTTTCGAGAGCGCCGCCTCGGGATTTCAAGACGCCCTGCGTCCGTATGTCCTGCGACGTGACAAGCGCAACGACCCACAGGTCCGCGCGTTTCAGGAAGTTTACGGTGATTATCGTGTCGTGAAGGACTTGAAGGTATCTCCCGGAACGGAGGGATTCACGCGCGACTGGCTGCGTCGGTTCTGTGCCGCTGAAGCCCTGTCGATCCTGCCTCAGGAGGATCCCCGTGTGAAACGTGCAAGACTGTCGGTCGCTCAGGGGTACGGGTTTGGGTTCACGCCTGACGCTGACCTTGCCGAACCGTTGCAGGTGGAAGATGAATTTGAAGGTCCACAATCGTTTTGGATCGATGCCTTCTGTGGTCAGCCTGCGGATATCTACACCCATCCAGCGATTCTGGCCGCCGCTCAACGGATCGAATCTTATACTGCACAAAACGAGAAGGTTCTGGTTTTCGGGCGATTCATAGCTCCGATGAATGCGCTGACCAGGGTGCTGGATGCGCGGGAAATGCTGCGGCGGCTCAGAGACGGACAGCACTGGCCGGCCGCGAAAGTACGGGACGAAAACGAACCCGCCGTTCTTGCCGTGATGAAAGACCCTGACCTCTGCGCGCCCTCGGACGGGATCGCAGCGATCAACCAGATGCTGACCGCGCGTTACAAAAAATGGTCCACTGCGCGCCGGGCCGAGCTTGCAAGGCTTCATCGTGAAATCAACGCCCTCGCGCCAAAGGATGATATCGCCGCTCTGCTGGTTAGCTTCTTGCGCCAGGATGACGATGGCGAAGAGTTGCAAGGCGATATCGGACCCCTGCTGGGAGCGCTTGGCGACAGGCGCGAGCGCGCAGATGCACCTTGGACCGGCGTCGAAATACTAGATCTGTTCAGAGGACTGCTGTCGGATCTCTCGACCGATGAAGAGCAAGAAAACAACGACACGCTGCGGTCCAGACTGGTTGTGTACCTTCAGGATTATTCCGGGCGAGAGGGAAGTTTCGCCCGCATGATGTATGGCGAAACTCTACCTCAAACGCGCAGCTTGTTGCAGTCTGCCTTCAATCGCGCCTCCAGCTGGCCAATGGTGCTGCTTGCTCAATCTCGCGTCGGGCGCGAGGGGCTGAATTTGCATGAAGCCTGTCGCACCGTGGTCATTCTGCACGCAGAGTGGAACCCCGGCATCGTCGAACAACAGATCGGCCGCGTGGACCGTAAGGGCAGCTGTTGGCTGCATGATCTGAAATCATGGCACGAGCATGCCGAGGGCGATCCACCGCGTATCCGCATTCATCCCGTTGTCGTCAGCGGAACCTACGATGATCACAATTGGCAGGTGCTAAAGGCACGCTGGATGGAGTTGCGCGCTCAGTTGCATGGAGAAGTGTTGCCGAAGCACGCAAAGCACTCCGCGACATTGCCTGAAATTGAGGCACTTCGGCACCGCATTGTAGCAGCCACACCTAGCTTCGCGCCAAGGGATATTGACAACGAACTATGATCTGTAAGGTGCGGCTATTTGTGGGACATCCAGTTTGTTGATTATAGCTTTTCTCTGAGTGTCTGCCCAATAACGGTTGAAATTGCCTTTAGGGTTGAGTGAAGGGCGGCAATCAAATTCTTCGTATTTTGCGACAAATATGGAGATCGAATGGCCTGGACACCCTTCACTCGACGGAACCATGACAGGAGTAGCCTGCGCTACGCGAGCAATTTGACGGATCGGGAATGGGGCGTGATCGAGCCCTTCATGCCCTCGCAGCCGCTGCGTGGCCGCCGCCGCAAGACGTCACTGCGCGCCGTGATGGACGCCATCTTCTACCTGCTGCAATCGGGCTCCCTCAGCTTGCGCGGATTGCGGGTTATCACCAGCGCGCGCGCCATAGCCCGCCGCTTCAGCGTCACTGTGAACAGAAAGCGCAACGCCGAAACCGTGCTGTTGATCGTCGCCGGCCCCAAACCGTTCTCATGCTGATACAACTGGAAGCGTCGTATGTCCTCGACCGTTGCGGTGTCAGGCGTGCGCCCAAGAAAAGTGGCGAAGCGCCGGACATGGCGAATGTAATCCTGTTGCGTATGGGATCCCAAACCCCGCATCACCATGTCTTCTTGCATGCGCTGGCGAAGCGGAGTGATCGGGGCATCGTGTGAGAAGCTGGCCATGGAAAGTTCCTCTTGTTGAAAGGAGCTCCATGGTTAGGCAACGGCCTCTACTTGCCTAGAACCTCAGATAATCACACCAGCCCCACCGCGAGCCCCCTCCCGCGAAGCGGGTTCGTGCATGAGGGCGCGAAGCAGTCGTTGATCGACACGCTATACGATGGCAGCTAAGGGCCGGAAGTGACACCGCTCATGTTGAGGCCGAATGTCTGCTTCACCAGCTTGCGTTCCCGCAAGCCGCCTGACAATTTACGGCCCCAATCGAGCCGGGCGGGAATGCGCCCTCCATCCGGTCGTTCAGCTTCTTGGGCGACCTTCCCAAAAGCAGACCGCAATCGCGGCAATTCTTTAGGCCCCCAGACGTTGCTTGGGCCGGCTTGCGGATCAGCGTGCGATTGTTGATGTTGTGGCCGAACGAGGCTCCGACACATGACGATTACAGGGTTACGCATAGCACCAGTGTGGACGTGCCGGTGCAACGGTTTGAGGTTTTAACTGGATCAGGCCTTCTTCTACGCGAAGGGCGATGTAGTGCGCCCCGGCAAAAATCTTCATCGCGATCCCGACACGGATCGGAGGGAGAAGGTGAGGGTGCGTACACCTTCGAGCAAGCCTGCGGCTTAGCTCACCGGTTTTAGTCAGTCGATGGCAGATGAGCTGCGGCGCTCACTTCTTCGGGAAAAGTTTGGCCAGCGCCGCCTCATGGTCCTGATCAATCTTCAGGTCGATGGACCGCCGGACTTCGGCGGCGAGTGCCAGTGCCCGTTCGCCGCTGTCGCGCGCTCCAGATGCCACCTGAAAAGGGTTGTTTTCAAAGTCCCGGGCAAAGTTCGCATATCTGTCCTCGGCCTCGATCTCATTCAGGAACGTAAGCACCTTGTAGGCCAATCCGACCTTGATGCACCGCCAGTCCGCGTCTGCGGGAAACTGTGGCGGACGCGGCAGAGACGATGACGAGACCTCCTGGTACCGATCGTATTCACTGCTCACGTCGCCCCACAGCGACGAGCATTGTGCCGCGTAGTTCTCGAGTGCGGCGGCGACACGGCTTGCCAGATAGGAACGCTCCTGCCTTGTCCTGCGCCACGACGAAAATGCACTGCCGATCCAACCCATTGCCGTCGTGAAAATTGCCGACACCAAGCCGGTGGCAATGATACTGCCGACAATTTCCTTCGTTGTCCAATCTTCCATGACGCTCCCCCGATGCCGGTCTCTTCCTAGACAGGCGCGTCGAAGTCAGCAAGCGTCATGACAAGCAGTTCTTCGGGAATAACGAAAACGTAAGGATCACTACGACTTCCTCCGATCGTGAGTGTCGATCCGCGTCGACTGATCGGCGCTTTCGCACATTACAACCTGCCACTCCAAAGAAATCAGACATCGCCGAACCCATTCGAATTGGAAGGGTGACACTAGGCGTAGCTCATTGCCCGGTCAGCCTAACGTAGTCCGCAGAATACTTCTTTCGGATGTCGTCGAAGAATAGGTCATCGAGCGCGACAGACATTCCCTTGACCTGTTGCCTAAGGCTTTGAAAATCTGACCACTGAACTCCGTCGGGGGCATGCACATAACTGTACCCCGCCCAGACCCTGCAATCCGCTAGCGCAGATCGGATGCGATCTTCCTCTCGCGGCAACTCAGATGTGAGAATGGCCTTGCACTCGGACGCGGTGCGCGCCGCTTTCAGTCCCAGTGCCCTGAAGCATGTCCGGAGTTCCTTCATCGACAACTCGTCGATCAGTTCAGCAATCGGAGCTTCACTCCAGTCGACCACGATCTTTGCGGCTTTCAACTCCGACCAGGTGCGGGGCTCGTACGCCTCGGCGAAATCCGTGAACCTGAGAGAATAAAAGGTCTTCAGGAAATACTGCGCAAGTGCCTCGTCGGAAAGACCACGGGAGATGGCGAACTTCCTCAATATCGAGGGGGTTGTCACGTCGCCTTCGGCGAGGTCGGGCAACGGCACTTCCTCAGGCACATAGTGCCGGGTTTGCATCGATTGTATCAGCTCGACACGCTCCCACATTGCGGCCTTGCGCTCGGCTTCGGTCGACCATTGGCCATGCCGGAGCTCCGGCCGCCCCGCCAATGCCGAGACGTACGAGGATCGGAGGTTCGAATGATAGGCGTTCCATCCGACCCAGTCGATGCCACTCCGAACTATGTGTATTGCAGTATTCCAAACGCTCCCAACGATACGACCGCTTTCCACCAGTTCATCACGGAATCGAGCGATTCCGTCGGGGAACGGCGAAGCGACATAAATGCTTCCATTATCAAGTGGGATGCGCTCAGACGTCATCTGGATCGGGACCAACTACTTGGCTCGCGTGAATTATATCCCGGCTGTATTCGGACACGTCCCTTCCAATGAGGTCGTCGAGCTCACCGTATTCATCGGTTTTCAGAGGGATCATCTGCTTTCCCGGGGGAGCTGACAGGTGTTCAGGCATCACCGTCCTCACCATCGCAAAGCAAACAACCGGCTCTAGGTCTGCCAATCGCTTGTCATTGTCCATGATTGAATCACCGAAGTGCCAGTCCGAAGCCGCCACCACCGACACGACTTCACTTATTATGAATGCCATAGCCCAACTTCCTACTGAAACCACCCAAGCGGTTGTAGGCTAGAAACGTTAATAACGTGCCGCGCGGCTTTGCGTCGGGGCGCAACTGCAGAATCCCAAGATGGACCGCCCCGCACAGAAGATGTGCTCCCGCGAGAACGTTCGGTTGCAGGAAGACTTCTTCAAATGCGAGTGGCCAGGATTAGGGCATGAGCCGATTAGGCAGACTTTGCCTGAGGCTGTGAGGCGAGACCGGCGGCTCAACGCCGCGCGCTTCCCAAAGCAGACTGTCTGAATGCGGCCCCAGTTGGCTCAACATGCTGGCCTAATCTTCCGATGGCCAATAGTGGCCGAAGGAGTATGGAAATGGGTATAGCACAATACGATCCTGCCGCGGTCGGCAGGCCTGCATGGAACGCGGGACGGATGGTCGGCGTCAAGAAACCCCTGAAACAGCGCCAGATCTGGGCGATCCGCTTCTTTCTTGATCGCGAGGAGAGAATGCGTGATCGCGCGCTATTTGACCTCACCATCGATAGCAAGCTTCGCGGCTGCGATCTCGTCAAGATCAAGATCGGCACGCTTGTTTCGGGACAGTCGATCCGGACCCGCGCAATGGTGGTCCAGCGGAAAACCGGTCGCCCAGTTCAGTTCGAGATCACGGCTGACGTGAGAGCGAGTTTGCTCGCCTGGCTGGAGCGAAGAGGTGGTACGATTGATGACTACGCTTTCCCCAGCCGCGTCGATCCCGCCAGCCACCTGAGCACTCGGCAATATGCACGATTGGTCGATGAATGGGTGACCGCAATCGGTCTGCGACGAGAAGACTATGGCACTCATTCGCTACGTCGGACCAAGGCTGCGATGATCTACAAGGCGACGGGTAATCTCAGAGCGGTCCAGATTCTGCTTGGCCACAGCAAAATCGAAAACACGGTCCGATACCTTGGCGTGGACATCGAAGATGCCCTTGAGTTGGCAGAGCATATCGAAATTTGATTTTGTGCGGTTCCGTTTCGACGGGGCCGTGCTCTATTCGACTGCCGCTATGTTCGGATTGCTGTAGTACGGCTATGCGCCCCCACATGCCGGGCATTCCAGGCCGTTCCGGCCGATCCCAAAAGCCGCCATTCGTTCGAACGCACCGGAACGACTTTTTGGAGCGCCGCCTTTGGTGCAAAAAACATCGAAGGTGACGACGCTTGGTCGCGGCGGACTGTGATAGCTGCAATATGCGAATCTTTTGATTGGCCTGCGCTTCAACCGCTTCGCCGTATCGATTGAGAAATCTCACCGCCAAATGAAGCGCTGTGTCGGCCGCTTCGAACGTCTAACGCGCGAGAGCTTGCCTTGCGGCATCCCCTCCCAGAAGTGCAGTTCCAGGTCTTTTCCTGCTTCTGCGGCGCGCTCGGCGTGGCTTATTGCATAGTCGGGTAGCGCCCTTTTTGGGTGCCGACATGAATTGAGATAGCAGGTGGACAAGTTCACGATCGGTCCGCGTCAGTTCAATCACGTCCCCGCGAACGCCCGTTTCGCTTGACCACGCGGGCGATCGTTTGCAAATAAGAGGGATGGCAGAAGCAGAAACCAGCACCCACACTGAGCGTGGCTCGAGCCCGGCATCGCGCGGCGCGGCAGGTGCCTATAAAGAGGGCGAGCTCGGGGCGCTCTATCTGCTCGCGCTCTTGACCGGCAACCGGGCGCCGGGGCTGCCGGCCGCGCGCGTCACGAGCGTGCGCTTCCAGGGCGTTGAGCAAGGGTTCAAGCTCGACGACCTCATCATCAAGGGCGTCGGCGCCAGCGGCGATGCGCTACTCGAAATCCAGTCGAAGCGCGATATCCTGTTCTCGCCGAAGGACGCGGTCTACAAGGATGTCGCGCTGCAGATCGCCAGCTGCACGATCGGCGACGTGCCGGCGGAGCGCCATCTGTTTGGGATTGCCACGCAGCGGACCAGCCGCAAGATCTCGGGTGCCTATCAGGACGTGCTGGGCTGGGCGCGCAGCGCGGCCACAGCGGGCGAGTTCTTCACCCGTCTGGCGGCCAAGGGCGTGGCGAACGATGACATGCGCGCGTTCGTCGCGACGACGCGCGCGCATCTTGCCGCAGGCGGCATCGCCGATACGGATGAGACGATCTGGCGGCTGCTGCGCCGGATACTGATTCTCGAATTCGATTTCGAGGCCAGCGCGCCGATCGGTCGCACCTATGGCCTGGCGCTCGCGCGGATGGCGCTGGCGGACGAGCAGGTCGCGCGCGCCGAGGCACTGTGGAGCCGCCTCGTCGATCTCTCAATCCAGACCGGCACGCGGGGCGGCGAGATCGATACCGCTGGACTCAAGGCCAACCTCGCCGAGGCCGATTTCAAGCTTGCCGGCGAACGCGAATACGGCCCGGCCCGCGCGCGGCTCGCCGAGCTCGCGCAGAACACGCTCTCGCCTATCGGGACGAGCGTCGCGGGCGTGACGCTGCCGCGGCTGGCGGCGGTTGCCGCGCTCGACGATGCGGCCGAGACGCAGCGCTTCATCGTCGTGCGCGGCGATACCGGCGTCGGTAAATCCTGGGTGCTGCGCCACTATGCCGAGCGCGTCGCCGCGCGTGCCCCGATCATCGTCCTCGACCGTGAGGCGACGCCGCCGGGTGGCTGGCTGTACTTGGCGAACGCGCTCGGCATTCCCGGATCGGCGGACGCCTTCCTGACCGATCTGGCGGCGAGCGGCGGCGCGTACCTCTTCATCGACGGCATCGACATGGTTGACGATGCAGGGCGCCAGCGCACGATCAGCGAGCTGCTGCGGGCCGCCTGCGCCATTCCCGGCTTCACGGTGATCGCGACCGCGCGGCGGACCGGCGCCAGCGACGCTATTCCATGGCTCGACGACCGGATCTCGACCGCGCTGGGCGGGATGCACGCGGTCGAGGTCGGGGCGCTGTCGGACGAGGAAGTCGCGATCCTGACCGATCAGGCGCCCGAGCTGCGGATGCTGCTCGATCCCAGCCATCCCGCAGCGCAGCTCGTGCGCAACCTCTACCGTTTGTCGCGACTGCTCCGCGAACCGAGCGCCGCGTCGGTGCGGACTGAGGCCGGGCTTGCGCAGCTTTGGTGGATCAGTGCCGATGGCGCGCCCGCGGCCGAAGTGCGGGCAGCGCAGCGAATACTCGAGGCGCTGGCGACCGCTGCGCTCAAGGGCGACGCCGGAATCGATCTCGCCGAGGATTCGCCCGCGCGAAACCATCTGCTCGGTGCCCAGTCGCTCCGCGAGGTCCGGCGCGACCGGCTCGATTTTTATCACGACGTGCTGCGCGACTGGGCGATCGGGAATTACCTCGCCGAAGACCCGTCCCGCCTGGGAGGGTTCGACCTGGGCGGACCCGTGTCGCCGCGCGTCGCCCGCGGTATCGAGATCGCCGCGCGGCTCTTGCTCGAGAAGGGCAAGGATGCGACCGCCTGGCTCGACCTGCTCGCGCACCTGTCGCCTCCATGCGCGCACGGTTCGTGGCGCCGACAAGCGATCCTCGCGCTGGTAAGGTCTGAAGTCGCGATCGTTCTGCTCGAAAAGTCGAGCGCCTCGCTCCTCGCCGAGGGCGGCGCACTCTTGACCGAACTGTCAACGACGATCGTCGCGGTCGAGACGCAGGCGGCAGCCGACATCATCACCTTGCCTGATGGATCGAAGGTCGACCTGCCGCGCTCGTACCGGACCGACGTGACGGGATCGTCGGTCCTGGTGCTGCGCTGGGTGCTTGACCACGACGCCGAGGTTCCAGTGTCGGCAATCGACGCCGTGGTCGAGCTGATCGAGATTCAGATTTTCTTCCTCAAGATGCTCTCCTCGCTCGCCGAGCGAACGGCCCGGCTGCTGTTCGACTGGCTGTGCCAGCTCGATCTGCGCGACATGCCGATCACGATACCCGGGATAGAGGGTCGCGCGCGCTGGGCGAGCGACGCGCGGCGGCAGACGATCGAAAAGCTCCGGCTGATGGCGATGCTGCTCGGGTCGTTCGCGCCCGATGCGCTCAAGGCCTATCTCACCGCGATCACGGGCGACGGCGACCATCACAAGATGAAGGACCTGCGCCAGTTCTCGAGCGTGATCGCTCCCGTCGCGCCGGCCGAACTGGCGGCGATGGTCCAAGCGAGCCTGATCGAGAAGAAGCAAGGGCGGCGCCGGCGGGAGCGGGTGATGGAGCGCGCGTTCAGCTTTGCTGATAGCGATTATCTGCCGCCATCGCCCGCGCAGCCGCCGTTTCTCGACCTGCTGAACGCGGCGCCGACCGAAGGACTGGCGCTGATCCGGGGGCTGGTCGACGAGGCAATCGCCTTTCACACCGACGGGCGCGAGCCTGGCGAAGACGGCATCACGGTCGACTTTGGCGAGGGGCCGCGCTTCTTCCCTTGGGGCTGGACCTATGGCTGGTCGCGGGGCCACGGCGATGAATATGCGGCTGCTTCCGGGCTGCTCGCGCTTGAGGCGTGGAGCCAGAAGCGGCTCGATGGCGGCGATCCGGTCGAGGCGGTGCTCGCCGACATATTGGGCCCTGAGGGCGGCGCCGCTGCCTATCTTCTCATCGCGATCGACGTGCTGCTGTCGCACGGCACTGTCGCGCGCGTACCGCTCGCGCCGTTTCTCGCGAGCCCGCAGCTCCTTGCCGACGATCGCACCCGGCAGATCCATGACCAGATGGGGTCGGGGCTGGACACGCTGGGACTGAAGGAAGAGCCGAAGGGTCTGGTGCGCATGGCCGATCTGAGAGCACGACCCTCGCGCGGCTATTCGCTGATCGACACCCTGCAGAACTTTCTGGCCGACGAGCCGGTCGGCAATGCATTGCGGACAGCGCTCGCGGCCGCGGTCGAGACGCTCGAACCTTATGCCGCGCACGCGACGTTGAGCGACGCTGAGTTCGCCGGCCGCTATGCGCTCAACGTCCTCACCCTGGCGAACTGGTACGAGCGGGAGGACGGCAATCTCGAATACCGGTCGCCGCCGGACGAGGCCGCGCATATCGCGGCGCTCGAAGCCAAGCGCGATGTGTCGGTCCAGGCGAGCGGAATGGAAGCACGCATTTCGATGGCGGTCGACGGTGGCGAGTATGCGACGGCCGACACCGCGCGCGACGCGGTCGCCTATGCCGAGGGCAGCGTGCCCGATGGTAGCGATACCGACGCGCTCCAATCACGCGCGACGCGGCTGATCACGACGGCGCTGCTCGTCGCGCGCGACGGCGACGACGCGCTGCTGGCAGCACACGAAGCCTGGGTGCGGGAAGTGATCGGGATCGCGCTCGAGGAGAAATCCGATCGCGGCGGCGGCTCGCGCGATATGCTGCGCTACAACCGCCCGGCGATCGCGATCCTCGCGCTGATCCATCTCTGGGCGCGGCTGGGGAAAACCGCCGATCGGGATGCGCTGGTCGCGCTCGCGACACGCCAGGATCGGGCGGCAGCCCCCGCGATAGCGGCGGCTGTCCCACGCATCCTGGAGATCGAGCCGCGTCTCTTCAAGGCGATGATGCGGGCGGCATTTGCCGGCATGACGTGGCGCTGGAAGAGCCACGAACCGGTAGACGAGGCGCCGCAGGCAGCGTTCGAAGCGGAGCGCGCGGCCCTGACCGACGCGGCGGTGACGGCCGAACTGGCCTGGCTTGATGGCGGCGCGGAACCGAACTGGCCCGCTTGGCCCGAGGAGCAACCGAATCTGCGCCGGGCCAGCCGGATGCGGGTGCCGGGATCAGTCACGCCCGAAGAGTTCGATGCCAACGACGCGCTGGAGACGGCAGTCGACGCTTCGCCCGCGATCCTTCACGCCGATCATCGGGCGGCGGCCCAATGGCTGGCGATAATCCAGTCGGCGCCTGCGGGAACGATCGGTTGGCGGCAGGAGATCGTCTCGGCCTATGCTGACTGGACGGGGCGAATGAACGGGTTGGGCTATGCGGCCGATGCCGAGATCAGCCGCGAGCCGAACGACTGGAATTTGCATTATTACGCGTTCTATGCCGAGCGGCTGCTCGACGGAGACGATGAGGCGTTCGCGGCCGATCTGCCGTTCGTGACCGACCTACCGAACGCGCCGTTCGGCGAGGTCGCGCAGACAGTGCAGCATGCCGCTGACGTGCTCTATTTCAACCATACCAGTCGTGCGCCGGCGCGGCCGGTGGCGCTGCGCGAAAAGCTTGTCGCGCGCCTGATGACGCTCAACCGGTGGCAGAGCGCTCGCGACCCGGCCGAAGCTCGGATCGATCTGGAGAGCGGTGGCCTCATCGCGAAGATGCTGTTCAACACCTATGGGATGATCAACGGGACGCACAGCTATCTGCCGCCGGCCTTGTTCGACCGGGTCGATCCGTTCCTGCCGGTACTCCGCCCGATGTTGCCCGGGGGTCAAACGGTGTTCGTGGCGCGCTGCACGATGAACCTGCTGCTGGTCGCGCCGCGCTCGCGCCATGTCGGTTTCCTGCTGGACGCGGTCGAGGCCTGGTTCGGCCGCACGACGTCACCGGAGCTGTGGATCGCGGCGGGCGTCGGCCGCCAGGTCGTGCAATGGTTTGAGGCGTGTGTTGTCGAAGACCCGGGATTGCTCGCGCCAGCGCATCCGGCGCGCGCGCGGATCGATCGGGCGCTGGGCCAATTGGTGGCGGTTGGTGTCGCCGAGGCGCATGATCTGGAGCGGCGCGTCACAGCGGCGGCCGAAGCCCCGCCCGTCGCGTTCGTCCGTCGCACGCCGGACTGAGGCTTAGTGCGGGGCGCTCCCCGCTGTAGGGGGAGCGCAAGACCGTCGGGCTCGCCTCAGGGACGCTTGTCCCTCTCTTCCCGGATCGACTTGGGCGCAAAGCAGCCTGTGGTTTGACTGCCGCGTGCTGACACCGAGTGAGAGTCGGATGACTAAGTCCGCTTTGGTCGATTGGACAACGAAAGCTGCCAGTCTCCTCTCGGCCCCATTTCAGTCATTCGTTCACGACGCAACGAAAGTCCGCTTACTGCCAACTCAATTGAAAAACTCTGATTCTCACCGAAGCTGGACTTACCTCAAATGCACCCTGCTCCATCGGCAAGTATCATGCACACATCAGTTCCATTTGTTCGTTGGCATGTTCCATTACTAGATACGGAAGCCTAGACCCCGCCGGCGGATACCATATTGCGCCTGTAGAGAGCCCTAAAGTCTTTGGCAAATCTGGGGACAGGCTACAGTAGTCGGTGAGCCGGGCAGTTACAGCCATGATTGTTCGGCAGGCAGTCCAGCCGTCGGTTTTGGAATTAAACTCCAAATTATGCCCTTCCCCGCCATAGCCAAAAAACTCGTAGTCATATTTGTCGGTGTACCCGCGGCCCTCGTCATCCGTTTTGCGTGTGAGATAAGGCTCGAATTCCTGCATATCCGTTCCGTGATTATGCCATCGACCGGCCATGACTATTTCCTGATAAAACCCAAGGTCTGCTGCCGCCACCTCCCGGATCTCGCACTCGTGTTCCTCAACGAAGGCGTTCATCGAATGATCTAGCGACACCGGCACATCATTGATTTCTGCTATAATATTTTGCCGGGTCACAATGACGGCGGCGTCTTCGCCCGGCAGCAAAAGCCTTGCTTCGTACAGAATGCTGGGAGCCGCACTAGACCCAATTGCCGCATCGAACGCCAGAATGAATTGTTCATAATTTTTACTTAACAAAAGAATCTACTTATAGAAATATATATTACAGAATAAATAAAAGATTACGTCAATACACTAATATTAACACTATACATTTATTATATTTATAGAATTTTATAAGTATACAAACATTTTTATTCTTATAATTATATAGCCATACCAATCCCAACTTTTCAACAGACATCATTTGAAAGTTATGACTATGCTTGTTTGATGGATAGCATTCTCCCAAAAATTCAACTTACGAACGCCAAAAACGTCGATTCCTTTTCAAACGCCGATACATGAAGTAACGGGGGGAATACAGGATTTAGAACAGCAACGGAGTTTGCAATAGCCTGAAAATTTAGAGCCCGAAGCAAGGCCTTTAGCCATCGATTCAGGATTTGGCTGGCAGCGCGCATGAGAGCAACAATTTTGGGATGCGACAAACAGCGCCGATAGATTGATGTCCTCAACCGACAGCCCAGGCCACCCAGCCTTAAATGCAGGCAAGCCTAGTTGGCATCCAAGTCGCCACTGTCTTTAGAAAGATGACGCTTCGGGCGGAACGGAAACAGCCCATTGGCATAGCGATCAGCCAGGCCTTCGAAGACCTCCTCGCTTTCGCGAACACTGAATCCCTGGAGTTCCAAGCCATCAACGATCTCATCGCACAGCCTATCCAGCGCCTGCTGCCGTCCCAGACGATGGTTCTCGGCGCTCATGATCATCTTCCAGAGCAGCATGCGCGCAATGTCGTCTCTGGATGGCCGACGACGGTTACGGGCCTTATCTCTCACTCCCTGCTGCCGGACCAGTTGCTCAGCATTGCGCTGTTTCTTTGATTTCTTCCCCATTTTGCTCTCCCTTGTTGTGGAGACCCAGCCTGTCGGCCGGCGATGCAAGGGACAAACGATGTTTGCCAATGTTGAAAATCCAAAGGGAGATTGCAGGCAAGGACTTCGATCGAAGACTGCAAACGCTGCTGCGCACAAACGAGGTTTGCATCCGAATCGCGACAGTGAAAACGGGAAACACTTATCTGGAGATCGGAATCGCGGAAGGGTAAATTGAGGTGATTTGCATTAAATTGTCGGCAACCTGATCCGAAGCGAAATCAATTGCGCCAATTTGGATCGCCTTGCAGACAAGGTGTTGCCAATCAGATGGCATCAGCGGCAGCGTGCATGACATCGTCATCCACCACCGCCTGCCAGGATAGATGAGACCGACAAGGTAGTCACCGGCCGCAACCGCCGTTCGCGTATGAATCGCCGTTTCGGCTTTCAGAATCGAAACTCCGCACATCGGAATCGGTGTGGCGCCATGAAGAATCGCCGTTTCAGAGTCGGATTTCGCCACCCTCATCATCACGGCCGATATCCATGCCCAATAACTGCCGCACCTCGTCCCCTGACATCACGCCAGCTTGATTGAGATGGCTGGCAAGCTTCATCAGCTTTGACCCTTGCTCCTCAAGCAAACCGCGCGCCATGGTCTCGGCATTCAGCAGCCTTGCATTCACCCGGTTAGCAAGGTCACGATCCAATGTCAGCATATCGAAGCCGCGACTCGACAGGCGATAGAGGAGTGGTTGATGCTCTGCCATGCCGAGACTTGTCTCTGCATCAAGCGCGATTCCTGTAGCTTTGGCCAGATCGCTGCCTTCGCCACCACCCGAGCCCACCATTGGTTCCCCGACAACAAGCAGTTCCGCGACGCGCCCGGCCAGAATGGCCGCCATGGTTTTTGTAAGCCAATCTTCTGTCTGCGAAAGATGTGTAAACCGTTGGACCGTTACCTGGCCCATATCCCGCATGCCAAGGGTAACGGACTCGACCTCACCAATCCCTAGCAGTGACCAGACGATCGCATGGCCCGCTTCATGAACAGAAACACGCCAGCGTAGATCATCCGACATAACCTTCCGATCTGCACCGAGCGCCTGCTCAACATCAGCCCATGTCAGTCCACGCTTGTCCCGTCGGGCCTTTTGGCGCACTTCGCGAACCAACCGCTCGATATCGGCACCGGTCCGTCCAGTGGCCAACAGCGCTAGGGATTGAAGTGCGGTCGAGGGTGAAGGAGTTGTATGGATGTCAGACATGGGCATGTCCTTTCTTCAAGGCTGCATCTGCCTTTGGTGACTTCGGATGGGTGGAGACACACGACGGCATGTCCTGTGCGGAGCTTTCAGAATGCGAGTCAGCGCGTCGGGGAGCCGACGCCAGTACCGCAGCGAGATCGGAGCCGAGATGATGTACGAGAATCCCCGCAAGAGCCTCGGAATCTGGCGGTGGGATGAGGACGTGTTTTTCGAGCCTGCCCGAGCGAAGCAGCGCAGGGTCGATGCGTTCGGGAAGATTTGTCGCGGCGACAACAATGACGCCTTCGGTTTTCAGTGCCCCGTCGAGCAGTTCCAGCAAGCGCGTGATCAAAGTCGTCCAGTAATGTCCGTGACGGTCATCTCCGCCTCCACCACCACCACGACTTCCAATCGCGTCCAGCTCATCGATGAAGACGATGCACGGCGCATTTTCCCGCGCGGTCTCGAAAATTTTTGACATTTGTTGAAGAACATCGCCGAGATACCCAGGTTCGAGCCAGGCCGCGACCGAGCTCACAATCAGCGGCACTTCAAGTGTATTGCAAAGTGCCCGCGCAAAAGTCGTCTTGCCAGTGCCGGGCGGCCCGGAGAGCAGCATTTTAGAACTCATCTCATCCCAGCCGAGTGCGCCTTCGCGCCAGAGCGCAAGGTCGTCCTTCAGGTCGAGTGCCCAAGGTCGCGCTTCGCCATAGCCGGCCAGATTTCCGACGCGCAGTGACCGCACATGATGTGTTGATGATGCGGCCTCAACTGCCGTTCCAGAGATCACGGTGTTCGTATTGTCGGTGGCTGCATCGGTCGAAGACTCGACCTCCGGCAGGATCATATCGATCGAAGAAGCCTTCGGCTTGTCTCGTAACGCTGACAATGGATGTGATGAGCGCCCCCTGCGAGACCTGTTGTCATCATCTTCAACCTTATCCTCGCCAGCCGCGTCCGCAAGGGTCGCCAGCAGGCTCAGCACTGTCTTTGCCGTGCGCCCAGGCCGCACGGCAAGCGCCAGATCATCGACACTCAGACTGCCTGGATCGAACATCATTTCTTCCATGACTGAGACAGACTCGCTTGCCAGAATGCCGAGACAGACCTGAAGCAGGTCGGAGATCAATGCTTGGTCAATTCCCGCACACTGAAGCATAATGTCAGCCGCAACTGTGATCTCGGGCCTCGCATTTGCTGATGTCTCGTCGGCAATTACAAGGGGTACCGCGTCGCCAAGGATGGCTTTGCCCAAGGATCGCGTCAGATTTCGTCGGGTTAAGTCCGCAACGTTGCGGCCCGAGCCGGTAACAACCTTCCGCTTTCGCATCTCTGGCCGGGCGTCTCTCAAACGCTCCGAGAGCGGGCGGTCGCTTCGGATGTCGGTCAGTTCAGCATAAAAGGGCGCGATCAAGGCTTCCTCCAGCATTTTACCGATTTGCCGTTCAAAACCTATGACCGGGATTTTAAGCAGGATCACGGGGTTCCGTCGTGTCAGGACTTCGAAAAACTGGTCCAGGTCAGTGACGCTCTCGCCCACCGCACGGGCGATCAGAAGGGCCATAGCTACATGCGTCGGATTGGGTGGCGGCAGGAACTCGCGTAGCAGCGCAAACATGGTTGGAGAATTCAGCAGACTTGGACTGTTGGGAAAGAGTAAACTTGATTGGCCCTTGTTGCGCCGTGTCGGTTTCACGCCAACATCGGTGCGTTTTGTCGGGACTTGGGACGCTGGTTGATTGTCAGACGCACCAATCGCAATCCGACTAATGAGCTCGCTGCCATCATGGTCGACAAAGCCGTCATGCATTGTAGTCGGTGCGCGGTTCAACGCACGACTGACAAGACGGCGGGCACGGTCCGTGTCGCCGGCAAGCCCCGATGCCGCAGGCCCGGAGACTTGCCATGCCACGCCAAGTTTCTTTTCGCCGAACGGAAAGTTGATGGCGAGCAGTCCTACGTCTGACGCCCGCTGATAGAGATCAAGCACGGCAAGTCTGCGGATGCGCTTGAGAAGATGTCGGGAAATACGGTCAGTGATCGTGTTCATCAGGCATCTCCCCATTTTCCGCTTGTCCAGCCGGTTGCGGCGTCTTCCAGGTCTTTCGGAAGATGTTTTTGGTTTCCCAGGAGCCAGTCGCGCATGATGAGGCAGGTCGGGTCACCCTCGTCACAGAGATCAAGGAGCCATTTGCGCGGGATAGAGAGCATGCTCTCAAGACGAACCCCTCTGCGTTTGGCCGAGCGAATGGCAATCCGAACCACGCTGGCAACATGTCTGGCGTGCTGCTCCGAGGTCATCGGTTGCGGCCCTGCAACAATGAGCTTCGTCGGTCCCTGGGAAACGCCCCTGAACTGAAGGGAGGGCGGCGTGTCGGTTTGCAGCAACAGGCGGCTTGGAGACTGACTGCGATCTTGTTTCACTTCAGTTAGTGAAGTGACGGTGGGGAAGGTGAGGAGTGTGGCTGTGTCTGATGTCATGGCATGGGTCTCCCTTGGCTGAGCCCTCAGGCTCAGCACTAATGGATTTCAATCTTGGATTTGGTTGGCGATGCTCTCGAACGAGAGATGCTAATGCGGACGGGGCGCTGGAACCTGGGCAAAGCCGACGATGACAGGCGGCCGGTCATCGTTGACGATTGCCTCTTCGCCTCCATCGGTCAGCAGTGTGGCTGATCCATCCTCATCCCCTGCATCGTGGGCATGGTCATCGAGAGCGATCATCGAAGTTGAACCATCAATGTCCGATACAGAATTCGGACTGCGGGCCGCCATCCAGTTGGCATCGATCCTCTCACGGAACATCTTGCGCAGCGACAACAGGGCTTCACCGGCGCCGGTTACCTCCAGAAGATGATCAAGGTGCGACAGCGGCCAGATTCCTCCTTTGATATCCGTGCGGCTGCCTTCTGCGTTGAGAATGACGACACGCACCTCTTGCACCGAGAGCCGGTGATGTTCTTTGTAGAGATAATCAGGGGCGAAGAGAGCTGAGGCCAGCATGCGATTCTTGAGATCGGCGAGGCGGGATGCCTCGTAAGACGTCAGACTGCGCTTGACATCGACCATATGTGCGATCCCCGTTTGGGTGTTGATGATCAAATGATCTGGGGTGTACGACTTGCGACCACCTGTATCTGCATCAAAGGTAAGACCACGATAAAGACGGGCGTCATTGTGTTCGACGAGTTGCATAGCCGCCTGGGTAAGTGGCAGTCGAATATTCTGCGACAGAACAGTCAAATCGGGATTGCAGGTAGCCAGCAAGTCAATGCCACGCTCGAGAAGACGGCCTTCGTGCACAGGCACCGACCGAAGCACAGAGGCAGCCTTATCCAGACTGCCTTTGAAGGATTTCCGCATCGCCTCCACCGACAATGTGGAGGCCGTGACCTCTGTGACGAGTGCCTGAAGCAGCGGCTGGAGTTTCTCGAAGTTGGCATGATGCTTGTAGGCGGAGGCCAGATCAGATGAAGAAAGTTGAGTGGTCATGGAGGGTCTCCTGAAGAAAATGTAGAAATGTGGGAACAGCACAATGGCGACGCACGGATGTGCTCACGCGGAAATTATTTCCGCGTCGGACCGATCGGTCAGATCAGTCACACTGCCTTTGGCTAGGATGTCCGTCGGTGTCTGACGTCAGCGCCCGTGGGACAGATTTGAGGATTTGAACAACGGAGGATTTCTGGTTCATCTTACCGATTGGGAGATCGAGATGAGACAGAAGCCTGAAACATCGAAGAACGCAGCTGACAAGCTGGTCAAGAACATCCGCCGCAAGACCCGCCAGACCTATTCAGCGGAGGAAAAAATCCGTATCGTTTTGGCGGGTTTGCGTGGAGAGGAAAGCATCTCGGTGCTGTGCCGCCGCGAAGGTATCGCCGAAAGCCTGTATTACAGCTGGTCGAAGGAGTTCCTGGAAGCAGGCAAGCGCCGGCTCTCGGGTGACACAGCACGGCAAGCGACGTCGCCGGAAGTAAAGGACCTTCGCTCTGAAGCCTTGGCGTTGAAGGAATGCGTCGCCGATCTGACCCTGGAGAACCGCCTGCTCAAAAAAAGCATGACAGGTGCTGGGGAGGACGAGGCATGAGATACCCTGCGACCGAGAAGCTTGAGATCATTCGCACGGTCGAAGGATCGCACCTGCCAACCAAGCAGACCCTCGATATGCTGGGCATACCGCGCACCACTTTTTACAGATGGTATGATCTTTACCTCGACGGTGGGGTTGTTGCCTTGGATGATCGGTCTCCACGGCCGAAGTCGGTCTGGAACCGTATCCCCCAAGACCGGCGTGATGACCTGATTGAGTTCGCGCTGGAACACGAGGCGCTGACGACCCGGGAGCTGGCAGTCAAATACACTGATGAGAAGCGGTATTTTGTCTCTGAATCATCGGCTTATCGTATCCTGAAGGAAGCCGATTTAATCACCGCACCGGCCTATGTGGTGATCAAGGCAGCCAATGAGTTCAAAGACAAAACTATCGCCATCAATGAGATGTGGCAGACCGACTTCACCTACTTCAAGATCATCGGGTGGGGCTGGTATTACCTCAGCACGATCCTGGACGATTACAGCCGCTACATCATCGCCTGGAAGCTTTGCACAAACATGCGGGCCGAGGACGTGACAGACACCATTGAACTGGCGCTTCAGGCATCGGGCTGCGACCAGGCCGTCGTGCGCCACAAACCGCGCCTGCTCAGCGATAACGGGTCATGTTACATCTCTGGCGATTTGGCTGAATGGCTGGAGGACAAGAAGATGGATCACGTTCGTGGAGCCCCGTTCCACCCGCAAACCCAGGGAAAGATCGAGCGATGGCATCAGACGATGAAGAACCGGGTCCTGCTGGAAAATTACTATCTGCCAGGCGATCTTGAACGCCAGATCGAGGCCTTCGTCGACTACTATAACAACAGGCGCTACCACGAGAGCTTGAAGAACGTCACACCCGCCGACGTCTACTTTGGGCGCGACAAAGCCATCTTGAGAGAAAGGAAAGAGATCAAGAAGCTGACAATCCGCCAACGTCGCTTGCACCATCAAAAACAAGCGGCATAATCAGTCACACAAACGAACCAGAGCCTCCAATACTCAAGCCGCTCTGATGTCCCATTTTATCTGACGACGGACAGTCCGTCGGGTTCGGTCAGTCAGCGCAAGGCCAAGATGGAACCTGTCGATCGCGGTTTCCTGGTCGGGTCGCCGGTGGCGATCCGTGGGAGTCGCGGAGCAACTGCCGCAGCATTTTCAACTGGAGAACTGGGAGAGAGTGCTTCCACACACGGGAAGACAGCGTTAAGGGTCAACATAGCCCTAATCCTTTCCAAAGAAGGTTGTGGGTCAGGCCCTCGTTGATGTTAGAGCATCTTCGGGGGCCGCTAAGTCACTGCAGATATTCAGTTTCTGCCGACACATGAGGGATAGACCGGGTTTCCTTGTCCGGCAAGCAAGAAGAACGCATCCGGAACAAAGAGCTCCGGCATGGTTAACAGGTGACGCGGGCATTTCTCGGGTCTAGACAAAAAAAAGCCCCGCCGAAGCGGAGCATGTCATTTAGGAAGTTGAGACTCAGGACGCAGCTGATCCTAACGACAGGTGTTTCGTGAGTTTGATGACGGACGGCGGCATTGGCTGTTGTTTTTGCTGTTCTCGCTTCGGCTTCCTAGCAGCCTTCACTTCTACCGGTGCCATATCGTCAGTTACCGGATCGGGCTTTGCCTCCACCGGCACAGCGGCTTTCATCGAAACCACCTCGGCAGCGTCATCGCTTTTAGCCATTACTGGGCCGCTCGTCATTGGTTCGCCGTGTATCACAAAGCGCAGAGCGGGAGTGACTTCTTGAGCCAGCCAGTCAACAAGCTCGGTAGCTGCTGGCCAACCATCGGCACCGCCGAGTTGGCGCAACAGCCGCTGAACCCTGCCCCATGAAGTTCCGTCTTCCACTATGCCGATTTCCCAATTGCCTTTTTCATTCCAGCTGTGCGGCCGAATTGGTGCAGCGATCACCTTGAACAGGTCGTGTGCATGACGGCTCTGGATTTCAATCTGGTCAGCGAGCTTGCTTTTGATGACCCGCTTGCCCAGGGCACTCGAATCAAGAGCTGCATCTACGTGAGTTAGGATGTGCTTCACGCGCTCCGCGAACTCGGTGATGTCGGTGCTCAGCTTGATTTCAGCCGCTTTGCGAAGCCCCACCAGTCCACCCACGTCGAGAGGAGGAATGTCGGACTTCGGTTTTCCCCCGACTGCTTCTTTGACATCCTTGACCTTCAGACGCTCGCCGGCCGCGATGCGGGCAACGAGGGTTTCGATTTGCGCCGGTTCACCCTTGGCCAACTCGAACAACACTGTCGGCAACACTGCCGATGCGATCAGTTGCTCGCGATGGTCCTGAAGGTGTTCGTGCACCGAGGTGTAGTTCCACGCAGAGCGGACTTTGTAGTCGGAGAATGTCTTCAGCCATTGTCCGAATGATTTCTCGGGGACAAGGCATTTCACCTCCGCGAATATCGCACCCTTCTCGAAAGCTTGTTCAGTAGAATCGCGATTGAGCGCGGTGATTTTTGCTGCCGCTCGTTTCAGTGTGCTTGTCACTTCAGGTGATACCGCACCTTCGGTCGAACCTGATTGTATGCTTTCAGCGCTCAGAAACGTATTTTCAGTATTCTTATTAGCATTCTTGTTTTCTTTATTTGACATTTTTATTTTCATCTTTCTCATCGATCCGGCTCGTTGCTGTATATCTATGATCATCTCAATTTTTTAGTAAGTCAAATTATTTTATATTGTCAACATATTGATGTTAAAAGTGTTTTGTTGATTTTATTGAGTTTTTCAATGGTCGAAATCCAGCGATTTAGGGAAAATCACAACATTCTGGTGCAGCCAGATTTGATTGATTTCGACCAACTCGAAAAGCAACAACACGAGCATTTATGACCAACCTGCGGTCATAACGGTGATGATTTCCTCTTGTGGAGAAATCGTTATCCCGCGGCGCTTGTTCGTTGAATTTTCAGGCGGAGAGGCCGTGTTTTACAGGTGCGCCAAAGCCATAATAAGGAATGCTCTGACCACGCCTCACTGGCGAAGCTGTCGATCTATCCGACGACACCGCTTGCTTATCAGGTGGCCGAGTTTGTCGGCCATCTCTGCACCCGCGCCTTGCCCACCAAAGAGGGGCTCAAGTCTGCCATCCAGCTGGCTCATGACCTGGTCCGTCATTTCGCGAACACGCCTGATAACCGAGACTGGGCTCAATCCGACAGCCTCTGCAAATTGTCGCCAATCGTTCCCGTGGAGTTCATTGGCGTTTCGCTTTGTCGCAAGTTGCTGAGGAAGTGACTGGTCCACCTGTTTGTAAACTGCTGCGCACATCAAATCATAGAGCGGTGCAAGTTTGGCAGTTCCCGCCGCACCGATGAGAACTGAATAGTTCTTGGCATGGGAGTCGGAATTGCAGATCAGGATGTTGAAAATCACGGCGTCAAGCAGCTTCAGCCTTTCGCCAGGAGAAACGTATCGCGCCAACGCGTCAAACATCTGCACCAGTGATGCGCCGCCGCGCTGTCCAAGTCCGGTACGCTCATACTTTTCGGGCGGAAACAGGCCGAGCAGCTGGCAAAAGTCTTCCTGATGAATACGGCGAATTGTTCCTTGATCGTCGGCGAGACGATCATAGCGTTCGACCAAAAGGTAGTCTCGCTTTCCCGCCTTACCAGTCGTCACCTCAGCCGTCTCCAAACCGCAGAGCTTGGCCAAGGTCATGCAGAAGGCTTCATTTTGAACGCTTCCGGCCAGGCGTTTGATGTCCGGTTTCAGAATATGCGTAGAGGGCGTGCCATCGACGGGAATAGCTATCTTGCCATCTTTACCAATGTAGACAGGCAGTTTGTCCTGCACACCCGCCAAAGACATGGAGACCCCCTGCTCTCCGATCAGGAAGGGGCGCTCTGGCAGTTCGTTCAATATGCGCTCAAGCGCCGCCTCATCGGGGACAATGCGGAAATTATTTCCGCTTCGGCGCGGCTCACCGATCGAAAAGGCTCCTGCGGTATCGCGGCCGAGGTTCATGAGAAGGCCGACAATGTCCTGAGGCGAAATTTTCAGCTGCTGACCAATCTCGGAGAGATGCGTTTCAGGCAGAAGATTGGCAAGCCAGGGCATGATCTGATTAGCCCCATAGGGGCCCGACCGCATCGGCATGGTCAGTGAGATTGGGAATGCCGAGGTGCGACTTTCCCAACTCGGCTCATAGGCAAGCGAAATCCCATCGTGGTCGATGAGCTGGGCGACGGGCCAGGTTTCGTAATAGATCGTTGTCACAAGAGCACCTGATCAGGAGAACCGGGGTAGATAGCCGAGATCGTCATCGGCTTCAGAGGTAGCAGGCGACGTCGCAGATTTCAGGTCACCGAGATCGATGCCCACTGTCCGTGCCGCGATGAGTGACTTTTCAAGATGGCAACTGGGCTTGCCGCTCTCCAAGTCAACGATAAAGCGCTCACCGGTGCCGCAACGTTCGGCAAGCTGGGCCTGCGTCCATCCCAATTTTTTCCTGTGGTCTCTAACAAGTGTGCCGAAATCTGCGGCTGAACGGATCATGAGGTGCTCTCCATATTTTGTCTTACCGTACAGGAAGAGTATTCAGCAATCCATAAAAACTTCCCGATAAGGAAGCTCGCGGAGAAAATGGAGAATTCTTCCCTCTCGGTAAGGCGATGGCGAAGTGCTTAATCACGGCTGATCTTTTGCTAAGCTGAAATCGGATGGAGGCAAGACAAATGGCTTGCCTGGAGTCGTAACAGACGATCTCGTCAGCGAAACGCCTGAAAGGCGCTCGTACCGTTCAAAGACTGCGGAGTGACGTATAAAGTATACGTCGTCTTGTGCGAGGATAATTCCTCCCAATTGAGGGGTGACCCATAGGGGTCATTGCACGTCCGCTTCAGCAATGGAGCAAAGGACGTGGACTCATGACTTCAGGAAACAGACTCAAGAAACTCAGACAACAGGCGGCCCAGCAACAAGGTGGTCGCTGTTTCTATTGCCAGTACCCGATGTGGGTTTCCAGGCCCGAGGAATTCATCGGGCGCTATGGGATTTCACCTGGGCTGGCAAAGCGGTTTCAATGCACTGCCGAGCATCTCAAGGCTCGATGCGATGGCGGCGAGGATATTGCGCCGAACATCGTGGCGGCTTGCCACTTCTGCAACACAAGACGGCACAGAACGAAGCATCCTGTGGATGCAGCCAAGCATGCTTCCGTCGTGCGTTTGAGGCTTGCGAAAGGCAGATGGCACCCGCCGCAAGTGAGAACGTCTTTCAGCGAACGAAGAGCTGTCCCTAACTGATCCTCACGGGCGCGGTGACAATCGGTCAGCCTGGCTCATCAGCCTGACGATCCGTTTGGGAATTGTCTTGCACGACTGTCCCCCGGGAGTGTATGACAATTTTGTCTTACAAGAACTGCGGTGATCGGATTTCACCAACCATTTCAGATGCTTGTGAGGGGGTCGAAAAACCTTAGCTGGGGATCCAGGTGATGGAGCCCAAGAAGGAATAGTGTCCGACCAGTGCGAAAGCGCAAAGGTCACAACCCATCTACAAGGGGCAGGAAGATCAACCTGCGCATCCGGCACCTTTGGCTCGTCAGGTGAGGACGGAAGCATCAACCTAAGGCAAAGAATCGACATTTGCGCTTCCAAAGACGTACATCAGGCGGACTGGCCACTTTCGGCAACAATCCTGGCACGGAATTGCGCAGTTCCCCTCTTGATATGGCCGAGAGTGTCCTCCAGCGCCCAAAATTTCTCGCGGACATCGAAAGTTTGCACCCGCGAAATCTCGGTCGAGAAGATCCCGAGGCTTTTCTGGTAGATCTTGGCAAGCGTCGGATAGCCAAGAGGCTCCGCATTCGCCGCCAAAGCGAGAAATGTCACCATCTCGCGCAACAGCGAGGTGTCGTCGTCCCTGTGCGCATACATCCAAGCATAGAGGTCGGGATGAAAATTGGTAAAGACGCCCGAGAATCCTCTGGATCCGGCCTGCATCGCCGCGTGCGCGATCGCAGCGTTGGCGTTGACGATCGCCAACGGCGAGCCTTCAACAATATTGACGCGCCTCGTTACGGTCTCGAGATCACAAGACACATCCTTCAGCACGACAAACCGGCCGGTGTCGCGGCATAACTTCAGCTCGTCGTCGCTAAGCAGCCGGCGATAGGGCGCAGGACATTCATAAAGGCCGAGCGCCACATCGGAGGGAATTTGCTTCAGGATCTCGTCGAGCGAATTGCGAAAGGTTTCCGTTCCCGCATTTTCCGGATCGAGCCTGTTGCTGACCAGGACCAGTGCATCCGCGCCGGTTTCCGCCATGGCGCAAAGCTCTGCCACCTGATCATCAAGGGTCTCCGAGACATGGCCCGATGCGACGACCGGCATCCGCCCGTTGACCTGACTACAAACCGCGCGCGACAAGGCGCAGCGTTCTTCTAGGCTCAGGAACTGCATCTCGCTCGACTGGCAGACGGCGAACAGCGCATCGGCATCGTGCTCGATGTACCAATCGACCAGGCGCTCCAGCGCCTCGAAATCGATCTGTCCGTCTTGCGCGAACGGTGTCAGCATGACGGGAATGATTCCGGAAACGTGATGGGGCATGCCTGTCTCCTGTGGATGTTTCAACTGCTATAGCCAATTCAGCATTGTTCCGCAAATCGAAATGGTGTTCTATATGGAACATGTTTTAAAGCGAGGAATTGCCGTGACTGTCAAGCGATGGGAAGATGACGCAGTTGTTTGGAGTGGGCCGTTTTATGGTGACCAGGCCATCAAGTACGACGCATCCGTGAAAACCGGCTTTGCTTCGGGGCGGATCATCACCTGCGTCGATGTCGTTGACTGGGACAATGACGGCGGCCGCGACCTCATCATCTCGAGCTGGGACCCATGCTACGACGGTCAGGTCTATGTGCGCCAGGAAATCGGCAGGAATGCCGACAATACGCCGCTGCTGGGTCCGGAGACGTTGGTCGAGGGTGTTCGCGGCTATGTCACGGCAGTGCCCGACGGCGACCGCTTCCATCTCGTTTCCGCCTCGCGCATGCGCTCGCAGATCTACCTCTATCCCAACATCGGTGAGCCGGGCGCGCCGCGCTTCGGTCCACCGGTCATCCTCGAACTCGACGCCGACTGGCAGCACAAGAGCGAGTATTTTCACATGGTCCGCTTTGCCGATATCGACGGCGACGGCGAACTCGAATTGCTCGTGGGCACTGATTCCTGGGACGACTACTGGCCCAATGGGCTCGAATGGAATGACGACGGCTACAAGGCCTATGACGCTGCCGGGCGTTGGCTCGGCGGTCCGTTGCGCGGTTATCTCTACGCCTTCAAAAACAAGGGGACACTTGCCAGGCCGGACCTCGGCAAGGGTCGCATGGTCATGGCCGGCGAAAACCCGCTGGAAGTCTATGGCCAGCTTGCGCCCGCCTTCGGGGATTTCGGCAAGCGCGGCAAACTTGATATCGTTGCCGGCGAATTCTGGAACATCCTGATGATCGCCCGCGGCCAGGGCGACGGCAATTTCGAGCGTCTCGATGTGGTTCGCGGCGCCGGTCAGACCATGCTGGAACTTGACCACTGTATTCACCTGCCCTGCGTCGTCGACTGGAATGGCGATGGAAATCTCGATATTCTGGTCGGAGCGGAAGACGGCTACATCACCTTCCTGCGCAACACGGGAGATGCGCCCGACGGCTTACCGCTGTTCGAAAAAGTCGGGCGGGTAACCACCCAGGCTCCGATCGTGCACGCCAGTGTGCTTCCGTCTCCTGCGGCGCATGATTTCAATGGCAATGGCCGCCCCGACCTGGTCGTCGGCAATTGCTCGGGCGAGCTGCTGTTCTATCCCAACATGGGACCTTCGGCAGAGCCGAAGCTTGGGCTTGAAACCAAGCTGACGGCAGACGGCGCCGAGATTCTTGTCAGCGCCGGTCTGCACGGCTCGATCCAGGGACCTTCGGAGAAAATGTTCGGCTACACCTGCCCGACCGTTGCCGATTGGGACGGCGACGGGCTGGCGGACGTGCTGATGAGCGACGTTCTGGGCCGGCACATGTTCTATCGCAATCTGGGCGCAGACTATCCGCCGCGTTTTGCCGCGCCGAAAGCACTTTGCCACGATGGCAAGCCGCTGAAGACAGTCTGGCGCGTGCGTCCGGCAGTTGTTGACTGGCTGGGCGATGGCGCCCTGCATTATGTTGCACTTGACGAGGAAGGGCGCCTGTCGGACTTCCTCCGAGCGGGCGACACCGAATTGACGGACAAGCGTTTTCTGACCTGGGAAAACGCGACCCCGATCACCTTCACGCAAGACGTTGGCGGCGGGCGTGGTCGCGTGAAGTTGTGCATCTGCGACTGGACCGGCACCGGCCGCTACGACCTGATTGCCGGCACCCATGCCCGCGCCAGCCTTCCGCCGGGACCGACCGGCGCGCCACGCAACACCACCGGGCAGGCCGGCATCTTCTACTTCAGAAACATCGGCAGCAATGACGCACCTGTCTTCGCCGATCCCGTCGCCATGAAATATCGCGGCGAGACCATCGCAATGGGCATGCATGTGGCCTCCCCCGAGGCGGTTGATTGGTTCGGCAGCGGCGAGCTAGGCCTGATCGTCGGCATCGAGGACGGCAGCATCGTGTGGCTCGACCGCAAGGATCTTGACTGGGGGACAGAGGGTGAGTGAGGCGTTCTCTATCGACGGCAACACCTTGATCATGGGCATGATCGGCAGCCCCGTCGCGCAGGTTCGGACGCCACAGGTGATCAACCCGATCTTCGCCTCGGCGAAGGCCAATATCGTCTGCATGCCAATGTATATCGATGACATCGAGGCAGCGATCAGCGGCCTGAAGGCGATGCGGAATCTCGTTGGCTTTGGCGTGACCCTGCCGCACAAGCAGCGCATTGCAGCACTTTGCGACAGCCTCGATCCCGCGGCGGAGCAAGTGGGCGCGGTCAATGTGGTGCGTCGTGAACGCGACGGCAGCTTCCGGGGATACCAGTTCGACGGGCGCGGCTTTGTCGGTGGACTGCTGGCGCAGGGGCATGATCCCAGTGGCCGGTCCGTCTTGGTCCTCGGCGCGGGTGGCGCCTCGGCAGCCATCATCACGGCGCTGGTCGCCGCAGGCGCATCGGAAGTGGGCATCAGCAACCGAACCCATTCCAAGGCCGAGGCTCTCGCGCAAAGTGTGAGCGCCGCAGTGGGCGGTCGCATTTACGCCTGCGAAGCAGTTCCGAAACCGGGACAGATCGTCATCAATGCAACGTCGCTTGGCATGGATGCGGCGGACGTATTGCCGCTCGACACGGCGCTTCTGGATGCATCGATGCTGGTTGCCGAAGTGGTCGCCAAACCAGCAGTCACAAAGTTGCTGCAACAGGCCATGCAACGGGGAGCCGCGGTCCACTCAGGTCAGCATATGATCGCCAGTCAGGTGCCGATGATCGCCGAGCATTTCCTGGAGCTCTACGGGCCGACGGACCGCGGCTGATCAGGGTGTAAGGTCGCGCAAGACATCAAGTCCGGTCAATTGCGATGCGCCGCGACGAAGATGCGGCAGACACTCCAGCAACCGCGCCTCGGTCAGCCTGGCGCTCGGCCCTGCCACTGACAGTGTGCCCACCACCGATGCTTCGTTTCCGGAGTGGATCGGTACCGCTATCGCGGAAATGCCGGGCTCCGCCTCTTCCTGGGCAAGGCCGTAGCCGCGCGACCGGGTTGCCGAAAGCTCGGCCTGCAAACCCTCGACGGTCGTCTTGACGTTAGGTCCATCGATCCCGGCGTTTCCAAACCCTTGCTCAAAGGCGATACGCATCGCGTTCTCGGCGCTCAAAGACGACAACCAGACCTTGCCGGTCGCCGTGGCGTGCAGAACGACCTGGCGTCCCATCACCGGATCGACCAGCAGACCCGAGCGTGCCCCCTGTGCCTTGCCGATCCAGACCAGCTTGTCCTGTTCCACCAGCGCCAGCCGCACAAGTTCGCCGATCTCCTGCGCCAAGGCATCGAGCACAGGCTGGCATTCCTTCAGAAGGTCGATATTCGACAGATATCGCAATCCCAGGCCCGGCAGCTTCAGGGTCAGTTTGTAGTCACGGTTGGGCAGTTGAACCGCATAGCCGCTGGCGGCCAGCGCTGCTAGCATCCGGTGAACCGCGCTCTTGGGCATTCCGGTGCGATCTGCGATCGAACCGAGGCTCTGGCCTTCGCGGCTCTCGGCCAGAGTCTCCACAATGGCAAAGCACCTATCGATAATCGATGAAGACATGCGGCGTTCCAGATGAAATGGTGTTCCAGGTCATGCGCTAGATTGCATGCCCCCGCCCTGAATGCAAAAGCTGTTTGTGCCTGCTCAGGCCAGAGGGCTTCCCGCCTCATGGCCGGCGGCAAATCCGGCGATCAGTGATATCTGGGCGTTGAGCATATCGTTGCCGTCGCTGGTGGTGCATCCCAGTTCGCGGGCACGGGCAAGCAGTTCCGTCTCCCGTGAAAGGCTTGCGATATCGGCGACAAGGGTGTCGGGCGTCAGAGCTGCGAGTTCGACCGGAAATTCGTCGCCGGGCTTCAGACCCACCGGCGTCGCATTGATCCAGACGGCGGCTCGTCCGGCGTCGCGGCCCGCTTTCCGGGCAATACCTTCACCGGCAACGCGGTTGATCAGGTCGACGGTAAAGGCGACTGATTCCGGATCTCGGTCCATCACCATCACACGAGCTGGCGCTTCGGCAGCCAGGGCATGGGCGATTGCACGACCTGCCCCACCTGCTCCCAGCAGCAGGATCTCGGCGCCCTTCAGGCGGAATCGTGCGCTCGCGAGCCCCTGCACAAAACCGATTCCGTCAAACTGCGCCCCGTGCATGCTGCCATCGGCATGACGTTGAATGGAATTGACTGCCCCGACCTGTCTGGCCGCATCCGTCAGGCTGTCGCAAAGTCTGGCGGCCGCAACCTTGTGCGGGACCGTCACGCCGATGCCGGCGATATTGGAGAGCTGGCGAAAGACCGCCCATGTCGCGGTCAGGGTGGATGGCGTCACATGAAAGGGAGCGGCGACAAGATTACACCCAGCCGCCGCGAAAATGGGATTGATGAGGCGCGGGGTCTGCACCTGCTTTACCGGATCCCCGAATACGGCATAGATCCGTGTCGAACCATCGATATCGACCGGGCTCATTGGCTACCGCCCTCCCGGCCAGCAAAGATGTCCCGGCACCGTCGCAGCGCTGTCTGAAGAACCATGTCGGGGTCTTGCGCCCACCAGTCTTCTGAGAAGATCTCGACTTCAACCGGCCCAAGATACCCGGCTTCGCAAACCCTGGCCCACAGATGGGCCAGGTCAATGATACCATCCCCCATCATGCCGCGGTCGGTCAGAAGATGACTGGTGGGAACAAGCCAATCGTTGACGTGAAAGCCGAGAATCCTGCCTCTGGCACCTGCCAGTTCGATCTGCTGCTCGACCGCAGGGTCCCACCAGACATGATAGGTATCGACCACAATGCCGATACCATTGCCCAATTCATCGCACAGCGCGTTCGCTTCAGCCAGGGTGCAAAGTGGGGACCGGTCACCGGCCAGCATCGGATGCAGCGGTTCCAGGGCCAGGCTCACGCCACACGACCTCGCATGCTCCAGCAGCGGAACTAGCGTATCGGCCAGCTGACGCCTTATGCCGCCGAGACCCTTTTGGTGGGGCGCAACACCACCCGGAAACACCAGGATATGGTCGGCTCCAAGCTCGGCGGCCTTCTCGATCTCCGCCCTGGTTGCCGTCAGCTTTTCGGCCCGTTCGTCCGGAGTGGCGGCCAGAAACGGCCCGGCTCGATTGTAGCCGAAGGCGGTGAGGCCGGCATCGCGCAAAGATTGCGCCGCGGCCTTTAGGCCGATGCGATCCACTTCATCGCCCCATATAGAAACGCGGGTCATGCCCGCAGCCGCGCAGGCCTCCGCAAAAGCCTCGAACCGCCAGGCCTTGCGGAAAGTTGCATGGTTCATGACCAGGTCAAGCGACAAGGGCGTATCCGTTCATCTCGTGAGACGCCCAAAAATGGGCTGGGTTGATCAAAACTTGTAGACACCCAGCTTCTCGAAAATCGTGTAGATCTTTTTCGCGTAGACCGCGAACTCCGGGTACTCGCCCAGATGCGCCGGCCGCGGCCGCGGCAGATCGATCTTGATTTCCTCGACAATCTGGCCTGGGGATTTCGACATCACCAGCACCCGGTCCGACAGCCCTACGGCCTCTTCGATCGAATGGGTGATGAACAGGACCGTCTTGCGCTTGGCCAGCCAGAGCATCTCGAGATCGTGACGGATCTGGGTACGACTGATGGCGTCGAGCGCGCCGAAAGGCTCATCCATGATCAGCATCGATGGATCGTGAACGAGCGCTCGCGCGATGGAAACACGCTGCCGCATGCCGCCGGACAGCTGCCAGGGATATTTGTCTTCCGCGCCGGAAAGATTGAGCTGGGCAAAAAGCGCGTCGGCACGCGCCCGCATCTCGGCCTTGTCGAGTTTCCGGATCTCCTGCTGCAGCATCACATTCTGGATGGCGGTCCTAAAATCCAGCAGCAGGTGATCCTGAAACACAATGCCGATCTCGGAAATCGGTTTGGTGAGCGGCTTGCCGTCAACCTCGACGCTGCCTTCCGACACCGGTTCAAGACCGGAAACAAGCAGCATCGTCGTGCTCTTGCCACAGCCGGAGGGGCCGATCAGAGAAACGAATTCGCCAGGCTTGATGTCCAGGTCAATCGGCCCGAGGGCATGGAATGCTCCCGCCCCCCTGCCGTAGATCTTCTTGATGCCCTTGGCGACAATCGACGCACCAGCTTGCTGTGTGTTCTGCGACTGCACGATCGGCGTCTCCAGTTCCATGTTGCTGTTCAATTCCATCTTCTCTTGAGCCAGTGTCTTGTTCATTCCGGCCTCCTCGTCCAGGGCATGAGGACGGACTGGGCTAAAGTCATTGCGCCATTGAACACGAGGGCCACGAGGGCCGCCATTATCAGGGCGCTGAACATCAGGGTCATGTCCATGAAGCCCGATGCCCGCATGATCAGGTATCCAAGACCGGCGCTTGAGGCGATGAATTCGGCGATGATCACGCCTTCAACCGCCTTGACTACACCGATCCTCATGCCGGCGAAAATGTGGTCCATTGATGCCGGCAGCCTGACGCGGAAAAAGGTTTGGGCCTGCGTCGCTCCCATTGACCGGGTTATATAATAGAGCCGCGGGTCAACGGCACGAAATCCCGACATGCTGTCGACGAGCACCGGAAAGAATGACATCAGAAAGACAATCAGGACCGCGACCAGCGGACCGATGCCAAACCAGACGATGAGGATCGGTCCGATCACTGTCTTTGGCATGATGTTGAGGAACACGATTACTGGAAACAGGCCACGTTCAAGCGCGCCAACAGAAACGATGGCCAGTGCGAGCGGCACTGCAATCAACACACCCAGGCCAAACCCCAGGATCAACGTCTTCGACGTTGCAAACGCATGGTGCAGCAGCAGCGGAAAATCCGAGACGAATCGGGCAAGAAAATCCGACGGTTTGGGCACAAGCCAGACGGGCACGTTGAATATGAACGCAGCAAACTGCCAGACACCCATCACGATGAAGACGGCCAGAACCGTCAGCAGTACGGATTTGAGCCAACCCGGCAGCAACGGGCGGTCGAAGCCGCCGCCCTGTTCAACTGTGGTCATTTCAGCCACACTTATGTCCTTTGTCTGACTGAAGCAGATGCTTCACACTAGCAGGTAGGGCAAGGCGCGAGACTGCGCCCTGCCCCGAAGCTGTTACGGGCAGGTGATCGGCTCTGCCGGCACGTAGTCGAGCGTGTAGTAGTCCGTGACGGGCTTGTCCTTAGTCAAACCCATCGCCGAGGTCATCACGCCGTATATATCGTCCCACTTGGCCGCATCGGTGACGCCGATGACATCACCCGAGCCTGCCGGGCAGACCGAGGAGAAGCTGTAGGTTGCGCCCTGCATCAGCGCATCGTCAGACTTGGCGACGTCCGGGAACACCTTGCGGAGTGCCGCAACCGCCGCTTCCGGATCAGCCATGGCCTGCTTCCAGCCCTCGGCCGTCGCCTTCAGAAACCGCTTGTAGGCGTCGGGATTGGCACTGAGCTTGTCTTCGCGCGCAACCAGAGAAAGGCTGACCAGCGGCACGCCGTGCTCGTAGAAATACATGTTTGACGCTTCGAAGCCTTCGCTCTTGAGCGGCACCACGACGTTCTCCGGCGTCTCGGCCACAGCATCCACCGCACCGCTCGTCAATAGGCCGAGAAAGGCATTCTGCGCCGACGAGACGATTTCAACATCAGCCTCGGTCATGCCGTTCTTTGCCAGCAGCACCGGCAGCAGGGTCGCCTGTGCCGAGCCGGGCGCCACGGCAATCTTCTTGCCCTTCAGGTCTGCAGGCGATTCGATATTCTCAGACTTCAGTGAGATAACGCCGAACTGGCCGGCCTTCCAGATCGTCGAAATGATCTTGATCGGCGCACCCTGCGAGGCGACATTGAGGATAGCGCCGGCATCGGCGAAACCGATGTCAGCCTGTCCGGTAGCGACCAGCTGGGCGGCGACAGAAGAGCCGCGACCCTCCTCCAGTTCGACATCCAGATCAGCATCCGTGTACAGGCCATTTACCTGCGCAACAGCAAAGCCGAGATGGGCCGAATCCGCGGTCCAGTTCATTATCATTTTCATGCTGTCGGCAGCAAAGACGCCGCTAGCAGGAAGCGTCATTGCAGACGCCAGAAGGATAGCTTTCAGATTGACGTTCATTGGGCATTCTCCTCATTCCCAGGTTTAAATCAAAGATGGCTGTGACTGCCGTGGCTGCTGCGATCTGTGCAGCCGCAACTCTAGTTTGGTCCCCTCGGAACCATGTGGCGCTCGATCGCCTGCATGAGGCCATTGAGAATAACGCCGATCATGGACCCGACCACGAGGACTGCGAAAATCATGGAGGTGTCATTGCTGTCCATTGCCCGCAAGACGAGATAGCCAAGACCGTCCTTCGAGTTCAACCATTCCACGACGATGACAACGGTTACAGCGACGACGATCGAAATGCGCAGACCGGAAAAGATGTTGGGTGCGGCCGATGGCAGCTCGATCTTCAAAAAAGTCTGCAGCCAAGACGCTCCGGTCGACTTGCTCAGGTAATATTTGCGTGGATCGATGGCCTGAAATCCGGCCACCGAGTCCACCATCACTGGAAAGAACGTGATCAGTCCGGTGAGCAGGATCTTCGGGAAATCGGCAAAGCCGAACCAGACCAGCATTAAGGGTGCCAGCGTGATCTTTGGAAGCCCTTGGATGAAGACGACGATGGGATAGAGCAGTTCCTTGCAGATCCGGAACCGGGCGATCAAATATCCCAACCCGATGCCGGGCACGGCGCCAGCCACGAAACCATATATGATGAGCTTGGTGGTGATCATGCCGTGATAAGCGAGCTGTGGCGCGCTCTCGACGATGCGAAGCAGGAAGACGGACGGCGCGGGCAGAATGAAGCTCGGGACGGCGAAGACCCTGACGGCTGCTTCCCACACAAGCAGCAACCCCAGAAACCAGAGCGCGGGTTCGCCGATCCTGCTAATTGATGTGTTGAAATTCATGTCCACTCCTCCAGCTCCCGGACAAGAGCATTTGCCGGCTCAGGGGGCTAGGCTCGCCTGCGGATCACGCGCTGTGAAATCACGTTGGCGGATACGCAGCGGCCAGATTGCCGTCATCTCCCGCGCAGCCACCTGTAACTCCCTGCTGATCTCCGCGTAGCGCGCGGGGCGCATGCGCAAGGTCGGCCCGGCGACGGAAATTGTGCCAGCCACCGCCGCGTCCGGCGCTTCGCTGCAGAAGAAGGGGACGGCGAGCGCGGTTGCTCCGGCCTCGCCCTCATCGACCGCAGTCGCATATCCGTTGAGCCGCGCACTGTTCAGATGCTGACGGAAGGAGTCTACATCGGTGATGTAATTAGGACCCATGCCCTTGAGTGTTCCCAGACCCTCGACAAATGCCATTTTGAGGGCCTCAGCTTCCGTCAGCGTCGAAAGCCAGGCCTTGCCGTTGGCGGTCGCGTGCAGCACAATTTCAGCGCCCATGTCAGGATCGTAGCGCAAACCCTGCCGCGCGCCCTGTGCGCGGGCGATCCAGGTGAGACCACCGTTATCCGCCATAGCCAGACGGCAGTATTCCTGCGTCTTAGCTGCGAGCTTGTGCAGCACTTCATTGGCTAGGTCCGGAATGTAGCGCGTGTCGAGATTGCGAAACGCCAGCAATCCCATCCGCAGTGACAGCGCATAGGTTTGGCTAGCCGGATCTTGGATCACCCAGCCGCGCGACATCAAGGTCGCTAGGGTTCGATGCGCGGCACTAGTCGGCAATCCGACCGTTGCCGCTATTTCCGACAACTCCATCGATTCAGGCACCGAAGCAAGCAGTTCGATCATGCTTATGGCGCGGTCTATGGCGGCAACCGTCATGGAAATTCCTCCTATTGAGATCATATTCCATTTTGGAATTGAATTTCAAGAAGAAATTTTGCCTGCCACAAAGAATGTGGCAAAGTGGGCAGGGCGGTGACAAAGTCTACCAGAGAACGCCGGCATTTTGCCTGGCGGGGCGGAGTAAAATCCAGCCAATGGTAGATTGCTTTCTTTTTGAGAGGGCGGCCGGGGATGTTTGTCGTGGAGAGTTATGCCGCCGTTCGCCGGTTTGTTTTTGTTGAAGGCCACAGCCGTCGGGAGGCCTCTCGGGTCTTCGGTTTAAGCCGTGAGACGGTTTCGAAGATGTGCCGCTTCTCTCTTCCACCGGGCTACACGTGCACGAAGCCTGTGGGCAAGCCGAAGCTTGGAGCCTTGCTGCCTGTCATCGATGAGATCCTGGCGTCGGACCAGTCCGGTCCGGTGAAGCAGCGACATACGGCCAAGCGGATCTTCGAACGGTTGCGTGCCGAACACGGTTTTGACGGCGGCTACACGGTTGTGAAGGACTACGTGCGTATCTGCCGGTCCAAGGGTCGAGAGACCTTCGTGCCACTGTCGCATCCGCCAGGACATGCGCAGGTCGATTTTGGTGAGGCGATCGCCATCATCGGCGGCGTGCGCCAAAAGGTCCATTTCTTCTGCATGGATATACCGCAGTCGGACGCCTGTTTCGTGAAGGCCTATCCGCGTGAGACCACGGAGGCATTCCTGGATGGACATGTTTCTGCCTTTGCTTTCTTCGGCGGCGTGCCGCTATCGATCCTCTACGACAACCTCAAAATCGCCGTGGCCAAGATCTGCGGCGACGGCAAACGCGAGCGAACCCGTGCGTTCACCGAGCTCGTCAGCCATTATCTGTTCCGTGATCGCTTTGGTCGACCGGCCAAAGGGAACGACAAGGGCAAGGTCGAGGGGCTGGTGAAGTTCTCCCGTGCCAACTTCATGGTGCCAATTCCGCAGATGGCGAGCTTCGAGGCGTTGAACATGATGCTCGAAGACCGTTGCCGTGGCCGCCAGGGCGAGTGCGCCGGTCGACACACCGAGACCATAGGTGAGCGCCTGGTGACCGACACCGTGGCCCTTCGTCCTCTCCCTGCAGTGCCGCTGGAGCCCTGCGAGAAGCGTGCCGGCCGCGTCTCTTCAATGGCGCTGGTACGCTATCGCACCAACGACTACTCAGTGCCGACGGCCTACGGCTTCCAGGATGTCGTGGTGAAGGGCTTTGTCGAGGAAGTCGTCATCCTGTGCGCGGGCCAGGAGATCGCTCGACACCCTCGCTCGTATGGCGAAGGCGTGTTCGTTTCCAATCCGCTGCATTATCTGGCGCTGATTGAGATGAAGCCCAATGCCCTAGACCAGGCAGCCGCCCTGCAAGGCTGGGACTTGCCGGAGGTGTTCCAGCATCTACGCCATCTGCTGGAGGCACGGATGGGCAATCGAGGAAAGCGTGAGTTCATCCAGGTCCTGCGGCTTCTGGAGGCAATGCCGAAGGACGTTGTCACCTTTGCGGTGACCGAGGCAATCCATCTGGGCGCTCCTGGCTTCGACGCGGTCAAGCTGATTGCACTGGCCCGTATTGAGCGTCGCCCAGCTCGCCTCGATCTTACCGCCTACCCGCATCTGCCGAAGATGGATGTGAAGATCACTTCGGCAGCAGACTATTCGGTGCTGGCAGCATGACCCGCACAGTCAGCGACGCGATGCCGTCCGGCACGACAGGCGGAACCCCGCAGATCCTTCTGGCCCATCACCTCAAGCAACTGAAGCTGCCTACCGTGCTGCGAGAGTATGAGAAGGTGGCTCGGGAATGCGCCGAAAGCGGCGTCGATCACCCCCGCTATCTGTTCCGCCTGATCGAACTCGAACTCATCGACCGGGAGCGACGCACGGTCGAACGACGCATCCGCGCTGCCCGCTTCCCGGCGGTCAAAAGCTTCGATACCTTCGACTTCAAGGCCATACCCGGCCTGAACAAGATGCTCGTCCTGGAGCTTGCTCGTTGCGAATACATCCTTCGGCACGATAACATTATCGCTCTTGGCAATAGTGGCACCGGCAAGACCCATGTCGCTCTGGCGCTGGGCCTGGCTGCCTGCCAGAAGGGCTTCACCGTGATGTTCACCACTGCAGCCGCACTGGTCAGCCAGCGTCTTGAGGCTCGTGACGAGCGACGCCTGCTCAAGCTGCAGCGCGACCTGGCATCGGCAAAACTATTGATCATAGATGAACTCGGCTACGTGCCCCTATCATCGACAGGAGCCGAGCTTTTGTTCGAAACCTTCTCGCAACGTTACGAGCGAGGCTCGACCATCGTGACGTCCAATCTACCGTTTGAAGACTGGACGTCTGTGCTCGGATCGGAGCGGCTGACCGGTGCGCTGCTTGACAGGTTGACCCACCACGTCAGCATCCTGACCATGAACGGCGACAGCTATCGGCTGAAACAGTCCGCTGCCCGCCGTCGCGTCATCCCGTCAGGGGCGGAGCAAAACCAGGCCACCCAGACCATCGATCCAGACACCGGCGAAATCCTCATACCCTGATTGAAAACGCCACTGCTGACATGGAAAGGGCCCCAATTGGGGCCCTTTCCATGTCAGCAGCAAAGCCCTGCCGCTGGCCTGCTTTTACACCCCCACACTGGCCTGGTTTTGCTCCGCCGTTGACATGAGCCTAAAGGCGGCAAGCATCCGGCAGCGATTGAAGGTTATCTATCAGAAGACAAACGTGAACAGCCAGGTCGAACTGGTCGCTCTTTACGGGCAATTGTAGTGACCTGGGTCCTGAACGTCCTCCAAAATTTGGCAGAGTCCGTTACTGGCGGCGGGCTTGGGCCGAAGTGATCCCGTTCTTCGCCATCGAAAGCCTGAACCGCGTGATCCGCAAATCAAGACGCGCGGATCATTCCCGACCGAAGAACCCGCCACGCAACTGATCTACCTGGCCATCCGCAACTCCCCATTAACACGACGCATCAGGAACGCCCGGTGCGAGTCGAGTTTGGAATAACGCCAGCCGCCGCTCCTATGGAGAAAAACAAGCGTATCATTTCACCTCCACAACAGACCGGCCGAGAAGCGCCCGATCGGCGATATCGAGGAACCGCACTTCATAGACCCCAATCTCATCAGGCATTGTCATATCCATGGTTTTCTCGGCGCCAACTTTCTGAACAACGATCCAGCTGAAATCGGGCTGGTCCTTTCGAGCAAGTGCAATCCGTTGATCGGTGCTATCGCTCTCACCCGTCCAGGTAATTGTGATCGTGGCCCCTGGGCTGGCGGTTGTTGGCACTGACAACCCGGCTCCACCGTCAAGTGGTGCGTCTGCTGGAACCACTTCCAACTGTGCCGTCGCAAGGGTCTTTTTGCCCTCTTCCAGAACATAGCGAATTTCATAAAGTCCTGGCTCGGTTGGCGCGGTCAGCCTTCCCTTGGTCTTATCCCCCGTGCGAAGATGGGTATCGCGTGCACCCTCATCGACACCGGCAGGAACGATGGTTACGTAGTCGTGCCGGTTGACCGTGCTGGACCAGGTGATATCGACATCCGTACCGGCCCGAACGATGCCAGGGCCGGAAATGCCGATTTCGGCTTCAACCAGTTCGATAGCAGCGGTGGCGAGCGTCTTCTTGCCCTCCTCCAGCACATAGCGCACCTCGTAGAGCCCTGGTTCGGCGGGCGCCGCCAGACTACCCTCGCGGTCGGAGCCGGCGCGGATGTGGTTGCCGCGGCTGCCTTGGTCAGCTCCTGCGGGGACAATGGTGATGTAGTCACTCTCATTGATGGTTTTGGACCATGCCACGTCAAAGACTGCACCAATCGTGGCCTGCTCGGGGGCAGTGATTTCGACCTGCGCTTCGACCAGTTCGACAGCAGCTATGGCGAGCGTCTTCTTGCCCTCTTCCAGCACATAGCGCACCTCGTACAGCCCCGGTTCGGAAGGCGCCCTCAGGTTGCCCTCGCGGTCGGAGCCGGCGCGGATGTGGTTGCCGCGGCTGCCTTGGTCAGCTCCTGCGGGGACAATGGTGATGTAGTCACTCTCATTGATGGTTTTGGACCATGCCACGTCAAAGACTGCACCAGTCGTGGCCTGCTCGGGGGCAGTGATTTCGACCTGCGCTTCGACCAGTTCGACAGCAGCTATGGCGAGCGTCTTCTTGCCCTCTTCCAGCACATAGCGCACCTCGTACAGCCCCGGTTCGGAAGGCGCCCTCAGGCTGCCCTCGCGGTCGGAGCCGGCGCGGATGTGGTTGCCGCGGCTGCCTTGGTCAGCTCCTGCGGGGACAATGGTGATGTAGTCACTCTCATTGATGGTTTTGGACCATGCCACGTCAAAGACTGCACCAGTCGTGGCCTGCTCGGGGGCAGTGATTTCGACCTGCGCTTCGACCAGTTCGACAGCAGCTATGGCGAGCGTCTTCTTGCCCTCTTCCAGCACATAGCGCACCTCGTACAGCCCCGGTTCGGAAGGCGCCCTCAGGCTGCCCTCGCGGTCGGAGCCGGCGCGGATGTGGTTGCCGCGACTGCCTTCGTCGGCTCCCGCCGGGACGATGGTGATGTAGTCACTTCCATTGATGGTTTTCGACCATGCCACGTCAAAGGCTGCACCGGTTGTGGCTTGCTCAGGGGCTGTGATTTCGACTTCTGGAACCACTGGCTGTTCGGGTTTCGCCTCTGGTATGACAGACGGCTCAGCCATGGCGCTTTGAACCTGTGCCAACGCGTCGTGCAATTCGGCCGCGTTGTTGGCTGTGACAAAAACGCCTCCAGTATTTTCAGCGATGCAGGACAGGCTGGCGTTCTCCTCATCCTTCAAATCAAATCCCACCACATGCGCGGTGAACTTCACCCCTTTCTTGGTGAGTTGCGCAGACAGTGCGCAAGGATCTGCATTGCAGGTTTCCACTCCGTCAGAAATCAACACGACGGTGGCAGGGTTGTCGCGGAACGACAACAGGTCTGCAGCGTGCTGCACCGCAGCCGAGATTGGCGTCTTGCCTACCGGCCTAATTGAATTGACCGTGTCGATGAATTTGCTTTTATCCAGCGGTCCGGGCGCGATCAGCGTTTGAATGTCGCGGCAATCGCCCTGACTACGGTGGCCATAGGCTACAAGGCCCAAATTAGTACCAGTGTCCCATTCACTGACCAGATCGGCCATGACATCACGGGCGATCTCGATTTTGCTGGTGCCGTCGATCTGACCCCACATTGACCCAGAAGCGTCATAGACAATCACGACATCTTCAGCCGCGTTTGCAGATGTGGCACAGGCAATGCTACCCGCAATTATCATTGCCGCCAGTCTTGGTGCGATAAGTGTCATGCTTCGTTCCTCCATGCACGGCTCTATCGAGAGCCCTTAATGCGGCCGCGCAAGCAAGCAGTTGCCGCGTAGCTGTTTAGACATTTGGATGACTGCGTCTTCATGCCGAGTGTGGGGTGTCGACATCTGCTGGCGTATCGCTGCCATGTCCGAATGCGCGTTCTTTCAGCTTGCGGAATTTGCCCGACATCTGTTCCAGCTTGGCCTCCCACTCAGGATTGGGCTGCTGACCTTCGATCGTTTTGAAATAGACCTGCATCATGCATGTGATCGCGAAGGGCTCCAGCAGGGCGGCCTTTACGCTCCACGCGAACAAAAGCGCAAAGACAACGCCACCTGCGGCCCACGCCCCCGGCATCAGATAAACCACCAACGCAGCCGGAGCGAGCATGACAACGAACACCACGATTCCCAATCCGTAGACAATGATCGCCAGCCACGCAGCGTTTTTCAGCATTGTCTTGTAATTCTGACCGTAGAGTACAAGCGCCTCCTTGGCCGACATCCACGCGTTGTCAGATTTCGTGCGGATCGCATATGCGAGGATCACCTCATCCACAAACCCCACCGCGACGCGCAGGAAGGCTGACAAGATGCTGCTCAACTGCTGAGCGCCGGGGATCGGCAGTATAGTAAGGACGCCACGCACCAAGCCCGAAATCGCGCGCACAACACCCTTGATCAGCTGGTCGACCGCGAACAGCACACTGGCCTGCGGAAACCGTTCTTTGACCACGGCCGTCGCATGGCTGATCTGGCTGCGGCCTTGCGGCATCGGTTTGCCGTCAATCAATTCAATCAGGACCGCGATATGTCCCGCCTTGACAATATAGAGGATATACTCACGCGCCCAGTACATGACGACGCCGAACATGCCGAAGCCTGCGAAGCCACCCCATGCAGTGGTTGTGGCGCGAAACTCCTCGTCACCGAAACCGCCGATGCCATAACCAACACCGGCACCGACGCCTGTAACCAGGATATAGCCAAGCGTGATCCCGAAATACACGGCGATGCGAAGGAAAATGAATGGCATGGTTCGGCCCATAATGCCGAGCGCGCTGCCGATGCTGAAATCCCACATTTCAATCTCCTTAGGTCTGAAATACTGTTGCTCGTTTGGAAAATTCCGTGCTGCGCCACGTCATGTTTCGCAGGCGCTATTGGCGTGTCTATCGGTGCGTGCGCGCGCGGCGCAGGAAGCTGTTTGCGGATAGCGCTACGACTTTCCAATGCCGGCTCTCTCCCCCACAGCATAAGGAACAGAGACCGATTTGATCACTGGCCTGCCGTTCGTGATCATCTCCATTGTCTCGCCTGTCGGACATATCTCGCTGTGAAATCTGATCCCACCCCATCCCTGCAGACTGGCGGAGCCGGCAATTTCCATTCGATCTCGCAATGGCTTTTCTCGACCCGGTTTTCAGGCACCTCGCAACCGGCAAGCACAATCCGTTCACCGGCTCAAACGGTGCTGGAGAAATTTGGCGGCGACTGGCACCTGTATGGTCCGGATAGCTGCCACGTGTGCTTGATTGGCACGCTTAAAAGCAGATGATTACACAACCGGCATCCCCTACGCCCCGTCCGTTTGAACGGGGTGCAGCTATTGCTTGTAAAATATAATGTTTGCAGAACGATACAGAGCCTGATGAACTGCACGGTAAAGAGGACATCGAGTATGTGGAGACTGATGGTCACGGGCCTTGTGTTGCTGGGGGCCGCCGGCGTTGCGCAAGCCGAAGCAACTATCCTGGAGGTCACGGGGCGGATCGCCGGAGGGGGCGTCAAACTGGATCGCGCGGCACTCGAAGCGTTGCCGCCCGCGGCGCTGGTCACCTCTACCGTTGTGACCGATGGACAGCATCATTTCACCGGCTTTTTGATGCGCGACCTGCTCAATCATCTGGATGCGAAAGGCGATAGTGTCACCGCTGTTGCGTTGAACGACTACGCGGTGGAGATCCCAATCTCCGACTTTTACGAATATGATGTGATTGTTGCCTTCGACATGGACGGCCAGCCCCTGACACGCGACGACAAGGGGCCGCTCTGGATTGTCTATCCGCGCGACGATCATCAGGCTTTGCAGGACATTCGGTTTGATTACCGATGGGTGTGGCAATTGCAACTACTCGACGTGCAATGACGCGCAGCCGTCATGCTATTCTTGGACTGGCCCTGCCATTAGCTGCCGTCCTTGTCTTTGCCGTGCTGCTTACATTTTCGATGCTGCGCATGTTCGAAATGCAGAACGCAATGCGCGTGGGTGCGGAGCAGAACATGCTCTGGGTGCTGCACCAAAGCGAGGTAGCGGCCCTGCGGATGATCGAGACGGCAGCACTGGCTGAACTTGGTGAAGCAGACCAGGATGACCTTGCCCTGCGCCTCGACATTCTTGCCAGCCGGGTGACGCTTTTGAACGACGGGCCGCAGCGCCGCTTTGTCGAAAGGATCGGCATGGGGGGCGATCTGGATCGGCTCCAAGCGATACTGACAAGCCTCAAGACAATTATAGATGAGTTCACGCAGGACGACGGCCCGCGCCTACGCAACGCGCTCGCCCCATTCTCGGGTATTTTCGGGCGGGCTGCGAACAAGGCCATGATTGCGGAATGGGATGATATGGGCGGGCGGCTGGAAGCGTCGCGCGGACAGTTGCACCAGATCATTGCATCCCTGATTGGGATCATGATTGCGGGCGGTATACTCGCCGTCATGCTCGTTATGACGTTGCGCGAGTCACGTCAACGCAATCGCATGCTACTTCGTGAGCGGGATTTTTCCGGTCTGCTGATTTCGTCGAGCGGGGAAGGCATCCTGGCTGTAAACCGCGACATAAAATGCACCGTGTGGAACGACGCCATAGCCGGGATGATCGGCAAACCCGCCGAACAGGTGGTCGGCCGCACCTTGTCCCAGGTCGCCGGATTTTTCGAAACCGCGCCGGTTCGGATTGGCATAGAACAAGCCCTTGCCGGGATCACGTCCAAAATGGCCTACCAGCCGCTGTTCGCTCCAGATCGCGAAAGGCCTTTATATGTTGATCTGAGGTTCTACCCAATGTGGAATGATGTCGGGATCGTGGGGGCGATCCTGTTCATGCACGACGCCTCTGATCGTCATGCGGCCAAACAGAGGGAGGCCCAGATTCGCGATCGTTTGGAGGAACTGGTGACAGAACGCACCCGCGACCTTGACAGCGCCTTGCAACGCGAACGGTCGGCGGCCGATCTCTACCGCAACTTCGCCGCGATGGTATCGCATCAATTCCGCACGCCATTGGCGGTTGCAGATTCGGCTCTTCAGCGTTTGCTGCGGCGCGGTCCGCGCGCCGACCCCGGCGAGGTGGCCGAGCGTGCCGGCCGGGCCCGCAGCGCTATTGCAGGCCTGACACGCTTGGTGGAAAGCACGCTGGACGCCGCACGACTGGATGCAGGCCAGATTGGCGCGCGGCGCGTAAACTGCGATATGAGCAAAATCGTCAGAACTGTCTGCGACCGCCTGGGTGATGCGGCCCCTGACCGTCATATCGAGGTATCGTATCCCTTACTCGGTCAGCCCATCGCCTATTGCGATCCGGCCCTCGCCGAACAGGTGCTGGAAAACTTGCTGTCCAACGCCAACAAATACGCCCCACCAAACACGTTGGTGTCAGTGGTCCTGCGCATTGACGGCGAATGGCTTTATTGCGATGTCAGCAACAGTGGCCCCTCCCTTTCCGAAGAGGACCGTGAACAAATATTTGAGCGTAACCATCGCGGCGCGAACAGCGTTGGCGTCGCCGGCACTGGTATTGGGCTGTTCATGGCACGCACATTGGCGCGGATGCAGGGCGGCGACGTCACTTTGCAGGCAGGCAATGAAGGTACGACCTTTCGCATATCCTTGCCCCGGTTCGAGGAGAAAACGACATGACACCTGCGACCAAGCCCGCCCAGATCCTTGTCATTGAAGACGAAGAACATTTACGACGCGACATCGTTGAAGAACTCCAGGAAGCCGGATATCGCACTCTCGACGCGCAGAATGGAGAAGCGGCGCTGGAGCTGCTGAAAGAAACGACACCCGATCTTTTGCTTTGTGACATTACGATGCCAGGCCTCGACGGTTATGAAGTGCTTGAACAAGTGCGCCGCCAGCGTCCTGACCTCTCCTCAGCGCCCTTTGTTTTCCTGACAGCCTTGTCCGAGCCCTATGAGGTGGTCGAAGGCAAGCTGAAAGGTGCAGACGACTATTTGGTCAAGCCGATAGATTATGACCTGATGCTGGCCACGATCGCTGCCAGGCTCCGCCAGGTCGAGCGAATACACAACCGACACGACGGCGAATTGGCAACCATACGCAATGCGCTGGCCGCATTGTCCGGCAGTGGCGCCGAAGCTGCGCTGAACCTTATCGCTCTGGGGACCATTCTACTCGATGAAAAGGCTGTACCAGTTCTTGTCAACCGGGCTGCCGATCAAATGGCCGCCAATGGCGACTTCATCGCTATTGGCAAAAAAGGCATATGCTCGCCGGATCCGGCATCAAACCGGGCGTTGCAAAGTGCCATTGGCGGGGCGCTGGAGGCAGCATCACACCACTGCGACAAAGTGCTCGGGGTCACGTTACAAAGAACCCACGATACCAGCGCTATTTCGGTCGTGATTTGCCCGCTTGTGCAGGCGGACAATGACCGTAAGGGGCGCGCTTGCGTGGCTCTGTTTATTTCTCCACCAGGTCAAAGCCAGCGCATTCCAGAATCCCTGCTGATGGACTTGTTTTCGCTTACCCCGACCGAGGCGCGGGTCGCGAGCGCATTGGCCCGCTGCAGGCGTCCGAGCGATGTGGCGGAGGAACTTGGCGTATCGCAAACCACCATCTCGTTCCACATGCGCAACCTGTTTCAGAAAACCGGCACCAATCGACAGGCCGACTTGATTGCACTGATCCTTGCATGCCCGATGATGATGGAATTTAAATAGATGGACTCTCGCGAACTCGCGACTGTCTGACATCAGCACCCCTGAGACAGCTGCGGCCTAATTGAGAAGTGGGCGTTGTCACGTTAATTGCCACCCAATTGCCGGTACTGCGAGGCGGCGTGGTTTGGGTCATGACATCGCCACTCATCAGCTACAAGCACCACCGCTTCCATCCCGGATTATCATCGAAAGCTGGAGGAAACAGTACAACACCAAACGACCGCATATAGCTCTGGCTTGCCTCCCTGCGCCAGAAGCCATCGTCCCGATGGCCCAAACGTCGGCCATGCACTATCTTTCAAGTCGGACCACTCAAGTGGGGCTGCTCAAATGCATGACGCTCTGCTGTCGCCTGATGCGGAAATTATTTCCGCATCACTGAGTGGTATGCAACACAAAAACCGCCAGGGCAGCTTAACCCAATTCCGCTCGGTCCAACCCCACATGGACTGTTTCGACATGGCAGTGCCGCACTCTACTGAGCTACTCCCCATTTGTTGGACAGGCTCTGGCGTAAATTAAGCTACTTTTTGCATCTGCTGATCGGGTTTGTTTTCTTCATTTCCTTGCCAGTAGACCACGGTAGGTGGTTTACCGCCAAGGGCGGAATGGGGGCGTTTGTGATTGTAGAACTCCATCCATTTTTTGATCCCAGATTTGGCCTCTGATCCGGTCTCCCAAGCATGCAGGTAAACGCACTCATATTTCAGGGACCGCCAGAGCCGCTCGATGAAGATGTTGTCGAGGAACCGGCCCTTTCCGTCCATTGAGATGCGGACGCCGGATCGGCGGAGGCGGTCTGTCCAGGCAAAAGACGTGAACTGGCTGCCCTGATCCGTATTCATGATTTCGGGCGAGCCGAACTTGTGGATAGCTTCGTTCAGCGCTTCAACGCAGAAGTCTGCCTCCAGCGTGTTCGAGATGCGCCAGGCCAGAACCTTGCGGGTGTGCCAGTCCATGATCGCCACCAGATACAGGAACCCACGCCGCATCGGCAGGTAGGTGATGTCTGCACACCACACCTGATTGGGCCGATCAACGCGCAACCCGCGCAACAGATAGGGGTAAATCTTGTGACCCTTCGCCGCTTTGCTGGTGTTGGGCTTCTGATAGATCGGCATCAATCCCATCAGTCGCATGAGACGACGGATGCGTTTCTTGTTCACCAGATGATCATCGTTGCGCAGGTGCCATGTCATTTGTCGAACCCCATAGAACCGGGTCTCCAGGAATTGCTTATCGATCTGGCGCATCAGATCGAGGTTCAGATCGGTCTCGCCTTTCGGCTCATAGTAAAATGACGACCGCGAGATCGACAGCAATGCGCACTGCTTGCCGACGGACAGACCTGGCAGGTTTGGCTCAATCATCTTCCGCCTCACTTGCCGGTCCACGGTTTGAGCTTTCTGGCCAAAAAATCATTGGCGACGGCCAACTCCCCGATTTTAGCGTGCAGGTCTTTCACCTGCTCCTCATCAACCTCCGGCGTCTTTCCAGCGCCGCGCTCGAACACACCAGGCGCGCCCACGAGCAAGGCGCGCTTCCACTGGTGGATCATAGTCGGATGAACCCCAAAACGACTGGCCAACTCGCTGACCGTTTCCTCGCCCTTCAGCGCTTCCAACGCGACCTTGGCCTTGAATTCTGGGTGATGTTGCTTCCGTTTCGACATCGTCGATCTCCTTCGTGTTGAAGATCAACAGACAACAAATCGCAGCTTGCGTCAGTGTCCGATTTTGGGGGGGGCAGCTCAACGTTCGGCAAGTTGGGTCTGGGTCCAACCCAATTTTTTCCTGTGGTCTCGAACAAGTGCGCCGAAATCTGCGGCTGAACGGATCATGAGGTGTTCTCCATACTTCATCTTACCGTACAGGAAGAATATTGAATAATCCATAGAAACTTCCCGATAAGGAAGATCGTGGAGAAAACGGAGAACTCTTCCCTCTCGGTAAGGTTACGGCGAGGTACTTGATCACGGCTGATCTTTTGCTAAGCTGAAATCGGATGGAGGCAAGACAAATGGCTTGCTTGGAGTCGTAACAGACGATCTCGTCAGCGAAACGCCTGAAAGGCGCTCGTACCGTTCAAAGACTGCGGAGTGGCGTATAAAATATACGTCGTCTTGTGCGAGGATAATTCCTCCCAATTGAGGGGTGACCCATAGGGGTCATTGCACGTCCGCTTCAGAAATGAAGCAAAGGACGTGGACTCATGACTTCAGGAAACAGACTCAAGAAACTCAGAAAACAGGCGGCCCAGCGACAAGGCGGTTACTGTTTCTATTGCCGGTACCCGATGTGGGATTCCAGGCCCGAGGAATTCATCGGGCGCTATGGGATTTCGTCTGGGCTGGCACAACGGTTCCAATGTACCGCCGAGCATGTCCAAGCTCGATGCGATGGTGGCAAGGACGTTGCGCCGAACATTGTGGCTGCCTGCCGTTTCTGCAACTCGACGCGGCACAAGGCGAAGCATGCTGCGGATGCCCAGACCTATGTGTCGTTCGTGCGTTCGAGGCTGGCAAAGGGCAAGTGGCACCCGCCACAATTGAGGGCGTCTTTCAGCGAACGGAAAAATGCCTCCGACCGATCCTCACGGGCGCGGTGACGATCAGTCAGCGCTGGCTCATTAGCCTGACGCTCTGTTTGGGAATTGTCTTGCACGACTGTCCCCCGGGCGTGTATGACAATTTTGTCTTACAAGAACTGCGGTGATCGGATTTCACCAACCATTTCAGATGCTTGTGAGGGGGTCGAAAAACCTTAGCTGGGGATCCAGGTTCCCCAGCCAAATTAGTCTAAATAGTTCAACAGGTTAGCACATCTCGTCAGTGTGCGGAATCACCCCACATTGTACCCCCACAATGGGCAATGCGATGTCGAACTATCTCAGGCGTGAATCAGATTCATTTGTCTTCCGCAGACGGGTCCCCTCCTCGCTTCAAAATCGCCTCGGTCAAAAGGAAATATACCGATCCTTAAAAACGACTGTGCGAAGGATAGCCAAAGCGCGTGCCGCGTATCTATTCATAGCATCTGACAGGCTGTTTCATATGATTGAAGAGTATGATGAGGAAAGGCTTTCCGACGAGGATATAAAAGCCGCTGTTCGGCATTGGCTCAGTTCGATCACATGGACAAAACGAATAGACGCAGGCCTGAATGAACTCTCGCCTGGCACATTGAGATCGCTTCAGGACAGACTTCCCGACATACTGCTGGATGCTGGAAAAGATGAAACTGTATCATCCGAACACAACCTGATCGAGGAAGCTTGGTCAGCTCTTGAGTATTCTGACTACTCTGGTTGGGGCAAAGGCGAAACACTGACCAGAACGGTTACCGTGATGCAGCGGACACTCAAGGAATATGTAGACAAGCGCGTGCAAGAGGTCTTCGAGCCAGACACTCAGGTGGCGGTGTCCATTCACGATACTCCGCCCCATTCAGCACCTGCCAATATGTCGAAAATCTCGACATTCATCCAAAAATGGCAGAACGACATAAAGGTCGGCTTCCGAGGTGGTAAAGGTCTCGAACCCGAAACGACTGACCAGTATCACCAGACCGTTGAGTTATTCATCGGATTGATGGGCAACCTACCCGTAGGCAAAATATCTTATGACCTCGCTGCCGATTTCCGTGAGAAGCTGCTCGGCCTTCCAGCCACACATGGGAAGGGGCGCACTGGTTCCATCAAATGTCTGACGTCAGCGCCCGTGGGACAGATTTGAGGATTTGAACAACGGAGGATTTCTGGTTCATCTTACCGATTGGGAGATCGAGATGAGACAGAAGCCTGAAACATCGAAGAACGCAGCTGACAAGCTGGTCAAGAACATCCGCCGCAAGACCCGCCAGACCTATTCAGCGGAGGAAAAAATCCGTATCGTTTTGGCGGGTTTGCGTGGAGAGGAAAGCATCTCGGTGCTGTGCCGCCGCGAAGGTATCGCCGAAAGCCTGTATTACAGCTGGTCGAAGGAGTTCCTGGAAGCAGGCAAGCGCCGGCTCTCGGGTGACACAGCACGGCAAGCGACGTCGCCGGAAGTAAAGGACCTTCGCTCTGAAGCCTTGGCGTTGAAGGAATGCGTCGCCGATCTGACCCTGGAGAACCGCCTGCTCAAAAAAAGCATGACAGGTGCTGGGGAGGACGAGGCATGAGATACCCTGCGACCGAGAAGCTTGAGATCATTCGTGCCTGCTCAATCCTAAAAGATTTCAGATCATCCAGCGTGTCGAGGTCTGTGAAATAGGCAGGATCCCGGAATGGAACCAGATTGACCATTTCCGGATGATCCCGTGTGAATTTCCGACATCCGGGATTTGCCTTGTCGGCCATCAGGGACTGTTTCAACGCCAGAGGGATGACCAGCGGGTTGCCACGAACAGCACCGTCGTTCATCGGAATTGTAATGCGTGCTTGATCACTGGCCCGGTGCGCCTCCAGAAGCCTCTCCAGCGCGGCGCCATCGAGAAGCGGTTGATCGCCCAGAACGACAAGGGTCGTCTTTGCCTCAGGCGCGGCGTTCAATCCGGCAGCCACGGAACCTTGCTGCCCGTCGGCAAAATCCGGATTGTGAATGAAGCTGACGTCTAGCCCATCAAGCGCCTGTTCAATGTCTGAAACCTGATAGCCGGTCACAACTGCTACCGGAGCATCGCAGACCGCAACGCAGGCAGACACGGTTGCCCGGATCATCGGCGAGCCGTTGATCTCGATTAGCAGCTTGTTCACGCCTCCCATCCGGCGTGACAGGCCTGCTGCGAGAACGATTGCTGCCGTGTCATACACCGAACACATCCTTGCCGGCCTGTTTGCGTCCGCTTCTCAGGGAAAGGTGCCCTGGCCTAGTGACTGCCGCATCCTGCATCACAGGGAATCGCGCAAGCGGCCCACCCATCCTTTCTTTTCTTCTACTTCTTCGCTCAGCGTGTCTTCCGCAACCGGTTGAGGACCGACAATCTCGCTAAATTTCGTGAAGAAATCGCCGGCCAACTTCTTCGCCGTTCCATCAATCAGACGGCTGCCAAGCTGGGCGATCTTGCCGCCAATTTCAGCCTTGACGGTGTAATTGAGCATGGTCGCGTCGCCGTCGGGAACAAGGTCCACCTTGGCCCCGCCCTTGGCAAAGCCGGCCATGCCGCCCGATCCTTCACCACTGATTGTGTAGCCGCTTGGCGGATTGAGGTCCGACAGCGTCACCTTGCCGGTAAAGCTCGCCTTGACCGGGCCGACGCGCAAGGTCACCTTGGCGTTCATCTCGGTATCGGAGGTTTTCTCGATCGATTCACAACCGGGGATGCACTGGCGCAGGATGTCGACGTCATTCAAAGCCGCGTAGACTTCTTCGCGGGACGCTTCGATGCGTTGTGATCCGTTCATTTCCATATTGGTATATCCTTGTCAGAGTGTGCGTTGGCCACGACGGCGGATTTCAATCATTTCAGCAACAATCGAGAACGCGATTTCGTCGGGCGTGATTGCGCCAAGATTGAGCCCCGCCGGAGCGTGAATATTTTCAAGTTGTGCCGATGATACACCGGATTCCGTCAAATCGGCTTTCAGAACTGCAGCTTTTTTGCGCGAACCGACAAAAGCGAGATATTTGGAGGGCACCTGCACGGCGGCCTTGAGTGCCACGCTGTCGCCGCGGCCCTGGGTGGCAATGACCAGATAATCCCGTTCGCTCCCGTCCGTCGGAATAGTGTACCCGTCGATCAGGCGATCGGTTTCGCCAAAGTTGGCGTGATCATCCACCGGGGCACAAATGGTGACGAAGAACCCCATGCGCCGGGCAAGATCGGCGAGCGCAACGGCGACGGGTGACGCGCCACAAATCGTCAGATGCGGCCTTGGCAGCACCGGTTCGACAAACACATCCATGGTTCCCTGGCTGGGACACATGTTCTTGGCGTAGACCACGCCTTCGCGGGTTTCGCCGGGCTTTACCTGGTGCTCCGAGAGTTGCTCGTCGGGCTGGATGCTGACAAGCCGCGACTGACCGTCGGCAAGCGCTTCACGTGCAGCCTTGAGCACCGCGCCGCGGGCGCATCCGCCGCCAATCCATCCTTCGGTGATCGTCCCATCGCTACTGATCACAGCCTTGGCGCCCGCCTTGGCGGCGGTGACCGAAACCGTGCGCACGACGGTTGCCAGCGCAAAAGGCTCGCCCTTGGATTTGTAATCATTCATCAGATCCAGAATGTCGGACTGCCGTGACATGATCATATCCTCCCCAGGTAGGGTTCAAGGGCTTCAAGGCTTTCCAGATTGTGGGCCGGCGCGAACAGATCGATGTGGGGAAGGGCGGCCTTCATGCCGGCAGCCTCCGGGGCATAACCCTGCCAGCCGATCATCGGGTTGAGCCAGGCGATGCGGCGGCAGCGGCGGCGTAACGCCTGCATCTCGACACCCAAGTTGTCCGCCGGGCCGGTGTCGTAGCCATCCGAAACGATCATCACGCAAGTGCGCGAATGAATGCAGCGCTTGGCGTGCCAGCGATTGAAGGTGGCGAGGCTTTCGCCAATCCGGGTTCCGCCGCCGGTGCCTTGGGCCAGCAACGACATGCGCTCCATGGCGCGTTGTGGATTGCGTTCTTTCAGCGCCGGCGAGATATGGATCAGGCGGGTGTGAAAGACGAAGGCCTCGGCTTCGCGAAAGCTGTCGAGCACACCGTGCATGAAGCGCAAAAAAACAGCGGAATAAAGGTTCATCGAGCCCGAAGCATCCAGCAGCACGACAAGGCGCAACGGCTTGCCCTTGCGCTTGCGGCGGATCAGTTCCAGCGGCGTGCCCCCATAGGCAATGCTCTTGTGAATGGTTCGCCGCAGATCCAGCCGTTGACCGGAGCGCCGCGCATGCATCCGGCGCGTCAGGCGCGCGCGCATGCTCTTTGCAAGGCGCTCGGCTAGGTCGTGCGCAGCAGCCAGATCTTCGGGTTGTGCCAGGTGGCGAAAGTCTGTTCTCGACAGGAGCTCGGTCCGTGATGCGCCTTCGCGCTTGGACTGACCGGTCTCGGAGACTTCGCTTCCCTCACCGCGTTCGACATGGTCGGCCTTGTCGCTTTCACCAAAACCGCGCTGGCCCGCTGCCTGAGTTTGCAGACCTGTCGGGGATTTCTGCGGCGCACCTGAGATCCGCGTCGCCGATTTCATCCCGCGTTGCAGCCAATAGGCATCGAACAGTTCGTCAAATTTCTGCCAGTCGGATTGCCTGCTGCAGAACAGGGTTTTCAAACTTGGGCGCAGGCGCGTTGGGCGCGTGGCGTTGCCGCCGCTCAGGATCGCCAGGGCATCACGGGTTTCAGCCAAGCCAACAACGAAACCGTTGTCGCGCAGAACATGAACGAAGCCATTGAGCTTCGTCCTGGCGCCTGCGCCGAGCGGGTTTTCCATTTGCAGCGCGGCGCTCATCTCAGGCCACCTTGCCGAGCAGCCGGTCGGTGACTTCACGGGTCATGCTCGACTTGTCCTCGGCGGTCTTGATCAGGCACATCAGCGTCTCAAAAACCGCCTCCGGTTCATCGCGCAGATGCCGAATTTCCAGCCCGGCGAGTGTTGCGGCCCAGTCGAGCGTTTCGGCGACGCCCGGCGACTTGCGCAGGTCTTCCTTGCGGATCAGGCTGACCATGTTGGCGATCTGCAGCGCCAGATCGGTGTCGATACCGGGCAGGCGCGACAGGATGATCCGGGCTTCGCGATCGACATCGGGATAATCGACATAGTGATACAAACAGCGACGACGCAGCGCATCGCTGAGTTCGCGGGTGCCGTTCGATGTCAGTATCACACGGGGAATGGTGGTCGCGGTGATGGTCCCCAGCTCCGGAATCGAAACCTGGAAGTCCGACAGCAGTTCGAGCAGGAACGCCTCGAATTCCTCGTCCGCCCGATCGACCTCGTCGATCAGCAGAACCGGCGACTTCTCCTGCCGGATCGCGGCAAGCAGTGGCCGTTCCAGCAGATAAGCCTCGCTGAAAATATGCTCTTCGACCGCGGAAGCATCGGTGCCTTCGCGTGCCTTGATGGCCAGCAATTGCCGTTGATAGTTCCACTCATAGAGAGCCGCGCTCTGGTCGAGCCCCTCGTAGCATTGCAGGCGGATCAGTTTTGTATCGTGAGCAAGGGCCAAGGCCCGTGCCACTTCGGTCTTGCCGACGCCGGCCTCGCCCTCGAGCAGCAACGGCCGCTTGAGGCTCTCCATCAACCATAACGCGGTGGCCAGATCGCGGTCGGGAATATACCCGACCGCGGCCAATTGCGTGGCGACCTTTTCCTGTGGAATTTTCACCGGAGCTTCCCCGACCCTAAGTGTGCAGACCCAGCTTCTCACCGACGGTCCAGAGACGCCATGCATCATGCGGCATCTGGATGTGTCCGGCGCCGAGGAATGCATAGGCGTCGTTTACGGCGTTGGAGAAGCACGGCACACCGCCGACATGGGGGCTTTCGCCCACGCCCTTGGCACCGATCGGATGGTGCGGAGACGGGGTCACCGTGTGATCGGTTTCCCAGTGCGGCGTTTCGACGGCGGTGGGCAGGAAGAAGTCCATGAAGGACGCGCCCATGACATTGCCTTGCTCGTCGTAGCGGATTTCCTGACCCATGGCGCAGGCAAAGGCTTCGGTCAGACCGCCGTGAACCTGACCCTCGATGATCATCGGGTTGATGCGTGTGCCGCAATCATCCAGCGCGTAGAAGCGCCGTGTCTTGGCAACACCGGTATCAACGTCGATATCCATGACGCAGAAATAAGCGCCAAACGGATAGGTCATGTTCGGCGGCTCATAGTAGTTGACCGCCTCCAGGCCCGGCTCCATGTTCGGGGGCGGGCTGTTGTAGGCAGCCCAGGCGATTTCCTTCATGGTCTTGAACTTTTCCGGCAATCCCTTGACCCGGAAACGGTCGACGTCCCATTCCAGATCGCCTTCATGCACTTCCATCATGTGGGCGGCGATCATCTGGGCTTTCGCCTTGATCTTGCGCGCCGCCACGGCCGTTGCCGCACCTGCCACTGGCGTGGAGCGGGAACCGTAGGTGCCCAGCCCATAGGGCGCGGTGTCGGTGTTGCCTTCTTCGATCATGATGTCGTCGGCAGGAATGCCGATTTCGGTGGCGATGATCTGGGCGTAGGTCGTTTCGTGGCCCTGTCCCTGGCTCTTGGTACCCATGCGGGCGATCACAGAACCAGTCGGATGGATGCGGATTTCGGCCGAGTCAAACATGGCGATGCCGAGAATGTCGCAATTCTTGGCAGGCCCGGCACCGACAATCTCGGTGAAGAACGAGATGCCGATCCCCATGACTTCGCGGGTTTCACCGCGATTGAAAGCCTCGCGTTTCTTCGCCTGCTCCTCGCGCAGTTCCTTGTAGCCGATGGTGTCCATCGCCTTCTTCATGGCGGTGTGATAGTCGCCGCTGTCATATTCCCAGCCCAGTGCCGACTGGTAGGGGAACTGCTCGGCCTTGATGAAGTTCTTAATGCGCAGTTCGGCCGCATCCATTCCAAGCTTCTGGGCCAGCAGTTCCACCGCGCGTTCGATGGCAAACACGGCTTCGGTGACGCGGAACGAGCAGCGATAGGCGACGCCGCCAGAGGCCTTGTTGGTGTAGACACCGTCGACGGCCAGATGCGCCGTCGGGATGTCATAGGAGCCGGTACAGATGTTCATGAAACCGGCAGGCCATTTCGACGGATCGGCGCAAGCGTCGAAAGCGCCATGGTCGGCGAGCACATGCACGCGCATGGCCTGGATCTTGCCGTCCTTGGTGGCAGCAAGCTCAGTGGTCATGTGGTAGTCGCGGGCGAACGACGTGGTGGAAAGGTTTTCCATCCGGTCTTCGACCCATTTGACCGGCACGCCCAGCACAATGGAGCCGACAACCGAGCAGACATAGCCGGCGTAAGCGCCGACCTTGTTGCCGAAGCCGCCGCCGATATCGGGTGCGATGACATGGATCTTGTGCTCGGGAAGTCCCGAAATCAGCGAGACGACGGTGCGGATGACGTGCGGCGCCTGGAAGGTGCCCCACAGTGTGAGTTCACCCTTGACCTTGTCGAAGGAGGCCACCGACTGGCAGGTTTCCAGCGGTGAGGGATGGGTGCGGTGATCGACCAGCATCTCCTTGATGGTCACATCGGCATTGGCGAAGACCGCGTCAGTTGCCTCCTTGTCGCCGATCTTCCATTCGAAAATGTGATTGGGATGTTTGCGCGGACCGTGTGCGCCCTCCATCTTGTCCTGAATGTCTTCGCGCAGGATCGGCGCGTCGGGCAGCATCGACTTGAACGGGTCGACGATGCACGGCAGGGCTTCATATTCCACGTCGACCAGTTCGGTGGCGTCGGAGGCGATGTAGCGATCCTCGGCAATGACGAAGGCCACTTCCTGGTTCTGGAACAGAACTTTTTCTTCGGCCAGGACCGCCTGCACATCACCCGCCAGTGTCGGCATGTAATGCAGACCCAGCGGCTTGAGGTCGGCTGCAGTCAGCACGGCAACGACGCCCGGCAGGGCCTTGGCGCGGCTGGTGTCGATGCTCTTGATCCGTGCATGGGCGTGGGGCGAACGGACAAAATCGCCAAACAACATTCCTGGCAGTTTCAGGTCATCGACATAGCTGCCCTTGCCTTGGGTGAAGCGGACATCTTCGACCCGCTTGCGCTTGCAGCCCATGCCCTGGAGTTTTTCGGTGCGCTCAGCGCGGTCCTGATCAATTTTGGTCTGGTCGTTCATTCTGCAGCCTCCTGAAACGGGGTGCCGTTGATCTTCGCGGCGGCATACTGGATCGACTTGACGATGTTGACGTAGCCGGTGCAGCGGCAAAGGTTGCCGGAAATGCCATGGCGGATTTCGTCTTCGGTCGGTGCCGGATTTTCCTGCAACAGGCGGTGCGCCCGCAGGATCATGCCGGGTGTGCAGAAACCGCACTGCAGACCGTGCATCATGCGGAAGCCTTCCTGCAGCGCACTCAACGTACCGTCGGCATTGGCAACGCCTTCGATGGTGGTGATTTCAGTGCCGTTGGCCTGCACCGCGAAAGTCATGCAGCTCTTGACCGACATGTCGTCCATGTCAACGGTGCACGCACCGCAATGGCCCGTGTCGCAACCAATATGGGCTCCGGTCAGGCTCTGTTGTTCGCGCAGGAAATGGATCAGCAATGTGCGCGGCTCAACCAGAGCCTCGACCTTCTTGCCGTTGATCGTCAGTTCGATATGCGATTTTGTCATTGGAATTCCCCCTCAACCTTTGGCACGGGACTGAGCCCGCTCAAGTGCGCGCCGCACCATGACACCTGCCATTTTGGTGCGATATTCCGCAGGCCCGCGCATGTCGGAGGCCGGGTTGGTGATTGCTTCGGCTGCAGCCACGGCGGCATTGACTGTCGCCTTGTCGAGACCGGAGCCGACCAGTAGCGCAGCCGCATCGGACGCCCAGAGCGGGGTTTCCGACACATTGGTCAGGCCGATGGATGCATTGGTGCATTTGCCTCCCGCCATGGTGATAACGACGGCGGCGGCCGCAGTGGCATAGTCGCCGACCTTGCGCTTGAGCTTCTCATAGGCATAGCCATGGTCTGCGGCTGGGATCGGGATGCGGACTGCCGTCAGGATCTCGCCATGCTCCAGCGAGGTGTAATAGGCACCCTGATAGAAATCGCGCGCCGCGATTTCGCGGCTGCCATTCGGGCCGGAGACGGAATAGGTCGCGCCCAGGCACATCATCAGCGCCGGCATGTCATTGCCGGGGTCGCCATTGGCGACATTGCCACCGAATGTTCCCTTGTAGCGGATTTGCGGATCGGCGATCAGCCGCGAGGTTTCGGCGATGATTGGAATGTGGCGCTCAAGCTCATTGGAGGTGATCAGTTCGAACTGCGTGGTCATGGCGCCGATGACAATGTCGCCGCCCTCGACCGTGATGCCCTTGAGATTGCCGATGCCGGAAAGATCGATGAGATGCTCCGGCGAAGCCAACCGGGTCTTCATCAAGGGTATCAGGCTGTGGCCGCCCGCAAGGATGCTGGCTTCCTCGCCCAGCTTGGCAAGCAGCCCCACTGCATCTTCAACGGTTGCGGGTCGATGATAGTCGAATGCGCCAGGTATCATTCTCGCTCCTCCCAAAGCTTGGCAGATGAAGAAACGACCTTTCAATGAGCCGGAGGGCTGATATCTCGATCAAACTTCAACAGTGCTCAGAAGAGAGGCCATTGCTGCCATTCCAGACAACCGCTGGCACACGAACACCACATATTTTCACGAAATGCCGCCTGCTCGCACGAACTGCGTCAACAACGTTGACATAAATATCAGGCGATGCCCGAGTGCTTGCGGGCTTGGTGAGTGGCCAATTCCTGGCGGAGATCGGCCACGCGGGCCCGGCTGATCGGCACTGTACGGCGCACAGGTGAATCGAGTTCGGCAACCGCGGCATCGCCGGATTTCTTGACCTGACCCACATGCGCAAGATTGACGATATAGCTCCGATGGGTCCGGTAGAATGTCGGTTTCGGCAGGCGCTCGAAAATTTCAGTGATCGAGAGCGTGCAGAAAAGATCATCACGCCCGTTGAAGACATAGGTGTAATGGGCATTGGCGTGCACCGATATGACTTCGCTGGCCGCAATGTGAAACCGGTTTCCATTTTTCTCGATCGGCAGCAGATTGGCCGATACGCCATCCATCAATGCATTGGTTGTTGCATCTACCGGTCTTGCTGCAACTGTGTCATCAAACCCGATGTCATTGAAATCGTCAGCGTTGTCGTCTCCCGCCTTCAAGCCAGCGGAGTTCCTGTTTCCCTCCGGTCGCTTCGGCACCAGCGTCAGCATGAAGATCCCGGAAATCGCGAATGCAACAACACTGACGATCACGGCCAGCGTGTCACTGGAAATGAACGAGGTGGACGCACTCTGGGCGGCAAGCGAAAAATCGAAAGTCGTGCCTTCCATCGCTGTGTAGTGCATTCCGGATACTGCGCATCCCAAGAACGTGGCGCAGAGAAAAAGCGGCGGGCGCCGATCAGCCGAAAATGCCAGCCAAAGCGCCAGACCCGAGGCCGTTACGGCGATGACGAAGCTGACAACGACATAGGCCGGATCATAAGTCATCCGGGCGCTGGAGTTCAGCGCGATCATGCCAACATAATGCATGATGGTGATGCCCAGTCCCATCACACCCGCCGCAATCGCCAGCAAGTGCGGAGAACGCAGGCTCGCAAGGAAAATGGCGATCCCCGTTACCAGCACGCAAAGCAGGAATGACAGCAGTGTCGGCAAGACCAGGTAGTCGACCTCTGTGGCCATGCCCATGGACAGCATGCCGATGAAATGCATGCCCCAAATGCCGACGGCGAGAGTGATCGCCGACGCCGCGATCAGGAGGCGGCGATTAAGCGCGAATGCGCTTGAGATGCGGAGCGCGAGGTACAGACCGACATAACTGGCCTGAATGGCGACAATCACGGAAAGCGCGACGAGGTAGAGATTGTGATGCATTGCCATTACGGGTTGGCCCAATCAGCTTGGCACGGTTTTGGTTCCCGGATCATGATGTCAAGCTAGCATAAATCGTCGACCAATTTCCACCAGGTCCAGATGCCTGTTGCGGTGCGTTGACATTCATCCCTGTTATGAACTGCTTCCTGGGCCTCAAGCGACTTGTTTGCGTTTCCAGTCGGGCGGTTTGCCTTCGGTAACCTGATCAGTCCGTGGATTGCTGGACGTCCACAGACGGCCGCCCTGCCCCGCTCAAGAATTTTGTGCTGATAATGCTCGCAGGTCCATTTTAATGACCCTGCCCTTGGTGATGATCAGATCTGCCGTAACCACTTTCCGCCCGCTCTTGCCGGATTGCCAGCTGATGGGAATTGAACTCGTCACATTTCATTTAAGGCATTGCGGATGACATCGATGGCGCGAAACGTGTCACGCGTGAGCGAGGGAATGATGTAGTCAGGCCAGGTAGATAGCTTGACTGCCAGGAACTCGCTCTCCGGGTCGGCATAGATCAGCTGACCGAACACTCCGCGCGCACAGATCTGACCTTTGTCCGCATCCCGGATCCACCAGAATCGACGATAAGCACCATTCGGCAGGACATCAGAATAGGGTGGTCCGAAAACATCACGGTTACCGGTCCGTATGCCATCAATCCAGGCCGCCGGCACAACCTGCCTGCCACCGGCCTTGCCACCGTTGAGCATCAGCAATCCCAAGCGGGCATAATCGCGCAGGGTCGCATTGAAGCCGCCGTCAGCAAGCGCCGTCCCGGCCTCGTCGACGGTAAAATATGCATCCCGGTCCGCGCCAATGGGCTGCCAGAGATACTGACTCACGAGATCAGCAAGAGACTTGCCGGCAGCGCGCTCCAATGCCCATGCCACCACGTCCGTTTCTATCGAGCGGTACTCGAACACGCCACCATGCGGCCGGATCTTCGGCAAACTGAGAATGACCTCGCGGATTGTTGGTCGTGGTGCGCCGCCAATCTTGGGGCGCCATCCTGATGCGATGTCGATCCGGGTCATGTCACTGCCGGGCATATTGTAATCTTCGGTGAACCGGACGCCCGAGCGCATATCCAGCACCTGATCAAGGGTGGCGTAGGCATAGCCGCATTGCGCAAGTTCAGGAACGATGCCGGCCAGCGGCGCATGGATATCGACCACGCCCTCCGATGCGAGGATGCCGGCAAGCAGGCCAACCACGGATTTCGCCACCGACTGTGACAGATGCAGCGTTTCAGGCGCCATGCCGTTGAGATAGCGTTCGAAGACGATGCGGTTCTTGTGCATCACCAGGAATGCATCGCCATAACTCTCGTTCAGGAAACGGTCGATCGTCACGCTGGTGCCGTTCTCACGGTCGAACTGGACGCCGGCCAGATCTTGCGGCGCTTCATCGAGCGTGCTTGCCGGCCCGAAACCGCGAAACACATCCACTGTCGGAATCAGGCTGCGCACATTCTGGAAGGTCCAGCGGTTGAACGGCGGAAGGTCCCAGTTCTCGAGCGTCGGCCGTTTTTCCGGCGGCGGAGGAAACCCTTGCATGATTCCCAGTTGCCGGGCGGTTTTAGGCACAGCCGCTTCAACCTTGCCGGTGTTGGACATGGAAAATCTTTCTCTGATGGGAGGCCGGCGCGCTGGTCAAGACCAGCGCGCCGGGGCTCGAACCTACTGCTTCAGCTGGGTCCAGATCTTGTTGTACAGGTCGACGACTTCCTGCGGACATGGCGTCACGAAATCCGGAGCCGGCGCACTTGCCGGCATCACGATCTCGGGTGCGGAAAGCATCTCTGGCTCCATGAACTTGTCACTGCCCATGATGCCATTGGCATAACGCGCGAAATTCGAGGTCAATCCGGCGTTCTCCGGATCCATCATGAAGTTCACGAAGAGTTTGGCATTGTCGAGATTTGGAGCGCCCTTGAGGACAGCGACATTGTCCATCCAGCCGGTAAAGCCTTCTTTCGGATAGGCATATTTCAGCGTTGGCCGCTGCACACGCGCACGCATTGCCGCACCATTCCAGCTCTGGCTGATGTCAACGTCTTTGGAGGTGAGTTTCTCGATGACCGCGTAGTCCATCGTCCGCCAATGCGGCTTGGCCTTGGCCAGCAGGGCGAGCACTTCGCGCAACTGATCCTGATTGCCATTGCAACGCCCATAGCCGAGATAGCGCAGGCCGGCATTGATCACATCGTTCATGTCATTGAGCATGTTGATCCGGCCCTTGAGCGCTTCAGGTGGATCAAACAACAATGCCAGCGTATCGATGTCGCCGTCATAAATCGCGGTGTCGACAGTGAATGACGTCGTGCCCCACTGATATGGAATCGAGTAATCGCGACCCGGATCCCACCACACATCCACCCATTTGGGATCGATGTTCTTGAAATTCTCCATGGAGTTCGGCTTGACCTCTTCAAGCAGTCCCTCACCGATCATGACCTTGATCATGTAGTCGCCCGGCACGACAATGTCATAGCCGGTATCGCCGGCTTTGACTTTGGCAAGCATGGCTTCGTTCGAATCGTATCCGTCAAGATTGACCTTGATGTCATACGCCTCTTCGAACTTCTTGATCATGTCGGGGGATGTGTAATTGCCCCAGTTGTAGATGTTCAGTTCACCGGCGGCCATGGCTGCCGATGATGCCAACGCCATGACTGACGCGGTGGCCAGAAGCCTCAATACAGGTTTCATAGTTCCTCTCCTTTATTCCGTCTTTACCGCTGCATTCGCCGCTGCACGAAGAAAAGCAGCACGACCAGCAATACCGAGACCGCAACCAGAATGGTCGAGACGGCGTTGATCTCGGGCGTAATCCCGCGCCGGATGGCGCCGAGGATGTAGATGGGAAGCGTGGTCTCGCCCGGGCCCGCAACCATGAGCGTGATGATCACATCATCCAGCGAAACGACGAAGGCGAGCATCGCCCCGGAGACAATTCCCGGGCCAAGCAGCGGCAAGGTGACCAGAGTGAAGACTTTCAGCGGCGGCGCGTAGAGATCCGCTGCGGCCTGCTCGAGTGTTAGCGTCATGTTTTCGAGCCGCGCGCGGATCGGCATGTAGGCGAATGGAATGCAGAAGGCCGCGTGGGCCAGCATCAGATAGCCGATACCGGTCAGGCCGGTCATTCTCTTGACAAGCGCGAACAGCGAAAGCGTTGCGATCGCGGTTACGATCTCGGGGATCATCAGAGGCTGATTGATGATCCCGTAAACCATCCCTTGCCCCGCGAACCTCTTTGTCCGCGTCGTCGCCAGCGCCGCCATGGTTGCGGCCACCGTTGAAATGACTGTGGCAAACAGCGCAATCTTGACCGACACCCAGGCCGCGTTGCGGATCCCGTCATTGTCCATCGCCTTGACGTACCAGTCTAAAGAAAATTCCGTCCACAGGACGACGGAACGGTTTGCATTGAATGAAAACGCGATCAGCACAAGGATCGGAAGGTAAAGCGTGACAATGCATATCCAGGCGGTGGCGTTAAACCCAAGCATGGCCTTGAGGTCCCTGACCATGCTGCCGCGACGCCGCGCGGGTTTCAATGCTGAAGCTGCGGTCATTGGATCAGCCATTGCTCCGCGCCTCCCTGCCCGTAGCAAGCGCATTGACCAGAAGCACGACAACCACCAGCGCCATCAAAATCAGCGCGGCGGCGGACCCGAACGGCCAGTTACGCGATGCTCCGAACTGCATGGCAATCATGTTGCCGATCATCAGCTTCTTGCCGCCCCCCAGAAGCTCCGGGGTGATGTAGGCGCCCAGACCGGGGATGAAAACCAGAATGCATCCCGCAACAATCCCGGGTTTGGCAAGCGGAACGATGACGTGAAACAACACTTTCAGGCGGCTTGCGTATAGGTCGTAGCCGGCTTCAACCAGGCTGAAATCAAGCTTCTCGAGGCTCGCGTAAATCGGCAGCACCATGAAGGGCAGGAAGGAGTAGATCAGCCCGATGAACACGGCGGTATCGGTGTACAGGATGGACAGCGGTGATCCGATGATGCCGACCTTCATCAGGACAATGTTGATGATGCCCTCATCGCGAATGATCAGCAGCATGGCATAGGTGCGGATCAGCAGATTGGTCCAGAATGGCAGGGTGATCAGAAACAGCCAGATATTGCGCTGTTCACGCGGCTTGGTGGCGATAAAATAGGCCGTCGGGAAACCAAGGATCAGCGCACCAATTGTGGCGCCCAGTGCAAGCCCGATCGACCTGAGAAAAATCGAGAGATAGGCGGAATTGAAAACCAGCGTGTCATCAAAGATGTCGCGCTGGAAAAGAAACTGCACATAGCTGTCGGTGCTGAATTCCCATGTGACACCGCCATAGGTGCCGGGGGTCAGGAATGAATAGAGGACAGTGATCCCGAGCGGCAGGATGCTGATCGCCAGAATGATGACCAGAGCCGGCGCGAGCAGCCAGGTTCGGGTCAGACGTTCAGTGCGTCGATTGTGGTCGACCGCAGCAGCAAGTGTCGATGTATCTTCCCGCTCGCTCATTCCAGCACCCGTATCAGGTCGGGTTGCATGACGGCGCCGATAGAAGCTCCGGGCTGGTATTTGCCCTCGTCAACCGCGCCGGGATTGCGGATGACGATTTCCTCGCCGGTCGCAAGCCGGAGGTGAAGGTTTGTCGCCGCACCGAAATAGACAACGTTTTCCAGAATGCCCGTAAGCGTCGGCGTCTCGCCGGCTTTCGCCAATCGAACATTCTCGGGTCTGATTGCAATGCTGACTGCTCCCGACTTTGCTGCGGCCGATCCGAGATGCGCCAGCACCGCTGTGCCGTCCTTCAGCCGAACCGTCGCGACTTCGTTGTCCAGGCGCTCGACTGTTCCCTCGAGAATGTTGATGTCACCTATAAAATCAGCAACGAAGCGATGCGTCGGCCGGTCATAGATGTCTCTCGGAGATCCGATCTGCAGTATTTTGCCTGATTTCATCACGGCAATTCGGTCAGACATGGTCAGGGCTTCTTCCTGATCATGGGTCACGAACACGAATGTGATGCCGGTCTCGGCCTGCAGACTCTTGAGTTCAAGCTGCATGCTCTTTCTGAGCTTGAGATCAAGAGCTGCCAGTGGTTCGTCAAGCAGCAAAACCTTCGGCGCTGGCGCCAGTGCCCGGGCAAGGGCCACACGCTGCTGCTGGCCGCCTGAAAGCTGATCGGTGCGGCGTCCGGCCAATGGCTCAAGTTGAACCAATGTCAGCATGCGCTCGGTGGTCTGCTTGATCTCGGTGGCCGGCTTGCCGAGCATTCTGAGCCCGAATCCGATGTTTTCCGCCACTGTCATGTGCGGAAACAGGGCGTAGTTCTGGAACACCGTGTTGATCGGGCGCCGGTGCGGAGGCAGCGCGGTGATGTCCGCGCCCTCCAGGGCGATGACCCCGTTTGTCGGCAGCTCAAATCCTGCGATCAAACGCAGAAGCGTGGTTTTCCCACATCCGGAGGGGCCGAGAAGGGTGAAGAATTCATTTTCGAGGATGTCGAGTTCGACAGCGTCCAGCGCGGTGACCGCATACCCTCCGTCTCCGAAGGTCTTTGACAGCGCCCGCACCGACACTGCAGCTTTCCGGTCTCTGACGATTTCTGGTCCGGTCATTCGATGATCTGGCTCCCGACGATCTCGCTTAATGTCCAGCTTCGAAGGCTATGAGCCGTGACCGTGCGGGTAAATACCCCGAAAGGGGTATGCCGTTCAGCTCAGGACCGATCGCAGAAAGTTCGACAGAAGCTCCGATTGCGAGGAAATCGATAGCTTCCGGTAGATGTTCTTCCGATGAATTTTGACTGTGCCGACCGCGATACCCGCCATTGTTGAAACAGACGCGGAGGAGTGGCCCTTGAGAATGAGCGTCGCAACCTCGCGTTCACGGGCGGTCAGAATGTTTTCGCCAAAAGCATCCAGTGCTGCAGTCAGTGTCCTGTCCGGAGAAGGAGAATCTGCTCCGGACTGGATTGGTCCGACATGCCCCCGCTCGAAATGCTTGCGGGTGAGTGCGGCGATGATACCGACTTCGTCCTGAAATGCTCGCACCGACCGAGCACTGAACCGTGGTTCATCCCTGAGGCGGCCAAGTGAGTAGAAAATCGCACCATTTCCCTGAGGGACCAGAATGGCCATTTCGTCTCTCAGGGCGATGTTTTGATAATAGCGACGGTAATAGGTCGAGCGCATGAACTGATCAGGGGCAACATCGCGCAATCGCATGGCGCAATTGCTGCGGCCCGACAGGAAAGCATCGTAGACGGGATCAAGAAGGTAAGCGGTGTCCAGATATTGATCCACGACGTCGCGGTGACGCTCGGCCCGGACATTGTCATAGACGTGGTCGGGCGGGCGGTTCTGATGCAGATGGGTGATGAAGGCCCCATTGAAAGGCACGACTGACCGCATGTAATCCAGAATTGCCGGGAAAAAGTCAGCCGTGTTTATCGCGGAAATGGCACGCGCCAAGCTGTCACTTGCCCCCCTGGAACTGACGGGCCGTGAGCGTTCTTTTGGGGTTTGAATCTGGACGATCAAATGTGACTTCCCCAAATCAGAGCTTTGGACAGCTTCGAGTACAAATGGCGGCCTCTCGCCAGAAAATCGATCTAGCACACACTCTGCAGAAATAATGGCCTAAGCGCCAGCCGGTCAGTGAACCGGTGAGCCCTGATTTCAGGTTTTTTCCAAGCCCAAAGCTAAGGGAGCTGGATGCAATCATATTGAGTTAAACGAACATCTCGGTTTTCACGTGCTTCGGCTTCATCCGTCTTTCGGTCGCGTTCCTGAAGGTATTTTCATCGAGGGGCACAAAACCAAAGCCCGAGCAAGGCTCGCCGCCTGAGTCGTCCCGTTACGCCAAGGGCTTCTCAGTCTGCATCCAGAACTTTGATATTCAGATCGGTGAACACCTGATTGACGCGACGCTGATAGGCTAAAACTTCCTGTGCCAGCCACGCCTGGAACAAGCGCTCGGCATCTGTAAGCTCCCTCTTCTTCAGCCGACAAATCCAGTATCGCTCCAGACTTCGCAGACCCAGCTTGAACGGGGCGACAAGCCGACCCTCGGCTATCGCGCCAAGGCACATGAAGCTATCCCCAATCGTTACGCCTGAGCCCGCCAGAGCTGCTGAAAGGCAGAGTGATGTCTCGTTGTAACTGGTTCGTTTTGTTCCCTGGCCAGGATCGGGCGTTTTTGCTCTTCGAAACCACGTTTCCCAAGGGTTGTAGTTGCTATCAATAAGAAAATGCGTTGTGGGCGCCAGAGTGCCGTCGGACACATGCTCTGCCGAGTACTCCTGGGTGCACAAGGGAAGGTCGATCCATTCGCAGAGTTCCTCTTCTTCGAGAACCTCTGACGCGAATGCTCCTCCGGGACCGTAAAAAATACGGAAACTGAAATCCTCATCCATGCGCAGCAAGCCGTTACGTTCGGCGCTGACTTCAACCAGGATACCAGGGTTCTGGATCAGGAAGCCGCCGACCCGTTCAGCGAGCCATGACGTTGCAAAATCGCGATCTACCAGAACGTGAACTGCATTTGACCGTGCGCGCCTCTCGGTGACGCGTCGAGCTGTCGTGTTGATAAGGTCGAAGCCCTGTTTCAGGCCAGCAGCCAATTGCCGGCCTTCATCCGTCAACACAACCTTTGGACGTGAACGCACAACAAGCTGGCAACACAGGTGTTGTTCCAGGTTCTTGATCTGCTTGCTGACGGCCGGTCGCGACACGTTTAACTCTCGGGCGGCTTCGGTGAACGTCCCAAACCGGGCAACGAGATCAAACGCACGTAGGGAGGTCAATGAGAACATCTGGTCACAATCTATGGTAACTTCAGGTTACCTCATCGTACTATTTGTCGCTTTGCGAAGCAACCAGCTTCTCTTAGGCTCAAGGACAACTTCCAGAAAGCGGGTATCACGCTTCTAAGCGTGTTCAATCTACGAGAGGATCGACGGATGTCATTGCCAATAAGATTTGCTGCGAACGGACCAGAGGGTTGGACATCTGCTGAAGACGTTGCGTTGGAAACCGCCAAACTGATTGACGGCAAGCCGATGGGCCGGGATCACGTTTACTTCGAGAGGGAAACCCCAAGTTTCCGTTCGGGAATCTGGCGCTCGTCACCTTACACCGAGTTTTACGAGAACTATCCGTGTGACGAGTTCATGTATGTGCTCGAAGGCTCGGTGACAATGGAGAGTGACGGCTTCTCGGAGACCTATGCGAAGGGTGACGCATTTCTCGTTCCGAAAGGCTTCCGGGGCTACTGGAAGCAGACCGAGCCAATGTTGAAATTCTACGTGATCATCGACTGATAAGGCGGCGTTTTACAACATGTCAGATATCCCCAAAAACACCCAGGATCTTGGCACCTACGACTATGTGGTTGTCGGTGCCGGTTCCGCAGGTTGCATCATTGCCAACCGCCTCGGAGAAGATCGGAATCTTCGCATTCTGGTTCTGGAAGCCGGAGGCAATGACAATTCCATTTTCGTCAAGATGCCATCGGCTTTCTCCATCCCAATGAACACAAAACGGTTCAACTGGGGGATGAAGACCGAGCCGGAGCCCGGCCTGAACGGCCGGGTCATGAACCTGCCGCGCGGAAAGGGACTTGGTGGGTCATCGTCCATCAATGGAATGTGCTACGTGCGCGGCAACCCCATGGACTACGAACTGTGGTCCGCTCTCGGTGCCGACGGCTGGAACTGGGCCAATGTGTTGCCCTACTTCCAGAGGCTTGAAAACGTGCGGGATGGCGGCGCAACTCGTGGCACGGACGGGCCAATTTCCGTGACCCGCGGGACGGAAGAAAATCCGCTTTATCACGCGTTTGTGGAAGCGGGACAGCAAGCAGGTTACGCCCGAAGCCCAAACATGAATGACGGCCAGCATGAGGGCTTCGGCCCGATGGAGATGAACGTCGGCCATGGAGAGCGGTCAAGCACTGCGGTTGGCTATCTGCGCCCTGCCGTCAAGCGGGGCAATGTGCGCGTGATTTCCCACGCACTCGTTGATCGGATCGTCTTTGAAGGCAAGCAAGCAACTGGTGTGCTTTTTTCGTGCAACGGAAAAGCGATGTTCGCCCGGTCCGGTCGTGATGTCGTTCTCTGCGCCGGCTCGATCATGTCGCCAACCATCCTCAAACGGTCCGGCATCGGGCCAGCCGACGAGTTGAAAGCGCTTGGCATCGATGTCGTGGCGGACCGCCCTGAAGTCGGTGCCAACCTGATGGACCACCTCGAGATCTACCTGCAACAGGAATGCACGCAGAACGTCTCGCTTTATTCGCAGATGAATGCCTTCGGGAAGGCGATGATCGGTGCTCGCTGGTTGCTGACAAAGTCCGGGCTGGGGGCGACGAACCATTTTGAAACGGGTGGTCATATCCGCAGCCGGGCAGGCATCGTTTACCCGGATATTCAGTATCATTTTCTGCCGCTTGCGGTTTCCTATGACGGCACGACTATGGCAGATGGGCACGGCTTTCAGGTTCATGTGGGGACAAAACGCTCGAAAAGCCGCGGGACGGTCAAGTTGCGCTCTGCCTTATCGCAAGATTTGCCGAAGGTGCAGTTCAACTACATGACGCACCCGGACGACTGGTTGGAGATGCGTGCCTGCATCCGGTTGACGCGTGAAATCTTCGCCCAGTCCGCGATGGATCCGTTCCGGGGACGGGAGCTGGCGCCGGGCGAAGATTGCCTAAGCGACGAGAGCCTCGATCAATTCATCATCGAAAAAGTCGAGAGCGCCTACCATCCTTGCGGAACCTGTCGCATGGGAAGTGACGAAAGCGCAGTCGTCGATTCCGAGACAATGAAGGTTCGCGGTGTCAGCGGTCTGCGCCTGGTCGACAGCTCGGTCATGCCGCAGGCGACGGCGGGCGACCTTAACGCGCCGACCATGATGCTGGCGGAACGCTCGGCTGACCTGATCCGCGGACTCAATTTGGCCCCAGCTCCGGAAGCACCGCTTCTTGCTGATCCGCAGTGGGAAACACGGCAAAGATCGCCAGACATCAGCTGTGACTATTCTTCAAACCGCGAAGCTTTGCACGCGGCCCTCATAATGAATGCAAAGACAGAAACACCAACCAGGAGTGCCTCATGAAGCGCTACATAAAAAATGGAGTCTTCGCTCTTACCCTTTTGTCGGTGGGAGGTTTTGCCTCGATTGCAGTGGCAGAAGTCGAGTCGGAAACGCCTATCAAGATTGCCATCAATGAATGGACTGGTCAGCATCTTTCCGCGAATATTGCTGCTGAGCTTTTGAAGAAGATGGGCTACCAGGTCGAACTTGTCACGGCCGGTGGTCTGCCACAATTCACCGCGATGGCTCAGAACGCACTGGATCTCAATCCGGAAGTTTGGGACAATTCGGTGACGGATATCTACACAGATGGTCTTGCATCGGGAAAGCTTGTCAACCTGGGTGATTTGGGCCTCGAACCACAGGATGGGTGGATATACCCTCCTTACATGGCCGAGAAATGCCCTGGCCTGCCTGACTATAAGGCGCTCTACGACTGTGCCGAGGCTTTTGCCACCGCAGAAACCTTCCCGAACGGACGCCTGGTCGCTTACCCAGCCGACTGGGGCACTCGATCAGCCTCGGTCATCGAGGCAATCGACTTGCCGTTCACCGCCGTGCCCGGCGGCTCCGAAGGTGCAATGATGGCGGAACTCAAGAGCGCCATTGCTTCAGAGGAACCGATCCTGATGATGATGTGGCAACCCCACTGGGTATTCGCTGAATACGAGCTGGAGTCGGTGGTGTGGAACCCCATAGAAGGTGAATGCGTCGAAGAATCCCAGGAGCGTGAGACCGCTTGCGGGTTCGCACAGGCTTCAGTCAACAAGATCGTGTCGAGCCAGATGCCCGTCACATGGCCGGGCGCAGCAGCCTTTGTCGAGAAATTTACCCTGACGAACGAAGAGCAAAATGCGATGATCTTCGAGGTCGACCAGGGTGGACGCGCCTTGGACGAGGTCGTTCAGGAATGGATCGACAACAACGAGGCCAAATGGTCTGCCTGGATCAAGTAAAAACCCAACTGAGACCCGGCAAACCTGCCGGGTCTTGAATCTTGTAAACTCGGAGAGACATTGTGCTTGCGAATGAAGCGGATCGCACTGCGGCCGAAGTAAAGGTGTCCTGCCGGAACCTGTGGAAGGTTTTCGGCCCGAACCCCGATTCTTACTTCGACAAGCCAGGGGACGAGATCGCTGTCGATGCCCTCGCGGCACGGATGCGTGACGAAGACCATTTGCCTGCCGTAATTGATGTCAGCTTCGACGTCCATGTCGGCGAGATATTCGTCATCATGGGCCTCTCCGGATCTGGCAAGTCCACCGTCGTCCGCTGCCTGTCGCGGCTGATCGAAGCCTCTCACGGGCAGGTTCTGCTTGACGATGAGGATCTTCTTAGCATGGGCCCGAAAGAATTAATCGAGGTCCGGCGCCACAAGATGGGAATGGTATTCCAGAATTTTGGACTTCTGCCGCATCTCACTGTCCTGGAAAACGTAGCCTTCCCCCTGCGGCTTCAGAAGCTGTCGCTGGTGGAGCAACAGGAAAAGGCGCAGCGCGTCATCGAGCTTGTTGGGCTTACGGGGCGTGAGCAAAGCTTTCCGGGTCAGCTTTCCGGAGGCCAACAACAACGGGTCGGCATTGCGCGGTCGCTCGCTGTCGAACCTGACCTATGGCTGCTGGATGAGCCGTTTTCGGCACTCGACCCTCTGATCCGGCGTCAGATGCAGGATGAATTCCTGCGCATCCAGCGGGTTCTGCAAAAATCGATCGTCTTCATTACGCATGATTTCCTTGAAGCGTTACGGATCGCTGATCGCATGGCGATCATGCGGGCGGGTAAGATCGTGCAGATTGGCACCCCGGAAGAATTGATCCTGAACCCGGTGGATGACTATGTCGCCCAGTTCGCCAGCGAAGTGCCGCGGATCCGCGTGCTGCGTGCCGGGGAATGCACGGTGGAAATGACTGGCGACACCTCTGGAATGCAGCGGGTATCAAGCCGGACCACGGCAGAAAACCTGGTGAGCATCTTGTCTGGCGAACCGGACGGGATCATCGTCGAAGCCCCATCGGGAGTTCAACTGGGTATAGTCACCCCCGCCTCCCTTATCCGGGCGCTCGCTTCGGCTGAACGTAAGCGATACAATGACGCTGAATAGACTGAAAAGAACCAAGCTATCCGAGGCACGCCCGCTTGGCGCGCAACGCAACCTCGGCTGGCTACTTGTCATCTTGTTCGCCTTTGGCTGCATCCTCGTGCAGGATCGCATCGATTGGGTTGCTCACTATCCCGACCGTCTTATGTTGCCGATAGATGGCGCCCTGAACGCCGTGATGGACTGGGTGGTTGCCAATTTCGAGCCGCTGTTCAAGGCCATTACTGCGCTTCTGTCTGCCCCGATGGAATGGATTCGCGCGCTGCTTCACGTCCTGCCGTGGAGTGTGTTTACCTTTGTCATGGCAGCCATCGCCTTTGGCGCGCGCGGTGCGGGATTGGCGGCATTTACTGCCCTGAGCCTTGTCTATGTGCAGACTGTGGACCTCTGGTTCGAAGCCATGAACTCCTTTGCGCTGGTGTTCATATCGGTACCGCTGGCAGTTCTGATCGGATTCGGCCTGGGCGTCTGGGGCTTTGTGTCTCCGCGTGCTCAACGCGCCATTTATCCCATGCTCGATATTGCACAGACAATTCCGGCCTTTGCCTATCTCTTGCCAATTCTGCTCTTATTCGGGTTTGGCCCGGTTGTCGGGCTCGTGGCCTCTATCCTTTTTGCGTTCCCCCCAATGGTGCGCAATACCATCCTGGGGCTGGAACGGGTTCCCTCCGATATCATCGATGCAGGACTGATGTCGGGCGCAACATCGTTTCAGTCGTTTCGACAAGTTCGATTTCCGTCTGCGCTTCGGCAAATACTGATCGGTGTCAACCAGACCACGATGGCCTCACTCAGCATGGTGATTGTCGCCTCGATTATCGGCGGCACCGCGGACATCGGTTGGGAGGTCCTGTCGACCATGCGCAAGGCGCAGTTCGGAGACAGTCTCGTAGCAGGCGTTGTCATCGCATTGATGGCAATGATTCTTGACCGGATTACATTCGGCTTTGCCGAACGCGAAGGGGCGACCACCATTGTAAAGAGCAGGGTGCAGCGCTACGGATTTTCCCTGACTGTCGTCGCAATTGCGCTTGTCCTGCTGGCGCTGCAAACTGTGTTTCCGATTTTGGCTCACTGGCCGGACGGCTGGCACCTGGATCTGGCAGTCCCGCTTGATGCGGCGATCAATTGGTTCGTTGTCAGTTTCAAACCGGCGCTCGACAGCGTCAAGAACACCAGTCTTTTCGTGGTGATGCTGCCGCTCAAGCTGGGTTTTGACACCGCCATCAGCCCCTTTACCTGGGGGTTCGAACTGAAGTACTGGCACGTGGCCGGCTATTGTGCCCTCATCGGTGCCGCGGCCTTCGCCGCATACCGTGGAGGACGGTTTGCTTTGGCCGTCTGGATCGTTGTCCTGGCGCTGGTTTTCTATGTCGGCCTTACTGACATGCCCTGGCCCGCGATGTTGGCGATCCTGACCTATTTCGGTTTTTGCCTCGGTGGTTTTCCCTTGGCTACCGGTACCGCTCTGGCGACGGGCTTTCTTCTGGTTTCCGGGTCCTGGGATAAGGCGATGCTCACGCTCTATCTCTGCTCGCTGTCTGTTCTTGCCGCGTTTGCTTTGGGTGCTGTGCTCGGGATTGTCGCAGCACAGAACGATTGGTTTTCCAGGATGATGCGCCCGGTCAACGACACGCTCCAGACGATGCCGCCTTTTGTTCTGCTGATTCCGATCGTGATGCTGTTCAGAATTGGCGAGTTTACAGCCCTGTTTGCCATTGTCTTCTACGCGCTCGTTCCCGCATTCCGGTACACCGAGCACGGCATAAGGCAGGTTTCGACCGATGCGGTGGAGGCGGCGACGAGCCTGGGGGCAACACCGAGCCAATTGCTCTTTTTGGTCAAGCTGCCGCTGGCGCTTCCAAACATCATGCTCGGGCTCAATCAATCGATCATGGCTGGCATCGCGATGCTGGTAATTGCAGCACTTGTTGGCACGACCGGGCTTGGCCAGGAGGTCTATATCGGTCTCAGCTCCGGCAATTTCGGGCAAGGGTTCGTCGCCGGAATCGGCATGGCCATCATCGCCATTACCGCAGATCGTTTCTGCCAGGCCTGGCAACGCAACTATCAGAACAATCTGACAAAAGGGTAGAGCATGAAACTGGTTTATTCAGACGACCATCGCGAACATGCGGGCGCAAAGGAGATGCGGTACGATCAGATGATCCCTATGTCCGAAAGCCCCGAGCGCATGGACATCATCATGGAAGCGCTCGCCAAGGCCGGGTTCAAGGATGTGGTGTCGCCCCAAGCTCATGGATTGGAGGTCGCGCACCAAATTCACGACCCGGCCTTCGTCAGTTTTCTGCAACGCTGCTACCCTCTTTGGGAAAAGGAATTCGGGCTCGGCGGGTTTGCCACGGCCTATACCTTCGGGATGCGCTCAATGGGCCAGTCGCCCAACGCCTCTGTCCATTCGATGCTGAGTTGCTATACTTTTGACGTCTGTGTTCCGTTCGTGAAAGGCACCTGGACCGCAATAAATTCGGCCAAGGATGTCGCGCTGACAGGAGCCGAGTTGATTCAGAACGGCGAGCAGGCCGTGTTCGCGCTTTGCCGCCCGCCAGGGCACCATGCTTCGCAGGATCTGGCGGGAGGGTATTGCTACATGAACAATGCCGCGATTGCGGCGCAGTCTCATCTCAACGCCGGCAGCAAGCGCGTGGCCATCCTTGATATCGATTATCACCACGGCAACGGCACCCAGACAATTTTCTATCAGCGCTCGGATGTGTTCTTTGCGTCGCTTCATTGCCGGCCCGAAGATGAATATCCGTTTCTTCTGGGCTACGCGACCGAAGTCGGAGAAGGGGATGGCAAGGGCTATAATCTCAACCTGCCAATGCCGCGCGGCACCGACTATTCTGTATGGGAGCAAGCCCTTCAGACCGCCCTTCAACGCATTGAAGCCTATAATCCCGATGTCCTCGTTGTGTCGCTCGGGGTTGATACCTTTGCCGACGACCCAGTGGGTGGGTTCATGCTGCAAAGCCCGGATTTCACCGATATCGGCAGTAAAATCCGGACGCTGAACTGCCCTACGCAGTTCGTTATGGAGGGGGGATATTCGATGAGCGAACTTGGAACGAATGTCGCCAATATTATTCGCGGATACTCCACAAAAGGGTAGGAATTATTGTCGGAACACGGCTGGCCGGCGCTCCGAATTGAAATGGTTGGAAACTGCTGTGTGAACAGCGGCTATTTCTCAGCACAATTGTTCAGCCAGCGGCCGGTTTCCTGCCGGTCGCTGACGCCGAATTCCTTGAGTGCAGCGCCATGGGAGGGAAGCGAACCGTCACCAGTTCCTCGGCGCGGCCGGGCCGCTTCAGAGATTTCTTGAGGACTTTCAACGCAGCCTTGTTGTCGCAGGTCTTCGTCACGAAGCTCTCGAGAGCCTCTCCCTCGTGGTCGACGGCCCGCCAAAGACAGTCGCAGCTTCCTGATTTCTGAAGCGAAAATCGGACCGAACCTGTTTCTCCATAACCGCGCAGTGGCAAAGGATCAGATGGCCCGTCTTGCTGCCCAGACCATACCGCGGCGGATGATTTCCGTCACCTGTGGCACTTTCAGATCATCAAGCGTGTGCCCGATCGAGCAGTAGAACACCCGGCCCTTGTCCCAACGGCGCTTCCAGACGACAGGTATGACTGTCCCCTCGATCCACCACAGGTGATCACCGGAAAAGGTTGTGGTAGCCAGAACCTCGTTGGATGGATCGACCAGCATGTAATATTGCTCTGAATGCAATCTGAAACTCTTGATGTCCTTGACGATCGGATCATCAGGCCTGGTAATGGTGACGTCATAGTCGACGAAATCATCCGACGGCACCGGGTTGTCCGGCCAGCCCGGAGGATGGGCGACGAATTGTCCGCCGATCAGGAAATGATAGCTCGGGTGATCGCGGAAGGCATCGCCCATATGCCCGTGCCAACCGGCAATGCCGCAACCACCGGCAATCAGTTTTTTAGCAGGCCAAGTTCCTCATCCGGGGTGATATTGCCGAACTCGTCCTGATGCGACGACCGGGCGCTTGACCAGATCGGGACGATAAGATCGACATCGGCCATGCCCTCGGGATCGGCAAGCGGCGCCAGCGTAGTGTGGGTTACGACCTCGAAACCTTGCTGTTTCAGAAGGGTTTCGCACCAGTCGCCAAAACTGGTTGGTGCGTGGCCCTCCCAGCCGCCGACAAATAGAGCCGCTTTCATCGTGCCTGTCCTCTCATGAATGCAAGTATGGAGGCCATGTCCCGCTGGCCATAGCCATCGGTCTGCGCCGCCTTCAGCACCTCCAGCGTGGTTTTAGTCTGCGGCATGACAACGCCGAGCTCATCGCCGAGCGCCAGAGCAAGCGTCACATCTTTCTGAGCGAGGTCGACAGTGAACGAGACGTCCTGTTCAGCCTCTTTGAGATAGTGGGCGCGCCTGTAACCAAGCATCGGGGCTGCAGCGGCCGAATTTTCAATGACTTCGAAGGCGTCCCTTTCGGTGACGCCGGCCTTGCCAGCCAATGTCAGAGCCTCGGAAACCGTCTGGTTCAATCCGTGAATAAGCATGTTCACCGCCAGCTTCATCACCGCGCCTGCGCCAGTTGATCCAAGCCAGATTGTCTTGCGGCCGATAGCGTCAAACACATCGGCAAGTGCCGGATAGGCGTTTTCATGACATCCAGCCATGATCAGCAACTGCGCGTCTTCGGCTGCCTGGGTGGCGCCGGAAACCGGAGCGTCAACAAAGACCTTGCCTGCATTGGTGGCGGCGCTTGCAAGCTCGCGGACGAGACCCGGACTCATTGTCCCCATTTCGACCAACAGCCGGGCGCCGGGGCTTTGTATCAACCCCGTTGGTCCGAGATAGACCGCGCTGGCGGCCTCGTCATTGGCGAGCATGGTGACAACGGCTTCGGATCTGGAAGCGAGGTCTGCGAGGCCCGAGGCGGCTTTTGCATCATGCGCCTTCACAAAAGCCTGGACCGGACCTGCGCTGCGATTCCACACGGTGACATCATGTCCGGTGCGAACACAGTTTGCCGCCATGCGGCGCCCCATCCGACCCAAACCTGCGAAGCCCAGTTTCATCTCAGGCTGCCTTTTCACCGTTTGGAACGATACCCGAAATCGCCTGTATGAGATTGTCTTCGGTGACTTCTTCGGAGGTGAACTCACGCATGATTCTGCCGTGATGCATGGCGATGATCCGGTCGGATACATGCAGCACTTCCGGCATTTCCGAAGAGATGACAATCACCGCATAGCCTTGTTTGGCCAGTTCCCGGATCAGGTTGTGAATTTCGGACTTGGACCCAACATCAATGCCGCGTGTCGGCTCATCGACGATCAGCACCTTCGGGTGCATCGACAGCCACTTGCCGATGACGATTTTCTGCTGATTGCCGCCGGACAAGTTGCCCACCATTTGACGCCAGCTTGGTGTCTTGATTTCCAGCTTGTCCCGGTAGAGATCGAAAATGGCGATCTCCGCACCGTCTGATACGAAGGGACCGGCGGTCAAATCGCTGACCTGTGGCAAGGTCATGTTATCCCGGCAATTCATCCCCAGCACCAGACCCTGCTCCTTGCGATTTTCCGGAACCAGCGAAATGCCGTTTTCGATGGCCGCCACCGGCGAGGAGATCCTCACTTCCTTGCCTTCGAGAAAAATTGCGCCGCCGGTTGGCGAGCGCAGCCCGAACAGGGTTTCGGCGATTTCCGTCCGTCCGGCGCCGACCAGACCATAGAACCCGACAACTTCACCCGAATGAACCTTGAAGCTGACGTTCTGAAACAGTGAATCGCAGGAGAGGCCTTTGACCTCGAGCGCGATATCTCCGAAATCCGTATGTTGATGATTTTTCGTAAGATCGAGGCTACGGCCGATCATCAACTGGGTGACCTCGTCCTCGTTCGTGTCGGCCGTGACAAGCGTGCCACGATAGGTGCCGTCGCGCAGGACGCTGATCCGGTCCGAGATTGTAAAGATCTCTTCCATGCGGTGGGAAATATAGACAATCCCGACACCGCGGGCTTTCAGGTCGCGGATGATGTCGAACAGGACGATCTTTTCCGCGTCGGTCAGCGACGCTGTCGGCTCATCAAAAACAACGGCCTTGGCGTCCACCGTCAAGGCGCGGGCAATCTCCACCATCTGCTTGTTGGCAATCGACAGGTCACCAACTGTAACCTCGGGGCCAAACCCGCAGTTCAAACGTTCAAGAATGGCACCGGCCTTGGCAAAAAGCGTCTTCTTGTCGACCAGGCCGAAGCGTTTGCGCGGCAGTTCACCAAGGTAGATATTCTCGGCCACCGACATTTCTTCAGCCAGGCTGAGTTCCTGATGGATGAGCACAATCCCCTTGGCTTTTGCCTCAAGCGGGGTTCGCATGGTGGCCTGCTGGCCTTCGATGAAGATCCGCCCTTCATCGGGCTGATGCATGCCGGCAAGAACCTTCATCAGGGTCGATTTACCTGCGCCATTCTCGCCCAGGAGAGCATGAACTTCCCCCGGCAGCACTTCGAAACTGACACCATCCAGCGCGCGTACGCCCGGAAATGTCTTGACGATGCCCTCAAGACGGAGGGATGGCGTTTGCGTGTTCATGTCCTGAGCTCCCCTTTGCCCTTGATATTCAGCTGACGGTCGAGAAACAGCACCGCAATTAGGATCAGGCCGATGACCAGGTTTACGGTCTCGGTGTCAGCGCCGATGTGGCCAAGGCCCTTGCGCAGCAACTGGATGGCGATCACGCCACCGAAAGTGTTGATAACGGAACCGCTGCCGCCGGTGAGTTTGGTGCCGCCAAGCACCACTGCGGTGATGGCCCAGAGCTCGTAGAGTTCTCCATCATTGGGGTTGACCGAACCGCTGGCCGAATAAAAGACGACACTGGAAAGCGCGGTCAGAAAGCCGATCAGAATGAAATTCCACAGCATGTGCGGCCCGACCCTTATGCCGGCATTGACGGCAGCATCCCGATTGTCACCGACTGCGTAGGCATTGCGGCCATGGACGGTCTTGGCCATCAGGAACCAGACCAGGAAGGTCAGGGCGATAAAGACAATTGCCGGAAACTCCAGGCCGAAAAAGCTGGATTCGGTCATGTCGACGAGAGTCCAGTTGAGCAGGAACGTCGGCTGTTCGCCATTGTACATGAACACCAGCCCCCGATAGCCAAGCATGGCCCCAAGGGTCACGATGAAGGCATCGACACCGGTTTTCCAGACGATCAGGCCGTTGATCGCTCCAAGCGCCATCCCGGTGAGCAACGCCATGCCCCATGCGACGGGAATGACGCCCAATTCACCCAGGCCAGCAAATACTGGCCAGGTCTGCGAATCCAGCATGACGATGGCGCTGAGAGCGAAGATCGCACCGACCGACAGATCGATATTTCCGTTGATCATGATCACCGTCATGCCCAGGGCGATAATGCCGATGGGTGCGGATTGCTTGAGCAGCAGCAGCATGTTGTCGAGATCCATGAACTGGGTCTCGGACAGCGACAGGAATTGGCCTGCCACCGAGAAGAAGATGAGTTCAAGAACGATAAAGCCCCAGATGGCGCCACGCTTGATCAGCTTGGTACGGTTTGAATTGTTCATATCCGCCCCCTCAAGCGATCGGTGACAACAGCCGGCCACGCTTTGCAGCGATGTCCAGCCATACGGCAAGAATTATGATGAGCCAGGTGATGACGTACTGGACATAGAACTCGAGCCCGACGAGCAGCAGACCATTTTGAATGAATCCCAGGATCATCACTCCGATCAGGGTCTTGAACACGGTTCCCGAGCCGCCCAGAAGAGACGCGCCGCCCAGGATGATCGCGGCAAGAACTTCCAGCTCCAGCCCCTGCCCGACGGTATTCTGGCTGCCCATCGACCGGCTGGCCTGAAGCAGCCCGGCTGTCGCCACGCAAAACGACGAAATCAAATAGGTCATCAACACGACACGCGGCCGGCGGATGCCGGAAAAAGTCGCCGCCACCCCATTGCCGCCAACCGCATAGACCTTGCGGCCGAACGGTGTCTTGGCAAGCAATACGGAGAGCAGACACGCCAAAACCACCAGTATGATGATCGGAACCGGTACGCCCAGAAACGACCCCTGACCGATGACGGAAAACCAGGTGCCCTCCTTGTCGGCGATATCCATGTTCTTGCCGCCGCTATAGGTCAGCGTCAGACCATGGATTGCCGACAACATGCCAAGCGTCACAATCAGTGAATTGAGTTTGAAATACCCGACGAGCAGACCTATGACGCCACCAAGCGCCATGGTCATGGCGAACATCGCGGGGATGGCCAGTTCCGGGCCGATCTTGTCATGCAGATCGAGCACAACGATCGTCGAAAACGACATCATTGAACCGACCGACAGATCAAGGTTTCCGCTGATCACGACAAAGGTCACGCCAAGTGCCATAACGCCCAGAATTGCCGAAGATCTGACTACGCCGAGCACGTTGTCGACCGTGAGAAAGCGGTCATTGAGCAATGCAAAGCCGATCATGAAAATCACGAATGCGACCAGAATACCCTGGCGCGCCAATAGCTTGCCGATTGTGTTCAGCCGTTCGTCCGCCATATTGTCTCCTCCCAACGTCTGATCCGTTTCTCAGACCAACGTCATGCCTCCGTCAATCATGACGATCTGGCCCGTCATGTAATCGCTTTCCTTCGACGCCAGAAATGTTGTGGTGCCGGTAATGTCTTCCGGCGTCGCAACACGGCCGCGCAGGATGTCGGCCGAAAACTCCTCAATCGCCTGACCTTCCCGCTCCGAAGCGCCGATTTCCATCAGATCCTTGTCCAGTTGCCGCCACATCTCCGTTGCAACCACGCCGGGGCCAAACCCGGTCACAGTAATATTGTGCTTTGCAAGGTCGCGAGCCCCCGATTGCGTCAGCGACACAACCGCCCACTTGGATGCACAGTAAGGTGCAACATTGTCGAACCCTTGGCGACTGGCGATCGAAGCGGTGTTGATGATCTTGCCGCCGCCGCCCTGGGCAATCATCTGTCTGGCGGCTTCCTGCATGCCGATGAGAACACCCAAGCCATTAACATCCATGATCGTGCGCCAATTGTCGTCGGTCACATCAAGGAAATTCATCGGCTTGTTGATGCCGGCATTGTTGAACTTGACATCGAGCTTGCCGAATTCATCCACTGTCTTGGTTATCATTGCGCGCACCTGATCGCGCCTGGTCACATCCACTTCAGCCCAGGTGACTTTTCCGCCGCACCGGGCGGCGCGTTCGTGATTGGCCTTACTGACGTCTTCGGCCATCTCGCCATTGATGTCGGCGAAACAGACATCACCGCCTTCATCCAGCAACGCTTCGCCGATTGCGCGGCCTATCCCCTGCGCGGCACCTGTCACAAGACATGACCGACCGCTCAGGCGTCCATTGGAAACACCAGGCATGCTTGCCCCCCGAATATGCATGTAGGTTGGCACAGGGCCGCCAAGCCCTGTGCCTTTCGGAAGGTTCTCAGAAAACCGGCTTGGTGTAGTCCGTCATGTTGTCCTGAGTGATCTTCGGCGTATCGAAGTAGTTGAGAAACGGAACTTCCGTGCCGTTCAACACATCGATCGCTGTTTTCAGCGCCGCCTTGGCGTCATCGACTGGTGACTGGTAGATCGAGCCCCAGTATTCGCCGCGTTCCATGGCTTCATAGCCCACAGCAAAATTGGTGGCACCGACAAAGATGATGCTTTCGCGTCCAGCTGCTTTCGCTGCGTTCAATGCGCCGACGCCCATATTGTCATCGCCGGAATAGACGCCGTCGATGTCATCATATTTGACCAGAAAGGCTTCCATGACCTTCTGGGACTTTTCACGGTTCCAATCGCCAGGCTGGGTCTCAACGAGGGTCACATCCGGGCACACTTCAGGAAGCCGGTCTTCAAAGCCCTTGGCGCGCTCGATTGCGGTGGTGTAGCCCGGCTGTCCGGAAATCTGGAGAACCTTTGCCTCCTTGTCGATGCCCATTTCCTTAAACTTGTCACACATGATTTCGGCAGAGCGGGAGCCCTGAGTGATGTTGTCCGGACCCGAAAAGGACTTGACGAACTGGTGGCCTTCTTCGGCAATGTTGGAATTGGTCACGATTACCGGAATACCTGCCTGCTGTGCCTTGCGCACAGCCGGGATAACTGCCTTGCCGTTGGTTGGCCAGATGATGATCGCATCAACCTTCTGCTGAATCAGATCTTCCATTTGTGCGATCTGGCGGGCGACGTCGCCACCAGCGTCAAGCACTACGGCTTCAACTTCAGCATTGGCGTCTGCCGCCTCGATGAACGCCTTCTCATAGGTGGTCTGATAGCTGTCCACGCCGACATTGTTCTGCGTGATGCCGATTGTCATTTTGTCAGCGGCTGCAGCCGAGCCGGCTATCGATAAAGCAGCGACGGTTGTGGTGGCAGCCAAAAAGGTGCGTAGTTTCATGGTTTTCCTCCCGGGCGCTAAAGCCCTCGTGTGTTCTCCTCATAGCCCCGGCCACTCCAAACCAAGGCTGTCACCCGTCAACTCAGGTGATCTCGACAACAATGACGAAGCGCAGCCTATGAGAGAGTCCATAATATATCCATTTTGAGAATTTTTATGTTCATATTGGATTTCTTGAGACTGTCGAAAGTCTCTCAGTTTGAACATTTTGTATGGAGGTCAACATGACAAGCCCGAAAAGACCGCGTTCGAAAGACCGTGAAGACCATCTTCACGGAGGCAGAGAGGCAGGGGTTTATCACATGGGAGGTTCAAGCGCGCAAACCTTGGCGTCATCGCCACGGGTAAAAGCCGAAATTCTTCAGGCAATTACATTCCTGAATGATTTTGACGACGAACTGGAAGTTGTCGTCGATGTTTATGCGCCGAATCCATATTTTCGCATGTCCCTTCACCTGATCCGCAGCCACCTTGAAGCAAAAACGGTCACGCCGACATCCTTGATCGGGGCTGCCGGCGTTCCCTATGCCACTGCGGCGCGCCGCGTCAAAGAGATGATTGAGGCGGGACTTATCGAGCAGCGCCCACGGACGCGGACCGGCAAGACCTTTTCCATTCATCCCAGTGACAAGCTTCTCGAATCCTGGATGCAAATGACCGGCCGGCTGAAGCGCCTCGCCCAGAAGAGTTTCGACTTCAGCGAAAAGCGAACTGATACAAGCGACTACTATTTCGGCAGCTCCTACATGGCGGCCCGGTCGATCCCGCCACTTCAGGTGCTCCCGGAGCCGCTCAAGCTGCCCGGCGGCGTGCGGGTTCTGGTTCATGGCGATCCCACATTCATGGTCATGGATGCGCTCAAGCGGCAGTTTGAGCAAACCCTTGGCGCACAAATCCATCAGCGGGCATTTTCGATCGACCGACTGCACGAGGAAGTCCTGCGCAACGCCGACCGCAAATCCAGCCGCTATGACATCATCGCCGTGGATCTGCCCTGGATCGGCGAACTCGTGGAAAAGGGCATACTCATGCCTTTGGATGATGCGCTGGATCTGCAGCGCCTTGATCCCGCCGACTTCCATACCGCTGGCTGGAAGGCGACGCATTGGAGCGGACGGCCCTACGGCGTGCCTGCCCAGACGACCCCGGAACTTCTGTTCTACCGCAAAGACCTGTTTGCCAAAGCTGGCCTTGAGCCACCGACCACGACCAGCGAGCTTCTCAATGCCGCCAAACAACTTCACGACCCCGGCCAGGGCCGCTACGGCATTGCATGGAACGCCGCCCGCGGCACAGCACTGGGCCACACCTTCCTGATGACGCTTGCCGATTTCGGGCAACCGATTTTCGATTTGCCCACCGTTGCCGGAGGCTTTGACACCGATCATCTGGACACCGAGCCCTATCGCCCCATAATTGATACGGATGCAGGCCTGGCCGCAGCCGAATACCTGATGGCACTGCTCGACTACTCACCTCCTTATATCCTGTCGATGTCCTGGTACGAACGGGTCCGTCCCTATGCCGCAGGTCAGATTGCCATGGCCTATGGCTACACCCTGCTCGCACCCTATTTCGAACTTGATCCGTCATCCCCGGCCTGCGGGCAAACCGGCTATGTTCCGCATCCATTTGGACCGGGAGCATCCCCGATTGCCCCCGTTGGCGGTTACGCCATGGCAATACCCGCAAATATTGCGCCTGAACGGCTCTCCGGCGCTGCCGAAGCCCTGATCATGTTCACCTCGCCCGAGGCCCAGAAACTCTACATCCAGAACGGCAGCCGGACCAATCCGCGCTACTCGGTCAGCGCTGATCCCGAGGTCCGGCGCTCGTCACCGATTTTCGAAGCGGTCGACGGCATGTCATGGCGTGACGAGCTGCAGTTCTGGCCACGCCCGCCAGTCCCAGAAATCAGCGAGATCATCCGCATTTGCGGGGAAGAACTGCACGACATGCTGCGCGGGCTCGTCAGTCCCAAACAGGCATTACGCAAGGCGCAAGCACGCGCCGACGCAATCATCAAAGAAAACAGCGACTAGTTCAACGAGGAGGAAACCATGGACCCCAATCGACTCAAGGGAAAAAACATCATGATCACCGGCGCGGCTCAAGGAATGGGCGCGGCCAATGCGGAGTATTTTGCGGCACAAGGCGCAAATGTCTGTCTCGGTGACATCAATGTCGACGGGGTCAATGAAGTGGCCAGGCGCATCAACGAGGCCGGAAACGGCAAGGCTGTCGCGCTGAAACTGGATGTAACCAGCCGGGAGGACAATGCGGCAGCCGTAGCCAAGACCGTTGACGCCTTCGGGACCATCAACGTCGCGCTGATGAACGCAGGCATCAACAAGCCACGCATGTTCATGGATATCGACGAAGACAACTGGGATGCGATCATGAACATCAACGCCAAGGGCATGCTTTTCGGCATGCAGGAGGCGGCCCGGCAGATGACGGCGCAGGGACCGATGGAAGATCATCCCTACAAGATCATCAATGTCGGCTCGATCGTGTCCCGCACCGCGTTCCTCGATGTGATCCCCTATTCCTGTTCCAAATACTGCGCCCTTGCAATGATCATCGGCGGTGCCAAGGCATTGTGGGAGCACAAGATCACAGTCAACGGCTACGCTCCCGGTGTCGTGCGCACGGAACTCTGGGAGCAACTCGACAAGGATCTGGTGAAAATCGGCATGTTCGAGGAAGAGGGCCAATCAATGGACCATCTCGCCAAGACGATGATCACCATGAAGAAATACTCCTACCCGGACGATGTCAAAGGCACCGCTGCCTTCCTCGTCTCTGACGAGAGCGATTACATGACCGGCCAGCTGATCATGATCGATGGCGGCATGATCATGCAGTGACTAGCTTTACTCATCTGCTCCCCAACCGTTCACCCGATATGTGCGCCGAACCGGCGCCAAGGAGGCTATCATGGCTAACACAACAGCCCTCAATCCCCGTATCCTGCAGCCGGGCGATATCGACCCGAACTGGCGCTGGGACAAGCATCTTCCCGCCCTCGGCCACACCGCAGTGGATTTCGAGCGCCGTGTTGACCATGACCGTCTGCGCCGCTACCGGCTCAGCCGCGCCAAGGACGCGCTGAAGAAGTCGGAATGCGGCGCGCTGCTGATGTTCGACGTCAACAACATCCGCTACGTCTCGGGTACCAAGATCGGTGAATGGGAGCGGGACAAGATGTGCCGTTTCTGCCTGCTTGCAGGCGACGAGGAACCCTATGTCTGGGACTTCGGTTCTGCCGCCGTACACCACAAGGATTACTGCGATTGGCTCGACCCAGATCGCATGCTCGCCGGCGTCGTCGGCATGCGCGGCACCATCCCGCCGTCCTTCGGGCTGATGAAGCGCTATGCCGAGGAGATTTACGGCCTGCTCAAGCGTGCTGGCGTCGCCGACATGCCGGTCGGCGTCGATTATGCCGAGACTGCGATGTTCTTTGCCCTGCAAGCAGCCGGGATCAACGTGGTCGACGGCCAGCAGGTCATGCTTTCGGCGCGCGAGATCAAGAATGTCGACGAAATCCACCTGCTCAACCAGGCAGCCGCCATGGTCGACGGCGTCTATCACATGATCTGGGAAGAGTTGAAGCCGGGCATCCGCGAAAACGACATCGTGGCGATGTCCAACAAGATGCTCTACGAAATGGGTTCCGACGATGTCGAGGCGATCAACGCCATTTCCGGCGAGCGTTGCAATCCACATCCGCACAATTTCACCGACCGTCTGTTCCGGCCGGGCGATCAGGCCTTTTTCGACATCCTGCAAAGCTATCAGGGCTACCGCACCTGCTATTATCGCACCTTCAACATCGGCCGCGCGACACCGTCGCAGAACGACGCCTATATCAGGGCGCGGGAATGGCTCGATGCGGCGATAGCGCTGATCCGACCCGGAGTCACCACCGACAAGATTGCCGCCGTCTGGCCCACCGCGGAGAGCCTCGGCTTTCCGAATGAACTCGCCGCCTTCGGCCTGCAGTTCGGCCACGGTCTCGGCCTTGCGCTGCATGAACGGCCGATCATCAGCCGCGCCGTCAGCTTCGAAAATCCGATGGAAATCCAGACCGGCATGGTGTTCGCGCTGGAGACCTACTGCCCCGCTTCGGACGGCTATTCCGCCGCGCGTATCGAGGAAGAAGTGGTGGTCACCGACACCGGCTGCCGCGTCATCAGCCTGTTCCCGGCGGAAGAACTGCCGATCGCCAACCGCTACTGATTAAGATCGCCCGGCCCTCTCGACCGGCCGGGCGGTCTCCTGCATCAACGGAGCCAGATTTATGAGCGCTGCCAAAAAAGCCGACTCCAACCGTGATGACTATCTCAGAATGTACCAACAGATGGTGCGTATCCGGGCATTCGAAGACAATGCCAATCAGCTCTATCTGTCGGCCAAGATGCCCGGTTTGACCCATATGTATTCAGGTCAGGAAGCGGTCGCTGTCGGCATATGCGAAGCTCTGACCGTCAGTGACAAAATCACCTCCACCCATCGCGGCCACGGTCATTGCGTCGCCAAGGGAGCCAATTTCAAGGAAATGTTCTGCGAATTACTGGGCAAGGAAGAGGGCTATTGCCGCGGCAAGGGCGGTTCGATGCATATCGCTGATCAGGCCAATGGCAACCTTGGAGCCAACGCCATTGTTGGAGGTTCGATGGGTATTGCCACCGGCGCGGCGCTTTCAGCCAAGCGTCTTGGCAAGACCGACGTCGCGGTGTGCTTCTTTGGCGACGGAGCGACCGCACAGGGTCTGTTGTATGAAGTCATGAACATGGCGGCACTGTGGAAACTACCGATCATTTATGCCTGCGAAAACAACGGCTACAGCGAATACACCCGTACCGATGAGATCGCCGCCGGTTCTATCACCGCGCGCGCCGAAGCCTTCGGAATCGAAAGCCACACGGTGGACGGACAGGATGTGCTCGCGGTCAACAAACTGGCGACAGAGCTGGTGGCGCGTGCCCGCAAGGGCGAAGGCCCGTTCTTTGTCGAGCTAATGACCTACCGCTACCACGGCCACCATGTCGGCGACATCAATCGCGAATATTACCGCGCGAAGGATGAAGAGGCTGAGTGGAAGACCAACCGCGATCCGATCACCAATTTCGGCAAATGGCTAAAAGACCAGAAAATTGTCACGGCGGACGAACTGGTCGGCATCGATAACGAGATCAAGGCCCAGGCGGAAGCAGCCGTCGCTTACGCGGAAAAAGCGCCCTACCCCTCCGTCAACGAAGTGGACATGCATGTGTTCGCTTCCAACGCCGCCTAGCAGGAGCCAATCATGCGCGAGATCACACTCTCAAAGGCCGTCAACGAGGCCATTGCCGAAGAAATGCGGCGTGATCCATCGATCTTCGTCATTGGCGAGGATGTCGCCGAAGCTGGCACGCCGTTCAAGGTTTTGTCCGGGCTTGTCGAGGAATTCGGTACCGAGCGGATCATTGATACGCCGATCGCCGAACCGGGCTTCATGGGGATCGCCGTGGGTGCTGCGATGACCGGCAGCCGCCCGATTGTCGATCTAATGTTCGGTGATTTCCTCTATCTGGTGATGGACCAACTCTGCAACCAGGCGGCCAAGACCCACTATATGTCCGGCGGCAAACTGAGTGTGCCGCTGGTGCTGCGCACCAATCTCGGCGCGACGCGCCGCTCCGCTGCCCAGCACTCGCAATCACTGCACGCGCTGGTGGCCCACATTCCCGGCCTCAAGGTGGCCATGCCCTCATCAGCCTATGAGGCAAAGGGCCTGATGAAGACGGCAATCCGGGACAACAATCCGGTGGTCATCTTCGAGGACAAGCTGATGTATCAGGACAAGGCGCCGGTGCCGGAAGAGGAATACCTTATCCCCTTCGGCGTCGCCAATGTGCTGCGCGAAGGCTCCGACATCACCTTGGTAGCGACGTCCTCGATGGTGCAGGTGGCGTTGAAGGCCGCCGAGATTCTCGCCGCCGAGGGAATGTCGGCCGAAGTGATCGATCCGCGCACCATCGTGCCGCTGGACGAAGACACGATCGTGAAATCCGTGCGCAAGACTTCGCGCGCCATCGTCATCGACGAGGGCCATCAGAGCTATGGCATCACCGGCGAGATCGCCAGCCGCATCTCCGACAAGGCCTTCTACCATCTCGATGCACCGGTTCAGCGCATGGGCGCAATGGACGTGCCGGTGCCATTCTCGCCAGCACTGGAAGACATCACCGTACCAACGCCCGAGACAGTCGCTGAACGGGCGCGGCTGACGATCCGCGGGGACTTGTTTCATGCCGCATGAAATCATCATGCCTGCTCTGGGGATGGCGCAGGATACCGGCAAGATCGTTTCCTGGCTGAAACAATCCGGCGATCCGGTGAGGATTGGCGACGCCATCATGGAGGTCGAGACCGACAAGACGACCATGGAAGTGGAAGCCCAGGCCGACGGGTTCCTGACCGACATCATGGCTGGGGCGGGCGAAGACGTGCCGGTGGGACAAGCCGTCGCCAGGATTTCCGACAACGCCACAGGCAGCGGTGCGCCGCCTCCAGTTTCGAACCCTCGCCAGGACGAAAATACCGCCTCAGGCGACAATCTGCCCGAGGGTCAATCCATCATCATGCCCGCACTGGGCATGACACAGGACACCGGCTTGATCGTTGCCTGGCACAAGTCTGCCGGCGATCCGGTTTCAGCCGGTGATATCCTTCTGGAAGTGGAAACCGACAAGTCGGTGATGGAGGTCGAAGCCGGCCATGATGGTTATGTCGCAGCAATTCTGGCTGAGACCCGGGAAGTTGTGCCGGTTGGCGACATTATCGCCGTCATTTCCGCGCAACCACCAGCCAACCCGTTCTCCCGCAGTTTTGCATCCAGGCAACCTAAAGGGGTGAATGCAAACTCCGAAGCCCCTGTTACCCCCTCTATAAAAGCAGCCCCGAAACCCGCCACGCAAGCGGCTCCACCAGCAGCGACCAAAGCTGCAAAAGTTGTTCCGAGCGCACGCGTTCTGGCTTCACCCAAAGCACGGCGCCTCGCGCGTGAACAAGGTCTTGATCTCTCCCGCCTTGCCGAGCAGGGTATTGCGCAGCCCTATCATGTCGCCGATCTCGAGACCTTGCGTGCTCTTCCACCCGCCGCGCAGGCCGGTGTCAGCAGCGCCTCCAACGCCACTCCGTTGCATGTCTCGGCACGTGTGCCCGCCAGCGGCTGCGATGATTTCATCCGGTGGCTTGCCGATGACGGCAATATCAAGCTGGAACCGGCCCAGCTCTGGTTGCGCTTCGCTGCAGCCGCCTTGCGCCATGCCAAGCAGCATGGATCCGACCGGCTGGTACTCGGCATCGACAGGCCAAACGCGGACACAACGCGATATGCCGATCCCGACACAACGCGTCCGACGCAGCCAGAGACCATCGACGCCGAAACGGTGGCCGATCTGATCCTGCGCGACCTCACCGGCACGCTGCTGATCTCGGTCAGATTGACCGCCGGCGCAGCACCAGTTCTCACCATGGGTCGCGACGACGCTTCCTATGTACTCGGGCTGGACTTCCTGGAGGCTCAATTGTCCGAAACCGAAGCGATCCAGTTCCTCACCGACTTCGCAGAGCGTCTGCAAGAGCCGCTTCGCCACATACTCTGACCGGGAGACCCCGATGCAACACAACCAGCTTTACATCAATGGCGAATGGCGCGATGGCGCGTCCGGAGAGTGCTTTGATGTCATCAATCCGGCTACGGAACAGGTGCTCGCATCCGTTGCATCCGCCGAGATCGAAGATGCCGACAGAGCGCTTGACGCAGCCCAGGCCGCTTATTCCGACTGGGCTGCGCGCAAGCCGCGCGAGCGCTCGGAAGTCCTGCGCAAGGCGTGGGAGCTGATGACGGCACGGCTTGAGGATTTCGCCCGGCTGATCACGCTCGAAAACGGCAAGGCCCACGCCGACGCGTTGGGCGAAGCCACCTATGCGGCTGAATTCTTCAGATGGTTTGCCGAAGAGGCGGTGCGCGCCGATGGTATGATTACCCGTGCTCCCTCTTCCGGTGCGCGGATCATTGTCCAGCACAAGCCGGCAGGTATCGCGGTTCTGGTAACGCCCTGGAACTACCCGGCTGCCATGGGCACGCGCAAGATTGCACCGGCTCTCGCCGCTGGTTGCCCGATCATCATCAAGCCCGCGTCCGAGACGCCGCTGACCATGCTTGCGCTGATGCCGCTGCTGGAAGAAGCGGGCGTTCCCAAGGGGCTCGTCAATGTTCTGCCGTCCAGGAAATCCGGCAAGCTGGTCGATCACATGCTGCACGATCCGCGCGTACGTGTGATCTCGTTTACCGGCTCGACGGAAGTCGGACGCAAGCTTCTGCACTCGGCGGCGGATCAGGTGCTCAAGCCGGCCATGGAACTTGGCGGAAATGCACCGCTGATCGTGTTTGAGGATGCGGACATCGACAGGGCGGTTGAGGGCGCGATGCTGGCAAAGATGCGCAACCTTGGTGAAGCCTGCACTGCGGCGAACCGTTTTTATATCCATGAGAAAGTGGCGGCCGCCTTCACCACCAAGTTCACACAGGCCATGGCTGCGCTCAAACTCGGCAACGGCCTCGAGAAGGGCGTTGATGTCGGACCTCTGGTCAATGCCGCCACCCGCGACAAGGTTGTTGCTTTTGTCGACGATGCGGTGGCCAAGGGAGCAAAGGTCGAGCTTGGCGGCACGCGCCCGAACGGCATCGGGTTTTTCTATCCGCCCACGGTTTTATCCAACGTTCCGGAAACTGCAGACTGTGTTGATGACGAGATATTCGGTCCGGTCGCAGCGCTTCAGACCTTTTCGGATGAGGAAGATGTCATCCGACGGGCCAACAACACCGAATACGGTCTGGTCGCCTATGTATTCTCCGAGGACATGAAGCGTGCCATGCGCGTCTGCGAACGGCTCGAATACGGCATGGTCGGTCTCAATCGCGGTCTCGTCTCCGATCCCGCCGCTCCCTTTGGTGGAGTCAAGCAATCCGGCCTCGGCCGCGAAGGCGGCCACGAGGGCATGATGGAATTCATGGAAACCCAGTACATCTCGGCTGAGTGGTAAGATGAGCACACAAAGCTACATCGCAAGCCCGTCCGTGGTTGCCCATGCAGGACGCAACGGTGTTGACCTCTCCGATGTCGCGCGCAAATCCGGCCGTCTGAACTTGGCCAGGGAAGACGTCGACAGTCACCTGAATGGCAAGACGCCCACCGCATCAGCCATGCCGACGCTAAACACATACTGGGATGTTGATCACGCAGCATTCGGTCCGGTCAGCCATGAACCATTGTCGCGCATGGCCCGGGTGGCGAGTGCGAATCTCGCTGCCGCCAATGCCATGATCCCGCAGGTCACTCATCATGACCGGGCCGACATGCGCAGGCTGGCAGCCTTTCGCGCCTCACAGAAAACGGAAGCGGAGCGGCGTGGGCTGCGGCTTACCGCGCTTGCCTTCCACGTCAAGGCGCTGGCAATCTGCCTTCAGGAGTTTGAGCGCTTCAATGCCTCCCTTTCTCCCGACGGCGAGACCCTCGTTTTAAAGCACTATGTCCACATCGGCATTGCCGTCGACACGCCGCACGGCTTGATGGTTCCGGTCATCCGCTACACTGACAAAAAAGGCCTGTGGCAAATCGCGGCCGACATCACCGATCTGGCCGCGCGGGCCCAGATGCGCAAAATCCGGCCTGACGAGATGGGCGGCGCCTCGATGTCGATCTCGAACCTTGGTGGCATCGGTGGAACAGCCTTCACTCCGATCGTCAACCCGCCCGAACTTGCAATTCTGGGCATCACCCAAACAGAAACCGTTCCGGTCTGGGAAAATGAATGCTGGACGCCTGTACCGATGACACCGCTGGATCTGTCCTATGATCACCGCGTGATCAATGGCGCTGACGCTGCCCGCTTCATGGCGCGTTACGTGCGTCTTCTGGCCGATCCGCGGAGAATGGTGATTTGATCCAATGAGCCTCACAATAGACCTTTCCGGCCAGACCGCTCTCGTGACCGGGTGCAAACGCGGCATCGGCCTGGCGATCTGCAAGACCTTGGCAGCTGCAGGTGCGGACATCATCGGTGTCAGCGCATCGCTTGAATCCCATGGCAGTGAGGCTGAGAAAGCCGTGCGGTCGGCTGGACGGATATTCACGGCCCGCCAGTGCGATTTCTCGGACCGTGACGCCACCCTCGCTTTTGCCGGCGAGATGGAAAGGCGAGGCGACATTTCCATTCTGATCAACAATGCAGGCACGATCCGCCGCGCCCCGGCGGCGGAACACCCGCTTGAGGATTGGGATCATGTTCAGGCCGTCAATTCCGATGCGCCCTTCATCCTGACCCAGGCGCTGGGGCGCTCCATGCTCACCCGGGGGGCGGGCAAGATTGTTTTTGTTGCTTCAGTATTGAGCTTTCAAGGCGGGATCAATGTGCCCGGCTATGCGGCCAGCAAGGGAGCAATTGTTCAACTGGTGCGCGCGTTTTCCAATGAATGGGCATCCAGGGGCATCAATGTAAACGGCATCGCACCTGGCTATATCGCCACCGACAACACCGCCGCTCTGCAGGCGGATGCTGACCGCACCCGCTCTCTCATGGAGCGCATTCCGGTCGGGCGCTGGGGAACCCCTGAGGAGATTGCCGAGCCGATCGCATTTCTGTGCAGCGACCTTGCCCGGTTTGTTCATGGCGCAATCCTGCCGGCAGACGGTGGCTGGATGTCGAGATAGGTGGAACGCGTTATTATTCCTAGATCACAAGATCATTTGAAGCTGGAATTTTCCGATAATGCCTCCCTGACCGGGCGGATGGAAAACGTCCAGCCGGGTGGTCCAAAGTCACGGTGCAGGCCACAATGCAGAGGCTTTCCGCCTGGCAATTGTCATTTCCCAGTTTCATCGTCTTGCACAAGAACTGAAGCCTGGCGTTTTTCTGTTTTCGCCACATCAGCATCGCGGCGCAGGGCAATCGTGGCGTTCACGGCGGCCTGATAGTTGCGGTCGGCGAAATCGAGTAGCAGATCGAGATCCGAATCCAGGTATCTAGCAAGTTCGTCCATCCAGGGTCGATACGCCCGGCGATTGATGGCTCTGATCTCTTCGATACGCTCAGCGACCGGCTCGAGAAACAGACGACGGCGGTCATTGGGGTCGCGTGTCCGCTTGATGTATCCGGCACGCTCGATGCGGTCGACGACGCCAGTGATCGCGCCACTGGTCAGGCCTGTCACGTCTGCCAGTCGCCCGGGGGTGACGTTCTCGCCAAGCGTGATGATGAAGAGACATTCGAGATCGGTTTGATGCATGCCGAGCTTGCTGGCCAAAACACCACTGTAGAGAGTGCGTTGAGCGCTGGCGGCTCGGATTTTCCGTTCCAGCTCTTCGATCCGAGCTGTTCTGCTCGGCCGGGTTGCAGTCGCACTTTCCTGCTTGACAGACATCGCATTAATTCTCTTAATTGCTAACTATCTTAGTTGCTAAGATATAATTGCCTATGCTGCAAGCACCGAAATTTGTGCGCCGGGGGTGGGAATGACGACACGCGTGATCATCGATACCGATCCGGGGCAGGACGATGCGCTGGCGATTCTGCTGGCGCTGAGCGCCGAGGCCGATCTGGACGTGGCCGGAATCACCACCGTGGCCGGCAATGTTGGTGTTGCCCAAACCTGTATTAACGCGCTGCGCATTTGTCAGCTCGCCAACCGCCAGGACATCCCCGTCGTTGCCGGCTGCGCACAACCAATTCTGCGCCCATTGCATACGGCAGAATTCATTTGCGGTGCTGACGGACTTGCCGGGATGGAGCTTGCTGCACCACGCCAAGCCGCACATGCCGGGCATGCCGTGACATATCTGATCGATCAGATCCGTGGCAGCGACATCAACACGACGATCTGTGCCCTCGGGCCGCTGACCAATATCGCGCTGGCGCTTTTGCAGGCACCCGACATCAAGGACAAGATCGACCGGCTCGTCATAATGGGCGGTGCGCGGGATCTCGGGAACATCACGGCGGCAGCGGAATTCAATTTTTTTGTCGATCCACATGCGGCAGCGGTGGTTTTCAATGCCGGTCTTCCGATCACCCTGTTCCCGCTCAGCGCAACCTATCAGGCCGTTGCAACGCCGGCGCGGCTGGCAGGCTTTGATGCCGATGGCACCGTTGGTGCGCCGATCCTGTCTATGCTCCGGCGGGAACGGCCTGGCGGCGCTTCGCTCGGCGGTGATGGCGGTCACCCTATGCACGACGCTTGCGTGATCGCCTGGCTGTTGTGGCCGGACCTGTTTGAAGGACGCGATTGCCATGTGGCGATCGAAACAACCGAAGGGCCCACCGTGGGCAGATCAACCATCGACTGGTGGGGGCGCAGTGGCCTGACCGCCAACGCCCATGTCATCGGTATACTCGATGCCGACGCTATGTTCGCCCGCATCGCAACAAGCGTCCGGACGCTGGATGCCGTCCCCTCCCCTCATGCGAAAGCTGCTTCATGACCCATATGCTCGACGATTTCGGCCAGAGGGCAAATCGCTCCATCGAAGCGATGAAAGCGGCCGCCGAACAGGCGCGGCTGGATCATGCAGCCGCCGAACTGGTGCGCCACATGCTTCTGACCACGCGAAGATTCGCCAGCCGTGGCAGGGAAAATGCGATCGAGGCCGTTGTGGCGGACTGGCTCGGCGCATGGCACCTTGAACGCGACGAATGGCCGGAAATTGCAGCTGAGATGGAAGCCTTGACCGGCGCATTCTATGATTACTGCATCGACCCGTCAGATGTCTCGGATCAGGCTGTGCGTGAGGCATGGCAAAAGCTCAAATCCGTGCACGACACGCCTGAGCGAACACTCGAGGACCAGATGGCGTGGCGCTCTGTCTGCGCCCACGGCTGGTGGGGAGAGATCAACCCCGCGCCGGAGGGCTACCGAGACCATGATGCCAATCGCCCGACCGCGCCGTTCTGGAGCAAGGGCTGCCTGCCGGAGTGTCTGGGATGACGTCGGGACCCAATCTCCTCCAAAGGTTCTGCACTGAATACACCTGCAATGTTGTGCGCTCAGGCTTGGGGCGACCAGCATGAGCCTCAAGACCCTCATCGAAGTCTACGGGACTTTTTTTGCCGGGATCGTGCTGTTTGTTTTTCTGCTCATTTTTGCTGACAATTTCGCCTCAGCCGCCAATCTGCTCAATGTGCTCAAACAGGTCAGTTTCCTTGCGATCCTTGCCACGGGCTTCACCTTTGCGTTGATCACATCGGAACTTGACCTGTCTTTCGCCAATGTCTGCAGTTTTTGCGCAGTGGTGATCGGAAGCCTGATTTCAGCCGATGTTGCCTGGCCGCTGGCCGTGATCGCAGGCATATTGATGGGCATTGCTGCGGGGTTTTTGAACGGGTTTCTGGTAACGGTGCTGAAGGTGCCTTCGCTGATCTCGACGCTGGGCACGGCTTCAATCGCCAACGGCCTCGCCTTCATGATCACCGGCGGTGTCGCCTTTGTCGGCCGTTGGGACCCGGGTTTTTTATATCTCGGCCGCGGCAAAATCGGGCCTGTGCCGGTGATCATCCTGTTTACCCTGATCATTTTTGCGGCAGCCTTCATCCTGTCGACGCAAACCCGGACAGGCGTGCACATGCAAGCCACCGGCGAAAACGAGGAAGCCGCGCGCCGGGCCGGGATCAGCACCCGCAATTGCAAGATTTTGGGTCTTGTCTTGTCGGGCCTTGCGGCAGGTGTGACTGCGGTGTTTCTGGTCGCCAACCTGTCTTCGGCAGCGCCCCAGATGGCTGGTGACTTCCTGCTCAACGGCATCGCAGCCACATTGCTGGGCATGACCATGTTCACCCCGGCCAAGCCCAACATCCTTGGCACCTTCGTCGGGGCATTGATCATCGTGATCCTGTCCAACGGACTGGTTCTACTGGGTGCGCAATATTACATCCAGGACATCATGCTCGGGATCATCATCATCGTATCGGTCGCCGTTTCGGCGTCCGTCTTGAAGAGAGCGGCTTTCGCTTTGTAATGACAAGAGGGAGAATGGGAATGAAACATTTCAAGACATTATTGGCAGCGGCAGGTCTTGCCGGCGCCGCGTTGAGCGCCGGACAGGCATCTGCCTTCGAACTCGGTGTGGTGGCCTTCCAGATGTCTGCCGAAACCCAGGCACGGTGCGCCAACACCGTCGGGGCGGAAGCGGAAAAGCTGGGATGGACGACACAGGTCCTCAACTCCAACGGCGCGCTCGACACCCACGCATCGCAGCTCGACAACCTCATCCAGAAGGGCGTCGACGGGCTGATCCTGTGCATGTCGAAGCCGGTTCAGTTCGATGCTCAGTTCGAAGCAGCGAAAGGCGCCAACATCCCGGTCATCACCATTTCGAGTGGTGCAAGCCCGCACACGCTGTTCGACGTGACCCCGAACGAATACATCATGGCTGCCGAGGCGGCGATCTATCTGCTGGGCACGATCAACTACGAGGGCAACATTCTCGCCCAGCGGTTTGAATCCAACACCGGTGCGCGTATCCGCGGGTCGATCCTTGACGCCGTGCTGGTTGAAAACCCGTCGGTCAAGATCGCAGGCGAGCACTCGATGGCGCGAACCAAAAGCTGGCAGGAAGACGTCCGCAACGGGATGAGCGCATTGATCCTGCAGAATGCCGGAAACTTCGACGCCGTCTGGGCATCGTTTGACGGCCAGGCTTTGATCATCGACGATCTGCTCAAGGAAAACGGTCTCAACAAGGGCGACGTTTCGCTCGTATCGATTGATGGCGGGCAGGAAGTCTACCGCCGCATCAAGGATCCGGACTCGATGATGACCGCCACTGTCGCGATTCCATTTGAGGATATGGCCGGCAAGGCCGTTACCATGATGAACCAGATTGCCGTCGAGGGCAAAGCCAAGGAAGACCTGGTTCCCGGGCCATATCTGTTCATTCCGGCGACACTTGTCGATGCAACAAATGTCGATCAGTTCCTGAAATAAGCAGCGCCTGCACCGTTGAAGCCAAAGCGCGAGGACATCATGCCGGTCAAGATATCGACACGCAACATCTACAAGAACTACGGCGCGGTCGAAGCCCTGCGCGGTGTCAGCGTAGATGTGCATGAAGGCGAGATCCACGCGATCTGCGGCGACAACGGTGCAGGAAAATCCACCCTGATCAAGATACTGGCGGGCGTCGAACAGCCCGACAGCGGCGAAATTGTCATTGACGGTGCTGCGCGCAGGTTCGAATCGCCCAATGCTTCACTGAGGGCGGGTCTGGCGACGATCCATCAGGATCTCGCGGTCGCCCCGGAGATGGCCATCTATCAGAACATCTTCATGGGCGCCGAATTGACGCGCAATGTCTTGGGACTGCGGCTTCTGGACAAGCGCCGGATGCGCAATGAGGCGGTCGGTTACATGTCGCAGCTGAACGGCTCGATCACCAACATGAACTCCAAGGTCAACGAATTGTCCGGCGGACAACGGCAGGCTGTCGCCATCTGTCGGGCGCTGCGGTGGAATGCCAATATCGTCATTCTGGACGAACCTACAGCGGCGCTCGGTGTGCGCGAAACCGAACAGGTGCTGGGGCTGGTCCGGTCACTCAAGGAGAACGGCAAGACCGTGATCCTGATCAGTCATGCGATGAAGGACGTCGCTGCCGTGGCAGACAGGGTGACCATCCTGCGCACCGGGGAAAACCAGATCAGTCTCGAGGGTGGCGACCTGACTGCCGACAATCTCTCTCACTATATTCTGAGCGGTGAGGTCAACCAAGTTCATTGACCCCTGCTTGCGGTTGGTCCATGCCTTGTCGGGTCCCATCGCAGATCGGCGCGCGACCTTTTTGTCTCCGTTGCGGTGAACCAATGTGTCATCCGTGACATCGAACAGCACGAAGGCCCACAACATGTCGCACGTCCTTGCCTTCGACCTTGGCGGCAGCAGCCTGAGGCTGGCGATCGTGTCGGCGGACGGCACGTTCCTCGGCTCCGTGCGCAAACCCCTGAAGATCGGTGGCTACGGCAAAAGCCGTTTCGAGGTCGATCCGATGACATGGTGGACCGCATTTGTCTCCGGATGCGCGGAGTTGGCCGGGATGGGGCACGACTTCTCCGATATCCAGGCCGTCACAGGCTGCGGATTCACCCGGACGCAGGTGTTTCTGGATCAGGCAGGCAACTCCATACGCCCGGCCATCACTTTCCAGGATTCAAGATCTGCCGAGACGCTCGCCGAAATCCGCGCCGATGCGTCTGCACCAGTGCGAAACGCGACTGAACAGCTGAGCCCTTACGACCCGCTGGCACGGCTGCTTTGGCTCAAAGCGCAGGAGCCTGACAGCTGGGCGCGTCTCAGCAAGATCATCGAGCCTAAGGATTTTGTAAATCTGATGCTGACCGGCATCGCTGCGTCGGACACGATTTCGCAAACACCGATGACCCGGGCGCTGGGGGAATCCGGGAACAACGTGCTTGATGTTCTGAACATCAATCCGGAAATCCTGCCCGGCAGCCACTCGCCTTTTGCGACGCTCGGCGCTGTGCGGCAGGGACTGCCTTACCCGCTATCCGCCCTGGTCGATGTCCCGGTCCATTGCGGGTCAATCGATACATGGAGCTGTGTATTGGGATCGGGCGCACTGGTCGCGGGTGTTGCCTACAGCATTTCGGGAACCAGCGATGTGTTTGGGGTGATGGCGGACACCCGCCATACAGCGGAAGGATTGTTGAGCGTCGAGTGGGGACCGGCGCTTTGGCAACTGGGTGGACCAAGCCAGGGTGCAGCAACCCGTCTGCAATGGGCGATGGAACGGTTTCTTCCCGGCGCTGATCTGGAAACCTCACTGGATGAGGCTCTCGCCTCCGATGAACCAGCCCCCTTGTTCCTGCCTTATCTTGACGGAGAGCGCACGCCCTGGTGGGATCCGGACCTTAGAGGCGCATTTCTGGGGTTGAGCACGGCGCATGGCTCGGCCGATATGGTGCGCGGCGTGGCGGAAGGCATGAACTACCTGTCGCGGGAAATACTGTCGCGCGCCGAACAGGCGACAGGAACTGGCGTCAGTCATATCTGCTTTTCGGGTGGATTGGCCGGAAACCCGGCATTGTGCCAACTCAAGGCGGATGTGCTGGACCGTCCGGTTCATGTGCCGAAGAACCGCGAAACCGGCCTGATGGGCGCTGCCTTGATACCGCACCGACTGCTGACGGAAACCGGAGCCGTCGATGTCGACAGCGATGTCTACGAACCGAACCCTGGCAGGCGCAGCTATCACGACACCCGTTTTTCCATCTTCCAGAGTTCATCCGCCACCATCAAACAGATTTCACACCAGCTTTCAAAGTCGGCAAAAATCTGAACGGATCAGCGAAGCCAGACCAGCCACAATTCTCCATGGCGGCGTACGGACTGCCAAAGCAGCACTGATTTCCCAAGGAATTTCAATGCTGCTTTGCGATCTCGCCGTTTGGTGACGCAGGACCGGGCCCGCCTATTCGGCCGCGGCGAGGGATTCTTTGCCCACGTTGAATCCGTATTTTCTGTCCAGCCCCAATGCTGTGATCATTGCGAGTGCGTCTTGCAACGCAGCGGGCGAAAGCGGTTTCAGCGGCTTGCGTAGCGGGCCGGCGGGCAAGCCGACCGCCCGCATCAGGGTCTTGACCGCGACCGGATTGATGGCGGAATAGGCAAAATGCAGGACCGGCAGGTTATCCAGCCAGGCCGCGCGATGGTTGAATGCGTCTTCGCCAGTCTCCCAGGGCTTGGAGATCACCGCCATCTCCTGCGGAATGAGGTTGCCCGTCATATTTGCGGTGCCGTGGCCTCCAAGCGCCATGGTCGGAACGACCAGACCGAGATTGGGCGAGCAGCAGCACATGATTGCCATATCCGGCTTGGCCGCACAGACCTGTGCCACCTGACCGACGCGCGTGGTCGATTCCTTCAGCACAACCATGTTCGGATGCTTGGCCAGTTTCAGCAGATCATTCCAGTGCAGATCGGTCTTCACCCGCGGCGGATTGTTGTAAAACCCCATGGCTATGTCGGTGCTGTCGAGCACTTCCATGGCATAGTCGGTGATGGCGTCGTTGTCTGCGCAGATATAGGCGGGTGCTGCAAGGATCGCTCCGTCGGCACCTTCGGCCTTGGCATAGCGGGCATAGTCAATCGTCGTCTGGGTGTTGTTACCGGTAATGCCGTAATACATCAGCATGTTGCCCGGTTTCATCTTCGCAGTCTCGGTAATGATCGACTTGCGTTCTTCCGGCGACAGCATCGAGACCTCGCCGGTCGATCCCATGATCAGCACAGCTTCGGTGCCATTCTCCTGGTGCCAGTTGAGAAGCGTGCGGAACCCTTCAAAGTCGATCGAGCCGTCATTGTTCATCGGGGTGACGAGCGCAACGAACGAGCCTCGGGGTTGAATGTGTGCCATCTGGTATCCTCCAATTTGCCACCGCCCCCCCTGTGAGGTGCGGCAGCGTGTTGTTGTTATTTCTACAACGTGAGTGCACGCCTTGCCCAATACCAATCGGCAATGACCCTATGCGGTATACTTAAACTTGCGGATTGATCCGCGTCGCAATCTCCATCCCGTCCATCACCTCCTGAAAGGTATCGGCAAACTTAAGCGCCGAACGCGACAGTGCCTTGTCGGCATGGGCGAGGAGGTGCACGTCAAACGGGATGGCCGGTTCAAAGCGGACAGAACGCAGAACGGTGTCGGGAAAGATTGCCGGTGTGAAAGGGTCGATGATCGAAATCCCGGCTCCTTCCGCCACAAGGCCACAGGCACTATAGGAAGGCTGGCTTTCCGCCACAACATTGGGAGTGATCCCTGCCTGATCGAAACGCTCGGTCACATATCCGGCGGTCACGGTCTGCGACGACAGCACCACAAGTGGAATGTCCTTGAGGTCCTTGGGGCCCAGCACTTCGCGCTCCGCAAGCGGATGCTTCGCAGGCAGCACGACGACGCAATTGGTCCGCCAGGACGCCAGCCGCAACACGTCGGTGCGACCCGGTGCCAGCTGTGCCACACCCAGATCCGCCTGCCCCGCGGCCACCAGATCGACGATACGGGGCGAGTTGTGCACGTTGTGGGTAACGCGAATGCCACTGTGCGACTTCAGGAATTGCGAAAGCGCCCGCGGCACGATCCGGAAACTGACCATCGGCAGCGAGGCGATGGCAAGGGTGGAGTGCTGCAGCCCGCGCATCTCACGGGCGAACTGATCAAGCCTGCCCAGACCATAAAACATCCGCTCCACTTCGCTGGCCAGACAATGCGCATCCGGGGTCGGGAAAAGCTTGCCTGCGCGCCGTTCAAAGAGGGAAAAGCCGAGATCCATTTCCAGTTCCGAGATCACCCGGCTGATCGCGGGCTGGCTGACCGATAGAGCTTTTGCCGCAGCAGTGACCGATCCCAACCGCATGACCTGACGAAAAGCCGTGATCTGTCGTTCTGTCATCATCGGGGAAATCTCCGGCGGCGGGTAAGGGAAACGTGATCAGAGCGTACCGGGATAGTCCCCGCCGTCCATCAAGATCGACTGCCCCGTCATCAGACCGGCGTGGTCAGAGGCCAGGAACGTGAAGAGTGCGCCGATTTCGTCGGGGCGCCCATAACGCTTGGCCGGGCTCTTGGCTGCCCGCGCATTCCAGATCTCATCAAAGGTCGGGCCGCCTTCCCTTACCAGGGACTGCACGTGCTGGCGTTGCGCCTCACTGTCGATAATGCCCGGCAGGATCGTGTTGATCGTCACGTTCCGAGCCACGCCTTCGCGTGCGAGGCCGGCGGAAAAGCCGACCAGTCCGGTGCGGGCGCCATTGGACAGTCCCAACTCCACCTGGGGAATTTTCACTCCCCGTGCAGCAATGTTGACGATCCGGCCGAAGCCGCGCTCGACCATTCCATCGAAAGTCAGGCGCATCATCTGGATCGGCGCCAGCATCATCAGGTCGAGCGCAGAGATCCATTCATCCCTGTCCCAGTCGCGGAAATCGCCCGGCTTCTTGCCGCCTGCATTGTTGAGCAGGATATCCGGCTCGGGGCAGGCTTGAAGTGCTGCGGCACGACCGGCGTCGGTTGTGATGTCGGCTGCGACCGTCTGCACCTTGCCGCCGGTTTCCGCACGGATCTCATCCGCGGTTACGTTCAGCGCTTCCAGACCACGTGCCACCAGCGTGACATCGACGCCTTCACGCGACAGGGCCAGTGCGCAGGCGCGCCCCATCCCCTTGCTCGCGCCGCTCAGCAAAGCCTTGCGCCCCTTCAATCCCATATCCATCGTCAATTCTCCCCGGTCGCGAGACCGTCTAGCTGTAAGGGTTCAACCCGCAGGATCGCGTCTTTCAATGCCTGTGTGTGCGGGTGGCGGGGGTTGGCAAAGATGCGGTCTGCCGCGCCCTCTTCAACCACCGCGCCCTGGTGCATGACCATGACCCGGTCGCACAGATTTTCGATCACCGCCAGATCGTGGCTGATGAAGATCAGTGACAGTCCCCTGTCGCGGCGCAGATCACGCAGCAAGGCGAGGATCTGCGCCTGAACAGAAACATCGAGCGCCGAGGTTGGCTCATCGCAGACGATCACCCGCGGCTCGACTGCCAGCGCCCGGGCAATCGCCACCCGCTGCCGCTGGCCACCGGACAAGGCGCGCGGTGTGACCTTGGCGCTGGCGGCCGGCAGATCCACGGAATGCAACAGATCGGCCACCCGCGCCCGCCGCGCAGAAGCGTCCAGATCGGTGTGCAATTTCAAGGGCAATTCAAGGATACTGCCGATGGTCCAGCGGGGATTGAGCGACCCGAAAGGATCCTGAAACACCGGCTGGATCAGCTTGGCCAAACTGCGTTGTGGTAGCGATGTCGCAGCCTTGCCGGCGATTTCCACGCTGCCGGTGTCGGGGCGGTCGAGCCCGATGAGGATACGGGCAAGTGTACTCTTTCCGCAGCCGCTTTCGCCAACAATGCCAAGGATTTCACCTTCGTCGAGATCAAGCGAGACCTCATCGAGCGCCTTAAAGGACCGGGTCTTGCCCCAACTGCTGCTGGTGTAGGTACGCCCGACATCGCGCGCCTGCAACACGGTTGCGGCGGTGGCACGGGGGGCCGGGGTCCTGGGCCTTGGCAGGCTGTCGATCAGCTTGCGGGTATAGGCATGAGCAGGCGCGCGCAGCACCTGTTGCGTATTCCCGGTTTCGACGATGCGGCCCTCCTGCATGACGGCAACCCGATGAGAAACGCGTTCGACCACGCCAAGATCGTGGGTGATGAAGAGCATGCCCAGCCCAAGTTCCGCCTGCAGGTCACCCAGCAGATCAAGCAGCTTGACCTGCGTAGTCACATCAAGTGCAGTCGTTGGCTCGTCGGCGATCAGAAGGTCCGGACCGCACATCAATGCCATGGCAATCAGCACGCGCTGGCGCTGGCCGCCTGACAACTGATGAGGAAACTTGCGCATCTGCGCGACGGGGTCAGGCAGTCCGACCCGGTCGAGCAGGTGAAGTGCCCGATCGCGGGCCTCAACGGCCCCGCCCTTACAGTGCTGCCGGTAAACCGTCATCAACTGATCCGCGATGGTGAAGACCGGGTTGAGGGCCGTCATCGGTTCCTGGAACACCATCGACAGCCGGTCGCCGCGCAAAACCGCCGGGGCCTTGCCACCTTCGAAGGACATTTCATCGGCCCGCACCACAGCACCGGGGGGTGAGATCCCCATCAATGCCATCGCCGTCATCGATTTTCCCGACCCGCTTTCTCCAACCAGCGCCAGCGTTTCACCCCGCGCCACGTTGAGGTCGATGCCGTGCACGATCTCGTTGCCTGCAATGGCAACAGTCAGACTACGTAGCGTCAGCAGGGCGCTCATCGCTTGCTCCCCTGAATATCGCGCAATCCGTCGCCCAAAAGATTAATGGAGAGCGCCATCACGAACAGGCAGAGGCCCGGCAGGGTAATAAGCCAAGGATTGAAGAACATGAAGTTCTTGCCTTCAGACAGCATCAGCCCCCAGGATGGCAACGGTGCCTGCACCCCGAGACCGAGAAAGGACAGCGCTGCTTCGATCAGCACCGCATTGGCCATCTCGACCGTCGCCACCACGATCAGCGAAGCGCGAATATTGGGCAGGATCTCACGGACCATGACATGCATGTGCGTGGTGCCCATCGCGCGAGCGGCAGAGACATATTCGGCATTGCGCAGTTGCTGTGTGGCAGTACGGGCGACCACGGCAAACTGATCCCAGAGCAGCAGACCGATGACCAGCAGGACAACGGTCAGCGATCCGCCGACCACCGCGACGATAGCCAGCGCCACCAGAACCACGGGCAGCGACAGCCGCGTGGTGATCACGGCATTGATGCAGGTGTCCACCCACCCTCCAAAATATCCTGCCGCGACCCCAAGCGAAATACCGATGAAGCCAGAGATAAGCACAGCCCCGAAACCGATGACGAGCGATATCTGCGTGCCGTAGATCAGACGGCTGAGGTAATCACGGCCCAGCTGGTCAGTGCCAAGCCAATGGCCGGGGCTGGTACCCTCCTGCCAGAATGGCGGTTTCAGCCGATCGCTCAGCGATTGCAGAAACGGGTCATGAGGAGCCAGCAGCGGCGCGAAGATTGCAATCAGCACCAGCAGCAGAAGCACACCTCCACCGATTGTAAAGCCGCCGTGGCGAAAGATCGAAAATGGGCGTGGTGCCTTTGAAAGTGTGGCAGGATCTGACATCAGGCATGCTCCCGGATGCGAGGGTCAAGTGCTGCGTTGAGCAGATCGGCAAACAGCGTGAGCAGGATATAGACCAGTGAAATGAACAGCACGATTGCCTGTATCACCGGCATGTCCGAGCGGCTCATCGACTGCCAGGCAAGATAGCCGACGCCCTGGATCGCAAAGACCGATTCCACGATGATCGACCCGCCCAGCATGAAACCGAACTGCACCGCGGTCAGGGAGATCACCGGCAGGATGGCATTGCGCAGGGCGTAACGGAACAGGATCTTGCGTTTGGAAAGCCCCATGGCACGGGCGGTTCGGATATAATCAGCTTCCAGTACCTCGATCATGCCGGCCCGGATCAGCCGCATCAGTGCCGGCATGGCAAAAGATCCCAATGTGATTGCAGGCAGCACGAAATGCGCCAGCGTGGCGGAGCCCGATATCGGCAGCCAGCCCAGCTTGACCCCGAAAAACAGGATCAACAGCAGACCGGCCCAGAAATTCGGCACCGCCTGCCCCACCACTGCCAGGGTCAACGCCAGCCGGTCGAGCCACGAGTTCGGGCGCAAGGCCGCCAGCACGCCAAGCGGCACCGCCAGCGCAAGGGCAAAGCCTATGGACAGGAAGGCCAGCAGCGCGGTTGCCGGTATCCGTTCGGTGATCAGCTTGGAAACCGGTTCGCCCGAGAGATAGGAATTGCCCAGATCGCCCCGCAAAACTCCGGTCAGATAGTCGCCATATTGAACGATCAACGGCTGGTCGAAACCGTATTGCACCCGGATCGCTGCCAGGTCCTCATCGGTCGCGCTGTCGCCCGCCACGCCTGCGGCCGGATCCACGGCGACATGGCTCAGCAAAAAGCAGATAATGGAAATAGCAAAGACCACGAAAAGGGCCAGCGCACAGCGTCTTAGTATCAGTCTGGCCATCAAGCTGGTCCGTCATACTTGGCGCCACGGTGGGCGTGGCGTTGAAAGTCGTCACTGCAGGCGGGACGTGCCCGCCTGCAGATCAGTTGTTGTCCGTCAGTTCGCCCAGGAGGCCAGGAAGAACCGCGGCAGTTCGTCGACATTGGGCGTGAACTCAAGCCCCGTCGTATAGGCATAGCCCATCACGATTGTGTGCATCGGCACCCAGTATGCCTTCTCGGTGATCTCCTTGATAGCTTCGGAATAGGCAGCTTTCCGGTCGTCCTCGTTCACCGAGCTTCCGGCCTTGGCAACCAGGTCCATAACGGCCTGATCGCGCGCACCATCATTGGTGCTGCCGTTGAAGAAGTTGCCGAGGGATGCGGAGGCGTCGGCGATCGAGAACGAGCCCCAGTCACCATACCAGATGTCCACGTCACCCTCGCGCCAGGCTGAGAAGGACGCACGCGCCTGAACCATTTCGAGATCGGCCTCGATGCCGACAGCAGCAAGATAGCTCTGCACTGCCTCGGCCCGCGAACGGTCACGGTAGCTCGACATCTTGACCTTAAAGCCGTCCGCATATCCCGCTTCGGCGAGCAGGGCCTTGGCCTTTTCCGGGTCGTAGTCATAGGTCACCGCCGCCGAGGTGTCGCAGCCGAACTGCATCGGATAGCAGGGCACGTTGATGACTTCGCCGTCACCACCCACAAGGTTGGCAACGATGGCATCGCGGTCGATGGCATGGTTGATTGCCTGACGGACCTTCAGATCAGCCATCGGGCTGTCGGGATTGGCGCGCTTGGCCGCATCCATGCCAATCATTGCGATCCGCATCGTCGATCCCAGTTCGGCCGTGACATTTGGCAGGCCGCCCAGCTGTGCTACCTGATCCTGTGGCACATTCCAGATCCAGTCGACATTGCCGCCGATGACTTCGGCGATCCGCGTTGCGGTATCGGGGATGATCCGCACGTTCAGCTTTTCGATGGCCGGGGTGCCCTTGCCGCCGTCGGCATAGTAGCCGTCATAGGCTTCCAGGGTGAACTGGCCGCTGTCGCCCGAAACATATTTGTAAGGGCCGGTGCCGATGGGAGCCTGAGCAAATTCCTGCAGACCAACCTTCTGGGCATAGTCGGAAGGGTAGATCGGCAGGGAGCCTGCAATGAACTCCATCGCTGCCGGGAAAGGTGTCTTGGACACGATCCGCACGGTCATGGGATCGACTGCCTCGACCTTGTCGATCCAGTTGACCGAGGCCTGGCTGCGTGCGCCGGTTTCGGGATCGGCATAGGTGCTCAGGGTCCAGACCACGTCCTCTGCGTCGAAGGCAGACCCGTCATGGAACGTGACCCCTTCGCGCAGCTTGAATTCCCATGTCAGGTCATCAATACGGGTCCACGAGGTTGCCAGAAGCGGTTCGTATTTGAAGGTTTCCGGATTGCGATAGACCAGCATGTCGAACAGGTGCCGGGTCATCATCACACCGTCGCGCGCGGTGGAGATATAGCCGTCGAAGCCCGGGGGCTCTTCACCGATGCCGATGGTCAGGCTGTTGTCGGAAGGACCTGCCAGCACACTGCCCGCAGAAAGCACAAGCGCGGCAGCTGCCGTGATGAGCTGGTTTCGTTTTTGAATTAGGTTCATTTTATTCCCCTTGTGGTTGGTCTTGGTTGACAGGTTCATGCGCTCGCCGGCCTTCGCCGGGAGCTGGAATAATTCAGCGACGCAAGATCCATGGTCACGCGCCCGGGGGCCGCGACGAGGATGATCTCGCTTGCCATTTTCTCGTAGGCACCGCGAAAATGGACGGAGCTTTTGACGCACAGGATTGGCAGCTCTGCAGGGTCGAGGCCGAGATGATGGATCAGCGCAGGTTCCGATGCCTGCATGCGCCTTCCCGCCACGATAACCCGCACGCCCGCTTGCTCGAGCAACGCCACTGGCCCCATCTCGATGCTGGCGCCTGCATACATCGGTCCGACACCGGTAAACTGCCCGTCACCCACGGCGACAACACGCCAGGGCCCCGGGACAGGAGCACCGCTTTCGGGATCGGTTCGGCCACCGACGCTGATATCCAGAACCGCATCAACGCCGGCATCGACTGCCGCCTTCGCTGCTTCGCCATCAGCGATATGCACCAGAAGTGCGCCCTCGGCTTTCGCCTCGATCAATGCGTGCAGCAGACCGGTGGTGTCATTGCTGCCTCCGCCGCCCGGATTGTCCTGAACGTCGGCGATGACAACCGGATGTTTGTCGATCTGCATCGCTTGCTCAACGCCCTGCGCTGCCGTGCAGAGGTGGGCATGGAATTGCGGCTCAGCCTGCGTCCATTGCTGCAATGTCTCGTTCGCAGCCGCATCGGCGGCATCCTGACTTTCGGCATAGATGGCGAGAGCCGGACCTGCATCCGGCACATCTGCAAGCGGAAAGCCGAGAGTAATCATTGTATCGACATCAGTCCGGGCCTCGGCCGCGCGGTAAAGCCCTTCGACGGGAGACGAGCCGGTGCCCTGCGCCACCAGCGGCAGCAGATAGGCCATCTGCCGGAACGCCTTGGCTGGACGTGGTGCGCCCTTGGCCAACTCCAGCAACCGCTTCATTGCGCGCGCACCCGTGTCGGCCATGTCGATGTGAGGATAGGTCAGATAGGCAAACATCTGGTCTGCGGCGGCGACCATGCGCGCAGACAGGTTGGTGTGCAGATCAAGCGCCACGACGATGGGCAGGTCTGGGCCCACCAGAGTCCGTAGCCTGCCCAGAAGCGCGCCTTCGGCATCGTCGTCCTCCGTTGTCGCCATGGCGCCGTGGAGTTCCAGAAACAGGCCGTCCACCGGCAGCTGATCCTGCAGCCGTCCGGCGATCTCGTCAGCCAGCGCCTCGAAGGCTGCATGGCGCACCCGGCCCGACGGCAGGGCCATGGTCCACAGCAGTGGTACCGCCGTGATGTCAGTATGTTTGAGAACTCGCAAGGCACCTGCCATGGGAACCGAAGTGCCCGCCAGCGCCGCCTCGATCTCGTCGCCGCGGCTTTGCTTCGGCCAGCCGCCGGGCGCGAGAAAATCTTCAGCCTCGGTCAGGCCCGGCGCGAATGTGTTGGTCTCATGCTGAAGGCCGGCGAGTGCTATCCTCATGCGGCAGGTTCCAGTACGGGATGATGCCACTGTCTGCTTGCCTCGAAGGCTTGCGATGCCCGCAGCACAAGATCGTCGCGGAAGGGAGCGGCAACGATCTGCAGCCCGATGGGCAACCCCGGAACCTGGTTGCTGTCCGATCCGGTCAGACCGCAAGGGATTGATGCGGCAGGCTGATGGGTCATGTTGAATGCAAAGGTATAGGGCGACCAGATGCGCCCTTCGATCTGGAACCAGTGTTCGTCCTGCGGCTGCGGCCCGGTTCCCAGTGGGAAAGGGGCGACTGCCACGGTGGGCGTCAGCAGTATATCGTAAGTTTCATGGAAGGCCTTCATCCGGGACACCAGCGTTTCGCGGTGGCGCATCGCGGCGATCAGATCGTCAGCACTGTAAGCCTTGGCCTGATCGAGAACCCGCGCCACCAGTTCGTCCATCTTTTCGCGCGCGTTCCCTGCCCCGCTGGCGCGGTAGCTGGCTGCACGATTGCAGATGCGCAGGCAGTTGTAGGCTTCGAACAGGCCGGAAAAGTCCGGGTCCACCAGTTCGACCTCGGCCCCCATATCGGCAAAGGTTCTCGCTGCGGCATCTGTGGCGGCCCGCACATCCGCATCGGGATCCACCAGTCCCAGACCGGGGCTATAGGCGATGCGCAGACCTGCCACGCCGGCTTTCGGATCGGCCGCAAGGACTGCATCCTGGCGAGGCAGTCCATAGGGATCGCGCACATCCGGCCCGGCCAGCACCCGCAGCAACAGCGTGGTATCCTCGACCGTCCAGCCCATTGGCCCGGTGTGGCCCAGAATACCTGCCGAACTGGGCGGCCAGTTGGCGATCATGCCGAAGGTTGGCTTGATGCCATAGACGCCGCCGAAGCTGGCAGGCATCCGGATCGACCCCGAGGCATCGTTGCCGATGGCCAGCGTGCCGACCCCTGCTGCCAGATGCGCAGCCGCCCCCATGGAGGAGCCAGAACAACCATACGAAAGGTTCCAGGGTGAATGCGTCTCTCCGGTCAGCGGGCTGCTGGAATAGGGACTGCCACCAAACTCCGTCGTCGTTGACTTGCCATAGATCACCGCACCCGCGGCACGGGCACGGGCCACTGCAGGCGCGTCGGTATCCTGCGGCGCGTCCGGATCGGTGGTCAGCGATCCCTTGCGGGTTGGCATGCCCTTGGTAAGGAGCATGTCCTTTACCGACACCGGCACGCCATCCAGCGGACCCAGCGGCGTCCCGTTTTGATAGCGCGCCTCGGCTGCGTCTGCGGCCTTCATCGCTCCTTCACGGTCCACATGGGCGAAGGCATTGATCATTGGCTCGACCTGATCCAGCCGATCCAGCACCGCGCCAAGAGCTTCTTTCGGGCTCAGCGTCTTGGCGGTGAAGCCGCGGACCATTTCGACTGCGGACATGGAAGCAAGGGAAGTGTCAGTCATACGGTGTCTCCGGCAAGTGCCTGTGTATCGATCCGGCTCGCCAGATGCGCATGATCCTTGATGAACCCGGACAGATATTCCGTCACCGTCTCGGGCGCCTCGATCTGCGGCATATGGCCAATGCCATCCAGAATGGTTGCGGGGCCCTGCCCCACCAGTCCGGCAATCCGGTTGCATTCTGCGGGCGGGCAAACAGTATCCAGCACCCCGCCCATGACAGCCAGCGGCATCTTCAACCCGCTCAGGATATCGCTTCGGTCCCATCCAGCAGAAGCGTTAAGTGCCGCAAGATAGCCCTCGCGGTCGAGACGCTCGAAATCCGAGACCAGTCGCGCGATCATTGCCTCTGTCGCGTCCGCCGGCAGGACCTGATGCGCCACACGGCGAGCAGCATCCGGCCAAACCTCGCCGTCCACGAAAAGTGATTGGCGGCTGGTAACGTAGTCACGGCGCTGTGCAGCATCGAGATGCGCCAGAAAACTGGCCTGTGCACCGGACAGCACAACCGCCCCCAGACGATCAGGCATGAGCGCGCAGACTTCCATCAGGATGCGTCCGCCCATGGAATGGCCAACAGCGATCACCCGGTCCAGTTCCAGGCTGTCAAAAACGCGCAAAAGGTCTTCCGCAAAATCGCGCATCGACGTGACTTGCGGTCCATGGCTTTGCCCGTAGCCGCGCGCGTCCCATGCAAAGGTGGCAAACTCCATCGAGAGCGCCTCCACCTGTGCGGTCCATTGGCCGCGATGCCCGCCGATGCCATGCAGCAGGAAAACCGCAGGACCTGCGCCATTGCAGTTCAGCGCAATGCTGGTCTGTGGATCGATGGATCGATGGATCGTGAAAATGGGACAGCCTCGGCATTTTCAGGGTTTCAGGTCTGAAAGGAGAGCACCTTCAAGACACCGGATTGGTCAAAGATACGAATGGAGGCCATTACGTCAAATGACAAATCATACTAGGGCCATTCAGTTTGGTTATGATCCAATGGCAACTCATCTCCTTAACCGGAAAATGACGCCATTCAGCAGCAATCAACGAATTGCCGCTAGCCTTGATGCGCAAACACAGGCTGCACCCGAAAAACTCGTTGAGGTTGTCCATGAGACTCAAGGCAGATGCAGTGGCTGATCTTTCAGGATCGTTTCCATCGAGAACAATCCGGTCACCGTTTCCAGATCGACCTTCGCAGTCAGCTTTTTGTAGACCCGGTCATATCCCGACATCGAGGTTGTCACGACCTTGATCAGGTAGTCCCAATCGCCACCAATCCTGTGCACGTCGACAATTTCAGGAATACCGGCGAGATGCTTGCGAAACTCCCGCATCCAGCTTTCGCTGTGCTGGCGGGTGCGGATCATCATGAACACCGTCAGATCCAGGCCAAGCAGATCCGCATTCAGACGGGCATGAACCCCTTCGATCACGCCAAGTTCTGTCAGGCGTTTGGTCCGTCGCCAGCACGCATTTTGCGAAAGCCCGACGGCGGCGGCAACGTCACGCTGCGAAAGCGCCCCATCCTTCTGCATGACGGTTAGAATTTTGCGGTCAATGCTATCTAATTCGATCATATGACCCAATATTCTTATATATGACGCAAATTCAAGTGATTTTTTTGGCTCCAAAGCAGATAGATTGTACCACGCAACCAAATGAGAGTGTCGTGATGAACAAGCCCCTTGCCGTAAGTCTTTTTGACCGTTTTCGCTCGAACATCCGAGAAGACAACATTGTGGCAAGCCTGACCGAAGGCCTGATCGGGCATCACGCGATGATTGACGGGCCGTTGGGCAAGAAGCCGTTGATCTATGCTGATTACGTCGCCTCAGGCCGTGCGCTGCGCCAGATTGAGGAATTTGTACTGACCGAGCTGCTACCGTTTTATGCCAATAGCCACACTGAAGCGTCCTATGTCGGCGGCATGATGACCCGCCTGCGCCGTCAGGCGCGTGATATCATTCGCGCTGAATGTCACGCGTCCAAAGATCACGCCGTGATCTTTGCCGGATCGGGCGCGACCGCAGGTATCAACCGGCTTGTGCATCTTTTAGGGCTGACCGAAATGGTCGCACAGGGCAAATCACCGGTGGTTCTGATCGGTCCTTATGAACACCATTCGAATATTCTGCCCTGGCGGGAAAGCGGTGCCGAGGTGATTGAAGTGCCTGAAGCCGAATGCAGCGGGCCTTGCATGCCAACACTCGAAAAGACGCTCGCCAGTGTTGCCGGGCGACCCATCATCGGTGCATTCTCTGCCGCGTCGAACGTCTCGGGGATCACCACTGATGTGACCGAGGTCAGCCGCGTTCTCAAAGCGGCTGGTGCCATCGTGGTCTGGGATTATGCAGGCGCTGCGCCATATCTCCCGATTGATATGTGCCCCGAGCCTGACGCATTAATTGATGCTATTGTACTGTCTCCGCACAAGTTCGTCGGTGGGCCCCAGGCATCCGGCCTGCTGATCTTGCGCCACGACGTGGTGCGCTCCGAGAAACCCACTCTGCCGGGCGGCGGCACCGTGCGGTTTGTATCGCCCACCACCCACGATTATTCAGGCAATGTCGAAGCCCGCGAAGAGGCAGGAACCCCAAACGTCATAGGCGATCTGCGCGCTGCACTTTGCTTTCTGGTCAAGGCCGAGATCGGTCAAGAATTCATCACCCGTCGCAACCGGGAAAATTGCCAAAAGGCAATGCAGGCTTGGGGACTACACCCCAACATCGAATTGCTCGGAAATATCACGTGTGACCGGCTTCCGATTTTTTCATTCCGGTTACGGGATGGCAAAGGTGGTTATGTGCATCAGCAGCTCGTGACACGCCTGCTTTCGGATTGTTACGGCATTCAGGCACGCGGCGGCTGCGCCTGTGCCGGTCCTTATGTGCACCGCGTGCTTCATATTGATGATGACAGCTCAGAGCAAATGCGCTCAGCGATCCTGGCAGGCAGAGAGATCGAGAAGCCAGGCTTTGTCCGCCTGAACTTCAGTTTTCTTGCCACGGACGCGGAAGTTGAAACCATCCTGAAATCGGTGCTGGAACTTGCCGATAGCGCAAACCAGCACGTGGCAGCCTATACATGTGACCCTGCCACGGCGATTTTTACTCCGGCCTGACCGACAGGCAGCTATTCAGGATTAACTATGGTCCATCCACGATTGTCGCTTCCAAACAACTCATATCCATTCTCAGTCAGGATGACTGTATCCTCAAGCTTGATGTAGCCGCGCCTTGGATGCGCCATTGTGGTTTCCACCGACAGCACCATTCCAGGCTCAAACGGTGTGTCCGCATCGGACCCCTGATAGGCGACAGGATGATTTGTCATCAGGAACGGCGCTTCGTGACTGATCAGCCCCATGCCGTGGGCAAAAAAGTCATTATGCGCCGCATTTGGTCCGCGCCTGAGTTCGGCTTCACCCGCGGCGATCATCTCGGCCCCGGTTTTTCCCGGCGCGATCTGGGCAAAGGCAGCCTGCTGCACGGCTTCTACTTCAGCCAGAATGTCGTTGAGTTCCGCATCGGGCTCTCCAAGCACACCCATCCTGCAGATATCGCCGATGTAGCCGTGAAGATTGCCGCCTGAATCAATCGACAACACTTCGCCCTTGTTCCAGGTCTGGTCCGAGCCTGCGCGGATGTGGCTGTCGCCCAAAGTCAGAAGGCAATATTCAAACGTCAGCTCCCGTGCAGTTTCTTCCTGACGCAACTTCTCGATGATCTCGAATTTCGATGTCCCCTCGCCTGAAGCCAGAATTGCCGCCTGCATCGAGGCGCTGATCCGCGCCGTCGCCTCGCGCAACAGGTCCAGTTCCGGTTTTGACTTGATCATCCTCAGACGGGTCAGCAGCATGCTGGCATCACTGAACTTTGCCTGCGGCAGGGCTGTCGCCAGTGCATCAAACCCGTCCTTGGGCATGAAACCCGCCTCAAAACCGATCCGGCCGCTGGCAACGCCGCATTTCTGAAGATGCTCCGCAACCGCCTGCATGGTGTCGACCGAGCCCCAGTATTCCGGATGAAACTCCGGGACCCAGAATGGTGCCACCTTGTGTTCATGGATTTCCATCTTGTTGGCAAAATAGCCGGTTCTGGAGGCATCGCCGCGAACATAGACGAAGGCCGGCAGATAACGGCTCTGGCCAATGGCATCCATGGCAGAGAAAAAGATGAACTGGTAGCCGCCGAGCAGGTAGCGGACATTGTGCTTCGAGGTGGCCACGAAGGCATCAAGGCCTGCCGCCTCCATGGCGGCGTCAAGCTGTTCAAAGCGGTATGGCAGGTCGCTCACCGAATCTGCGTGCATGGGCTGAATGTCGTGCATCATGGTTTGCTCCTTCAATCAGGCATGGGGCGGAGTGACGAGACGGAAATCGGGCAGGTCACGCAACAATTCCTCTGGTCCAGTTGGACTGTAAACGACGAAGAGCTTCATCGGTTTGTCTCCGGTATTCAAGGTGGAGTGAAAGCGGCTTTCGGGCACAAACATCGTGCAACCAGCGCGCACCTGTTCGGTGACCGGATTGCCTTGGGTATCTTCAATCATCTGTTCGCCGTTGCCTTCGAGCACGTAGATGATCTCCTCGGCGCCGGGATGGTTGTGGCGGGAGTGGCCCTTTCCGGGCGGCACATGCACGACACCTGCCGAAAACCTGCCGGCTCCGTTGACCGAAGGGCCGCAGGTGACTGTCAGATGTCCCCAATCAAAGGCAAAACGGTCGACCGCTTCAGGGTAGATAAAAAGTGTCTCGCTCATGCTCCAGTTCCTTTCAGGTTAGGCAGCGATTTGAAGTTTCGAATCTGATCGCGGATTGCGGTTTCGGCCGGCAGTCTCTCTGCCGAACTTGCGCCGTAAAACCCGTGACAACCGTTGCAGTGCGCCAGGACATAGGCGGCATCGTCGGGCATCGAAATCGGTCCGCCATGGCACAGGATGATGATGTCTTTCCGTACCGCGCGGGCAGCAGCGGCAATCTCGTCAATCTGCGCAACGCAATCGTCGAGGCTTTTCGCAGATGTCGCACCAATGCTGCCGCCGGTGGTGACGCCCATATGCGCCACGATGATATCCGCACCGGCCCGCGTCATGGCATCGGCTTCTTCGGCATTGAAGACATAGGGCGTCGTCAACAGGTCAAGCTCGTGGGCGGCTTTGATCATGTCGACCTCGAGGCCGTAGCCCATGCCGGTTTCCTCAAAGCTTTGGCGCATCGCTCCGTCAAACAGGCCGATTGTCGGGAAATTCTGCACGCCGGAAAAACCCATGGCTTTGAGTTCGGCCAAAAATTGCGGCATCAGCACGAAGGGATCAGTGCCGTTAACCCCGGCCAGAACCGGCGTGTCGCGGACCACCGGCAAAACTTCCACCGCCATTTCCTTGACGATCTCGTTGGCGTTTCCGTAGGCGAGCAACCCCGCCGCAGAGCCACGTCCGGCCATACGGTAGCGGCCTGAATTGTAAATGATGATGAGATCAATACCGCCGGCTTCCTCGGCTTTGGCCGAAAGCCCGGTGCCGGCGCCGCCGCCGATAATCGGGCGACCTTCGGCAACCATGGTGTTGAGACGGTTGAGAATTTCCTTGCGTGGAATAGCGGGCATGAGTGGCTCTTTCAAATGATGGACAAAAAGGTGTCGGCGGCGGCTTTTGCAAAGGCCGGGTCGTTGATGTGAAGCGGCAGGCGCTCGATGCGCCGGTTGGCGGAGGTCTCGAAAGCGGTTTCGATTGCACTAAACAGTGCCGCATCTGCCTCGGGATCGAAGAATGCTCCGCCCTTGATGTCGAGAGCGGAAACACCTTTTTCGGGAATGAGAAACCGCACCGGGCCATTGCAGGCGCTGAGCTTTCGACCGATCCATTCGCCAATCCGGCGGCACTCTTCCGGCGTCGTGCGCATCAGGGTGACATTCGTATTGTGGTGATAGAAGCACCGGCCTGCGAAAGCTGCGGGCACAGTGTCCGGCGCCCAGAAATTGACCATATCGAGGGCGCCGACGGAACCGACATAGGGAATGCCTGTCCGGGCTATCGCGTCGAAACGCTCTGGCAGGGCGGGAAGCACGCCACCGACCAGAAGGTCGCAAACTTCAGTGGTCGTGATGTCGAGTACACCGGTGAGAACCCGGTCATCGACAAGTTTTTCCATCGTGCGCCCGCCAACACCGGTGGCGTGAAAGACCATGCAATCATATCTGTCTTTGAGATGCTCGACTGTTGCGGTGACACTTTGCGTTGTCACGCCAAACATCGTCAGACCGATGGACTGCTGCGCGCCGGTCTGCTGATAGGGCGAGCGCACCATCCCGGCGATGGCTTGGCCGGCGTTGTGCAAAATCATGCGGCTCAACTGATTTAGCCCGGCGAGGTCGGTGACAGAAGGCATCATGATGATGTCGGAAATATCAACGTAAGGGGCCACATCACCAGAGGCGAGTGTCGACACCATGATCTTGGGCACGCCATAAGGCAGACCGCGCATGCCGGCGGTGATGATGGATGTTCCGCCACCGCCGCCGAAACCGATGACACCGGCGACGTCATCGCGGCCAGCAAGAAAACGAGCAAAGGCCTCGCCCATTCCACTAACGGCCGCCCCCCGATCATCACCGGACAGCACAGCGCCCACTCCATTTGAATGATGGGCAGCGATTTCCTCAGCGGTGATGTCCACCGCGACGGAACGCTCGCGTATACCGACATCAACCCGTTTGACTGGCGCTCCCGCGTCGGCGACGCAATCGGCCAGATAGACAAGTTCAGCGCCCTTGGTGTCAGCAGTGCCTACTACATAGACGTATTTCAAAGCGTCCTCCCCTTCACAGCGCCACACCCAGTCCGGCCCGCCGCTGCCTCCCAATTACAAAATCATGGTTGCCAATTTTTGAGACCCGCGTATCATATTGGTATGAAAGTCTCACACCAGTCAACTGAAACAGAAATACTTCCCGAACGCGGGCCTCGGGCCCGCACCCGCAAACTGATGCTGAAAACCGCCAGTCGGCTGATGCAATCGGGACTGACCCCATCGGTGAGTGAAGTCGCAGAAGCTGCGGAAGTTTCGCGCGCAACCGCCTACCGGTATTTTCCGAGCGAGGTGGCACTGGTCCATGCTGTGGTTGATGAAGCGCTTGGTCCGATCCTGACGTGGAAAGGCCAATCGCATGATGCGGAGGCCCGTGTTCTCGACCTGTTTGAAAAGTCCCTGCCCCGGATTGCCGAGTTCGAGGCGACCTTCAAGGCAGCCTTGAGGATGTCTCTGGAACAATGGGCGCACGCGCAAGATGGAACCCAGGGCGAAAAACCCCGCTTCATGCGTGGACACAGGATAGAGTTGCTCAACGACGCACTGTCGCCGTTGCGCGCCACGTTGCCACCCAAGGAATTCGACCGTCTCGCCCAGGCTCTTTCGCTGATCTACGGCGTCGAGGTTTACACCGTCCTCAAGGACATCTGGGGATTGCCGATCACGCAATCTTCCGAGGTTGCGAAATGGGCCGCTTGCGCCCTCGTCCGATCCGCTGTCGCCGAGGCGCAAACACCCTGCGCAGCCAAGAATGCCATTTGATCTGGTCTTACCAATCACAACAAAATTACCCTTCTGGACAAGAGTGGCATATCACAACGTTTTCGGAGGAAATACCGATTTCTCTATATTCAGTGCCATTTTCTGTCCCATAAAATGGCACGACACACAAGACACAACAGATGGAAGCGCTTGACCGGGCGTTATTTTGGTAATACCAATTTGAAACTAACTGTGACAGTGGAGGGTCACCCACGGAACCACAGGAGTGAGCATACCGGCAACGGTCAGGATCTGGCGGTACACAGCCTGCAATCCGAACCTGCCGGCTACTGAGAAGACAACGTGCATCAATGGGAGGAGATCATAATGCGCAATAGACTCATCGGCATCGCCGGAGGACTGGCACTTGCTTTGGCAAGCAGCACTTCAGCGTATGCGCAGGAACTCACGATATTTTGGGCGGAATGGGATCCGGCGAACTATCTTCAGGAACTTGTCAACGAATATGAAGCGGAATCCGGCGTCACGGTCACCGTGGAAACAACCCCCTGGTCGGATTTCCAGACCAAGGCTTTCACCGAATTCAACGCACGTGGCTCAGCCTATGACATGATCGTCGGTGACAGCCAATGGCTTGGCGCCGCGTCGGAAGGCGGCCACTATGTCGACCTGACCGACTTCTTCAACGAGCACAATCTCGGCGAAGTCATGGCCCCGGCAACAGTGAAATATTATGCCGAATATCCCGGCAACTCCGGCAAGTATTGGGCTGTTCCCGCTGAAGGCGACGCTGTTGGCTGGTCCTATCGCAAGGACTGGTTCGAGGATCCGGCCGAAATGGCGGCTTTCAAGGAAAAATACGGCTACGATCTGGCCCCTCCGGCTGACTGGAAACAGTTGACCGACATCGCCGAATTCTTCCATCGCCCCGACGAAAACCGTTATGGCATCGCGATCTACACCGACAATTCCTACGATGCGATGGTGATGGGCGTCGAAAACGCGATCTTCTCCTATGGTGCCGATCTGGGTAACTTTGAAACCTACGAGGTCGACGGCTACGTCAACAGCGACAAGGCTGTCGCCGCACTGGAGAACTACAAGAAGCTCTACAGCTACACCCCTCCGGGCTGGGCCAAGACCTTCTTCGTCGAAAACAACCAGGCGATCACCGAAGGCCTCGTGGCCATGTCGATGAACTACTTTGCCTTCTTCCCGGCATTGTTGAACGAGTCGTCCAATCCGCACGCAGCCAATACCGGCTTCTTCGCCAACCCGGCCGGTCCGGATGGTGATCAGTTCGCGGCTCTCGGTGGTCAGGGCATTTCCATCGTCAAGTATTCCGAAAACCAGGAAGAGGCGATGAAATTCCTGGAGTGGTTCATCAAGGACGAAACCCAGAAGCGCTGGGCCGAACTTGGTGGCTACACTGCAAGTTCTGCGGTGTTGAAGTCCGATGAATTCCGCAAGGCGACGCCATACAATGAGGCGTTCTACCAGACCATGTTCAAGGTCAAGGACTTCTGGGCAGTGCCTGAATTTGCGGAGCTGCTGACATCGGCCAACCAGCGTCTGTACCCCTTCATCGTGGGCGACGAAGGCTCGGCCAAGGAAACCCTCGATGCTCTGGCATCGGATTGGGAAGCCACCTTCAAGAAGTATGGCCGGACGAAGTAATTCCCAACGGCCAAACCGATACGACAAGGGGCGCTGCGGCGCCCCTTCATTCCCTTACAATCCGAAGCGCAAGGAAGCTTTCCAGTGGCGTCTCAAGTCATGACCAATCTCGACCCTAAATCGCGCGCTGCCGCGAAGGGGCTGAGTGACCTGACCATCCGCAACCTGTTCATCATACCGACAATTGCGTTTCTGATCATCTTCAACATCTTTCCGCTGCTCTATTCGCTGGCCTACTCGTTCACCGATTTTCGCGCATCGACCAATGCGCCGGCGCAATTCGTCGGCCTGCAGAATTATCGTGAACTGCTCAGCGACCCGTTTATCTGGAAGAATTTCTCGATCACCGCGAAATATGTGCTGATTTCGGTCGCAGGCCAGGTGATTGTCGGCTTTGGGCTCGCCATGCTGCTCAACCGCTCGATCCCGGCCAAGGGACTGATCACCACCTTGCTGCTGCTGCCGATGATGCTGTCGATGGCCGTCGTTGGCCTGTTCTGGAAGCTGCTCTACGATCCGAATTTCGGGATTATCAATTACATTTTTGGCTTGGACAAATTCGAGTGGCTGGCTGATCCGGACATGGCGCTCTATGCCATCGCCATTGTCGACATCTGGATGTGGGCCCCATTCGTCATGCTGCTGTCGCTGGCCGGGCTGTCCGCGGTACCAAAACACCTTTACGAAGCCGCCGAGATCGATCGCGCGTCGGGCTTCTACACCTTCTTCCGCATCACCCTGCCCCTGGTTGCCCCGATCTTGATGATCGCCATCATTTTCCGGACCATGGAAGCCTTCAAGACGTTCGATCTGGCCTATGTGCTGTCTTCACAGCCGACAACAGAACTGATCGCGATCCGGCTTTACAAAATGGCATTTCAGGAATGGCAGACCGGCATGTCATCGGCTTTGGCCTATATCGTGCTGATCATGGTGGTCGCAATCACCAACATCTATGTGAAATACCTCAACAAAGTGAAGGCGCGCTAAGATGGCCGGCGTTCGTACCCCCCAAGAAAAATGGACGAACCGCGTGGCGATTGTCGCAGTGTTCGTTGCCGTAGCAATCATGCTGACCCCAATCTACTGGATTGCCGCAACGTCTTTCAAACCGCGCAACCTGGCGACCACGATTCCCCCGACTGTGGTGTTCCAGCCGACAGTGTCGCCATTCGTCAAGCTGTTCACCAAGCGCTCGCAACTGCGCGATCAACCAAGCGCGGAAGAGTATGCCGCGGCCCCCTGGTGGGAGCAGATGGTCTTCGACGGTGGCGAGAAGGTGGTTCGAAACGGCAAGACCGGTGAGGTCAGATCATCAGGCTATGGCGACCGTTTTACCAATTCGCTGATCATCTCGATCGTGTCGACCATTCTGGCTGTCTCGATGGGAACACTGACGGCCTACGGGTTCAGCCGATTCAAGGTGAAGGGCGAGGATGACTGGCTGTTTTTCATCCTGTCGACCCGAATGCTGCCGCCAGTTGTTGTCGCGATCCCCATGTTTCTGATGTACCGGGTGGTAGGCCTCAACGACACCCATCTGGGGCTGATCATCCTATACACCGCGTTCAATCTGAGTTTCTCGGTGTGGATCATGAAAGGCTTTATTGACGAAATCCCCCGCGAATACGAAGAAGCGGCGCTCGTCGATGGCTACACAAGAATGCAGGCGTTCTTCAAGGTCGTACTGCCCGAGGCACTGACAGGCATGGCGGCCACGGCAGTGTTCTGTTTCATCACCGCCTGGAACGAATATGCTTTCGCCCTGATCATGACCAACCGCAACGCCCAGACCGCGCCACCCTATATTCCGTCACAGGTCGGCAGCGGTCTGCCGGACTGGACCGTGATCGCGTCAGGCACGCTGTTGTTCCTGATCCCGGTGGCGATTTTCACCTTCCTTCTGCGCAATCATCTGCTGCGCGGCATGTCCTTCGGAGCGATCCGCAAATGAGTTTTCGCAGCATCAACCAACGCTTCCTCGCCCCCGCGGCACAAAGCCTGATGATCTTCGGCATCATCTCGCTATGCCAGCCCTGGAGCCTGTTCCTGCACCAATACGGCGTCACGCTGACGCTGATCGGACTTATAACCTTCATGATCACCTCGAAAATTGCGCCTGATCCGGAGCCCGAAGAAAGCTTCATCGACGAATCCCTCGACATGCTCGAACTCAACGACACGTCTGCCAAGAATGGCTCCGGCATTGCGGGGACCAACTGATGGCACAGATAGATATCCGCAATGTGCAGAAGTTCTTTGGCCATCACCAGGTGCTCAAGGACCTGAACCTGACTATCGCGGACGGCGAGTTCGTCGTCATGCTGGGCCAGTCCGGTGGTGGCAAAACCACCGCCCTGCGCGCCATTGCCGGCCTCGAAACCGTGACCTCAGGACAGATCCTGATCAACGGCACCGAGGTGCAGGACCGCAAGGCCGCCGACCGCGACATCGCTTTCGTGTTCCAGTCGTTCTCGCTCTACCCGCACATGACGGTCCGCGAAAATATCGCCTTTCCGCTGCGCGCAGTCCGAATGAATGCAGCCGAGCGTGACAAGGCTGTCAACGAGGTCGCAGAAACGCTGCAGATCGCCGAGCACCTGAACCGCAAACCGTCTGCGCTATCAGGCGGAGACATGCAGCGTGTGGCGATCGGCCGGGCGCTGGTCCGGCGCCCACAGGCGCTGTTGATGGATGAGCCGCTGGGCGTGCTTGATGCCAAGTTGCGCGAGCAGATGCGCGCCGAAATCAAGCGTCTGCATATCGCGCGTGGATCGACGTCGGTCTATGTCACCCATGATCAGATCGAGGCGATGAGCCTCGCCGACCGCATTGTCATTCTGCACGATGGCGTGTTGCAGCAGGTCGGTGCGCCCGATGAAGTCTATCTACATCCCACCAATTTGTTCGTTGCCAAATTCGTTGGCTCACCGGTGATGAATATCAACGACGTCCGCATTGAAAATGACACGGTTGCATTGGATGGCGCTCAATCGGGCTTTCACTTTCCAGCCGATGCGTTGACCAAAGTCCGCAATGCCGGCGCCGCACTTACGCTGGGCATTCGTCCCGAAGCGGTGCTGCTCGAGCATGTAAAACACAACGGCTTCATTGAGGCCGAGACAACAAACATCGAGCCATTGGGCAGCCATGATATCGTCGATGTCCGCGTCGGCAACACATCGTTCCGTGCCCGCACCGCAAGCGGGTTTGTCTCCGGTGAGGGACAGCGTGTCTGGGTCAACCTGGATCCCGCACAAGCGCATTTCTTTGACACGGCCACCGGCCTAAATTTGCGGGGAGCAAACTGATGGCCGATATTTCGCTGAAAGGCATCACCAAGAAATTCGGCTCCAACAGCGCCTTGCGTGATCTTGACCTCGACATCAAGGATGGCGAGTTCTTTGTGCTTCTCGGACAGACCGGGGCCGGCAAGACCACCACGTTGCGGGTGATCGCCGGGCTGGAAACACCCAATTCGGGCCAGGTCATGATCGATGGGCAGGACGCAACCAGGTGGAACGCGGCCGAGCGCGACGTCGCGCTGGTGCTGCAGCAGTACTCGCTCTATCCACGCCTGACCGTGCGCGGAAATCTGGAATTCCCGTTGAAATCCCGGACCCAAAACTTTACCGCGGCCGAGATCAAGGAACGCGTCGATCGTGTCGCTGAAACCCTGCAAATCACACGATTGCTGGATCGCAAGGTCGAGCGCCTTTCGGGCGGCGAAATGCAGCGGGTCTCGATCGGCCGTGCAATTGTTCGGCAGCCGCGCGTATTCCTAATGGATGAGCCACTGTCGGCGCTTGACGCCAACTTGCGCGATGTCCTGCGGGTCGAACTCAAGAAGCTGCACAATGAACTGGGGGCGACTTTCGTATTCGTGACCCACGATCAGGTCGAGGCGATGTCGATGGGCGACAAGATCGGCGTGCTCAACAAGGGCAAACTCGTGCAGGTCGGGACCCCATCAGAAATCTATGCCAAACCGATCAACACATTCGTCGCCCGCTCTGTCGGGACACCACCGATGAACCTGCTCGACGGCACGCTGAAGGGTTCGGCGGCGATCCTGGATGCCGGCAAATTCAGTCTGCCGGTCAATGCACCCGCTGGGTCAGATGGCGCAAAGCTGCGTTTCGGGATCCGGCCAGAGGATGTGCTGCTGGACCCCGAGGGTCTCGCATCAGGCCGCGTGTTTGACATCGAAAACCACGGTGTGATCAAGATCCTGACGCTGGATATTGACGGTGTTCATCTGCATGCCACTGTGTCGGCGCAGACAAAGGTGCAAATTGATGAGACTCTCAAATTCGGCTGGAAGCCGGAGAAGGTGCTTTATTTCGATCCGGCGACCGGGCGCAATCTCGGCCTGAACTGAGCCCGGAGCGTCTGGCAGAAGGCAGCAAAACTACGTCAGCCGAACCGGCTGACGTAATTGTCCCAAACGGCTGGATTGCACAAATTTACCGGCTTGTTTCCGGCCAGAATTCGTCTGGTTTCCATCACCACGCCCTGTCCCATGCGCAGCATGCTTTCTTCGGTAATGCCCGCCATGTGCGGTGTCAGGATGACGTTGCGCATCGACAGGAAAGGATGATCGTCGGGCAATGGCTGCCGGTCGAATACATCCAGAACGGCTCCGCCGATCGGGCCCGATCGAAGCGCCTCAATGAGCGCCTTTTCATCGATCACCGGACCGCGGGCAACATTGACAAGGATCGCGCCCGGCTGCATCAGCGCCAATTCGTCGGCTCCGATGATTCCGCGGGTCTTGTCATTGAGTGGACAGGCGAGGACGACGACATCGCTGTGTGAGAGCACATGCTTCAGATCCGCAGCTTCGGCACCTGCTGGCAATGCCTCCGGCCTGCTGGTAACGGCCAGAACCTTCATACCAAATCCACCATGCGCGATCCGGAACAGTGCGTTTCCAACATTTCCCATGCCGACAATGCCGATGGTCCGTTGGCTCAATTCGCGTCCATGATCCGAATGGGCCCGCGCCACGGCCCAGCCAGCCGACCTGAGATCAGCGCTTACAGCCGGATAGCGCCTCAGCAGCGCCAGAGATGACCAGATGCAATGCTCGGCCACGGTGACGGCATTCACGCCGGGCACATTGGCCACCAGAACACCTGCGTCGGTGGCCGCGTCGAGAGGGATCATGTCGAGCCCTGCCCCGTGCCTGACCACTGCTTTCAAGGCTTTCTCGCGGCCAAAGATCTCGGACGGGATCGGTGCCCGCACCACGATGATAGACGCACCGGCGCTTTCTCCAAGGATTGCCGAAGGAGACGGTTCGCTGGCGATGACCAGGTTTCCAAGCGTCTGCAGTTCGGCTGTCACATCGGGATGAAGCGGATGGGTGGAGAAAATCATGTCAGGCATCACATTCCCCGGAATCGAAAAGCGGTGTTCAGACGTGCGCCGGCGGCAAATCCGCGGCTTGTGAAGCCTGCTCGCCATTGGGATCGAGAATTTCGGTCCAATAGCTCTGTGCACGGCCCAGATGTGTGTTCATCAAGGCCTGCGCCAAGATGCTGTCGCGACGCGACAGCGCGTCGAAAATCTGTTTGTGCTCGTTGTGCGACTTGATGTTGCGCTCGGTCTTGCCGAAGTAAATCGGCAAGCGCTGTTCGCTGGCGGCATAAAAGCTCGCACAAATCTTGTAGAACATCTCGTTCTGAGTAGCGCGAACGATCTCGAGATGAAATTCGCCGTCAAGCCGATGCAGGCCGAGTCCCGCTGCGATCTGCTTTTCCGACCGATCCAGAATATCACTCAACCGTTCGAGGTTTTCGTCGGTGGCGCGCTGCGCTGCCAGTTCGGCAGCCTTGATTTCGTGAATTTTGCGCAATTCGACAGCTTCAAAAATCTGACGCGGCTTGAGTTGCACGCCAGCCCGGGCAAGCAGCGCCATCGAGCTCAACCCGGCTGAATCCATGGTCAGATAGATGCCGGATTTGGCACGCCGCTCGATCAGTTGCAAGGCTTCGAGAATGGCCAGCGATTCGCGCACCTGGCCGCGGCTGACCGCAAAATGCTCAGCAAGCTCCCGCTCCGAAGGCGCCTTGTCTCCATTGGCGCTGGCCGTTTTGACGATATAGGCCACAAGGGCGGGGAGAAATTCGCTTTCGGTATTGTTCATATGGGCTTGGCATATTTCTGCAAAATGGCTTCGTTCATGGTGAAGCCGAGACCCGGTTTTTCGGGAAACTCGATCATCCCGTCGCGCGCTTCGACTGTTTCATCAACGATATCATGTATCATCGGGTTGGCGCCAAGGGAAAACTCAATGGTAAAACTTGCCGGTGACGCCGCACAGACGTGCAGCCCGGCAAAAAAGCATGGCGCACCCGCCCATAAATGCGGCGCCAATCGTAGATTGAAGGCCGACGCAATTGTGCCGATACGCATGGCTTCGGTAATTCCGCCACAGAAAGCCGGATCAGGCTGGAAGATATCGGCAGCGCGCATGACGGCAAGGTCTCGGAAGGCGTAACGGGTCGCTTCGCTTTCGCCAGTTGAAACCGGGATCGAAATCGAGGCGCGCACCTCGGCGATACCCGCCTTGTCGTCAGCGATGATCGGTTCTTCGAACCACGCCAGATCGCAATCCGCGACCAGGTGGGCGAAGCGCTTCGCCCCAGCGACTGTGTAGGTGCCATGTGCGTCGACAGCCAATTCAATGTCCGGTCCGAGCGCCTTGCGCGCTGCCTTGACGCGCATTGCGGAGGCATGGGGCGATGCATCCATCGCGCCAACCCGCATTTTGACCGTACGGAAACCGCCGGTGTCGATGTAGGATTGCAATTGTTCGCCGATCTTGTCGGCGCTTGCCCACCCACCGGAGGCATAGGCCTGCATCCGGTCGGCTTTGCGGCCGCCCAGAAGCTTCCAGACCGGCTTGCCATCAGCCTTGCCGAGAATGTCCCACAAAGCGATATCGATTGCGCTGATGGCGGAAACCGTCAAGCCACGGCGGGCCATTTCGGGCATGGCGTGGCCTGCCATCGCAGCCTTCTGAGACCGCACACCATTGTAGAGATCCTCCCAGATGAAGGAGATGTCTGCCGGGTCGCGCCCAATGATGCGCGGCCCGAAATCCTCGTTGAGAATGCGGACCAGCGTTGCATAGTCACCGGCGCTGCCGGCCGCATTTTTGCCCTCGCCCCAGCCGACGATACCGTCATCCGTCTCGATCCGCAGAATCGCTGCGTCAAACGTCCGCAACGTGCCGAAGTCGCTTGTGTGCTGCCGCGCTTGCTCGATCGGTATCTGAATCCACCGCGCATGGACGGATTTGATTTTCATGACTGGACCCTCGCCCCTCCGGCGGCGGAACATTCCGCCCCGGTGGGCCGCCTTTTCGGATTACTTGATCAGCGGCAAAAGCGTTTCTGCCGTTATGCGCATCTGGTCCGAATAGAATTTTTCGGTCAGCAGACTTGATCCATGGTCCTGGATGAATTTCAGCTGTTCGGGCGAGATATCGACCGGATCACGTTCCACCATGTCGGGATAGATCGCAGCAGGCGTGCGGTCGACGGGTGCTACAAACTCGTTGGTGAGTGCGCCGTCATAACCGATCTCTTTCAGCGTTTCGACGATCTTGGGCCAATTGAGATGACCAAGTCCTGCGGCAAAGCGATTGTTGTCGGCAACATGGAAGTCGAACAGGCGTTTGCCCGCCAGACGGATGGCATCGTAAATGTCCGATTCCTCCATATTGAGATGGTAGGCATCAAGACACACGCCGCAATCGGGGTGCACCGCATCGGCGAGAGCCAGCGCCTGGGCCGCGCGGTTGAAGATGTAGGTTTCAAACCGGTTGAGGGGTTCGATACCGATCTTGACGCCAACCTTCTGTGAATGAGCGAAACACTCCTTGGTCGCATCGACCAACCAGGCCCATTCCTCTTCCTCTGTGGCGTCGGGCTGCACCTTGCCAACGGTCGCCGGCACAAGTGTGATCACTTCGCCTTCCAGTTCGCTGACCATGGTCAGCACGCTCTTGACGTAATCTACAGTCCGGGCCCGCTGGCCTTCATCCTTGGCGGCCAGGTTGCGTTCGCCAAGTGTCAGCGTCACCGCGCCCCAGCAGCGAATGCCATGCTCCTTGAGAAGCGCCCGGGTTTCCTTGGTGTCGTACTGCGTCGGCTCGCCCGAAATCTCAATGCTTTCATAGCCGAATTTCTTGATCCGGCGAAGCGTGACTTCGAGCGGTTCGGCGCGCATCCAGTTGTGGGTCGACAGGTGCATGATATTCCTCCCTTGCAGCGGGACTCCACAACCCCGCCACTCGTTTCACTAGTTCATTCTGGTTAGACCAATTAATCCCAATTTCAAATCTAATCAAGCCTTCGAGTGTCATTTTCCAGATGATCGTCGCTCTATAGCCATCATTTTGGGGCTTGCGTACGGCTAACAAACATGATGACGTATTCTCATTCGTTGTTTTGGTATTACCAGTTTGACGAAAACCCGAAACAACTGAATTGGGAGTCCGCGATGAAAATCGGTATGAACATGTTCTTGTGGACCACGCATGTAGGCCTTGAACACCAAGCTCTGCTGCGCGACATAAAGGCGACCGGTTTTGACGGTGTGGAAGTTCCGGTGTTCGAGGGCGACATCAACCACTACAAAGAGATCGCTGCCATGCTTGATGACATCGGGCTTGAACGCACGGCAGTATCAGCGATGGGCGATCCGTCGATGAATCTCATCGGTGATCCAACGGCCCGCGCCAAAGGTATCGACTTCATGCGCGCTACGCTGGACAAATCCCAGGCGCTTGGCGCGAAACTTATCTGCGGGCCGTTGCACTCGACACTGGGGCATTTTTCCGGTGAAGGTCCGACAGAACAGGAATTTGCCAATTCCGTCTTATCGCAACGCCTGATCGGAGATCACGCGGCTGGTCTCGGCATCACGGTAGCTCTTGAGGCGCTGAACCGTTTCGAATGCTATCTGGTCAACACCATGGATGGCCTGGCGTCCCATCTGGCTGAGGTTGACCATCCGAACATTCGTGCGATGTACGACACGTTCCACGCCAACATCGAGGAAACCGACCCTATCGGCGCGTTGACACGGAATGCCGGCAGCGTTGCCCATATCCATATTTCCGAGAATGATCGCGGTGTTCCGGGTCGCGGCAACATCCCATGGCAAGAGACCTATTCAGCAATCGGCAATATCGGCTATGACGGATGGCTGACAATCGAGAGCTTCGGCCGGGGGTTGCCGGATCTTGCGGCGGCCACCAAAGTGTGGAGAGATTTTGCTGAAAGCCCGGAAGCGGTGTATCGCGAAGGTTACACACACATTGCCAATTCGCTGAGGGTTCACTGAGGAGACGAACCCGACAAGTAAACTGGAAGGCTGGCTGTCAGTATGACGTTACCGCCGGCGACAAACCCAACCCTGTCTCTGGCCCAGCCGGAGATTGTATTTATAACAAGCCCCTAGCGGCCGAACCGAACTGAATTCTGGAGGAGAGATCAATGAAGACCATCAAGGGCCCGGCACTGTTTCTTGCGCAATTTGCTGGCGACGCGGCACCGTTCAATTCCTGGGACTCCATTACCAAATGGGCGGCAGATTGCGGCTACAAGGGTGTGCAGGTCCCCAGCTGGGACGGACGTCTGATCGATCTTGCCAAGGCTGCGTCATCAAAAGACTATTGCGACGAATTCAAGGGTGTGGCGCGCGAGAACGGTGTGGAAGTCACCGAGTTGTCTGCGCACCTGCAAGGGCAGCTTGTCGCCGTGCATCCCGCCTATGACGAAGCCTTTGACGGGTTTGCAGTACCGGAAGTGCGCGGCAATCCAAAAGCGCGGCAGGAATGGGCGGTCGACCAGGTGAGAATGGCGCTGTCGGCCTCGAAGAATATGGGCATCAGCGAGATGGCGAGCTTTTCCGGCGCGCTGGCCTGGCCTTACATCTATCCATGGCCGCAACGGCCGGCAGGCCTGGTCGAGACCGCCTTTGACGAGTTGGCCAAGCGCTGGCACCCGCTTCTCGATCACGCCGAGGACTGCGGCGTCGACATCTGTTACGAGATCCACCCGGGCGAAGATTTGCATGACGGCGTCACCTTCGAGATGTTCCTCGAACGCGTCGGCAATCATGCCCGCTGCAACATGCTCTACGATCCTTCGCATTATGTGCTGCAGTGTCTCGATTACATCGACAATATCGACATCTACAAAGACCGGATCAAGATGTTCCACGTCAAGGATGCGGAGTTCAACCCGACCGGTCGGCAGGGTGTGTATTCCGGCTACCAGCCTTGGGTGGACCGGGCCGGGCGGTTCCGTTCACTCGGCGACGGACAGGTCGATTTCGGGGCGATCTTCTCAAAGATGGCAGCCAATGATTTTGGCGGCTGGGCCGTTGTTGAGTGGGAATGCTGCCTCAAGCACCCCGAAGACGGCGCACGCGAAGGCGCACAGTTCGTCTCCGACCACATCATCCGTGTGACCGAGAGGGCTTTCGATGATTTCGCCGATGGCGGAACCGACGATGCTGCCAACCGTCGCATGCTCGGCATTTCCTGAGCGGGAGGGACAACAATGGCTATTGAAGGTTCCAACGCATCAGCACCCCGGCGCATCCGTCTCGGCATGGTCGGTGGCGGACGTGACGCATTCATCGGCGGCGTCCACCGCATCGCCTCACGCATCGATGACCGCTACGAGCTGGTCGCCGGTGCTTTTTCTTCCACACCGGAGAAATCCAAGGCCTCGGCCGCCGATCTCGGTGTGGCCGCTGACCGGGCCTATGGCGACTATGTCGAAATGGCCAAGCGGGAAGCGCGGCTGAAAAACGGTATTGAGGCGGTCTCAATTGTTACTCCGAACCACATGCATTATCCGGTCGCGCGCGAGTTTCTCAAGCGCGGCATTCATGTGATCTGCGACAAGCCGCTGACCTCGACGCTTGCCGATGCGCGCAAGCTCAAGAAAGCTGCCGAAGCCTCAGGTGCGCTGTTCGTGCTGACGCATAACTACACCGGCTATCCGATGATCCGGCAGGCGCGCGAGATGATTGCCGCTGGCGAACTTGGGGCGATCCGGCTGGTGCAGGTTGAATATGCGCAGGACTGGTTGTCGGAAAAGCTTGAGGAGACCGGACAAAAGCAGGCGGGTTGGCGTACTGACCCTGCCCGCTCCGGCCTTGGAGGCTCGACCGGCGACATCGGCACCCATGCCTTCAACCTGGCGAGTTTTGTCTCGGGCCTTGAGCTCGAGCAGCTTTGCGCCGATCTCGACAGTTTCGTCGAAGGCCGGCAGCTTGATGACAACGGTCATGTGCTGATGCGGTTTTCAGGTGGTGCCAAGGGCATGCTGTGGTGCAGCCAGGTTGCGCCCGGAAACGAGAATGCTCTGAAACTACGCATTTATGGCGAAAAGGGCGGACTCGAATGGGCCCAGGAAGACCCGAACTATCTCTGGCACACGCCGTTGGGACAGCCGAAGCGATTATTGACCCGCAACGGTGCCGGTGCCACAGCCGCCGGTCAACGTGTCAGCCGCATTCCTGGCGGGCATCCGGAAGGCTACCTGGAAGGTTTTGCCAATATCTACACCGAAGCCGCCGAAGCGATTGTCGCACGCCGGGACGGCAAACCAACGCCGGACGGGGTGATGTTCCCCGGCATCGATGAGGGGTTGGCAGGTGTCGCGTTCGTGACAGCCTGTGTGGACTCCTCGCGGCGTGGAGGGTCCTGGGTGAAGTTCAGCAATTACGCTTCATAATCCGAAAGCAGCTTGACCTGCCAACTCTCACTACGGAGTTGGCAGGACCGCCTCCAGCGGTTTGGAACACCGCTCCATTAGCCGCCCCGCCTCACCCTCAGGTTTTCAGGCCGGGCGGTAGACCCGAGTGGCCGTGCCCCGAAAAATCGCAGAGCGGGTCGCCTCATCGTATTTGGCAGCGGCATCATGGAAGGACGAAACCATTGTCAGGTGATCGGTCCAGAGTTTCTCGATTGGAAAGTTCGAACCGAACATCACCCGGTCGCTGCCGAGGATTTCGACCGCATTGGAGACAACGTAATCGATCAAGGCTGGATCATTGCGGTGCAGAAAAGTGCCGAGCCCGGATAATTTGGCGCTGAGATTCGAATAGGGCGCGAGCGCGCGCAATCCTGCCTGCCAGGCCTCCTGCGTGGCCGGGTCCATCCCGGTCAGCATGCCGGCATGGGTGAGAATGAATTGTGTTTCCGGGTTTTCTGCCACCAGTTCGGCGCCGTCAGCCATCTGTCCGGGGAACAGTTGCAGATCGAAGGACAGACCGTAATCCTTCAGCCGGGCTACATTGGCGCGCACATTCGGCTCAAACATTTGCTTCGCCGATGGCGCAAAGCGGAACTCCGGCGTGTCGTGCCAGTGCAATTGCATGCGGACGCCGCGCAACAGCGGATAGTTTTTCAAACGGTCAAGTTGTGGCCGCACATCCTCAACTGTCATGTCAGCATAGCCGACGATCGCATGTGGCCAGCCGGTGCGCTCGGCGGTTGCCTGAACCCAGGCCACTTCGTCTTCAAAGTGCTCCTTGGCCCAATTGGTCTGCACATAGATTGCCTTGTCGATACCGGACGACTGCTGATCGGCAAGAAACTCCTCGACCGGATAGTCGCGGCGAATAGACTGATACGGACCAAAGATGCGCGGAACCATGGGGCCGGCAAGCCAGGGCAGATCCGCCTGCCGCCAGATATGAAAATGCGAATCGACAATTCCTGAGGTCACAGGCCCCTCCCCGACATGGTTTCAATTTGTGGAGCGGCACGCCCCAATGACAGAAGAAATTTCGTCAGACCGGCTACCGACGATCCATCCACCAGATCATCGAGCGTCGGCAGGATGGCGCGCAAAGCCTCGGTCTCCGGACGAAAGCGCGGATCACCCGCCAGTGGTGTCGCCAGCGACAACCGGTGCGCCGAGGCGGCGAAGCGGCGGAACGCGGATTCCATCTCGGTCGGCTCGCCGCGTTCAAGTGCGTCGGACAGGATGACTACAACAGCGCCTCTGGCGAAAGCCGAGAACCGCGGCACTGACAAAAACGCCAGCAATGTCCCGCCGATGCGGGTGCCACCGTCCCAGTCTTCGACCAGTGCTGCCGCCTGCGCCAGCGCCTGCTCGCGATTGCGGATCCGCAAGGCTGATGTCAGTCGTGTCAGTCTGGTTCCGAAGCAGAACACCTCGGCCCGTCCGGTGCCATGGACTGCGGCATAGGCAACCTTGAGATAATCCTCGGTGTGAAGCTTCATTGATCCCGAGACGTCAAGCAGCAGCAGCAGCCTGCGCGGCACACGTTGCTGGCGGCGCAGTTGCGGAGACGGAATATCGCCATCGGCTGACAAAATCTTCCGCATCGACCGGCGGATGTCGAGATTCTTGCCGGTCGCGGTTCTGACCGTTCGAAAAGACCGGCGACAGGGAAGGGCCGAGCCAAGCTTGCGCTCAAGCGCATCGAGGCGAAGTCCATCATTTGCGAAGGCGCGAATGCTGAGTTGTTCCGTCCCCGATGTCAGTTCGCCACCGGTTTCTTCCTGCACCGGGCCGGTTTCTTCCTCTGCGGTATCGCTATTGTCCTTGATCTGGGGCTCGTCCTCGTCTTGCCCCTCGCCCTCAATGTTGACCCTGGCCTCGCCATGGAACCAGCTTTCAAACAGCGCATCGAACTCGACGCGCCGCTCCGGCGCCGGCGCGAATGTGGCGACCGCCGAGCGGCGGATATCGTCCATCGAGCGTGGCCCAAGCAGGGTTACCGCCTGCATGAAGGCAATTGCCTGTTCGGGTGCGATGGCAAAGCCGAACCGGCGCAACAACCGGGCAAAGCCGAACAAGGGGGCGGAGCCGCGCGGCAATTCACCCGGAACCGATGCTGTATCGCAAACCAGAAACTTGTTCATGACATCGCAGCCTCAATGATGCGCCCCATCTCGGGCTCAATGTGGTGAACGTCTTCCTCATCCTTGATCAGAACGCCGATCGCACGGCGAAACGCCTCGGGCCAGGGACTGCCGCCTTTTTCCAGGATGGTTGCCGCATTGGCCCATTCAATCGCCTCGGCGATACCCGGCGGCTTGGCCAGTGGCCGCGCGCGGATGTCACGCACCGCGCCGGCAACAGCTAGCGCCGTCTCGCGCGCCACATCACCGGCACGCGCCATGATGATCGCGGCCTCGCGGTCTGCGTCCGGATAGCCGATCCAGTGATAGACGCAGCGGCGGCGCAGTGCCTCGGCCAGTTCACGGGTGCGGTTTGACGTCAGAACCACCAATGGCCGGGCAGCAGCGCAGATGGTGCCGCGTTCAGGAATGGAAATCTGGAAATCGGAGAGAAATTCGAGCAGCAAGGCTTCGAATTCATGGTCCGATCGGTCTATCTCATCGACCAGAAGAACCCGCTGTTCTGGCGACTGCAACACCTGCAGCAGCGGACGGGCGATCAGGAACCGGTCGCCGTAGATATCGATCTCGGCTTCACCGGCCTGACGGATGGCCAGCAATTGCCGCTGGTAGTTCCATTCGTAAAGCGCATGCGCGGCATCGATGCCTTCATAGCATTGCAGCCGCACCAGATCGCGGCCCAGCGCCTCGGCAACAGCCTTTGCCGCTTCCGTCTTGCCGACGCCCGGCGCGCCTTCGAGCAGCAAGGGCTTGCCCAGTCGAATGGCCAGGAATATCGCCGTTGCCAGGCTTTCATCAGCCAGATAGTGCAACTGCGATAGACGGGACATCACGGCTTCTGGCGAGGTTGCCATCGCGTCAACGCCGTGGGCCATCGTCACTCGGTCCGGCCTTCGCCCGCAGCGGCTTTCGCCCTCAGCGCGCGCAGGATCCGCTCCGGGGTGATCGGCATGGTGTCGATGCGGACCCCGACGGCGTCGAAAATGGCATTGGCCACCGCCGGAATCTGCGGGTTGGCGCACATCTCGCCCGGCCCCTTGGCGCCATAAGGTCCGTCAGACGACGGCCGTTCCAGCACATAGGTTTCGGTCTCTGCCAGATCGCCGGGTCCGGGCATGAGATACTGATTGAAATCGGTGCCGCCATGATCGCGGTTGGGATAATAGGGTTCGGTGGTCTCGTAGAGCGCGTGGCTGATGCCCATCCAGGAGCCGCCGACCAGTTGCTGCTCGACCATTTTCGGGTTCAGCGCCCGGCCGACCTCATAGACATTCTTCACCGATTGCACGGTGACTTCGCCGGTCTCGTCATCCACCTCGACATCGGCCACAACGCAGGCATGAGCGTAGCACGTGGCAGGCTTCATCGCGCCGGTCTCGGTGTCGGGATAAGAGCGCTGCACCAAAAACATTCCACGTCCGGAGATCGACCGGCCCTGTTTGAAATGCGCCGCCAGCGCGGTGTCGAAGATCGAAATCGACTTCTGCGGCGCGCCCTTGACGTGAATATTGCCTTCGCCATCGGTCTCGAGGTCGGACGCATTGACCTCCAGTTCCTCGGCCGCCACTTCGAGCATCACCTGGCGCGCTTCCTGGGCTGCCTGCAGCACCGCATTGCCGACCCGATGCGTGCCGCGAGAGGCAAATGTGCCCATGCAATGTGGTCCGGTGTCGGTGTCCGCGGTATCGATGGTCACGCATTCAGTGGGAACGCCGATGGTTTCGGCGCAGATCTGCGCCATCACCTGCTTGAGACCCTGGCCGAGATCAACACTCGACAGCGAGACCATGAAATTGCCGGTGGGGGTCGAGTGGACCAGCGCCTGGCTTGGGTCACCGCCGAGGTTCATGCCTGTGGGGTAGTTGATTGCCGCGACACCGCGGCCATGTTTCATTGCCATTTCAAGCCTCCCTGGTCCGCGAGGACATGTCGAGATATTTTTGTGCGACAGGCCAGCCTGAAACCCGCGCGGCTTCCTGCATGCACTCGATCAGCGCAGCACCTTCTGTGGGCTGACGGTGTGCCTTCATGTCGCCGTCGCGATAGGCATTGATGAAGCGGAATTCGAGCGGGTCCATGCCGATCAGTCGCGCCAGCTTGTCCATCTGAACTTCCAGCGCAAAATCGGCGATGGTGACGCCGAAGCCACGCATGGCGCTCGATGGCGTCCGGTTGGTGTAGACGCAGTAGGTGTCGATCCAGACATTGGGCACCGTATAGGGGCCGGGATAATGCGCCGCACCCTTTTGCGCGCCATAGGGTGAATGGCGCGAATAAGCGCCGGCATCGGTGTAGCCGGTGACTTGCCGGGCGATGAGGCGTCCATCTTTGGTGACGCCATCCTTGATGGTGATTGTCTCGGCAGCACGCGGCGAGGAAATCTGCATTTCCTCCTCGCGGCTGTAGATGAATGACACCGGCCGTCCGGTCAGTTTGGCTGCCAGAATGGCGATCGGTTCGACGATGACATCGACCTTGCCGCCAAAACCACCACCAACGGTGCCGCCGACCATGTGCAATTTGTGGCCGGGCATCTGGAGGATGATCGAGGCGTTGTCGAGAGTGAAGAACATCGCTTGCGTGTTGGTGTAGCAGGTGAAGCGGTCATTGCCTTCAGGGGCGACGATACAGCCGGTGGTCTCTGTCGGCGCCTGCTCTATCGGCGAGGAAGAATAGGTCTCCTCGAGAATGTGGTCGGCCGCCGCAAAGCCGGCCTGAACATCTCCAAAGCGCACCTTGCGGTGATCGCCGCTGTCATAATGATAATAGTTGCCGGGATGATGCTCGTTGACCTCGGGCGCATCCGGCTTCAGCGCTTCGAGCACGTCGAAGACGGCTGGTAGCACCTCATAATCAACCTTGACCTTGGCGGCGGCTTCCTGGGCAGCACGCTCGCTGGTGGCAACCACCGCGACCACCGCCTCGCCTTTCCAGCTGACCTTCTTGTCGGCCAGAACAGTCTCGTCCTCGGGGCCAACCTGGATCAGGATCAGGATCGTGTAAACATTGTGCGGCACATCCTTGGCTGTCAGCACCCGGATGACGCCGGGATGTTTCTCGGCCTCCGATGTGTCAATCGACCGGATTTTGGCGTGATGATGCGGACTGCGGACCATCTTGAGATGCAGCAGGTCGGGAAAAGTCCGGTCGGCGAAATAGACGGTCTTGCCGGTGACATGGCCCGGTGCGTCGGAGCGCGGCCGGGAATGGCCAATTTCGTTAAGGTCGTCTTTGCGTTCATCGGCGAAATAGTTCTTGCGAAGTTCCATTGCCTGTCTCCTCAGCCTGCGTTCTGCGAGTTTGACCGGGCAGCGGCGAGCACCGCATTGATGATCGGTTCATAGCCGGTGCAGCGGCAGATATTGCCGGAAATTGCTTCGATCACATCTTCACGGGTGGGGTTGGGGGTGTGGTCGAGCAACGCCTTGGCGGCCATCACCATGCCTGGTGTGCAGAAGCCGCATTGGGTGGCAAAGCCATCAAGGATGGCGCGTTGCACCGGGTGCAGGACGCCGTCCCGGCCCAGGCCGGCCGTTGTCTCGACTATGGCGCCCTCGCAGGCTTCAACCAGCGTGAGGCAACTCAGCCGCAATTCGCCATCGACGATCACGGAGCAGGCACCACAGGTGCCCTGATGACAGCCGCCCTTCGGCGAAATATCATCCATTGTGTCACGCAGTGCGTGAAGCAGCGTGGTGCCGCTTTCGACAAATTCGGCCCGGTCTTCACCGTTGAGCCTGAATTGAACCGGTACTCTGGCCATCCGTCCTCCTCCCGCCGCCTGCCTCCCAGCAGTTGGCAAATCTTCTTTGCAGTCCTTTGTCTCAGTCGAGCAGCAACCTGCCGAAATGCACCGGCAGAACCTCGCCCCGGTACCAGGCGCTGCCGATCGCGTCGGTCATCGGATCCGTCCCCGCCCCGATGACGCCGATGGCTTCAGCGATTCCGTCTTTTGTAAGCTTCGCCCCTGACAAGGCCTTTTCGGCGGAGATCGCCCGCATCGGCCGGTCAGCCATGCAGCCCAGCGCAATCCGCGCCGATTTGACCGTGCCGTTTGCATCGGTTTCAATCACCGCTGCGAGGCTGAGAACCGACACACCCTTGGGCTTGACCCGAGAGACCTTTAGGAACCGGAAGCTGTCTTCCGCCGGGATCGTGAAGCTCACGGCGATAACGATGCCGCGCTCAGTGAGATCATCGCGGCTGGCGAGAAAGGCATCGACATCCATGTCACCGTCGGAACAATGGACCGTGGCGTCGAGCGCCAGAAGCGCCACGGCGAAATCGCCATAGGGGGCGGCGGCAAACAGATTGCCGCCGACAGTTGCCATGTTGCGAATGGCCGGTCCGCCGACAGCCTTCGCAGCCCGGCTGATCATTGCAAGATCTTTGCATCGGGCGACCGCGGCCATCGTCACCGAAGCGCCGATGCGCACCCAGCCATCCGAAACGTCGATGCCGGACATGACCGGGTCGGTGGTCCGGACATAACCAGTGGTGGCAATGTCTCCCTCATTGACCGCCCGCACCACCAGGGTGCCGCCGCCGAGATACCGGGCGCCGCCCTGTTTCAGGGCAGCCGAGACCTCCTTGGCCGATGCAAATGTAGTCAGAGCAAGCGACATGGCGACACTCCTTCAGGCCTTGGTCATGATTTCGAGGTGAAATGCTCCTGCAGCGCATTGAAGCCGCCCTGGAACACATTGGCGCCCATGCCGGCGGCCAGCTCGTCGGCTTTTTCTGCCGGCGCGTCGAAGGTTGCGGTCCACTCCGCATAGGTCCGGTCGCCATCAGTGACGCGGCGCAATTGCAGCGTGGCGCTGTGACTGCTGATCGGCTGCGGCGTTTCCACAATCGCGTAGCTGGTCAGAAACTCATCATCGGAGAAGGCGGTCAGCTGCTCGCGCAGCTTGGGGCCGCTGGCCAAGGTGAAATTGCGGATACAGCCGATTTCAGTGGCCGGCTTGCCATCTTCGATGTGACTTTCAACCATCCGTGGATGCCAGCTTGGCAATCCGTTGAAATCGCGAATACGTGCCCAGACTTTTTCCACGGGCGCGTCGATGATGCTGGAAATGGTTACAGTCGTCATTGATAGAAGTCCTCACGAGTTCAACAGGTCTTAACTGTAAGACGGTCAAACTGGCGGTGCTTATCAATGCGTCTTGACGGTTTATCTCTCAGTCGGAAAAACGGCAGGCCAGTCGATACGAGCCGCTGCGGCCTTGCGATACTGGATCGGCGGGACCCCGACATGATCCCTGAAAAAGCGCGAAAAATTGCCTTGAGTGGTGAAGCCAAGATTGCAGGCAACGGAAATGAGCGAATCCTGCGAGCCCTGCAATTGACGCCGCGCCTCCTCCATCCGCAGCGTGTTCCAGTAGACATTGGGTGTCAGCCGGGTCTGTTCCTTGAACAGCGAAAAGAAATGCGCCCGAGAAAGCCCGACATTGCGCGCCAGTTCGTCAAAGCAGATCCGTTCGCAGATATTGAGCTTCATCAATTCGATTGCCTTGCGGACACGGAAATCGAGCAGGCTGGATTGAGAGCGCAGCGGGCGCAGCCGCAATGATTGCGGACGCGCCACATCGAGAAGACTGTCAAGCAACCGCTCCATTTCATAATCGACAAGATCATCAATATTGGCATCATCATAAAGCAGTTCGAAAATCTGCATGGCCGCGCGATAGAGCCAGAGATCCATCGGGATTGTCGGCCGGGCAAACAAGGCGGCCCCTGCCGGCAGATCATAGCGCCGCCGGGCCCAGTCAGGGTCGATGTAGAACGCCAAGAACAGACCCGCTTCATCTTCACTGGACATGGAGTGGCTGTGCGGCTCGAACGAATTGACGGCTGCCGCGATACCGGGTCCGAGCGTGACCGCCTCGTCTCCGATCATCATCGCGCCTGAGGCGCCCTCGAGCCAGATGATGATGTGCGCCTCGGTATGGGCATGGGTGACCAGATCGCTGGAAACGGTGAGCACGGAAACATGCCCGAACTCGCCCCGAAAGAGCTTGATCGATGACATTGGCTATTCCTCCCGAAGCGGCATCCTCCTGCGCTTCTGGGTGAAATCTTGGGCTGCACGAATGCTTCCGTCAAGAGGTCGATGATTGTTAGCGGTTAACGAGGCAACAGCGACAGGCCAAACCTGCCCAGCAATTCAGCCAAATCGCCAGCTCCAAATGCTTTTCAGTTATCTGCCTTTGCCGCCGTCAGATTGGCTTTGCATATTCATACAAGCAGGCCGTACAAGTCGACTTTGTGAGCGAACCAGCAGTTCCAATTACCAGGTCACCACACGCAGAATTTCGTTACGGTGCGCAGCCTATTCGACAGATAGAAAATTCGATGCAATGCGTTTTTGCAGGTGCCGGTCCACTGCAGCCCGATCCGCGCAGAAATGCAGCTTGCCTTCGCATCGGTCCCTGAGTGCTGCAAGGTCAGCGAACATGGGAGATTTGGCCATTCCCGCTGCTTCCAGCAAAGACACCCCCAAATATCCGATATCGAGGTTGGCATAATCAAACGGACCCATATCGAGTTCAATTCCCATGCCGTGAACGGTATAATAGGTCTGGTAGGCCGATGATGTCAGCTCGTCGATAGCAAAATCCGGATACAAATGATGGACCAGCTCACGCGTGGCAAATGATTGATGGTCGCCAAATTCCAACACAATGGAAGGGTGATCTTTGCTCTCAGCCTCAGCTTGGCCGAGATACCATTCGAAATCTTTCTGGGACTGAGCAACCCGCCGCACATATTCGTCGAGTTCAAAGATACCGCTCTCGCCGGAGATTTCTGAATCAGAGTCAGCCAAATGGTCCGAATAGGGCGAATGCGCGAACATGGTTTGTACTTCGAGAAACAGCGGTCTGCCGTCCGTTTTCCGATGCTCTTCAATGAACGCTCGGGCAGCTTCGAAATAGAACCGGTCGTGGTGGGCGTATTGGGTGGCTCCGATGCGATTGAAATCGAGAACTTCGTCAAAACCGATCGACTCGAGAAACGGCCCTTCGTTGACAAAACCATGATCCATCGGCATCAGCACCGCGGTTCTGTATCCGCAACGGGACAATTCCGTTGCAAGAGATTGATGGATTTTACCTTCCATCGCGGTGGTGAGATAGGGAGCCCGCCATCCGAAATCGAGGCTGGAAAGCCCTGTCATCAACGAAAAGTTTGAGATCCAGGTGCCGCCGCCGAAGGTTTCCACACGGAGGGCCCGGTGTTTTCCATCTGCCGATTTGAACTGCTGGGAAAACTGCTGGTCGATGCCGTATTGGTTGAGACGACTGAGATCGGTTTGGCTTTCACTGAGAACGACAAACAGATCGGGCTTCGGTCCCGTTGTTTCGCACGGGCCGGCAGAGGCGAAAGGCGCGACCGCCGGCATGTCTGTGAAGCGATCGGCGATACCTCTTCCTATAGCTGCATCCCTGAGGTCGAGGAAGGAGACGAAAAATGCCGAGGCATTGAAGCCGCCGAGATAGTGAAAATACCGCGGCTCGTCTTCTGCCAGCGGATAACTGACCGGGATCAGCGCAAAGGTGATGACCACGAGGGAACCTCGCTTCAGAACAGTCATCCCGTTCTTTCCGTCCCAAATGAAGATGAGAGAAAGCACGATGAGGGAGCAGAGCATGAGCCCGGCGATCGGCACGATATAAGCCGCAAACCCATCGAGAAGGAAAGCAAAGGCTTTTGGATCGGTTCCGGTGAAAACGAAGTCGTAGATGTGAAGATCAAACCCCTTGGTCCGGTATTTCAGCACCGAGGAGATGGATATCAGGGTTGTCACCACAAGTGCGGTGTAGATGGAAAAATAGATACGCCGGCTCAAGAGGAAAAGTAACGTGGCTATGCCCAGAACCGAGAGCATTACAAACGGCATGTGTTTAACTGCCTGCTCAAGAGCATATAGAAATCCTGTGCAGGCAAGTGTTGCTACGATCGCCGTCACCGGATTGAGGATCAACGCCGAGACCCTGTCAATCAACGTTTCACTGTTTGCTTTCGTCATGTGACCGTCTCCGCTTGCAATCGCGCAAGTGCGCATTCTTTGCCCGACAGTTCAAACGCAATGATATTTTAACCTTAACAGGCAGAGCGTCGGCCAACGGCCTGAAGCGAAGCTGTCGGGCAGAAGAACAAAGCGCACCAAATTTCCCGATGCGTCTGTCAAGGCCAGGATTTTGGTGGTCCTGCCACCCTTTGATCGGCGATGCCTGGTTTCGGGGCCCCTTTTGCGCCCTACCCGTGGCGATGAACTTTGATGATGGTGGCGTCAACCATGGCGCAGTCGATGTCCGAACCGCCGGAACACTTCGAAAATCTAATGAAAACATCGACATCGACCCAATCGCGATGCCATTTCAACGCTCGGCGATTGAAGCCGAAGTGTCCCCACAAAAAGCATTCTTCGGAAACCGACAGAACTCCATGAGCGGCGTACTGGCGATGCCTGCCGGACACCTCTGCCGAACTTCTCTGAGACAGAGCACGGATAGTCAAAACCCTTGACAATGGCCGGTAAAATGAATGTTTTATAGAATGAAAAACGCACGCATCTGTTTTACAATGGCCTCCTGTCATATGGGGAAACTTACCACTCATGATTGCCATGGCTCCTGCTCCGCGGTGGACATTGGAGGGCTGAAAAGAGCATTGACCAAGACAAGGTTCTGCGCTGATCCGCAGCATCCATGCCTTGCCGCTGATACCTCTATGCCGATCGAGGTCCAGACGTTGGCCGCAATGACCTATCTCGCGCAGGCCCTTGCCGTGAGCCAAGTCATTCATCTGCTGGAATGAAAAATGGATGTCACAAGGGCGCGCGCATGAAGCACAGATGCCGGACGGAGAGACCAGAATGAAAAACAGTTTTCATAATCGCACTGCGGAGGCTCTGAAGGCAGCCGATCTGACGCATCACCTGCACCCGTTCACCGATCACCGCGCCCTTGCCGCCGAGGGCGGGCCGCGCATCATCACCCATGGCGAGGGCGTCTACCTGTGGGACACAGAAGGGCGCCGGCTGCTGGATGGCATGGGTGGTCTGTGGTGCGTCAATATCGGCTATGGCCGTAAGGAGTTGGGCGAAGTGGCGCATCGCCAGATGGATCAGCTGGCCTTTTACAACACCTTCTTCAAGACCTCGCACGAACCAGTGATCGAACTGTCGGAACGTCTGGCCGCCCTGACGCCCGAAGGTATAAACGACTTCTTCTATGCCAATTCCGGGTCCGAGGCGAATGACACCGCCTTGCGGCTGGTGCGCGGCTATTGGGCGGCTGAGGGCAAGCCCGAGCGCCAGGTCATTATCAGCCGAGAATTTGCTTATCACGGATCGACCGTCGCAGGAGCCAGCCTTTGTGGCCTTCCGTCGATGCATGATGTGCCCAGCCTGCCTATCCCCGGCATTGTCCATGCGGATGGCCCCTATGCGTGGCACGCCGGGCGCGATCAGCACGATCCCGTTTATGGAGTCGAGGCTGCCGATGCCGTCGAGACCAAGATCCTTGAGGTCGGCCCCGAAAACGTCGCCGCCTTCATCGGTGAGCCTGTTATGGGTGCAGGCGGCGTAATTACCCCGCCGCCCGGCTATTGGGCCCGTGTGCAGGAAATTTGCCGCAAATATGATATCCTGCTTATCGTGGATGAGGTGATCTGCGGATTTGGCCGGACCGGCGAATGGTTCGGGTCCCATACATACGACATTCAGCCCGATATCATCTGCATGGCCAAGGGGATGAGCAGCGGTTACCAGCCGATTTCGGCGGTCGGCGTGGGCGCACGAGTGGCTGATGCGCTGCGTGGGCGTGCGGGTGTTCTGCCGCATGGCTTCACCTATTCCGGCCATCCCGTAGCCTGCGCCGTTGCACTGGAAAACATCGATATCATCGAGCGCGAAGGGATCGTCGAACATGTGCGCGACACCGTCGGTCCCTGCATGGGCGACAGACTTGGCCGTCTTACCGCACATCCGCTGGTGGGCGAGGTGCGCGGCGTTGGCGGGATGTGGGCGCTGGACCTAACCGCCGACAAGGCCACGCGGGCGCCGTTCGATCCGCTGGGCTCGGTTGCGACGCAGGTGCGCAACCTCTGTTTCGAGCGCGGCCTTGCCACGCGCGCGGTGCGCGAAGGGCTGGTGTTTTCGCCGCCGCTGATCATAACCGAGCCACAAATCGACGAGTTGGCCGGTATCTTGATGAGCTGTCTGGATGACGTGGCAGCGACGCTCTGATGCGCGTGCAGGGCAAGGAGAGACAAGCATGAAGATCGGGATCGCACGGCTCTGGCACGAGGCCAACTCATTTACCACAGGCACGGTCGGGCTGGAGCATTTCCAGGGGCGCGAATATGCACGCGGTGCGGATGCGGCTCAGCGCTTCCGCGGCACCACGGTTGAAACTGGCGGCGCTTTCGAATGGGCGGACCGGACAGGCGCGGAACTGGCATTCTCAAGGCTCGCGGCTTCTGCCCCTGGGGGGCAGGTAGAGCAGGACCTGCTGGACGCACTGACGGATGAGATCGTGGACGATCCCATTTTCGACGATGTGGACGGCATATACCTGTCGATGCACGGCTCCTGCATCGGCACGGTTGACGCGTCGCCCGAAACCACGCTGATCACGCGGCTGCGCGCGCGCTTTCCCAAGCTGCCGATTACGGCATCCTTTGACATGCACTGCATCCCTACTCAGGAGATTTGTGCTGCACTGGATGGTGTAACAGTTTACCGCGAATACCCGCACACGGACATGCCGCAATCCGCAATCCGCGCGCTGAACCTGCTGGCCGATCTGATTGAACGCGGCGCACGGGGCCAGGTGGTTCTGGCCTGTTGCGACCTGATCCTTCCAAGCTTCAACATGCGGACCGATGAGCCCGGCCCGATGGCCGAGATCGAGGATCTGGCGCAGCGGCTGGAGATCGAACAGGCTTCTGCAGGGCATCCTCTGGCCATCTACCCCTACGCCAGCTTCGCCTATGCCGATGTGGCAGCCGCCAATTCAGGTGTGATGGTCAGCATGAATACACATGATGACCCAGCGGCCTTGCAGGCGGCGCAGGGCGTGGCCCGGCGTGTAGTGGATGAAATGCTGGCGCGCAAAGCCCGCTTTCGCCCTGATTTGCCAAGCGCAAAGAGCCTGCTGGCGCAAGCCCCGTGGCGCGATGGTCGCCGCTGGGCGATCCTCGAGCCGTCCGATAATCCCATGTCAGGCGGCAACGGCGACACGACCGGCCTTTTGTCCGCAGCACTTGCGGCCGATCTGCCCGATGGCACCGTCTTTGCCTTCATCAGCGACCCCGGCGCGGTCGACCGCGCCCGCCATGCGGGCGTGGGCGCGTCCCTGACGCTGGATCTTGGCGGCAGGCAAGACGCCAGATTCGGCAGTCCGGTCCGGGTCAACGGCATCGTGGAAAAGCTGACTGACGGGAGATTCGTCAATTCCGGCCCGATGGAACATGGCATTTCAGTAGCCCTCGGCCCCACCGCGCTGCTGAAGGTCGGGCCGATGCGGATCATCATTACCAGCCACGTCTATTCGCCAAATGATCCCGGCTATTTTCATCTGCACGAGATCGAAGCCACGGAAATCCCGTTGTTGCTGGCCAAGGCCAAGAACCACATCCGTGCCTCCTTCGGGCGTAGCTTTGACGTATTTGCGCAGGTGGAAACGCCTGGGCCTGCGATGGCCGATACCACGCAATTGCCGTTCCGGCATATTCCGCCCCGGCGGTTGAATCTGGAGATCTGAAATACGAAAGTTACACAGGATACCACTTTCATGACCCTGGCCGAGCTTCATGCCCGTATCATGGACAGCCTACCGGACATGCCCCGCCAAGTGGCGCTGGCCGCGCGATATGTGGTGGATCATCCCGACGACGTGCCGCTGATCTCTATGCGTGATCTGGCGTCGCGGGCAGGTGTATCGCCGGCCACGCTTCTACGCCTCACCCAGACGCTGGGTTTCGGAAACTGGGGCGATTTTCGGATACTGCATGTCAATCATCTGCGCCAGGCCCCGATCCCCTATACCGAACGCGCCAAGCGCGCGCTGTCCAGGAATGGGGTCGATGCACTGGTGGCCGAGTGTTTCAGTGCCTCCCGCGCCAACCTGGATCAATCCGAATGGGCCAACCCGCCCGAGGTGTTCGCCCGCGCCGCCTCGCATCTGGTCCGGGCCGATCGGGTATTCATCTCTGCCTTCATGAGCTGCCGGGGGCCGGGCATGACATTCGCCTATCTCTGCCGGATGCTGCGCAACAATGTCGCTCTTCTTGGAGCCGAAGCAACCTCACTCGGCGTTGATCTGGCGCTGCTGCGACCCGGCGACCTGGTCCTGTCGATCAATTTCAATCCTTATGGGCGGGAAATTCACCAGATCGCTCGTGCTGTCGAGTCAACAGGCGCCACGCTGATATGCATGTCGGACAGCCGTGCTACGCCGCTCACACGGTTTGCGGCAGAAACATTGATCTTTCCGGTTGACGGGCCATCCTTTTTTCCATCCATCGTCGCTGCCCAAGCGCTGGTCGAGGCGCTGATCGCTGCTGTGCTGACGGAACTTGGCTCCGATGCTACCGCACGCATCGGCCATATCGAAAAAGCTCTTTATGATAGCGGTACATACGCCGACCCCCACAAATGGAACTCATGACCTGAGCGACATTTTCAACCGCTGCGCCCAGAGCCGTACGGGTATAGGACGCGTGTGTCTTCGGCACCAAAAGCAGGGGTTATCTGGATGCGTCGGGGCGATTGAATGAACAGAACCAGATACCGTGACTCTGGCCAAGGGGCTGAGCGGTGGCTATCTGCCCATAGGGACAGGTGCCGCCGCATCGGTTTCGCAAGCTGGCAGAAGCAGAGCGGACCAGTCGGCGCTGTACCGTATTGCGGGAATTTGCCGATTTGCCAAAGGCGACCCAGCTTGAAGAGATCAGCGCAGATATTTACGGGTACAGGCCGGCGACCCTTGCCCTGAGCTGCGTCAGTCCGAGGACGGTATCGATAATGGGCGTGGGGGTCTGGGTGATCTGGCCCAACTCCTGAACAGAACGAACCAGAGCATCAATTTCCATCGGGCGGCCGGCATCGAGATCCTGCAGCATCGAGGTTTTATGCGCGCCAACGGCAGCCCCGCCATCGATGCGCCGGTCGACGTCGACTGGAAATTTGACGCCAAGCTTTTCCGCGATGATCTGGGCTTCGAGCATCATGTTGCGCGCAACCTGCCGCGTTCCCGCATCCGTGCACAACACATCAAGTGTGGCATGCGTCAGCGCCGAAATCGGATTGAACGACAGATTGCCCCAGAGTTTTGTCCAGATTTCGTCGCGAAGCTTTGGACGCACCGGCGCCTTGAGCCCCGCTTCGGTGAGTGCTTTGGACAATGCAAGCACGCGTTCGGATTTGGAACCATCCGGCTCCCCGAGCGAAAACCGGTTTCCCTCGATGTGCTTTACAATTCCGGGCTCAATGACTTCCGCGGCCGGATAAACCACGCAACCCAGGACATTGTCGGGGCCAAACCCATCCCATTGCGCACCGTCCGGATCGACGCTTTCAAGGCGTGTGCCTTCCAGCGGCCCGCCGATTTTGTGAAAGTACCACCAGGGCACACCGTTGACGCCGCTGACAATCGTCGTGTTTTCGCCAATCAGTGGCTTCATCCTGCCCACGACTGCCGGAACAGAATGCGCTTTCAGCGTTACGATCACATAATCTTGTGGCCCCAGATCGGCAGGATTGTCGCTGACAGTGACAGCCACATTGGTCGTGCCACTTTCCTCGATCAGAGTAAGCCCGTTTTTGCGCATCGCAGCCAAATGAGGCCCACGGGCGACGAGACTGACGTCCGCACCTGCATGAGCCAGTTTTGCACCCACATAGCCGCCAATTGCACCGGCGCCAAAAATACAAATCTTCATCAGGTTTGCCCTAACCCCTAGAGCGCCGTGCGTCCAATTGGACGCACAAAGGTCGCTCTACCTCTGTGATTCTAGAGCATCTTGTCTGCAAACCGGCGATTTCGCCGGATTGCAGGATGCTCTGGTCGTCATGCTGATGTGACCAGGCCCAGTTTTTGAGCGAGCCCGATGCGCTGCATCTTGCCGGTCGCCCCTTTGGGAATCTCATCGAGGATGAGCACTTTGCGTGGGACCTTGAAATCAGCCATTCGTGTTGCGGCAAAATCGCGAATGTCGCGCTCAGTTGCCTCCATGCCTTCTCTCAACACCACCGCTGCCGCCACTTCTTCACCCAGCTTCGGATGCGGCAAAGCAAAAGTCACAACCTGCGCAACAGCCGGATGATCCATCAAAACGCCATCGACCTCCAGCGGGCTGATCTTCTCACCGCCGCGATTGATGATTTCCTTGAGACGACCGGTCAGTCGCAAATATCCCTCATCGTCAAGCAAACCGCGATCCCCGGTGCGGAACCAGCGTTTGCCTTCGGCAACGAAGAAACTTGACTGGTTGGCTTCATCGTTGCTTTCGTAGCCGAGCGTCACATTCGGACCGGAGATAACAACTTCACCCGCATCATTGATCAGGGTGTTTTCAAGTTCGGCGGCAATTCGTACCAAGGGTCCGGCAGCGATGCCGACCGAACCTGGTTTTTGAGCTCGTGGTGGCAGCGGGTTGCAGGTCATTTGATGAGCTGCTTCCGTCATCCCATAGGCTTCAATCACAGGCGCGTTGAACGTGGCGACGAGTTCCCCCATCACCTGAGCGGGAAGGGAAGCCGACGAAGACCGCAAAAAGCGTAGCGGAACGTTCTTGATGACATCTTCGTTCCGCGACGCACGGGTCAGCAAGGCCTGATGCATGGTTGGTACAGCCGTGTACCATGTGGGACGGGCATCCTTCATCCACCCGAAAAAGCGCAATGCGTCAAAACCCGGCGCGCACCAGATGGAAGCTCCCGCTGCCAAAGATGCAGTGACCGCAGCAATCAACCCGTGAATGTGGAAAAGCGGCATGACATTCATGCACCGATCATCCCGCGTGAGCTGCAAGGTTTCCTTGATGTGCTCAGCCGACGCAACGACATTGGATTGCATCAGCGGCACGATCTTGGGGCGTGATGTGGTGCCTGACGTGTGAAGGATCAGCGCGATGTCATCGTGACTTGGTTGCCTCACATCGGCACTCGACGACATCTCACCGTCCGGCTCCAAAGTGAAATGGCCTGCTGGCGCGGACGCATCGGTTTTCAACCTTAGAATGGAGATGCCATTCGCCCTCGCCGCCGCGACCGAGGGGCCCTCGTCCCCTTCCAGCACGACCAAAGCCTTGGCTTTCAGGTCATCCAGATAGAAGACATATTCCTCCTCGCGATAGGCCGGGTTTAGCGGCGCGGTGACTGCTGCCTGGGCAATCGTGATAAAAGCTGTCGCCATTTCCGGGCCGTTTGGCAGGACAATGGCGACGCGGTCCTTTGCTCCAATACCCAGGCCGTTCAGCGTGCGGCCGACACTGGCCGCGAGATCGCGCAAACCGCCATAGGTGAGCCATTCGCGATCAGGTGCACCAATGGCGAGAAGGGTTTCATCATGGTCTGCAATGAGTGCTTTGAGGGTACCGCTCATCTTGCTCTTTCTTGCTATTGCCCGGCCCGGACGGGAATTCCAATCCGGCCTCCGGCGTTTTATCGCTTGGTGCTCTAGCGCGAGGCAGCGTAGTAGGACACGCGCCGCTCCAGATAGGCCAGGAATTCAGACATTGTGAACGCGACGGCGAACAACACGATCAGCACCGCCCAGAAGTGTTTCATCATGAAGTTGTTGGAGTAGAGCTCAAACAAGGCGCCGAACCCGACAATCGAAATCAACAACTGGCCGATGATGACACCCTTGACCGCGCGGATCACGCCGATACGCACACCGCCCAAGATCTCGGGCAAGGCCGCCCAGAAGTAGATCTTGAAGAACGCATCCATCGGCGTCGCGCCGAAGCTTCTCGCCATATCGACCAGAGATCGGTTGATCTGCTTCACACCGGCACGCGAATTCAGGATGATGATCCAGATTGCAAACAGGGTTGTCGTGATGATGATCGACTTCATACCAAACCCGAACAGAACCATCAAAACCGGAACGAGCGCGGTGAGCGGTGCGCTCAGAAAGATGTTCACCCATGGCAGGATCAATTCATCGAGCAAGCGGCTTTTACCGATCAGGATGCCGACCGGAATGCCGATGATGACGGCGAAGAATACGCCGGCAAAAAACGCATAGGCAGTTTCATACATCGCCTTGAGGAAAGCCGGCGTGCCGATCACCTCAAACAGCGTGATGAGAACATCTGACAGGGGTGGAATGAAGAATGTCCAACCTGTCCGCCCGACAATTTCCCACAGCAGCGCCCATAGCAGCAGTGAAGACATTCCCGGCAGTCTGTATCCAAATACCGTCATGTCACCCTACTCCACATAGTTGCGCAACGACGCCCAGATTTCATCCACGATATCGAGATATTCCGGCGAACGACGAATGTTCTCGATGCCGGTTCCCCGAAAGCTCTGGGGACGAATAATCTCGGAAACACGGCTTGGCCGCGGCAAGAGAATGGCGATTTGGTCAGATACGTAGACCGCTTCTTCGATCGAGTGGGTCACGAAAATGAAGGTCTTGTTTTCGTGGCGCACCAGTTCGAGCATATCCTCTTGGAACTTGCGCCGGTTCTGCTCATCAACCGCTGAAAACGGTTCATCAAGCAGCAGCACCTGCGCGTCGACCGATAGGGCCCGGGCCAATCCCACACGCTGGCGCATGCCCCCGGAGAGTTCGTGCGGATAGGCTTTTTCAAATCCAGACAGCCCGACATTCTTGATGTATTTTTCGGCGATTGCATCGCGTTCGGACTTGGCCACGCCGCGCAATTCGAGGCCGAAGGCGACATTGCGGATGACACTTGCCCAGGGCAGCAGGGCAAAATCCTGAAACACGAACGCACGATCCGGTCCGGGGCTGTCGATGATCTTGCCTTCGATCTCGACTTCGCCGGAGTCCGGCTTGAGCAGACCGGCAATGATCTTGAGCAAGGTGGTCTTGCCGCAGCCGGACGGTCCCAGCAATGACGTCAGTTGCCCGCGTGGAAACTCGAGAGACAAGTTTTTCAGCGCCTCGACTGGCCCATAGTTCTTGGAGACATTGCGAACAGAAACAGCGCTGTCGCTGTCCAGAGGAACCGCCTTTGTGAAAGCATCATTAGTCTGAGACATAACCACGATTGTTCCCTTCGAACAGATAGTTTTCGGTGCGCTCAAGCAGGTTCAGGAAGAGAACGGCGAGCACGATGATGGAAAAGATCGCCGCGTACATCGACGGATAATCGGCGATTGAGCGGCTATAGGTGATGATGTCCCCGACACCGGTCGGGGTGATCTTCAGTTCGGACAGGATGGCGCCGATAAAGCCCGCCGAGATCCCTAGCCGAAGGCCCGAGAATATGACGGGAGACGCTGCAGGTATGATGATCTTGAGGATGATGTCGCGATCGGAAGCCAGAAAGGATTTGCCCATATCCTTGATTGATGCGGGCGTATTGCGCACCGCACTTGCCGTATTGAGGACGATCACCGGCATCGCCATGATGCACACGACAAAGACTTTGGATGTCAATCCGATGCCATAGGCCATGACAAGAATGGGGATGAGCGCGGCCAGCGGGGCTGCCTGCATGACCACGAAGATGGGCGAAAACAGCCATTCGAAACGGCTGCTCAGACCAACCCAGAGGCCGATGATGATGCCGAAGAACGCCGAGATCGCGACCCCGATGACAAGTGGCTTCAGCGTTTCCGCATAGGCGGTGAATATCGACCCGTCGAAGGTCATGACGACCAGGGCGCGCATGGATTCGAGGAATGTCGGAAAGGCGTAGCTGACAGGGACCCGACCGGCGATCTCCCATGCGCCGAACACGATGGCGGCAGACAACAGCTTTAATGCAAGAGAACGATTCATCGTCTTGGATCACCCCAAGCTTGAGAAAATTGCCACCCGTCCATGTGGAGGACGGGTGGCTTCCATAAATGTGTCTTATTTCTTCATCGCTGCATCGAGCGGCGCCAGGTACCAGAAGTCCTCGATGTTCAAGGTCGACGGATCGCCATCAAGCTGTCCGGCAGCAGAGTACCACTCCATGTCGGCCTGAGCCGCTTTGCGTCCACCGCCATTGGGATCATACAGACCACCCGCGACTGCGTCCGTGTAGAAGCCATCCAGTTCGGCGAGGATCTCTTTCGGCAACTGGCCGATCGGACCATCAGGATTGGTCTCTCTGGAAATGATGGTCGGATCTTCCTGCATGTCCTGCCAGACGCTGGACAGTGCCTTGACCAGGATATTGACCTGCTCTTCATTCTCCTTGATCCAGTCAAGGTTGGCGAAGAGCGCTTCGTCGCTGGAATCGACTTCAAACATAGGCAGAACGTTGAACTTGTCCGGGAACTGCTTCACGACCTTGTTCTTGTTCGAAAGGTCGATGATTGTTGCATCGGTCTGCCCCGATACCAGCGCCACAACACGGTTGGACGATCCGGGCACATAGGAACGGTCACCGAATTTGATGCCGACCTTGTCTTCAATCACGTTGGCGATCGAATCCGTTCCGCCACCGCGCGAGTGCAGCAGAATTGGCTGACCATCAAGGTCCTTCAATTCCGAATACTTCTTGGATGTGACCGGAAAGAACTTCAGCTTTGAAAGCTGGAAGATAATCCGGATTGGCGCCTTTGAACGCTGCATTGCCGAATAGGGCGTGCCAAAGCCGATATTCATCTGACCGCTCAACACCGCTTGAATGGCAAGTTCCTCGTCCGAGAATGCGGTCCATTCATAATCGAGACCATTGGCTTTTGCGCGGTCAAGGGCGACGAAGAACGCCGCCAACTCGTCCGATGGCGTCTCCGCCAGTGCAATCTTGAGCGTTGCGGCTTGTGCGCCTGACAGCATCAGGCCAACGGCCATCGGTACTGCGACCGCCAAACCCGCCATTTTTTTGAGTATCTGTTTCATCGGTTCTCCTCCCAAAGTGCAGGGGCACATGCCCCTCCGGTTAAAACGTCTCTAATGCATACAACTCCAATAATTCAACTTTTTCAATATTTTTTTTAGTGTTTTAAATAATTATCGATTTAATCTTTCTTTTTAATTTTTTGTCTATTTAATTGATTGTGACGACGGGTTTGGATCTTGATCCTGAATCGGCAGTCCCGATCTCCGCGAATCATATTTCGCCAAAAAGACGCTCAGCCACTGAACGCAAATGTTTGCGCATCGCCTCATGGGCCGCAGTTGGATCACGGTTGGTAATCGACAGCACAATCTCTTCATGTTCTGCGAAGCTCCCGTGATCTGCAGGCGGTCTGACTGACTGTCGCTTGACCGCCCCCCAGGCAACGGCACGCCGAACCAAATTGAGTTGATCGAACACCGAAAGCAGCAAAAGATTGTCACTCGCCTCTGCAACTTCGCGATGAAAAACATCATCTTGCGTTTCATAAAGCTGCCAGTTGGGTGCAGCGCGCATGCGCTGTATCGTGGCATTCAACCGCGCAAGCACATCGCCAGAGGCGTTGATTGCAGCTTCGCGTGCAATCGCTGGCTCGATCGCCAACCGCGCTCGCATCATACGATACGGCGTCAGCTGCTTTCCAAGCTCAACCGGTGACTTGGTCATCTTGTCGAGATCGTCTGCTGATGCGGCGACAAACGTGCCCTTGCCGACGTGGCGCCATATCCTGCCATCGCGCTCCAGAGCATCAAGCGCCTTGCGCAATGTACTGCGCGTAATGCCCAACTCCGCCGTCAGAGCCCTTTCAGCGGGCAATCTCTCACCGGGCTTCAGACCATTTGACGTGATGTACTCACGCAAACCGGTAACTGCCTCGCCTGCCGACAAAAAACTGTCCCTATTGAGCATACAGATCTCCATATTGGTTGACCAATTACCCAACCAATCAACAGAGGATTACAAATTGGTTTGGAAACTGCAACCGATTTATTCACATTGGTTGCGATTGATTTTCATCAGACTCTGCAATATGTCGTTACCACAACGCATTTCAGCTGGGAGACTTCAATGTCTGATTACGTAATTTCTGCTCCGAAAATTCCGACAATTCCCGTACAGGGCGGCGGGGAGTTTCCCGTGAGGCGTGTCTATTGTATTGGCCGCAATTATGCTGCCCACTCCATCGAGATGGGTGACGATCCGGATCGCGATCCGCCGTTCTTTTTCCAGAAGAACCCGGATAACCTTGATAGTTCTGGGGAATTTCCTTACCCGGACAAGACAACGGACGTGCATTACGAAGTCGAAATGGCGGTCGCGCTGAAGACCGGCGGGACCAACATTCCTGTCGCCGAGGCGCTCGATCACGTTTATGGCTATGCGGCGTGCCTCGACATGACTCGCCGCGACCTGCAAAACGAAGCCAAGAAAAAGGGGCGCCCGTGGGAAATCGGCAAGGCCTTTGAGCGCTCCGGACCAATTGCACCATTGCAGACCGTTTCCCAGGTCGGGCACCCGGCCGTTGGGCGCGTAGAACTTCTGGTCAATGGCGAAGTCCAGCAGGAAGGCGATCTCAACCAGATGATCTGGAAAGTGCCTGAGATGATTTCCTACCTGTCTGACTACTTTGAACTTCAGCCAGGCGATGTGATCATGTCAGGAACACCATCGGGCGTCGGTCCGATCGTCAAGGGCGATGTCATGGTGGTCAATATTGAAGGACTTGAATCCCTCACCATCAAGGTTGTGTAACGCATCAGCCCGTCGCACATATCTATGTGCGACGGGCTGGCATTATCCTGCTCGGACGCAGGTAGCCCATAATTGAATGCTCCACTGTGCGTCTGATGGCGACGAAACTTAAGCGGCTCTACGGGCGAGAACGGGCTCGGCAATTGCCTTGAATTCATCGTCGGTCAGGGTATCGCGCTTCTTGATGCCGGCCTGCTTTACAGCATCCAGAATCTCGGCGAGATCAGCATCTTCTGCGGTCCCCATGCCCAACTGATCGAGCTTGTAGACAACCGATGCCTTACCGCTCTTCTTGCCAAGCACCACTTCGCCCACGCGCCCGGTCAGGGCCGGATGGGTTCCAAACATCACCAGCGGATCATGCATCACATACTGGATGCCGATGCCGGATTCACGGGTGAAGTTGCTGGCGCCCAGGATCGGCTTGTTGCGGGCAATCGGAATATTGGCGCGCTCGGACAGCAACCGGCCGAGTTCAGGCATCAGGTCGAAGCGGTACCCGGTGTCATAGCCATAGAGCAGATCAAGCGCGAGCATGAGCTCCTCAAGCGCCGCATTGCCGGTGCGCTCGCCAAGTCCGTTGCCACAGCTGTGAACCACTTCAGCACCGGCCGTGACCGCGGCCAGTTCGGTTGCCACACCCATGCCGAAATCATTGTGCGTATGGATCTCGATCGGAAGTCCGGTCATGCGCTTGACCCAGCGCACCATGTACTTGATCGCTTCAGGGGTAGCGCAGCCCATCGTGTCGACGATGCCGATGGAGTCCGGCGGCGATTCCGCCATGATTCCCTTGCAGAGGTTCTCCAGATCATCCGGACGGGCGCGCGTCGTATCATAGGGAAAGAACACGGCGTAGAGCCCGTTTTCACGCGCATAATTGATCACCGGCGCGCTGCGCTCGAGGACATCTCGCCAGGTCCAGCCGAATTGGGTCGTGAGCTTGGGGTAGCCAATCGGCACTTCGATGATGACGCCCTGCGCACCACATTCGAGCGCCATGTCGATATCCTGCTTCATCGCCCGGGCAAAGGTGAATATGCGGGACTTCAAGCCCATCTTGCTGATTTGCTTGATAGCTTCCGCATCCTGAGGCGACACGGCAGGCATGCCCGCCTCGATGCGGTCGACGCCAACATCGTTGAGCATCTGGGCGATGGCAATTTTGTCATCGACCGAGAACACCACGCCGGGCGTCTGTTCGCCGTCGCGCAAGGTTGCATCATGGATCTGCACTTTCGGGGGCAACTCAAGCGAATTGCGCACTTCGGGCACAAAATTATATGGGCTCACCCACCATTTTCCGTCTTCAAAATGCGTCTCGCGCATGAATTGGCCTCCTCTGCCTTAAAATGTGATCTTCGAAAATACGACCATGAACATCATGATAGTCAGCCAATGTTATGTAGTTTTTAGCGTGCAACCCAAATATATCAACATTTTATTCCATCTTGATTTTTGATGGCTTTGCCGAAAATGCCGATCCAGCGCCACCAAACGAACATTAGCTGTGTAAATATACGAATTATTTATACATTTTTCGCGTCTATCAGTTTTTCGTACTCAGAGTTCCGAAAACTGATGCTTGCAGATTGACTACAAAATCGATATTTTTGACGCAATGACGCCTTCATTGATCCAATCACGATCGCAAACCGTTGCCGATAAAGTCTTCTCCAACGCCTCAGGCGCCGCTATCCCCGGCGAAATTCTGACCTGCTACAAACCGCTGGGCGACTGCCACGAGATGTTTGCCAACAAAGGAGTGGTCGTTGCATCACCCGTCGTTATAAAGGCGGCAAAAGCTTATGGCAGTGTGCTTGCCAGGCAAAATCCGGTGGAAGCCTCGTCAGAAGGCGGGGCTGCTTCCATCGAATCATCGGGAGTGCCATGATGCCGGTAAAGACAGAACCCAGGTCGGGGACAAATTTGGACGAGCTTAGCCAGAAAAACGAGGTAGCAGCCCAGGATGAAACCACGCTTGGGCAGCAGGAGGATTCGTCCGGATCAAGCTCGATTACAAGCCAAGCTTACACAAGACTTCGCGCCGACATCATGTCAGGCGTTCTTACTCCGGGTAAAAAACTCAAGATTGAAGAGCTGCGCAGCCTTTATGACTTCGGCTCAAGCCCGATCCGTGAAGCGCTGAGCATGCTGACCTCAGATCTTTTCGTCGAACGTATCGACCAGCGCGGTTTTCGCGTCGCCGATGTCAGCGAAAAGGAGTTTGACGAGCTTCTGCGCACCCGCCGCTGGCTCGAAGAACGGGCCTTGCGGGAATCCATTGCCCATGGAGACAGCAATTGGGAGGAACAGGTGGTCCTTTCAGCCTACCGGCTTTCACGTGTGCCGCGTTCGCAGACAAATGATCATTTCGTTGCCAATGAAGAATGGGAAAGGCGCCACAAGCATTTCCATATGTCGCTGATTGGCGCCTGCCCCTCCTCAATCATGCTCAAATTCTGCGACCAGTTGTATGATCAGAATGTGCGCTACCGCCATTTGTCCGGTTCAAAGGCCTATCCCTCGCGCGACATCAACGCAGAGCACAATGCCATCACAGATGCCGTGCTCGAGCGGAATGCCGATCTCGCTGTCGAACTCTTGATGTCGCATTACGCAACGACCGGAGGTTTTCTCAAGGACGAGCTGGCGGCGAAGAAAAAGGCCTGATGCATGTCAGCGCCGCGCATACAACTTGCCTTCGGCTGTTCGAGGATGACGCAATCTACAGCATCGGTCACGAAACGTGAATCAGGTGGGATTCCATTTCGTTCGGTTTCATGGTTGTTTCGGGAATGGAGGTGTCTCATGGGCAAACCGCATTCCGTAGATATCCGAGCACGGGTCATTGCTATGGTTGAGGCCGGGCATTCCTGCCGGGCAGCAGCACGTCGTTTCGCCATCGGCGACAGCACGGCGATCCGTGTCATGCAGCATCGCCGCAAGACCGGGTCTGTGTCGCCACCGCGCCAAGGCCGCCCGCCGGGCGGCGGCAAGCTTGCGGCTTACCGCTCCTTCCTGATTGCCGAAGTCGAGAAAAAGCCCGATATCACGATGCCGGAATTGGTCGACAAGCTTGACGAGACGCATTGCGTTCGCGTTCCGCCATCGTCCCTGTCGCGCATTCTGGTGGCGGAAGGGTTCACATATAAAAAAAGCGCTGATGGCATCCGAACGCGCCCGCGCGCCAGTGCGGCTTTCTCGTGATGTCTGGATCGCCAAGCGACAGCCGAGGATGCGGCTCGAACCGCATCGTCTTGTCTTCATTGATGAAACATCGGTGAATACGAAAATGGTGCGTCTTCGCGGGCGCTGCCCGCGCGGTGAGCGGCTGCATATGGATGCACCATTCGGTCATTGGGGCACGCAGACCTTCATCGCCGCCCTGCGCTGCCATGGCCTGACCGCTCCGTGGATCATTCACCACGCCATGAACCGCATATCCTTCGACACCTACGTCGAGACACAACTCGCCCCGACCCTATCGCCCGGCGACGTCGTCATCCTGGATAACCTCGCCGTTCACAAAAGCGAAAAAGCCGCCGAGATCTTGAAGGAAAGCAAAGCCTGGTTCCTGTTCCTTCCGTCCTACAGCCCAGATCTCAATCCCATCGAAATGGCTTTCTCGAAGATCAAGGCACATCTGAGAGCCGCGGCCGCCAGAACATTCGACGCGCTTTCAGACGCACTTGGCTCTATCTGCCATCTCTTCGAAAGAACCGAATGCTGGAACTATTTCAAGGCAGCAGGCTATGCGCCGGATTAAACGTACGATGCTCTAGGCTTCCCGAACCAGAACAAAGTCGAAGTCCACCTTGTAATATGGATCGGTGAGCGCATCGCCGGCTGCAAGGCCGCTTGGAACAGGATCGCCTGCGGACTGCTTCTCATAGACCATGATGAGTTTCTCGCGAACGCCGAATACCGCATCTGCGTCGAGATAGGGATCATCACTGGGGAAGACTTCAGTCACCAGCGAACGATAGCCCGGCGCCGTGATAATGAAATGCAAATGCGACGGCCGCCAGGGATGACGCCCCGTGGCATGTAGCAATTCACCGACCGGACCGTCATCGGGAACAGCATAAGGTTGCGGGCGAATGGTCGTGAAAAGATAGCGCCCATCGTCGCCGACAACCATATGACCGCGCAAATTGTATTCCGGTTGTTCAGGGTCCTGGTTCGAATACAGGCCATTGTCAGCGGTCTGCCAGATTTCGATTTCTGCTCCCTTGATCGGCGTGCCATCCGGCTCGCTCACAATTCCGGACACGATGACGGTCGGACCATCATTGTCCCCTTTCAGGTCACCTCCGACCGGCAGGTCGGGTGCACCCAGAATATGGAACGGGCCGAGGACGCTCGATGGCGTGCAGTCATCCGGCGAGTTGATCATGTCGACCAGGGATGACAAACCAAGCACATCGGAAAACAGCACGAACTCGTTGCGTTCGGAGTCCGTGATCTCCCCTGCCTTGGTCAGCAGTTCCAGGCCTTTGCGCCATTCGGCATGGGTCAGGTTGTTTTCCATCGCAAAGGCGTGGAGATGCCTGACAAGGCTCTCCAGCACGGATCTCAGGCGCGGATCAGTTTCGGCGCCGCAATAATCCAGGAAAGTCTGGGTCAGGGTGTCGCGAGTTACGTTGCGCATACATCTACCTCGATGTCATTTTCAATGGATGATCCCCGTCGAGAGAATGGGGAAACGGATAATCAAGATCAGCACCAGCAGCATGACGAAGGCGAATGGCAGGGCGCCAAGAAACACATCTTTCAAGGTCACGTTCGGATCATTCAGCGTTGCCTTGATGACAAAACAGGAAATGCCGAGCGGCGGGGTCAAAAGGCCTATTTCAGCACCGATTACCGTGACGATGCCAAACCATACGAGGCTGTGACCACTTGCTTCAATGAGGGTGATGAACAACGGTACAACGATCAGGATGATCGATGCGGTATCGAGCAGTGTGCCAAGAAACAGCATCAGCAGAACATAGACCACCATGATGCCAAAGAAACCGAACTGGTAGTGATCTAGGAACGCATGGAGCTCTCCTGGGAGGTCGGCATAGCCCAGCATGCGGCTATAGAGCGACGCCATGGTGATCAAAAACAGGATAGACGCGGTGATGTAGCCAGTATCAATCGTTGTTTCCCACAGACCCTTGATGCCGATTTTGCGGCGCGCCAGCGCAATCAACAGCGCGATCAAAGCGCCGGCAGCGCCCGCTTCCACCGGCGTCAGCCATCCGGTGTAGATCCCGCCAAGCACGACGACAATGAGGAACATTATCGGCAGCGTCTTGTCCGCCAGTTCCGCATAGGTCAGCGGTGGCGTATCGCTTTGTCCGGCGTCCTCGCCCACGAAGGACGGCCAGAACTTGCCCATCAGCATGATGGTCAAGATATAGGCGGCAGTCAGCAACAACCCCGGTACGATGCCCGCCATGAACATCTCGCCGACCGATTGTTCCGCCACAAAAGAATAGATAATGAGCATAGCACTCGGCGGTATAATCATGCCGAGAACGGATGAGCCGGCAACCACGCCTACGGCGAATCTCGGGTTGTAGTTGAAACGCTGCATTTCCGGCACAGCGATCTTGGTAAACACCGAGGCCGATGCGATCGACGATCCGGTCACAGCGGCGAACACTGCATTGGCGCCCACCGTTGCCATACCGATGCCGCCGGTTATTTTCCTGAAGCCGCGGTTCATGACCTCATAGATATCTGTTCCCACGCCTGCTTTGGAGACAAGAAGTCCCATGACGGTAAACAACGGTATCGTGGCAAAGGAGTACTCCGTCACTCCGTCACCGACAGCCACCTTCAGGAAATTGAAGGCAAGGATTGATTTGCCGCTGATGATCCAGATTGACGCGAAAGACACAAGGCCAAGCGCCACGGGAATGTAAACTCCCATATAGATCATCACCACGATAGCGATGACCGAGATGATACCGATTTCAACAGGGCTCATGATTGTTTGTGCTGTGTGCTGGAGGAATTATTATCGGGTTCCGGCAAGGCTTCACCATACTCAGAACCTACAAGCGCTTTGAGGAAGAACAGGACGGTCGAAAGCCCGACGCCAAAGAGGATTGCAAGCTTGGCAGGCCACCACGGCGTTGTGAAAATGCCCGGCGTGCCAAAATAGTCGCAGCGTCCCCAGGCCTGCGCCAGGTCTCCCCACAGACTACCGGTTGGCGCGCCGCCAAACTCCGGTTGGACGAAGAATCCGCAACTGCCAAAGGAGTCGAGAAATTCCGGCCACATCGTCCATGTAATCAGCGCCATGAAGACGCAGGACACAGCATCGATCAAACGCGATGCCAAGTGCGATACTTTCGGACGGATGGCCTGCATCAGCAGAAGGAACCCGTCGGATCGGGTTAGCCTTCCTCCCTGCACCACGTTTGGCAACTGCAGGAAAACGATCAGCACCAGCGAGAAGATAACGACTTCGACAGTTCCGCGTAGTGGCGCATGGAAAACCCCGCGCGCCACTACGTCGACATTCATGATAACAACCAGCAGCAGGATGAACGTGGTGCCAATCACGTTCGCGCCAACGGCAAGACTTGTGGCAATGGTTCTAATACCGGTCACCAATTTCCGCATGTTTCACCGTCCCCTGCCATAGCTGGTTTGCATCAGTTTGCGAGTTCAGCCGCCCAGTCACGGACCGGCACAGCACCAGCGTCAGTCAACTTCTTCATGTAAGCCTTCAGCATGTCGGAACCCGGCGCACCGGCCTTGTCCAGTTCTGCGGCCCATTCGACAGCGATGTTCGGCATTGCATTTGCCCATGCCTCGCGATCGGCTGCGGGGAGTTCGACCACACTGCCGCCAGCAGCCTCGAAAGCTGCAACCGAAGAAGCCGCTTCATCCATGGCAACATTGGCCACCTGGTCGCGGTATTCGACAGCAACCTGCTGAAGGACACCCTTCACCTCATCCGGCAGCTTTGCCCAGACATCCTTGTTGATGGTCACGGTTTTCGAGTTCACCGCACCAAGGTCAACCTTGAGCATGTAGGGCGCCACTTCGGCCATCTTGAAGGTGACCGCGGCTTCAGGCCACAGCATGGCGGCGTCCACGACACCGGTCTGAACCAGATTGTAGAAATCCGGCAAACCACCGCGTACTCCGGCTGCATCCTTGACACCTTCAAGATAGCGCAAGTTGTAACCCGCACCGGCGACCTTCTTGCCCTCAAGATCCGTCAGCGAACTGATCGGGGTCTTGGAAAAGATCTGATAGCTGTCGAGTACAACACCTGTTGCCAGGTAGACCTGATTTTCCGCATCAAATTCCTTGTTCATCTGCGGGAATTCCTTGGCGATCTCATCGACCGCCTTGGCAACCACTCTCGCGTCTGCAGACACCATCGGAGTTACCGCCGAAATGCCCTGGCTGGGCAGCGCGGAATTGTGGAAGATGGTCGTCACAATGCCTATATCTCCAAGACCGAGCTTGATACCTTCGAGCACGCCACGGGGCTTCACGATGGTGCCGCCATAGGCCTCTTGCCAATCGATCTTGTAGTTTCCAGTCTTGGCGAGTTCCTCGTTGACCCGCGGAATGAAGAAGCCGGAAAATTCCTTCACCCACATTGATCGGTCAGGATAGCCGTCTATCGCGATCATCTTGATCGTTTCTGTTGCCTGTGCCGGCGAAGCCAGCGGCGAGAGAGCCATGCCCAGGGACATAGCTGTCAAAAGACACATCCGGCGCGATATACTCGTCATATTCTCATCCTCCCAGTTTATCGTCTCAATGCATTTTGCAGATTCAGACGGATTTCTTCTTCCAGATTTCCTCGATTTGAGTGCCCGCTTGCCTGAACAGTTTCGAAACCGGACAATATTTGGCGACTTCCTCAGCCAGACGCTGCAGGTCGGCTTCACTGGCTGAACCGTCTGCCTCCACGGTCAGTATGATCTTGGTAAAGGGAACGTCGACCTCCTCCATCAACGTCACCCCCCGCCTGTCAAAATCACACACTGCAGAAATATGGAAATGGCCGGCATCAATGCCCAGGCTGGCCGCGCATTTGCTTCCTATCGTGTTGGTGCAGCCAACGAGTGCAGCAATCACGGTATCGGTCGGCGTCGGCCCCATATTGGTGCCACCGCGCTCCAATGGCTCATCAATGACAAACGAAACATCACGTGTGCTCAGCTCCGACAGCGAATGCGACGGACATTTGGCCGCCATCCTGAGTTTCACCGTCATTTTCGGCCTGATTTCCATGCTCAATACACTTCCTTGAAGTTACGCAAATGTGAAGATATCTTCAAATTCAAAGCGAGGCAGCCGCTGGAAAAGCGCCTTCTCATCAGCATAGCCGAGATTGCAGAGAAAATTTGATTTCAGCGTCGTGCCCTTGAAAAACTCTTCGTCGACGATGGCGTTGGAAAACCCCGACATGGCGCCGATATCCAGTCCGATCGCGCGTGCGGCAATCATGAAATAGGCGCCCTGCAGTGTTGAATTGCGGAAGGCCGTGCTTTCACTATGTTCCAGCTTGCCCGCAAACAGTGGCCGACGGTCTTCGTGCGGAAACAGCTTGGGCAGTTCACGCCAGAACTCTGTGTCGTAGGCAATGATGGCCGTCACCGGCGCACCAGCCATCTTGGCAACGTTGGCAGGCTTCAGAGATTTGGCAAGCTTCTCCTTGCCTTCCTTGGAACGGACATAAACAAACCGGGCCGGGCATGAATTCATGCTGGTCGACCCCATTTTTACAATGTCATGAATGCGTCGGAGTTGCTCTTCAGAAACAGGCTTGTCCGTCCAGGCATAATGAGAGCGGGCCCGTGTCAGGATGAGGTCAAGGGAGTCTTGGTCGAGCATCCGGATTCGCTCCCGCAATGCCTTTGCATCCGCTTGCGCGTTTGCCCGAAGCTCTTCAGGTGTGTTTCCGTCTGGTATGTGCATGTCCATTCCTATTTTCATTCCCAAAGCCATTTCGCCAGCTTCGACAGGATGCAGCATTCGCGTACGAAACCGCCACCCCTCTCTAACCTGAAAATACACATATTAATTTCTCAAGGTCAATTAATATCGATTTTTTATTTTCTGTACCAATTATCTATGCAAAAATGCAAACAGAACCGACAGAGGAGACATGACTGTGCCAACTTGGAATGAATATCAGACAATCGCGCAGGGACGTGGCGCACTGGCTTTTGAATTGTTCATCGTGGAATCGAAGGCCAATGCAACACCCGAAGAGATGCAGAAAATCCTGCCTCGACACCTTGCCTACCAAAAAGAGATGGAAGCTGCTGGAAAGCTGTTTTTGGCCGGACCGGTTTCGGATGATACCGGCACCGCCATGAGCGGTGGAGGCCTCATCATTTATCGTGCCGCAGACATAGGCGAGGCGCGCACTCTTGCCGACAATGATCCAATGCACAAAGAAGGCGGCCGGACGTTCAGCGTTCGCGCATGGTTGGTGAATGAGGGAGCTTTGAATTTCCAGCTCAGGCTTTCGGAACAGCGAAGCATTCTTGGCTGATGAGATGCTTTGATAGCGGGGCCTGCAAAGAAGCAACCGCCCCGCTACTCATAAGGCATGAACGGCGAAGACCGTATTCGGATGGCGCTACGGGTCATGACATTTCTACATAGATCAAGCGGATCGCAAGGATGGCGAGAAATGTCAGAATCAGCATGTCGAATACTCTCGGGCTGATGCGCCGGCCAATCCAATCTCCAACAGGGAGTGCGGCAAACAGTGGAATGGCGGCAAGAAGGCCAAGCGTCGCAACATCTCGCGTCAGGAGACCGTAATAAATTTGTGTCGGGATCTGCACAAATGCCATGGATATAAAGAAAATCGAAATCGTGAAGATAAAAGCCGGCCGAGCCAGTTTCATGGCATTGAGAAACGTGACAGCCACCGGCGCCGAAACTCCAACGGCGCCTTGCAAGATGCCGCCAAGCATCGCGACCACTGCAACCGCTTTCCTGGCACTTGCCATGGAAAGCTGAACGCTCGGTTTGAGCGCACGAAGCAGAATATAGGCAATGATAATTCCAGCCATGCAAAGGCTCAAAAAGCTGGATGGCAATTCAGCCAGTGCAACGGTACCGATGCCCGCACCGATCGCTCCAAACACCGCCAGTTGCCAGCAGAAACGCATATCCGTCGGATGGGCGCGGAATTTGTAAATCTGCCATAGGTTGGAAATCAGATTTGGCAGAACCATGACTGCGACCGCGATCTTGACATCGTATACAGCGGCAATGACTGGTACGGCAATGACAGGAATCCCGGCACCGGTCGCGCCTTTCAACATGCCACCGAGGATCATGGCGACCGCAATGGCTGCCAGACCCCCGATGTCGGTAAACAGGATTTCCGGTGGCATGGACGCTTATTTCACCGCATCGTTGAGAACGAACATGATGATGCAGGGTTCGGTGCCACGGTTGGCCCAGGCATGGTTGGTGCCCTGCTGGACGATCACATCGCCCTGCTTCAGCAGCACGTCTTCTTCATCCATCAGCATCCAGACTTCGCCTTGCAGCACGATGGAATAATCCAGCGAATCCGTGCGGTGCATATAGGGGTGGCGGGCGTTTTCGACCACATTGGCACCGGCCCCCATCGCAGCAAAAGCTTTCTTGCCATCAATGTTGGCGATGACATCGGGGTCTTCGGGATCAAATTGCACCACGCGGAAAACCGCGCCATTCTTTGGCGGGTGCAAAACCAATGGGCCTTCGACAGGATCGTCATGGCTTTCCATCGGCGCCGGAGACTGGCTGTGCTGCCAGAAATTTGTCAGCGTCACGCCGGGCCGGGTCGGGCGCTGCAAGATGCATGAGGCTGTATCGTCCCGGATGACCTTCGCGACGCCGTTGGCATCATGCCCGGTGACCACACGCCGGAATTTCCTCGCTTCATATGCCATTGTCGTTTCTCCTGAGTTGTATCAAAACTTTATCGGTGCACGCTTAAGGGCCATCGATCCGGTGACCCAAACAACAGCGATACCTGCGAGGCCCAACAGGTTGGACTCAATCCCCTGATCCATCAGCGCAATACCGGAGCAGAAGATGACCGCCCGTTGCCAGACGACGAGTGGCAATCTGAAATAACCCACCACGCCTGCGGCCACACAAAACACGCCGACCAGCCCGCTTATGACGGCCATACCGATTTCAATCGGTGTACCCTGCAACATCAAAGCCGGGCCATAAAAGAACATGTAAGGCAGGACAAAGCATGTGATGCCGTAACCAAATGCCGTCCAGCCGACCTTGTTGATGTCCGCCTTGGCGATGCCTGCAGCCACATAGGAGGCGAGCGCAACTGGCGGCGTAATCGTTGAAACGCAGCCGAAGAAGAACACAAACATATGCGCGGTCAGGATAGGAACGCCCATCTTCGCCAGTGCCGGTGCGACAACGGTTGCAAGAATGAGATAGGCCGCCGTAGTGGGCAGGCCCATGCCCAGGATGAGAGCGGTGAACATCGTCAGGATCAGCGCGAGCAGCGTATAGCCCATCGACGCATCAATGATGAGGCTCGAAATTTTCGACCCCAAACCGGTAATGCCCAGCGTACCTGCGATGATGCCGGCGGCGGCGCAGGCAATCGCAATCGGGACGACGCTTATTGCGCCTTCGACAATGGCAGTCCCGATCTTGCGAAACGTGTCGAGCGTAATGCTGCGGTTCCAGATGACGTCGCAGGCAAGAAGCAGCAGGATCGAATAAAACGAGGCCATGAAAGGCGAATAGCCATAGACCATCATCACGATCAGCGTGACGAAGGGAATAAGGTATTGCCCGCCCTTGAGAAGGATCAACCAGATGGATTCATCGTCCTCCACCGGCTGTTCAAACGGGACGATGTTGTTCTTGTGTGCCTGAAGATGGACGACGAAAAACATCGAACTGAAGAACAGGAAGGCGGGAATGAGTGCTGCGCCCATAACTGTCGAATAGGGAACCCCGACAATTTCCGCCATGATGAATGCGGCAGCGCCCATCACGGGGGGCATGATCTGGCCGCCGGTCGAAACCACTGCTTCAATCGCACCGGCCTGATGGGCCTGGTAGCCTTCCTTCTTCATCATCGGAATTGTCAGGGTCCCGGTGACGGCGACATTGCCGGCTGCCGAGCCTGAGATCATGCCGAGCAAAGTGGAGAAAATGACCGCCGTTTTCGCGCCCGCCGCGCGTGTTCCACGGGTCAGACGGTTGGCAACACGGAAGAAGAAATCCCCCGCGCCAAACGAGCTCAGAAAAGCTCCATACATCGAAAACAGAATGATGTAGGTCGACGACACACCGATCGGCACGCCGAAAATTCCATTGGATGTGGTGGTCATATATTCGGCAATACGGGTCAGGCTGTAGCCACGACTGGCAAGCGGCCCCGGGAGATATTCAGAGAAAAACGGATAGGTGAAGAAGAACGTGCACAAGATTGCGAGCGCCAACCCTGCTCCACGCCGCGCCGCTTCCAGCACCAGCAATATGACGATGATGCCAACAGTCGCGTCCATCGGCACTGTCGCGCCGCCGGACATGGCAATGTCTTTCCAGCGCGACAGGAGATAAACACCAGCCCCGATGGTGATTGCAATCAGCACGAGCCGGAGCAGCTTCTCCCAGGCTGCATCCTTGAACTGCCTGGCAAGCGGCGTGACCATGAAAAGCAGCACCAGCATCATGACCAGGTGAAAAACGCGAATTTCACGCGTCGACAGAACCACGATACCCGACACATTGAGCAGGTGGAAAAGCCCGATCACAAATGCAAAGGCCACCGCACCGTATTTGAAGAACTTATCGACCGGATTTTTCATTGGATTTCTGCGGATCCCTGCATGGCGTCAGCGGAGGAAGGCGGGCCCTTGCGGCCCGCCCGTCACATTGTCTCACAGTGGGGACAGTCTACTCTTTGAAAAAGCGCTCGGCACCGGCGTGAAGCGGGATAGCCAGCTGCATCGACAAGGCTGGATCAATCTGCTTGGCCAAGGCATTTTCCGTGCGAAATTCATCCATGTTGCCGTAGACCGCCTTGGCGATCCTGTAAGCGGTGTCTTCATCCATGCTGGCGTTGACCACCAGCACGTTTGACACGCCCACAACCAATCCGGCCTCATCGGTATCGTAGACATCTGGATCTACGGTGAACGAACCATAGGCAGGGGTCTTTTCTTTTAATGCGGCCAGTTGAGCTTCCGACAGATTGAGAAACCGCAATTTGGCCGAGGCTTTTGCCTGCATCACTGCACCGGCGGGGAAACCTGAAAGCGCGAATGAGGCGTCAACGATGCCATCGGACAATTGGCTAAAACCGTCTTCATAGGACACAAAGCTTGGCGTGATGTCATCACTGGTCAGCCCTTCAAGTGCAAGGATTGCGTTAAGGAACGGGATTGTGCCGCCGCCGGCAGGACCAACCGCCACACGCTTGCCCTTGAGATCGGCAATCGACTTGATGTCGGAATTATCCAGTACCATCATGTGCAGAATACTGGGATGCAACGTTCCGATGGCGCGCAGATCGAGACCGGCATCCTTGTAGGGACCGATATTCTTGTTGGCGAGGACGGCCAGATTATTGTTGGTAATACCAGCATCAACCTCGCCTGAACCCAGAAGGCGCGGGTTCTGGACCGAGCCTTCGGTGACGATCGGAACCATGGTGATGCCGTCGCCTGCATGTTTTGAAACCAGCGTAGAAATGGCCTGGCCAACAGGATAGAACGCACCACCCTGGCTTGCCGTTCCCAGGCGCAGTTCAGCGGCATTGGCCGTTATCGCTGAAAACGCGAGCGTCGCGCCAACGGCGATCGACACAATAAGGGATTTATACTTCATGAATGTCTCCTCCCGAGAATTCTGAGGCTGTCATCTGCCCCGCATCCCCGACTCTAGCACAATATTTTCTCCTGACAATTAAATATCGATTTTTTATGAAATTGCATCAAAATACCCAAATTAATACAAACCTGGCGAGGCGACCGGGGCACACGCAGTTTATCGTCCAGAACAACAAACCAGATCTGTTGTCAAAAATTGGATATTCCAGACCCGAATGCCGCTGTTGAACGGCACACCATCCCTGCCAACACGGCTTGACCATCAGGACTCAATGCCCGGGCGCCATCGCTGAATGCGTTCCGGATATATCCGGTCAGTCCCGCAGCCCAGCGGATGTCCGCCCTGGAAAACTATTTGAACCCGATTGCAAGCTGTGCCGCTTTGCATGCCCCGGATTTTGGCGGGGCGACCCCCCAATGATCCGTTCGTCCAGCCGGCCAGACCCAGTCCTCGGGGCCACCGACGCGGTAGGTGTCGTCGACCTGCAGCACTTCGGCTGTGTGCTCGACCACAAACCCTGCAGGGTCGACGAAATAGGCAAATACATTGTCGCCCGGACCGTGTCTGCCCGGCCCCCAACCCATCGGATAATCCGCATCCACCATCCGACCCGAAGCCTTCATCACGTCCTCCCAGGTCGGGTGATTGAAAGCAATATGATTGAGCGTATCAACGGGAGCTTTCGCCAGAACGACGGTATGGTGATCGCTGTTGGTGCGGACAAAGCCCATCATCTTGCTACGGTCGGTGACCCTGAACCCGAAGCCAAGCTCATAAAAAGCGATATCGCGCTCCAGATCGGTTGTGTTGATATTGATATGCGACAGGCGGTCGGGGCGGCTTTGACCGGAGTTGAATGGGTCAAGCCGTGTATCACCCTGCACGACGCGCAGCTTCCGCCCAACTGTGTCGCGCAGGGAAAAGCCTGTTCCGCCGCCCGCCTCCAACATCGGAGCAATGTCTCCGTCCGCCACCCCGCCTGCAGCAATTGCACGCGCGCGCAAGGCCGCCAGGTCGGTGCCGTCAGCCGCCCGGAGCGTATAGGAAAGGATGGCCGGTACGCTGGCTTCATTCAGCCGAACAGCATAGGCATCCTCGCCTTCGCAGCGCAGATAGATATGGCCGTCCGCGCGCTCTGCTTCGACCAGGCCCCAGACATCCATGTAGAACGCTGCCGATCTGGCAAGATCCGGCACTTCCAGCTCGACGCTTCGCAAACCGCTTATCAGAAAATCACTGCCCATTGCCGCTCGCCTCCAACACTTCTTCTCAAGTTACACGGTTTCTTCAGGCCTCATCGACTATCTGGCTGACCAGCGTTCCCACTCCGGATATGCGCACCTCGATCGTGTCGCCCGCCTTCATCCACACTGGCGGATTGCGTTTCGCACCGACACCGCCGGGTGTGCCGGTGGCGATGACATCGCCCGGCGACAACGGCGTGAACGTGGAGATGTAGGCAATGATCAACGGAATGGGAAACAACATGTGATCGAGCGTTGCGCTCTGCATGACCTGGCCATTGAGCACCGAAATTACCTGAACTTTGTCAAGGTCGGCGATCTCGTCAAGCGTCACCAGTTCCGGGCCAAAGGGAGCTGTGCCGGGAAAGTTCTTGCCCGGTGTAAACTGGTTGGTATGCCACTGCCAATCGCGCAGCGAGGCATCATTGAAACAGGCCACGCCAGCAACGTGACTCATGGCTTCGGATTCACTGATATTGCGCCCGCCCTTGCCGATCACCACCGCCAGTTCACCCTCAAAGTCCAGACTTGTGGATACGGCGGGTCGCACAATGGCATCGTCCGCACCAATCAATGTGTCGGCAAAACGGATGAAGATCGAGGGATGCTTGGTCTTGTCACGTCCGGTCTCAACCCGGTGGGATTCGTAATTATGGCCAACGCAGAATATCTTTGACGGGTTGGGCACGACCGGCAGCAACCGGACAGAAGCGCGTGCGCGTCGGGGTGAATCGCCCACCATGTCGAGCTTTCCCGCTGTGATCGCGGCCTTCAGATCTTCCGGTGCGTCCGGCTGCGCGCCAAGATCGATGATTTCGTTTCCATCCACGCGCCCCCAGGATGCGCGCCCATCCACTTCAAAACTTACATAACGCATTCAATATCTCCCGATCTCTGTTTTTGCCTGACTGGCTGCGCGGAATGCCAAGTGTCCCGGAACGCCAGACACTCGCTTTTGCGGGTCAAGCCGACGCACGCCAGCGGTCTTCCAATTCGCTCCAGAACTCGGATCCATCCCGGAGTTGCGCTTCGGCCATCTGCGCTGGTATCTTGCTCTGGACTTCCACCTGATAGCTCTGGCGGGATTGCATGCTGGCCAACCAGTCGGCGACGCGCGGTTCAGTGTCGAGCCAGAGCCCTCTAAAGCCGAGGCGTTCGAGCCGGTCGATATAGGAGATGAGCGCGATATCGGCGATTCCGAATTCGGGGCCAGTGACCCAATCGCCTTCGGAGAGCACCTTGCCCATATCCGCAAAGGCGCTACGCAAATGCATGAGAGCCTGAGACACGTAGGGGGATTTCAACCCATTGGCGTAGAGGTCCTTGCGTTTCATCTGCGAAACCGGATCTGGCTTCCGGGCGATCATCGCTTCGATTTCCTGCGGGGTTTTGCTCGCAAGGTGTCGTTTGCGATTGACCGTAGAGTGGGTGAGCGTGTTGACGGCGGCATGAATGGCGAGACAGCGCAGAAGCCAATGACGCGCCGCAACTGCCTTGGCACGATCAACCGGCATCAGCCGGTTCTGATTGTAGGTCTGGTCGAGATACTCAAGGATCAGGCTTGATTCAACCAGAACAAGCCCGTCATCGATCAACGTCGGAACGACAGCCGCCGGATTGAGCTTCATATAGTCGGGGTCAAACTGGTCGCCCTTTTGTATATCAAGCCGTTGATCCTCATAGTCCAATCCAATTTCCGCAAGCCCTATCCGGACCTTGACAGAGCACACACTGGTGACACCGTTATATAATTTCAACATTTCCAACTTCTCCTTCATTCACATTCTATAATTTGCAGTTTTAACGGGCCCGGATGGCCACTGCCCGACCCATGCTTGCAACCGCACCCACAAGTGCCAGGACGCCTGCAATGTTGAGGACCACGAGCACACCGGAAATTGAACTTGTGGCAAGTGCAAATGCCGCTATGGCCGTTCCTGAGGCGCGGCCGAATTGGCGCGCCAGCGAGATCATCGCGCTGGCCGCGCCGCTGCGTTCCCGCGGCGCACTCAGCATCACAAGCCGATTGTTGGGTGTCTGAAACACTGCAAACCCAATGCCGCACAAGGCCAGCCTTAGCGCAATGCCGGTGGCACTGGCATCAACGGGCATTGCAGCCAGCAAGAAAAACCCGCAGGCATAAATGCCAAGCCCTGCCGCTCCCACCGGTCCGGCCGGGATGCTGTCCGAAATCCAGCCCAGAAAGGGGGCAAGCAGCGCTGTTGTCAGCGGCCATATGCTCAAAACTGCCGCCATTTTCATCGGGCTCAGCCCAGCATCATTCAAAAGGTAAAATGGCAGCAGCACAAACCCCAGTGACTGTGCCGCGAAGACGCAGATTGAAGCAATGATCGACAAGCTGAAAACCGGAAGCGCAAGCAGATCCAGCGGGAACACTGCCCCCACCCTGCCCTTCGAGGTACGACCTAGAACCATGAAACCGACAGCCGACGCCAAACCGGCGAGCGCCAGTGACCAGCGGGCCCAGTCATTTGCCAGGCCGTTCAAAACGAACAGAAGACATGACAATGTCAACGCGACAAGAACCGAGCTCTTGAGATTGAAACGGCGGCCGGAAGGCCGGTTCGCGGGCAGCAGTAGCAGTCCCCCAACATAAGCGACTGTGCTGAAAAACAGCATGAGACCAAACACTGCTCTCCACCCACTGTATTCGAGAAGCACCCCGGATATCGCTGGCCCGCCAGACGACGCCAAGGCTACTGTCGTGGCAAGAAAACCGATGGACCGCCCCAGTGATTTATCCGCATAGATCGTCCGTGCCATCGCGAAACCCACGCTCATGCTCCCAGCCGTACCGATCGACTGGAAAGCCCGCGCAACCACAAGCGCGTTGAAGCTTGGTGCGGCGATGCAGGCCACCGTGGCGAGTGAAAACACCAGCAGGGCAGACAGATAGAGGCGCCGATAGCCGATCGTATCGGCCAGCGATGCCATGGGCAGCAGCAGCGCCACGATGATGAATTGCGACATGCCCATGACCCATGTCGCAGAAGCAGCCGACACGTCAAACTCACGTGCAATGGCAGGCAAGGCGACAGTGACCGCCATGCTTTCCAGGGCAACCGCGCAGGTCGCCACCAGAACCATTGCAAAGGCAAGGTGCGCGCGTAGTCCCTCCCCTTTCGGGTCTGGCAAGTCATCTGCCATGGTTGTGTGGTTCTGCGTCATCACCAATCAGGCCGCAAGAATTGCTACGTCGTCGGGTCTTATAACAACGTCCACCTTATCGCCGGCCACGACGGCACTGCTTGGGTGCATCCGCGTGATCAAATTGGAGTCACCGAGATTGATCCGGCATTCAAGTGCTTCGCCAAGAAACACGATTTCCGACACCTCACCCGTGATCCGCGGCACGCCAGCCTGGGTGTGATCGTCGGCAAGCCGTACGTTTTCGGGCCGAACCGCGATGGTGACGTCATCTCCCGCCGCGCGCCCTCTCCCATCCGAAAATGCCAGCGCCCCCCATTCCGTATCAATGTGCCCGAGCGCGTCACCAGTCGGGAGCGCGCGGATGGTGGCCTTGGCAAAATTGCACTGCCCGATGAAGCTGGCGACGAATTGAGAGACCGGACGTTTGTAAATTTCGACCGGCGTTGCTTCCTGGGCGATTTGTCCATCGCGCATCACCGCAACACGGTCTGCCATGGTCAGGGCTTCGGTCTGATCATGGGTGACATAGAGTGCGGTCATGCCCAGCCGTTTTACCAGCCGGCGAAGCTCCAGCCGCGTTTCGGCCCGCAGCTTGGCATCAAGGTTTGAAAGCGGTTCGTCAAACAGCACTACGGACGCCTCGCGGACGATGGCGCGCGCCAGCGCAAGCCGTTGTTGTTGCCCCCCACTCAGGAAGGGCGCCGGACGCGTCTCATAACCGCTCAACTGAACAAGCTCGAGCGCGTTCTTGACGCGACGTTCAATCTCGCTTTCCGCCAGCTTCGGCCGCATTTCGCGCAAGGGAAACGCCACGTTCTCAAAGACAGTCAGATGGGGCCAGATTGCATAGGATTGAAACACCATCCCTATATCGCGGCGATAGGTCGGGATCGAGATATCCTTGTCGGTATCGTGGACCAGAACGTCGCCGATGGTAATGCTGCCGCCCGACGGTCTTTCGAGGCCTGCCAGACACCGGAGCGTCGTGGTTTTGCCGCAGCCGCTGGGCCCCAGAAGAGTGTAGAATTCACCAGGTGCGACATTGATGCTGACACCGCGAACCGCGTGAACCTGCCCCTTGTCGGAGTTGAAGCGAACATGAAGGTTGTCGATGCCAATCATAGCGCACCCCCACCATTCTTTTGACCGAAGCCAAACACACGAAGCGAAAGTGCGAAGCCGAACATGACCGTCATTAGCATTATCCCGATTGCTCCTACTGAGTTGATATTTCCGTTGTCCCACAAGGACCAGATCATCACGCCGAGGACTTCATTGTTGCCACCCTGCGACAGGATCAGCGGCAGGCTGATGAACCGGACACTCAGCATGGCAACATAGATCCAGATACCAACCAGCGTCGGCATGAGAAGCGGCGCAAAAATCCGTACAGCGACCCGCCAGGGCGGCGCTCCGCAAAGCATGGCGGCATCCTCGAGGTCGGGATGAACCTGTATCATCGCCACGCTCATGGCCCGCACCGCGTAGGCAAGGAACAGGATGGTGAAGCCGATCACCAGCGAGTAGAGCGATCCAAACGAACTGGCGCCGGTAAGCGAGTCAAACTGGATCAGCAACCAGAATAGCGCCAGGCCGAGAACAATGCCCGGAATCGAGTGCGGCATGAACGCCAGAACGTCGAGCGTGTACCGCGCTGAAAATCTCGTGCGAACAACGATATATGCAATCACAAATGACAGGATTGTCACCGCAGTTGAGGTCATCACTGTCAGGAAAATCGTGTTCCACAGCACCCTGCCGACGCGCGGTTGCTCGAATACGGCCAGGTAGTGCTTGAACGAAAAGCTCTGAAAGGCTTCGAGCGATGGCTGCCGCAGATAGCCCACCAGCGATACATACAGCAGCACAAGGAAAGGCAGGACAATTGTAACAAACAGGAACAGCGCCGACATAGCCGCCGCCGGATACCGCCACGCACCAAGCCGCACGGCGCGCGGCGTATAGCCTTTGCCGGTGATGATCGAATAGCGTTCGGAGTGGCGCACCAGCCTCAAATAAAAGAACGAGATCACCAGAGCGATCCCGAGATAGAAAACAGCGGCCGCATTTGCCTGGCCGAAGGCCGGTATCGCACCGATATTGTCAATCAGATTGAATACACGGGTACTGAAAACATGGATATTCACCGGCAATCCGAGAATGCCGGGTACCTCAAAATTTTCCATCGCGGTGATCGCCTGGAAGATGCTGATTGCCAGAACGCCGGGAAGCAGCAGCGCGAATGTCACCCGTCGCACAGTGCGCATCGGGCTCGCGCCGCTGGCCGCGGCTGCTTCCTCAAGACTTGGGTCCATGCTGCGCATCAGCGGCACCAGCATCAGGAAGGCCACCGGAACCAGCCGCAGTCCTTCCGCGAAAATCAGTCCGGTCATGGAGTAAATGGTAAAAAGCGGTTCTTCGGCGCCGGTAAGATACATCCAGCTGCGGTTTATGAATCCCGACCGGGGGCTCAGCAGGAGGACCCATGCAATGGCGTGAAGAATTCCCGGCACGGCAATTCCAAGCGGTACGCCGGCATAAATCCAGATCTTGCCCGGCATATCCGAGCGCTCAACCAGCCAGGCCAGGATTGCGGCAGTTCCAATGCCGAAGATGGTTGCACCGGTTACATAGACAGCGGTGTTCCAAAGGACCAGATCGATGCGCTGCTCGACCCAGACTGCGTAAAAATTGCCAAACCCCATATTGTCCATGGAGAATTCATTGGGCAAACGCGCCAGGCTGAAAGCGCCGACAACCAGCGAGAAAATCGGGGCGAAGACCATCGCCGCGACCAGCAACAGGACAGCCCAGGGGAAAAACCGCCGCGCGGCATTGTACAGATTGAACGGGCGGCTGTGGCCCTGATCCCGGATAGGATCGATAGCGGTATTGCTCATGCTCTTGCCTGTAATGTGCACTTAGAATTCGGGCCGGCGCATTTTGCAGCGCCAGCCCAATCGACCTTGCTGTCACTGCCCGCCGGAATTGGCCCAGAGCGGATTCCAGACATCATAGAGTTTGGGCAATCCGTCAGTGAGGCCTTCAATGGTCCGAAGGGCAATATCCTTGCCGACAAACTCTTCGCTAAGCGCGGATGCGCCGGCAATCTGCAAGTCCTTGTGCACCGGTCCGTCGCCGCCCGCCACAAAACGAACCAGCTGACCTTCCTGGCTTAAAATCCAGTTGATGAAGATCTTCGAGGAATAGTGGGTGGGGGAATCGCGGAACATGCCGATGAGGTTGAAGTACTGCGGGACCGGTTCGGGGCAATGCCATCCGACAGGTGCACCGGTCTGCATCAACTCTTCGGTCTCGTCATTCGGCGCGGGCAGAGCCACGTCAAATTCGCCCACCAGCATCAGGTTGGAAATTCCCGAAATCCCTTCCTTGCGCAGTTGCGGCTTGAGCGTGTCAAAGAACGCGGGCAGCAACTCGTTGGCCATACGCTCCGGACCATAGTCGGGATGGGTCCACAGGTTCAGCGTCCAGAGTTGCGCGCGGTTGGCGGCTCCGACACGGCCACCGGCGAGTGGAGAGTCGGGTGAGACCAGATCCCACCAGGTGGCGGGCAACTCGTCCTTTGAAACCGTGTCCTTGTTGTAGGCCAGACACCAGGTTGTGTTCTGCATGCCGGCATAGGTTCCGTTCGCCGCACGCCGATCGGTGGGGACACCGTCCCAGGCTGGCAGGTCGTCGATTTCAGCCAATGCATCGGCTTCGATGAAATCGGGAAGCGACCCTTCGAAACTGACCAGCACATGACGGACCAGGCTGCCCGCCTTGTAGGCAAGCAACGGCTGCACAGCGCGCGCTGCGCCGGACGTCTCGGTTGCGACAATGTTGATGTCCGGATAACGGGCCTGAAAGATCGGCAGCCATGCCGCAACATGTGCTGGTGCATCGTTTGTACTGAAATCGATGGCCTCCTCTTGCTTGGCCTTGTCGATCCATTCCTGCGGAACATCGAGCTCGGTCGCTGTTGCAGAATCGACCTGTTCAATGAGTGCGGCGTCAACACCACCCCCGGCCAGATATGAACGGGCCTCGTCCGTCATCTCTGCCGCAGCAGACCCTGCGAACACCAATAGCGCTATGGCCGAGCAGCCGACCGCCCTCGACATCTTCTGAATCGAAGTCATCTTATTCCTCCCTAGCTTTTTCACGCACCCTCCGTGCGCTCCTCATGACCCCATTGGCCCCGAGGGGCGGTATGCGGCTGACCAACAGTAGATCAAGGATTACTAGCAGGCAATCACTTGATCGATTATTCTGTAATAATTACAACATAATCTATCAAATCAGATATATCGCTCAATAATCTGACGAAATGATCGGAATTTCATTGCTTTGGAGAATTTTTGCGGTTCTGGGCGTGCGTGCCTTTTGGTATCGACATCGCGCCGAGAGTAGATGGATCACTGCATCAGATAGACCTTTTGAAGTGAACAAGCACCCATTATTGCACGAAAGGAAACGTTCTGAAGGGAACTCACCCACCTTCTATCATCCATTTATTCAATGACTTAATTGAAAATTATAGTGCATCATACCGCTGTGCGAACCGAAAAACTGGAACAAGAATCTTTCGGTTGCGACAGAGCAATCTCCCCACCCTCTACATCCATAACCCTGTTTCTCAACGCGTGAATTCCGGCGCTACTGCATATCAACGATGGATTTCTGAATAATCGATTATTTTTGAAAATGCTCAAATCAGGGTTTAACTTTCCCGGTTTGAGCGATAAGTTCGAATCCAATCAACACTTAGAATGGGTTCAAGTTATATGGTCATCGCAGCAACCGAGCAGAAACAGACGCGGGCGTCATCGATCTATCTGCTTTTGCGCAATGATATCCTCAACGGCGCGATGCTACCTGGCACAAAGCTCAATATCCGCGACCTCTGCGAACATTATTCTTCCGGGTTGAGCCCGATGCGCGAAGCATTGAACCGGCTCTCGGCCGAGGGGCTGGCACAACAGTTGGACAATCGCGGCTTCAAGGTCCAGCCGGTCAGCGTGCCTGAATTAATGGATCTCACCCAAGCCAGATGCTGGGTCAACGAAATTTGTGTTCGCAAATCGGTCGAAAAGGGTGATGGAGATTGGGAAGAGTCGGTTCTGCTGACCTGTCATCGCCTGAGCCGTACACCACGCGATCTTGCCGAAGGCGACTCCCGGCCAAACCCGGACTGGGTTACTGCTCACAAAGCGTTCCATCAGGCATTGATATCAGCCTGCGGTTCCAACTGGATGATCGACACATGCAGCCAGCTCTTCGACGCAGCCGAGCGCTACCGCAATTTGGCGCGCGTTGCCGGCGTGTCCAGAAGCGATCCGCGTGACGAGCATCAGGAAATCATGAACGCCGCCGTCAACCGGCAGGCGGATCTTGTCGTTGAGCTTCTCAATTCACACTTTGAGCGCACCGCGCATCTGGTCCGTTCAGTGGTGAGTCAAACAGAGGCGGACGCAGAATGAATACTGCCACCCGACATTTGGCGTGGTCTGCTGTGCTCACCCGTCTCTGTCTATCTCCTTACAGGGTTGCGCGAGGCGCCATCAGACTAACGAACAGTGCTCAAAGAGAGCTTAAACCACCAATGCTATCATTGTTGGTAGTTACATAAATATTCCCTTTTAAGTAGAAATAGCTCCATCGAGAAAGCGATTTTTCCGGAGCAAAACATGACGAAAAGGGCATTGATTACTGGCGCCTCCGGAGGAATCGGAACGTCCATCGCGCAAAAGTTTGCGAAGGATGGCTTTGAGCTTTTTCTAGTCAGCCAAAACACGGCCCGCCTGGAACATGCGGCCCACGGCATCGAGAATTCCCATCCAGAGACCCGTGTCGAAACCATTGCCCTGGATGTTTCGGATGCCGCCGCCGTGAGCGCAGCCTTGAGCGGGCTCAAGGATCGCGGCCTGAGCTTCAGTGTTGTGGTCAATGGCGCGGGCATTTCCGGTGGTGGCATCACCGGTGAAGTTACCACGGAGCTTTGGGACCGGATCATCGACGTCAATCTCAACGGGGCTTTCTACGTCATCCGCGATGTCTTGCGTCTTGATCTCATCGAGGCGGGTGGGCGCATCATCAACATCGCCTCGACCGGCGGCAAACAGGGCGTCATTCATGGCGCTCCTTACTGCGCCTCAAAACACGGTCTCATCGGGCTGACCAAAGCACTCGGACTGGAGCTTGCCCGCAATGGTTCCGGCATCACGGTGAATGCAGTCTGTCCCGGGTTCGTCGAGACGGAAATGGCTGGACGGGTACGCGAACACTACGCCGCTATCTGGAACACGGATATAGCTGAAGCCAAACGCCGCATCGAAGAACGCGTCCCGATCGGCCGTTATATTGCCAGCGAGGAAGTCGCCGCGATGGTTGGCTACTTGACCGGCCCCCATAGTTCGGGGGTCACAGCGCAGGCGCTCAATGTCTGCGGCGGGCTGGGGAACTATTGAAATGTCCCACCTCACGCCTTTCTCCGAAATGGTCGAACTGGTTGTTGTCCAGCTTCACAAAGATGATGACGTCGAAGCTCTGCCACTTCGGGAGGAAATCGACAGGCTGGCCTGTCAACGCATTCGCCCAGCCCAGCGGCGTCGCCTGTTTCACTTTCGCCGCGCGGCGTTCTTCGCGCTGCTGACGCGTTTCCGGAAGGGCTCGACCGTCCTTCGTGATGCCGCGGGTCACATCAGGGCGCTCCTCGACGCCAGGGAAGCAAGCCACGTGTGCACGAGCGCATCCGGGGCAGTTTGCGCAGTGGCATTTTGCGACAAGCCGGTGGGTGTCGACATTGAACGAGCTGACGGTCCGGTCGATCTGGTTTCGCTACTCGACTTCATTGCCGCACCCTGCGCTACCGGCCTCAAGTCGCTGCCACCAGACATCGCTGCCTTCGAGGCGCGCATGGCCTGGACACGGATTGAAGCCCGGTTGAAGCAGGTGGGGCGCGGCATCCATGATTACATCGTTGGCGGTCCGGCAATCCTTACGGAGGAACAAGGCGAAACCCGTGTCATGGCAGCAATCGGCTGGGTCTGCGCATTGACTCATGCAGGTGGTCCGATCGAGATCCGCGCACGGCTTATCGATTTCAGGACGTTGTGCGATGAGTGACGTTACGATTATCGATCTCTCTGTCGCTATTTCGCCCGAGAACTGGGAGCCCGAACCGATCGTCATCGATTGGATCGACCATGTGGCTGGCGCCGACAAGCTCGGCAAGAGCGCCTATTACTTTCAGCAGAACAAGGGTTGGCGCGGATTGCTCGATGGGCTTTTCTGTCGCCGCCAACAACCGATTGATCACTGCGATTTCCCGGACGGGATGGGGTTGTCACAAATGTTCTACCGGCTCTCAACCCATACCGGCACCCATATCGATGCGCCGATCCATTATGGCTGGCGCAAGGACGCCGGGACCCTTCCCTGCACTATTTCCGAGATCCCGCTCGAATGGTGTTACGGCGCCGGCATACTTCTTGATTCCAGCACTGATCGTGGAGAGATCGACGCTGAGAACGTCGCCCGGCAATGCAAATCTGCAGGCTTGACGGTCTCCGCAGGCGACATTGTGCTGATCAATACAGGCGCGAACCGGCTTTTCAGTCGACGAGAATACTTCATCGACTACCGGCCGATCGGACCCAGCGCTGTTTCCTACCTGCTCGACCGGGGCGTCAAGGTGATCGGAACCGACGCCTTCAGTTTCGATGCACCGTTCATGGAGATGATCGAGGCTTACCGCAATACCGGCGACACCTCGACTCTTTGGCCGGCCCACATGATGGGCCGGGACCGGCCTTACCTGCAGATCGAACGTCTCGGCAATCTTGACCGCTTACCCCGGGCGAACGGCTTCACAGTGAGTTGCCTGCCGATCAAGCTCGAACACGCCGACGCCGCCTGGAGCCGCGTTGTCGCGATATTCGAGGGTAAAATTCAATGAAAACCCGCGCCTTTCCAGAAAGCGAGAACCGCCATGTATACAATCGATATGGTCGATCTTGACCGTCCCTACCCCAACAAATGCTACCTGCCCTTCATCCTTTATCCACCGGGCATGCATCGCAACACCGAAGGCGAAGCCTTCCTCTCACGCCTCAAGGCGCTCGATGAACAAGGCGAGGACTTCGTGCTTTACCTTGGCGTTCCCTTCTGCCGGACCAGATGCAAATCCTGCCCCTATTTCATCAGCCTGCTGCCGGAGAACGACCAGCACAATCGCGAAGATGCCTATGTCGAGGCGCTGATCAAGGATCTTGAACACTGGGCAACGTTCCGGCGCTGGAGAACCGGGCTGGTGCGCAATATCTATATTGGCGGCGGGACCGGCAGCGTCTTGAGGACTGACAATCTGAAGCGCCTGGTCGACAAGATCTTTTCTCTCTTCAGGGTCGCCGATGACTACGAGTTTACCCTCGAAGGCAATGCGCGCGATTTCGACGATGAGAAAATCGACTTCCTGGTCGGCTCGAAGATCAATCGTCTGAGCCTCGGGGTTCAATCATTCCAGCCCGAAATCCTCGCGACCATCGGCTCGCCGCATGCCGCGGAAGATTCAATCCGCGTGATCCGGGCGTTTCAAAGCCGAGGCTTCAAGAACATCCAGCTCGACCTGATGTACAACATGCCGGGCCATACGCTGAATGTGTGGCGGCGGGATCTCAAGACGCTCAATGATCTCGATATTCCGCATTTCACCATCTACCTCTACCGCATCCACAAGCAGACACCGCAGGACAAGCTGATCACCAAAGGCAAGGTTGTCCAGCCGCAGGACGCCGAAACGCCGATGGTGAAGGCGATGTACACACAAGCGAAAGACATCGCCGAGGCGATGGGCTTTACGATGTACATGGTCGATCACTTCTGCAAACCCGGTTTTGAGAACATGTACAATCACTGGAACTGGAAGGCCTATATCGACACGCTCGCCGTGGGCCCGGGTTCCTACAGCTATTTCGATGGCTACCGGCTGGGAACCGACACCGATGTCGAAGGCTATGTCTCCGCGTGCAACAAAGGCCAATTCGTCATCAGCTCCGTGACCGACAAGCTGTCGCCTCGGGTGCAACGCGAACGCTATGTGATCTTCGCACTGCTCTACTACGAGATCGAATTCAGCTTCTACCGCAGCAAGTTCGGATCGTCGCTGCTCAAGGACTTCGCCAGCGAAATCGAACGTCTGACGGCGAAAGATCTCATCGACGTGTTGCCCGACCGTATCACGCTCACCCAGCTCGGACTGATCTGGCACACCAACATCATCCTGGAATTCTTCAACCAGGCCTTCTGGTCAGATACCGCGTCATTGAACGAGCCAAACTGGTCCCTCAATGGCGTCATGGTCGAGGTCGGAGCCCATGAACGCAGTTACTGGCTGGGCGATCCGGTGTTGGCTGACCCGAATTCAACGCCGTATCCGGGCACATTCATGGAGGTAGACGCACATGTCTGAGACCGAACAATTCTTCGCAAGCGAGACCACCACCATCAATGCTGACCCCAGCGACATCTGGGCTATCTGGGTCGACATCAACGGCTGGCCACGTTGGGATGACGGATTGGAAAGTACGAAATTCTCCGAAACCTTTCGCGAGGGCAACAGTTTCGAGTTGACGCCCAGAGGCGGCGATCCCCTCACAGTCACGCTGCGCAGCGTGACCCAGGGCGAAGAATTCTCGGACGAAGCAGTCCTGCCTTTTGGCAAGATCAGAAATGCCCACCGGTTGAGGCCAATCGGCGGCAAGGTCGAAGTGACCCATGAGATCCAGGCCATGATCAACAAGCCAGAAGCCGGCTTCTTCGCCAAGGATATCTGGCCGCACATGCGGGACGGCCTGCCTGCAGCGCTGTCCAATATCCGCAGGATCATCGAGGATTGAAAGGCCGGGAAGGCAAAAGGCCGAGTGCAATCAAAAGGAAAGCCCGAACCGGAGGGAAGACGCACCTCACGGGCTCCAGGCCGCACCGATCATCATTTCATGGCTCAACGTCGCGTCAAGGAAAGGAAAAACCAATGTCGGCCTTCTGGTGCGGAGTTGTTTCCCGGGATCATATCAAACGGGGCGAGCGCGAAGGCTTCTGCCAGGTCTGTCGTGGCAAACGGTCGCCACTTGACCGCATGGCTGTGGGGGATGGAATTGTTTTCTACTCGCCAACAACGGCTTTTCGCGGCGCCGAAAAGTGCCAGGCATTTACGGCGATCGGCGAGATCGTAGGACCGCAGTCGTACCAGTTTCAGATGACGCTGGATTTCATGCCGTTCCGAAGAGATGTCGCCTATTTCAACGCATCGGACGCCCCCATCAGCCCGCTGCTGGACGCGCTCGAATTCACCCGCAAGAACAAGAACTGGGGCTACAGGTTCCGCTTCGGCCACTTCCAGATCAGCAGGCATGACTTCGAGTGCATAGCCTCGGCCATGATCTGCGGAGACGCCTGGCGTGAGCGCTTTGCCGAGGAACGAAATACGGCCAGCGCAGACTCCGCACCTCCGCCCGCAGCACCCATTCCATTTTATTGAAGGTCGGGCTCAACCGAGGGAAAGGAGCCATCATGTCTGGACAAAGAGTCGTCGTGACCGGCCTCGGTGTCATTGCGCCGAACGGAATCGGCAAGGATGAATTCTGGAACAATGCATGCGTCGGAACATCCGGCCTCAAGCCAAACTCGAGAAATGCCGACTTCGGATTCAAATCGCGCGTCATTGGCGCGGTGGAGGGTTTTGACAGTCTCTTCTCTGGGCCGGGCGGCCGCCATCAGGCCTTTGCAATCGAAGCAGCGCGGATGGCGCTGCAAGACAGCGAGACTACGCTCACTGCCATCGATCCGTACCGTTTCGGCGTTTGCGTCGCCAGTGCCATCGCCGGGGCCGCACAGATGGAGGACAATCTCCTCATGCTCGCTGCCTGGGAAGAGACGGATGCGAATGGTGCCCCCTGCCCCGACCTGCCGGTGAACGCATTTGAAAGCTTCGACTTCGGTCTGGCGGCAACATCGGTCGCACGCCTTTTTGGTGCCAGCGGGATGGTTGTCAATCTCTCCACCGGCTGTACCGCAGGTCTGGATGCGCTCGGCTTTGCCTATAACCAGATCCATTCCGGCGACATGGACTTCATGCTGGCAGGCGCCACCGAAGCGCCGCTGTGCCCATTGTCAATTGGAGCGTTCGAAGCGCTTGGCGCGCTTTCGACTCGGGAAACGATCGCCCCCTGTCTGGCATCAACGCCGTTTTCCGCAGAGCGCGACGGGTTCGTGATCTCCGAGGGTTGCGGCATGCTTGCGTTGGAAAGCTACGACCATGCACGGGCCCGTGGTGCGACTATCTATGCAGAGGTTGCAGGCTATGCCTCTGTCAACAATGCCTATCACATGACGGATCTGCCTCCGTCAGGTGAAGCGCTCGCTCACTGCATCAAACTTGCCCTCACCAACGCCGGCATCGAGCGCGGTGAAATAGACCACATCAGCGCACATGGGAGCTCGACGCCTCAAAACGCCGTCAACGAAACCGGAGCCATCAAGTCCGTTTTCGGTGAGCTGGCGAAGAGCATCCCGGTCAACTCGCTGAAATCGATGACTGGTCACGCGCTCGCGGCGGCCAACGCAATCGAATGCGTGGCTCTCAGCCTCGAACTTTACCATCAAAGGCTCCACCCGACCGTGAATTATCATAAAGCCGATCCGGCCTGTGACCTGGACTACGTTCCCAATATAGGGAGATATTCCCGAATACGGTCAGCAATGAAACTGACCAGCGGCTTTTCCGGCATCCACAGTGTCCTTGTCATGAGAGCCGAACAGCCATGAACCGCACAGTCGTCATAACAGCCGCCAACACCCTAACGCAGTCCGGTGCAGATACTGGCTGCATCGCCCCGGATGCCGCAATTTGCACAAAGACACGCACAATCCCGGAATCCCTTGTCGATGCCGATTGCCCGATTGGTCAGCGTCTGAAGCGCAAAGTCGATGGCTTCTGCCGCAAGGGTCTCGCTGTGGCCAACAGGGCGATCGCCGAGAGTATGCTTCTCGAAAGCGATACGGACCCCGATCGTATCGGGATCTATGTCGGCAACTGCCTCGGCGGCTGGGGCCACATCGATGCGGAAATCCGCGCACTTCACCAGGTCGGCGTATCGGCGATAGGCCCTTACGTAGCCACGGCCTGGTTCCCTGCCGCGCTGCAAGGGCAGATTTCCCTGCACTACGGTTTTCGCGGCCATTCGAAGACGTTTTCTGCCTTCGACGTCGCGGGTGTGCAGGCCTTGGCCTATGCAGCCCAGGCAATCAGGCTCGGTGTTGTTGATGCAGTGGTCTGCTGCGCCAGCGAAGACCTGTCGAGCGTTTATGTGCGGCGCGTATTGGAAGAGACCGTGGCGCGGGGATGGCCTGCTTCACCGGTGTTCGAGCAGAAGCGGGCTGGCAGCGGCGTTGAAAGTGCTGTGGCCTTCGTTCTGGAAAACCGGGAGATGGCTATTGCACGCGGGGCACCGATCCTTTGCGAATTGGCAGGATGCCACGACGGTTTCATCAACGTCAGGAGCCAGATCGGGCCGATGCTGCACGCGTGCATGGAAAAGCTCGTCGAAAGCAAGAGCGACCCGCTTCTCTGCATCCTCGATGGCCGATTTTCCTGCGAACATTCGGCTACAGCCAGCACTCTTCAGGACCGCTGCATTGACGGCCGGATGATCGACGTCTCCGCGATTCTCGGCGAGCAGTTCTCGGTCGGTGGACTGATGGAAACCGCCATCGCCGCGCGCGCGCTTTATAAAGACCGACTGAGCCCGGCAACCTTCGGACAGTCAGGTGAAAACCTGTTCCGTCAGGCGATCATCCAGCGCCTTTCGGCAAACGGAAATCTCGTCGCCCACGGACTGCGCGCGGTCAATCGCGTGAATTGACCTTCCTTCTCAGCAAGCCAGGAGTTCAAGACAATGATCCAGAATTTTGCAGATGTACGAACAATCCTTGCGACCTACACCGAAACGCCAATCGAGGAATTCGACATGTCGGAGGATCTCGACCTGACCTATGACATGGACTCGACCGAACTGACGGACTTCGCCAAACAACTCACCCAGCAATACGGCGTTGTCATTGCCAAAAGCGATCGAGCTGATTGGACAACGGGCAACGACATCGTTGCTTTCCTGAAGCGAGCGGCGTCGAACACGGATCACACGGCGGCGGTCTAGCGATGAAACTCATATCCTGCCTGCTGCAAGGCGGAGAGCGGTCGGGGCAAATGCCCTTCGCCATGACGCCTCACGAAATCTGGACACGTGCTGACGCAGCGGCGTCCGTGGCGCATTTCGTAACTCGCCTCAGAGAAGCGGGAGTCAAACCAGGGGACCGCGCACTCGCGATCCTCCAGCACGATCATCACGCGATCTGCCTGATTGCCGCGGCGAGCGCTTTGGGGCTGAAACTCGTGATGCCTTACAATCTTCAGTCGGCCGCGCTCGGCGAGTGGCTGGGTATCGTTCAGTCGATGCAGCCTGAGCATATCGTCTGTCTTGATCAACCCGCCGGCAGGCAACTTTTGGAAGCCGGAATGTTCCCCCTTGATCTCGGCGACGACATTCTTGAAAAGCCTTTGGCTTCAGAGCCAGTCGTAATCACCGCGCCGGATGCAATCGCCGGATTTCTGACTTTGTTTTCCAGCGGAACGACCGGGCAGCCAAAGGCAATCAGCCTTGCGGAGGACATGGTTGCGAGAAAGATCCTCAACGTTTGCGATCATCTCCAATTTGACGCAAACACGCGGGCTTTCTTTTCGGGCCTGATCAACAACACAACGGGCTTCATCTTTGCTTTTGGCGCGCTCGCCCATTTCGCGGTGCTGTGCGTTCCAGAGACGAGAAACATCGCGCAGTGGCCGGGTCTCGTTTCAAAATTCCAAGCCACGCATATCATGCTGCGCCCCGTCGCCCTTGATCATTTTGTCGCTGCAACTCTGGCATCTCGGGCCGATCTGTCGAGCTTGCAAATGCTGGCCTATGGCGCAGCAGCAATGCCTGCCGAAACGCTTCGGCTGGCGCGTGAGATCCTGTCCTGCGATTTCACGCTCGGCTATGGCCTCAGCGAGACATTCGGTCCCTTCACCTTTCTGGACGAGGCGGCACACCGTGCCGGGTTTCAGCTCGGAGAGCCATATCGGGTTGGCGTCGCCGACAAGGACACGAAGATCTGGATAGACCTCCCGGATGCAGACGGTATCGGCGAAATTCTGATCGATGGAGCTCTGCGGATGGAGGGCTATATCGATCCGGCGACACGCAACGTCATTACACTGCAAGGTCCTTTGCGGACAGGCGACCTCGGACGTATCGACGCTGACGGCCATCTGATTCTCAAGGGTCGCTTGTCATCGAGCATGCTTACGCCGTCCGGTCATCGGATCTATCCGGAAGAGATCGAGGCGTTGCTGCGCACTGTCGACGGCGTGGATGAAGCTGTGCTTGTTGGACTTCCAACCGGTGACAGGCTCTCGCTGCGGCCCGTGGCCTGTATCCACGGCGATCTGGCGCGCCGAAGCGCCGACACTGTCCGGCAAACCCTGCGCCTGAAACTCGAGAAAGCGCTCGGTCGAGAGAAATGGCCTGACTACATTTTCGCCAGCGCTTCCCCGTTTCCCAAGAACGCCAACGAGAAAATCTTGAAGACCGAGGTCGTGCGTCTGGCATCCACGACCGAATTGATCGCCCTGCACATCAGCCGCTTCGAGGAGATGACCTTACCATGACACTTGTTCTCTCACACTCAGTCCTTTGCAAGGCCGAACCCTGGCAGGTGTTTTCAATCATCGCTAAACCAGAAGACTGGCCGACGCTGTTCGAGCCTTGCCTTGCTGTCGATGTCGTCGAGCGCGCGAACGGTATCGAGCGCATTTGCGTCACGGCCAAGGTAAACGGTGAGCCTCGCACCTGGCAGTCGCGCAGGGTCGTCGATCATGCAGAGCTCAAGATCGACGCAGAGATGATCGCTCCGCTCACATTGGTGGCAGCCATGCGCACACGTTGGCGGATCTATGGAGTCGGTGATCGGGAGACCCTTCTGGTTCTTGAACACGACTGTGATCTCGCAACCCGGGTTGATGGGCTTGTCGCAGGTGTCGAAACACCCGCGGAAGCCGAGAACTGGATCAGAACCGCGATTGATACGAATTCCGCGACCGAACTGGAAAACATCCGGCAACATGCTGAAGGTTCTGCCGGATCAACGCCAGGTGGTGACGGCCTCTACCGAACGAGCCATATGGCGATTTGCGATGCGCCAGCTGATCTTGTCTTTCCCTTTGTTTCCGACCCCTCGCAGTGGCCGCGCCTGTTCAAAGCCTGCCTGTCGGTCGAAATTCTTCCGTCCGACAACAAGTGGCAGATTGCGAAGATCCACGCCGATCAGGAAGGACGGGCGGTGAGCTGGACAACCCGGCGCCGGGTCGATGTTGAGGCGTTGGTCGTCGACTACGAACTCCTTGATCCGATGCCTTATACCGCGGCAATGAGCGGACGTTGGCGCGTCGTACCGCTTGGGCCAGAGCGGTGTCTCCTCGCAGTCGATCGGGCCTGGTCGATCGCTGATCCCGTCGCGCCTCTGCGCGGCGACATCACCAGCATCGAGGACGCGGCTGCCTTCATCGCCCGGTTCGTCGAGACCAATGCGAAGCGCGAGATGGAGGTGATCGCCGCTTTAGCTGGCGACCACACGGCTGGGACGTTGTTCATCGAGACCGAGATTGATGTCGAAGCCAGCGCCGACGAAATCTATCATGCGTTGGCAAACGCCGCGGCCTGGCCGAGCTTCGCGCCACATTGCCGATCCCTCAACGTCGTTTATGACGACGGTGTTTATCAGGAGCTGCTGTTCGAGATCGAGACACCAACAGGCGCGCCCGAGGTGTTTCGTTCCTTCCGGGTCTGTGACCGCGTCAACCGGCGGATTTCCTTTGTCCAGGTGGAGCCGCCGCGTACGCTTGAACGGCAACATGGCGGCTGGAGTGTTGAAGCAACGCCAACCGGATCGCAGGTCACGTGCCGCCATTATGCGACACCCCAACGATCTGTTCTCGCCGAGGTCACCGGAGAAACCACCGAAAGCGGACAAGACGAGGCGATGCGCAAAATGATCGAGGCCAACAGCAGGGCGATTGTCACGGCTTGTGCTGCGCAAATTCAAGCACGCCGCAAAGAGCAAGCGGCATGAACACGCGCGTCCGGCCACCCCGGATCTCGTCAACAATTCTTGACCGAGTCGGCTATTTCTTGCCTCGATTGCTGTTTGCCAACGCCCGGATTGCACCGCAACTCCACTGGGGCGACATCACACGCGCGCTGGATGGTTTTGCGCCCGACCTGGTTGATCCAGCGTCCGCAGCGTTCTGGAACGAATGGCGGCGGCGCTTCAGCGCTGTGGGCGAAAGCTACGAGACGCTCGCCGACACGAGCACGTGTGGCGCCGGCCGTGCAGCCGCTTTGCGCTCCGCCTCCGCAGCCTATCATTTCGCCGAGTTCATGTTTTTCGAGGACGCCGCGATCAAGACCACCCTCCGGCTGGCCGTGCGCCGTTGCTTCACGGCGGCGATGGCAAACTCCCAGACACCTTTCGAAAGTTGGATCGTGAAAGCCGGTGGGGATGAGGTTCAGGTCTTTCTCTTCCTGCCGCAGGAAAGTCGTCAAAGTGCCAAGCTGCCCTGTGTGTTGCTGAGCAATGGTCTCGATTCGATGACCGAAATCGAGATTCTTTCGATTGGCGAGCACCTTCTGGACCGGGGAATCGCGATCCTCCTTTTCGAAGGCCCAGGCCAAGGGCTCGACCTCGGTATTCGCCCGCTGCGCATCGATATGGAGGCGGTCGTCGCCGATCTCGTCAGTAAGCTGGACAACAGCTTTGACATGGACCGGATTGGTTTTTTCGGTGTTAGTTTCGGCGGCTATTTCGCGCTGCGCATGGCCGAGACGCTACCCAAGACTTTTCGCGCTATTGTCAACCTGTCCGGAGGACCGGCAATCGCACCTTTCTCGGGCTTGCCACGACGGTTGAAGCAGGATTTTGCCTTCGCGTTCGGCTCCCATGACGTCCACGACCTTCAGTCCCGCTTCGACGATCTTCAACTGTCCGGAGGGAGAGTGGCAAATGGGCCCAACGTCCTGTCGATCCACGGCCGTCTGGATGACATATTCCCTGTCGACGCGCTCGAGACCTATGCAAGCGCCCAGGGCGATCGCCATGAGCTTCGTATTTTCGAGGCCGAAGCCCATGTCTGCATGAACCACCTTCACCCCAATCTGATACGCGCTTCTAACTGGATGGTGCAGACGCTCGATCCAAAGGGGATGATTGGCAGATGAAATTGCGCCTCGCTATTAAAGTGTCGCAATCCTCAACCCTTCCCACTACCAATGTTAGTAGTTCCATTTTTATTCCCTTTAAAGTAGTAGTAGCTTCATCAGAACAGGCTCTTTTCGAAGCCTGACTGATGGCAAGGGCATTGATTTACAGGCGTCTTAAAGAAGTAGGCGCCCCGGTTTGCCAGGCACGGAAATGTCCGTTGCAGGTTGGCGAAGCCTCCGCCGCCCAAGGGCATACCGATGTGGCGGTGACCCAATAACCAAGGAGTTTAATGCAGTTAGAACGCAAACGACACAGGCCACACAAATCGCGGTGCGCGATTTTTGCAAAGGAAAGCGAGGTTGCTATGCACAGAACGAGCTTTTTGGCCGGCATTCGCGCGGCTAACGATCCTGCAGAGTTACGAAAGGTGATTGCCGATGTCGGTACAGCCTTTGGTTTTGATGACTTCGCCTATGCAAGTTGGCCGTCCAACTGGCGCAACTACAGCACACCTGACACGATCAGCAGTTGCCACAACTCATCGACGTTCCGCTTTGAAGAGTGCGTCGCCGCAAGCGCGGATGACGGTTTCGTCGCCGAGGCCATGGACACGATCCTTCCCATACTCTGGAACTACAAGACAGATCGGCACCGCGGCCCGCTGACAAAAGAATTCTCGCGACAAGGCTTTCGCGAGGTCTGGGCAAAAAGTGAGCGGGATTCACACAACAATCGCGGCCTTGTCTGCTTTCTTCGGTCCCGAACCGCACTTGACCGCCCCGAAATGCTGCATGAGGAGGAACTCGTCTGGATGAGTTATCTCATTCACCTCCATGGCGGTGAAATATTCGCGCCAAAACGGCAGGCAAATCTCACAAAGGAACTCTCGGCGCGGGAACGCGAGGTCCTGCGCTGGACGGCTGAGGGCAAGACCTCCGAAGAGATATCATCCATCCTCGCAATCTCAAAAAACACCGTGAACTTTCACGTCAAGAATGCCGCTCAGAAGTTGGGTTGCGTCAACAAGACAGCTTCTGTCGTCACGGCCATGACACTCGGTCTGCTTTGACCCGGGGACTGTGGGCAGGGCGTCAGGCGCCCAACCGAAATGTTGGATTGATACTTGTCGGCATCGAATGGATTGAGGCCGACAAGTTTTTCCAAAGATTGGAGTTTGCGGACGGTTCAGTATCCAGGATGCAAGGCGAATAGACTAATCGCGCCGACGAGGAACGCGCGTTTCTCTCCCGGATTCGGACCAACCGCCACAAGGGCACCTCACTTGTTCAAACGCCTTGAACCGCGTGTTCGCACGGCGATCTGAGTAAGAGAAACAGTGCGATCAAGACAGGGTTGTCTTGATGAAAACAGTCCAATGATGAGAGAAAAAGGAGTTTATGATATGAGTTCGTCTTCAAAGACAGTCAGGTTTGTGGCATCGCACACAAACACATTTGAGGCCTCCTCCAGCGATGTCTGGGCGGTCTGGTCTGACGTGAGCAAATGGCATGCCCTGGACGCAGGAAACGGCAAGGCCACCATCCAGGGCCCCTTCGCCCCCGGATCCGTCGTGACCTTGGGGCTCAAGGGCGGCGATTCCGTCGAAGTCGTCCTTACCAGTGTGCAGGAGAACGAAGAGTTCACCGATGAGACCACCTTACCGTCCGGGGTTGTCCGAACCAGGCACAGCATGGAACAGAACGGCAAGAACCTCATCCTCACTTACGCCGTTGAGGCAGAGATCGCGGAAGGAGAGGCGCGCGCCTTCGATTCCGGGATGTGGCAAAACCTGATCGCCGGCGTCCCCGCTCAGGTCGACAACGTCGCGGCGTTGGCACGGGCCGCCTGACACAGGCGTGTGTCGTTTGTCCATTTTATTGCGAAGAAATGACACTGCGTTGAACTGGGGGCGTTACTGGAGCCAACCCGGCTTCGGCAACGCCCCTTGTCGGGGCATTTTGACCTGAAAGATGGCCCCACCCGTCGGGATCCCGCCTGGGTTGTCTCAACGGTCATCAGGCCAGCCTTGTTGATGGGTCAGCTCTTGCCCTTGTCGCCATCCTTCAAGTTCAGAAGCGCAACGCCACTATTGCCCAATTCAACCGATGCGAATGGACCACCGTGACGCATGTTGCCGGGGTCCTTCGGGTCGAGCGGACCGGCCTCGGCATAGATTTCCTTGGCGAACTGTTCGGCATTGTCCTTGGGGCGATATCCCAGATGCTGAGCCTTGGCGTTGTCGACCGGGGCGCGATCATTGTTGGAGACGCCGTAGACGACGGAAAAGCCGGTGACGGGCGTGTCGATGGCGCGCTCCACCAACTGGATGAGATCATCATAGCTGAGCCAGCTGCCAACTGCGCGGGGATTGGAAACCTGGGCGCAGGAGAGAATCCGCATGCAGACTGATTCCAGTCCGCGCTTGTCCCAGTAAAGGCTCGCCAGATCCTCGGCAAAGCACTTGGCCAGACCATAGAAGGTATCGGGCCGGTGCGGCGCATCGATGCCGATAAAATCAGTCTTCTTGTGCATGCCGACCGCGTGGATCGAGGAGGCGTAAACCACACGGCGCAAGCCATTGCGATGCGCGGCTTCCCAGATGTTGTAGGCGCCGATGAAATTCGGACCAAGCAGCTTCTCAAACGGAGCCTCGTCGCAGACAGCGCCGAAATGAACCACCATGTCGGCGCCTTCCAGCAGTGCCACCATGGCGTCCAGGTCCTGCAGGTCTGCCTTCACATAGCTTTCGCCCGGATACAGATTGTCTATGCCTTCGGCCAGATCAGTGGAGACGAGCTCATCACAGAGCTTTGAGAGTGGCTCGCGCAGGTAAGAGCCAAGGCGGCCGGCGGCACCGGTCAGGACGAGTTTCTTCATGTTAAATCTCCGCAAGTTTCGTGAAATGTCAATTGCGTCACCACGGCAGGGCTGCGGTGACGGGATTTGGCGAGCAATATCAGATGATGGCCTTTTCGACGATCGAGCGGCCCGCCTGAATACGATCGAAACTGAACTGCGTCAGATCCAGTGTGCGATACTCACCATAGGTGAGCCATTCCGCGGTGCCGCGTCCCATGGCAGGCGACTGCTGCAATCCGTGACCGGAAAAGCCGTTGAGGAAAATGAAATTCTGCAACTCCGGATGCGGCCCCGTGATCGCGTTCTGGTCGAAGGTGTTGTAGGCGTAATGCCCGGTCCATTCCGACTGCACCTTGATCGCCTCGAATTGCGGAATCCGCGTCGCCACAATCGGCCAGACATGGGATTCCCACAAGGAATGATCCATTGAGAAGTCGTCATAATCGACAGCCGGATCTATCTCGGAATGGGCGCCGCACTGGTATGTGCCGCCACCGATTTCACGCACATGAACGCCGGAAGGGTCGATGGTCAATGGAAGATCTCGATCAAGCGGCTTTTCAGCCTTGAATATCCAAGTGTAACGCTTGCGCGGCTCGACCGGCACCTCGATGCCCGCCATCCGAGCCGTTCGCGCCGCGCGCGGTCCCGAGGCATTGACCAGTTGATCACAGGCGATGACCTCGCCTGATTTCAGCGTGACGCTTTCGACACGGGTGCCTGCGGCGTTGCGGTTGATCGCCATCACCTCGTTCTCGACATATTCCACGCCGCGCTCGCGCGATTGCCGGCGCCACCAGTCAAACACCGCGCTTCCATCCCAGTAACCTTCATCGACCAGATTGATCGAGCCCAGAACGATGTCGTCAAGATTGTAGAAAGGATAGGCCGCGGCGATCTCTTCTGCCGACATCAGTTGCGTGGCTGCACCAGCAGCGAGCTGGACTTTCTGATTTTGACGCAGAACATCGGCGAAGGCGTCATTGTCGGCCAGGTACATGTAGCCGAAAGAATGAATCGAAAGTTCAGGAACACGGACATCACCGCCCATGTAGGTGCGCAGATTTTTGACGAAATCGGCGGCGAACTGGCTGATACGGACGTTGAGTTCAGCAGAGAATTGCTGGCGCATGCAACTGTTGGTGTGAGCCGTCGAGCAGGACTGATAACTGGTGTCACGTTCGACCACCAGGACCTTGCCGTTGAAGTCCTTGTTATCGGTCAGGAACCAGGCGGTCGATGCGCCCATGATTGCGCCGCCGACGATGACGACATCATAAGATGTATGTTTTGGTGCTTCCGTCTTGCCGGCCATTACAATTCCTTCCCTTTGCTGACAGCCGCCGCAACGGCTTCGTTATCATGTTGGCTCTGACCGGAATCGCAAGCGATGCTTTTTGCCGAGATTTGGCCGTAGGCGAGGTCGTGCCTGACAGCGCTTTGGTGCCAATTAATGTACCGCCATAACCTGCGGCGGCGGGGATTACCATAACCACAGCGCGCCCTTGAGGCACAAAATGCTCGGCCTGCCCGGCAGCGTGTTTCATTGCCCTTGCCAACCGCGGCAGACCGGCTTTTTGAGCAAGAAACATGACGGGTGAAATTGTCTGAAATATTTCAGCAGGTTTTTCTGGGGTTCATCACTACGCGTCGTTCCGACGCGTAGCCGGTCTTTCCGCAAGCCTTGCTGATCAGGCCGCTTCGGCTCTGGCGTCGGCTGTCGTGATCTGCGCAGTCAATGCGACGATCTGAGCCGCCGCATCTGCGGCTTCGCGCCCCTTTTGCACAAAATGCCTGGTAAAAAAGGCTTCATGCTCGCCCTTGGGCTGGAAGTGGTGCGGCGTAAGCGAGACGGAGAACACCGGCACTTCGGTCTTCAACTGAACATCCATCAACCCAGTGACCACCGCCTGGGCGACGAAATCATGCCGGTAGATGCCGCCGTCAACGACAAGAGCAGCTGCAACAATCGCATCATAGTCGCCTGTCCTGGCCAGTTTTTGCGCCAGCAGCGGCATTTCAAACGCGCCGGGCACATCAAAGCTGACCACCTCGGCATCGAGACCGAGCTCACCAACCCGCGCCAAGAAACCGGCATAGGCCTGATCAACGATATCGGCGTGCCAGCGTGCTTTGATGAAAGCGAATTTTAGGGATTTTGTCATTGCTCGGATCCTTTCATAAATGACAAGATCCCAGAGCGCACGAGCGTTCGGAACAGGTTTGACGACCTGTTGCCTCACGTCCCATTCTCTACCATCCGGACTATACCGTCGGCTCCGGAATTACACCGGATCTGCTGACCTTTCAGACCCTGAAAGCGCTCGCGGGCTATACCGCCGGTGGGGAATTTCACCCCGCCCTGAGAATGCTGATTTGTTAACTTATCGACACCTGCGCGTCAACGCAGTTTTGCCGCAAGGAAAAAGGTCGGCCGAGAATCAGATTTGGTCAAACCCGGGGAGTTCAAGATCAAACGATCAACTCGTGTCCGGATTGATCAACGGCACGGACTGATGCTCCAGGGAACTGAAGCGCCAGATCGCGCAGTGCAGCTGAATTCAGCATGACCCCGGCTGTGGAGAGGCCATCGGCAATTGCCGCCGAGGAGTGAATGATGCTAACCCGCCGCCAGGCTGACGTGGCAGGCAAGCCGGTGACCGGATTGAGAATGTGTCCGGCCTGACCTGCACCAAACATGGTTCCCGTCGCACTGGAGGTCGCAACCGCTTTGTCCCGCAAATAGACCGTTGCGTCGGGCTGACCGTCTTCATGGTCTGCAAGGCCGACCGGCCAGTCTCCGCCAACTGGCGAACCTCCCACCGCGGCAATCTCACCGACCGAAACAAGCCCTGCCTCAAGACCGTTGGACACCAGCAGTTTGACTATCCTGTCGGTGATGAAGCCTTGCGCAATCCCGTTGAGCGTCAGGCTGCCACCCGGCGCGAGCTCGATGCGATCCAGTGAGATCCGGACCTTGGACCAGCCGACCATTGCCCGGGCGGCCTTGATGACCTCCCGATCCGGTGCGCCGCCGGCACGAGCATAGGCCATCCACAAAGGCTGAACACTTGGATCGAACAACCCGCCGCTAGCCTGATGAATCGCCGAGACCAGAGACATCAGCTCGACCATATCGGCCTCGGGCTGATGCAGGGCACCGGTCGCGTTGAGCCGAGCTAGAGCGCTGTCGGTTCGGTACAGGCTGAAGATCTGCTCCAGCCGTTCGATCTCGGCGCGCGCAACGGCAAGCAGCTCTTCAGCCTCGCGTGACGGCAATCCTACCAGTCGAAGATCGGCATGCGCGCCAAGTGCGACACCCTGCCAGCGTGCGCCGGGAAACGAAGCGGAAAATGCACTGTTGGCAGTGAGCATGCAGCCTGCGGTGATGCCAATGAAACGGCGGCGACTGATCGTCATTGGATCGCTCCTGTAACCGGATTGTTTGATTGCTGGTCGAGACCGACGGGGCCCAGAACATAGGCGTCGGGGATGCCGGCAAGCCGGACCACCATACCGCCATTTTCACCGACGAAAGCGGACGCTGATTGCTCGCTGCCGAAAGGGATGACCTCGGGCGTGCCCATTCCGCCGGTCTTGCGGGACTCGATCACGAACCAGGCCTGCTGCGCGTCAATCCAGGTGTCATCACCGGGAAAGTCCCACTGGCTCGCCTTGCCCATATCGTTGACGTAAACGGCGGTGGTTTCATAATGCTCTTCGGGTGAACGGAGGAAGGCGATGCCGTCGCGGACCTGGCTGAACCAGATCGGGTTCGGGTTGTTGGCGAGATGGATCTGCGCCTTCGGGCCGGTGTGCTCGAGAATGGTCATGTTGCAATAGTGCCCGACTGATTCCTCGGTCAGCGCCACCGGCTGCGGCACTTCGATTTTGGCCTCTTGCTCGCTGCAGGCCGAAACAGTGATCGCAACGACGGCTGTGGCTGCGAGCTTCATGAGCATGTTCATGGCCGGACCCTTTTGAGAATGAAGGTTGCGAGGCCCAATGCGATGACGGTCCAGACTACCGGGCTGAGCATGGTCGCAAGGCCGGACACGGGCAGCGACGAGCCAACACTGCCACCCAGATTGCTGCCCACCGCGGCCGCATCGATAGCGCTCATATTGTAAAGACGGAAAGCATCCGCCGGATTGAATACCAGCAACCAGGGGAAAATCTGGCTGGCGAAAAAGCCGTCCTGGCTGGCCAGCAGCCCGCCCAGCAGCGCCAGATCATAAAGCACCACGGCAAACAGCCATATCGCGATGGCGAGTGCGGCCGCGGTGCCGGTCTGGCGCACGCTTGCGCTGGCGATATAGCCAATGGCAATGAAGGTGGCGCCAAGGATGACAGAGCTTGCGATCAAGCGGCCGACGCCAATAAACGCGCTCACCTCGCCGCCGCCATTGGCAAAAAAGGCAACCAGTCCGGCAATGCCATAACCAAAGCTGACAGCGATGCTTAGAACCGCGACGTGGCCCAGAAACTTGCCGACAAGCACAGTGCCGCGCGAGACCGGGCTTGCGAGCACCAGTTGCAGCGTTCCGCGGTCGATTTCACCGGCAATCGCGTCAAATGACAGCAACAGCGCAATCAACGGCACCAGATAGACCGATAGCGTCGACAGGCTGGCGACCACCACGGTGACCGCGTCGGTCTTGACCTCGCCGCCCGGCGCACTGCCCAGGAGCACAAGAATGAGGGCGAAAGCCAGGAGGATCAGCGTCGACAGGATGATCCAGCGGTTGCGAAGACCGATGCGGATTTCCGTTGCAGCTATGGTCAGAACGCCGTGCATCACAGTGCCCTCTGCGGAGCTTCGTCGGCCCCTATCTTTGAAAAATAGCGGTAGACTTCGTCCAGCGTCGGGGCGGCGACATCGACGTCTTCCACCTGCGCGCCAAGGCCGCTGATCTGTGAAAGAATGCGCATCTTGTCGCCTTGGGCACAAAACAGTTCCACCGAAGCGCAATTGATCCGTCCGCCGCCCATCTCCGCATGAACCTTCTCAACAGCACCGGCAGCGGCCCGCACCCGGATTCTGATCGGCAGATTGGCCTCGCGCTGCAGATCTGCCAGCGGCGCGTTGGCAACCAACCGGCCTTTGCGCAGGATCGCCACGCGATCGGTCTTGGCTTCGAGTTCACTCAATCCGTGGGAGGACAGAAGCACCGCGCCACCCTGACGGGCCACGTCGGCGATCAGTTCATAGAAATGCTGCCGCGAAAGCGGGTCGAGGCCCGAAGTCGGCTCGTCAAGCAGCAGCAGGTCGGGCTTGCCGACCAGCGCCTGGGCCAGTCCCAGCCGTTGCCGCATGCCCTTCGAATAGGTGTCCACCCGGCGGTCTGCCGCCTCGACCAGTTCGACCTTGTCGAGCACGGATTGCACATCGTCCAGTGCTGCGCCCTTGAGCTTGGCATAGAAGCGGACGACCTCGCGGCCGGTCAGCATTTTCGGGAATGCGACCTGTTCTGGCAGGTAGGAAACCGTGCGCCGCGCTCCATCGCTGCCCGGCTCAAACCCGGCAATCGAGATCGAGCCGGCGGTTGGTTTGATGAACCCGAGGATCAGACGGAACAGCGTGGTCTTGCCGGCGCCATTGTGACCGAGCAGTGCCACCTGCTCACCGGGCGCAACATCGATCGAGACATCCGTCAAAGCGTCAACCGCCTTGAACTTCATGCTGATATTTGAGGCTTTGACGATCTCGCTCATTGCAGCGATGCCTTCCAGTTGCGCGCTGTTTCGGGCAACTCATGTGGTTTCATCAAGGGCCGGTCGTCGACAATACCGCCTGGCAGCAAGGCTGGAAACTCGCTTTGCGCCCAGCGCACCAGCTGCACAGCCGGACTGCCAAGCAGCAGTTTCGCGGAAGGCTGGGTCCACAGCACCTGATCCATCGCGTCATTGGGGCGGAAAGCCTGGTCGGCGATGCCGTCGCCGTTGACGTCATAGGCGGCGTGGTCGCTCCAGTAATTTCCGGACCAGGTGTGATCCTTGGTGCTGACAAACTTGATCTGGGTGCGGTTGCCGACAAATGCGTTGCCGGTAATTTCGTTGCGCGCCGAGCCTCCGGTGAAGTGGATGCCGATCTCGCAGCCTTCAATCCGGTTACCTCGGATGAGGTTCTTGTTTGCATTGTAGACGAACAGGCATTTTTCGCCACCGCCGACCACGGCATTGCCTTCGATAATGGCGTTGTTGGCATAATTCAGCATGATGCCATGATCACGATCGTCGAGCGAGATGTTGTCGCGCATGGTCACGCGCTTTGAAAACATGATGGCGTAACCAAGATGGTTGCCAATCGAGATGTTTCCCGAAACCTCGCTGTCATCGGCATTCATGTAGTGAATGGCAAAGCGTAGGCCCTCGAAACGGTTGTTGGTGAATGTGTTCTTGCGGCTGGTGTTGACGAAAATGCCGTCCCGGCCTTGGCGCATCGTGTTACCTGTCACCGTGGCGCCGGGCGCGTTCCAGACATAAACTCCATTGCCGCGCCGGCTCATCAACCTGTCGTCGCCGCCAATGATGGTGTTGCCTTCAACAAGTGCATCGCGCGCGCCGTGAATGTCGACGCCGTAAAGATTGTCTTCAATGTGATTGTTGCGGACGATGGCGCGGATGGCTTTTTTGGTCATCTGCACGCCACTGTCGATGGTTTGATGCGACGTGCCGGAGCCCGTCAGTTTCAGACCTTCGATGATCACGTCTGGCGCATCAATGGTGATCACCGAGCCTGTGCCCGTGCCAACAATATGAGCCTTGCCGCTGCCGTCAATTTCAAGCGGCTTGGTCAGGACAATGCCGCCCTGATAGGTCCCGCCGGACAACAGCAGCCTGTCGCCCGGTTGAGCCAGTTCGACCGCCCGCACCAGTGCATCCGGACCCGGGTCGACGCGGATATCGGCGGAATACGCCAACCCCGCGAAGAGGGAGGTTCCAAAGAGCACTGCAAATGTGCGGGCGGTCAGGTTCATGGTCGTTTGGTCCTAAGTGTTACGCCGGTTCAACCAGCATGCGTCCGCGCATTTCCATGTGCAGGGCATGGCAGAACCACTGGCAGTAGAACCAGTGAACGCCTGGACGGTCTGCAGTGAAGGTGATCGACGCAGTTGCCTGCGGCGCCACTTCCATCGCAATCCCGTAGTTGGAAATACTGAAGCCGTGGGTCACGTCGTCGACATCGTCAAGGTTCGTGACATACACCGTGACTTCCTGTCCCTGCTTGACCGTGAACTTTTCAAGGCCGAACTGCGGAGCAACCGAGGTCATGTAAACGCGGACCTTGTTGCCATCCACGATGACCACGTCGTCATAGTCCAGATCGACACCATCGGCTTTCGCCTGGGCGTAAGCGTCCTCGAACACCTTGTCATCGCGGGACCAGACATTGACCGGATTGACGATGTCCGCACGCACAAGACACACATCATGGGGTTCGGCAAAGGTCGGTCCGTCGTGAACCACTTTCATCTCATCGGTCGAAATGTCGATGATCTGTTCGTTTTCCGGCTTCAGCGGTCCAACATTCAGGAACCGGTCCTTGGAGAACTTGTTAAGCGAGATCAACCACTCGCCGTCAGCCTCCAGGGTTTCACCCATCGTTGTATGGTTGTGACCCGGCTGATAATGCACATCGACCTTCGAGACGATCGGATCGACTTCCTCACCGGCGAAGGCGCGGATGGCCTTGTCGATGTCCCACTTCACCATCTGGCTGTCGAGGAACAGCGTCGTATAGGCGAAGCCCTTGCCGTCGAACGCGGTATGAAGCGGCCCAAGCCCCAGTTCCGGCTCGGCAACAATGCACGACCGCGGATCGGCATCTTCGTCGAACAATGCGTCAACTTTTGTCACATCAATAACAGACACCGTCGGCGACAGCTTGCCGGCAATCATGATGTGCTTCTTGTCCGGCGCGGTGTTGACGCCGTGCGGGCTGTTCGGAATCGGAATGTAGCGGGTGTACTTCTTGTTCTGGCCCTTGCGACCGTCGATGACCGGCACACCGTTGAGCACCTGCACGTCGCCAGCTGCAACGCCTTCCTCGATGGCCTTGATGTTGAACACGACCACATGGTCGAGTTCGCTCTCGGTCATTTCGGCGAGATTCATGCCCATTTCCGAGTTGTAGCTCGTCGAGAAGGCGTATTTGCCCTGATAGTCACAATCGGTGTTGTCGAGGTTGCCCGACACGATGACCTGCCAGGCCACTGTCATCTCATCACCATCAATCGCGGTGAAGATGTTCACATACTGTGACGGATCATCCAGAATTGTGCCGTCATTGACCAGCGGTGCTTCGTGCTCGCCATTGGCAAAGACGTAGCCGGTGCGCGGGAATTTCTGCGGACGCATGCCGTGAATGTCATTGGCGTTCGGGATCTCGAGGATCTTGTCACACTTCATCACGTCGCAACGGATACGCGCAACCCGGGTATTGGCCTTGTCGTTGGCGAAAATGTAGCGTCCATCATAGGTGCCGTCGGTGAACGACATGTGCGGATGGTGAAGGTCGCCATTGTCATAGGTCTTCATGCCCTTGGCCGCCAGAAACGTCTTGGTTTCTTCGGTCAGGCCTTCGGTGAGGACTTTCAGGCTTTCGTTGGTCTGGCCCCAGCCGGTGGCCGAGCAGCGGTTGAAAACCGGAACCCGCATCAGTTCGCGCATAGACGGAAAGCCGAGAATGCGCAGTTCGCCCGTCTGGCCGGAGGACCAGAAGCCATAATAGGGATCAAGTTCGCCAGGTTCGAAATTCAGTTTCGGCGAGGATGACGCATGCGCCTGAGTTACAAGCGCTCCGCCCAGCAGGCTTGCGCCCATTCCTGAACCGGCCAGAACGGCGCCACCGGCGGTTGCGGTCATCAGGCTGCGGCGCGACAGGCCTTTTCTTTTGGTTTCTTCGGCTGACATATGCTGTCTCCTTTTTTAAGTTGTAGGCTGTGTTGTCGGATTGGTTCCCACGAGCGGCTGCCCCTTGCCTGCTGGCGCAGGAGCAATCGGATCGAGAAGGTTCTGCTTGCGGAACTTCTCCCGCTTGGATTCTTTCTTGATGCACACCGGGCATTTGGTGGCACTCTGGTAGAGCACCTGGCAGTGCAGGCACTGCAGGCATTCATTGGGATTGATATTGCCCTCGGGATGGATCGCCTGAACCATGCATTCCTTGGCGCAGCGCTGGCACGGATCACCGCACTCCTTGTAGCGCTTGAGCCAGTCGAACATTCTCAGCCGGGCCGGGATCGCCAGCGCAGCACCGAGCGGGCACAGGTAACGGCAGTAGAACCGCTCGATGAACAGGCCGGCGCCGAGCAGCACGACGACGAACAGGATATACGGCCAGCCGCGCTGGAATTTCAGGATGATCGCGGTTTTGAACGGCTCGATTTCGGCATAGCGTTCGGCCATTTCCAGCGAATAGAGCGACAGGCCGAACAGACCGAGGAAGATCATGTATTTGAGCGGCCACAGCCGTTCGTGCAGCCCCCAGGGAACCGTATATTGCGGAATCTTGAACAAGCGCGCGACCTTGTTGGTCAGTTCCTGCAGCGCGCCGAACGGGCAGAGCCAGCCGCAATAGACACCCCGGCCCCAGAACAGCAGTGACGCCGCCACCGAGAACCACAGGATGAAGACCAGCGGATCCATCAGAAAGGCGTTCCATGAGAAGCCTGCCATCACAGCCGAGAAGAAAGCCAGCACATTGACCACCGACAATTGCGCGTTGGCGTACCAGCCGAGGCCGACCAGCGTGAACACCAGGAATCCGACGCGGAACCAGTAGGTGAAACGCTCGTATTTCGTCACCTGCATCTGGAAAAAGAACACACCGGTCAGGATGGTCAAGGCGGCGATCAGCACGACGACTTCGACACGCTTTTGCAGCCAGATCCGCTTCCAAAGATGGCTGAGTTCGCTGGTATCGGACACTGCCACGTCACTCTGGATCTGCGGATTGTTGACCGCAGCCGTTTCGACTGCCAGCTTTTCGGTGTAGCGGTCTGGAATGCGGTAGCCGAGATCGAAGGTGATGAAAGACTTCTCGATGGCGCCAACGGCGCGCTGCACCAGCAATTGCAGGCGGAATGGTTCAGCCGGATCAAAGCCGCTGTCGGCCTTCACCTTGAAGATATCAAGCTCGGTGAAGGATGGCGCATCCTCTGTCGCCAGTTTGCCAAGGCGCCTGTGCTGCTTGTCGTGGAACCGGACAGAGGTATCGCCCTGGATCAGATGCATGCGATCAAAGATCCCGCCACGCACATAGCCTGAGCCCTTGAAGGAATATTTGCCGCGACCAACCACCAGAATGGCCTGGTCGCCTTCGTCGAGCCATTCGAGCAGATTTGCGTATTCGCTGTCACCGAGCAACGTGCGACCGATTTCGGGCGCGCTGACCAGCGCCACCTGCATGTCGATAAATGTGTCTTCCGGTGGGCCCTTTTCCGCGCGCTTGATGGCACGGGCATCGCCGGTCTCTTCAAAGGCCGCGTTCACCTGCCCGATATCAAGCCGCAAGCTGCGGATCGACCCATCGCCGGCAAGCGTTTGCCAGTCGGTTATCGTGATATCGGCATCGCTCGGCATCACAAGCTTCTTCGTTGGCCCGGCGCTCGCCAATTCGGGTTCAAGGCCGCCAAGACCAAGCGAGCGCGCCACTTTCAGACCCGCCCTAACGATGGAATCGTCGATAACGATGATGGTCACGGTGGCGCCAGAAACGATATCGAGATCATGCGCCGAACCGCCGGCGGCGGCCTCGGCGATCAGATCAAGTCCGGCATATTTTTCCGTCACCGCGGTGATCTTGGATTCGGGAATGCCGACCAGTACGATTGGCTCGGAGTGCTTGACCAGGCGAACGCCGGTCACCTTTGCATTGTCGTCAACACCCATCAACGTATGGATCGGCTTCCCGGAATAGCCGGTTGTGGTGACGAAGTCAGATGTGAGAAACACATAGCCGACGACCTTGCCCTCTTTCAGGGCCTCGACCACGGGTAGATCGGAGCGCAACTGACCATACTCGGTGGCGCCGGGCACGATCTCCCCGACACTGGCCTTGTCCAGAAATTTCATCACCAGCGGTTCGGCTTGCGCGGCGGCGACGCCAAGCACAAGGCTTGCCAACACAGCAAACACCTTCATCATCCATTCGCGACTGCCGTTTGGCTTGCCCATCATTTTCGCATTTACCCGGTTTCCGTCATCCACTGTGTAGGCTTGCGAGACCAGGTTCTCTTTGATCTAGCGCAATCCAGACATCGATCTGGACAGATATTTTTGTCCGTTATATCTTATATTGTGAATTTACAATCAATTGATTTATGTACCCTTTTGTACTCACAAGTATATAATTCCTATATCGCATTATATACAGATCGAGAATTTTTCAGGTTCTCGTTTTTTATCAGTTTATACTTATTGATTTTTTGTTCTCCGCATATTTTCACGTCCTGTTCACGGTGTAAGCGACAACAACGTACAGTCCAAAAGTGAACCTCTAAAGCCTGTATCGTGCCGCGATCATCTCTCATCCGAGCGGTATCCTGATTGCGTCGAAGTGACGATATGGCTATCAGTCTGGCCCGCCCTGTCTTTGCGTTTTCGCAAACTGGAGAGCCTGTTGAGCCGTCTTGATGCTTCCCTTCTGACTGATCTGCCTCCCTTTGCCGGGTTGAGCCGTGAGGCGCTCGACGACATGCTTGCGCGCGCCGTTTCCCACCGCCACGCAAAAGGTGGCTATATCTTCCGGGAAGGCGAGCAAGCTCACTCGTTCTTTCTGCTTCTCGACGGATATGTGCGCGTAGTGAAAGTGACACCCGATGGCGAACAGGTCATTGTCCGCTACATCGCAACCGGTGAACTGCTCGGCATCGCAAAAGCCATAGGACGTGACACCTATCCGGCAAATGCAGTGGCTGCGGCCGATTGCGTCGTACTTGCCTGGTCATCATCAGCCTGGGAAAGCATGGTTGCAGCACATCCGGGCTTTGCCACCAATACCTATGCCATGGTTGGAAGCCGGCTGATCGGAACCCAGGACCGGGTGGTTGAACTGGCCACCGAACGGGTGGAGCAACGGGTTGCCAATGCAGTCCTCAATCTTGCCCGGCAGACCGGTCGCCAGACCGACGACGGCATCCTGATCGATTTCCTGATTTCGCGGCAGGATATTTCCGAGATGACCGGAACAACGCTGCATACGGTCTCCCGCCTGCTCAGCGGCTGGGATTCGAAAGGCTGGATCAAAAGCGGTCGCCAGAGGATTACCCTGGTCGAGGGCCACAAATTGACGTCGCTGACCTCCGCTCGGGAGTAACCCCAGCCATAGGACTCTGGCATCGGGTTCATCCTCGCGCCAACTAAGCCGAGCCCCCTGAAGCCGAAAGGTTGCTCCTAGGTGGCGCGGCTCAGACGGCGACCGCAATCACGCCGACGCAGTCTCCCGGCTTGACCAGACCCGGCACATGGCGCGCTGTCAGGATTCCGCTCATCTTGGCGTGGATTTCGCGGGGTGTCGCACCGGTCCGGGACACCGGATAGATCCGCGCGATCGCCGATCCCATGGTCACCGGATCGCCAAGATTGACGAGCAATTCGATCAGCCCGCCATCTTCGGCAAAACTGAAGCAATCGCCATCAGGCATGTCGAGCCATTGCGTTGGTTGCGGCTCGACCGTTCCAGCCAGGATCCCGGCTGCTTTGAGCACGTTGGAAACCCCGCGCTTGGCGATCATCACACTGGTGGCGGTTGCTGTTCCGGCACCGCCGATCTCGGTGGTAATGAAGGTCTTGCCCATTTCCTCGGCGGCGGTGTCGTACATGCCGATGGCATCAATCTCCAGCATTCTCATCGAGAACGGCGCGCCGAAGGCCTCGACGAGTTCAAAGGATTGCGCCTCCTGGATCTTGTCAGCGAGAATATGCGCTGCACAAAACGGCAGGAAGTCGAGGGTTTTGCCGCCGGAATGGAAGTCCAGCACAATATCGGCATTGGGAAGCAGGACACGCTGGAAATAATCGGCAATCTTCTCCGTTGCCGTTCCATCCGGCCTGCCGGGAAAACAGCGGTTCATGTTGCCCTTGTCAATCGGCGAGGTCCGCGTGCCGGCCGCAAAGGCCGGATAGTTCATCGCCGGAACGATGATCACCCGGCCGCTGACATCCTCCGCCTTGAGCGAGCGCGCCAGATCGAAAAGCGCGATCGGCCCCTCATATTCATCGCCGTGATTGCCGCCGGTGAGCAGCGCCGTCGGCCCGGTGCCATTCTTGATGACAGTCAGCGGCACCATGACCGACCCCCAGGCGGAATCGTCACGGCTGAAAGGCAGCCGCAGAAAACCGTGCTGGACGCCCTCCTCCAGCAGGTTGACGGTCGGCGAAACAGGCGACGGGCGCAGGGTCGGCAACAGGTCCATGGCTTTAATCCTTCACGACAAGCTTGCGCGGTACATTGGCAAGGCACTCGACGCCGGTTTTGGTAATGAGAATGCTTTCGGTGACCTCGAAGCCCATGTCTTCTAGCCACAGACCAGTCATGAAATGGAAGGTCATTCCGGGTTCAAGCACAGTCTTGTCACCGGGCCGCAGGCTCATGGTGCGTTCGCCCCAGTCCGGTGGATAGGACAGGCCGATCGGATAGCCGGTGCGGTTGTCCTTGACGATGCCGTGTTTCTTCAACACCGCGAAAAACGCGTTGGCGATGTCCTCGCAGGTGTTGCCGGGCCTGGCGACGGCGAGCCCCGCATCCATACCCTCGGCCGTCGCCTTTTCGGCATCAAGAAAGGCCTGGGTTGGTTTGCCAAGGAAGACAGTGCGCGACAGCGGTACGTGATAGCGATTGTAGCAGCCGGCGATCTCGAAAAAGGTCCCCTCGCCCTTTTTCATCGGTCTGTCATCCCAGGTGAGATGCGGCGCGGACGCCTCAACGCCCGAGGGCAGCAGCGGCACGATCGCCGGATAATCACCGCCGATCCGCCCGTCGGGACCATCGACACCGCGTATGCCGGCGTCATAGATTTCCGCCACCAGATCGCATTTGCGCATGCCGACCTCGATCTTGTCGAAGATACGCGCATGCATCGCCTCGACGATGCGGGCGGCGTTGCGCATATATTTGATTTCGGTCTCGCTCTTGACCGCCCGCTGCCAGTTGACCAGCGCAGTCGCGTCGACGAAGCGGGCGTTGGGCAGGTGCTTGACCAGCGACGCAAAAGCGGCTGCCGAAAACCAGTAATTGTCCATCTCGACGCCGATGGTCAGCTTGCCAAAGCCCTTATCGGCCAGAATGCCCGAGAGATAATCCATCGGGTGCCGCTCGGTCGATTGCACATAGTGATCCGGATAGCCCATGATGTTGCTGTGCTTTAGATAGGCGGTCAGCTTGGCGCCATTGCCGTCCTGGCCGCGGCCAAACCAGATCGGCTCGCCGGTGGGCGGCACAATCACTGCCTGATGCACATAGAACGACCAGCCGTCATAGCCGGTGAGCCAGTTCATGTTGGATGGATCGCTGACGATCAGCAGATCAATCCCCTTGGCTTCCATTGACCGGCGGGTCTTGGCGAGCCGCGCTTCGTACTCGGCAAGTGAAAACTTGAGGCTGGGTTGTGTCATGTCAATTCCTCATTTGCCGGTCTTGCCGGGGTCAGCTTTCGAAGGTGGTTCCCGCCCCGGCTGCCAGGGCACGGTCATAGGCGAGCGAGGCAATCGCGGTGTCCTGGATGCCGGTCCCGGTCAGATCCGCGACGGTGATCTGTCCAGCGTGGGTGCGGCCGGGTTTTTGACCCGCGACCACCTGACCAAGTTCGGCAAATTCGGTATTCGCCCCGACCAGCCCGGCCGTAATGGCATGATGGAGTTCCCCCAATCGGCGGGTCTGGTTCAGGCTGTCGGCGATATAGAGCCCGGCCTTGGCGATCAGCGCTGGTTCGAGTTCATTCTTGTGTTCAGCGTCCGAGCCCATCCCCGTGATGTGTTGGCCCGGCTCGAGCCAGTCGGCCTTCAGGATCGGCGTTACGGATGGCGTCGTCGTCACGATGATGTCGGCGCCGGCGACAGCCGCCTTTGGATCGGCAAAAGCCGTGACGGGAATGCCGAGCTCTGCGGTCAATTCACCCGCCAGCGCCGTCGCCTTGGCGTCATCGCGCGCCCAGATCCGGGCCTCGCGGATTGGCCGCACCAGCATCACGGCCTTGAGCTGGAGCCGGGATTGCATGCCGGCGCCGAAGATCGCGGCAATGGCCGAATCCGGACGCGACAGGTGTTTTGCCGCCACCGCTCCGGCTGCAGCCGTTCGCACATCGGTGAGATAGCCATTGTCGAGCAGCAGCGCCTGAACCTGGCCGGTGCGGCTCGACAACAACACCATCATGCCGCTGGTGCTGGGCAGGCCAATCTTCGGATTGTCGAAAAAGCCCGGACTGATCTTGATGGCAAAGTCTTCAATGCCTGGCACATAGGCGGCTTTCACATCGACCTCTCCACGGTATTCCGGAATATCGAGCCGAAGGATCGGCGGCATCACCACGGCCTTTGTGGCCAGCGCATGAAACGCATTTTCCACGCAAGCGACCGCGTCTGCGTCGAGAGACACGAGTGATTTGAGATCTCTCTCGGTCAGTATTTTCATCTCGGTCATGGTGCTGCCTCTGCCCAGGAATCGCTCTGTCCATTGATCACACGCCGGTGCACCGCCATGTCGACATTGCGCCCGGACAGGATGATCGCCACAGGGCCGTCGATTGTCTTGATCTTGCCGGCGAGCAAAGCTGCAATTCCGACCGCGCCTGCCCCTTCGATGATCTCGCGTTCCTGCGCGTAGGCATGGCGCATGCCGGCAGCGATTTCGTCTTCGCTCAGCAGGATCAGATCGTCGAGCAGATCCCGGCACATGGCAAAGGTCACGCGGTTGTCGAGCCCGATGCCGCCGCCGAGCGAATCCGCCAGGCTTTGAAATTCCTCGACCATCACCGGAGCCCCGGCATCGAGGCTGGCTTTCATTGCAGCGCCGCGCTCCATGGTGATGCCGATGACACGGGTATCCGGCTTGCGCGCCTTGACGGCCGCAGCGATGCCTGCCGCCAACCCGCCGCCGGAAACCGGCACCAGCACGGTCGAAACCTCCGGCATGTCCTCAAGAATTTCGAGCCCCAGCGTGCCCTGACCTGCGGTCACTGCCGGGTGATCGAAGGGCGGCACCATGACCAGCCCGTCTTCCCGGACCAGCCTGTCGACTTCTTCCTGGGCCTCGTCCTGCGACTTTCCAACAATGCAGACATTGGCGCCAAGATTGCGAATTTCGTCGATCTTGTTCTGCGGCACCAGCCGCGACATGCAGATGGTAGCGATCGAGCCTTCCGCCTTGGCGGCATGGGCGAGCGCCCGGCCGTGATTGCCGGTCGAGGCGGCGACCACGCCGCGCGCGCGTTCCTCCGGTGTCAGCATCAAAACCGCATTGGTGGCGCCGCGCAGTTTGAATGCGCTGGTTGTCTGGTGATGTTCGAGCTTGAGCCCGACCGGCACACCGCACAATTTGCTCAGCGAGGCCGAATTCACAAAGGGGGTGCGCAAGACGCGACCGGATATGCGACGCGCTGCGGCTTCGATGTCGCTGATGGTGACGGGGAGAGGTGCGGTCATTGAGAGTTCTCCGGCAGCGGAAGCGTCATCAAGCTACCCAGTTCAGGACGGACTGTGGTGTCGCCGCAAAGCCTGAGACAGGCCCAGGCGGTCGCCAGATTACTGGTGACGACAGGCTTGCCGATGGCCGCTTCAATTTCGGCAACCACGGCAGCAGCCCGCACGGCGGTGCAGGAAATGAACAGCGCGTCGGAGTCCGGCGCCATGGCTTGGCGTGCAAAAGCGACAATCTCGCTCAGCGCAATCCGCGCCATTTCCCGGTCATCGGTCAGGCCAAGACAGGTGAAGCGGTCGATGGCAAATCCCAGCCCGGCAAAATGCTCTGCCATCGGTCGGCTGGTCTCTATTGAATAGGGTGTCAAAATCGAGATCCGCCTGGCACCAAGCGCTGTGAGGGCTTTGGCGGCCGCAGCGGTCGGCGTCACAACACTGGCCTCAGGCTTGGCTGCCTTGATCGCTGCCTCGATATTCTGGTCGCCGATGACAACCGAAGCGGCGGTGCAGGAATACATCACCACATCCAGCGTCTCACCCGGCAGGATCAATTCCGCCGCAGCCGTCATTGATGGCTGCATGGCGCGCAGATTGTCCGGCGTCACCGGATTGGCATAGGGAATGCGCGTCACGTAGACGCCGATGTGCTCGCTTGCAACCATGCGGCAAAAATCGGGCTCGGTGGTGTGATCCGTCGCCAGGATGATCAGTCCGATCCGCTTGCCGTGCGGCCGGACGTCGAGGCGCGGCTTGCGTGACGCGAGCGAGAGTTCGACAGCCTGGCTCATCGCTCATCCACCCGTGAATAACGCGCTTCCAGCCGGCGCAGGAAGAACACCGAGATCAGGCTGATGACCAGGAAGAACACGCCGACCAGCGTCATCGGTTCGATATAGCGGTAATTGCTGTTGGCGATGCTCTTGGCCTGGTTCATCAGCTCCAGCACGGTTATCGCCGACAGCAGCGGCGTCTCCTTGAACATGGCGATCATGTAATTGGCGAGCGCCGGAATCATCGGCGGAATCGCCTGTGGCAGGATCACATGGATCCAGGCCTGGCGGGTGGTCAGGTTGGTGGCCTTGGCCGCCTCCCACTGGCCGCGCGGCACGTTCTCGATACCGGCGCGATAGACTTCGGCGATATAGGTGCCGTAGTGAATGCCCAGACCAATGACGCCCGCGACCAGAGCCGGCAGCCGGATGCCGATATCAGGCAGGACGAAGAACAGGAAATAGAGCTGCACCAGAAGCGGCGTGCCGCGAATGAATTCAACGATGAAGCCGGTCACCTGTGCAATCGGCTTTGGCGCGGTCATGCGCAGAACCGCAAACACCAGACCAATAACAATGGCAACCATGGCGCCAAGGACAGTTGCCACGATGGTGATCTTGAAGCCTTGCAGCAGGGTCGGCATGATCTGCCAGACGAAATTCCAATCCCATTCCATCACTTATGCCCTCACCCCATCCAGACCGCGTGTCACACGGCGTTCAAGCCAGCGCATGCCGCGCGATATCACCCAGGCCATGGCGAAATAGAGCAGCAGGATGGTCACAAACGGGATCAGCGTGCTGCCGGTCTGGGCCCGCACCACCTGGGCCTGAAAGGTCATGTCATTGAGCGAAATCAGCGAGACGACGGCGGTGCCCTTGAGCAATTCGATGGCGTTGTTGCCGAAGGTCGGCAACATCAGCGGCAGCGCCTGCGGCAGGATGATATGACGCATCGCCTGCAATCGGGTCAGATTGAGCGCGACACAGGCCTCGCGCTGTTCGCGCCCGATCGCCTTGATGGCGCCGCGCACCACCTCGGCTCCGTAGGCGCCTACATTAAGCCCCAGCGCCAGCACGCCTGCCTGCAAGGGCGACAGAGTGATGCCGGCAAAAGGCAGCACGAAATAGGCCCAGAACAGTTGCACGAAGATCGAGGTGCCGCGAAAGAATTCGATATATGTCGTGGCCAGCATCCGGACCGGCAGAAAACGGCTGACACGGCCCAGGCCTGCGGCAAACGCTGCGACCACGGCCAGGGCCGAGCCCATGACAGTCAGTTGCAGCGTCACCAGCGCGCCCTGCAGGATAAGCCCAATATAGCCCGACCAGTCGATCATGATCATTGAGTTCCAGTGTGAAAAAACATCCAAACGTCCGCCAGCAAACGCTCTGTCCGGCAGTCTCCCCCCGGCTTGCGGGGGGAGACGTGTTCGTCAACGACAGGGGGCCTTATTGCGGCGCGCAGAGTTTGTCGCGTGAGGTCGACATCGCGGCTGCGGCGGAGAAACCGTAAGGCTCGATGATCTTGGCGAAATCACCGGACTCCTTCATCTTGGCGAGTTCGACGTCAAAGGCATCGCGCAGAGATTCATCGCCCTTCTTGAAGGCTGCGCCATCGCAATAGACCGGTGCGCCGATGACCGGCGCCACGACTTCAAGGTTTGGATCCTCGGCCTTGGCCAGCAGGTCGTTGATCGACAGGACCGGCAGCGAATAGACGTCGATGCGACCATCCTGCAGCATCTTGATGCCACTCTGGCCATCCGGCACAACAATCACCCGGTCCCGCGGAACGCCGGCTTCGAGCGCCAGCTTTTCTTCGGTTCCGCCGCCCGGTGCGCCAATCCTGGCGTCGGCATTGTCGGCGATGTCCTTGAAGCTGGTGAGGCCGAGCGGGTTGCCCTTCTTCAAGGCAAAAGCTTCGGCATCGCAGAGAATCGGCTCGGAATAGGAGACCGCTGCACAGCGTTCCGGCTTCATGAACAGCCCGGCGGTGATGGCATCGTGGCGACCGGCCTGGAGACCGGGGATCATGGCTCCGTATTCAGAGATCGAGGCGGCGACATCTTCGATGCCCAGCCGCTTGAATATTTCGCGTGCCACATCCGGGGCAGCGCCCGAGACCTTGCCGTCAGCGCCGACAGCGGTGAACGGCGGCTCATTGGCGATGGCGATGCGGGCAAAGCCCTGGTCTTTGAGTTGCTGCAGCTTGTTGTCATCTGCCGCCGCGGGTGCGGCCCAGACCGCAGCCAGGGCTGCCACGCTTGCAGCCAATGTCACGAGATTTCCTGTTTTCATAGTTCCCACTCCTTGTTTTGTTTTTCGTCTCGATAAAGGGCTTTGCCGGGGCCGGTCAGGCCTCAGACGCGGTGCCCCGCCGCGATGATCTTGCGCAGGAAGGTTTGCGTCCGCTCCTGCTTCGGATGACTGAAAATCTCGTCCGGCTTGCCTTCCTCGACGATCTTGCCGGCGTCGAAAAAAAGCACCCGGTCGGCAAAGTCGTGGGCAAAGCCCATCTCATGGGTGACGAGCAGCATGGTCATGTCGGTTTCGTCGGCGAGTTTGCGCATCACGCTCAGCACCTCCTCGACCAGTTCCGGATCGAGCGCCGAGGTGACTTCATCAAACAGCATGATCTTCGGCGAGAGAGCCAGCGCCCGTGCAATCGCAACCCGTTGCTTCTGCCCGCCGGACAGCTGGGACGGCATGCTTTTCGCCTTGTCGGCAAGCCCGACCATGTCGAGCAGCTCCATGGCCCGTGTCTCCGCCTCTGCCCGCGGCGTATTCTTGGTCAGCATCGGAGCCAGCGTCACATTGTCGAGCACGCATTTGTGCGGAAACAGGTTGAAGTGCTGAAACACCATGCCGATCTTTTCGCGCATCATGTGCAGATGGCGCTCATCGGCAGCCACCAGGCCACCAGCCTTTTGCATGTGATAAAGCTGGGACCCATCGACTTCGATCTGGCCACCATTGATCCGCTCAAGCGTCATCAGAATGCGCAGAATCGTCGTCTTGCCGGATCCCGAGGGGCCGATCAGTGCCAGTTTCTCACCCGGCATCACGTCCATCGAGAGGCCGTCGAGCACGGTCAGACTGCCGAAGCTCTTGGTAATATTGTCAATGCGGATGATCGGCGCTGTCATTCGTGTCTCTCCCCGTTGAGACCGGCATGACCTAACGATGACCATGACTTTAAATCATGTCAATGTGAATAATAATATCAGTACAATTATTGTCGAAACGGCTATATTCTGTCCACGCTGCTCAAATCACAAGCAACGGCGCCTCGGGATCTCCGATCGACATCGATGCAATGATCTCGAGACCGATGCTCAATTCTTCTTCCGTCGTTGATCCAAGCGAGATCCGCACGGACGGACGCCAGCCGAGGTCGGCAATGCGGAAGGAAGACCCCGGCGCGATGGCCACCCCGCGCAACCGGGCCTGGGACACGAACCCCTCTTCGGTGTGGCCAGCCGGCAGATGCAGCCAGATATGCAGGCTTTGCGGATGCGCCCGGTAATCCAGTCCGGCAAGCTTTTCATCGGCGATGGCATGCCGCGCCGCCAGAGCCTTGCGTTGCCAGTCGACCAGTTCGAGCGCGGTCCCGTCATCCACCCAGCGGGTGGCAATCTCGGCGATCGCCGGCGTCGCCATCCAGTTGGAAACCAAATGCCGGTTGGTCACCGCGGAGACATAGCGATCCGGCGCCGCCAGATAGCCGATCCTGACGCCGGGGACCGTGATTTTGGTGAAACTGGTGACATAGAGCGTGCGTTCGGGCGCGAAGGCGGCAACAGGCGGCACCCCTGCCTCGACAAGAGGGCCGAGGACATCGTTTTCGATAATGGCAATATCATGCCGCCTGGCGACATCCGCCAGTGCCGCGCGCCGTTCCCCGCTCATCAGCGTGGCCATGGGATTGATGACCGAAGGCTGCAGGAACACCGCGCGGATGACACCATTGCGGCATGCCTCGTCGAGCGCCTCCGGGATCATGCCGTCATGGTCAATCGCCAGGCCTTTGAGATGCAGGCCAAGATAGGTCACAAGCGGCTTCAGTGTGTGATGGCTGATGGCTTCGGCAGCGATGGTGGCTCCGGGCTGGGCGACACTCATCATCGCCACGGTCATGGCCGGGGTAGCGCCATTTGTGATGCTGATATTGAGCGGCGAGACATCCAGCCCACATTGGGCCAGCCATAGGGCTGCGACCTGACGGTGCCGCGGGAAGACCATGTTGGGACGGAAGGACAGCGCCGAACTTGACGGCAGGTTCTCACCCAGCCAGGCGAAGGCTTCCCGCATCCGGTCGAGATGGATCTGGTCGCAGGCGGGCTTGAGAATCGACAGGTCGATCAGCTCACCCAGCCGTTCCGGCAGATAGGGAGAGGCTGGCTCTCCCGACTGGGTTTGCACGAAACTGCCGCGCCCGACCTCCCCGGCGACCAGACCACGGCGGATCAGTTCATCATAGGCGCGACTGATGGTCTGCACCGAGAGGCCAAGATCGTCGGCCAGACGCCGATGCGTCGGCAATCGGGCGCCATTGACGAGCATGCCGCCCTGGATCGCACGGGTGAATTGTTCGGCGAGCGAGAGATAGGCCGGCCGGCGAAGTTGTGATGGATCAGGCTGCCATATTGTCATGATTTCACAGTGCAAAATATCATATCAATTGACAACACCAAACTACGGCATCATTGTCGTTTTTTTGACATTGAACACGTTTTGGACCGCGCGGGAGCGCAACTCTATGAAACTCGACGCCATCGACCTTCGCATTCTGGCAGCCGTTCAAGCGGATGGGCGCATCACCAAGCTGGCGGTTGCCGAAAAAGCCGGCCTGTCGCCCACACCCTGCTGGATGCGGCTGCGCAAGCTGGAAAAGGCCGGCATCATCGCCGGTTATCACGCCCATATTGATGTCCGGCGTATCGCGCCGGTGGCCAGTGTCTTGATGGAGGTGACGCTCACCAATCATCGTCAGGCCGATTTCGAACGCTTCGAGCGCGCGATCGCCGCTATCCCCGAAATCACCGCCTGCTGGTCGGTCGGCGGCGGGGTCGACTACATCCTGAAGATCATGGCGTCTGACATCGACGCCTATCAGCGCCTGGTCGATGGCCTGCTCGACCGGGAACTCGGCATAGATCGCTACTTCACCTACATCGTCACCAAAACCGTCAAGGAAGAGACCGTGCTGTCGCTTGAGGCGCTGCTGCCGCAATAGACAAAGTCTCTGCATTGTCCGGTCAATTCGGCCCGTCTCTCTCTCCCACGCCCATGGAACAGACAATCTCTCGCAGGCTTCGTGACATCTTGTTGCAAGACCCAAGAGGAGATCCGGACATGAATGCAGTTTTTGCCCGCGCCGAGTTCCATGATGCGCTCGGCCGCCTCTCCGACCGGCATTTGCTGCGTCAACTTGCCTATGTCGACGGCCGCTGGATGGCCGGCAATGACGGCAAGGCCTTTGAAGTCAGCGATCCGGCGACCGCCGCCACGCTCGCCTGGGTCGCCACGCTGGGCCTTGACGAGACCACACAGGCCATTTCCGCCGCCCAAAGTGCATTCATGCCGTGGTCCAGCCTGCTGCCGCAACAACGCGCATCCATCCTGCTCACATGGCATGAACTCATTCTTGCGGCCAAGGAAGACCTGGCGCTGATCATGACGCTGGAACAGGGCAAGCCGCTGGCCGAAGCCCGTGGCGAGATCGACTACGCCGCGTCCTTCATCGAATGGTATGCCGAAGAGGGCAAGCGCCTCAACGCAGAGTCCGTTACCAGCCACCTGCCCAATGCCGAGATGATCGTCCGGCGCGAAGCCCTTGGCGTGGTCGGCATCGTGACGCCGTGGAACTTCCCGCTGGCGATGATCACCCGCAAGGCGGCGGCAGCGCTTGCCGCAGGCTGCACGACAATTGTGCATCCATCTTCGGAAACTCCGCTTTCGGCGCTGGCGCTGGCCGAACTTGGCGAACGGGCCGGCATTCCCGCCGGCGTCTTCAATGTCGTCACCGGCGATGCCGCCACCATCGTTGGCCGCCTCTGTGATGACGCAAGGGTGCGGGCGATGAGCTTCACCGGCTCGACCGGCATCGGCAAACTGATTGCGGCCCAGTGCGCACCGACGATGAAGCGGCTGGTGATGGAATTGGGCGGGCACGCGCCGCTTATCGTCTTCGCCGATGCCGACATCGCCAAGGCCGTCGACATTGCCATCCACGCAAAATTCGCCACGTCGGGCCAGGATTGCCTGGCCGCCAACCGGATCTATGTTCAGCGCCCGATCTACGGGAAATTCTGCAAGGCCTTCGCGCAGCGGATCGCGGAGCTTAAGACCGGGCCCGGGCTTCAGGACGGAACAGACATCGGCCCGCTGATGCATGAGCGTGCCGTCGTCAAGGTCGAGGCGCAGATCAGTGACGCCATTTCGCTGGGCGCCAGGCTGGCGATTGGCGGTGCGCGCCACACCGCCGGACCGTTGTTCTTTCAGCCGACATTGCTGACCGATGTTCCCGATACCGCGCTGATCATGCGCGAGGAGACCTTTGGTCCCGTCGCCGCCGTCACCGCATTTGACAGCGAAGAGGAGGTCGTCGCCCGCGCCAATGACAGCGACTACGGGCTGGTGGCCTATCTCGTCACGGAAAACGGCGCCCGCCAGCTGCGGCTTTCGCGCACGCTCGAATACGGTATGGTGGCGGTCAACCGGGTCAAGATCACCGGCGCCCCCATCCCCTTCGGTGGCTGGAAGCAATCCGGCCTCGGCCGCGAGGGCTCCCGCCATGGCATGGAAGCCTTTACCGAACTCAAATATCTCTGCATCGACACGGCTGCCTGAACCGGCAGCCCGATTTTACGAAAAGGAATGACCATGCTCGACCAAAGCAACGAACTCAACGCCTGGGACCGGGACCACTTCTTCCACCCGTCGACCCATATGGGCACCCATGCCCGCGGTGAAAGCCCGACACGGCTCATCACCGGCGGTGAAGGTGTCTACATCACCGATTCCACCGGCAAGACCAGCCTTGATGCCTTCGCTGGCCTTTACTGCGTCAATGTCGGATATGGCCGCCAGAAGATTGCCGATGCAATCGCCGAGCAGGCCAAGAATCTCGCCTATTACCACGCCTATGTCGGCCACGGCACCGAGGCCTCGATTACCCTTTCCAAGATGATCATCGACCGTGCGCCCGAAAACATGAGCCGGGTCTATTATGGCCTCTCCGGGTCGGACGCAAACGAGACCAACATCAAGCTGATCTGGTACTACAACAATGTGCTGGGCCGGCCGGAAAAGAAGAAGATCATCTCGCGCTGGCGCGGCTATCATGGCTCCGGCGTCATGACCGGTTCGCTGACCGGGCTGGACCTGTTCCACACCGCCTTCGACCTGCCGCGCGCGCCGATACTGCACACCGAGGCACCGTATTTTTTCCGCCGTGAAGACCGCAGCCAGACCGAGGAGCAGTTCTCGCAGCATTGCGCCGACAAGCTGGAAGAGATGATCCTGGAAGAAGGCCCCGATACCGTCGCAGCCTTCATCGGCGAACCGATTCTGGGCACTGGCGGGATTGTGCCACCACCGGCCGGCTACTGGGAGAAAATCCAGGTCGTGCTCGACAGATACGACATCCTGCTGGTTGCTGACGAAGTGGTCACCGGGTTCGGCCGTCTCGGCACCATGTTCGGCTCCGACCATTACGGCATGAAGCCCGACCTGATCACCATCGCCAAGGGCCTGACCTCGGCGTACGCGCCGCTGTCTGGCGTCATTGTCGGCGACAAGGTGTGGGAGGTTCTGGTGCAGGGCTCCGACAAGCTTGGCTCCATCGGCCATGGCTGGACCTATTCTGCGCATCCGATCTGCGTGGCAGCGGGTGTCGCCAACCTGGAACTGATCGACGAACTGGATCTGGTGACCAATGCCAGGGAGACCGGCGCCTATTTCCGTTCCGAACTGGCCAAGGCTGTCGGCGGCCACAAGCATGTCGGCGACGTCCGCGGCGATGGCATGATCGCAGCAATCGAATTTGTCGAGGACCGCGATGACAGCAAATTCTTCGATCCGGCCAAAAAGATCGGACCGCAGGTTGCTGCAGCGCTTGCCGAACGCAATGTCATCGGCCGGGCCATGCCGCAGGGTGATATTCTCGGCTTCGCGCCGCCGCTCTGCCTGACACGGGAAGAAGCCGATATCGTTGTGAAGGCAGCAGCGGAAGCAATCGATCAGGTCTTCGACCGGCTGTAGGTTTATCCCCGGGCAAACGCCTGGTCGACTTTTAACATGGAGATCTGTCCGATACCTTGGGCAGATCTCCGCTAAAACTCCGCCATCTCTTCGGCTTTTGACACTGCCAATCGCCGTCAAGGCGATGTCACGTGAGTATCGGTCTCCTCTGAACAACATTGACTATGGTTTCAATAGCCGACAGGTTTCGCTCTGAATGTGACAACACTTTCAGAGAGGATGCTGCCATGGCGGATCTTGGTCTGTTTGACCTGAGCGGGCGCACTGCGCTCATTACCGGCTCTTCCCAGGGCATCGGCTACGCGCTTGCCGCAGGGCTCGCACAAGCCGGGGCAAATCTGGTGCTCAACGGGCGCGATGAGACCAAACTGGCGGATGCAGCAGCCCGGCTGGCCGGCACCGGCACATCCATCCACCAGCTTGCCTTTGATGTGACCGACCATGCTGCAGCCCGCGCTGCAGTCGACGGTTTCGAGGCATCCGTGGGCGTCATCGACATTTGTGTCAACAATGCCGGCATGCAGCACCGCGCACCGCTCGAGGATTTTCCCGCCGATGCATTCGAGCAGCTAATGCGCACCAATGTCAGTTCGGTTTTCAATGTGGGACAAGCGGTCGCGCGGCACATGATCGGGCGCGGCCAAGGCAAGATCATCAACATCGCATCAGTGCAAACGGCGCTGGCCCGTCCCTCCATCGCCCCCTACACCGCCACAAAGGGCGCCGTGGGCAATCTGACCAAGGGCATGGCGACTGACTGGGCCAAATATGGCTTGCAGTGCAATGCTATCGCACCGGGATATTTCGACACTCCGCTCAATGCCGCCCTGGTGGCTGATCCTGAGTTCAGCGGCTGGCTTGAAAAACGCACCCCGGCCGGCCGTTGGGGCCAGGTCGATGAACTCGTCGGCGCTTGCATTTTTTTGGCCTCCAAAGCTTCATCCTTCGTCAACGGCCATACTCTCTATGTCGATGGCGGCATTACTGCTTCGCTCTGAGATGGCTGAGAACTCTGGCGCCTTAAGGGCGCAGGCAGCAGGTTACGTAGCACCGCCACCTTCATGGAATGCCCAATGCGAAAAGGCCCGATAGAGGGTGATGGCTACGCCTGACCAGGTAGAGCGCCGACCAGGATCGCCCGGAAATCATTGACATTGGTCCCGGTCGGGCCGGTGACGAACAAATCGCCGATGGCGTCGAAAGCGCCCCAGGCATCGTTGGCCGCCAGGCTGGCCAGCGGATCCAGTCCCTGGGCTCGCAGTCGCCCGGTCGAGGTTCCATCTGCAAAGGCACCGGCATTGTCTTCCGAGCCGTCAATCCCATCCGTGTCAGCGGCGAGTACAGTGATCCCTTCGACGCCTTCGATAGCGGAGGCAAGAGACAACAGAAACTCGGTGTTGCGCCCGCCCCTGCCCTTGCCACGCAGTGTGACGGTTGTTTCGCCGCCAGACAGAATGACCACGGGCTTGACGAAAGGTCTGTCACGGCTAGCCACTTCCCGGGCAATGGCTGCATGAACCAGCCCGACATCGCGGGCTTCGCCTTCCACCGCATCCGACAGGATCACCGCATCGACGCCGGCACGCTTGGCCAGTTCGGCAGCGGCCTCGAGCGACAATCCGGCTGACGCAATGATATGAACTTCATTGTTCGCAAACACCGCATCATCCGGGCGCGGCGGCAAATCCTTGCCGCTGGCCAAATGGGCTCGGATCTTTTCGGGCAATGCAATGGCGCGCGCGGAAATCATCGCCTGGACTTCGCTCAATGTCAGAGCGTCTGGAATTGTCGGGCCGGAAGCGACCTGGCAGGCTTCATCGCCGGGCACATCGGAAACCACCAGCGACACTACTTTCGCGGGCCAGGCGGCGGCGGCAAGCCTTCCACCCTTGATGCGGCTTGAATGTTTTCTGATCGCGTTCATCACCCCGATCGGAGCTCCGGAGGCAAGCAGTACCTGGTTGAGTTCCTGCTCATCGGCGAGCGACAGACCTTCAGGCGGGGCTGGCAACAACGCCGAACCGCCGCCGCAGATGAGAGCCACGACCAGATCATCTGCAGTCAGGCCGGAAACCGTGTCAAACAACGCCTCGGATGCCGCCAGACCGGCGCTGTCAGGCACCGGGTGGCTTGCTTCAATCACTTTGATTGTCCTGCAGGGTGCTGCATAACCATATCGGGTCACCACCGTGCCCGTCAGTGGGCCATCCCACAACTCTTCAAATGCGGCAGCCAGTTGCGCAGCACCTTTGCCGGCGCCGACAACCACCGTCCTGCCCTTGGGCTTTTGCGGCAGCGCATCCATCAGCGCCCGCTTTGGATCGGCGCGCAGCACTGCGGCCTCAAACAGGCTGGCCAGAAATTCTCGCTTACGGAGATCAATCACACTTCAATATCACACACAAATACGCCATCCGCACCGCCGTCGAGCTTGGCCACAATCCGGGCGCCAATGGCTTGATGAACACTGTCTTCGAGATAGGTATCTCTGACGGTAATGTCGGCAAAGTCAAACCAGAACATGTCGTCAAAGCCACGCACCAGTGGAATTTCCACACTGACATTGGTCCGATGCTGGAAATCAAGGACACCGTCGATGTGACCGGACAGGGCGCCGAGGTCCTTGTAAATTGCCCTTTTATCGGCCTCGGAGGTGTCTTTGGCGAACCGTAAATGAACGAGGTGACGGATCATGATCTGGTCTTTCCTGAAAGTCTCAATTTGGTATGACAGCACACCGCTTACGCGTCGCGTTTAGCGATCCAGTCATGATCGGGGTGGTTCTGGAATCGCCATTTGCGTATCGGGCCGGCCATCACGTTGAGATAATACATGTCGTAGCCATAGGGCGCGCCGCAGGGGTGATGGCCCTTGGGCACCAGCACCACATCATGATTTGATACGCTCATGGTTTCATCCAATGTCCCATCCTCGGTAAAGACACGCTGGTGGCCATAGCCCTGTTCGGGATTGAGCCGGTGGTAATAGGTCTCTTCCAGATAGGTCATGGCAGGAAAATTGTCGTCGTCATGACGGTGCGGCGGATAGGACGACCAATTGCCAGATGGAGTAAAAACCTCGGTGACCAGAAGTGAATCCGCGACATCACTTTCTTCCATGGCGATCGGGAAAATATAGCGCGTATTGGCGCCCTTGCCGCGAGTGACCAGATCCGGCACATCCAGAATGCGTGCTTTGTGGTTGCCCATGCCGGGTGCGGTGCAGATGGCAAGAGTGCAATCGGTCGTTGCCCAGGCAGTCCAATCGCTGCCGTTGGGAATGTAGACACAAACAGGCTTCGTGCGCTCGAAAACATTCATGCGCTGGCCTAGTTCGCCAAAAGCTTCGCTGCCAGCCGAAATTTCGGCCTTGCCTTCAACCAGCACAAGGATCACCTCCCGGTCGAGGGTTGATTCCGAAGCGCTTTCGCCAGCTTTTAAACGGTAAACACCAAAGCCTACATAGCCCCAATCTGGCGATTTCGGCGTTTTGGCATTTTCGACCGTAATGTCATGAACCTTGCCGGTTACTCCAGCCGGGTGCACCAGTAGATCAGACATGCTGAGATCCTTTCGGTATGCTGTCCTCGCTGCGAGGAGGCTCCCAATCGCCGCAAGCCTTACCATGCCAGGAAAGCCCTTGAAATGAACGAGATCAATCCGATTGCTGCACCGGCAAGCATGTCGTCAACGGAGCAGCGACTGATATTGATCAGATCAGCGTTTTCCAGTTCGGGATTTCAGATCTCTGATTTCACAGATCCGATGCAATCGGGCCCCCTCACCCCCTGCGCTCCGAGGCGAACGAACCGGGGGACGGCGGAAACACAACCGTTTTATTGCCATTGATGAAAACCCGGCCATGAATGTGAGCATGGATGGCGCGTGCCAGAACCTGAGCTTCGACGTCGCGACCGAGCGAAACATAATCCTCCGCTGACTGCGCATGGGTGACACGGATCGTGTCCTGCTCGATGATCGGGCCCTCATCAAGATCCGCCGTGACATAATGCGAAGTCGCTCCGATCAGCTTCACACCGCGCTCGAAGGCCTGCTTGTAGGGATTGGCGCCCTTGAAGGATGGCAGAAACGAATGGTGGATATTGATGATCCGCCCGGACATTTTCTGGCACATGTCGTCAGAGAGAATTTGCATGTATCGCGCCAGCACAATCAACTCCGCGCCGGTCTCTTCAACGACATTCATGATCCGGGCTTCCGCATCCGGCTTGTTGGCTTTTGTTACCTTGATGCAGTGAAACGGGATGTCGTGGTTCACAACCAGTTTTTGATAGTCCATGTGATTGGAAACGACGGCGGCGATGTCGACCGGCAGGCCTCCTATCCGCCAACGGTAGAGCAGGTCGTTGAGGCAATGGCCGAAGCCTGACACCATGATGACGACTTTGCGTTTGACCGCTTCGTCAAAGAACTCAGCTTCCATATCGAATGATTGTGACACCGGTTCGAACTTGCCGATGAGGTCATCGAGACTGCGGCCGTCTTCGGATCGGAAACTCATGCGCATAAAAAAATTGCCTGTTTCCACGTCATCAAACTGGGCACTGTCGGTGATATTGCAGCCCTGTTCCGCCAGAAACGCGGATATGGCGGCGACAATGCCGCGCCTGGATTGGCATTGAACGCGAAGGGCGAAGCTTGTCATGTTATCTTTGTCTTTCTATTGGAGCGCCAAAACTGGATAGCTGGACATGCACATTCAGGGCGGTAATGACGAAAGCACCTCATCCGCGAAGCACGACCGTGTCAACATTGGGCGCTGAAGCAGAGAATACTGATTGTCGGCATCCGGCTTTACCCGATCCGACCTGTCTGGGCGCATATGGAATAGCGTCTTACGAAATCAGAGATGAACGGCTACACTTGCCCCAAGAATATCTTATCGCGCGTCCCTCCACTGCTGTGCAGCGGCGGACATGCAGAGCCCAAAGGCAACAGGAAGCGACATGAATTTTGACGCTGAACTCGATACGCTCGGGCTGCAATGTCCCTTGCCTGTCCTCAAGGCCCGCAAGCGACTGGGCGAAATGCCCGCGGGCGCCGTACTTTGCTTGGTCTCCGATGACCCGCTCTCGGCCATCGATGTGCCATTTTTCTGCAGCGAGGCCGGGCACGAACTGCTCTCTTCCGTCACCGAAGGCTCAGCGATCAGCTTCCTGATCCGCAAACGTCCCTGAGAACCATCCGGAACGAGTTGCGTTTGAGGGAAATCGCTTTAGCATCCCGGCGATGTGCTCGAAGTGAAAGTTGCCCCAGTGACGATAGACAATTCGCCGTCCGACGACGGCTTTCTGCTCAAGACCGACCCCTCCGACCCGCGTTTGTCCGCCGAGGTCACCGGCGTTGACCATCTGGGCGCCAAGGTGACCACGAGGGTGGTCACCGAAAAGGCGCTGACGCTCTATCTCAATCGTCAGGAAATCGTCACCATGATGACGATCGGAGATCATCCGGACCTGATGGCTGTCGGCTATCTGTTGAACCAGAACATGCTGCATGCCGACGATAAGATCACCGCAATCGATTATGATGATGATCTCGAAGTGGTGGTGGTGCGCACCGAGCGCGAGACCGATTACGAGACCAAGCTGCAGAAGAAGGTGCGAACTTCCGGCTGCGCACAGGGAACCGTGTTCGGCGATGTGATGGAGAATTTCTCCGACATTCATCTGGCACCGGAGGCGCGGCTGAAGACCTCGTGGCTCTATACGCTAACCCACAAGATCAACACCGCCCCGAGCCTCTATCTGGAAGCCGGCGCCATCCATGGCTGCGTGTTGTGCCAGGGCGATGTGCCGATGGTCTATATGGAGGATGTCGGCCGGCACAATGCGGTCGACAAGATCGCCGGCTGGATGTTCATGAACAAGGTCAAACCCGACGACAAGATTTTCTACACCACCGGGCGGCTGACCTCGGAAATGGTGATCAAGACCGTGATGATGGGCATTCCAATTCTGGTATCCCGCTCGGGCTTCACCGCCTGGGGCGTCGAGCTTGCCCACAAGGCCGGATTGACGCTGATCGGGCGTGCCCGTGGCAAAAGGTTCCTGGCGCTCGCCGGACTGGAACGGATCGAATTTGATGGCGACCCCACCGAGGCAGCCCGTGAAGCGCCGCGGCATCGCCGCAAGGGCGCTTCGGAGGACGCGTCATGAGCGGCTCAATCGCGGGACTGGTACTGGCAGGCGGCCTATCGCGGCGGATGGGCGGCGGAGAAAAGGGCCTGCAACTGCTCGGCGGACAAACCATGATCTCGAGGGTCATAGACCGGATCGCGCCCCAGGTCGAAACGCTGGCGATCAATGCCAATGCCGACCCTGAACCTTATCTGCAATTCGGACTGCCGGTGTTGCCCGACACCATAGGCGGCCATGCCGGTCCGCTTGCCGGCGTGCTGACCGGGCTCGAATGGGCGTCCACGCTACCGGGCGTCACCCACCTTGTCAGTGCCGCGACCGACACGCCGTTTCTGCCGCTCGATTTGGTCCGGCGCTTTGCCGTTCTGTCCGGTCCGGAGCGCATCGTCATTGCCCGTTCAGAAGGCAACCGGCATCCGGTTTTCGGTCTCTGGCCTGTGGCGTTGCGTGAGGATCTGGCTGAGTGGCTGGCCACCAGCGACACCATGAAGGTACTGGCCTGGGTGCACCGGCATGATTTCACCTTTTGCGATTTCGAGGCGGCTGGAGATGATGCGCCCGATCCGTTTTTCAACGCCAACACACCCGACGAACTAGCCGAGGCGGAACGCTATCTCGCCGGAACCGCTGCATGACACCGCCCGTTTTCGGCATCACCGGATGGAAGGACTCAGGCAAGACAACGCTGACCTGCCTGCTGGTGGAGGAATTCACCCGCCGCGGCTATCGGGTTGCCACGGTCAAGCATGCGCATCACCTGTTCGATGTGGATCATCAAGGCACCGACAGTTATCGCCATCGTCTGGCAGGCGCTGGAGAGGTGGCGATTGTTTCGGGCCGCCGCTGGGCGATCATGCATGAACTTGGCGATGCCGACGAGCCGTCGCTCAAGGACGTGCTGGCCAAGCTGTCGCCCTGTGACCTCGTGCTAATCGAAGGCTACAAGCGCGAGGGCCATCCGAAAATCGAGGCGCGCCGGCTTGCCACATCGGAACGGGAACCGCTCTCCAATGCCGACGCGAACATTTGCGCCATCGCTGCCGATCATCCGGTCACCGGTGCAACAATTCCCGTCTTCGCGCTGGACGACATTGCTGGTATCGCCGATATGATCGCGCTCAAGACCGGATTGGGAGAGACTGCCGCATGACCTCACGCAAGCTATTGAACGACTGCTTTCTCACCGACAAGGATAGGCTCAGCCATGAGGAATGTCTGGCGATCCTCACCGGACGGCTGTCGGCGGTAACAGGCGTCGAGGAACTGCCGCTGGTCAAGACCTCGGGACGCTGGCTTGCGTCCGATATCATCGCACCGCGCAATGTGCCCTTGCATGACAATTCCGCCGTCGACGGCTACGCCTTTGCCGCCCCCGTCACTGGCCCGATGCCGGTGGTCACCCGCATAGCTGCAGGCGACCTGGCCAGCCACCGGCTTGAACCGGGCCAGGCCGCGCGCATCTTTACCGGAGCAGCCATGCCGAAGGGCGCCGATACGGTGGCCATGCAGGAAGACTGCACCGTCGACGGCGATCAGGTGACTGTTCCGCTGACGCTCAAGCGCGGCGCCAATGCCCGCCGTGCCGGCGAAGATGTGGCAGCAGGAAGCGCCGTGCTGCAAAGCACGTCGCGGCTCCGGCCGCAGGACATGGCAGCACTCGCCTCGTTCGGCCTGCCGCGGATCAAGGTGCGGGCCCCCATCCGGGTGGCGATCCTGTCAAATGGCGATGAATTACTGGAGCCCGGCGCAGAGATCGCCCAGGGGCAGGTTTATGATTCCAACCGTTCGATGCTGCATGCGCTGCTTGACACCATGTCCTGCGAGATCACCGATCTCGGCATCCTGCCCGATGACGCGGCGCTAATCGAGGCGACGCTGGCAAAAACCGCCAAGACCCATGATGTGATCCTGACCAGCGGCGGCGCCTCGCGCGGCGACGAGGACCACATTATCAATGCCATCGATACTTTGGGCATCCGCCATCTCTGGCAGATCGCGGTCAAGCCGGGGCGGCCGATGAGCTTTGGACAAATCGGCGATTGCGTCTTTCTCGGCCTGCCAGGCAATCCGGTCGCGGCCTTTGTCTGTTTCCTGCTCTATGTCCGCCCGGCGCTGACCGTGCTCGGTGGTGGCAGCTACCGCGAACCGGTGCGCTTCCCTGTGGCAGCCGGCTTCGATGTGCCGACCAAGAAACCCGGCCGCCGCGAATTCTGGCGCGGCTGGCTTGAACCGGGCGCGGACGGGCGACCCGTCGCGCATAAATTCACACGCGACGGCTCTGGCCTGATATCCGGCCTGCGTCAGGCCACGGGCCTGATCGAGATCACCGAAAGCGTGACCTCAGTGGCCCGGGGCGAGTTGGTGTCATTCCTGCCCTTTTCAGAGTTCGGAATTGACAGCTGATCAGGGTTTGGCGTTGGGGAAGAACAACTGCTTTCCGTCCAGCGTGTTGCCGGCAATCAATTCCTGACCATGCGGCGAAATCATCCAGTCGATGAACTGCTGGCCCAGTTCGGCCTTGACGCTCGGGCATTTGTCCGGATTGACCAGAATGATGCCATATTGATTGAACAGCACCGGGTCGCCTTCGACCACGATCTGGTAATCACCCTTGTTGCCGAAGCTGATCCAGGTTGCCCGGTCAGACATCGTATAGGCGCCCATGCCGACACTCGCATTCAGGGTTGCGCCCATGCCGGACCCGGTGGCGCGATACCAGTCGCCCGAAACCGATGTGATATCGACGCCAGCCTGGTTCCAAAGCTTGAGTTCAGCCTTGTTGGTGCCGGAATCATCGCCGCGTGAGGCAAATAGTGCCTGCTTTTCGGCAATGGTCTTGAAGGCTGAAACCGCATCATTGCCGCCGGCAATCGCCGCCGGATCCGCCGACGAGCCGACAATGACGAAATCATTGTACATCAGATCGGAGCGCGCCACACCGAACCCGTCGGCGACGAATTTCTCTTCCGCCGATTTGGCGTGAACCAGAAGCACGTCGGCGTCGCAGTTCTGCGCGTTCTTGATTGCCTGTCCGGTTCCCACAGCCACCACATTGACGGTGACGCCGGTCTCTTCCTTGTAGATCGGCAGGATGTAGTCATAAAAACCGGAATTCTGTGTCGATGTCGTCGACTGAACCAGGATTGACGGATCTTCGGCAGAAGCCGCCGTCGCCAGAACGGAGAGCAATGCGGCTCCGAACAGGGTGGTTCTTGTTGTCATCTTGTTTCTCCTCAGTGTTTCAATTTTTTCGTCAAAGAACTATCCGGCCCGATAAATAGGCCTTGGCAGCTTCGGATGAAGGCTGCGCAAAAAACGCTTCTGCAGGCCGATGTTCGACCAGTTCTCCGTGATGCAGAAACGCGACGTCATCAGCCAGGCGACGCGCCTGGCCGATATCATGGGTGACGAAAATCACCTTTGTCTCATCAGTGTTGCTTGCCAGCACGATCTGCTCGATCATCTGAACCGATGCCGGATCAAGGCTCGCTGTTGCCTCGTCAAGCAGTAGCACCTTTGGCCGCGTCGCCAGCGCGCGCGCCAGTGCCAGCCGTTGCTGCTCGCCACCTGAGAGAAGCCGCGCCGGCTGTCCCGCCTGACCGGACAGGCCAACGCGGGTCAGCAACTCATCGCAGCGCGCGCGGCGCTGAGCAGATGTTCCGGCACGCAGACGCAGCACAAAGTCAATATTGGAAGCCACCGAGCGGCGCAGCAGCACCGGCTTCTGAAACACCATCGCCTGGGTTGACCGGGTTGCTTCACCGCAGGCGACCTCGCCCCAGCTGATCCAGCCCTGCGTCGGCGCAATCAACCCGTGCACCAGACGCAGCAGCAGGCTTTTTCCGGCTCCGTTGGGTCCCATGATGACGGTGACTGATCGCGGATCGAGGGTGAGCTTTTCGATATTGACGAGCAATTTTCCGGCCATCTTGAGCGACAGCCCGTCGACCCTGAGCGCACCCGGCAAGATCCGGTCACGCGTTGTCTGTGCCCCTTCAATAGGCGATGTTGGCAGGGTCACCGGAACAACATCAGGCATAGGCCTGCCTTTCCGCCATCGCCCGCAGCGCCCCCGCGCCAAGATTGACCGAAATGGCGATGCTCATCAGGATGATCCCCAGCGCCAGCGCCATGCCAAGGTCGCCCTTGGAGGTTTCAAGGGCAATCGCCGTGGTCATCACCCGGGTCAGGTGGTCAATATTGCCGCCAACGATCATCACCGCGCCGACCTCGGCCACCGCGCGGCCAAAACCGGCCAGCGCGACTGTGACAAGGCCGTAGCGGCCATCGACGATCAGTGCCAGCACAGCGCGTCCCCGCGAGATCCCGAGCGAGCGAAATTGCTCGTCATATTCGGCCTGCAACGCTTCCAGCACTTGCCGCGACAAGGCCGCGACAATCGGCGCGATCAACAGCGTCTGGGCAATGATCATCGCGGTCGGACTGTAGAGCAGCCCGAACGAGCCCATCGGCCCGGCCCGTGACAGAGCCAGATAGACCAGCAATCCGATCACCACAGGCGGAAAGCCCATCATCGAATTGACCAGCGCAATGACGATGCCGCGGCCGAAGAACTTGCGGACCACCAGCAGAGCCCCGATCGGAAAACCGACAAGGCAGGAGAGCAGCAACGCTGTCAGGCTGACGCGCATCGAAAGCCCGACAATTTCGAACAGATCCGCATCGCCCGACGCGATCAACCGGAAAGCCAGCCCGAATGCACCCGCAAAATCCTGCATGGCCTATTCCTGACCTCCCGCCAACATGCGTTCCTCGGTCAGCCGGGCCCACATCCCGCTGGCAATGTCCTTGTAGATGCGCGCCTGTTCGCTTTCGGGATCCGAAACCACGATCGGCGTACCGCCGTCCGATGTTGCGCGGATCGCCATGACCAAAGGCACCTCACCCAGAAACGGAACGCCGATGCGCTCGGCTTCTGCACGGGCTCCGCCATGGCCGAAGACAGCCTGCTGGCCACCACAATCGGGGCACTGGAAATAACTCATGTTTTCGACAATGCCGAGGATCGGTACATCGACCTTGCGGAACATCTTCAGCCCCTTGCGGGCATCGATCAGCGCCAGATCCTGCGGCGTCGACACAATCACGGCGCCAGCCAGCGGAGCATTCTGGGCCAGAGTTAGTTGCGCGTCACCGGTGCCCGGCGGCATGTCGACGATCAGCACGTCGAGCTCACCCCAGGCAACCTCGCGCAGCATTTGCGTCAACGCCTGCATCACCATCGGCCCGCGCCACGCCGTGGCCGTGTCCTCATCGACGATAAAGCCCATCGACATCACCTTGAGCCCGAAAGCCTCGAACGGGATCAGAGTGCGGTTTTCGCCGCTCTGCGTCCGCCCGGACAGGCCAAGCAGGCGCGGCATTGAAGGCCCGTAGATATCGGCATCGAGTATTCCAACCCGCAGCCCGCTGGCCTGAAGCGCCAGCGCAATGTTGACCGAAGTCGTGGATTTTCCGACACCGCCCTTGCCCGAGGCGACCGCGATGATGGCGCCGATTCCGGGAACCGGCGCCTTGGCTCCCGGCGCTGGAGCCTGTGGCGGAGCGCGTTTCTGCATCGGCGGAGGGATGGCCTCGGACTGGGAAACCGATGGTGCGGACCGGACCGGCTGCGGCGGCGGGCTCGCTTGTTCTTCAGTATGGTCCACCTTGAGCGTCACTTGCGCTCCGGCAACGCCAGGCGACGCCAGAGCGGCCTTTTCGGCCGCGGCGCGCAATGGTTCGAGTTGAGTGGCAAGCCTGGCCGGCACGGTGATGGAGAAGCTGAGCTGGCCGCCCTCGATGACAATTCCGGACACCAGGCCGAGATCGACAATATTGCCGCTCAGCTCGGGCCCCTTGACCCGTTTGAGCTGATCCAGAATCTGGGCAGTGGCGATTGTCACAGCAAACCCCATAGTCGATAGTGCATCCCGGTTGCCGCAGTGTTCGTCATGGTTTCGGTGACTGTGCGTCGACAGATATCGAGTAACGAGGAGATCCCGGCATGAACGGCACCGAAAACGGCACGGCACGCACCGACAAAAGCTCCGAGACGGAGAAGTTTGTCAGACTGGCCGACCGGTTCATCCGAGTTGCCAATTCGGCCAATTCCAAGCTTCTCGCCACCGACATCCACATGGCGTTCCTCTATGGCGCGGCACGCTACAATGCCTTTGTCGCCAAGAATGTGATGGACGTCGACGATCACGAGGCTTTCGTCACCGAAATGGCCGCTGCCTATACAGAGATGCTGCGCAATCATCTGGCTGATCCCTCGGTCTGACACGGGCCTCACCCGTTCATCCGCTGGCGGATCGAGACGCGCTTTTGTTGCGGCAGTTCCTGATCCGGTGTGTCATCCACATCTGGCTCATTGCTGACCATCTCGGTTTCATCCGTCGAGCCAGGCTGATCGTCATCCGGCATGTCGCTGTCTTCTGCCGGCTCTTCGGCAGTCAATTCCGGGGCATCATCATCCAGCTCCGCCGTGTCGTCCGTCAGTTCCGCATCGTCTTCGGCCAGCTCTTCCGGCATCTCATCAAGCGGTTCATCCTCTGTCAGCCGCCCCGTGGCCTGCTGCAACAGCTTCTCGGCTTCAGTGAGAAACCCGCGGGTCACGTCCCATGAAGATTTGTAGACCATGTGCAACGGGTTGTTGTAATCCTCGTCATAGTCATTCAACCCGTCGAGATTGGCCAGGACCGGATTGGAATTGAAGAATTTTTGCAAGGCCTTCTTGCGCAACTGGCCCGGCACGCCACGCTTGAGAAAGATCGAAAAATCAAAACCGGATTCGATCTCGTCCAGATCCACAGCTTCGGCCACGAGACGATTGGCTTCCGCTTCCTCGGTTTCGATAAGCAGCTGCGCTTCTTCAGCTTCAAGCTCTTCCGCCAGCAGAACCTTGGCGTCTGTCGCATCAAGTGTCTCGGGTGCATCCGGGTCACTCTCGGGATTTGCCTCATGCGCCTGCTTGCGCCTCGACCATCGGGACAGGAATCCGTCTTTGTCTTCAGCCATCGAGGTCCCCATTATCTGAGCGCTTGCGGGGCAGGAAGATCGGATGCTTGCCGAATTTCTGCTCTTCGAGATCAAGCTTGTCGCGCCGCCGTTTTATGAAGGGTGTCTCAACGTGGTAGGCATCCAGGAATTCGAGAATTGCCTCGGAAATCTCCGGCGGCATCGGCAAGCGCTCGACAATGTCTTCACTGCCGACTTCGTAGTCCTGCGCGGCGTGCGGCGATGCCGTGACGCTCTGGACATACCAGTCAAGCGGATGCAGGTTTTCGCTGTCACGCCGCAGCACCACATAGAGCGCCGGGGTGCCGCTGTTGAAGTTTTCGACATAGGCCTCGGTGTCGGCGGCATAGCAGGTGAGATCGACCCGACCCATATAATAGCGGGTCATGCGGTCGTCGCTGACCAGAATATCGCCCGGATTAAGCTCCGCCGGCGCCAGCATCACGCCAACGGGCATCCAGTAGTCCTTGGCCCACCGCGAAACCGATTGCCGCTTTTCCGCAATCACCCCGAGCATTATGGTCAATTCCCGCGACACGCCGGTCAGTCCCTCCACGGTGTTGAGGCAATCACGGTTGTCTCTTGTCGTTGAAAGTATAAGGTGTTTGGGGAAACAACAAGGGTGATCCAATGGTTTTAGATGCAACCCGGCTTTTTGTATGCGACTGCGAGAAAACCATGGTGTTGAACCCGGAAAAACTGGGTGGCAGCCATGCAAATGTCTCGGCGCATCATCACCTGTGCCGCAGCGAAATCAATGTGCTCGAGGCTGCATTGGCAACCGACAGCCCGATCTGCATTTCCTGCACCCAGGAACGTCCGCTGTTTGAAGAGATTGCCGCGGAATCGGGGCATGGGGCGGTTTCCTTTGTCAATATTCGCGAGATGGCGGGATGGACCGCCGACACCGCATCGACCGCGCCGAAAATGGCAGCGCTGCTGGCGGCAGCAAAACTGCCGGTCACGCCGGCGCGCCTGAGGGCGATTGAAAGTGACGGGCTTTGCCTGGTGATCGGCAGCGGCCAGGCGGCGTTTGATACGGCCCAGCGCCTCAACCGGACATTGTCGGTGACGCTGCTTCTGACCCGGAACGATGATCTGGTGTTGCCGTCGGAATTGCAGTTTCCGGTTTTTGCCGGCCGTGTGGCTGCAGCAGCCGGTTCGCTGGGCGCTTTCGAGCTGGTTGTCGACGGCTATGCGGCGATGCTGCCGTCGTCGCGGGCGCGCCCGGAATTTGCCATGCCACGCGACGGCGCAAAAACCACCTGCAGCGTCATTTTCGACATGTCCAGCGACACCTCGCTGTTCACTCGGGCGCATGGCCGCGATGGCTATTTCCGCGCAGACCCCGGCAATCCGGTGGCGGTGCTGGAGGCGGTGCTCGAGGCAGCCGATTATTCCGGCAGTTTTGAAAAACCGCTCTATGTCACCTATGACGCCTCGATCTGCGCCCATGAGCGCTCGCGCAAGACCGGCTGCACCAAATGTATCGATCAATGTCCGGCCGGCGCGATCACCGGTGACGGCGATGTGATTGTCGTTGATTCCGGCATCTGTGGTGGCTGCGGAAATTGCGCCGCCCATTGCCCGACCGGGGCCGTCGCCTATGCCTATCCGCGGCGAACCGACCAGATATCGCGGGTTCAGACTCTTGCCCGCACTTATCTTGCCGCCGGCGGCAAGGCGCCGGTGCTGCTGCTGCATGACGCTAGCCACGGCACACCGCTGATCGGGGCGATGGCGCGGTTTGGCCGCGGGTTGCCAGCACGGGTCATCCCGCTGGAAATGCATGCAACGAGCGGCGTCGGCCACGACCTGATGAGCGCGGCGCTGGCAGCCGGTTTTCGCCAGATTGTCGTGCTCGGCGATCCCCACAAAACCGAGGAATTCGGTGCAGTTGGCGAAGAAGGCGCGCTGACCGAGGCGCTGCTTTCAGGCTTCGGTCAAAAAGCTGGACGTATCGTGACGCTTCTCGAAGCCGATCCTGATCAGGTTGAAACCGCGCTCTATACGCTGCCCGACCTGCCGGAAATTTCCCGCGCAGCACCGGTTCCGCTAGGCGGCAAGCGGGAAGTGGCGCGTGCAGCGCTGCTGGTTCTAGCGGATGCCGGCAAGCCCGCATCGACCATCGTGCCGCTGGCAGCCAATGCGCCCTACGGAACCGTTCATGTGGACACCGCCGCCTGCACTCTGTGCATGGCCTGCGTGTCGTGCTGCCCGGCCGATGCTCTGCGCGATACACCGGACACGCCGGAATTGCGCTTTGTCGAATCGGCCTGCGTGCAATGCGGAATTTGCGAAGCAACCTGCCCGGAAACAGCGATCACACTGGAGCCGCGCTACAATCTCGCCGCCAGCGTCATGCAACCGGTGACACTGCATGCGGATGAACCGGCTTGCTGCACCTCGTGCGGAAAGGCCTTTGCTGCGGGCGGAATGCTCCGCGCCGTGGAACGGCGCCTGGAGGGCAACTGGATGTTTGACAGCGACGAACGCCGAGCCCTGATCCACATGTGCGAGGGCTGTCGGCTTGAGGCGCTGTCGCGTGATGGGGCCGATCCTTTTGCCATTGCGCATCAGCGCCGGACACGTACGACCGAAGACTATCTCGAGGCTGGCCGTCAGGGTTTGACGGTCGATGATTTCCTCTCCAAGGAGTAGGAAAACGCTGCAGGAAAAGGGGGCGGAAGGCTCAAATATATATCGCATTCCACCCCCTTGCAGGAATGACGGGACGAGCGCACATTCAGCATTCTTCAAGCCGTCTGGAGGACGTCATGCGCCCATTTTCTGCAGCCGTAATTCTCGGGTCAATGCTGGCAAGCCCTGCCTTGGCTGATTCGACAAGTGGTGTCGTTGTTGCCTATGATCGGGTCGATCATGTCCTCATTCTGGATGACAAGACAGTGTGGGACCTGACACCCGCAGGTGACCTTGTTCCCGAAGGGCTCAGGGCTGGCGATAATGTCACCATCGACTATGATTCTGCAGGTGACAGCGGAGTTGGCAAAATCACGGCGATCACAACCAACTAGAGCCGGCTACTGAAGCGCCGGCTTCAGAGGCAGGTTGATCAACAGGTTCTGCGGTTTCATCCGGATGCGGTCATGCGCATCGATGGCCAGCCCGAGAAAGGCCGGCTTGCGGCGCATTTTGTCGACGACCCGATCATAATCCAGAAATTCCATCCGGAACAGCGCGGCAATGCTGCCTTGGCCGTCTTCGGGCAGATATTCGCCTTGGTAGAGCGCGTTGAGGATGCGGTTGGATTCGGCATCCAGCCCGACATGCCAGGACCAGCGCTCGTTCTTCACCGACTGCAGCGGTTGCACCCGGACGCGCAAATCGAGAAAATGCTTGATCCAGCGCTCGATCAGCCGGGCGAAGGCGTCCTGCCCCGGCTCGGAGAAGCGGAAATCCAGCGCCAGGTCAAAATGGTCGGCGCGGGCCCAATACTCGTCCGCATTGTCTGCGTCGAGAATATCGAGGGCGACTTCTGTGCCGGCGGGCCCGGACAGGGCCAGCAGAGCGGTTTTCTGGGCGCGAGTTTCGACCACCTCGGCATCGGCCAGCATCATTCGCTCCTCCGACGTCGTCGCGGTCTGCTCGCGGAAAAACAATTCCGCAGCGCGCGCCACCGTCGCATCGCGTTCGCCCATCAGGATGTTGCCCATGATCAGGTGAACCATCTGGCTGATGAAAACCGGCGGAATAACCGGCGCGCCGGGCGCAAACAAGGATGCATAAGCCGCTTCGATCGATCCCTTGGCAACCAGATGGTCACGGAACCGCAGCACCAGCGCATAATTTGCCGCAGCATCGGGGTCGGCAATGGCAGCAAGGTCCTCAGCGCTGATCGGTGCAAAGGGATCCAGCATCAATCGCTCGAACAGTGCGTGCTCGACAGCACAGCTTTCCTCGACAGGATGAATTTCGGGACGGGTGTAATAGGCCCGCAGAAAATCATCACTGACAGCAAGCCAGCCATTGTCGAGCCTGTGTGTCAGATGCTGGCCGGCGGATTTCCAGATCATGCCTTGCATCCTGTCCTTTGTCTGCGTCACCCGGCCATCCCTAGTCCCTGTTCCAATGATATGCCTTTGGCGCCGTCGGCGCCCTCAAGCAGCATACCGCCATCTTCATCTATGCCGATCATCCGGCCTTCATGGGTCACGTCTCCGATGCGCAGTGATAGCGTGTCCGCAGGTTGCATACGGCCGAGAAAATCGGGATGGGCAGCGGCAAAGCCGTCATGCTCCCAGGTATCAACCCAGGACAGGAAATGGCGTGCAATCGCCTCGATCACCTGTGTCCGGTCGAGATCGCCACAGCCTTCCTCGAACAGCGCGGTTGTGTTGCGCGCAAGACCCGGCGCATCAAGCACCTCGGCCGGCAAGCTCATCGCCACGGAGAAGCCCAAGACGATGAAGGAAGGGATTTCCTCAAGCCCGGCGCCTTCCGGTCCGCGCAAAAACACTTCACCAACTTCGCCGCCATTGACCAGCAATGTCAAAGGCCAGCGGTACATAAGGGCAAGATTCGGCGGACCGATTGCGCCCAGCGCATCACCAATGGCCACCATCATCAGTGGTGCCATCTGCAAGGCTTTGGCCAACGAACATTCGGGCTCCAGAACGATCGCCGCAAAGGCATGGGTTTCAGCCATCGACCAGCACAAATCGCCTGCACTGAAGCGGCCATCCCTGGCACCTTCAAAGGCAATCTGCATCGGGTCATCTGAGGCCGGCACCGCATAGCCGCTCAGCAGCGGCGGAAATTCGGGGGTGGGCAACATGTCGGCGATCAGGGCAACTCGATTTCGCCGGTGACAACATGCTCCAGGTCGGTGCCTTCCGCTGTCAATACGGCCTTGAGTTTCAAGGGGCCGGTACCTGTCGCGCCCGAGCGTACCAGTGCTTCGATCTGCTGCTGTGAGGTTACGCCGACTTGCTTGAGAAATTTCCGCATCGACAGGTTAAAGGCTTCGTCGCTCATTGTGTCACTTTCATTATCCGTGCCTGTATCAATTCAGGCGAACATTTCCGGTCGAATAGGCCTGGTCCGACGGCGTCTCCAGAAGCGGTTTGAGCCCGAACATGGCGACAACCACGACCAGCAGCAAGACCGCGATGCTGAGAAGAAATGCTTTCATATCAGGTTCCTTCCCATCATCATTCGGCCGGCGCGGCAACCGCCGCGTCAGCTTTTTGTGTCTCTTCAGCCATGACCTCGTCAACCCAAATCGAATGGTGTTCCTTGGCCCAGTTCAGATCAACCTCGCCCGAGCCCATGGCGTCAAAGGCACCCTGCATACCAATGGTACCGATATAGATATGGGCAAAGATCAGACAGATCATCACAACGGCGATGATGCCATGCCATGCGCTGTTGAGCTGCTGCTCCTGAATGGCGCTGTAGGGCGCCGCTGGCAGACCGAGAAGATGCGGGATATCGACGCCGATCGCACTGAAAAGCGCAAACGTATCCGAAAACAGGCTGTGTTCGAACGGAAACAGCAAAGCCCAGCCGGAGACCGACAAGGACAAGCCAAGCAGCATCACGCCCCAAAAGATGACCTTCTGGCCGGCGTTGAATTTCTTTGCCGGCGGATGGCTCGATTTGCTCAACAGCCCGCCGCCTTTTGCCAGCCAGTTCAGGTCGGTGCGGTCGGGAATGTTGTGCACGACCCACAGCACGAAGGCCATGGCCAGGCCGAGCATGAAAGCGAAAGCAGTGTAATTGTGAGTGGCCTTGAGAAAGCCCGACATCGGGCCGAAGAAATCCTTGCCGACCAATGGCAGGATCAGCGAACGCCCGAAGGTGACGTTGAGGCCGCTGATGCCCAAGGTGATGAATGACAGCGCCATCAGCCAGTGGCTCATCCGCTCCAGGGTGGAGAAGCGCTTGATCTTGACGCCGGACAGGCCGTGTTCAACCTTGATGCGTCCGCGTATGGCCATGAACAGCGCCAGCAGGACCAGCGTGGCAAGCATCGCATAGCCCAAATAGTCATGGGTCGGACCCTCACGATAAAGCCGCCAGTCTTCACCCTGCGACTGGATCATCTGCCCGCCGGCAGCGTTCGGTGTCGCCGAACGACCAGTCTCTCCAAGCCGAATATCGTGCCAGATTTCCGCATCCGACTGGGTGCTCTGAACGCCGCCCTGCATGGGGGGGCCGGGCGGTGCAATGCTGGTCGTCGCATTTTCCGGTGGCCGAACCGAACTCTGGGCGTGAGCCTGAAGCGGCAGATACAATCCGACAAGGGCGACAAGGGCAAAGGCGAGCACGGCCATGAGCGGCTGCGTGGGCGCGAAGCGGGTCTTCAGACTATTCATCGATGAACTCCCGGTGTTCTGACAGGTCTAGCGAAAATTGGCAGGCGGACATCTGCCCGCCTGCCAATCCGACTGAGATCAACACATGTCGGTCAACCGCCACTCTTCTGCTCGTAGGCCGTACCCCAGCCCCAGGCGCCGGCGCCGAAGCCGCGGGCAACGATACGCTCGCGGTAGATCTGCGATACCGTGTCGCCGTCACCGGCGAGCAGTGCCTTGGTCGAGCACATCTCGGCGCAAAGTGGCAACTTGCCCTCGGCAATCCGGTTACGCCCGTACTTCTGGAACTCGGCGGCGGACATATCTTCTTCCGGGCCACCGGCGCAGAAGGTGCACTTGTCCATCTTGCCGCGTGAGCCGAAGTTGGAAGCCTGCGGATATTGCGGCGCACCGAACGGGCACGCATAGAAGCAATAGCCACAGCCGATGCACAGGTCCTTGTCGTGCAGGACGATGCCATCTGCCGTCTGGTAGAAGCAGTCGACGGGGCAGACCGCCATGCACGGCGCATCCGAGCAGTGCATGCAGGCAACCGATATCGACCGTTCCCCCGGCTTGCCGTCATTGATGGTGACGACACGACGCCGGTTGACGCCCCAAGGGACTTCGTTCTCGTTCTTGCACGCCGTGACGCAGGCGTTGCATTCGATACAGCGTTCAGCGTCGCAGAGGAATTTCATTCTAGCCATTGTGTGTCCTCCCTATGCCCGCTCGACGCGGCAAAGCGTGGTTTTTGTTTCCTGCATCTGCGTCACCATGTCGTAGCCATAGGTCTGCGCCGTGTTGGACGCCTCCCCAAGCACGATCGGATCGGCGCCTTCAGGATATTTGTGCCTTTGATCGACGCCCTGGAACTGGCCGCCGAAGTGGAAGGGACAGAAGACGACGCCCCGGCCCACCCGTTCGGTGACCATGGCCATGATCTTGATCTTGGCGCCCGACGGGCTGTGCAGCCAGACGGTCTCACGATCCCTGATCCCCAGATTGTTGGCATCAAAGGTGTTGATTTCAACAAACATGTCCTGCTGCAACTCGGCCAGCCACGGATTGGAGCGGGTTTCGTCACCGCCGCCCTCATATTCAACCAGGCGACCCGAGGTCATGATCATCGGATAGTCCTTGGCAAAATCGACATCCTGGATCGACTTGAAGGCCGTCGGCACGCGCCAGAAGGTCTTGTCGGCAATCGTCGGATAATCGGCCACGAGTTCGCGATCGGGTGCGTAGAGCGGTTCGCGATGCAACGGCACCGGATCCGGGAAGGTCCAGACCACCGCGCGGGCCTTGGCGTTGCCGTAGGGCGCGCAGCCATGCTTGATCGCCACGCGCTGAATGCCACCGGAAAGATCGATCTTCCAGTTCACGCCTTCGATCTTCTTGTCGTAATCGGACGGGATCTCGCCCTGGTCGGAGGTCTCGCCGACCTCTTCTTCCGCAGGCCGTTTTTCGAGAATGCCAGCGACATATTCGATCATGCGCTTTTCATAGGGGGTGAGATCGGCATCCCATCCAAGGCCCTTCAACATGGCCATGGTGAACTCGGGATAGCCGTCCTCGATCTCGGAGCCGACCGGCCAGCTGTCTTCCGCCAGCAGGTTGTCGCCGTTGCGTTCGACGCCGAAGCGGGCACGGAAACCCATTCCGCCCTGCGCGACCGGGGTCGACACATCGTAAAGCACTGCCGAACCGGGGTGTTTCATCTCCGGCGTGCCCCAGCAAGGCCACGGCATGCCGTAGAATTCGCCATCATGCGGCCCGCCAACGCCACGCAAGGTGGTCTTGTCGAAGGTGTACTGATGCTCCATGTGCGATTTCATCCGCTCCGGAGACTGCCCGGTCATGCCGATGGTCCACATGCCACGGTTCCACTCGCGGGTGATGTCCTCGACCAGCGGTTCCTCGCCATTGACCTCGATATTGCGGAACATCCTGTCCTCAAATCCGAACTTCTTGGCGAACTTGTACATGATGGTGTGGTCGGGCAGTGATTCAAACAGTGGATCGATCACCGTCTCACGCCACTGGATCGAGCGGTTGGACGCCGTCACCGAGCCATAGGTCTCGAACTGGGTCGAGGCCGGCAGCAGGTAGACGCCATCCTGGCGATCCTGAAGCACCGCAGTCATCGTCGGATAAGGATCGACGACGACCAGCAGATCCAGCATCCCCATTGCCTTCTGCATTTCAGGCAGGCGGGTTTGCGAGTTCGGCGCATGGCCCCAGAACACCATGACCTTGGTGTTGTCGGGCTGATCCAGGTTTTCCTTGGCTTCGAGAACACCGTCGATCCAGCGCGACACAGGAATTCCGGTTTCGTACATCATCGGCTTGTTCTTGCCGTCCTTGCCTTTCATGGTGGCGAAACGGCCCTTGAGCCAATCCAGGTCTTCGTCCCAGACGCGCGCCCAGTGTGCGTAGGATCCGGCCGTCAGGCCGTAATAGCCTGGCAGCGTATCAGCCAGCACGCCCAGATCGGTGGCGCCCTGCACGTTGTCATGGCCACGGAAAATGTTGGCACCGCCACCGGACTGTCCGATATTGCCCAGCGCCAGCTGCAGAATCGAATAGGCGCGGGTGTTGGACGAGCCGTTCGAGTGCTGCGTGCCACCCATGCACCAGATCAGCGTGCCCGGCCGATTGTTGGCCAATGTGCGGGCAACCCGCTCAAGCTGCGATCCAGGCACACCTGTCACCCGCTCGACTTCCGCCGGGTTCCATTTCTTCACTTCGTCACGGATCTGATCCATGCCCCAGACGCGGGTGCGGATGTATTCCTTATCTTCCCAGCCGTTCTCGAAAATGTGGTAGAGAATACCCCAGATCAGTGCCACGTCGCTGCCCGGCCGGAACCGCACAAATTCATCGGCATGTGCCGCCGTGCGGGTGAAGCGCGGATCGCAAACGATCAACGGTGCGTTATTTTCTTCCTTGCACTTGAGCAGATGCAACAGCGACACCGGATGCGCTTCAGCCGGGTTCGACCCGATCAAAATCATCGATCTAGAATTGTGGATGTCGTTGTAGGAGTTGGTCATCGCGCCATAGCCCCAGGTGTTGGCAACACCGGACACCGTGGTGGAATGGCAGATGCGGGCCTGGTGGTCGACGTTGTTCGTCCCCCAGTAAGCCGCGAACTTGCGGAACAGATAGGCCTGCTCGTTGGAATGCTTGGCCGAGCCCAGCCAGTAGACCGAATCCGGTCCAGAGGCTTCACGCACCTCAAGCATCTTGTCGCCGATCTCGTTGATGGCGTCGTCCCAAGAGACGCGCTGCCATTTGCCGCCGACCAGCTTCATCGGGTATTTCAGGCGACGATCGCCATGGGCATGCTCGCGGACGGACGCTCCCTTGGCGCAATGGGCACCGAGGTTGAACGGGGAATCATAGCCGGGCGCCTGACGCGTCCAGACACCGTTTTCGATCTCCGCAATCACCGTGCAACCGACGGAGCAATGCGTGCAGATCGTTTTCTTGATTTCGGTTTTCCCGGTACCTGCGGCTGTCTGAGCTTCTGCTCGCTTGACCATTCCGCCCGAAAGCGAGGTGATGGCTGCTGCCCCACCAATGGTCAGACCCGAACGTTTGAGGAATGTCCGGCGATCGATCGCCGTTGCTCCAAGCTCTGCTACCGCCGAGGACAGCCGGGGGCCTCGCGCAACCCCATTTGTCTTCTTCCTGAGCATGCTAACTCTCCCTTTTGTTTATTCTTTCGCCACACCGATCAGCGCAGTTCCTCAGAACCGCGTGCTCGCGTAGTAGGCCTTGATATGATCGGTCTCCCGGTACCCAGCGCCTGCCTGCGGTTCGGCAGTCTGTGCTGCCTCGACTTCAGTGCCTGCGACCAGGGCCGCCCCGCTGGCAATCGTGCCAAGCCCGGCGAACTTCAGAAAACCACGACGGTCGGTCGCAGCATCTTCTGTCTTTGCCTTCATGATGGTCTCCATTCATCGACACCCGGAACCGTCTGCGGCAGTCTGGCCGGGTGTCTTGGCCGGACTGCAATACGCATTGAAACAACGTCAGGCCGCAGATGCGGCCTACATCTCGAAGGCGCCTTGCTCGATCGCCATGAAAAGGCGTCCGATACGGCCGACAGGCTTGAAAAACCCTGCCGAGGGGCAGTTCTCGAGATCCTTGAAAAAATGTGGGGTCCAACTGGCAACGTGCCGGTCGAAAAACACCTTTTGTGCCGGTATAGGCTGAACAGAGCCGAAGCTGCCATCAATCAGGCCGGCCATCATTTCCATCAGCGCCGCAACGTGATCTTCCGGATCCTTGACATCATCACTTCTGGCAATGCCCAGCGGACCCATGTCGTCGCGCAAACGGGCCAACGGCTTTTCATGCAGAAATCCGGTGAGATAATAGGACCCGAAGGGGGTCAGAATGCCGCGACCCAAGCCGATGAACAGGACATTGTATTCATCACGGCTGGCAGCAAGGCTGGTAGCAGTAGCGGCCTGCGCAAGTTCGGTGATCGCCTGACCAAGCTCGGAATCGTCACCTGTCATCTGTTTCAAAACAGTCAGGAGAGGTGCATCCGGCGGCTGGCGCAGCAAACGGGCCAGAAGCCTGTATACATTGACCCGTAATTGATCGCTCTCATCAATCCGGTCAGTCGAAAAAGCTTGTTGATTCAACACATACCTTCTCCCAGACCGCAGGAAACCACTTTTCCAGTTGTAAAGCAATCCAATTTCAGTTTTCGCTGTGAGTGCAGATTTTCGCCACTCCAGATGAACGGATATCGGCTTCATCGATGTGGCAGCGCGTGATTGATTCAGACTGAATGATTCACGCGAAACGCTCCTGAGACCCCAGCAAATCAGCCCAAGACGCCCCGCTTTTCAGCGTCGCAGAGCGCTTCCGCCGCCACAGGTCTCTAGTATCCAGCCATCCGGGGAATGAACAGGACAAGGTCGGGAAACAGGATGATCAATAGCAGCGCAATCAACAGGGTCAGAATGAAGCCCCAGATTTCCCGGATCAGTTCGGCCAGCGGGATCTTGGAGACCCCACCGATGAGGAACAGAAGTTCGCCGTAGGGCGGCGTGATCAACCCGATCATCATGTTGACAATGACCACAACGCCGAAATGCACGGAATCAATTCCCAGCGCATGAACGGAGGGCAGAAGGATCGGAACCATCACCAAGAGCATCAGCAGCGTGTCGAAAACAGCGCCAAGCAGCAGGAACAGCAGCGCGGTGACGAGCAGGAAAGCAAGTGGCGAGAGTGACATCGAGGTGATCCAGTCAGCCACCATGCCCGGTATCTGCTCGCCCGCGACCACATAGTTGAAGAACAGGGCTCCGACCACGGTGATTGCGACAATCGCCGTACCCCTCGCCGAAGCCAGTAGGGTCTGCCACATCGATTTCCATGTCATGTCGCGAAAGATGATGGCGATGATGATGGCGTAGAGCGCTGCAACGGCGGCAGCCTCCGTCGGCGTGACAGCGCCGCTGTAGATTCCGCCAAGCAAGATGACCGGCAAAAACAGTGGTGGCACCGCCCTGAGCGAGATGCGGCGCGCTTCCGGCAGGGTGAATTTTTCTTCAATCGGAAAATTCCGGCGCCTTGCGACGATGAATGTCTGGATAGCCAGAACCAGCCCCATCAGGAGCCCCGGGATGATGCCTGCAAGAAACAGGGCACCGATCGATGTCCCCGAGATGGCGCCATAGATCACCATCGGAATCGAGGGCGGAATAATAGGCCCGATCGTCGCCGACGCCGCGGTCAAGGCGCCAGCGAAGGCCCGGGGATAGCGGTTGTCCCGCGTCATCATGTCGATCATCAGTTTGCCGGGACCAGCGGCGTCAGCCAGTGCGCTACCGCTCATTCCGGCGAAAATGATCGAAACGATGATATTGACGTAGGCTAGGCCACCGCGCACGCGTCCGACGATCAGCACCACAAACTGCAGGAGCCGGTTGGAAATGCTCGATGCCGTCATGACCTCGGCTGCAAAAATGAACAGCGGCACCGCCAGCAGGATAAAGGAAGAAAACAGGCCGTTGATGCCCTGCGCGGCAACCAGACCGAGGTCTTTGCCGGTAATCAGGAGATAGGCAAATCCGCTTCCGATCATCGCGAAGCCGATCGGCACACCGATGCCTCCAGCCACCAGGAAAAGCACCATCATGATAGCTGCAGCAAAACTCATTTCACGGTTCCCGGTGCCCGTCGCTCTGCATCAAGCGGTAGATGCGAACGGCGGAATTGACGATGAGCAGCACCAGGAAAACTCCGAAGGCTGAGAAGACGACAGTCATTGGCAGCCGCAATGTCGGGGTTTTCTGACGTGCCGTGAATGCGATGTAGTCAAAATTTCCGTAGAGCGACAGCAACAGGACAACCAGCATGAACCCTGTCCCGATCAAGGCGAGGACCCTGCGTTTGCCGGGGGCGACGCTCTCGTAAAGCAGGTCAAACGAGACGTGGTCGCGCTCTTTGACAATCGTGGCGGAGCCGACACAGACGATCCACACATAGAGAATGCCAGCTATTTCCTGTGACCATGGCAGAGGATTGTTCAGCACGTAGCGAAAGAATATCTGGATGATGAAAACAGCGAACAGACTTGCAAACCCGATGCCGCAGAAGATTTCACCTGCATTGGTTGCGAATTTCCCGAACTTCTTGATCACCTGCAACTCCGGTCATTGCGCCACGGCCATAATGGCCGTGGCGTGCATCTGGGATCGTTCAAGTCATGTGAAATCAAAGCGTCTTAAAGCGCGTTGATCCTGTCGATCAGACCTTCAGGCCAAGCCTTGGCGTAATCGCTTTCGAGATAGACGCCCTGCACGTGCTTGCGGAAAGCCTCGAGGTCCGGAGTGGTGACCTTCAAGCCATTCGATTCCAGCAGGCTTGTGCCCTCGGCTTCGGTGGCCATAGTGCCTTCGTCGACAAAGGCAGACTGTGCGGCGACAGCATCGCTTACTACCTTCTTCTCTTCTTCGGTCAATTCGCTCCAGAACGAATTGGACATGGCGAAGAACAGCGGCGCGACCATGTGGGCAGTGAGAACAAGTTGCTCGCTGACTTCATAGAACTTGGCGGCAAGCATGTCGGCGATGGGGTTTTCAAGCCCGTCGACAGTGCCTGTCGAAAGCGCGAGATATACCTCGTCGAATGCGATCGGTGTCGGGTTCGCGCCGAGCGCACTGCCGAGGAACTGCCAGGTGTCGGAGCCGGGAACACGCAACTTGAGGCCCGCGAGATCGGCCGGGGCTTTGACGTCTTTGGCCTCGCGCAGGATGACGTGTCGCGTACCGAGATATTGGGAGCCGAGAATGGTGACATCCATCTCGCTTGACACGCGGTCACGGTATTCCTTGGCCACGTCGCTATCGTCGAACACCTTGTGGAGATGTGCCGCGTCGCGCAGCAGGTAGCCGGCGGTGAAGATCGAATATTCGGGAATGTAGCTCGCGACATCCTGCGGCGAGATCATCCCTACTTCGAGATTGCCGCGCTGCATGGCGGCGGTTTCTGTGCCCTGGTCAAACAGCGTCGCGTTGAGATGAACCTGGACCTCCAGCGAGGGCGCGTTCGCCTCTACCTGTTCCTTGAACTTCATCAGACCCTTCGCCTGCCATTCTTCATTGGCGGCGGGAGTCGAAATGCGGATGACCTTCTTGTCCTGGGCGAATGCTACCCGGGACAGGGCAGGCGTTGCCAAAGCCGCACCGGAGACCGCGAGAAGCGTTCTGCGGGTGATGTTATGAATACCTTGCTTGCTGTCTTTCACTTTGCTCTCCTAGGGTTGTTGTCAGCCCGGTTTATCCCGGCTTGTTTCCGCGGATTTCTCCTTGGCCGAGTCGGCCAGAAGGCGCTCCACTTCTGCGTTGTTATGGCTTGCTGCGAGTTCGGCGGCCTTGTCGGCATCGCCCTTGACGACGGCATCTTTGAGCGCGCGATGATCTTCCAGAAGATGAGTCAAGTCACGCGCCGTCAGGCCGATATGAATCATCTGGAACCGCACCTGCTGGATCAGCTTTTCATGCTCACGGACCAACCGGCCATGTCCCGACATTCCAACCAATACCCGGTGCAGATTGAAGTCGGCGTCGATGGTGTCGTCGCGAATCCCGGCCTTGGCGGCGCTTTCTAGCTCTACAAACGCCTTTTCAAGTTGCGCCCTGCTTTCCGGCGTGGCCCGTTGAGCCGCCAGCCGCGCAGCAAGCCCCTCGAGGGCTGAGCGCAATGTGTAGAGCTCCCAGGCCTCATGAACCGAGGCGGGCGCTACTTCCCATTTTGTGAAGGCAACCTGACTCACCAGGCCCTCGGTGGTCAGTTGCATCAAGGCCGAACGAATGGTCCCGCGGCTCACCTCGAGTGAGGCGGCCAGGTTTGATTCAAGCAATCTGTGGCCAGGCGGCATTGTGCCGTTGACGATCTGGCGCCGGATGCTGTTGGCGGCTTGGTTGCCCAAGAGCCGGTCTTGGGTTTTCAGGCTTTCGAGACCCGTCATTGTTGCTCATGTCCTTATTGGTGGTTGCGATCGCGAGTGCCAATTATACGCCACCCGCCGCTTATACCAAAGGAGCCTCCTGCTCACTGCACTGCTTTCTGCGTCGGCGAGCGAGCGACCTTGTCGACGATCAATTTCGCCTTGAAGCCCGCATCCACCCGCTTTTGTCTGCGGCCGAACCTCAATGGAACAGCGGCTGATACAGCAATGAGAGCCCAACATCAGTCGATTGTCAACAATTGATTATAGGTTGCCAGGACCCCGCTACCTCTTTCTATTGCGTTGACAAGAGGACGATTGCTGACAATAAATGATTTACTATCCAGTCGAGGTGAGCAGAATGTCGACCAGCGCGCGAATAGGTGCAGACATCGGTGGAACATTCACCGATCTGGTTCTCGTTACCGACGATGGTCGGCGATACGCCAAGAAAGTCTCGTCAACACCGGCCAACCCCGAAGCTGCAGTTCTTACAGGTGTAGCCGCGTTGCTAAACGAGGCCGGCCTGCAACCCGGCGACGTTACGGCAGTCCTGCACGGGACAACGGTCGGCTCGAACGCCATCCTGCAGAAACGTGGAGGCCGGATCGGACTTGTCACTACGAAAGGCTTCCGCGACCTGCTGGAAATCGGACGCCTGCGCACGCCCGGCATGTTTGATCTGACATGGGACAAACCAACGCCGCTGGTGCCGCGACATTTGCGCTTCGAGATCGGTGAGCGGATTGCGGCAGACGGCAGTATCGTGACCCCGCTGGACGCCGAAGAACTGAGTGCGCTTGTTCGGCGCATCGCTACCGAGAACCTGGACACGCTGGCGCTCTGCTTTCTCAATTCCTACGTCAATCCGGAACACGAATTGCAGGCCGCGGACTTCATCCGTGCTGCTCTGCCGGATCTGCCGGTCACAGCATCGGTGTCAATTCTTCCCGAACAACGTGAATACGAACGCACCTCGACAACCGTGGTCAACGCCTATGTGCTGCCGGTAATGCGCACTTATCTGATCGCGCTGCAGAAAGGCCTTCGCAACGCAGGCGTCACCGCCCCTCTTTTCATCTCCAATTCCAATGGTGGCCTCGCTCCGGTGCATGTCGCGCAGGAAAAGCCGGTGATGTTCATTTCGTCTGGCCGGGCCGCGGGCGTGGTCGGTGCGGGGCATATGGGCGAGCTTTCCGGCATCGCCAATCTTGTCGCTTTTGACATGGGCGGCACCACCGCTTCCGCCTCGCTGATCAAGGGCTGTGAGGTGACGCGCACCACCGAATATGAATTCCGCGACGGCATCTCCACACCCAGCCGCTTCATCAAGGCCGGCGGCTATCTGATGCGAGTGCCCACCGTGGATGTGGCCGAAATCGGCAATGGCGCCGGGTCCATCGCGCATGTTGATGATGGTGGTCTGATCTGTGTCGGCCCGGTATCGGCCGGCGCGGTGCCCGGCCCGGCCTGCTACGGCACCGGCGGGGATTGCCCGACTTTGACTGATGCCAATTTGTTGCTGGGTTACCTGCCCGACCGGCTGGCCGGCGGCAGCATGATGCTGTCAGTCGATCTGGCCGCCGCTGCGATAGACAAACACGTGGCCAAGCCCGCCGGGCTTACCGTGGTCCAGGCTGCGCTGGGAATGCGGGCGATCGCCAATTCCAACATGGCGCGTGCCATTCGCGCGGTCACGGTCGAACGCGGCCAGGACCCGCGCGACTTCGTGCTGTTTGCTTTCGGCGGAGCAGGACCAAATCACGCTTGCGATCTGGCCAGCAGCGTCGGTATAGGCAAAGTGGTCTTGCCACCGGAACCCGGTGTCTTTACCGCATCGGGGATGCTGGAGGCGGTGGTTGAGTATTTTTTCATCCGGTCCTATCCGAGGCAACCCGGCGAGATAAATCCGGCAGACTTGCGCGCAACGGCCGCATCGCTGCGGGATGAAGCAAGCCGAGAGCTTGAAGAGCAAGGTTTTGACCCGAACGATATCAATTTCGGTTTCGAACTCGACATGCGCTTCGGCGGGCAGGATGCGGAAATCCAGATCAGCTTCGATCCCGAGGCGCATGACCTGCAGATTGAAGACCTCAATGCCCGCTTCCTGGCTGCCTACGAGGATATGTTCGGATATGTCTCTTCCGATGGCGTCGAGACCGTCAACCTGCGCCTGCGTGCCCATTGGCCGCTCAAGGACCAGCATGAAGCCGCTACCGTCAGGCCGAGCGGCGGGCTGGAGGCCTCGCCCGCTTCGCGGCGCGATGTGTTCTTCGACGATGCCAGCAAACCGGTTCTGACACCAGTATATGATCGGGCGATGGTTTCCAGCATCATCGAGGGGCCGGCAATCTTTGAAAGCGCTGACACCACCTTCGCGATTCCGCCAGGCGCTACCGCGGAACCGGACCCGCACGGCAACCTTGTGGTGACCCTCCCATGACTGTTCCAACCAAAGCCCACGCAACTCAGGACTTCACCCCCGATCCGGTCAGCTTCGCCGTGATCAAGTCCGCCCTTGATGCAATCGTTGACGAGATGGCAGGCACCGTGATGCGCACCGCCCGCTCCCCCATCGTGCGCGACGTGCTCGACTATTCGTGCACGCTGTGTGACAGCCGGGGACAGATCCTCAGCCAGGCCAAGACGGTGGCGCTTCATCTCGGCGCCGTGCCCGATGCGATGGAAATGATCGTCGAGCGGTTCTCCACGACCGCATGCGAGGGCGATGTCTATGTTCTCAACGACCCCTATGCCGGCGGCATGCATCTGCCCGACATCTTTATGGTCAAGCCGATCTTTCACCAAGGCCGGCTTCAGGGTTACTCGGTTGTCATTGCCCATCACTGCGACATGGGCGGCCGCGTGCCGGGCTCCAATGCAGCCGATTCCACCGAGATATTTCAGGAAGGCCTGCGCATTCCGCCGCTACGCCTGTTTGATGCGGGCAAGCGCAATGAGACGTTGTTTGACCTGATCCGCACCAATGTGCGCCTGCCGGCCATGGTGCTGGGGGACCTCGATGCCCAATATGCCACCTGCCGCACCGGAGAGCGGGAACTGATCCGGCTGATCGAACGCTATGGCGAAGCGGAGTTGCAATCCTATTTCGACGCTCTGCTCGACTATGGCGAGGTGCTCACCAGAAAAAGCATCGCCGCTTGGCCAGATGGTATTTACACTTTTGAGGACGCGATTGACGGCGATGGTTTCACCACCGAACCAATCCCGATTTGCTGCGCGATCACGGTGAAACATGATGGCCTGGAGATCGACTTTGCCGGATCCTCGCCGCAGGTTCGCGGGGCGATCAATTCGACCTTCTCCTTCACCAAATCTTCCGCCTATCTGGCGGTACGGTGCGCTCTTGATCGTGATGTGCCGAACAATGCCGGTGTCTATCGCGCCATCAGCGTCACCGCGCCGGATCATTCGATCCTCAAACCCGACCTGCCTGCGCCTGTCGCGGCGCGCGCGCTGACCGGCTACCGCGTCGTCGATTGCGTGCTGGGCGCGCTGTCCAAGATCGCACCCGCCCGGCTGATGGCGGCAGGTGAAGGCGGCAACACGGTTTTATCGATGGGCGGCTATGACAAGGAAACCGGTGAGCACTTTGTACTGGTGGACATGATCAATGGCGCCTGGGGCGGCCGCGCCAACAAGGATGGCATCGAGGCTATTACCAACCCGGCGCAGAACATGTCGAACCTCCCCATCGAAACACTGGAGAAACGATACCCGCTGCGAATCGAGGAATATTCGCTGCGCCCTGACTCCTGCGGTGCCGGACGGTTTCGCGGCGGTCTCGGCTTGACCCGGACATACCGGATTCTGGCCGATGACACGATGCTGCAGGTTCGTGCCGACCGTATCACCACGCCGCCCTACGGCGTTGACGGGGGCCTCCCGGGAGGTCTGTCGCGCAATATTCTCAACCCTGAAACCGAGAACACCCCCCTGCCCGGAAAGCTGACCCGAAACGTCGACAAGAATACGGTGATCCGCCACGAGCAGGCCGGTGGCGGTGGCAATGGCGACCCTCTCGATCGGCATCTGGAAGCAATTGCCCTTGATCTGAAAGAGTCGAAAATCACACCGGGCTATGCCGTGCGCTATCATGGAGTGGTCTTTGACGTTCATGGCGACATCGATCCCGGGGCAACTAATTTGAACCAATCCCGGCTTCGGGCCGCACGTGACACCAGCAAGGAGAGCCGCTGATGAAGTTCAACAAAACAGCCGTCGTGACCGGCGGCGCCAGCGGGATAGGTGAAGCGACCGTCATGCGCTTTGCCAGCGCCGGATGGCACGTGGTGATCGGAGATATCAACGCAAGCCGCAGCGAGACCGTGGCGCAAGCCGCCCGCCTGGCGGGAGCCGCTTCAGTCAGCGTTTTGCCGCTCGATCTGGCCGACGAAGCCAGCGTCGCGGATTTCGCCGCCAATACCTATGAGAGGCACACTGCTGTCGATGCGGTGGTCAATTCGGGCGGCATCTTGCAGAACGGAATCCGCTTTGTAGACATGCCCATTGAAGAATTCGATATGGTCTGGTCGGTCAATGTTCGCGGCACCCTGCTGATCAACCAGGCCTTCGGGCGCCGCATGATGCAGGCAGGATCGGGCAGCATTATCAACATGTGCTCGCTGACCACCTATCGCCCCTCACCCCAACCGGCCTACGCGCCGGCGAAAGTCGCCTTGAAATCCATGACCGAGATCATGGCCGCCGATTTCGGCCCATCCGGCGTCAGGGTCAACGCGGTGGCGCCGGGCTACACTTTGACACCGGCGATGCAGGCGCGGATCGACGCGGGTGTACGCGATCCACAAGCCATACTCGACAAATCGGCGATCAAGCGGCTGGTGCAGCCTGCCGATGTTGCTGAAGCAATTTTCTTCCTGTGCTCCGAAGCGGCCGCAGCCATCACCGGGGTTGTGCTGCCGGTGGATTGCGGCTGGCTGGCATATTCGTCCTACGCATCCTACGCCTCGCAGCCTGAGTAAAACGACGCGGGAGCCTGCTCGCCGCCGCGCAAGGAATGCACGGCGGCGGCTTTACTGCTTGAACTCGGTGCGGATCAGTTGAAGTTCAAATAGGTGGTCTTTTTCTGGAAATAGCCTTCCAGACCATATTTGCCATCTTCGCCACCGATGCCGCTGTCACGCATCCCGGCATGATGCGCCTGCACCACGTCGCCACCCGCCTTGTTGACGTAGATTTCGCCGAATTTAAGCTCGCGCGAGAGCCGCATGATGCGCCGCATGTCCTTGGTAAAGACATAGGCTGACAGACCGTAGCGGCTTTCGTTTGCCAGCCGCATCGCTTCGTCGAAATCGCCAACCCGCATGATCGGAACGACCGGGCCAAAGACCTCGTCCTGCATGATCTCCATGGCGTTGTCGTCAACGCCGAGAACCGTTGGCTCGAACCAATGGCCGCGCGAAAACTCGCCGCCGCTGAGCCGCTTGCCGCCGGTAAGCACCTTGGCGCCCGACGCCACAGCGCGGTCCACCATTGTCTCGACCTTTTCGAGTTCAGCGCCGCTGAACTTGGGACCCACATCGACGAGTTGGCGTGGATCACCGACTTTCAGCGCTTCCACAGCCTTGATGAACCGCTCGGTGAACTCGTCGGCGATCTTCTCGTGCACATACATGCGCTCGTTGCAGATGCAGATCTGACCGCAGTTCTCGAAACGTGACTGCACGGCGGCATTGACCGCTGCAGCGATGTCGGCATCTTCAGCAACCACGAACGGCGCCTTGCCGCCGAGCTCGAGCCGCAGGATCTTCAGATCATCTGCTGCCGAGCGATAAATCGCCTTGCCGGCGCGCACGCTTCCGGTGAGCGTGATCAGACGGGTATACGGGTGCTTGACCAGCGCCTGCCCCAGCCCTTCGCCGGTGCCAGAGACAACGTTGATCACGCCGGCCGGGAAACCGGCCTCTGCGGCGAGCTGGGCAATTTCAAAGCTGGAAAGCGGTGTGCCTTCATGAGGTTTGACCACCACGGTGTTGCCGGCAAGAAGCGCCGGTCCGATCTTGCGCGTCATCAGCGCAGCCGGATAGTTCCAGGCAGTCAGGGCGACGACGACGCCATGCGCCACCTTCTGAATCCAGATCTGCTCGTTGGGATTGTCGGACGGAATGATGTCGCCGGTCACCCGGCGCGCCTCTTCGGCAGCGTAGGTCAGATAGAGCGCTGCTCCCTCGATCTCGCCGCGCGCTTCAGCCAGCGGCTTGCCCTGTTCCGCGATCACGACCTGAGCCAGCCGCTCGCGGTTCTGAAGAATCAGGCGTGCGAGTCGCTTGAGTAATTCGGCCCGTTCGACCGGAGGCAAAGCCTCCCACGCGGGCTGGGCACGCCATGCTGCCGAAAGCGCACGATCCGCATCGGCTTCGCTGCCGCGCGGGACCGATGCGATGATTTCTTCCGTCGCAGGGTTTTCGACCTCGATCCATTCCTTGACCGTGGAATCGACCCATTCGCCGTCAATGAAATGGCGGTAGCGGTCAGACCCTTTGACCAGTTCCTTCATAGGCTGCAAAGCGAAAACTCCTGTGTCCGTGGCGGCTTGGATAAACAGGCAGGGCCGACTAGAGCAACGAGACGCCGCATCTTCGCAAATCACGCCGCGCCCCATTTCCGAACCCCCCTATCAAGAGAGGGATAACGTATCCAGGCACCTGCCTTAGGCCATTACAAATGCCCCGAGCACCCGACCTCGTCAAGAAGAATGTTGACAATTAGCGATTAATCTTGTCAATTGTCGACAATGATTATCCCTCTGGGAGCCTCCTGACTTATGTCCCGTCTACCCTCTTCCCGATGCCTTGCCGCAGCCATTGCAACCCCGGTAAACTCGAGCTTGCGTCCGGATTCGCAACGCATGGTCAGTTTCGCTCGCCATCTGTTCAGTCAGGGCGTCGACGGCATCACCATCTTCGGCACCACCGGCGAAGGTCCGGAATTCTGTGTCAACGATCGCATGGCGACCCTTGATGCGTTGATCTCGGCAGGGATAGAGCCGCAGCGGATCATGGTTTCTGTCGGAGCGCTTGCTTTTGAGGATTCGGTGACGCTGGCGCGACATGCAACGGGCCACGGGGTCTATGGCTGCCTGTTGATGACACCTTGCATGTACCGGGGCGGCATCACGGATGACGGTGTCTTCGAGTTCTATCGCCAGATTATTGAACGTTGCGGACGCGATGATTTGCGGCTTTTCGTCTATAATTTTCCCGATATTTCCGGGGTCACGATCTCTCTACCCATGCTGCGACGCCTGACTGAAAAATACCCCGAAATCATCGCCGGGCTGAAGGACAGTGGCGGCGACCCGGACTTGACCAAGCAATATATTCTTTCGTTCTCGAAGATGTCGATCTTCACCGGTAACGAGCTCGACCTGCCCGAACTCAATCCGCTCGGCCTGACCGGCACCGTCTGCGGGCTGGCCAACATCATGCCGGGCTTCATGCGCGCGCTCACCGACACCCGCAACAGCTATGAAGGCCGGCCGTTTGTCGAAGCCTTGCGCGCCGCCGATGCGGTGCTGTCGCGATACCCGTTCATCCCGTCGGCGAAAGCTATCATCGCTGACACGATGCACGATCCCAACTGGCTGCGGCTGATGCCACCTATGGCGCAACCACCTGCGCCACAACGCGTTCAGGTGGTTGAAGCCTACCGGAATTGGGAACTCTCGGTCGAAAACCTTCTGGCAGTTTCAACCGAAGAGCCATCCCGCACCAATGTGACCCCGATCAGAATTGCCTGACCGGCGGCAGATTCTGGCAAAAATGGCGCAAAAAACAATGACCGTGACAGCCAATACGCCGCATTTTGACACCGCCGAAATTCTGACCGCCCGGCGAGAACTGGCGGCCTGCTTTCGCATGGCGGCCCGACTTGGCATGCATGAAGGCATCTGCAATCATTTCTCATCCGTCGTGCCGGGCTACAATGAACTGTTTCTCGTCAATCCCTATGGCTATGCCTTTTCCGAGATTACCGCCTCAAGCCTGCTGATCTGCGATTTCGACGGCAATGTTGTTGCCGGCGATGGCGTACCGGAATCCACAGCCTTCCACATCCATGCCCAATTGCACAAATTCAAGCCTCACGCCCGTGTCGCGTTCCATACCCACATGCCGTATGCGACCGCTCTGGCAATGGTGGAAGGCGAACCACTGCACTATGCGGGCCAGACTGCAACACGGTTCATTGGCCGGGTCGTGGTCGACGAGGATTACAATGGCCTTGCGCTGGATGACCGCGAAGGTGCCCGCATCGCCAGCGCCATAGGCGAGGCAGACATTGTCTTCATGCGCCACCACGGTGTGATGGTGCTGGCCGACAGTATCGCCAAGGCCTGGGACGATCTCTACTATCTCGAACGCGCCTGCGAGGTGCAGGTGCTGGCCATGTCGACCGGTCGGCGCCTGCTGCCGATCGACCGTGACCTTGCCCGCAAGACCGGTGAGCAGATCATGAGCGAAGCGGCGGATGCTGCAGAGCTTCATCTTGCCAGCGTCCAGCGCCTGCTGGACCGCACGGAAGCCGACTATAAAACCTGACTGACCTGCCCGAATTGCGGGCACCCTTGAAAGGAACCGGACATGACATGGAGCGGCGTTTTCCCCGCAGTGACGACGAAACTCAAGGCGGATGGCAGCTTTGACCCGGTGGCCATGGCCAAAAGCCTTGAACGATTGATCGAGAATGGCGTCTCCGGCCTGATCGTACTGCCGATGCTGGGTGAAAATGCCTCACTCAGCCAGAAGGAACGCGATGAGGTTCTTGACCTCTCGGTGGCCACCGTGGCCGGGCGTGTACCGTTGCTTTCCGGGCTTGCGGCAATCTCGACCACTGAAGCCACCTTCATGGCGAAAAATGCCCAAAAGCGAGGGCTTAACGGGCTGATGACGTTCCCGAGCCTGGCTTACAAGACAGACCGGCGGGAAACAGTCGCCTGGTACAAGACGGTTGCTGCGGCGAGTGACCTGCCGATCATGATCTACAACAACCCGATCGCCTACAAGGTCGATGTGGACGTGCCGACGCTGGAAGCGCTACGCGACGTCGACACCATCACCTGCATCAAGGAAGAAACCGGCGACATCCGGCGAGTGACCGATCTCTACAACGCCTTTGGCGACCGCTACGCGGTCTTCTGTGGTGTCGATGACCTCATCCTCGAAAGCCTCTCGCTCGGTGTCACCGGCTGGGTCTCGGGTATGACCAATGCCTGGCCGAAGGAATGCGTCGAGATCTTCAATGCCGGACGCGCCGGTAAATACGACGCCATCCGGCCACTTTACCGCCTGATGACTCCGGCCTTCCACCTCGATACCGATGTGAAGCTGGTCCAGTACATCAAGCTTGCCGAAAACATTGTCTACGGCGCTCCCGCCGGCGTGCGAGCACCGCGCCTGGAACTCGAGGGCGAGGAACTGACCCACGTAACAGCGGTGATCCGGAAAACGGTCGAGGATCTTGCGAAGTATCAAGCAGGCTGAATAACCACATGAGCGTGGGCACCGGCCAAGTGCTGATGCCCGCGCGCTCAAAGCCGGAATAAAAGACTTTGTGGAACGGCCTCAGGAGCCTTCGGCAGATATGTCCGATTGCAGCCGTCCGCCATTGGCCCAATCGGTTGGCTCTACCTCATCGAACACCACGGCAACCGCTTCGCGCGAGCAGCCCAGGATCTCGGAGGCCGTATTGGTAACCGATTGAGCAAACGCGCGCTTCTGTTCAATCGAGCGGCCCGCCAGCATCTCAACTCGAATAATCGGCATATCACTGTCTCTCCTGTCTGCTTGTTATTGCTGATACGTACGCCGGACACACCCTTATGGTGATACGAGAATGCAGCCGAACCCGGCCTGGTTCAAAGCCAGGCATTGATGTGCCAGGGAGCGAATTCGTCTTCTCCGTAGCCAAGGCTTTCGCTCTGCGTGGCAGCACCCGACGCGGTCGCCAGCATCAGCAGGAAGATGCGCTCGCCCATTTCCTCGATGCTTTCCTTGCCGTCAAGCACAGTGCCACAATCAAAATCCATGTCGTCGCGCATCCGCTCGAAAATCGGTGTGTTGGAGGCTAGCTTGATTGACGGGCTTGGCCGGCAGCCAAAGCACGAGCCGCGCCCCGTGGTGAACGCAATCAATGTCGCGCCGGAAGCCACCTGGCCCGTGGCCGAGACCGGATCGAAGCCCGGCGAATCCATGAAGATCAGGCCAGGCTTGTCCGCCGGCTCTGCATAGTTGATCACATCGACAAGATTGGTGGTGCCGCCTTTGGCGACAGCGCCGAGTGATTTTTCCAAGATGGTGGTCAATCCGCCTTCCCTGTTTCCGGGCGAAGCGTTGCCATCAAAGCCATGTGGCTCCCGCTTGGTGTAGTCTTGCCACCAGTCGAGAAGTCCGATCAGACGTTCGCCTACCTCGCGGCTGACGGCACGTTCGAGCAGCAGATTTTCGGCGCCGTGAATTTCCGGGGTTTCGGCGAGAATTGCTGTTCCACCGCAGGCAACAAGACGATCAACTGCCGCCCCAAGCGCCGGGTTGGCAGTCAGGCCCGACAGTCCGTCCGAGCCGCCACATTGCAATCCGACGACCAGCTCGGATGCTGGCACAGCGGTGCGCTCGGCCTTCGCCGCAATCGCGATCATTTCGCCGACATCCGCGATCCCCGTCGAGATCGCGGCGCGGGTGCCGCCGGCATCCTGGATGGAAAGCGTCCGCAGCATCGGGCCGGAAACCAGATGCTGGTCTGCCAGCATGGTGTCAATCTGATTGTCCTCACAGCCAAGCCCAACGATGAGCAGGCCGGCAAAATTCGGGTGGCGCACATAACCACCCAGAGTTCGCCGCAGTATGTCCATGCTGGTGGAACCATCCGAAACACTGCATCCTGATTTGTGGGTGAGCGCAACGACTCCATCGCATCCGGGATAGGCATCGAGCGCTCCCGGCGCACTGAAATGATCGGCGATCTTCCTTGTCACCAGGCTGGAACAATTCACCGAAGCGATGACGCCAATGAAATTCCGCGTACCAACCTTGCCGTTATCGCGCCGGTAGCCCTGAAACACCGGAACCTGCTCGCTCTTGAGAAACTGCGTATTGTGCAGCCGTGATCCTATATCCCGCGCGGCATGGGACGTTTCATAGCCGAGATTGTGCTCGTGCACCCATTGGCCGGCGACGATGTCGGCGGTCGCACGGCCGATGACCAGTCCGAGACGGCGCACCTCCTCGCCTTTGGCGATGGCAGCAACCGCGATCTTGTGGCCGGCAGGAACCCGCTCGCGTGCGGTGAATTTTGCATCAGGCAGCCCCTCTCCAGCCTCAAACCCATCCACCGCGATGGCGATCTGGTCACCCTTGTTCATGTGCAGGAGTCTTTTCAAAACGATCTCCGAATTCGGCGGGATTGGATATTGACGAAGGTCGACAAACCCCAGGTGAGACATCATGCGACAGCAGCTTGACTGCTTGTCCGTCATCTTAAATTAATTGTCGACAAATATCTATACGGCTTGCCGTAGGACTTGCGCTGCAACGGTTCGAAAATTGCGACAGGTCAGACGTCTATAAAAACCGGCACATGGTGGGCAGCGAGATTTCGGGGCATTTCGAATTGCCAAACCCGGACCGGGTGAGATACCCAACAGCCGGACACTGACAAAAGGGCCGCACGGAGAACTTCGGATCATGCAAAGCGACCCAGTAAGTGGCTTTCGAATCGACAGCCTTGATGACTTGGAAATCCGACTGGGACGGCTCGACACAATTGTCTGCCTCGGCAATGGCCCATCCTCCGAAGATCCCCGCCTGGCTGAATACCAGCGCGCCACCCTGTTCAGGGTGAACTGGATCTGGACACAGCGCGCCTGGCTTGCTGCGCCGGACATGGTTTTCACCGCTGATCCGGATCTGGTTCAACTTCCCCGGCAACCCATCCTCGCTTTTCCGACTCAGCTGATCGGGGAACCGATTTTGCGGGACAATGCCGCCAAAGACCATTTTCCGGAGACAGGCTATTGTTATCTAGACCGTTTCACACCGCCTCTTGCCGACTTCTCGCAACCGCGCATTCCGACAAATGGCGCCCTTATGGTCGCACTGGCAGCGGCCCTGCGGCCGCAGCGGCTTGTGATCGCCGGCATGGACCTCTACCGCCATCCGCAGGGCAAATACCCAGGCGAGATCGACAATTCCGAAGGGTATACGAGCCAGCACTGCGCGGAAATCGACCTTGATCTGATTGAACGCGCGCTCGCCGATCATGACGGAGAGACTGTCATTCTGAGTGATAATCTGCGCCAGGCGCTTCCGCCCATCTAAAGCGCCCCGGCGCCAAGCGTCTGCTTCCGTGGGCTTTCGAGCGGCCGCGGTCTCCGAGAAATCATGTATTAGAATCGAGACTACCCGCTTAAGGAACATTTAAGCGCGAATTAATATTGGTATATTGTAATGTTTTTGATCCGTCGGAACCAGTTTGAAATATAACCTCGAATTGCCTTCGGTAGATTTCAAGGATACCCACGCGGTGAAGTTTGTACATATTAATACAGATGGCACAATACGTAACTGCGATTATCAGTATAACATTTCATTTTATTTCAAGTTCAAGCCATCCTGCACTTACTTTACAACCAGAATCGCGAGATATATATGACCATGCTGAATGCCATATCTCTAGATACTGGCATCGAGTCGGACATGTCCGAACCGGTTGAGACCGTATTCAGCAATGCGTCGCAGCCTTCGGTGCATGTCATTGGCGGCAGACAATTTCTCCACTCCATAGCGCTCATCCTAGCGCCCATGAGCTACACATCCACGCCCGTCAACGGCCGGCCCCATCTCGCAGTGGTGGATGAGCCCAGTGCCGGAACAATCGTGGTGATCGATGGCTCGCTTCCCGATGCGCTTGAAATCTGCAGTGACCTTGGCGAGACCGCGCCAAAGATACTGGTTTCACCTGAAACATCGTTCTCCTTTCGGGCGAAATGCGCTCAAGCGCATGTCAGCACGGTCATGAGCGCGCCGATCGATCAAGCCGAATTCATAAACTGGCTGGAGTATCTCGGCGGCCAGATGACCAGCCAACCCGCGTCGATCTTGCTGGTCGATGACGACCCCCTGGCATCTGCAGTCTATGCAGAGATGCTGCGGGCCAATGGCATGACGGTTGCGGTCCTCAATGATCCACTCAAGATCATCATGACGATCGAACGCTCCTATTTCGATCTCATCATCATGGACCTTCAAATGCCAGGCACCGATGGCATCGAGATCGCCAAGATCATTCGTCAGCATCAAAACCACCTCTCGATCCCGATCGTGTTCTTGTCGTCCGAGGAAGACAAGCAGGTCCAGATGAAGGCGCGGCAATTCGGCGGCGACGATTTCATCTCGAAACGGGCTGACCTTGATGCACTGGTCTCTCTGATCCATCTCCGAGTGCAGCGAGCACGCGTTCTGCGCAACCTCATAGAGCGCGATGGCTTGACCGGTCTGCTCAACCACCGCCGCTTCAAGGAGCGTGTCGGGCAAGAGATGTCACGGACCAAGCGGACAAATCTGCAATTTTGCATTGCCATGATTGATGTCGATCATTTCAAGAAGGTCAACGATACCTGGGGACATCCGGTCGGTGACAAGGTCTTGTCAATTCTGGCGCGGGCGCTGGTTGGCTGGGTTCGCAAGACCGACGTGGTTGGCCGATATGGCGGTGAGGAGTTTGCGGTTTTGCTGCTCGACACATCACCGGATACGATCTTCGAAGTGATGGAAAATTTCCGCAAGCACTTCGCGAAAATGGTCTTTGACGGCCAGGATGGAAAATTCTCACTCACCGTCAGTATTGGCGTTGCCGGCAGCGATGCAAATGGCGACAGCGCTGCTCTCTTTGCCCAGGCAGACAAGGCGATGTACCTGGCCAAGAGCAATGGCCGCGACCAAGTGGTCATCGCCGGCACTGATGAATTGCCCTCTTCTCCCGATCATGACGCATTGGCGGGCAAAAGTTGACAGAGATCCGGAAACCCACGGCTGACCCAGCATCATCTGATGTAGCCTCCCTCCCGGGTTTCTCGATCCACAGGATTGGACCAGACAAATGAATGTGGCCTATGACCATGATCTCGATAAATCAGAAATAGTTCTTGATGGCCGTTCGGTCTGCATCGTCGATGACGACAGTCTGTACCGGGGACATCTTGCTGCGCTGATCGGGCAGGCGCATATCAGGACGTCGGAGGCAGGCGACAGCGCTGAGCTGGTTCAGGTTCTGGAAAAGGAGATGCCCGACTGCATTCTTCTCGACTACAACCTCCATGCCGAGAACGGCTTCCGGCTGCATGAACAGTTGAAGCTGCGCTTTCCCAACCTCGCACCGGTGGTGATGCTGTCGGCGGACGAATCGCAACGCACGGCGATCAAGGCCTTCCGCATGGGGTTTTATGATTTCCTGCCGAAGCGAAATCTCCGTCTTGAGGAAATTACCACCGTCATTCAGAAAACCATTGCACGCCATGACGGCGAAAACGCGCAACGTGATGAGGTTTCCTCCTTGCGCAAACACGCGATGTTCGACGATCTGACAGGAATGTACTGCCGTAGCGAACTTGACAAGAAACTGGCGTATGTTGCGAACTCCGCCAAAAAACTGACCAAGAAATACGCAGTCTTTTCAATTTGTCTGGCCGAGTACCGGGCAATCGGCACCCATTTCGGCATTGGCAATGCGGATGAAATTCTTCGCAGCTTCGCTGGCAAAATCCGCTCAACCATCAGGACTGATGATTTCTGTGGCCGTTTCGACGAAGACAGCTTCCGCTATGTCATGGACCGGAATGTATCAGAGGCCAGCATCCTCGAGTGCCAGAGGCGCCTGACCGAGAAGCTGACCTTCTCTCACCACCTCAAATCGGTGGAACTTCAGATTTCGCCCCTGATCGGGGTATCGATATCCAATGAACATGACGATCTCGCCGAGATGATGCAGTCACTTGCTGTCGAGCAAGAGCACCAACTGGATGCATTACGTGCGCAAGGCGGCACCAACGGCTGGAGCGTGTTGCCCGACGGGTCAGTGCCGGCAAGTTCAGGCGTTGCCGAAGCCCAGGAGCGGCGGAAATCGGTTCGGATGCGGACCCTGAAACCTGCCTTCATCGCGATTGAGGAATGGTCGTCAAAGATCAATTGCACCGTGCGCAATATTTCCGATGGCGGCGCTCGGATCCGGCTGGATCAACCATTGGCACTGCCCGAGTTCTTTCTACTCAAGATTACCGGCACGGGGCCACTCAGACGGGTTCGTAAATGCTGGCACATCAACAATGAAATCGGTGTCGAGTTCTGTGACGAACAAAACTAGAAGCCCGCGCCTACGCGAACCACATCGAGACCGACGGGCTGTGCGGCAGTGAAAACGATGGATGGCCGAACAGCCGGTCATCGCCACAACAAGGAAACCCGACCTATGGCCAGCCAACCAAAGAGCGTCGACAAACTGGACCAGTTGCCGGATGAGGCACAAAACCGGATTGCGCAACTGCGTCTTCTCTTTGTTGCGCGATGCAAGGAAAACCTGATTCAAATCAGGCAGGTTCTGGACGACCGAGCCGCCGCCAACGGGCCGATGACGCAGGATCCTTCACTGATCAAACTGGCTCATTCCCTTGCGGGCGCATCGGCGATTTTCGGATATAAAGACCTCGGTCGCACTGCGTTCAAGCTTGAATCGACACTGCGGGAAGTCAATTATCCAGAGGCAGACTTCACCCAGGCTGTCGAAGATCTGATTGAACAACTCACCGCGCTCGACTGAAAACACCTGACTGGATAAAGCAGTCCTATAGCGGTCAACGCAATCACGCGGACACCAACCGTTGCTGGCCTGGTTCCTCGGTGGCAAGGCATGTCGAACTGATCATGCATGAATAGGCTCGCAATATAGCGACGCCCCCGGCCAACCGAATGCAAGTGCCGCCGCCCCTTTTCAGCCATTGATCGTTGCAAACAGTTCTCTTGTCTGCGTGGCCAGGGTCATTGGATCAAATGGTTTGGAAATCACACTTACAGCACCCAGAGCCATAAATGTTTCGATGTCTTCCGGCTGGGTTCTCGCCGTTATGAAGGCCACCGGTATGGACGCGCTGACCGGGTCAAGCCGCAGACGAGCCAAGGTTTCCGGTCCGTCCATCCCCGGCATCATGACGTCAAGCAGGATCAGATCCGGCAGCCATTCCTGAACGACGGACAACGCATCCGCACCTGACGCAGAGGTCCTGAGTTCGATATCGGAATCCAGCTCAAGCGCCATGCCGGCAATTTCGCGGATATCATTTTCGTCGTCCACGTAGAGGATTTTCAAAGATTCAGCCATGGGATGTCTTTCGTGTTCGTAGACTCTGGGGCTTGTTCGGGACGCCTGGGATGTCTGCCGGGGTCCGGCTCTACAGAAGATGCGTTTGTCACCATCCTCGCACGTGGGTGGGTCCCTTACGCCGCCATCAGGCTTTGTATTTTCTTGACGATTTTCGCCTCCGAGGCCCGCGACTTCACCATCACCGAGGCGACCGATTGTTTGACGGCGTCAGACACTTCCGAGGCTGACAGGATCATAACCGGAACTGGGAGTTCGACAAGACCGGACAAGGTGTTGAGAAACTCAAGCCCCGAGCCATCCGGCAATCCCAAGTCCAGAACAATCAGATCGAATTGCTTGGAGCGTAACAAGACTTCAGCGCTTTTCAGTGTCGTCGCCGTGACAACGGTGGCGGTGCCCTGCAGATAGGTTGCCAGCACCCGGCTCAGATCCTCGTCATCCTCGATATGGAGTAGCGTCGGCACATCACGCTGACGATAATGCAGCAGGGAGCGTCGGCCATCATCCGGTTCAATCGTTTCCGCCAAAACTTCCTGGGTCGGAATCGGAAAATCGATCCAGAAAGTGGTGCCCTTGCCGGTTTCTGTTTCGAAACCGATCACTCCACCCATTCGCTCGACAATCTGCTTGCTGATGTGAAGACCCAGGCCGCTGCCGCCTTTGACCCGTGTCGAGGAGGAATCGCTTTGCAGGAATTTCCCAAAGATTTGCGGGCGGAATTCTTCGGGAATTCCTTCGCCGTTATCCTTGATCACAACACGGATCAGATCCCCGTTCCGGTGGGCCGAAATTTCCACCTGGTCGTCCCTGCTGGAGAATTTGGCGGCATTGGAGAGAAGATTTGCCATCACCTGCGCGAACCGTTCCGGATCTGCGTTGACAGCGAGGTCCGGATCAATTTCTGAAATTTTGATGGTCACACCGAGATTGTCCGCATAGGGCTGATTGACATCAACCGCCTGCTTGAGAAGCGACGCCAGTTCCTGCTGCTTCATGTCAAACCGCATCTGGCCGGAGGCTATCTTGTCAATGTCGAGAATGTCATTGATCAGAAGCGTCAATCGCTCGCAGTTCTTGTGAGCGATATCTATCAGGCGGAGGGCCTTGTCCGGCATTTCCTTCGACATCGCGCCCATGACCAGGCCCAGCGCGCCACGAATGGATGTCAACGGAGTGCGCAACTCATGACTGACGATGGACACGAAATCGGATTTCAGGCGCTCGATTTCCCTACGTTTCGTCAGGTCTACGATAACACCGAGATAGCCTGTGGTCTGGTGGGATTCATTGCGCAAAGCAGTTACTGTTAGGAGAACAGGAATACGCGTCCCGTCCCTGTGAATGTAGGTCCATTCGTTTTCATCGATGCCGTTTACGTCGACATTTTTGGTGAAAGTCTCAAAGTCAGCGCTGACCGGAAAGCCAAGCTCCGCCGAGAGCACACGAGAACGCTCCTCGACTTCGGACTGATCGTGCCACAACGCCGGGGATTGCTTGCCAACGATTTCTTCGGCCGAGTAGCCCAATGCAGTTTCGGCCGCCTCGTTGAAGACCATGACCTTGCCGTCCATATCGGTCGCGATAATCAGATACTCGGTACTGGCCATGACCGCGGATTTGAGCGCATTGGACTCACTTAGAGCGCGGGCCGCCGCCACGGCTTCGCTGGTATCGCGAAGAGTGCTGACCAACATGCGTTTGCCATCAAGACGCATCTCATTGACGGAGAGATCTACCGGGAAGATCGAACCGTCCTTGCGCCGGGCGGACATTTGCTGGCCGGTACCGATTGCCAGACCTTCACCGCTCTTCAGGTAATGGTTCATGTAATCATTGTCAGTCGGCATCAGCATATTGACGTTCTTGCCTACAACTTCTCCCTGCGCATAGCCAAAGAGCCGCAGTCCCGCCGGGTTGATGGATTCAATCGTGCCTTCGGAACCAATGGTCAACACCCCGTCCAGGACGGTATTCATCACCGTCGAATTCCGGGTTGATTCCTGCTTGATGCGTTCGTTGGACTCTTGCAGATCCGCTGTCTTCAGCCGTGACAAAAGCGTCATGTGCGCGGTCATGGCGGTCAGAATCGAAATCAGAAGACCGGCGATCAAAGCGGCGTCCGGCAGCAGGGACTGCTGCGACTTCAGGAACTGCGTTGTCGGAATGATTTGTATCGACCAGAGCTTGTCCGGGATTTGTATCGTGCTTTCAAGCGCCCAAGGCCTGGCAATCGACTGGTTCAGATTGCCGAACTCACGTTGGACATCACCGTCATAGGTAATCAGAAACTGGTAGCGGTCGAGTGTTTCGGGAAGAATCTCATTGCTGAAAAACTCGCTCACCGAGAATATCGCGGCAAGGTAGCCAGCCGAGGCGCCCTTCGCGTTGAGCGGTAAATACGCAGTGAAAGCGCGCTCTTTTGCGGTCAACCGGATTGGAGGGCCGATTATGGGGATGTCCTGCTTGACCGCCATGGCTGCCAAATCTGCTTGCGAGGCGTCCATGATGGCATCAACCCAGACCGACCGATCATTCCGCGTCGATTGCTCGGATTCCACCATCTGACCTTTTTCATTGATCCACGCAACGGCCCGGAGGCCAGCGAGATCGTCAATATAGTTTCGTGCATCCACTTGCCATAAATGCACCGGACGATCGGTGGCGGTCTCCATCCTTGAGGCCATGCGTTTCAATGCCAGCATTTTCGCTTCGGTTTCGGCGGTGATGAGCAAATCAATCTTGCTGATTTCGCTGCTGATCATGGCCTTGAGATGAGCCTCCTCCTTGTCATCGAGAGCGCGATAAAGCGACACTGATCCCACTGCCAGCACTGCAAACACGACACCTGGCAGCAACAACGCCTTTCTGCCATAGGCCCTATCCGCAGTTCCTGACAGGCGCGCGGTGGTGACAAACAAAAACAGGCCTGACAAAAAGGTAATCAGAAGGCCACCAGACAGGATCAGAATCGGGTTGTTGCTGCGCCAATCTTCTTCAAACCCGAGAGTGCTCTCCCAGACGATCAGCCACTCCTGCTGCATGATCTCAACATGCTCGCTCTTGGAAAAAGTTGGAACATGCCCACCCGCGCGGGACTTGTTGCTCTCATATATCAGCGTATCGACATCTTCCTGGACATTGTCGTAGACACGCAGACTGACTGTGTTGCCCTGGCTCTTGGTCAGTTCCCGCATGAAGTTTTTGGCGATGAACGGCGCATAGATCCAGCCATCGAAAAGTGCCCATTTTTCAACTGACGATCCAGGCTGAAATCCATCCCGGTACATGGGATGCAACAGCAGGAAACCGGCCGTTTTCTCCTCGTCCTGTACGAGAATAATGCGTTTGGTGATGGCAGGTTTTCCGGTAAGCTTCGATAGATCGGCTGCCTGCTTCCGGTTTTCTTCAAAGGCTATGTTCAGTCCCAGCGCCTGCCGGTTGGCATTTTCCGGCTCGATGTAAGTGATGACATAGCGAGCTTCGTCGGCCTCTTCGGGATGAATTGTAAAGTTTTTGGCCCCATCCGCGTGGGTGGTCCGCACGAACTGATCTACCCCGTTCGGCGCCAGCGATGAAATCCATCCCAGGCCATTGATGCCGGGAAAATTCTTCTTGATATCCAGCACATCAACATAGCGCTTCCACTCATGGCGATTGATGGTGCTCGAACCCTGGAAATAGGCAACGCCGCCCAGAAGTGCATTCTCATAGGAATTAATCCGGCTTAAAAGTGCCTTCTTGCTCTCCAGCGCCAGTGCTTCAAACTGGATCTTGCCATTGTCGTGGGCTGCCTCGGACGAAATCTTCCAGGCATAGAATGTCAAACCGAGAGGAATCAGCAGTAACAACATTGCCGTGACTTGCAGATTGCCCAAAGTTTTACCGCGCCAGGAAAGCCTCTGCGGCCCCCCCGGGGCTATCAGCACCAGTGGCAAGAACACGATGATGCCAAAAATGCCGCCCGTCCACCAAGTCTGCCAGTTATCCAGGACCTTCTCGGCTGGCAGGGCGCCAGAGAAATACAAGGCGGCGACACCAATTGTCGGCGAAACCAGACAAACCACCGGCCCGACAGCGAAGAACAGAACCAACACGTCGCGGATACGATTGAAACTCAGCGGAATACCAAGCAATCGCCTGACCAACGCATATCCCACCAAGGCCTGAAGAGTGGATCCCGCAGCGATCACCAATGCGCTCAGGGCCTTTGCCTGATCCAGGCCGGTTTCGGCTGAATAGACGCCTGCCCCATAGACACTGATAAGGACAGAACCGAGAAAAATGCCAGGCCAGAGGCGCCAACCGTAAAGAATCATTGCTCCAAGAGCTATTCCCGACGGTGGCCAGATGACCGTGGCGTAGCCAGGCGGAACGGCCAGCGACAAGCCTAGTTGCCCCGAACCAAAGTAAACCACGGCGACCAAAAGCATCTTTGCCAGAAGCACGACATTCCGATTTTGTACCATATTGAGATATTTACCTTGGTTGGCATTTCCGCCAAGGCTGCAAGAACCCAGACTGCTTCAAACTGGTGTTTTGTTGTTAAAGTTCCCTTAGTGCGCGCACCCGATAAATCGCATCAGAATTGGTACTGCCCCGACATTTTCCGGTGACGCCGGCATGAATATCTTCAAAATGATGGGGGTGGAGCGACACATTTGATGGACATTCGACACGCTGCCTTCTGCTTTGTGACTTCAATGTTGCCAAAAACAGGCCTATAGCGTGGGGCAATCCTGTGCATGAACCGGCATTTGAGAAGAGGAGTTATGGACATGAATATGACAACGTCACCAGTGGATCCTGATGGTCTCATGGAGTTTTCAGTGGTCTTTACCGATCGCTCGCTCAACCATATGTCCAAGACGTTTCAACGCGTCATGACCGATCTCAACGCCATGCTGTGCGAAGTCTATCAGGCCGAAACCGCCATCATCGTGCCGGGCGGCGGAACCTTCGGCATGGAGGCCGTTGCCCGCCAGTTTGCCACCGACCAGAAAGTGATGGTCATCCGCAATGGCTGGTTTTCCTATCGCTGGACGCAGATCTTCGACATGGGCGACATTCCGTCAGAAACAGCGGTGATCAAGGCCACGCAGGTCGGTAACGAAAGCACCTCGGCTTTTGCCCCCCAACCTATTGAAGTGGTTGCAGCCAAGATTCGCGATGAGCGTCCAAATGTTGTCTTTGCACCGCATGTGGAGACCTCATCAGGTGTCATCCTTCCGGACGATTATCTCAAGGCCATTGCCGAAGCGGCCCACGATGTGGGCGCGCTGTTTGTGCTCGATTGCATTGCCTCGGGCAGCATATGGGTTGATATGAAGACAACCGGCGTCGATGTGCTGATTTCCGCACCGCAAAAGGGCTGGAGCGCATCGCCATCGGCCGGTCTTGTCATGCTGAGCGCCCGCGCGATCGAGCGGCTCAATGAGACCAAGAGTTCAAGCTTTGCTGTGGATTTGCGCAAATGGCACGACATCATGCAGGCCTATGTCGGTGGCAGTCACGCCTACCATTCGACAATGCCGACCGATGCCCTGTTGGTGCTCAGAGACCGGATGATCGAAACCCGTGACTTCGGCTTTGATCTGGCCCGCGACCGGCAGTGGGAGCTTGGCACCAAGGTGCGGGCATTGCTTTCCCGCAACGGCTTCAAACCTGTCGCAGCTCCAGGGTTCGAGGCGCCAGGCGTTGTTGTGAGTTACACAAAGGATCCCGAATTTCAAAACGGCAAGAAGTTCGTGGCACAGGGCATGCAGATCGCCTCCGGTGTGCCGCTGATGTGTGACGAACCTGCCGATTTTCGAACATTCCGCATCGGCCTGTTCGGACTCGACAAGCTTGGCGATGTCGACGGCACCGTGGCCAGGCTTGAAACCGTTCTCGACACACTCGCGGCGGGCTGAGTTCAAACCGTAAGCGGACGACAACCTTGAACGACCGCGCATTCAGTTTGATGCGCGGCCGGCCCATGGTTTTGACGCGCTCTTGTGCCGCTTCACGCCGACATGCGGCAACAGCCTGTGTCGGAGCCGGCTCAAGCGCCGCGCAATTTCCTATTTGAACATTTCATTTCCCTGTGAAACTATTTGCTGCGGCCGGGTTTGCCGGAAGCCGTCTTTTCGAGGAGGCAGCAGCATGATCGTCGACACCCATTTGCATGTGATTGATCCGTCGGTACTGGAGTATCCCTGGCTTGCAAGTGTGCCTGCACTTAATCAGCCATGGTCCTACGAGGCTTACGCACTGGAAGCCCGACGCGCCGGCATCTCCCGCACGCTGCATATGGAGGTCGACGTCGCACCGGACCATATCGAGGACGAAATCAGCAATGTCGCAACCCTCGCCGCCTTGCCTGGCAGCCTGATCGTTGGAGCAATCGCCTCCTGCCGGCCCGAGGATCAGGGTTTTTCTGCCTTTTTAGACCGGGTGTCGGGCAATCCGCTGGTCAAAGGATTTCGCCGCGTCCTTCATGTCATGCCGGATGAACTCTCAGAACAGCCGCTGTTTCGCGAAAACATTGCCCGCCTTTCTGGAACCGGCCTGACCTTCGATCTTTGCGTGCTGCCGCACCAGTTGCCCAAAGCCATTGCCCTGACCGACCTCTCGCCTGACGTGCACTTCATTCTCGATCACTGCGGCGTACCCGACATCAAGGGCGACAGCCGACAGCCATGGCGCGACAACATGGCGGAGATCGCCAAACGCCCGAATGTAACCACCAAGATTTCTGGGGTTGTCGCCTATGCCGACCCCGAAAGCTGGATCGCCGACACCCTGCGGCCCTGGATGGAGCACACGGTCAATTGTTTCGGATGGGACCGGGTTGTCTGGGGCAGTGACTGGCCGGTGTGCACGCTTGGGGGCGGTCTTCTGGCCTGGGTTGCGGCTACGCATGCGCTTCTGGAGGGCGCGAGCTCTGACGAGAAACAGAAACTGCTCCGTGGCAATGCCGAACGGATCTGGTCTCTCGGGGTTGAGACCGGAATTCCAACCCACCATAACCATGCCTGAAACCTGCTGCGGCAAGCAGAGTATACTGTAGCTCTGGCTTGAAAGATTTCATCGGCGATGTAATAAGTTGAATTGTATATTGCCAGATAAAATGAACCGGGAGTTTCATTCTTGACCCTTAAATATCTGATGACAAGCGGTCGCGCGGCGATCCTGGTGACGGGCTTGGCCTTGTCGATGTCGGCAGCCTATGCGCAAACCACCGATCGTCCGGCGGCAGCAGCAGCGGCCCAGACCTCGAAGAACAATTGGGCGGTCAATTGCGGCACGGGTGAAACCGCAGAGGCACCGCTTTTGTGCCAGATGATGCAGAATGTTGTTGTTCAGGAAACCAACCAGCGGCTTCTCACCGTTGTCGTGCGCCCACAAAAAGACTCCGCCAATCACACCCTGACCCTGGCATTGCCGCATGGCGTTGACTTCATCAAGGGCGTGGAAGTGCAGGTGGACGAAAAGGAAGCCTTCAACGTTCCGGTGCAGACCAGCAATGGCCAAGGTGCATTTTCGAACCTCCCGATCAGCGACGAACTGCTTGCCGATCTGAAAGCCGGTACATCCGTGAAGTTCACCTTTCATGCTGTATCGGGGCAGACCTTTGCCGTGCCGATCAGCCTGATCGGCTTTTCGACAGCCTATGACAAACTGTCCGCCGGCTGAGCATTATGACTGGCGACATCAAGGGCGGGTTCAAGGATCAGAACTTTTTTGACAAAAGTGTTGCTCTGGACGGCTCGTCCTTCGTCAATTGCGTGTTTTCGAAATGCACCATGATCTATTCCGGAGGCGAGGTTCCGACGCTGTCGGGATGCCGGTTTGACGACTGCGGCTGGCAATTCGGCGGCGATGCGGCCAACACGATCGCTTTCCTGTCCGGCATGTATCGCGGCGGCTTCGACCGGCTGATTGAATCGACGTTTCACGAGATCCGGCGCGGCGCGATTATCAGCCAGCCTGCCCCGCCAAGCCCAGCTAAGACCGGCGCGTCGGCTGCAGCCAGGTTCCTCAAACCCTTGCGGATTTTCCGAATACCTAAACAGGAACAGTGATCATCGTGCCCGTCGGCCAGGACAGCGACGGGGTTCGCCACGAGGCCGTGTTCTTCTGATAACACCAAGCTGTCAGGCCGGCGGTTGCCATCGCAACAGATCGTAAACGCCCTTGTCCTCAACCGTCTCGAAGCCAAGCCGCTTGTAAAGCCGCATCGCCGGGTTGGTCTTCTCGACATGAATGCTGACCGCCTTTGACAACCCCGCGGCTTCATCCATGACATCGCGGAGCAATGCCGAGCCGACCCCCTGTCCGCGCGTGTCAGGCATCAAGGCGATGTCGATGATGCGGTGTTCACTCGGCCACTGTTCCAGGTAGAGCCGCCCAATGGGCTTTCCGGCCCGTTCCAGCACAAGCCACAGGGCATCGGGGTAGTGCTCGCGGTAATGGGCGTGCTGGGCCTGAAACTGCATCTCCAGGAATGTGGCCTTCTGCTCGTCGCTCCAGGGCCAGGGCGCCAGTTCGTCCTCGCGGGTGGAAGCGTAAAGCGCGGAGAGGAACCCGAGATCTTCGGTCGTCATCGACCGGCATGTCAGCCCCAGCGCCTCGGCCCGGTGATAACGAGGGACCACAGGACTGTTTCCCCCGCAGTCCTGGTCTCCACACTGCGCGCTCCCCGCCAGATGCTCTGATGCTTCACCCATAGAATGGTAATTACCCACCCCCTTGCCATGCACCACAATGTCTGAATCCATGATGATATGGATCGGACTGATTTGCAGCAGCTGAGCAAGGACGAATTGATCGAGATGGTGCTTCGGCTCCAACGGCCTGCCAAGGATTCTCGGACGTCTTCCAAGCCGCCCTCTACGGACAAGAAAGAGAAACGCGTCAACTCACGACCGGGTGGAGCCAAGCCCGGGCATGAACCCCACAATAGGGTGCTGGCGGATTTTGCCGACATGTTTCGCGATCATGAACCGACCGCCTGCAAGAGATGCGGCCATGCGTTTTCCGGTGATGATACGATGGTGCTGGCCGGGGCCTATGACGAGATCGATATTCCTGCGATCCGTCCTCATGTCACCCGGCATCGGCGTTTTTCCTGTCATTGCCCGCAATGCGGCACGACGACAAAAGCCACCGCACCTGCCGTGGCAACCGCAACGCCGTTCGGGCCAGGCATTCACGCGCTGGCGATCTACCTCAAGAGTTTCCATGCATTGTCTTACGAACGCCTGAGCGGTGTGTTCATGGATATCTTCGGCCTCCATGCGAGCGAGGGCGCGATCATGAACATGTTTGCCCGCTCCCGTCCGAGCTTCCAGGCCACAGCACAGGCCGCCAAGGCCAGCCTTCGAGCCGCCCGCGTTGTCGCCAGCGACGAAACCGGTGTGCGTATTGAGGGCACAAATGCCCAACACTGGGTTTTTCATTGCAAGGATGCCGTTGTCCACCAGCCCGATTACTCCCGTGCAGCACGGGTCGTTCACGAGACCATGGGCGGCCATGTCCCCGAGGTATGGATATCTGATCGGTATTCAGCCCAGCAATCTCACGGCCATCGACATCAAACCTGCCTTGCACATTTGGCGCGTGATACAGCCTTTGCGCTGGAACATGGCGAGGATGATCTCCCTCTTCGCTTCCAGCTTTGGTTTGGCCGTGTGTTTGATTTCGCCAGAGCCATAAGCACATTCGCTGCGTCTACCGTCGCAAGCAAGAAGCGCAAATTCGATAAACAGCTTGCCGGGCTTCTATGCGCCCCGACTTCATGCGACCTGGCCCAAAAGCTCCAGGCCAAGATCGGGCGGGCCCGCGATCAGCTGCTGACGTTTTGCGACTATCCCGGAGAAGTCGATGTCACCAACAACACATCTGAGCGAAAGCTCCGTCCATGGGTCATTCAGCGAAAGGTGACAAACGGATATCGCGCCATGTGGGCCGCCCAAGCCGAAGCGAACATACGCACGACAGTCGATACCGCACGCCTCAAAGGCGCAAACCCCTTCCAGGTCATCGCATCCGTCCTGGCATAGGCCGGTAGAAGAACCGGAAATCACGAATTCAGGGGTGGGTAATTACTGAACATGTTTGCCCGCTCCCGTCCGAGCTTCCAGGCCACAGCACAGGCCGCCAAGGCCAGCCTTCGAGCCGCCCGCGTTGTCGCCAGCGACGAAACCGGTGTGCGTATTGAGGGCACAAATGCCCAACACTGGGTTTTTCATTGCAAGGATGCCGTTGTCCACCAGCCCGATTACTCCCGTGCAGCACGGGTCGTTCACGAGACCATGGGCGGCCATGTCCCCGAGGTATGGATATCTGATCGGTATTCAGCCCAGCAATCTCACGGCCATCGACATCAAACCTGCCTTGCACATTTGGCGCGTGATACAGCCTTTGCGCTGGAACATGGCGAGGATGATCTCCCTCTTCGCTTCCAGCTTTGGTTTGGCCGTGTGTTTGATTTCGCCAGAGCCATAAGCACATTCGCTGCGTCTACCGTCGCAAGCAAGAAGCGCAAATTCGATAAACAGCTTGCGGGGCTTCTATGCGCCCCGACTTCATGCGACCTGGCCCAAAAGCTCCAGGCCAAGATCGGGCGGGCCCGCGATCAGCTGCTGACGTTTTGCGACTATCCCGGAGAAGTCGATGTCACCAACAACACATCTGAGCGAAAGCTCCGTCCATGGGTCATTCAGAGAAAGGTGACAAACGGATATCGCGCCATGTGGGCCGCCCAAGCCGAGGCGGATGTACGCACAACCGTCGATACCGCCCGCCTTAAAGGCGCAAATCCCTTCCAGGTTATCGCATCCGTCTTGGCGTAGGCCGACATCAAGGCCCGAAATCATAAATTCAGGGGTGGGTAATTACCCGAACCGCCAGTGTTGCCGTTCAGCGAGATCGCATTGGCAGCGTTGTTCTGGGTAATCGTACCGTTGTAGTTCACCGTGGCGGTGCTGCCATCCACGCTGAAGGCCATTCCCGTTGGCGACAGGATCGCCGTATTGGCGCCAAAAGTGAATGTGCCGGACGAGCCGCCCAGAATATCAATGCCAGCGTCGCCGCCATTCAAATTGGAAGCGCCGTTGAAATTGTAGGTGCCATCGGCATTGTTGAACTGAAACCCTGTACCGTTGGTGCTGCTGATTTCTGCATCAGAGGTCAGGGTGCCGGAATGACTGTTGAGCACTTCAATGGTTGCGCCAGCCCCCGATTGGGTCAGCGACGAAGTGCTGTCAAATGCGGCGTTGAGAGAACCGCCATCAATGCTCAAGCTGGTTCCGCCGGTGCTCACCACATCAACATTGGTGAAGCTGGCGGAGCCCGTGAGATTGGTAAGTACAATGCCGGGATTGGCGCCATTGTTCAGGGCTGCATCGGTCACGCTGATCACCGCAGCAGAATTGGCAAAATCCAAACCGCCGCCTGTGGTGATAACGTCATTGATCGTGGCCGATCCGGTAAATCCGCTGCCGGTAATTCCCGTCACGGAATTGGTGGTCAGGCCGGCAATCCTGGTGTCGGCAAAATGACCAATATTGATGCCGGAGACGATTGGCCGCCCGCCAAGACTGGTGATGATCAACACACTGCTGGCCGAATCGGGCAGGATCACCGTGGCGCCGTCACTATCGCCCGCACCAATCACCTGCTGTCGATCACTGTTGAGCGTGAACACGCTGCCGATCGCACCGGCGACATCTACCGGCAGGAACGTGTCGCCCGCACCGGCAAGTCCCTGGGCGGTGACGAACTCGCAGGCATTGGCGACGCTGGAGCAGTCATCCGCCCCCCGCCCCGTGTTGGCGACAAAAAACGCCTGAAGTGTTTCACCGCTCTCCGCATCCGTGACTGGCGCCAAGGTCTGAACCGTGCCGCCTTGCACCACCGGCGTAACGATATCATCATCGCGGTACACCCGCCGTTTCATCAGCCGGTCCAGACCGCTCAGTTGCCGCTCGTCCTCGACCGACTGGCTGGCGCCACCGATCGGCATCCGCAAACGGACGATACCGCTGGCTTCGGTGCCGCGCACCTTGTCGGTGCGAATTTCGCCGCCAAAACTGAGTTTGGCGCCATCAAACCCAAAGGGATCGTCGATCTCGACTTCGGCGCGGAAGCGAGGCCCTTCCACAAGGGTATTTCCGCGTTCAAATCGGAAATACCCGGCGTTCAGTCGGATGGCTACTTCGGAAAAATCAACCTTGACGCCGGCTTCGACATCAAAGCCCGGCAACGCCCGCTCAACCAGATCGGTGCCGACATTGACGATGTTGAAGCCGTCCAACGCGACGCCGCCACCTGTTACGCCGACCACATATTGTTTTCCGGATGGCAAGTAGGCGTTGGCGCGGAATTCCAGGTGCTCGGTGATCAGCTCGGCGCCAAGCGTGCCCTGATAGAACATATTGTCATAGGCAGTGCGGCGGGCATCAATAAACCCGTAAACCCCGAAAATAGCATCGGTTCCGAAAAAGCCGCCAGGCACTATTTGCCGGTAGCCGAGCCCGAAATTGCCCTCCTGCACATCACCAGTCCAGGCCGAGGCGCGCAAGTCGGTGAACAGCATCGAATCCTGGGTCTGCACCAACGGCGCAAACAGATTGACCTGACCCATGCTGCGGCTGCCGGGCGCAACGGTAAACTCAACATGCGGATGCCATTTCTTGCCGCCGGCGAGACCGTCTATGCCGGGAACAAATTTCCGGGGCGGCGCGGTAGCAGCCCCATAGGAATGGTCGAGAAGGACCCCGAGATTGTCATCCATGTCCTGCTGCGAAACCGCATAGCTGGCGTCGGATGTCTCCAGCTTTGACGCCTTTACAGGCTTGGAAACCCTGGCAGCCTCAGGCTTTTTGGCTAAATCGGTATCACCACGGAGATTTTTCCATAGGTCTTTCGCTTCTGTAGCCGAGGTCATCCCTGCCGAAATAGTAGCAAGGGTCGCAGTCAGACACGAAGAGCATGCGAGTCTGTTTCGAAAATGAAACACGTTTTCCCCCAACGAAACACTGGCATGCCCGGTGGCTGAATCAATAGAGCATCGCCTTTGTTTTTACTGACCATATCTTAGGGTTGAATTCAAGCAGGTATTCCATTTGCAGCAAAACAGAATCTTGAATCTGTCACCAACAGGCAACATCCTTTAAGTATATAATTTGATTTCGCCTTTCCTCATACAGATTTTGCTATTGAATCCTATAATGATTTTAATGAGATTCCATCAGTCCGCGGAAATTGCTTCCAATTCAAACCGAAACGTTGCCCTTGGTTCTGCTTTTTGCAGCTCATCTACAATTTGCACAACCATAGATACTACCGAATCTTCAGTTTTCTCAGATGTAAAATTGGTTAACAAACTGTTAGTAAATGAAAATTCACGCACAATTTTGAATTTCGGCGAATAAAAGCGGTTTCTGTCCAGATGCGCATCGCGTGATGCCGGATCAACATGATGCCCACTGAACCTTCAGATCAGCATGTTGTTGTCGAGCAGCGCTCTTGAACCCTCTGCGGCGGATCTGCCTGGTTTTTCAGCGACAATTCCACAGCATCGTTCGACTGACTGACAAAAATCCGTCTCAGCCCATGAAACCAATGCGGCAGAATGCGTCTTACCAATCCGACGATGCTCTAACGCCGGGTCGACGGTCGACGCGACGAGAGGATCAGATTGGTCTCGCTTGAGGTAATGCCGTCCAGCTTACGTATACGCACCAGGGTATCGTCAAGCTGCTGCAACGTATCGGTCGCCAGCTCAATGATCAGATCCCAGCGACCATTGGTCGAATGCACCGCCTGAACGGCGGGCAAGCCCTGCAATTGGGAGATGATCCGTTCAGTTCCCCGCCCCTCGATGCAGATCAGGGTCAGCCCCCTCACCGGCGCGGCGGTGACGTCGGCTCGGGTCAGGACAGAGAAGCCGGCAATTTCGCCGCTGGCGACAAGGCGCTCAATGCGGCTGCGCACGGTGGCGCGAGCCAGTTTCAGCATGCCTGCAAGATCGGAGATCGAGGCCCGCCCGTCGCGCCGAAGTGCAGCAATCAACCGAATGTCATTTTCATCCAAAGGAGACATTGTCTCTTGCCTATCTGGTTGGGTGGTTTTCCGATTTGATCATAATTGGATTAATCCCTTGTGCAAATAGCCAAGTCATTTGTTCCATACCCCGAAATCTGACCGCAAAAATGCGCGCCAGACCTTCATCAATTGCCAAAATGGAAATTGGGACTGCCACAAGTGGTGTTTTCACCGCTGGAACGGCAAACATTCCCATTCAAACCGCCATCAAGCTCTGCGAGGGTCTGGTTGAATTGAGGAAAACCGATGAACCAACATTGTATTCTGGTCGGCGCGCCCGTTGACAGCGGCCAATCCAATCCCGGTTGCCTGATGGGACCGGCGTCCTACCGTGTGGCCGGACTGGCTGCCACGCTCGAGGACCTTGGCTGCACAGTTGATGACCGCGGCGATGTCGCACCGTGTTCGCCGACAGCCGCCAGCAGTCCCAACCCGGCGATACATCACCTCCCCGAGACAATCGAATGGACCAAAGCGCTGGCTTCGGCTGCGCAGGAGGCCATGGCTGCAGGATTTCCGATTTTCCTCGGCGGCGATCACAGCCTTTCGCTTGGCACAGTGGCGGGGGTCGCGGCTCACGCCCAACAGCAGCAGCGGCCGTTGTTTGTGCTCTGGCTCGACGCCCATAGCGATTTTCATACGCCGATGACTACGCGCTCGGGCAATCTGCACGGCACACCGATGGCCTACATTGCCGGACTTGGTGAGTTCGATGCATTTCCGGCCTTCCCCAATCCGGTCCCCGCCGACCGTATCTGCCTGTTCGGCATCCGCTCGGTTGACACGGACGAACGCAAGGCGTTGCGTGCGCATGGCATCACCCCGGTCGACATGCGCGAGCTTGATGAACGCGGAATTGTTGCACCGCTGAGCGGCTTTCTGGATCAGGTCCGCGACGCCAACGGCTTGTTGCATGTCTCACTTGATGTCGATTTCCTCGACCCGGCCATCGCGCCGGCTGTCGGGACAACTGTTCCCGGCGGTGCGACGTTCCGCGAGGCCCATCTGGTGATGGAAATGCTGCATGAATCACAGCTTGTCAGTTCGCTCGACCTGGTCGAACTCAACCCGTTTCTCGACGAACGCGGACGCACCGCACGCCTGATGGTCGACCTCACCGCAAGCCTGATGGGCCGCAAGGTGTTTGACCGGGTCAACAGGGGTCTTTGAAGTTCGAAACAGCTGCCATTTTCACGACTGGAGACACTCAATGACACCCCCTTCCCATCTGGCCTATGTGCCGTTCATCAGCGTCGAGAACATGATGAAGCTGGTCCACTCCATCGGCATCGAAACCGTGCTGAAGGAACTGGCCGACGCGATCGAGCATGATTTCACCCGCTGGCCGCTGTTTGACAAGACACCACGCGTCGGCAGCCATTCCGATGTTGGGGTGATCGAACTGATGCCGACCTCGGACGGCGATCTCTACGGCTTCAAATATGTCAACGGCCATCCGTCCAACACCAAGCAGGGCCTGCAAACCGTCACCGCCTTCGGTCTGCTGGCGCAGGTTTCATCCGGCTATCCTGTGCTGCTGTCAGAAATGACGGTGCTGACGGCGCTGAGAACCGCGGCGACCTCTTCCATGGCGGCGCGGCATCTGGCGCCAAAAGGCTCTAAAGTCATGGCGCTTATCGGCAATGGTGCGCAGTCAGAGTTCCAGGCACTGGCTTTCAAGGCCGTGGTCGGAATCGAAGAAGTTCGGCTTTTCGACATCGATGCGAACGCCACCGCGAAATGCGCCCGCAACCTTGCCGGCTCCGGTCTCAAGGTCACATCTTGCAAGTCTTCCCAGGAAGCCATGGAAGGTGCGCAGATCGTTACTACCTGCACCGCCGACAAGCAGTATGCCACCATCCTGACCGACAACATGATCGGCGACGGTATTCATATCAACGCCATTGGCGGCGACTGCCCCGGCAAGACCGAATTGCACAAGGACATTCTCTTGCGTTCGGAAATTTTCGTCGAGTATCCGCCACAGACCCGGATCGAAGGCGAAATCCAGCAAATGCCCGAAGACTACCCTGTGACCGAATTGTGGGAGGTGATCACCGGCCAGGCGGAAGGACGGAAATCAGCCTCGCAGATCACCCTGTTTGACGGCGTCGGCTTTGCCATCGAGGATTTTTCGGCTCTGAAATATGTGTATCAGCGGGCGCTGAAAACCGGCCATTTCCTGCAGCTCGACATGATCGCCGATCCGGACGATCCGCGTGACCTGTTTGGCATGCTGGCGCGCGCCGGCGAGCCTGCTTGAACCGGAACAGTTCCGATTGGCTCCAAACATCTTGGCTAAGCAGGCGGCACGGGCTATTGGACGGGCATGACCAGTCCAGACCCCGATATCCCACCGATCCGCCTGCTTGTTGATGCCGACGCCTGCCCGGTGCGCGAGGAATGCGTCAAGGTGGCGCTGCGCCACGGTATCAAGGTGACCTTTGTTTCCAACAGCTTCTTTCGGATCGAGACTGACCCGCTGGTGGAGCGCGAAATTGTGCCCGGCGATTTCGACGCTGCCGATGACCGCATCGTCGAGCACGTGACAAAGCGGTCCGTGGTGGTAACGGCCGACATCCTTCTCGCCGAGCGCTGCCTGAAGGCAGAAGCGGCAGCTGTGATGAGCCATACCGGCAAGGCGTTCACACATGATTCCATCGGCATGGCAGTGGCGACGCGTTCGATCATGGCCGACCTGAGAGCCGGCGGTGCGCAAGTCGGTGGGCCGGCGCCCTTCGTCAAGGCCGACCGATCCCGCTTCCTCTCCGCACTTGATCTGGCTTTGGTCCGGTTAAAACGCCACGGCTGACAGGGTTTTCGGCAGCGAACATTTTCACCGCGATCAAGTCAATCGACCTGGGCTTCTGTTTTTTCTCGACAATCATCGCTTTGCGCGATCAACTGCTCCCAGAAGCATATCGGGGGATATAGATCATGGCCTATGTGGACACGCTCAAGACATTTGTACGCGTGTATGAACTGGGCAGCATGTCGGCTGCAGCGCGGGACTTGCGGGTTTCCGCCGCGGTTTCGTCAAGCCGCATCTCGGACCTCGAAAAAAGCCTCGGCGTCCGGCTGTTCAACCGCACCACACGCAGTTTGCGCGCCACCGCGCATGGCGAGTTGTTCTACAAGGGCGCGATCAAGATCCTTGATACGATCCGTGAAGTCGAAGGCGGCATTGCCGAAATCACCGCCCAGCCGAAAGGCACCCTGTTTGTCTCGGCGCCACTTGCAATGGGCAAGAAACTGGTGGCGCCGCTGATTCCGGCGTTCAAGGCTGAATATCCCGATATCAATGTCCGGCTCCGGCTGTCGGATCGAAAGGTCGATATCGCCCAGGAAGGCCTCGATGCCGCCTTTGTGCTCGGGCCGCTGCCCGATTCCGACCTGCGGGTGCGCGCGATCCATGATTTCGAGCGTGTGCTGGTCGCTTCACCGGATTATATCAAACAACACGGCATGCCCCGGGATGGCGACGAGATCATATCGAACAAGCACAAGTGCCTGTTGCTGCGCTATCCCGGCGCAACCGAGTTTTACTGGAATCTGATAGTCGACGGCGAGATCCGTGGATTCCACCCGGAAGGATCGCTGGAAAGCGACGATGGCGACGTGTTGACTGCATGGGCGCTCGCCAGTTGCGGCATTGCCAGCAAGACCCGCTATAATGTTGCAAGTCAGCTTGATGCGGGCACTCTGGTCGAAGTCGCGACTTCAACGCCAGCAACGCCGCAACCGTTTTCCTGTCTGTATCCGCACAAGCGGCTGCAGGACCCGAAGGTCAAATTGTTCATCGATCACGTGATCAAGGGCATCCGCACAGAGATAGACAACGCGGCAGCTTCAACATCTTCAGGAAAAATTTGAAAGCAGAGTGCATTTTCTTTGACTACTGTCCGGCTTGACCGACAGTCTCTGCATATGATGGCATGGGACTTGCTTTGAAAGTGGGGCGACGGCTGGGGATAAGGGAAAACGCTCGCTTCAGTCATTGGAAAGTCTGGAATGGCCGGCAATTCAGCCGGTTCGCGGCAATTGGGGGCGGCGAACCGGCAAGACAATCGCCCCCTGGGGAAAAGGACCTGATTTAATGGCCGACACATCGATTGGAACCGCAGAACAATTGCGGGATCCGAATTACACACCACCGCTTGCCAAAGCCATACCGCTGGGGATCCAGCATGTGCTGGCAATGTTTGTCTCCAATGTGACCCCGGCAATCATTGTTGCCGGTGCTGCCGGCATCGGCTTCGGCTCGGATCAGGGGGCACTCGGGTTCCCCGACATGACCTACATGATCCAGATGTCGATCCTGTTCGCCGGTATTGCCACGCTGCTGCAGACCATCGGCATGGGCCCGGTCGGCGCACGCTTGCCAATCGTTCAGGGCACCAGCTTCGCCTTCGTTCCGGTGATGATCCCGGCTGTTGCAGGTCTTGGAACAGCTGGCCTCGCCGGACTGATGACCGGCGTGATGATCGGCGGCATTTTCCACTTCTGCCTCGGCTTCTTTGTCGGCCGCATTCGCTATGCCCTGCCACCGCTCGTGACCGGCCTCATCGTGCTGATGATCGGTCTGGCGCTGGTCAAGGTCGGCATTCAATATGCTGCCGGCGGCGTTCCGCTGATGGGCAAGCCGGAATTCGGAAGCCTGGCGATGTGGATACCTGCGCTGGTGGTGATTGTCGTCACCCTGGCAATCAAGTTCTTCACCCGCGGTTTCGCAGCCGTTGCAGCAGTGCTGATCGGCATCATCGTCGGATATATCGTTGCACTGATGATGGGTCAGGTGAACTTCGGAAACCTGGCGCGTGCCAGCTATTTCGCACCACCGATCCCGTTCAAATGGGGCTTTGAGTTCAACTTCGCCATTGTTCTGGGCATGTGCTTCATGGCCATTGTGTCAGCCATCGAAACTGTTGGCGACACCAGCGGCATCACCAAAGGTGGAGCAGGTCGCGAAGCCACCGACAAGGAAATCGAAGGTGCAACCTTCGCCGATGGTCTCGGCACTGCGGTTGCCGGCGTTTTTGGCGGCCTGCCCAACACCTCGTTTTCGCAGAATGTCGGCCTGATCGCCATGACCGGTGTGATGAGCCGTCACGTGGTGACCATCGGAGCATTGTTCCTGATCGTCTGCGGCTTCATCCCGAAGATCGCCGCAATCATCAACACGGTTCCGATCAATGTGCTTGGCGGCGGCGTCATCGTCATGTTCGGCATGGTCTGCGCCGCCGGCGTCAGCATGCTGTCCGACGTCACATGGAACCGTCGCAACATGGTGATCTTCGCAACCGCACTGTCGATCGGCCTGGGCCTGCAGATGGTTCCCGAAGCGCTTCAGCATCTCGGCAAGACTGCCCAGATCCTGCTGACCAGCGGCCTGCTGCCTGCAGCGCTGATCGCCATCGTGCTCAACCTGGTGCTGCCTGAAAATCTCGACGACTGAGATCGGCACCAGGACTTAATAAAAAGCCCCCGGTTTGCGCCGGGGGTTTTTTGTTGGAACGAAGCCGTTATGGCTGCTTGAAATCCTTATACGGACTGCCGAATGGCGGTGATGTTTTTGGCCCAATCGGCCTCGCCCGCGCCATTGAAGACGGCGGATCCAGCAACCAGTACATCGGCACCGGCAGCGGCCACCAGGGGGGCGGTTTTGGTTGTCACGCCGCCATCGATCTCGATGTGGATAGGGCGATCGCCAATCATCTTCTTCACCCGCGCCACCTTGTCGACGACGGACGGAATGAAGGCCTGGCCGCCGAAGCCCGGGTTGACGGTCATCAACAGGACCAGATCAAGCCGGTCGAGCACATATTCAATGACGCTTTCAGGCGTCGACGGGTTGAGCGACACGCCAGCCTTCTTGCCCAGCGCCCGGATTGCCTGCAATGAACGGTCAAGATGTTTGGTCGCTTCGGCGTGAACCGTAATGATGTCGCAGCCGGCGTCGGCGAAAGCCTCGAGATAGAGGTCGCACGGCTCGATCATCAAATGGCAATCAAAGACTGCCTTGGTGCGCGGGCGCACGGCCTTGATGATGCCGGGGCCAAAGGTGATGTTGGGGACGAAATGACCATCCATCACATCGAGATGGATCCAGTCGGCACCAGCGCGCATGACGCCTTCGATGTCGTCGCCGAGGCGGGAGAAATCAGCGGACAGGATGGACGGGGCGATCAGCACGGGACGGGTCACGATGGGTTCCTCGACGTTGGGGCGCAAGTGGTCGGCATCAGGCCGGCCCGGGCCATTTGCTGCGGTTTGCCCGAATTGCTGCACCGAGGTCAAGCGTGGCATTGATCAAGCCTGTGCAAAGCCCTGCGACCTCTTGCCCGAATCATGACGTGGCAGGCAGTCTGGAACTGCCAATATCAGGAGCCCGCCATGACCAGACCGCCGATCAGCCATTCCATCGTTTTCACCTACACCAGCGATCTCGAGCGCGGCTCACGTTTTCTGCGCGAGGTGATGGAACTGGATTTCGTCGTTGATCAGGGCGCCTGCCACATCTACCGGCTGACACCGCTGAGTTACATTGGCGTCTGTAATCTTCCCGACCGGCCGCAAGGCACCGCGGGGGTGACGCTGACCATCGTCTCGCCGGATGTCGATGGCTGGCGAGACTTCCTCGAGGCCAAGGGCGTAACCTATGTCAGCGGCCCCGAGCACAGCGACGAATTCGGTGTCTACAGCTCGTTGTTTCATTCACCTGATGGCTACAGGGTGGAAATCCAGAGTTTTGACAATCCGGATTGGGACAAGGGCAGCATCGGATAACGCTGCCCTCTCATAGCTGGAAGGGGACAATCAGAACCGGATCGGTTCGCGGGTCATTTCCAGATGCAACATGTCACCGCTCCAGGGGTTGGCTTCGCAGACCGCCTCGTCGAGCTCGACGCCCAGGCCCGGCTCGTCTGACGGAATCACATAACCGTCGTCCCACTCGATTTTCTTCTTCAGCAATTCGGCGTGGAAGCCGTCCCAGGTCTTGATCGATTCCAGCACCAGGAAATTCGGCAGCGTCGCCGCAAGCTGGATGTTGGCGGCGGCGACCAGCGGTCCGCAATAGCAATGCGGCGCGATCTGGATGCCGAAGGCCTCGGCCATGCCGGCGATCTTCTTGGTTTCGAGAATTCCGCCCGAGCGACCCAGATTGGGCTGCAGGATGGCAGCGGCACGGGCCTCGATGACACGGGCGAATTCGTGCTTGGTCACCAGCCGTTCGCCGGTGGCAACCGGTATAGACGTGGCGCGCGCCACTTCCGCCATGGCGGCAATCTGGTCGGGCGGCACCGGTTCCTCGAACCACAGTGGGTCGGCGGACTCAATGGCGCGGGCCATGCGAATGGCGCCAGCGGCTGTGAACTGACCATGCGTGCCAAACAGGATATCGGCGCGGGTGCCAACGGCTCCCCGGACGGCGCGGACCATGCGGGCGCACAGATCGATGTCGGTCAGCAACGGCTGATGGCCGCCCTGAACCCGGTAAGGACCAGCCGGATCGAACTTGACCGCGGTAAACCCTTGACGCACGGCCTCAAGCGCTGCGGCTGCTGCCAGCTCGGGATCGTTGTAGACGTTCTTGGGTGTGTCGGTCGCCAGAGGATCGGCGCTGCCGCTGGCCGGATAGAGATAGGTGTAGGAGCGAAGCCCCTCATGCACCCGTCCGCCAAGCAGTTTGTGCACCGGCTGGCCGGCTTCCTTGCCGATAATGTCCCAGCAGGCCATTTCCAGCGCCGAGCAGCAGGCCATCATGGTCATGTCAGGGCGTTGCGAGAAGCCGGAGGAATAGCAAAGCCGGAAGAAATTCTCGATGTCATGCGGATCGCGGCCGACCAGATAACGTGAAGCCACATCTTCGATCAGCTTTGCGGTCAGGTGCGGATCAAAGGCGGCGTCATAGGCTTCGCCGTAACCCACGACGCCGCCGTCAGTGGTCAGTTTGACAAACAGGAAGTAGCGTCCGCCAGTTTGTGGCGGCGGATTGGCAACGACAAAGGTCTTAACGTCCGTGATTTTCATGGCACCCTCCGGCAATTCAACTCATTTGCGCGCAATCGATCAGGTATAGACCGCAAAATCCAGTGCGTATGAACCCACAGCCCAAAAATGGCTCTTGGAATACAAAGCTCTAACAGAGGGCAAGCACCGGGCAAGCTTGGCCTGACAGGCTGGGGGCAGCTAAGGCCTCATGCGAAGAAACCTGATGATCCAACTTTCCATCTGCCTGCCCACCCGCAACAGGCAGACATACTGCATCGAAACGATCCGCGCACTCGCCGCCAGCGACCGCACGGATTTCGAAGTCATTGTCGGCGACAATTCCGATGACGGCTCGGTGCTGGCCGATTTCTTTGCCACAGATTTCCACGATTCCCGCTTCCGGTTAATCGGACCTGAGGACACGGTGCTGCCCATGGTCGACAATTGGGAACGCCTGGCCGGGCAGGCCAAGGGCCGCTGGGTATCGGTGATCGGTGACGATGATTATCTCGATCCGAAACTTGTTTTGCTGCTCAAATATTACGAGCGGCTCTACCCCGAAGTCGAGGCCGTCAGCTGGGCCCGAATGAGTTTCAACTGGCCGGACAACCGGCCAAGCCCGGCATTGTCGGTGCTGCCGGTCAGCCATGAAACCCTGGTGGTCATCAAATCCGACGTTCAGGACCGACTTTTCCGCTGGTCTGAAGGTACGCGCCGCCCCGCCGGAGGCTTTGGCGTCTATCATGGCGCGATCCGGAAATCGCTGATGGAGCGCATCAAGCGCAAATATGGCGGCCGCTATTTCGAGCATCCCGTGGTCGATTTCGAAAGCACCTGCAAGACCATCCGTGAAGCGCGCATGCTGGTTCATTGCCAGCGGCCACTCTCCGTACTGGGCGCGTGTGCGGCTTCCAACTCGGCCGGTACAAAATCACAAAAGACCCTGATCGAACGCGCCAGGGTCTTCAAGGAAGAAACCAGGGGCAAGGTCGACATGGACGACCCGGTGTTTCCGTTTCCAATCAGCGACAAGGGCGCATCGATCTGCGCATCGATCGCTTCAACGACGTCGTGGTTCTGCCGCACCTACGGGATCGATCTGACTGGGTTTCCCGAGAACTTTGCCCGCGCGGCCGTCGATGAACTGAAAAATGTGCACGTGAAGCAGGATTACGAAGACAAGAGGGCCTTCTTTGAGCGCGGCTTTGATACCTGGGAGAACGGAAAATGGCGCGAGTGCTTCAAACCTCTGCCGTTTCAGGGTGAACGTTCGACCAATGAAATGTGCGGCGTCCTCAAGGACTATCTCTATATCCGCGAAGACGCAGACCCCTCGCAAACACCGGCTGAATTTTATCGCTTCGGCGAACATGCCATTCTGCCGGTAGAGCATGTTGCATCAGGCGTCCGGACCTTTGCACGATGACCCGGCTGACCATCTGTATACCCACCCGCAATCGCCAGATCTACGCCATGGATGCGGTGCGCCACATGTTGGCCTCGCCACGCGATGACTTCGAAATCCTCATCGGCGACAATTCCGACGATGCGGCACCGTTGGCGGACTTCGTCAAAGAAATCAATGACAGCCGGTTGCGGCGCCTGCCGCCCGAGGACAAGCCACTTTCGCTCAGGTCCAATTGGGAAAGAATGCCGCCGCATGCACGTGGCGAATGGGTCAGCTTCATCGGCGATGACGACTATCTGGACCCGGAACTGTGTGAAGCTCTTAGGGTAGCCAGTGACCGGGTTCCCAGCGTCGATGCCTTCAGCTGGGGCCGCTCCTACTACGTCTGGCCTGAAGCCAGGCCGCTACCCCAGATCACAAAAATCCCGACCGGCAGCCATCTGATCCACATGGAAAAGAAGGATTTGATGCGCAAGATGTTCTTCTGGGAAGGTGCCAAGGACCGTCCGGCCTGCCCATTCGGAGTCTATCACGGCGCGCTGAAAAAAGACCTGATGGAACGGATTCGTGACGCTTTCTCCAATCGCTATTTCGAACATCCCAATGTCGACTATGACAGCAATTGCAAGACGGTGATGATGGCGGATGCCTGTATCTACTGGGAGCGCCCGCTTTCGGTGTTCGGATCCTGCAGCGCTTCCAACAGCGCAGGTTTGGGTGACAAAAAGCTCGGCGCGGAAAGGCTCAAAACCTTTCGAGAGGAAAATGACGGCGAGTTGGAAGCGAAGGACTTTCCGTTTCCGATAGAATTGGGTCTCACCGCCTCCGTGGCGCACACCATCGAATGGTTGAAACAACGCTACGGCATAGAGTTGAACGGCTGGGAAGAGGGTTTCATTTCCGCCTGTGCAGGTGATTGCGAATCCCAAAGCGACCGCACCGGGTTCAACGAGAAGAAGGCTGATTACGCCGCCGCTATCCGGACATGGGGCGGAGACAAGGCCCTGAAACTGTTCAATCCCGTCTACCGTTACCGGGCCGACATACCGAAATTCATGGGCCATGCCGAGGGGCATCTCAATTTCGACATGGCGATCGGCAATGCCCAGACTGCGGCAGAGTATTACAAGATCATTGACGGCATGCTTTTCCCGGTACGGCTTCTGGAAAGCCGCCTGAGCGAGGGCTAACGCGCAATACGCTTGCGCCTCCGTGCCATAGCGACCTCTTGAGGATCACGAAAATGCAGCTGAACCAGACACAAGTGAACGACTTCACTCAGAACGGCTTCCTCGTCATTCAAGGGTTCTATGATCCTTCCGATGTCGAGACCGTGCAGAAGGGCATTTACGCCATCATCGGCGCAGTCATGGCACGGCACGGGATGACTGACGCGAGACCAGCATTCTCAGCTCAAACCTTTGACGCAGGCTACATGGACCTGATCCGTGCCAACCGCAGCTGGGGCGGCGAGGTCTATGATCTGGTCAAGGAAATCCCGGCCTTCAACCGGCTGATCGCCCATGCGACGCATGAAGATCTGATGCGGCAATTGCGGACTGGCGCGGTGCCGGGCCTCGCCGCTGGCGGATCGGGCATTCGCATCGACAATCCCAATGAAGACAAGTTCCGGGCGATGTGGCATCAGGAATATCCGGCACAGCTCAAGAGCCCCGACGGGCTGGTGTTCTGGTCGCCGCTGGTTGAAGTGACGCCTGATCTGGGGCCGGTGATGTTCTGCCCCGGCTCGCAGCGGGAAGGCCCGCTCGCCGTGTGTCATGCGGATCCCGAAAATGCTGGCCGCAGCGGCGCCTATGCGCTCAAGCTTGCCGGTGAAGACGATGTGCTGTCTCGCTATGAGCAAGTGGCACCGCTGTCAAAACCCGGCGACCTTGTGGTCCTGGATTTTCTGCTGCTTCACGCCTCGGGCTACAATCGAAGCGACAAGCCGCGCTGGTCGATGCAGTTCAGATACTACAATCTGGCCAACCCGACAGGACAAAGCCACGGCTGGACAGGTTCCTTTGCCGCTGGCGTCGATTTCCGGACGGTGCATCCGGAATTGTTTGTGGAGACCGTCAATGACTGATGCCGTGAAACATCGCTGCAATGTGTGTGGCTCCGATGATTTCGACATCATTTTCAAGTCGCGTTCGGCACAAGGCCTGACATCGCTGTGCCAATTGCGACCAGGAAGAGTGGAAGTCAGCTTCTGTCGATCCTGCGGCCATCTGGGCACGAATGCTTTGGAAGATGTAGAGGCTTTCTACGAGAGCGATTACACCATACTGATCAGCAGCGTGGACGAAGATCAGATTTACGAAACCGACGGTGACACCGTCATTTACCGAACCGACCACCAACTCCGCGTTTTGCAGGAGAAGCAGGACATCGTCGCCGGCATGAAGGTGCTCGACTACGGATGCGCTAAGGCCGACATGGCGCGCAGATTGAAGTCCTCAATCCCGGCCACCGATATTCACCTGTTCGATGTCAGCCGGATGTATATTCCCTTCTGGGAAAAAATCACCGACGAAAGCCACTGGGCATTGCATGAGACGCCGGACAACTGGGCCGGTCAGTTCGATATGGTAATGAGCTTTTTTGCCTTCGAACATATCCCCGATCCGGCTGCCTCGATCGCTCACGTGGCGTCATTGCTCAAGACCGGCGGCGTTTTCTACACTGTCATCCCCGATGCCTTCGGCAATATTGCCGATTTCGTCGTCAGCGATCACGTCAACCACTTCACCGCGACATCGATGACCTGTTTGCTTTCAGCGGCCGGTTTCTCCAACATCCAGATCGATACAGACATCCACCGGGGGGCCATGGTGGTGCGCGGCGTCAAGTCAGACCAGCCAGCGGTTGCCTCCACTCCAGAACCAGCGCAGCTCGCGGCCCTTGAGGCCAAGGCGAAGGAAATTGCGGCGTTCTGGGACGGGGTCGGTGAGGTGATTGGCAAGCAGGAAGCCGTGGCAGAGGCGCCGGCGGCGATTTACGGATCCGGTTTTTATGGCGCCTATATCTACTCGCAACTGAGCCACTCTGAAAATGTCCGGTGCTTCCTCGACAAGAGCCCCTACCAGCAGGGGCGCAGATTGTTCGACGTGCCGATTGTCGCGCCGTCCGAACTCGCCCGTGAAACCCGCACCCTTTATGTCGGGCTCAATCCATCGATTGCACGCAAAGCCATGGCAGGCATGCCCGAACTTTCCGCCGATGACCGCGACCTGGTGTTCCTGACATGAATGGCAAGCCGGGATTTTGTGGCAACCGGATCACAGCCGCAGAGCCATGCACATGAAACTCGCCATCATCTGCTCTGCCGGTGGCGGGTCCGTGCTGCAAGCCTATGATCTGGCAGCCGCAGCAGGCCTGGTGACTGCCGCCGACATACTTGTCATCGTAGACAGGCCCTGTGGCGCGGAAAGCGGTGCTGCGGTCCGATCGATTGCGACCTGCCGGATCGACGAACCGGATCGGCTGGCTTTTTCGTCTCGGGCAGCTGGCGAAATCAAGCGGTTTGGCGCAACGGCTGCATTGCTGAGCTTTTCACGGTTGGTCTCTGAAGAACTGTTTGGCGCTTTCACGACGCTCAACATTCACCCTTCCCTGCTTCCCGGATTTCCGGGAATAGGTGCGGTGGTGGCGGCGCGGGCGGCATCAGCACGAGTTCTGGGCGCCAGCCTTCACCGTGTCGACGCCGGGATCGATTCAGGCCCCATGCTGGGCCAGGCATGGAGTCCCGCCGATCCCGAGGCTTCGGAAGAGGCCTGGAACCGACATAGTTTCATCCACAAGACCTATCTCGCCGCCTTGGTGATCGAGCAGGCGGCGCGCGGCCACGACCTTGCCAGGATAGGCCTTCAGCCCGAACGACGAACCCCGAGCGCATGCCCGGCACTCAGCGACCCCGGCCTGATCAATGGCTTCCGGGAATTGGTGACGACACGTAAAATGGAACATTTCGTGCCATGAGAGTGGTGATCAGCCAGTCGATGTATTTTCCTTGGGTGGGCATGCTCGAGCAGATCCGTCTGGCCGACGTGTTCATCCACTATGACGACGTCCAGTTTTCCAAGGGCAGTTTTTCCAACCGGGTTCAGGTCAAGATGCCCGGCGGGATGGCCTGGATGACCGCGCCGCTGCACAATCATCAACTGGGGCAGACAATCGACGAAGTCCGGCTGCAGCCCTCTCCCGACTGGCACCATCGCCATCTGGCCATGCTGACGCAGAGCTTTGACGGCGCGCCTTATGCGGCTGACGCGCTGGCGCTGGCAAAAACCGTGATTGATGGCGAGCACGAGACCGTTGCGGACCTTGCCCGAGAGAGCATGCTGGCTTTGTGTCGATATTTCGGGCTGGATCGCGCGACCCGTTTCGCCGATTCACGCGTTTTGGGCATCGAGGGCTCCGGCAGCGACCGGGTGCTGGCGCTGGTCAAGGCGGTCGGTGGCAGCGACTACATCACCGGACATGGCGCACGGAACTACCTCGACCATGAGCGTTTCGAGGCTGAAGCCGTGTCGGTGTCCTATATGGACTATCAACGGCTGCCCTATCCGCAAGTGCATGGCGCGTTCACGCCCCATGTCACGGCGCTGGATCTGGTGGCCAATTGCGGTCGCGACGGCTTGGCGGCAATCGCGTCACAGACGCGGAACTGGAAGGAATTTACAGATGGACCCGCATGAAACATTCCGCACTGAGGTCGAGAAAAACATCGACGGTCTTGTTGCCGACACCGATCTGCAGGCGCTGTCGCGGACATGGGTGCGCGAGATCGCGCCGCACAACTGGGCCTATAATTTCTCCTGGCTCGGACGCCCGGCGATCCAGTTTCCCAACGACGCCTGGGCGCTTCAGGAACTGGTCTGGAAGGTCAGGCCTGACCTGATCATCGAAACCGGCATCGCCCATGGCGGCTCGCTGATCTATTCGGCTTCGCTGCTGGCACTTCTCGATCTATGTGACGCGACAGAGCGTGGCGAAATGCTCGATCCGCGCAATCCGGCGCGCAAGGTGCTGGGCATCGATATCGATATCCGCTCGCACAATCGCGAAGCCATCGAGGCGCATCCGCTGTTTCCGCGCATCGACATGATCGAAGGCTCCAGCATCGCCGCCGACACCATCGCCCAGGTGGCCGCGATCGCCTCCGGTTACAAGCGGATCCTGGTGTGCCTGGATTCCAACCATACCCATGATCACGTCCTCGCTGAACTCGAGGCCTATGCGCCGATGGTTTCTCCGGGAAGTTATTGTGTTGTCTTCGACACCCTGGTCGAGGACATGCCGGAACGGCTTTCGGCTGATCGCCCGTGGGGTCCCGGCAACAGTCCGAAATCTGCTGTTCATGCGTTTTTGAAGGGCAATGCGGATTTTGAAATCGACAGCCGGATCGACAAGAAACTTCTGATTACCGTGGCGCCGGACGGATTTCTCAAGCGGAAGGGATGAATTCGGCTCATATCCGCTCTCGATAACGGAAAAATTCCTCATTTGGTCATTTGCAACCTTGGGAAACCAAGGATTTTGTTCGGTATTTTATTTTCAATCGATTGAAAATCTGAAAACGTGCAACCGGCCGATTTTTCCTATTCTCGGTCCGAGAAAACACGTTATAGAGTCTGCAAGGGGAAAGAGGGTGCATGCAAGCACCCCCCGCAAAATGACAAGAGGGACACCGGCCTCATGGAATATTTTCTGCAGCAGCTTATCAATGGGCTCACATTGGGTTCCATTTATGGGCTTATCGCCATTGGCTACACGATGGTCTATGGCATCATCGGCATGATCAACTTTGCCCATGGTGACATTTTCATGGTGGGCTCGTTCATCGCGCTGGCGACCTTCCTGGCGCTTGTCGCCCTGGGCATCACCGCATTGCCGCTGATTCTGTTTCTGACACTGCTTGTGGCCATGCTTTTCACCTCAGCCTGGGGCTGGACAGTGGAGCGGCTGGCCTACAGGCCATTACGCGGATCGTTCCGGCTGGCGCCGTTGATCACCGCCATCGGCATGTCGATCGTGCTGCAGAACTTCGTTCAGATCACGCAAGGCGCACGGGTCAAGCCGCTGCCGCCACAGATCCAGGGCGGTGTCACGCTGATTGAAGGCGTCACCGAAAACGGCACCATCGCGGTTCAGCTTTCTTACATGCAAATGATCATCATCTTCACCACGCTGGCGCTGATGATCGGCTTTTCGCTGCTGATTTCCAAAACCTCGCTTGGCCGCTCGCAGCGCGCCTGCGAACAGGATCAGAAGATGGCAGCATTGCTCGGCGTCAATGTCGATCGCACCATCTCACTGACCTTCGTCATGGGTGCTGCTCTGGCTGCCGTGGCGGGCTTCATGTTCCTGCTGCTCTACGGCGTGATCGATTTCTACATCGGCTTCCTGGCTGGTGTGAAGGCCTTCACCGCAGCCGTGCTTGGCGGTATCGGCTCGCTGCCGGGCGCGATGCTCGGGGGCCTGTTGATCGGCCTCATCGAAGTGTTCTGGTCAGGTTACTTCTCGGTTGAATACAAGGACGTTGCCGCATTCTCCATTCTGGTCATCGTGCTGATCTTCATGCCATCCGGATTGCTCGGTAAACCTGAAGTCGAGAAAGTCTAATGAGTACCGCTCCGAAACCCGGCCTGATGGCCGAATCCGTCAAGGACGCGGCGATTGCGGCGGTTCTTGTTGCCGTGCTGGGCTTTTTCTTCCTTGCACTCAGAACAGACATCGTGACCGGTGGCCTCGACCTGACTTACCGGTGGGGCCTGTGGTTCACTGCAATTGCGATCGTGTTTGCCGGCCGGTTGCTTCTCAACGTGTTTGTGTTCAAGGCAAAAAAGCCGGTCACCAGCGAACTGAATATTACGGTTCCCGCGGGACTGACCACGGCAATTGGCAAAGTGCTCGGGCCGGTCCTGCTGCTGATCGCGCTGACCCTGCCATTCATCGTGATGGCAATTTACCCGGATCGTGACCGTCAGTTCATCGACCTGGCGATCCTGATCATGACCTATGTCATGCTCGGCTGGGGCTTGAACATCGTCGTCGGCCTCGCAGGTCTGCTGGACCTTGGCTACGTGGCGTTTTACGCGGTCGGTGCCTATTCCTTCGCGTTGCTGGCGCAGTATTTTGACATCGGCTTCTGGACAGCGCTGCCGCTGGCCGGACTGCTGGCGGCAACATGGGGGATCATTCTCGGCTTCCCGGTGCTGCGGTTGCGTGGCGATTACCTGGCCATCGTGACGCTGGCCTTCGGAGAAATCATCCGCATCGTGCTGCTCAACTGGTATGAATTCACTGGTGGCCCTGATGGAATTTCGGGCATTCCGAAGCCCAGCTTTTTTGGTCTGGAGTTCTCCAGAACCGGCGGCTTCGCGGAATTCTTCAATCTTGACTACGATTCAATCCATCGCTTCATCTATCTTTATTACATCATCCTGGTGCTGGCACTGATCACCAACTTCGTCACGTTGCGGCTTCGCAAGCTGCCGATCGGTCGCGCATGGGAAGCCTTGCGCGAAGATGAAATCGCCTGCCGGTCGCTTGGCATCAACACCACCAACACCAAGCTGACCGCCTTCTCGATCGGTGCAATGTTTGCCGGGTTTGCCGGATCTTTCTTCGCAACCCGGCAGGGTTTCATCTCGCCGGAAAGCTTCACCTTCCTTGAATCAGCGATCATTCTGGCGATCGTGGTTCTGGGCGGGCTTGGCTCGCAAGTCGGTGTCGTCATCGCCTCGGTGGTGATGATTGGCGGGATCGAACTTTTGAGAAACCTTGGGTTCCTCAAGGAAATCTTCGGGCCCGACTTTGAACCCACCCAGTATCGCATGCTGATTTTCGGCCTGGCCATGGTGCTGATCATGGTGTGGAAACCACGCGGTATCATTTCGAGCCGAAACCCTTCGGCGTTTTTCAAGGAACGCAAGAAGATCGGCTCTGACATGGTCGCTCAAGGTGAGGGCCACTGATGGAACCCGCAATGAAAACAACTTCCGCGCACAGCCGGGATGACAATGTGGTTCTCTCGGTCGAGCATCTGACCATGCGCTTCGGCGGCCTGGTTGCCGTCAACGACCTGAGCTTCAATGTCGGTCGCGGCGATATTACGGCTCTGATCGGACCTAACGGCGCAGGCAAGACCACCGTGTTCAACTGCGCGACCGGGTTTTACAAACCCACCGAGGGCCGCATTGTCATGCGCCACGGCAAGAGCATGCAGAGCGAAAAGATTGAAGCGCTGACGCGCACCGGTCGACAGTTCAACGATGACGGCGACGACCGTGTCTTCCTGCTCGAGCGGATGCCGGATTTCGAGATCTCCAAGCGCGCCAAGGTCGCCCGTACCTTCCAGAACATTCGTCTGTTTGGCGGGATGACCGCGCTGGAAAACCTTCTTGTGGCGCAGCATAACCCCTTGATGATCGCCTCGATGATGACAATTGGCGGCATCTTCAATCTGCCGGGATACAAAAAGGCCAGAGCTGAGGCGATCGACTTCGCCGCCTACTGGCTTGAGAAAACCGGCCTGATCGAGCGCGCTGACGATCCTGCGGCGGATCTGCCCTATGGTGACCAGCGGCGGCTCGAGATCGCGCGGGCCATGTGCACCCGCCCGCACCTGCTTTGTCTCGATGAGCCTGCGGCTGGTCTCAACCCGCGCGAATCCACCGAACTCAACGATCTGCTGCAATACATCCGCAAAGAACACGGAACCTCCATCCTGCTGATCGAACACGACATGGGCGTGGTCATGGAGATCTCTGACCATGTGGTGGTGCTGGACTACGGCCAGAAGATCTCTGATGGCAGCGCCGATCATGTGAAAAACGATCCGAAGGTGATCTCGGCCTATCTCGGCGTCGATGAAGATGAAGTGGCAGCTGTTGAGGAAGAAATCGACATGCCCATCCGCCATGCCGTGAAAGGCCCGACAGAGACCGACAAGGAGGGCAAGTCATGAGTACCGACCAAAACCTCCTGACGATCCGCGGCGTTGAAACCTATTATGGCAAGATCGTTGCTCTGCGCGGCGTCGACCTTGATGTCAAAAAAGGCGAAATCGTCACGCTGATCGGAGCCAATGGCGCCGGCAAATCGACCCTGATGATGACCATCTGCGGCAGCCCGCGCGCGCGCGCCGGCGAGATCATCTTTGACGGTCAAGACATCACCCGCATGCCGACCCATGAAATCATCCGGATGGGCATCGCCCAGTCTCCGGAAGGGCGCCGTATCTTCGGCCGCATGACGGTCCTGGAAAATCTCCAGATGGGCGCACAATTGGTTGACGACAAGCATTTCGACGACGATCTCAAGCGGGTCTTCGACCTGTTTCCGCGGCTCAAGGAACGCGCCACCCAGCGCGGCGGCACGCTGTCGGGCGGAGAACAGCAGATGCTGGCGATCGCGCGGGCGCTGATGAGCCGTCCGAAGCTGTTGCTGCTCGATGAGCCGTCGCTCGGCCTGGCGCCGCTGATCGTCAAGCAGATCTTCGAAATCATCAAGGAACTCAACTCCAACGAGGGACTGACGGTGTTCCTTGTCGAGCAGAATGCGTTTCACGCGCTCAAGCTCGCCCACCGCGGCTATGTGATGGTCAATGGCAACATTACCCTGTCGGGAACGGGCGCAGAATTGCTCAAACGCGATGAAGTGCGCGCCGCCTATCTTGAAGGCGGGGCTCACTAATGCGTGTCGCAGGAACAGGGAGCTAAGACATGGAAAACGGCCTCTTGTGGGAAGTCTCGATTTCCGAGTTTATCATTGTCACGATAATCCTTGGCGGCGGCACCGCCTGGATGACCGGGCGGGCCGTGGCCTCGACCTGGAGAACACCCTTGCAATTGGCGTGGTACATGGTGATTTTGAGCTTTGCGGTCCGCTTCATCCATTACGCACTGTTTGAGGGAACGCTGCTGTCAGGCTATTATTTCGTGGTCGATTTCATCGTCATCCTGATCTTTGCGTTTCTCGGCATGCGGTTCACCCGTGCCGGGCAAATCGCCGAGCAGTACAGTTTCGCCTTCACTCGTTCCGGGCCGTTTGGCTGGCGGCAGAAGGACAATTAACCGCATAAACGGGCGACTTGAATTGCCATCTAAAAAGCTCTGTATTTCTTTGGAAATATCGGCTTAAATGGTTGTACACGGGGAATTATTCCCCCCTACACCGGCGCCGAACACAATCAGCGCTTGCGGACCGGTTATAGGAAAACGAACAAGCGTTGCAGGGAGATAACATGAAGAAGATTCTTTTGGCTGGAGCCGCACTTGGTTTCGCAATGTCTTCGGCTTCCGCCGAGATCGTCATTGCCACCGCAGGTCCAATGACAGGCCAGTATGCATCCTTCGGGGAACAGATGAAAACCGGCGCCGAACAGGCCGTGGCCGACATCAACGCTGCGGGCGGCGTCAATGGCGAAATGCTGAAGCTCGAAATTGGTGATGACGCTTGCGATCCGAAGCAGGCTGTTGCTGTCGCCAACCAGTTCGCTGGTAGCGGCGTGGTGTTCGTGGCAGGTCACTTCTGCTCGGGCTCTTCGATCCCCGCTTCGGCTGTCTATTCCGACGAAGGCATCATCCAGATTTCGCCAGCTTCGACCAACCCGACCTTCACCGATGAACGTCCGGGCGGTGCCGATGGCGGTGTCTACCGCGTTTGCGGCCGTGATGACCAGCAGGGCGAAACTGCTGCTGCGTATCTGCTGAAAAACTTCGATGGCAAGAAGATCGCCTTCGTTCACGACAAGACCGCCTATGGCAAGGGTCTCGCAGACGCCACCAAGGGTTCGTTTGAAGCCGGCGGCGGCACTGCGGCCATGTACGAAGCCTACACTGCTGGTGAGAAGGATTATTCCGCTCTCGTCTCGAAGATGAAGCAGGAAGGCATCGACGTGCTTTATGTCGGCGGTTACCACACCGAAGCCGGCCTGATGGCACGCCAGATGAAAGAACAGGGCATGTCCACTGTTCTGGTTTCGGGCGACGCTCTGGTTACCGATGAATACTGGGCTATCACCGGCGACGCCGGCGAAGGCACGCTGATGACCTTCTCGCCGGATCCGACCAAGCGTGAAGGTGCTGCTGCAGTCGTCAAGGCGCTGCAGGATGCCGGCAAGACCACCGAAGGCTACGTGATGTACACCTATGCGGCCATTCAGGCCTATGCACAGGCTGTCACCACTGCCGGTTCGACCGACTATGACGCCGTTCGCGAAGCGCTCAATTCGGGCGATTTCAACACCGTGCTTGGCGATCTGAACTTCGACGCCAAGGGTGACGTTTCGCTTCCGGGCTACGTGTTCTACCGCTGGTCCGACGGCAAGTACGCTGAAATCGAATAGTCTTTCAGTTTGACTGTTTGACTGGAGCCCCGGCGTGAAAGCACCGGGGCTTTTTTTTTGATATCGAGACCATGCAAAACCGGGACTTGCCTGTGACGGCTGCCGGAAAACACGCTATCGGCAATGCCGGACCGGTGCAGATGCGGGAGCGTTTAAGGCAAATTTGATGCCCTATAATCCGGTGGAGATTTCCAGATCGGCTTGCCGCGATGCGCCCAGCACCAGTTCGGCATTGGGGATGTCATTGGACATGGCCCTTGCCCGGGCGTCATGATGGTTGAGGCCGTGTGCAAGCCAGCGATCAATCAGCCGCAGGCGCAATTCCTCAAGTCCGGCTTTCATCATGACGGTCAGATCAAACAGGGCCACCATCTGGCGCCAGACCGGCTCGTCCAGCAGCAGGTAATTGCCTTCAGCGATCAGAAACCTGTGCTCCGGCCGGATGATGCTGCCGCCGGCGCGGGCCAGATCCAGCGCGCGGTCAAACACCGGCACCGCGATGTCGCGATCGGGTTCTGCCCGCAGACGCACAAGCAAGGCCGCGTAGCCATCGGCATCAAAGGTAAACGGCGCACCCTTGCGCGCCCTTGTCCCGCGGACATCAAGCACGGCATTGTCGAGATGAAACCCGTCCATGGGAACAATTGCCGCGCCCTGCCCGCGCCGGGTGAACTCAGCCACCATCGCATCCGAAAGCGTTGACTTACCAACTCCGGGAGGGCCCGCCAGCGCAATGATAAAGCGCTGGCTCTGTCCTGCCCTGCCGATCGCGGCATCGACCAGCTGTGCGGCGGTGTGTTCGAGTTTCATCGCCGGTTTCAGGCCGCTATGGCTTCTTCCGGCGGCTCCTTGGCCCCGATCATGAAGGCGACAGCATCGGACATTGTGTAGTCTTTCGGATTGATGACGCAAAGCCGTTTTCCAAGCCGGTGGATGTGGATCCGGTCGGCAACCTCGAAGACATGCGGCATGTTGTGCGAGATCAGAATAATCGGGATGCCGCGCGAGCGGACATCGAGGATCAGCTCGAGCACCCGGCGGCTTTCCTTGACGCCCAGCGCTGCCGTCGGCTCGTCAAGCACGATGACCTTGGAGCCGAAAGCGGCGGCGCGCGCCACGGCGACGCCCTGGCGCTGACCACCAGAAAGGGTTTCAACCGCCTGGTTGATGTTCTGGATAGTCAACAGGCCGAGTTCATTGAGCTTGTCACGGGCGAAGGCTTCCATCGCCTTGTGATCGAGCTGCCGCATCACCGAGCCGAGAAAGCCGGGTTTGCGCAGTTCGCGGCCCATGAACAAGTTGTCGGTAATCGACAGGGCCGGCGACATGGCAAGCGTCTGGTAAACGGTTTCAATGCCGGCATGACGTCCGTCCAGCGGCGTTTGGAAGTTGATTTCCTTGCCTTCGAGCCAGATCTTGCCCGAGTCCGGAATGACAGCGCCCGAAACAGCCTTGATCAGCGTTGACTTCCCGGCGCCGTTGTCGCCGATGACAGCGAGGATTTCGCCGTGGTGGAGATCGAAATCGCAATTGTCGAGTGCGACCACGCGGCCGTAGCGTTTGACGAGGTTGCGGCCTTTGAGAATGGGTTCCATCAGACTGACACCTTTCTGATCCACTGGTCGACAGAGACGGCGGCAATGATGAGCACGCCAATGAGCAGGTAAGTCCACTGCGCGTCGGTGCCGAGCAGCCTGAGGCCGAGCGAGAACACGCCGACGATCAGTGCGCCGAAGAGCATGCCCATGATCGAGCCGCGCCCACCAAACAGCGAGATGCCGCCGATCACCACCGCAGTGATGGATTCAATGTTTCCAAGCTGGCCGGATGTCGGCGAGACGGAACCGATCCGTCCGATCAGTGCCCAACCGGCAAAGGCGCAGATCAGGCCCGAGAGCATATAGACCGAGATCAGCGTCCGCTTGACCTGGACGCCGGCCAGTTCGGCCGCCTCCGGGTCATCACCCACCGCATAGACATGACGTCCCCAGGCGGTCTGTTTGAGCACGTAGGCCATGAACAGAACCAGCAGCACCAGGAAGATCACGCCATAGGTGAAGACAGCGCCGCCGACGGAGATCTTGTTGCCAAAGAACTGCAGCAACGGCGCCTGTTCGGCGATATCCTGAGCGCGAATGGTCTCGTTGGCCGAAAACAGGAAATTGGTGGCCAGCACGATCTGCCACATGCCCAGCGTGACGATGAAGGGCGGCAGTTTCATCACTGCGACGAGAAAGCCGTTGATATAGCCGCAGAAGGTTCCGCAGGCGATGCCGGCAAGAACGGCCAGTTCAGTCGGCAATCCGTAGCGGAAAGAGGCAAGTCCCATGACCACAGAGGACAGCACCATGATCGCACCGACTGACAGGTCGATACCGGCGGTGAGGATGACCAGTGACTGGGCGACGCCAAGAATGCCGACGATCTGAACCTGTTGCAGGATCAGTGTGAGGGCAAAGGGCGAAAAGAATTTCTGCCCCAACAGCAGACCGAAAACGACGATCGAGCCGACCAGCACAATGGCCGGGACTGCCCAGGGCGTCTGGTGCAAACCATGTTGCAAGCGCTTGACCAGGCTCCTGTCGTGCGAAGCAAACTCAGCGACAGTCGTCGGACTGGTTGCTGCAGCTTTTTCGAATTCCTGCGTATTGGACATGGTACCTCCCCATCGTCACACGGCATGGATATGCACCCTTGCGCAGGGCCTCTTGCAGGCGCGCATGGAGTGCACTTTGCAATGAGGCGGCCCGAAAGCCGCCCCAATACCTTTTACCTAAAAACAGGGGCAATCAACCCCAGCAGCGGTCCATGCCTTCGGCAACGGAGATCGACTCGACACCGTCAACAGGCTTGTCAGTGACAAGCGACACGCCAGTGTCGAAGAAATCCTTGCCTTCGGTCGGAGCCGGCTTGGTACCGTCCTTGGCCCAGGCTGCGATGGCTTCAATGCCGAGCGATGCCATCAGCAGAGGATACTGCTGCGAGGTGGCGCCGATGATGCCGTCCTTGACGTTTGCAACGCCCGGGCAACCGCCATCGATGGAGACGATCAGCACGTCATTTTCGCGGCCGATGGACTTGAGCGCCTCATAGGCGCCTGCGGCGGCTGGTTCATTGATGGTGTAGACGACGTTGATCATCGGGTCCTTGGCGAGGAGATTTTCCATCGCCTTGCGGCCACCTTCCTCGTTGCCGGCTGTCACGTCGTTGCCGACGATGCGGGCATCATCTTCGTCACCCCACTTGGCGGGATCCTTGACGTCGATACCGAAACCGGTGAGGAAGCCCTGGTCGCGCAGCACGCCAACCGTCGGCTGGCTGACGCCGAGGTCTAGCATGGCGATCTTGGCGTTGGCAGCTTCCGCACCAAGCGAAGCAGCTGCCCACTTTCCGATAAGCTCACCGGCCAGGAAGTTGTCGGTTGCGAAGGTGGCGTCAGCTGCGTCGATCGGATCGAGCGGTGTATCGAGCGCGATGACCACGAGACCTGCGTCGCGGGCCTGCTTGACTGCAGTCACGATGGACGAGGTGTCGGAGGCGGTGATCAGGAAACCCTTGGCGCCATCGGCAATGCAGGTCTCGATGGCTGCAACCTGGGTTTCATGGTCGCCGTCAACCTTGCCGGCATAGGACTTCAGCGACACGCCGAGTTCCGCGGCCTTGGCTTCGGCGCCTTCCTTCATCTTGACGAAGAACGGGTTGGTGTCGGTCTTGGTAATCAGGCAGGCGCCAATGCTGTGGCTGGCGGCATAGGCAGGCGCCGTTGCCAAGGCGCCAAATGCTACGGCTGCGAGCAGTGCGGTCTTAAGTGTGGAATTCGACATCATTTGATCCTCCCGGGATGTATTTTGCAGATTAGTCTGCATGCGCGGCGAACTGAAAATCCTCACTCCCTTCCTCCGCGTCCTCACTAAAACAGCATAAACAAATTGCCTCGTCAATAAATAAATCAATCTTATTTAATAATTGACGAGAGTCTTTCTTTGGGCCATTGTTTTGATAAGGAACGCCCGTACAACGCATACGGACGTCGGGAGGAAACAGACACGTGACGGATGATCCGAAGATCGGCGACGACCGCAATGGCTCAGCGAACAGATCGTTGAGAGGATCGAACCAGAGCGGCCTGCGGGCCTATAACCAGCGCCTGGTGCTCAGCCTTGTCTATTCCCATGGAAACCTGACCAAGACCGACATTGCGCGGATGACCGGACTGTCGGCGCAGACCGGATCGGTGATTATGCGCGAGCTCGAAGCCGAGGACCTGATCGTCAAGGGCGAACCGGTTCGCGGCAAGGTGGGGCAACCTTCGGTGCCGCTGTCGATCAACCCCGACGGCGCCTTTTTCTTTGGCCTGAAAGTCGGCCGCCGCAGCGCCGAGCTCATCCTGGTCAATTTTCTTGGGGAACCACAGGCGGCGCTGCGCAAAAGCTATCCTTGGCCAACGCCGCCGCTGGTGATCGATTTCGCCAGCAACGGCATTGCCGAGATGCTGGCCGGACTGCCGGCAGAATTCCGCGATCGGGTGGCCGGAGTGGGCATCGCCACGCCGTTCGAGCTGTGGAACTGGACCGAACAGGCGGAAGCGCCGCGCGAACAGATGGACCTGTGGCGCGGTTGCGACCTCAGGGCGGAACTTGCCGCCATCTGCCATATGCCGGTCTACCTGCAAAACGACGCCACCGCGGCCTGTGCCGCCGAACTGGTGTTCGGCAAGCATCCCGGACTGCATGATTTTCTCTACCTCTATATCGGCACCTTTGTCGGCGGTGGCGTGGTGCTCAATGGCAGCATCTATTCCGGTCGCAGCGGCAATGCCGGCGCGCTGGGCCCGCTGCCGGTTGCCGGACCGGACGGCAAGCCGGTGCAATTGATTGAAAGAGCGTCGATCATGTTGCTCGAGCGCATGCTCAAGGCCGCCGGCCTCGACCCCTCGCCGCTGTGGAACAGTCCCGACCATTGGGAAGGGTTTGAAGAGCTGGCCGATGAATGGATCGGCATCGTGGCGCGCGGCCTCGCCCAGGCGGTCGTCTCGGCCGCCTCGATCATCGATTTCGAGCATGTCATCATCGATGGCGGACTGCCGGTCGATGTCCGGGAAAAGATCGTCGCAGCAACGCAGGCAGAAGTAAGCCTTTACGATCTTCGCGGCCTGGATGTGCCGGGCATCCTGCCGGGAACCGTCGGCCACCTCGCCCGCGCGCTGGGTGCGGCCAGCCTGCCGCTGTTTGACAAATACCTGATTGACCGTAACGCCCGCCTCGGCGGCTGAGTCACACCTGCTGCCCTGACAAAGGACTTGCCGTCCGGCTCGCATGTGTTCGGCAACCACTTTCATTCCGTCGATTTCCGGCCGCTTTCATTTGATAGATGAGTCGAGCAATGGCGCGCATTCTGCCGCAGCAGGACAGACCGCCAATGCGCTTCTTGCGAATGATTTGCAAAAACATTGACAACGATTGGAATATGCATAGATTGCCACTTGCAAATCATTCGCAGGAAGAACCTATGCGCCTCCTTACAGTTGTTGGACTTTTCATCACGCTCAGCCTTGCCCCAGCATCATCGGCGCTGGCAGAGATCAAGGTGCTGACGTCCTTCACCGTCTTTGCCGATATGGTCCGCAATATTGCAGGCGACCATGCCGAAGTGGTGTCCATCACCCGCGAGGGTGCCGAGATCCACATGTTTCGGCCAACGCCTGGCGACATCAAGAGAGGCCTCGGCGCCAATGTGGTGTTGTGGAACGGTCTCGGGCTTGAGACATGGTTCGAGCGATATCTCGAAAACCTCGGCAATGTGAAAGCCTATGTTCTGTCAGATGGCGTCGAGCCAATCATGATCGGCGAAGGCGCCTATGAAGGCAGGGCCAATCCGCATGCCTGGATGTCGCCTGAAAACGCGATGATCTATATCGACAACATCGTGCGCGCCCTGTCTGAAACCGATCCGGCCAACACAGCCGCCTACGCCGCCAACGCCGAAAGCTACAAGGCCGAAATTGCCGCCACCTTCGCACCGATCCGCGCAGCGATCCAAGCGCTGCCCGAAGAAAAGCGCTGGCTGGTGACAAGCGAAGCGGCGTTCTCTTACCTCGCAAGGGATTTCGGCCTCAAGGAGGCTTCAATCTGGGCGATCAACGCCGACAGTCAGGGATCTCCACAACAGGTGCGCCGTGTCATTGATCTGATCCGCGACAAGAATGTTCCGGTGATCTTTTCCGAAAGCACCGTCTCCCCCAAGCCCGCACAGCAGGTGGCACGGGAAACCGGCATAGCTTATGGCGGCGTTTTGTATGTGGATTCACTTTCGACCCCTGACGGGCCGGTGCCGACCTACATTGATCTGCTTAAAGTGACATCTCAAACCATTGTCACAGGACTGACGGTAAAACCATGAACATCTCCGCCCCCCGACAGACCCAAGCCGCCGAAACCACTGGCCTCGAAGTACGTGACGTCACGGTGATTTACCGGAATGGCAACCGCGCGCTCGACGGTGCTGAGTTCTCGGTTCCGAAGGGCTCGATAACCGCTCTTGTCGGTATCAATGGCAGCGGCAAGTCGACCTTGTTCAAGGCGTTGATGGGCTTTGTTCCTCTCGCCAGCGGCCAGATCAGCATCATGGGCCTGGCAGTCCCCGAAGCGCTCAGGCGCAATCTTGTCGCCTATGTTCCGCAAAGCGAGGAGATCGACTGGTCGTTCCCGGTGCTGGTCGAAGACGTCGTGATGATGGGCCGTTACGGCCACATGAATTTTCTGCGGATGACCCGCAAGCAGGATCGCGTCGCCGTCGATGAGGCGCTGGAGCGGGTTGGCATGTCGGCATTCCGCAAACGCCAGATCGGCGAATTGTCCGGTGGTCAGAAAAAGCGCGTGTTCCTAGCCCGCGCACTGGCCCAGGAAGGCCAAGTAATCCTGCTCGACGAGCCGTTCACCGGTGTCGATGTGACCACGGAAACGCAAATCATCGAACTGCTGAAAGTCCTGCGCACTGAGGGCCGGGTGATGCTGGTTTCGACCCATAATCTGGGCAGCGTGCCCGAATTCTGCGACCGCGCAGTACTGATCAATCGCCGCATCCTCGCCGAAGGACCGACCAGCGAAGTGTTCACACAAGCCAATCTGCAGAAGGCCTTTGGTGGCGTGCTTCGCCACTTTGTTCTCGGCGGACAGGATCTGCATGACGATGACGACCATCGTCAGGTCACGGTTTTGACCGATGACGAACGGCCCTTCGTGATCTACGGCGAGACCGAGCGCAATGCCCGCAAGGGCAAAGGCGCAGGCAAGGAAGGCAGCAAATGAGCCTGCTGCTTGAACCTTTCAGTTATGGCTACATGGTCAACGCCATGTGGGTGTCAGCGCTGACCGGCGCGATATGCGCATTTCTGTCCTGCTATCTGATGCTCAAGGGCTGGTCGCTGATCGGCGACGCGCTCTCGCACTCGATCGTGCCCGGTGTCGCCGGTGCCTATATGCTCGGCCTGCCGTTTGCAGCGGGCGCGTTTCTCGCAGGCGGTCTCGCCGCAGCCGCCATGCTGACCATCCGCGCCCACACTAGGCTGCGCGAGGACGCCATCATCGGCATGATCTTCGTGTCGTTCTTTGCGCTGGGGCTGTTCATGGTGTCGATCTCGCCGACGCCGATCAATGTGCAGACCATCGTGCTGGGCAATGTGCTGGCGATCACGCCCAACGACACCACCCAGCTGATCATCATCGGCGTGGTCACGCTGGTGGTGCTGTCGGTGATCTGGAAAGACCTGATGCTGGTGTTCTTTGACGAGAGCCATGCACGCGCCATCGGTATCCGCGCCACCGCGCTCAAGGCGGTGTTCTTCACCCTGCTTGCAGCCTCGACCGTGGCAGCGATGCAGACAGTCGGCGCCTTTCTGGTGATCGCGCTGGTGGTGACACCGGGGGCCACCGCCTACCTTCTGACCGACCGGTTTCCAAGGCTGATCGTCATTGCCGTGGCAATTGGGTCGATCACCTCGTTTGTCGGGGTCTATCTGAGCTATTTCCTCGATGGCGCGACTGGCGGCGTGGTGATCATGCTGCAGACCGGCCTGTTTCTGCTGGCCTTCCTGTTCGCGCCCCGGCACGGGCTGCTGGCCCAACGTGCCAAGGCGCGCGGCGCAAGCGCTGACGCGGGAGTTGCATGATGGATGTCTGGGTGGATTTCTTTGTCGATCCGTTCCGCTACGCCTATATGCAGAAGGCGTTTCTTATCACCTTCCTGATCGCGATTCCGATGGCGGCAATGAGCAGTCTTATGGTGCTCAAAGGCTGGTCTCTGCTGGGTGACGCCATGAGCCACGCCGTGCTGCCCGGTATCGTCATGGCCTACATTGCCGGCCTGCCGCTGGTGATCGGGGCGTTCGCCGCCGGGCTTTTCTGTGCGGTGGCCACCGGCTGGCTCAATGCCAACAGCCGGGTCAAGGAGGACACGGTGATGGGCATCGTGTTTTCCGGCATGTTCGGCCTGGGGATCGTGCTGCATGTCAGCGTTCGCTCAAGTCTGCATCTCGATCACATCCTGTTTGGCGACATGCTTGGTGTCAGCTGGTCGGACATTGGTGCGACGGCGCTGCTGGCCGGCTTGTGCAGCGCGTTTCTGCTGACCAAATGGCGCGACCTTGTCGCACAGGCCTTTGATGGCCTGCATGCCCGCGCCATCGGACTGCGCACCGGCTGGCTTCACTACGGATTGCTGACAGCCATCGCGCTGATGATTGTCGCCAGCCTCAAGGCCGTCGGCATCATCCTGTCGATTGCTCTTCTGGTCGCGCCCGGCGCCATCGCGTTCCTCGTCGCCCGGACTTTTGTGGGTATGCTCAGCATTGCTGTCGGATCGGTGATCCTGAGCGCGCTGATCGGCATTTTCGCCAGCTATCATATCAACAGCGAACCGGCACCCACCATGGTGCTGGTGATGACCGGGTTCTTTGTCGTGGCGCTGGTCGTCAGCCAGGTGCGGGATATGCGGATGCGTCGGGTGGCGCGGGGGTGAAGGCTGAGGCCTGGTGGACACAACCAACGGAGCATAAAGACGGGACAATTTCAGTTTACATGCAGCCCATTTGCGATGCTGTTTTCGGCCCATTGCTGACATGGGCGAGCACGACAACGAAAGTCTGCAAGGAACCCGTTCCTGACCTTTTAGGTCGAACTGACGTGCGCTCCAGTTTCAGTTTTTTGATGCAATTCCGCCCTGAGTTTCGGGCCTTAAGTTCCTGGACGAAATCCTGATCGGAATACCTGCCACGGAATAATGTATTGGTAGACAATCTGTCGCAGACCTCACGGATTGTTTGTGCGCTGCCACTGCATACCTCCATTAAGTACGATTGATTAGGACACTCATTTTAAAGGACGGCACATGACTGATACCAAGGACTATGGCTCCGATCCCTATGTCGTGGACATCGAGAAAGACACGCTTGAAAATCCCAATTTTCGCACCACGCGCTGGACCGGCAAGAACATCCAACTGACACTGATGACGATCCCGGTGGGCGGCGATATCGGGCTCGAGGTGCACGAAACCCATGACCAGTTCCTGCGCCTTGAGCAGGGCACGGGCCGCGTTCAAATGGGACCATCCAGAGATCAGTTGAACTTTGAGCGGGAGGTTGGTGCGGACTGGGCCGTGTTCGTTCCTGCCGGATTCTGGCACAACATTACCAATATCGGCGACGAGCCAATCAAGCTGTATGCAATCTATGGTCCGCCGGATCACCTCCACGGCACGGTACACGCAACGCAGGTCGATGCTGAAAACGACCCGAACGAGCATTGAATTACAATAGCCGCTCCTTGGGGGCGGCTATTCCGCTTCTGGCCGTAATTATGGCCAGAAGTGCTAGAGCATCTTTCGAGAAAGGCCGCTTCGTCCGCATTGCTAAGCTCCGCGCACCCGCAGCGAACGTCTGCTTCCCGCGCAGACTGACCAAATCCGTATTCAAACAGAATGCCAGATACGTCTCCACAGGTGCGGTTGGGCGGCGCCCACTCGGCATTGCCGTGCCCCCAACCCGGTTACCTGCCTAAAATCTTGTCCTCCGTAACACTGTCCCGAAATCCGACGACCAACCTCCTTTTCCCCAATATTTATCCTGTCGGCGCCACCCCCGAACCGCGCGTCCCCTCTTGCTATCCTGCGAAAATTCGGCATAGGTACGGCTTCCCGTTGGGAGAAACCGGAGTTATCCGGTGCCGAAGGAGCAACCGCCCCGGAAACTCTCAGGCAAAAGGACCAGCGGTACAGGACGGACTCTGGAGAATGGCGCCCGCTAGCGTCTGCCGAAGGGATAACAATCTCAGGCAAAAGGACAGAGGGGGCTATTCGAAGGCGTCTGACGCCTGAAGATTGGCCCGTGCGCGGACTTTTTCCCGCACCCAGACGGAGACTGCCGCGTGGACACCACTGCAGACCTTCTTAAAACACCGCTTCATTCCCTGCATCTTGAACTTGGCGCCCGCATGGCCGGATTTGCCGGCTACGACATGCCGATCCAATACCCCATGGGGGTGATGAAAGAACATCTTTACACCCGTTCCTATGCCGGCCTGTTTGATGTTTCTCATATGGGACAGATCCTGATCCGCGCCAAAAGCGGCGATGTGCGCGATGCGGCGCTGGCGCTTGAAAAAATCACCCCCGTCGATGTGGCGGATCTCAAGCCCGGCCGCCAGCGCTACGGGTTGTTCACCAACGCCGATGGCGGACTTGAGGACGACTTCATGGTCGCCAACAGAGGTGACCATCTCTATCTGGTGGTCAACGCCGCCTGCAAACATCAGGATCTGGCGCGCATTGAAGCCGCGCTTTCAGACACCTGCGAGATCGAGGCCCAATTTGATCGCGGGTTGATCGCACTGCAAGGACCGGAGGCAGAAACCGCATTGTCGGCCTATGCGCCGGAAGCCGCCGACATGATGTTCATGGATGTCATGGTGCTTGAAATCGCCGGGGTTCCGGCAGTGGTGTCGCGCTCCGGCTACACCGGCGAGGACGGCTACGAGATCTCGCTGCCAGCCGAGGAGACCGACCGCATTGCCCGGCTGATCCTGTCGGATGAAGAGATCGCCCCCATAGGGCTCGGCGCACGCGATTCGCTCAGGCTTGAAGCCGGGCTCTGCCTCTACGGCCACGACATTGACGAAACCACCACGCCGGTTGAAGCCAATCTGAAATGGGCGATCCAGAAGGCGCGCCGCAAGGGCGGAGCCCGCGAAGGCGGATTCCCCGGCGCCGACGTGATCCTCGATCAATTCGAGAATGGCGCCAAGCGCACCCGTGTCGGCCTGCAACCCACAGGCAAGGCCCCGATCCGCCCCGAGGTCGAAATTTTCAAACAGGAAACCGGCGGTGATGCAGTCGGAATTGTGACGTCGGGCGGATTTGGCCCGAGCGCCAACGCCCCTGTTGCCATGGGCTATGTGCCCTCGGAACTGGCGGCCGCCGGCACCAAACTCTATGCCGAAGTGCGCGGCAAGCGGCTTGAAATTACCGTAGCCGCCCTGCCCTTCGTCCCTTCCAATTACAAACGATAAGCCACGACAGGAACAAAACCATGCTGAAATTCACCGAAGACCATGAATGGCTCAAGATCGAAGGCGACGTCGCAACTGTCGGCATCACTGAACACGCTGCCGAACAACTCGGCGATCTAGTTTTCGTCGAGCTGCCCGAGGTCGGAACCAAGCTGGACAAGGGCGCCGATGCATCGACCGTGGAATCGGTCAAGGCAGCGTCTGATGTCTATTGCCCTCTTGCCGGCGAGATCACCGCAGTCAACCAGGCCATTGTCGACGATCCGTCGCTTGTCAACTCCGATCCTACCGGTGCCGGCTGGTTCTTCAAGCTCAAGCTCGATGACGCCAGTGCCGCCAATGAGTTGATGGACGAAACCGCCTACCAAGCAATGATTGGCTGAAACACACAATGAGCATCACCCTGACCGATTACGATCCCTATGATTTCGCCAACCGCCGCCATATCGGGCCATCGCCGACGGAAATTTCCGACATGCTCAAGGTGGTGGGCGCCACCTCGCTGGATGCACTGATTGATGAAACTGTGCCCGGCTCGATCCGCCAGAAGACACCGCTGGCATTTGGCGATCCGATGAGCGAGCGCGAGGTTCTGGATCATCTGCGCGCCACCGCGGCCAAAAACACGGTGATGGTTTCGCTGATCGGTCAGGGCTATCACGGCACCATCATGCCGCCGGTGATCCAGCGAACCATTCTCGAGAATCCGGCCTGGTACACTGCCTACACGCCCTACCAGCCGGAAATCAGCCAGGGCCGTCTGGAAGCACTGTTGAATTTTCAGACCATGGTCGCCGATCTTACCGGCCTCGACATCGCCAATGCCTCATTGCTTGATGAAGCGACCGCAGCAGCTGAAGCCATGGCAATTGCAGAGCGGACGTCAAAATCCAAAAGCAAAACCTTCTTTGTCGATCATCACTGCCACCCGCAGTCCATTGACGTGATCCGCACCCGTGCCGAACCTCTGGGCTGGGAAGTCATTGTCGGCGATCCGTTCACCGATCTCGATGCTGCCGCCGTGTTCGGGGCGATTTTCCAGTATCCCGGCACCCATGGCCATGTGCATGATTTCACCGATCTGATCGCCTCGCTGCATGCGGAGAAGGCAATTGCCGTGGTCGCCGCCGATCCGCTGTCGCTGACGCTGCTCAAGTCTCCCGGCGAGATGGGCGCCGACATCGCCATCGGCTCGATGCAGCGCTTTGGCGTGCCCGTCGGTTATGGCGGCCCTCATGCGGCCTATATGGCAGTGAAAGACGCCTACAAGCGTTCGATGCCCGGCCGCCTGGTCGGCGTCACTGTCGACGCGCGCGGCAACCAGGCCTATCGGCTGGCACTGCAGACCCGCGAGCAGCATATCCGCCGCGAGAAGGCCACCTCGAACATCTGCACCGCGCAGGTGCTGCTCGCCATCATCGCCTCGATGTATGCGGTGTTCCATGGCCCTGAAGGGCTGCAGGCCATCGCCGGCCGGGTGCACATCAGGGCTGCCACCTTGGCCGCCGGTCTGAAAAAGCTTCGTTTCGGCCTCGACACAGACCGGTTTTTCGACACGGTGACAGTCGCCGTAGGAGGCCGCCAGGCCGAGATCCTCGAAGCCGCGCGCGGCGAAGGTATCAACCTGCGCAAGGTTGGCGACGACCGCATCGGCATCGCACTTGATGAAGTTTCCCGTCGTGACACGGTCGAAGCGGTGTGGCGGGCATTTGGCGGAGATTTCACATTCAACGACCTGCTGGCAGAGCCGGTCATCACCGATACAATGGCCCGCAAGTCGGACTATCTCGAACACCCGATCTTCCACATGAACCGGGCCGAAACCGAGATGACGCGCTACATCCGCCGGCTGTCGGACAAGGATCTGGCGCTCGACCGGACGATGATTCCGCTTGGCTCGTGCACCATGAAGCTCAATGCCACGGCGGAAATGTTGTGCATCACCTGGCCGGAATTTGCCGACATCCATCCGTTTGCGCCCGCCGATCAGGCACTGGGCTACAAGCATATGATCGATGATCTGTCGGACAAGCTGTGCCGGATTACCGGCTATGACGCGATCTCGATGCAGCCCAATTCCGGCGCACAGGGCGAATTTGCCGGTCTTATGACCGTCCGTGCCTGGCACCAGGCCAATGGTCAGGGGCACCGCCATGTCTGCCTGATCCCGACCTCGGCGCATGGCACCAACCCGGCATCGGCACAGATGGCCGGCATGACAGTTGTTGCTGTCGGCACTCGTGAGAACGGCGATATTGATCTCGATGATTTCCGCGCCAAGGCAGAACTGCATTCCGACAATCTTGCCGCCTGCATGATCACCTACCCTTCCACCCACGGGGTGTTCGAGGAAACGGCAACCGAAGTCTGCACCATCACCCACAAGCACGGCGGTCAGGTCTATCTCGACGGCGCCAACCTCAATGCGCTGGTCGGACTGGCGCGGCCGGGCGACATCGGCGCCGATGTCAGCCACCTCAACCTGCACAAGACCTTCTGCATTCCGCATGGCGGCGGCGGTCCGGGCATGGGGCCGATCGGGGTCAAGGCGCATCTGACGCCGCATCTGCCGGGCCATTGCCAGACCGATGGCAAGCCCGGCGCAGTTTCTGCCGCTCCCTTCGGCTCGGCGTCGATCCTGCCGATCTCATGGGCCTATTGTCTGATGATGGGCGGCGAAGGCCTCACCCAGGCAACCAGGATCGCCATCCTCAATGCCAACTATATTGCGGCGCGGCTGAAGGGTGCTTACGACGTGCTCTACACCTCGTCCGCGGGCCGCGTGGCGCATGAGTGCATTCTTGACACACGGCCGCTGGCGCAAAGTGCCGGTGTGACTGTCGATGATGTCGCCAAGCGTCTGATCGATTGCGGTTTCCACGCGCCAACGATGAGCTGGCCTGTCGCAGGCACGCTGATGATCGAACCGACGGAATCCGAGGTCAAGGCTGAACTCGACCGGTTCTGTTCAGCCATGCTGGCGATCCGCGAAGAGGCGCAGGCGATCGAGGACGGCACGATGGACAGGGACAACAACCCGCTGAAGAACGCCCCGCACACGATCGAGGATCTGGTTGGACCATGGGACCGGCCCTATGACCGGGAAGCAGCCTGTTTTCCTGCAGGTGCGATGCGCAATGCCAAGTATTTCGCTCCGGTCAACCGGGTCGACAATGTCTATGGCGACCGCCATCTGGTCTGCTCCTGCCCACCGATGTCGGACTATGCAGAAGCGGCTGAATAGGCCCGCTCCGAGATACCAGGAGGCGGCTTTCATGTCGCCTCTTGTCTTTCCGACTTGAATCTCAGGGTTGCCACCTGTTCAAAACGGCAAATTTTTCAGGCAGGCTGCAAGCCGAAACGGCGCAGCACCGGGAACTCCTTCAAATCAGGTAGAAAATGCCCCCTGCAGCAAGCAAACTCTTGTCGCAGACGTGTTCACCTTCGGCAATCGCGGCGCAGGGTCTAGGCTTTTCGGATTGCTTCCTATCGTAATTTTCGTTCCGAGGCTTGATGAATGAATATTCATTCACTATATCTGCGATCGAATTCGAGTGTCTGTAATCCGGCCTATGCGAGGCTGCGTAAGGATGCTTGATCGTTTATGTGTTTGAACGCAGATTTTTCGAGGATCTTCCCATGGACACCGCCACGGCCAATATCGCCAACAAACGCGCCGCGGACATCCTCGACCAAGTCAAATCCATTTTCGCGCTGAATGGTTTTGACGGTACATCGATGCAGGATCTGGCGCAGGCGACGCAGATGAGCGTTGGCAATTTCTATCGCTATTTCCCGTCAAAGGACGCCATCATTATTGCGCTTGTCAAACGCGAGCTGATGGAGATTGAAACTGTCTTCGGTGCGGTTCAGACCGCCGCAGATCCCGGCGCGGTACTCATGCAGCTTCTGCGCCACCGGATCGAAACCTTGCCGTTCGAGGAAGCTGCACTCTGGAGCGAGGTGCAGGCCGCTTCATACCGCTCTCCCGAGATCGCCACACTGATCCGCACCGTGGACGAGACAGTGCGCAGCAATGTGGTCATGGCGCTGGTTCGGTTCCACCGTGACACCAGCGCAGATGCCATGATGATCTACGAGACTCGCGCTCATCTTATGTTGATGCTGATCCATGGCTTCACGCAGCGAAAGTACTGTACCCGCGACGCAGTCACCGCTGATCAATTCGTAGCGTTTGGGGAACTCGTGCTGTCCACACTGCACGACACCATTTTCGCTCCCCCAGCCAAACCCGCCGAATGACCGGAACAATCATGCGCCCACTATTTGCACTGCTGCTTGCACTCCCGCTCCTTTCCGCATCAGGCCTTAGCGCCGGTGCCGTCGACGCGGAAAAGGCACCCTCAACGGGCGCCCTGCCACCGGCGATTGTTGCCGTGCGCGCAGAGACGTCGCGCATCACCGACCGGGTTTTGTCCAACGGCATGATCACCGCTGTCGAAGAAGTTCTGGTCGCGCCGCAGGTTGAAGGACTGGCCATTGAGAGCCTGCAAGCAGATGTCGGCGACCGGGTCGAGGCCGGATCGGTTCTCGCCACCTTGGCGGACGACCAGCTGATCCTGCAACGCAGCCAGCTCGACGCCAACCGCGCCAAGGCTTTGGCAGCGATCGCCCAGCTTGGCGCTCAACTCGCCGAAGTCGAATCAAACGCGCAGGAATCAATCAAGACAGCCGCGCGCGCCAGAACGCTGGCCGACAAGGGCACCTATTCAACCGTACAGGCGGAACAGGCCGAAGCGCAGGCAACAGCGGCAAGGGCCCGGATCAGGTCGGTTGAAGAATCGATCAAGGTAGCCCAAGCCGACATCACTTTGATTGACGCGCAGGTGAAGGACGTTGACTTGCGGCTGGCCCGCACCGAAGTCAAGGCGCCGGTCTCCGGCATCATCACGGCGCGCGGCGCCCGTGTTGGGGCCATCGCCAGTGGCGCTGCCGGTCCCTTGTTCATGATGATCAAGGATGGAGAGCTTGAAATGCGCGCCGATGTCGCCGAGGCAGACATGCACCGGATCGCCGAGGGTCAGGCTGTTTCGATCCACCTCATTGGCGCAGCAGACCAGGTCGCCGGAACAATCCGGTTGATCGATCCTACCCTCAACACGACCACAAGGCTCGGCCTTGCCCGGATCGAGATCGGTGATGGCACGAGTTTGCGCGCCGGCATGTTTGCTGATGCGGAGATTATCGTGGCTGAACGCGAGGCGGTCACCGTCCCCGTGACGTCCGTCAACATTGCTTCCGACGGGGCTGACGTCCTCAAGATCGAGGACGGTATCGCCAAACGCACCCCGGTCATAACCGGCATTCGCGAAGGCGGAATGGTGGAAATCATCGAGGGCCTTCTGGCCGGTGATCTGATCGTCGCCAAGGCCGGTGCCTTCGTCCGCGATGGAGACCGGATCACACCGGTTGAACAAACCGATAGCGGCCATGTTGCCGCGATCACCGAGTGAGGGCCTCGAGATGAACTTTTCAGCCTGGGCCATTCGCAATCCTATCGCACCCATCCTCGCCTTCGCGTTGCTGACGATTGTCGGGATTCAGTCCTTCCTGACGCTGCCAATCACGCGGTTTCCCAACATCGATGTGCCGCTGGTTGCGATCACTGTCGTGCAGTCCGGCGCAGCCCCTTCCGAATTGGAAGCGCAGGTCACCAAGCAGATTGAAGATGCTGTGGCTGGTATCACCGGGGTTGACGATATCGCCTCCACCGTGTCCGACAGCGTGTCGACCACCACCGTCGTCTTCAGGATGGAAGTGCCCACCGACCAGGCCGTCCAGGACGTCAAGGACGCGATCGACGGTGTCCGGGGCGATCTGCCGGGCTCGGTGGAAGAACCCATCGTCACCCGTATCGATGTCGAAGGTCAGGCGATCATGACCTATGCGGTGCATGCGCCGGATATGACGCTGGAAGAAGCCTCATGGTTTGTCGATGACACCATCAAGCGCGCATTGCAGGGCCAGCGCGGCGTCGGCAAGGTCGAGCGCTACGGCGGCGCTGACCGGGAGATCCGCATCGAACTCGACCCGGCGCGACTCGATTCCTACGGCATCACCGCATCCGATGTGAACCGGCAACTCAGGGCAACCAATGCAAACCTTGGCGGCGGGCGCGGCGAAATCGGTGCGCGTGAACAGGTGATCCGCACCCTGGGTGACGCCACCAATACCAGAGCGCTGGAGCAAACCACCATTGCCCTGGCGAACGGGCGCTTTGTCCGGCTCAGCGATCTGGGCGTCGTGCGTGACACCTATGAGGAATTGAGATCCTTCGGACGCTACAACGGCGATCAGGTCGTGGCCTTTGCGGTGTTCAGGTCCAAGGGCGCCAGCGAAATCTCGGTCTCCGAAGTGGTGACAGAGGCGCTTGACGACATCCGCACCAAGCACCCCAATGTCGAACTGGTGCCTGTCGACGACACGGTGTTTTATACCTACGGCAATTATGAATCAGCGTTGCATACACTGGTCGAAGGATCGCTGCTGGCCGTCCTTGTGGTGTTCTTGTTCCTGAGGAACTGGCGTGCCACCCTGATCGCAGCCGTCGCGCTGCCGCTGTCGGCAATCCCGACATTCTATGTCATGGACCTGCTCGGTTTCTCGCTCAATCTGGTGAGCCTGCTCGCCATCACGCTGGCGACGGGCATTCTGGTCGATGACGCGATCGTCGAGGTGGAGAATATCTCGCGGCATATCCGCATGGGCAAAACGCCTTACCGGGCGTCGGTCGAAGCGGCTGACGAAATCGGGCTTGCGGTGATTGCCACCACCTTCACCATCATTGCGGTGTTCGTGCCAGTGTCCTTCATGCCGGGCATTCCCGGACAATATTTCATTCAGTTCGGCATGACCGTGGCGGTGGCGGTGATGTTCTCGCTGCTGGTAGCACGGCTGATCACACCGATGATGGCCGCCTACCTGATGCGCGACAGCGACGCCCATGAAGAACCCGAGGGTGGCGGCCGGATCATGCGTGGCTACACCTGGTTCATTACCAGAACCCTGCGCTGGAGATACACGACATTGCTGGCAGCCATCGGGTCGCTGGTTGTGGCAGTCTATTTCATGGCGCAGGTGCCGGGCTCGTTCCTGCCGCCCGAAGACGTCTCGCGTGTCAGCATCAGTGTTGAGCTTCCACCCGGCGCAACACTGGCCGACACCGACGCTACCACGCAAGCCATGCGTGATCGCATCAAGGATGTCGACGGCGTCGAGAACGTGTTCATTCTGGGTGGTACATCGCCCAAGGGCGAAATCGACATCCGGCGCGCCTCTGTCTCGGTGCTGCTCGAGAAGATCGAACACAACATCGTCAAGAAGGTGGTCAACGGGATTGCTGGCGCAATACCAGGCGATTTCGTGCCGCTCATGCATGTGAATGGACGAACACGGACACAGGCCGAAATCGAGGCCGAGATCTTCGACAATCTGGCTGGCATTCCTGACATCCGGGCCTACAAGCTCAATGACCGCGGTGAGCGCGATCTGACCTACAATGTCATATCGACAGACAATGACGCCATTGATCGTGCCGTCGCCATGCTTGAACCGAAGCTCAAGGCTGAAGCGGTGCTGGCGAGTGTCAGCGTTTCGGGCTCACTTCCCCGTCCGGAAGTCCAGATCCGACCGCGGGCCGAGGAAGCGGCGCGGCTTGGTGTCACCACCGCCCAGATTGCCGAGACCGTCCGGGTTGCCACCATCGGCGACGTTGATGCGGCGCTGGCCAAGATCTCGCTCGACAACCGGCAGATTCCAATTCGGGTGCAACTCGACCCGGTTTACCGAACCGACATCAACCGGATCGCAAATCTGCGCGTTCAGACATCCAGTGGCGCATCGGTACCACTCAAGACCGTCGCCGACATTGTCATCACGCAAGGCCCCTCCACCATCAAGCGCTTCAACCGCGAGCGGCTCGCGACCATCGGCGCCAGCCTGCCGATTGGCGTCGCACTTGATACCGCAAAGGAGCGGTTCAACGAGATTGTCACATCGACCGAACTGCCGGCCGGGGTTCAGGTGCTGGAATCAGGTGACGCGGAAGTTCAGAACGAGATGCAGGAGAGCTTCTTCAACGCCATGTTGATGGGGTTGATGCTGGTGCTGACCGTGCTGATCCTGCTGTTCAAGGATGTGATCCAGCCGTTCACCATCCTGTTCTCTTTGCCGCTCGCCATCGGCGGTGTCGCGGCAGGACTGATCATCACCAACAATGCGCTGTCGATGCCGGTGCTGATCGGCATCCTGATGCTGATGGGCATCGTCACCAAGAACGCGATCTTGCTGGTCGATTTTGCGGTCGAGCTGATCCGCACCGGCCGCGATCGCGTCGAAGCGATGATCGAAGCCGGGCAGAAACGCGCCCGGCCGATTGTCATGACCTCGATCGCGATGTCGGCAGGCATGCTGCCCAGCGCGATGGGCGTCGGCGAAGGCGGTTCATTCCGCGCACCGATGGCAATTGCGGTGATCGGCGGCATCATCGTCTCGACGGTTCTCAGCCTTGTGGTGGTTCCGTCGTTCTTCCTGATCATGGATGATCTGTCGCGACTGTTGAGCTGGATATTCAGCCGCTTTGTCGGTCCGAAGGAAGATGAGATCGAGGCTCTGGAGCCAGAGGCGATGACCGTGGCCATCGGCGAAAATGCAGAGGAAATCGCTGAATTGCGCGACCGGCTGACGCGACTGGAAGGTCAGGGACGGACGCCACCAAAGCTGGTGGTGACACGGGAAGCAGCCGAGTAATGGCAACTGGATTTCGGGGTTTTCATACCCCGAGGAACTCGGTTTCGATCTCGCGGGTCAGGCCAGCCGGCGTGCCGGTCCAGACGCTCTGGCCACGGGCAAGGATCACGCATCGGTCGGCCACGGCGCGGAGCTCCGAAAATGCCTTGTCGATGACCAGGATGGATTGACCGCCCTGCTTCAGCTTGGCGATTGCCGCCCAGATTTCCTGACGCACCACCGGTGCCAGGCCTTCCGTGGCCTCATCAAGGATCAGCAGACGCGGGTTGGTCAGCAGCGCGCGGGCGATTGCCAGCATCTGCTGTTCGCCGCCCGAAAGCGTCGACGCACTTTGCGTCATCCGTTCGCCAAGGCGGGGAAACAGGTCGGTGGCCTTGTCGATGTCCCAAGGGCCGGAGCGGGCCGAGGCCATCAGGTTTTCCGCAACCGAGAGATTGGCAAAACACCGCCGCCCCTCCGGCGCCAGACCGATGCCCAGCCGCGCGGCGCGGAACGACGGCAGCGCGACAAGGTCTTTGCCGTCAAAGCGGATCTCGCCACGCGTGGTGCGCAGCATCCTTGTGATGGCGCGCACGGTGGTGGTCTTGCCCATGCCGTTGCGGCCCATCAGTGCCACCAGCTCTCCTTCAGCAATTTCCAGATCGACACCGAACAGTGCCTGCGAAGCGCCGTAGAAGGCTTCGAGTTTGTTGACTTCAAGAAGGCTCATGCTGCGTCCTCACCGAGATAGGCGGTGCGCACTTCGGGATGATTGCGGATATCGTCAGCCTTGCCACGGGCGATGATCTTTCCAGCAACCAGAACGGAGATGCGATCGGCCAGCTGGAAGACGGCGTCCATGTCATGCTCGATCAGCAGGATCGGTGCTTCGGAGCGAAGCTTGTCGAGGAAGCCTATCAGCTTGCTCGAGCCTTCCTGGCCGAGACCTGCCATCGGCTCATCCATCAGGAAAATCCGAGGCCGCATCGCCAGCGCCATGGCGATTTCCAGAAGCCGCTTTTCACCATGCGAGAGTTCGCTGACGCGGACACCTGCGCGTTCACTCAGTCCGACACGCTCAAGCGCATCCATTGCCTCGTCAATCAGTTGCCGATCACGGGAGACCTGACGGAAGAAACCGAACACCGAACGGCGCCGGGCCTGGGCGGCGAACATGACATTGCCGCGCGCGGAAAATTCGGGGATCAGCGACGAGACCTGGAAGGTGCGGGTGAGCCCAAGGCGAGCGCGGGCAATCTGATCGAGTTCGCTGATCTCACGACCGTCAAAGCGGATCGAGCCGGCATCGGCGGCAAGCTCGCCAGCGACAAGCTTGATCAGGCTGGATTTGCCGGCGCCATTGGGGCCTATCAAAGCATGGATTTCACCGGGACGCAGGTCGAGATCGACACCGTCAGTGACCTTCAGGGCACCAAAAGACTTGGTCAGGCCATTGAGCGACAGCACTGGTTCAGTCATGACGCGTCCTCCCTACAACCAGCCCGATGAACCCGCCACGGGCAAACAGCACGACTGTGAGCAGCGCCGCTCCGAGGAAAAACTGCCAATGGGTGGTGAAGCTGCCGAACACATGCTCGAACAGGACAAACAGACAGGCGCCGACCACCGGACCGAACAAGCGGGCGACGCCACCTAAAATGATGAACACCATGATCTCGCCGGAGAGATGCCAGGACATCATCGAGGGACTGACGAAGCGGTTGAGATCGGCATAGAGCGCGCCGGCCAGACCGGTGACCATGCCGGAGATGACAAAGGCTGCAAGCTTGATCCGGTAGGGCGACAGGCCGAGGGCTGCGACGCGTCCCTCGTTCTGGCGGACCGCCTGCAGCGCGATGCCGAAGCGCGCGCCGGTCATCCGCCACTGGGCGATGAGAACCACCATCAGCACGGCGTAGCACAACAGGAAGAAGCTCAGAGGCTTGAGCGTGTTGATGCCGGGAAAAGCGTTGCGGACATAGATCGACAAGCCGTCCTCGCCGCCATAGGCGGGCCAGGAAATGGCGAAATAATAGATCATCTGGGCAAAAGCGAGCGTGATCATGATGAAATAGACGCCCGAGGTGCGAAGGCTGAGCGCACCGATCACAAGCGCTGCCAGACCGCTGACGACGATCGCCACCAGCCACAGCAACAGCATCTGGTTGGTGCCGTTGATGAGGAACGGAGCGGTCATCAGCGGTTCGTAATTCTGATGGTGGCTGGCAATGATGCCCACCGCATAGCCGCCAATGCCGAAGAAGGCGGCATGACCAAAGGACACCAGACCACCAAGCCCCAGCGCGATATTGAGGCCGACACCGGCCAGCGCCAGGATGGTGGCGCGGGTGGCCAGCGTGACCAGAAACGGCTCATCGGAATAGGACGCAATCAGCGGTCCGCACAGCAGGATCAGTGCCAGCACGATGTTGAGACGATGTTCGGTGATCAGGTCACGCATTGGCGGGGAACAACCCTTTTGGCTTGAACACCAGCACCGCGGCCATCAGCAGATAGATCAGCATAGAAGCCACCGCCGAGCCGACGCCGCGGGCGGCAGAGGCTTCCATCACCTGCGCCAGCAATGTCGGCAGCAGGAAACGGCCCATGGTGTCGACCAATCCGACGATCAAAGCTGCGACCAGGGCGCCCTTGATCGAGCCGATGCCACCGATGACAATGACCACGAAAGCCAGAATGAGGACGGGTTCGCCCATGCCGATCTGAACTGACTGGATGGCGCCGATCAAAGCACCGGCAAATCCGGCAAGCGCTGCGCCAAGCGCAAACACCACGGTGTAGAGAAAACGGATATCGACGCCGAGCGCCGCAATCATTTCGCGGTCAGCCTCGCCGGCGCGGATCTGCATGCCAAGCCGGGTCTTGCTGATCAGCAGGCCAAGACCTGCGGCAACAATCAGACCAGCGATGATGATGGCGAGGCGGTAGGCCGGATAAGGCAAACCACCCGGCAACATCACCGGGCCGGACAAAAATTCCGGTGGATCGAGATAAAGCGGGAACGAGCCGAAGACGAAGCGGACGCCTTCGGAAAACATCAGCACCAGTGCGAAGGTTGCCAGCACCTGATCGAGATGATCCCGGTCATAAAGCCTGCGGATCACAACAATTTCGACCAGCGCGCCGAGTGCCGCAGCGGCCACCAGGCTTGCTATCAGACCGAGCCAGAAAGATCCGGTCCAGGCGGCCACAGCGGCGCAGACGAATCCGCCGACCATGAACAGCGAGCCATGGGCAAGATTGATCAGCCCCATGACCCCGAAAATCAGAGTCAGGCCGGCCGCCATCAGAAACAGCATGACGCCGAGTTGAAGGCCGTTGAGAATCTGCTCTAGAAAGAGGGCAAGGGTCATTGTCTACCGGGCTCGCACCAGTGCAAGGCAATCAAACCGGGCGAACCATGACAGGTCCGCCCGGCAATGACGACAGATGATCACATCTTGCAATCGACGGCGTAGGCGTCGGCGTGATCTTCAAGGGCAACGCCAACCAGCTTGTTGGTGTAGACGTCGCCTTCCTTGACCACTTCGCGGACATAGATGTCCTGGATCGGGTGGTTGTTGTTGCCGAACTTGAAATCACCACGGGTCGACTTGAAGTTGGCTGCCTTCAAGGCTGCGCGGAACGCGTCCTTGTCGGAAATCGACGCCACATCCATGGCCGAGAGCAGCAGATTGGCGGTGTCAAAACCCTGGCTCGAATAGAGTGACGGCAGACGGCCATACTCTGCCTGATAGGTTTCGACGAAGGCCTTGTTGGTCTCGTTGTCGATGTCCTTGGACCATTGCGAGGTGTTCTTGACACCCAGCGCTGCTTCGCCAACGGCTTGCAGAATGTTCTGGTCAAAGGAGAAGGCTGGTCCAAGCAGCGGAACTTCCACCCCGGCGCCAGCATATTGCTTCATGAAGGCAATGCCCATGCCGCCGGGCAGGAAGAAGAAGACGTTGTCTGCGCCCGAGGCGCGGATTTCGGCGATTTCGGCGGCGTAGTCGGTCTGGCCGAGCTGGGTGTAGATTTCGTTGGCAATCTCACCCTTGAAGAAGCGCTTGAAGCCGGTCAATGCATCCTTGCCGGCCGGATAGTTCGGCGCAAGGATAAAGCTCTTCTTGAAACCGGCAGTGGTCGCATAGGCGCCCATGCCTTCATGCAGATTGTCGTTCTGCCACGCAATGTTGAAATAGTTCTCGTTGCAGCCGGCGCCGGCAAGCGCCGAGGGGCCGGCATTGGGCGACAGGTAGATCTTGCCCTGCGCCACTGCGCTGGGGACCACGGCCATGGCCAGGTTGGACCAGATGATGCCGGTCATCACGTCAACCTTGTCGGACTGGATCAGCTTGTCGGACAGCTGAACCGCGAGATCCGGCTTCTGTGCGTCATCCTCGATGATCAGTTCGATATCGGTGTTGCCCGACTGCTTCAGCGCCAGCTGAAAGCCGTCGCGCACGTCGATGCCGAGCGATGCGCCACCGCCGGACAATGTGGTGATCATGCCGACCTTGACCGGCTCAGCGGCGGCAATCGATACGCCTGCCAGTAGCGACGCAGCCGTCGCCATTGCGAATAATGTCTTTTTCATTGATTTTCCTCTCCTGTGTGTGATGCATTGCCGACCTTGTTACGGTCCGGTCTGCTGCAACAATTTCCCCGTCAGGCGATCTATGCATGCAGCGCTCATGGGTGTCCATTCGCACCAGCCATGCAGGCATCAAGTCTGAGCATTGGAGCGGCCAGGGCGCTTTGATGTCAACGCCGGACGCTCCAACGATCGCCATTGACTGCGACCTTACCAGCAGGCTTGCAGAATTCCAGTGCTTTTTTTAAGCTTAAAATAAATCATCGCCAATTGTCTCTTGCAACAAGCGCACGAGCATGGTTCCAAGGTGGGAACAGGTATGCTCACCCAGGGAGACAGGCGATGCAGTGTTTTTTCGTGGAGTTTCAATGCAAACTCGGCCAGGCCTATGTGGTCGCCGATGAACTCGCCAACCGCGAAATTGCCTCCGAGATCTACTCGGTCAGTGGGCAATTCGACCTGATGGCAAAGTTCTACATCGAGAATGATGTCGATATAGGCAGGTTCATCGCCGACAATGTGCACACTGTTCCAGGTGTCGAACGCACCCACACGATCCTGACCTTCAAGGCGTTCTGAGCAGCTGCACGGGCACAAGAGCCTGTCGTGCGAACGAGGTCGCAGCCGTGCTGTGTGCGCGGAGGATCAATCACCCGACGCCGTCGACAATATCAATATGGAAAAAAATGGTACGGTTGGCTGGGGTTGAACCAGCGACCTCCGGATCCACAATCCGGCGCTCTAACCAACTGAGCTACAACCGCACATCAGCGGCGATGAAACAAGTTCATCCGCTTTGTTGCCGTCACATACGGCGGGCAAGCGTTTTTTGCAAGAGGCATTGGACCAGTTTTACCGAATTCGAACAAGCAAAAGGCCGGACACCAAGGTCCGGCCTTTGAACATTTCGGTCTTAAGGGAAATCAGGCGACCTTGATTTCGGCCATGGCCTTTTCAGCAACGGTCTTGACCGGCTTTGAAACTTCTTCGGAAACCTTCTTTGCGGCTTCCTGCATGGTCTTGACCTGGTCAACCATCATTTCGGCCTGCTTGCGGAAGAAGCCGGTCTGAAGTTCGATCATCTGGGCAACAGTCTTGACGCCAAGCAGGGCTTCCATGTGCGAAAGCGAATGCTCTGCATTGCCGCGCGCAGCATCGATTGCCTTGAGGCTCAGTTCAACGGTGCCGGACTGTGCATTTTCCATCGTGGCTTCGATTGCCTTGGTGGCATTTTCGGCAACGGTCTTGACCTTGGCATAGGCTTCCTTGGTCTGGTTGACGGACTTATCAGCCATTTCGCGGTATCCGTCGCTCATTTTGGTCATGTCGAAAGCCGGGAATTCGAAGACGTCTGCTGTGGTTGCTGTTTTCTTAGTCGCCATGTCACTTCTCCTTGAAGGATTTGGGGACCGTCGTGGCCCCGTTCTTGATTTCAAAAAGACCATACCACAGATTATGGTGCGCTGCAATATATTTTGTGCGACGCACCATACGTTAACCGTCTCCGGACAAATACCCGGCTGGACAGCCGGCTATGCTGGACCCGCGGCGGCGTCAAAGCTATTAATAAAACCTTAATACGTCCCTATATAAGGGCGAAACCTGGCCGAAACTGGAATTCCGACCATGCAGGCTCACCACTATCCATTCATCGATCTGGCTGTCCACTCGTCAGTCCGGGACCGCTTTGCCAATGGCGACGCTGTTGCAGTGTTAAGCCCCGACCTTGGCGAAGTGTTGTGGGCCAATGGCGCGGCGGCCAATCTGTTGGGGTTCTCCAGCATTTATGATGTTCTGGATGAAGGATTTGAAGGCCAAACCGCGACCAGACGGCAAATTGAGAGCGCGCTCGCGCTGCTGCGCCGCACTGGCAAGCCGCAGACTTTCATGATGCGCACAAACAGTGGATTTTCTCGATCCATGGCAGCGGCAGGTCTCGAAGATTTCATGTTGCCCGATGGCGCCCCTGCCCTGCTGCTAACCAGCAGCAATGCCGGAAAAATACTGGCGCCGGGCGCACGGGCAAGGCAGATCATTGCCGGTTTTGAGGGCACCGGGACACATGTCGCGGTCCTGGACAAGGACGGCCGGGTTCTGGCCGCTTCCAGCACATTCGATGCTATCGGGCTTGCCGGCAGCGATATTGAACGGATGATTGCGGATGTGGCGAATGCTGATGACCGCCTGGTCAAACGCATGACCGACGCCTACAGCGGTCCGATGCCGACAGCGATTGGAAGGCTGGCGGACGATCCGGCGCTGCATCTTCTGTTTGCCGTAGAGCCCGCAACTGCAGACGAAACCTCCGCTGAAGCCGAGAGCTTTGCAGCACCAGAAGACGTGTCTGAGCAAGTCGACCTGTCGGACGGTTCAGACGCTCCAGTCCCGGCAGACATTGCGCGCAACGATCAGCCTGACGAAGCGCTGCCCGACATGACGCCGGACCTGAACGCCACTGATGAAGAAGACAACCAGAGCACGATGGAAGCCGGTACCGATCCAGTCGGCCAGAATGAGCTGACCGGCGAGTCCGCCTTGCCGGGCGAGCCCACCGATCAACCGGTGAGATTCGATACCAGCCGCGTCCGCGAAGACCTCACTGCGCGACTTGAGAAAGCCGAACAATCTGAACACTCCGCCGAGCTCGAGGATATCGCACAGTCTTCCGCCGACACAGGCGGGCTGGAAAGCCAAGAGCTGACAGACGACCATGCTGACGACACGCCTGCCGCCGAAGTGCAGGATGAGCAGGAAGAGACAACCGGCGAGGATCTTGCGGACAGCAAAACCGCTGGTGAAACCAACCCCGAAGCTGAACTTCCAGTGACAAAAGCCACTCTGGATGAACCTCAGTTCCGGTTTGATCCAGAAGGCAAACCGGTGCGATTTGTCTGGAAAATAAACCAGGACGGTGAATTCAGCGAGATCTCGCCCGAATTCGCTTTGGCCGTCGGCCCGCATTCCGCCGATGTTATCGGGCGGAAATTCCCCGACCTGGCACGGGTATTCAACCTCGATCCCGACCACGTCATCACCGACCTGCTCAACCGCCGCGACACCTGGTCAGGAAAGACAGTTTACTGGCCAATCCAGGGCACTGACCTGGTCACACCGGTCGATCTGGCGGCATTGCCGACCTACACCCGTGACCGCCGCTTTGACGGTTTCCGTGGATTCGGGATTGTCCGCACCGGGGAGACCCGCCAGGACTCCGAAGCCCTCGGCCTGGCGCTGGCGCCCGGCATGCAACCGCGCTCCGGACCGGATACTTCCGCGCATGCTGCCGATGATGAGGCCAAAACGGACGAAACCAACTTGCCCGATTCAGCTCACCTGCCGGAAACCGAGCATCCGATCGCCGAGGACGACGCCTTTCTCGAGATGCAGGATCTTGAGCGCGATATCGAAGACCTTGCCCGCATGGACGGTGCAATGGCCGAAACCACGGATGATCAGGACAACCCGGCAGAGTTCACCACAGCCACGTCTGACGAGACATCCGACGCTGACGAAACCGGCACGAATGGCGCTCCTGACACAGATTCCGAAGACCCTTTCCAGGGTGAACGTCCGGCACTTCATCTCGTCGAAACGCCGATGCGACGTGACAGCGACAAGGTCATCAATCTGGAAGCGCGCCGGGTCCGCCCGCGCGAGAGCCTTTCACCCGGCGAACAGGCAGCCTTCCGCGAAATCGGCGTCCGCCTCAACGAAACCACGTCACGTCAGGCCGAGGCCGATGCTGCAGAGGAAGCCAAGTCTTCCGAGGTCCGCAAAACCTTCGGCAATCGCCAGCCGCCCTTGACCGACGATCAACCTGCCACGGACAATGGAGATCAACCGGTCGAACCGGCTGCACCCTCCGAGGACAGACCGGATGCCAATCATGCGGAGGCCGATGCTGCTGAGCATGACGAGCGTGCGCATGAGGAAACCGCGTCCGTGCCAGCCAGCGCGACCAGATCCGAAACACCAGCGCCCACACCGATGCCATCGGCATTTGCCTTGCCAGCGCGGCAGGTCATGCACACCGGCATGAATGCCGGTTTCATCGATGCCATTCCCGTGGCGCTGCTGGTGCAAGCTGGCGACGCGCTGATCCACGCCAATTCAGAGTTTTTTGATCTGACCGGATATGGCTCGCTTGACGAGCTTGCCGCCAGCGGCGGTCTTGATCACTTGCTCGACCGGCCGTCGGAAGATGAACCCGCCATCGACGGAGCGATGCTTGTCCGGCAGGCCAATGGCGGCACTCGCATGGTCACCGCACGGCTGCGTTCGGTCAATTGGCACGATGGCCACGCCTTGCTGCTGGCCTTGTCGCCGATTGACGCCGACGCAGACGCAGGTATTGCCGAGCCAGCGTCGGTCGAACTGGCAGACCAGCCTGAACCGTGTGAACCGGAGCAGGACAATGCCTTGAAAATCGAAGCGCAGGAGCTTCGTTCGATTCTCGAGACAGCAACTGACGGCGTCGTCATTCTCGACAATGACGGAACCATTCGCTCGATGAACCGGTCGGCCTGCGCGTTGTTCAATTATGACGAGACAGAGACCCACAAACAGCCGTTCGCCATGCTGTTCGCTCACGAAAGCCAGCGCGCGGTGATGGAATATGTCAGCGGGCTTGCCGACCACGGCGTTTCCAGCGTGCTCAATGATGGACGCGAAGTGATCGGCCGGGAAGCTGCCGGCGGGTTCCTGCCCTTGTTCATGACCATCGGACGCCTGTCCGGCTCCAACGGCTACTGCGCGGTTCTGCGCGACATCACCCAGTGGAAACGCACCGAAGACGAATTGCGCGCCGCCAAACGCGCTGCCGAAACCGCGAACTCGCACAAGACCGATTTCCTTGCCCGCGTCAGCCATGAAATCCGCACGCCGCTCAATGCCATCATCGGGTTTTCCGAAATGATGGTGGAGGAACGGTTCGGCCCGATCGGCAGCCCGCGCTATCTCGAATATGCCCATGATATCGGCAATTCAGGCAAGCATGTCCTCGACATCGTCAATGATCTGCTCGACATCTCGAAGATCGAAGCCGGCCAGGTGCAAATGGAGTTTGTCTCGGTTTCGCTCAACGACCATCTCGCTGAAAGCGTTTCCCTGCTGCAACCGATGGCCAACAGCCAGCGGGTGATCATCCGCACCAGCCTGTCGACGAGTGTGCCGGAGGTGGTTGCAGACAGGCGCTCGATCAAGCAGATCGCGCTCAACCTGTTGTCCAACGCCATCCGTTACACGCCGTCCGGCGGGCAGATCGTGGTTTCAACATCCTACGAGCCTTCCGGCAATGTCGTCATCCGCATCCGTGACACCGGCATCGGGATGAACCGCAAGGAACTCGAGCAGGCTATGAAACCGTTTGGACAGGTCGGCCCGGGACCGCGCCAGCGCGGTGAGGGTACCGGACTTGGCCTGCCGTTGACCAAAGCCATGGTCGAGGCGAATCGCGCCCAGTTCGACATCGTCTCGGCACCGGGCGAAGGAACCTTGGTGTCCATCGCCTTCCCGCCGCAACGGGTCCTGGCTGATTGACGAAAAAAACGGAGACCACTGGGGTCTCCGTTGAGAATTGATACTGTGCTTACGATCACCGTGGGACAAGAAACTATCCAAGGTTGACGTGATTAATGCGCTAATCCCGTTACCGAGACCTTTCACAGATTACTAAGATCTTACCGATCACTTGTGCTTCACCGATGGTGGTTAAATTCCGGGTAAGATCCGGTTAACCATGAAGACCCGAGCCGCGCTGAGCAAACCGAGGCAGTGTCGGTTTCGAAGCCGAATATCCGATCCGGTGAAACGGGGCCTCGATTGAGGCCCCGTGTCTTGTTCAGATCAGTTGCGTTGTGCGGCAATCGCAGCTTCATCGACGGCAGAAGCTGAATTGCCCCACGCACTGCGCAGGAAAGTTTCCAGCGTTGCGACATCGGCGTTTGACAGACGCTTGTTAAACGCCGGCATACGCAGGCGTTCGGGACGCTTTTCCGTCGAAGGCATTTCGGCCCCGTACAGGACAGTTTGTGTCAGGCCGGTGGTTTGATCGGCAGTAACCAGCGAATTGCCAACCAGCGAGGGAAACACACCCGCCGCGCCACGGCCATCGGCCATGTGGCAGGCATTGCAGTTATCGAGATACAGACGTTCGCCAGGCGTCAGGTTCATTGCCGCCTTGAGTTTGGCTGTCGTCGGATCATTTGCTGCCGCCAGCCGGTCGGTCAGAATCTGATCGTGCGGAGGATGCGGCAATGGCTGCGGTTCAACCGTCGAGATCGACCGCAGATAAGCCACCATGGCGTCGGCATCTTCATCTGTCATGTACTGCAGGGATTCGCTGACGACGAGATTCATCTCACCGGTGACTGCCGAGTGGTTGTTCCGGCCGGTGGTGAGAAAATCCTTCAGGTCCTCATCCGACCAGTTCTGCAGTGCCGAGTGGGCGGTCCGCAGATCGGGAGCAGACCAGCCGCCGATCTCGCCCCCCGTCAGGAACGCAGAACTGCTAGCATCGCCGCCGTCCTGGGCCATGATCACATTGCGCGGGCTGTGGCAGGCAGCGCAGTGCCCCGGGCCTTCGACCAGATAGGCGCCCCGTGCCAGAGCATCATCGGCCGCAGTCTCGGCCACAGGCTGAAAGCCAGCCTTGCCGAGTGCGACCCAGTTCCACAGGCGAATGCCCCAGCGCTGATTGAAGGGAAATGCGAGCTCGGTTTCCTTGACCGCATTTTCGACCGGCGCTGCCTCATGCATGAGGTAATCGTAGATCGCGCGGATGTCCTGTTCGGAAAGCTTGCGATAGTTCTCGTAGGGCATGGCCGGGTAGAGATGCTCGCCATCGGCGCCTATGCCATCAACGAGCGATGCGCGGAACTGGTCCAGCGTCCAGTCGCCAATTCCGGTGTTGGGATCGGCCGTAATGTTGGACGACCAGATCACGCCCATGGGGCTTTCGATAGCGCGGCCACCGGCTAAGGATTCTCCCTCAGGCGCGGTGTGACAGGCGGCGCAGTCGGCCATACGGGTGGCATAGAGGCCCTGTCCGGGGGCGGGCTTCCAGTCCGCCGCCAGATTTTCAGCCGGCCTGGTCGTCACCGGCGGAACGAAGATGATTGCCGCAAGCGCGACAAGGCCGAGCACCGCAAGGCCGAGGAGGATACGCAGTAGCGTTTTCATATCTTGCGCTCCTTAAACCAGTGGCCGTGGGTTGGGCAGGTAATCCTTGCGGAGTGCCTCTGCCGCCCAATAGGCCAGGCCGCCCAAAGCCCCGGTCGGGTTGTACTGGATGTTCTGCGGGAAGGCGGACGCGCCCATGACCCACACATTGTGACAGTCCCAGCTCTGGAGATAGCGGTTGAGCGCCGAGGTCTTCGGATCAGCCCCCATGATCGCTCCGCCGACATTGTGGGTCGTCTGATAGGGCCGCACGTCATATGCGGCGCCTTCGGACTTGTAGCCCGACGCCATGATATCGGGGTTCAGGCTCTCGGCGATCTCCTCGATCTTGGTTTTCATGAACTGGGTCATCTTGATGTCATTGTCCTTCCAGTCGAAGGTCATGCGCATCAGCGGACGACCGTGGCGATCCTTGTAGGTCGGATCAAGGTCGAGATAGGTGTCGCGATAGGCCATATCGGATCCGTGCGAACCGATCGACATGTTGTGCCCGTACCATTCGCCGATCGCCTGCTTCCAATCCGAACCCCAGCCGGGAGTGCCCGGCGGAAGCGACATCTGCTGGATCGGGCGCCCACCGCTGTGGGATCCGGTGATGTAGCTGCCGCCAATGAAGCCTTCCTTGGCAAAATCGATCTGCGAGGTGGAGAAATCGTCGATCGTCATGCCTGCCGAGCCGGTGCCGACAAACGGATTGAACTGCTTGTCCTTGAACCACATCGAAGTGCCGCCGGTCATCTGGTAGGAATAGTTGCGACCAATCACGCCCTCTCCGGTGACAGGATCATAGGGCTGGCCGATACCCGACAGCAGCAGCAGATGAACATTGTGCAGCGAGTAGGCACACACCAGAACCAGATCGGCGGGCTGGAACACCTGCTCGCCGGTGCGCTCGTCGAAATAGGTGACGCCCGTGGCTGTCTTGCCATCGGCCGCCTTTTCGATCTGCAGCACTTCGCTGCGTGTCTTGTAACTGAAATTCGGCTTGCGCTTCAAAGCATCGAGGATGCAGACATGCGGCGATGATTTCGAATAGTTGTTGCAGCCGAAGCGTTCGCAGAAGCCGCAGTAATTGCAGGGGCCAAGCTGCATGCCGTAGTCGTTGACATAGGCAGTGCTGGCATGGCCGGAGGGACGCGGGAAAGGGTGATAGCCCATGTTGCGGGCAGCCTCGGCGAAGAGTTCGGAATCCCAGGTATTCTTTAGCGGCGGCATCGGATAGTCGGCCGAGCGCGGTGCCTCGAACGGGTTTCCGCCCTCCTGGATTTTGCCGTTGATATTGCCCGCCAGGCCGGAGATGCCGGCCACGTTCTCGAACTTCGTATGGAAAGGTTCCAGTTCCTCGGCGGTGACATCCCAATCCTGGAGCTGCATGCCCTCAGGAATGATGTCGGCACCGAAGGTTTCCTCGACATAGCTGCGCAGGCGGTATTCAACAGCCTGCGGGCGCCACGTCTGACCGTTCCAGTGCGAGCCCGCTCCGCCGACACCATCGCCTGGCAGGAAAGAGCCGAGATGGCGTTGCGGCAGTGCGGTTTCCTCCAGATTGCGGCGGATGGTCAGCGTCGATTTGGCCGGCTTTTGCATCAGGCCGTAGCGGATGCCGTATTTCAGTTCGTCAAACATTTCGGGATACTGGAAATCCGGAACAGTATCGCGGTCTTCGCCACGCTCGAGCGCAAGAATTTCAAGTCCTTCCTGCGCCAGTTCCATGCCCATAATGGCCCCGGTCCAACCGAGACCGATGATGACGACGTCTTTCTTGGGATCTGTTCTTGTCGCCATGGTTCAGCTCCTGTCTCCGTTAAGTGCAACAGGACCCAGTGGATACTTTGCGTTTTCACGGCCGACCCACTCGGCATAGGCGCCGCGGGCGCCGGGGAAGCCGATATAGGCCCAGGATTGCATCTGGTAATTGCCACCATGACTTGGATCGGCGAAGTAGCCTTCCTTGGTGTTGGCCAACAGGAAGGCGAAGAAATCGCGCAGCTCCGGCGGAAGATTGACTTCGCCCTTCTGCAAGGCGGTCAGCGCGGAGTTTTGCGTGGCCACATCCAGGTTCTCGAAGCTTTCACCATGGGATTTTCGGCACCATTCCTGAAACAATGGAATTGCCTGCCGGTAGATTTCTGCCGGGGCGAGCGGGCTCTGGAACCCGAGATTGGGATCGGCCGCCGGAGCGTACGGGCCTTTCATGTACCAGGTTTCGGCCTTGCCGAATTCACCTGCAAGCTGCCGATCTATGAAGACCGGCACCCGACAGTCTATCGCACCCGGGCCGTCGCCGTCGGACGGAATAAGCCGGTCACAGGCGGCCATGACGAAACTCCACTCGTCGGCAGTCAGATAGACCGGTTCGTACTGATCAAGCGGTGGCGCTTCCTCTTTGGTCTGTGCGGCAGCCTGAGCGGCCAAGGGCAACAAGGCCGCGCCGGCAACGGATCCCTTAAGGAATCCGCGCCTGGACGGACGTCCGGGCATATCTCTCATAATCGTGTCCTTTTGTTTTTCGCAAGCAGAGCCCGCCGGTCGTCGATGACGGCGATCGCTTCTCCCGCGCTTCGGAGACGGGCAGTTTGAAAATCGACTGCCGAGTCCACGCAACGCCGTCAGTGAGACCTCACTTCCCGCACATGTCAAACCGACACCCGCAAAGTCACCGGCTTGTGAACGGACGTGATCGGGCGTTTGCAACCCAAGCCGGTTCGGCTCGACAAAGCCGGTCTCGGGGCGCGTTGCAGACGGGGGCGAGTGCAAGGGCCTGACTTTAATGCAGGCCTCTTTCCAAGGAATCCAGTCGAACGATTCCGTAGCGGCACCCGTTCAAGGGGCTGCATCGGCCTTAGCGCAGTTGATCCAATTCGAGGCGGTCGCCTAGTTCTTCAGCTCTTCAAGATCTGCAAACAGATCCAGTGCTTCCGGATTGGCCAGCGCCTCATGGTTCTTGACCTGCCGGCCATGAACGATATCGCGCACTGCGAGTTCAACGATCTTGCCGGATTTGGTCCGGGGAATGTCGCTCACCGCAATGATCTTGGCCGGAACATGCCGGGGTGATGCGCCGGTTCGGATTTTTGAGCGAATCCTGGCCATGAGCGCATCGTCCAGCTCAACGCCATCGGCGAGACGGACAAACAGCACGACGCGGACATCATCGTCCCAGTCCTGGCCGATGCAGATCGCTTCAGCCACCTCGTCGAGTTGTTCGACCTGGTTGTAAATCTCCGCCGTGCCGATGCGCACACCGCCGGGATTGAGTGTGGCATCCGAGCGACCGTGGATGATGATGCCATGGTGCGTGGTCCACTCGGCAAAGTCGCCGTGGGTCCATATGTTGTCGAAGCGGGAGAAATAGGCCGCCAGATATTTCTGATCATCCGGATCGTTCCAGAACCCGATCGGCATGGCCGGAAACGGCTTGGTGCAGACCAGTTCGCCCTTGACGCCGATGACCGGTTGTCCGTCTTCGTCCCAGACATCGACGGCCATGCCGAGACCAGGTCCCTGGATCTCGCCGCGCCAGACCGGCAGCGCCGGAATGCCGAGCACGAAGCAGGAAACAATGTCGGTACCGCCGGAAATCGAGGCCAGATGCACGTCCGGCTTGATGCCTTCATAGACGAAGGTAAAGCCTTCCGGCGACAGCGGCGATCCTGTCGAGGTCAACAACCGCAGCGATGACAGATCATGGGTCTTGCGGGGCTCGATTCCAGCCTTGCGGACAGCGTCGATGAATTTGGCCGAGGTTCCGAGAACCGCGAATTTCTCCTCGGCAGCGTAATCAAAAATGACATTGCCGTCGGGATAAAACGGGGAGCCGTCATACAGGCACAGCGTTGCCCCCACGGCCAGACCGGACGCCAGCCAGTTCCACATCATCCAGCCGCAGGTGGTGAAGTAAAACAGCCTTTCGCCGGGTTCGAGCCCGCAATGCAGACGTTGCTCCTTGAGATGCTGCAGCAATGTGCCGCCGGCGGAATGAACGATGCATTTCGGAATGCCGGTGGTGCCTGAGGAAAACAGGATATAGAGCGGGTGCGAAAACGGCAGCTTCTCATAGACGACAGGGGCTGCGGCATGGTCAGCCACGAAGGCTGCCAGGGTAACAGCGCCGTCCACGGCGGCAGCGACAGCTTCGCCATCATCCAGCAGCGGTACGATCACGGTTGCAGCCGGCTTGAGCGAGGCCGAGATGTCCACAAGCTTGGCAGTGACGTCCTGCCGCTTGCCATTGTACCAGTAGCCGTCACAGGAGATGAACAGCTTGGGTTCGATCTGGCCGAACCGGTCGAGTACGCCGGTGGTTCCGAAATCGGGCGAGCAGGATGACCAGATCGCGCCAATCGAAGCGGCTGCGAGCATGAAGGCGATGGTTTCGGGCATGTTCGGCATCATCGCTGCAACCCGGTCGCCCGGGCCTACACCATGGGCGCGGAAGGCTTTTTGCAGGCGCGACACCAAGGCCGACAGCTCGTCCCAGCTCATTGAGCGGCGCAGCTTGTCTTCTGCCCGGAACAGGATGGCGGGTTCAGCGCCGCTGCGGGTCAGCAGGTTCTCAGCGAAGTTCAATTCCGCATCGGGGAAAAAACGGGCGCCGGGCATGGCGTCGCCATTCTCGATGATGCGCTCGCCCTTGCTGCCGCGAACACCACAATAATCCCACAAGGCCGACCAGAAACCTTCCCGGTCGGTGATTGACCATTGCTGCAGCGCCAGCGGATCTACAAGCGATTGCCCTGCCAATTCACCGGCAATCCTGGAAAACTCCATCCAGGGGCTTTTCTGCAAGTCTTGCGGATTGGGGCGCCAAAGCGGTGTGTCGGTCATATCATGCTCCTGCAGGGTATCGCAGCCGGTTACTGCAGCACCGCAGCATTCCACCGGATACACAACGACACTGCAATTGACCAGAAGGACGCATGCACATGATCGTGCAAACAACGGTCTGGATGCGACCTGCATTACCATTGGAGCTGCAGGTTGCAAACACAAGATGGGATAGCCACCAGCCAAAATCAGCCGAAACATGGTCTTCAATTGCATTCGCCCCCGGCAAGCTTTAACCAGAGCATGGGGACAGTGGCTCGGGAGCTTGGGTTTGAATTTCAACATTGCGCAATGGCCAGTTGGACGCATGGTGATCGCGAGCGTCATCGCGGTGGTGAGCGTCATTCTGATCGTTTTCGCTTGCCTGCCGCTGGCTGTATCAAGCGGCGTAGTCCGGGACCGGCTGGAGCGTGACATCAGTGCATGGGCCGGTCATACGGTGTCGCTTGGCGATGCGCCTTCGCTGGATTTCTGGCCAACGCCGACGATCAAGCTCGACAATGTCGAAATCCGGCCGGGCACGTTCGCCGAGGGTGATCCAATCCTGCGTGCCGACAGCATCGTCGCCAATTTCAATCTTTTCTCGGCAGTTCGGGGCGCCCCCAGTTTTTCCGAATTCAGGCTGATCCGGCCAACATTCAATGTGGAACTGTATCCGGACGCAACGTCGAACTGGTCCTCGTCGTCCGGCGATCTCGCCGAGGGCGTTGCCGCGGCGGTGGCACGGGATCTGGCGCTGCAAGCGGGCAATGATATCCCGGCGTCAGCCGTCATTCCGAATTCTGCTGCACTTGGCACCGTGATGATCGAAGACGGCACCATCAAATGGATCAGCGATCCGGGAGCGGAAGCCGAAAAGCTGACATCCATCAACGGCACTCTGTCCTGGACCGCACCCACAGCCATAGCCCGCGCCAACATCGTTGCAATTTTCCGCGGAGAACAGCTGACGGTGACCGGGTCCACCTCGGCACCGTTGCTGCTGCTCGGTCAGCGCACGGCGCCGCTCGAAATCAAGGTGGCGTCAGCGCCGCTGAACCTCGACTTCAAGGGATCGGCAAGTCTGGGGGCGAACATGTTTGTCTCCGGCGCGCTGCAACTCAAAAGCGCATCTGTGCGACGGGCTCTGGAATGGTCCGGCACCGACATCAAGCCGGGCGAAGCGCTCGGCGCTCTTGAGCTGTCAGCCAAGATTACCGCCGAACAATCCAAGGCCAAGCTGGATGACCTGATCATTCTTGTCGATCATAACCGCGGGATCGGGGTGCTCGATATTACCATTCGCGACGAAGCGCCGCCTCTGGTTGCCGGCACGCTGGCGTTCAGCACGCTGGATATCGCCTCGTTCCTGCAGGCGTTCACGCCGCTGCCCGTGGCCGGCAAGGACATAGCCTCGACAATCGACACCCGCTTCCTGCGCGAGATCGGTCTTGACCTGCGACTGTCAGCCCAGTCGGCAAGTTTTGGCCCGGTGGCGTTGACCAATCTGGCGGCCGCCGCACGGGTGGAACAGGGGCGGGCGAATTTCGATGTCGGCGATGCCACCGCCTATGGCGGCAACCTGATTGGCCGCGTCGCGCTTTCGGAGAAGGGGGTTGATGGTGGGGTGAAAGTGCAGCTGTCGGCGCGCAGGACCGATTTTGGCCAGCTTTACGACGCTCTCGGCTTGACTGGTCCGCTGCCGCGCGGCATCGGCTCTCTCGACGTCGAAGTGACATCACCCTATCCGACCTGGGCCACGGCGATGTCGGATCTGACCGGCAAGATCGATCTGGCCGTGGGCAAAGGTACAGTGCCCAGTCTGAACCTTCCAAAATTCCGGGAATTGGCCAAGACCGAACGGTTTTTCGATCTGGAACAACTGGGTGAAGGCTCCAGTTTCGCTTTCGACAGCGCACGGTTCGAAGCCTCGATCTCCGATGGCGAGGCCAAGTTGACGACCGCTGAACTGATCGGACCGCAGCAGATGATTTCGCTTTCCGGGGTGATCCCCTATTCGCGCTCGAGCCTGGCCATCGCCGGGGTTCTCGGACCAAAGCCACTGCCTGCAGATGCGACTGCAGTCAACACCGATGCGGCCCTGCCCCCGCTTCGGTTCTTCGTCGGCGGCTCCTGGCCGCAACCGGTGTTCTCGCCGGTGACACCATAGAGCCGGTTGCAAAAAATGCGATACTTGCGAAATCGCGCATATTTGACGACAATCCACCAAATTCGGTGCTTCGGACAAATCGGCGGCACTGAAACGGATAAGGGCGCAACATGCTGCGGGTGATTTCGGCACTTGTCAAAATCGGATTGGCTTCGCTGGTAACTGGCGCGGTGCTGTCGGCGCTCAACCTTTCCGCCGCCGAATTGCTGCTCGAGATCGGGCTGACGCCGGAGCGGGTTTTCGCAGCTCTGCAGGATGGCGCAGCCTGGGCGATCCCGAATATTGTGCTCGGATCGCTGGTGATCGTGCCGATCTGGTTTGTCACCTATCTGTTGCGCCCGCCGCGGAACTGAACCCAAATGCATATCTAGCAGGCGCGTTCAGATACCGGCGAAAGCAGCCTGTTCGTCACGCTGGCGTTTGACCTCGCGGCTTTTGTTGAGAACCGAGGCGATGATAACGCCTATCGCGACAGCACCAATCAGCAGTGTGCAGACTGCGTTGATCTCGGGTGTCACTCCAAGCCGCACCTGGCTGTAGATTTTCATCGGCAACGTGGTGGCGCCGGGCCCGGAGGTAAAGCTGGCGATCACCAGATCATCCAGCGACAGCGTGAAAGCCAGCATCCAGCCGGAGATCACCGCGGGCAGGATCACCGGCAGGGTGATCTGCATGAAAGTGGTGACCGGACCTGCCCCAAGATCCATCGCGGCTTCTTCCAGCGACCGGTCAAAGCTCATCAGCCTTGACTGAACCACCACTGCGACGAAACACATGGTGAAGGTGATGTGCGCCAAGGTCACGGTCCAGAACCCGCGGCCAAAATCCACCGCCACGAACAACAGCAGCAGCGACAATCCGGTGATCACTTCAGGCATCACCAACGGCGCGAAAACCATTCCGGAAAACAGGATGCGGCCATTGAAGCGCGTGTAACGGGTCAGCGCCAGGGCTGCGAGCGTGCCAAGAACCGTGGCGAATGTGGCCGACACAAGCCCCACTCTGACAGTCACCCAGGCAGCATCCATCAGTCCCTGATTGTTGAACAACTCCCCATACCATTTGGTGGAAAAGCCGGACCAGACGGTGACCAGCCGGGATTCGTTGAAGGAGTAGACCACCAGAATCACGATCGGCAGATAGAGAAAGGCAAAGCCGAAGACGACCGAGGCAATATTAAAGCGCGACCAGTTCGTGTTCATCGTCCACTCTCCTGGGATTTGGCCTGCGCCTGCTGGAAGAACATGATCGGCACCACCAGGATCAACAACAAAAGCACGGCCACCGCAGAGGACACCGGCCAATCCCGGTTGTTGAAGAATTCACTCCACAGGGTCTTGCCGATCATCAAGGTACGCGAGCCGCCGAGCAGGTCGGGGATGACGAATTCACCGACCGCCGGGATGAAGACAAGCAGGCAACCGGCGATGATGCCGGGGATGGCGAGCGGAAAGGTGATTTTCCAGAATGCTGTTATCTGCGGACAGCCAAGGTCCTGCGCCGCCTCGATCAAGGTGTAGTCCATCTTTTCCAGCGCCGAGTAAATCGGCAGCACCATGAACGGCAGATAGGAATAGACGATACCGATATAGACGGCGGTGTCGGTGTTGAGGATGATCAGCGGCTCGTCGATCAGGCCGATGGCCAGCAGCAATTGATTGAGCAGGCCCTCGGGTTTGAGAATGCCAATCCAGGCATAAACGCGGATCAGAAAGCTGGTCCAGAACGGCAGGATCACCAGCATCAACAGTGTCGGGCGCAACGAGGTTGGCGCGCGCGCCATGCCATAGGCCAGCGGGAAGCCGATCAGCAATGTCAGCACTGTCGAGATGAATGCGATGGTGATGCTGGAGATATAGGCGTTGATATAAAGCGAATCCTCGGTCAGCCAAAGGTAGTTGGAAAAGCTGAACTGCTTGAAGGCAGCAATGATGCCCGAAATGCCATCGGCCAGATCAATGGTCGGCGCGTAGGGCGGCATCGCCATCATCGGTTCGGAAAACGAGATTTTCAGAACAATACCGAAGGGCACCAGGAAGAAAATCAGCAGCCAGGCATAAGGAACGATGATGACCAGGCGGCGGGTGATGGCAGAGAAGAGCTTCATTGGACAGTCCTCACTTCCGGTCAATAATCGCATACAGAACAAGGATCGCCATCACGATGGCGACAAGGACGAAAATCATGCTGCCAAAAAGTTCGATCATTTGCGGGGCGCCGAACAGCGTGGCGATAAACCCGATGGTCGAAATTGACACATAGGCGGCAAAATTCTGCTCGATCACCGGGCGCCGCTGTCCGAGAAGACCGTAGGTTCTGGCAAGGCTCAGAGAGAAGACCGACATTCCCACATAGGCGATAAACACCAGAAATAGCTCGGGACGCAGCACCAACAGGGTTGCAGCGGTCGCCAACGTCATGCCAATCGCCGCGATGCTGTTTACCTTGAAAGCTTGAGCCGGGTCAGCCTGCTCAGTGCGGTTCATGATCATTCCTCACTTGCCCAGCACAACGCCGCCGTCGGTATTGAAGCAAACCCAGATCTCTTCGTCATAACCGATCGGGTCTTCAACCGTGCGGACCGCGTTGAGCAGGGAAGCTTTGACCACATCCCCGTTCTTGAGCTTGACATGGAACACCGTCATGTCACCGAGATAACCGATGTCCCAGACTTCGCCCGAGGCGGCATTGATCCCGCCCTCGGGTTTGGTGCGGGAGACACGGAGTTTTTCCGGCCGAATGGCAAAACTGGCTTTCTGTCCCGGTTTCATCGCTTGCATGGATTCGGATCGAATGATCATCCCATCGGGGGTTTCGATGTCGACGACACCAGCGTTTGAAGCTGTGACCTCGCCACGGAATATATTGATGTCGCCAATAAAACTGGCAACGAATTCGGAGTTGGGTGCTTCATAGGTTTCCACCGGCGTGCCGATCTGGACGATGCGGCCAACATCCATTACCGCGATCCGGTCAGCCATGGTCATGGCTTCTTCCTGGTCATGGGTGACGACCAGGAAAGTCAATCCCAGATCCTGCTGCAGATCCATCAATTCGAACTGGGTTTCCTCGCGCAGCTTCTTGTCGAGCGCGCCGAGCGGCTCATCCAGCAAAAGCACTTTCGGGCGTTTTGCAATGGAGCGGGCAAGGGCCACGCGCTGACGCTGGCCGCCTGACAGCTGGTGCGGCTTGCGTTTGCCGAACTGGTCGAGCTTGACCAGCTTGAGCATGTTGTTGACGCGATCATCGATTTCGGACTTGGCCATGCCGTCCTGCTTGAGGCCGAACGCAATGTTCTTCTCAACGCTCATATGCGGGAACAGCGCATAGGACTGGAACATCATGTTGACCGGCCGCTTGTAGGGCGGAACGCCAGCCATGTTCTCGCCATCGAGCAGAATCTGCCCTTCGGTGGCGTTTTCAAACCCGGCCAGCATGCGCAAAAGCGTTGACTTGCCGCAGCCGGAGCCGCCGAGCAGTGCAAAAAATTCCTTTTGAAAAATGTGCAGCGTCAGGTCTTTGACCGCAACAAAGTCACCAAATTTCTTGGTGATGTTTTCAAAGGCGATGTAGGGGCGCTGGTCCGGATCATTCCATGGTTCGAAGCTGCGCCTGATGCTGCCCAGAGATTTCATGCCCGATTGTCCCCGTGATCAACTGATGAAAAACCCCCGGCTCGTTGCCGGGCCGGGGGTTGAGGTCTTGGGTTACTGACCGGTGACGATCTTGGTCCAGGTCCGGGTCATGACACGCTGGGTGCGCTGATCCTTGGGCGAGGTGGAATAGAGGCGACCAATTGTTTCCTCGTCGGGATAGATGGCGGTGTCACCAATTACATCCTCGTTGAGCAGCGGCTTGGAAGCCTCATTGCCGTTGGCGTAGTAGACGTAGTTGGACGCCTTTGCCGCGACTTCCGGCTTCATGATGAAGTTGAGAAACTCGTGTGCCTCTTCGACATGGGCAGCATCGCCGGGGATAGCCATGTTGTCGAACCACATCAGCGCGCCTTCCTTGGGGATGATGTATTCGATGGTGACGCCCTGATCGGCTTCGGCGGCACGGTCACGCGCCTGCAGCACGTCGCCGGACCAACCGACAGCCAGACAGATGTCGCCATTGGCAAGCGCGTTGATGTATTCTGACGAGTGGAATTTCTTCACGCTCGGACGAACGGTGAGCAAGAGCTCTTCGGCCTTGGCGATATCGTCGGCAGAATTCGAATCCGGATCAAGCCCGAGATAGTTGAGCGCCGCAGGAATGATCTCCTCGGAAGTGTCGAGCATGTAGACGCCGCAATCAGCCAGCTTGGCGAGGTTTGCAGGATCGAAAACAATGTTCCAGGAGTTGAGCGGCGTGTCGCCGAGCCGTTCCTTGACCTTGTCGACATTGATGCCAAGACCGGTGGTGCCCCACATGTAGTTGATAGCATGCTCATTGCCCGGATCGTATTTTTCCAGCCGCTTGGCAATGGCCGGATCCATGTTGGCAAGATTGGGAAGCTTAGACTTGTCGAGTTTCTGGAACACACCGGCAGTGATCTGGCGGGCCAGGAAGGTGCCGGTCGGCACCACGACATCATAACCGGTCGAGCCGGCGAGCAATTTGGTTTCCAGCACCTCGTTGGAATCAAACACGTCGTAGACGACCTTGATGCCGGTTTCCTTGGTGAAATCCTCGAGAATGGACTCATCAATGTAATCGGACCAATTGTAGACGTTGACAACGCGTTCCTGTGCGGTTGCGAGCACTGTCGATGCGGCAAGCATGACGGCTGCAGAAAATAGACGGGTCTTCAAAGGCATTCGTGTTCCTCTCGTTTTCTGATCTGGACACCTGCAAGGCTGCAGAGCCGCTGAGGTGGACGACCGCGCCCCCGCCTTTTGGCGGCAGGGTGCGGCGGATGAAATAACTTTAGGTGGAATCTCGTCTCGCACAAGAGGCCAACAAGTCATTTCCTGATTATGGTGCGCGCAAAATGTTCCGCCCCACTGAGGGCGTGCTGCCACCCGACCATTCTCGCCTCACAGATGAGCCCAATTACCGCTGGGATCACTGAAAATCGAAGGCCGAAAGCCCGGTTACCATCTCGTCCAGACCCAGCGGGCGCGTGATCGGCGGCTCGGCGCGAGCCAGGCAGCCGACGCGTTCGCACAGCCGGCAGGCCGGCCCTACCGGAATCGACACCGGTTGCGATGCCTTGCCACTGCTCATCGGCAAGGCTTCGCCATAGACCAGTTCATCGCGAAAGCCAATGTCGCAGCCGAGCAGGATCGCAGTGCGGCGCGGCCGTTCGGAAAACGCCCCCTGCGGCCCTTCCAGCGTCCGCGATATCGTCAGGAATTCAGCGCCTCCGGGCAGTTCCACCGCCTCCACGAGCACCTGCGAAGGCTGGGAAAACGCCGCGTGGATCGACAGTTTCGGGCAGTTGCCGCCAAAACGCTGTTGCGGAAACCCCTGCGCACCGGCGCGGCGAAAGCGATGCCCCGCCACGTCGACCTCAAGCATGAAGAACGGCACGCCCTCGAGGCTGGGCCGGCACAGAGTGGTCAACCGGTTGGCCGCCTGCTCGAACGAAACGCCGAAACGCGATTTCAGCACATCGATATCATAGCGGGCGCGCTGGGCCGCGGCATGGAACGGTTGATAGGGCATCATCAGTGCGTGAGCGGCGTAGCGGGCGAGTTCGAAGCGGGCGATGCGGCGGGCCTCGTCGCTCGACAGCTTGAGTTCGTTGATGCCTGCGCCGACGGCGACATTCATGCGGATCAGCGATGCCTCCATGGCGACCTCACGCAACTGATCGAACGGCGACAACCGCTCTGACAGGAACAGGCGCTGCGAATGGCGGTCATAGCGGCGGCGCCAGTTGGGCATGGTGGCGACCGGCAGCAAGCGGACGACGACGCCGTGCTCGGTCTTCAGCCAGGCCTTGAGCGCGCCCATCAGATCATCGCCGGGCTTGAGCAACTGGTGAAAGGCTTCCGCCTCCTCTTCAAGCGCCGGATGATGATTGGGACGGGTTTCGAGCATCTCGCGGACCTCGTCCATCGGCAGCCGCGCACCCGACAGCGCCGGGCTGTGGCCGTCGCGGGCAAGCATGGCCGAGAGATCCGACAGGCGCGCCGCCTGCTCACGATAGGCGCGATGCAGCTTGAGGATGGCGGCACTTGCATTGGGCGCAGCTTCGGCGATCTCGACCACTTCCTGGTCGCCCGGAAGTTCGCCGATCAGCAACGGGTCGGCGAAGACCTCCTTGAGGCTTGCCAGCGTGGTGCCGCCGCCCTCGCCCTGGAGTTCCTCGACATCGACCTTATAGACAGAAGAGAGTTTAAGGATCAGCTGCACCGTCAAGGGCCGCTGGTTGCGCTCGATCAGATTGAGATAGGACGGCGATATGCCCAGCGCCTCGGCCATCGCCGTCTGGGTCAGGCCCTTGGCGTTGCGGATGCGGCGGATGCGCGGCCCGGCGAATATCTTCTGTTCAGCCATTTTGTCTATCTTTACAGGTTTTGACAGATTTCAGACACCAGCCGAAGACCTGCGTCTTTTACAATTGTGACAAATTTACAGATGGATTTTGTAAAACACAAGACAGCGTGACTTCAATTATCGGCTGAAAACGTGGATTTATCTGGCCTAGTGTGCGGCGCAATGTAAATTCAGTCACATCGAGGGCGACCAAACAGCTCCCAAGCTGGCCCGCCCGAACCTGACACTTGCAGACCGGAGAGACATCATGACTGATTTTTACAACCTCGTTCCCACAGCTCCCGAAGGCCGTTATGACGGCGTTGAGCGGCCTTACAGCCCGGCAGACGTTCAGAAGCTGCGCGGCTCGGTCAACATCAAGCACAGCCTCGCCGAAATGGGCGCCAACCGGTTGTGGAAGCTGATCCACGAAGAAGACTTCGTCAATTCGCTCGGCGCCATGACCGGCAACCAGGCCATGCAGCAGGTTCGCGCCGGGCTGAAGGCGATCTACCTTTCCGGCTGGCAGGTTGCGGCTGACTCCAACACCGCCTCGTCGATGTATCCCGACCAGTCGCTCTACCCTGCCAACGCAGCGCCGGAACTTGCCAAGCGCATCAACCGCACCCTGCAGCGCGCCGATCAGATCGAGACATCGGAAGGCAACGGCCTTTCGGTCGACACCTGGTTCGCTCCGATCGTTGCCGACGCCGAAGCCGGTTTCGGCGGACCGCTCAACGCGTTTGAGATCATGAAGGCCTTCATTGAAGCAGGCGTTGCAGGCGTTCACTATGAAGACCAGCTGGCGTCGGAAAAGAAGTGCGGCCATCTGGGCGGCAAGGTTTTGATCCCGACCGCGGCGCATATCCGCAATCTCAATGCCGCGCGGCTGGCCGCCGACGTGATGGGCACGCCAACACTGGTTATCGCCCGCACCGATGCCGAAGCTGCCAAGCTGCTGACCTCCGATATCGACGAGCGCGATCGCCCGTTTGTTGATTACGACGCCGGCCGCACCATCGAGGGCTTCTACAACATCAAGAACGGCCTCGACTCCTGCATCGCCCGCGCCGTGTCCTATGCGCCGCATTGCGACCTGATCTGGTGCGAGACCTCCAAGCCGGATCTCGAACAGGCCCGCAAGTTCGCCGAAGGTGTGCACAAGCATCATCCGGGCAAGCTGCTGGCGTACAACTGCTCGCCGTCGTTCAACTGGAAAAAGCACCTCGACGACGCGACAATTGCCAAGTTCCAGCGCGAACTCGGCGCCATGGGCTACAAGTTCCAGTTCATCACGCTGGCCGGCTTTCATCAGCTCAACCACGGCATGTTCGAACTGGCCCGCGGCTACAAGGACCGGCAGATGTCGGCCTATTCCGAGCTGCAGGAAGCGGAATTCGCTTCCGAGGCAGACGGCTACACCGCGACCAAGCACCAGCGCGAAGTCGGCACCGGTTACTTCGACGCCGTGTCGATGGCGATCACCGGCGGCAAGTCTTCGACCACCGCGATGGGCGAATCGACAGAATCGGCCCAGTTCCGCCCGGCCGCTGAATAAACCAACTCCCCTCACCCGTTCCGGCGGGTGAGGGTCCCGGACGACCCCATTCTACATCACAAACCCCGTTAGAGGAGAAATGCCATGACAGCCCAGACCAGAGTCAAGGAACGCGCAGAAGAGCAGTCTTCCGCCATGGATGCCGACCAGCAGGCCGCAATCCGCAGCCTCGCCAATGATCTGCATCGCCTCAACCATTCGGTCATGAAGGCCGTGGATGCCGGTGTCTCGGTGGAGCTGGTCCGCTCCGCCCGCCACCATGGCGGCGATGGCAACTGGGGCGATTTGCTGATCCCGGTGATCGTCACGCAAGGACGCTGAGCCTGGCTTCATTGCCATCCCGGGACTTTGCCTTGGTCCCGGTTTGCCTCCAGGCAAAGCAACCCGTCGCGGGTCAGACCGCGACGGGATTTTTGTTTGCCTGATGCCTATTCAGCCGCAACCAGACGGCGGTTGCGGGCAGCACCGGTGATGCGCATTGCGGTGAACGACAACACCGCGGCGAGCGCGATCGCCGCCACCATCGGCAGCGGCGTGCCGTCGAAAAACGGGCCGGCGAGCATGGTCATGATGCCGCCCGCCAGCATCTGCAGCATGCCGCCGAGCGACGAGGCCAGACCGGCGATATCGCCATGATCATCAAGCGCCATCACCATGGCCGTTGGGATGACCAGACCGAGGCAGAAATTGGCGCAGATCAGCATGGCGACCAGCAGCGCGAAATAATCGACGCCGAGCCAGACCAAACCCAGCAGCGCCAGCGTGACCAGCAGGAAACCGCTGACCGCCCAGGCGACAACGCGCTCAGGCCCAAATTTATCGCCCAGGTTTGCCGCCAGCTGCGTGGCCGAGAAAAAGCCCGCGGCATTGGCGGCAAAGGCGGGGCTGAAGCCGGTCGGCGTCAAGCCGTAATGGCCGGTATAGACGAAGGATGCGCTGGCCAGAAAGACGAAGAAGCTGGCCATGCCGAAGCCGCCGACGAACGTGAGCCCCATGAACACCGGATCGCGCAGCAGGGTCCTGATGCCGGCCATGAGCGCCGACAGCCGCACCGGGGCCCGGTATTCGGGCTTGAGCGTCTCTGGCTGCAGCGTCAGCGTGATCAGGATCGAGACGCCGGCAGCGGCGGCCAGAATGGCAAAGATCGTCCGCCAGCCGGAGACCGCAATGATGCCGGAGCCGGCCAGCGGCGCCAGCATCGGCGAGACCGAGATGATCAGCATCACCAGCGCCATCAGCCGGGTGGCCTGCGTGCCGGTGTGCATGTCGCGGATGATGGCGCGCGGAATGACCATTGCCGCCGCCCCGCCGAGCGCCTGGACAACACGGGCGGCGACCAGCCAGTTCATGTCGGGGGCCACGGCGCAGCCAATGGAACCGATGGCAAACAGCGTCAGGCCGGCAATCAGCGGCGGCTTGCGGCCGACCACATCGGCCATCGGGCCATAGACCATCTGGGCCAGGCCAAAGGCGATGAAATAGGCGGTGATGGTCAGTTGCGCGCCTGAAATGGTGCCGCCGAGATTGGCGGCGATGGTCGGCAGCGCCGGCAGGAACATGTCGATGGCCAGCGGACCGGTGGCGCTGACCAGACCGAGCACGATGGCGGAACGAACGAAGGGAGACAACATGAGAATAGCCTTGTCATGAATGATACGCGGGCATCGGCACTGCGGCCGGAGCTCTCGTGGTAGGGAAAATCTCTGACAGATTTTGTCAGCAGTCGCTTACGACGTGAAGCTGCGGCGCGGATCTCCGCACGGCAGCCCTGACTGCTAGAGCAGCGTTTGATTGCCGAGACGCATTCTGCCGCGCTAGCGGGTGATTGGAAAAGTGTTCATGTGACCTGCTCCCGAAACTGGGTTTGCGGAATCCTGTGTAGCCCGCGGGTTTGCGTCTGCCCAGAAAAACCTGATGGCCGGCAGAGCGTTTTGGAGGGATCTGTTGCGGCTTTGCCGCAGGGTCTTCGCGGGCACGGCAATATCCCCGCCCGGCCCCATGTGCCGTCGGGTTGATGAAATTTGCGAGTCCGGAGGGCCGCGCGCGGGCGTCGCCTCTGAATAATTTGTAGTGGGTGGCGCAACCCGCGCGCAGACCCGAAGCACGCCGGATGATGTCCGCATCCGACAGGCAGCATCCTGCCAGCTTGTCCCGCTTGAGGGTTTGCCCGACGCGGGACTGTCCGGGTTGCCCCGGGCCGCAGCCCTGGACGATGGGCCGTGGCGCAGGCGTTCGGCGTGGTTTCCGGCACGAAGCTTGTCCCCGGTCACGGGAAACAACTCCGCCACAGGCCCGGTCCGCTGTCTGATCCCGTCCCCGCCAGATTGGCAGGGGCAAAACCCGAGGTCGTCCCGGTGGCCGGCTGAATTTGCTTGCCCCTAGGCACGCCAAATCCGCCGACGGAGCCACGCTGGTCACCGCCTCCCCTCGTCCATTGCCGCACGTTACGGCAACGACCAAGGGGCCTTCCTCCCGCCTGGTCCGATACGTTCGCGTTCCATCCGGCAGCGGGAGCAACATGAGTATCGCATGGGGGTGGTGGGTGGGGAAAAGATTGGGGGAGATTTTTGTTTGTTTGGTGCAAGTTTGTGCACGGCACTCGCGGGATTGCGCGGCCTATATTCCTTCCGTCATGCCGGACCCCGATCCGGCATCCAGCGGGCGAGCGTCCGCGAGCCGGAGGGCTCTGTGCCTGGGTTTTCGATAGGGTCTCTCACCGCGTGGACACGCGGTGGCTGGACCCCGGCTCGGTGGCCGGGGTGACGGGGTTGAGGGATTGCGCAATTATGCTAGTTGAGCAGTGTCCGTGCATTCCCCTCGAGGTGGCAGAGGAAAGCTGGTTCAACGGAAGCAGGAACTTTCCGGGGGAATCATGAGCCAGCAGCTTGTCCAGCATTTTCTGAATGATCTTGACCGGCTGAAGAAGCTATCCGGTTCGCTGAACGAACAAACAGTGCGTGAGGCTTTCAAGGATTTGTTGAAGGCCTGGGCGCGGCAGAACAACCTGCTGTTTGTCGCCGAACTGGACTACGCCACCGGGCAGAAAACCAAGGTCTATCCCGACGGCACCATCCTGCATGATCTACGCGTTCCGCTCGGCTACTGGGAAGCCAAGGACACCAAGGACGACCTGGACGAGGAAATCCGCAAGAAGTTTGCGCGCGGCTATCCGCAGGACAACATCATCTTCGAAAACACCGAAGAGGCTGTGCTGATCCAGCACCGGCAGGAAGCGTTCCGCTGCAAGATGGCGGCGAATACACTGTTATGCGGCTGCCCTAATTGTCCGTCGTCAGATAAAATGGGACATCAGAGCGGCTTGAGTATTGGAGGCTCTGGTTCGTTTGTGTGACTGATTATGCCGCTTGTTTTTGATGGTGCAAGCGACGTTGGCGGATTGTCAGCTTCTTGATCTCTTTCCTTTCTCTCAAGATGGCTTTGTCGCGCCCAAAGTAGACGTCGGCGGGTGTGACGTTCTTCAAGCTCTCGTGGTAGCGCCTGTTGTTATAGTAGTCGACGAAGGCCTCGATCTGGCGTTCAAGATCGCCTGGCAGATAGTAATTTTCCAGCAGGACCCGGTTCTTCATCGTCTGATGCCATCGCTCGATCTTTCCCTGGGTTTGCGGGTGGAACGGGGCTCCACGAACGTGATCCATCTTCTTGTCCTCCAGCCATTCAGCCAAATCGCCAGAGATGTAACATGACCCGTTATCGCTGAGCAGGCGCGGTTTGTGGCGCACGACGGCCTGGTCGCAGCCCGATGCCTGAAGCGCCAGTTCAATGGTGTCTGTCACGTCCTCGGCCCGCATGTTTGTGCAAAGCTTCCAGGCGATGATGTAGCGGCTGTAATCGTCCAGGATCGTGCTGAGGTAATACCAGCCCCACCCGATGATCTTGAAGTAGGTGAAGTCGGTCTGCCACATCTCATTGATGGCGATAGTTTTGTCTTTGAACTCATTGGCTGCCTTGATCACCACATAGGCCGGTGCGGTGATTAAATCGGCTTCCTTCAGGATACGATAAGCCGATGATTCAGAGACAAAATACCGCTTCTCATCAGTGTATTTGACTGCCAGCTCCCGGGTCGTCAGCGCCTCGTGTTCCAGCGCGAACTCAATCAGGTCATCACGCCGGTCTTGGGGGATACGGTTCCAGACCGACTTCGGCCGTGGAGACCGATCATCCAAGGCAACAACCCCACCGTCGAGGTAAAGATCATACCATCTGTAAAAAGTGGTGCGCGGTATGCCCAGCATATCGAGGGTCTGCTTGGTTGGCAGGTGCGATCCTTCGACCGTGCGAATGATCTCAAGCTTCTCGGTCGCAGGGTATCTCATGCCTCGTCCTCCCCAGCACCTGTCATGCTTTTTTTGAGCAGGCGGTTCTCCAGGGTCAGATCGGCGACGCATTCCTTCAACGCCAAGGCTTCAGAGCGAAGGTCCTTTACTTCCGGCGACGTCGCTTGCCGTGCTGTGTCACCCGAGAGCCGGCGCTTGCCTGCTTCCAGGAACTCCTTCGACCAGCTGTAATACAGGCTTTCGGCGATACCTTCGCGGCGGCACAGCACCGAGATGCTTTCCTCTCCACGCAAACCCGCCAAAACGATACGGATTTTTTCCTCCGCTGAATAGGTCTGGCGGGTCTTGCGGCGGATGTTCTTGACCAGCTTGTCAGCTGCGTTCTTCGATGTTTCAGGCTTCTGTCTCATCTCGATCTCCCAATCGGTAAGATGAACCAGAAATCCTCCGTTGTTCAAATCCTCAAATCTGTCCCACGGGCGCTGACGTCAGACAACTCTATACCCATGTTCTTACCCGAGAAGTAGACGGCCTGGACCTCTACCGCCACCCAATCCATCGGGCTTCCGGGTGCTCCATTTGACTTGACTAGGATCATATCTATCCGGCCCACATCCTCGCCGGGGTCACTATCAAGATTTCCGGTAGATTCGAGGAATCCCACTTCTCCGGCCTGAATAGGGTTCGGGTCGCCAAGCATCCTTTCGCTCACCCTCTTGAAGGCCGTTCCGTCTTGGTGGAAACGCCACGGACATAGGGAGCGCAACCGACCGCGTTCGCCGCCAAGCGGCTCGATACCTGCAGCCCCCTCAGTATATAGCCTGATTGAGCAGACCCCGCCGGGTTTGGTACAGGTCGGGTGCACCTTATCTGTCTTGAACGGACAGGGCAGTTCTTCCTGGAATTGGCGGGCAAGTTTTCCCCGCAAATCTTCAAGACGCCTGTCTTCGCGCGGTCGCAGCGGACCAAAAGCGGCCTTCTCTTCAAGAGCCGCAAGCCGGTTAATCTCAGCCTTGGTCATCGCGGCGCCGCCAACCTCATGGCGTGCCAGCCGCACCCGATCCCAGTCTCGGATCTTGTGGAACGGGTGACCGTACCATTCAGCGATGTGAAAGCGCTCTTCTGACAAATTATTACCCCGTTCCCTCCGGACTTACAGGTCTGATTCTCACTCCGTGAGTCAATCGTTATCGCTACACCAAAGACGGCGAGAAGATCGACAACATCACCGATTGAACGCTGAAGCAGTTCCGGGCGGCTTATGGGAGGAGCGGAACAGAGCCCTTCCCCAACCCCTCCCCACAGGTGGGAGGGGCTATCAGGGTTCACCGTTAGCTAGAGAGCCGAAGAACGCCAGCGGAATCATACGAAAACCGGGTCAGGCGGCTCTGCTGTCGTGGCTGTAGCCTTGCTCGAGTTCGAGGCGGAAATTGGCGACGAGCTGGCTGAGGACTGCTGCTTCCTGGGCCAGGGTGTGGCTGGCGGCGGTGGTTTGCTCGACCATTGCCGCGTTCTGCTGGGTCATCTGATCCATATGGTTGACCGCGGTATTGACCTCCGCCAGGCCCGCCGCCTGTTCATGGCTGGCCGCAGCCATGGCGCCGACATGGCCTGAAATTTCCTCGACGCTGGAGATGATCCGGGTGATGGTTTCGCCGGCCTTGCCAACCAGGGTGACGCCGGAGCGGACCTCCGCGCCCGAAGCTGCAATGAGCTGCTTGATTTCCCTGGCGGCGGTGGCGGAGCGACCTGCCAGTTCACGGACCTCCTGGGCGACGACGGCAAAGCCGCGGCCGGCATCGCCGGCGCGTGCTGCCTCGACGCCGGCATTGAGCGCCAGCAGATTGGTCTGGAAAGCGATCTCGTCAATGACGCCGATGATCTGGCTGATCTTGCCGGAGGCATCATCAATGCGGCCCATGGCTTGTACGGCATGGGTGACCACCTCGCCCGAGGCACGGGCATCACGAGCGGCCTCGCTGGCGAGCTTGTCGGTGTCGGTGGCCCGTCCGGAGGAGGAGCGGACGGTGGCGGATATCTGGTTGACGGCAGCGGCGGTCTCTTCAAGCGAGGCCGCCTGCTGCGCGGTGCGGCTGGCGAGATCGTCTGCGGCAGCGCGAAGCTGGTCGGAATTGCAGCTGATCGAGCCGGCGTTGTCGCGGATATACTGCATGGCCTCGCGCATGCGCTCGACCGATTCATTGAAATCGGTGCGCAGGCTGTCGAGCCTTTCGGCGAACGGAGTGTCGATGGTAGCAACCAGATCGCCCTGCGACAGGTTGCGCAGTGCTGCGCCAAGCGAGCGGACGGCAAAACCCAATTCGGCATCGGCCTGGGCCTTTTCCGCATCAGACTGCGCACGGGCTTGCTCAGCCATGTCGCGGGTATTGGCGCTTTCGTCCTCGACACGGATCTTGTCGATGGCATTGAGCTTGAAGACATCGAGCGCCCGGGCCATTTCGCCGATTTCGTCGGCGCGGGTGTTGTCGGCGATGTCGACATCGAGATTGCCGGCGGCGACATCACGCATGTTGTGGACGAGGCGGCGGATCGGGCCCTTGAGCGTGGCGATCAGAAGGAAGGCCGCGATGAGGCCGAATATTCCGCCCGTCACCGCTGCCGACAGGGTGATGCCATTGGCGCGGCTCTTGACCGCTTCGGCGCCGCGCTGCTGGCTGCTGGTGAAACTCAGCACTTCGCTCCAGGCGTTGTTGATGCGGGCCGAAGCCTGTTTGAACAGGGCGGCCCGTTGTTTTTCCTGTGCAATGAGTTTGACTATCAGGGACGGAATGGTGGCCGACAGGTCGCTCCATCTTGGACCAATCGCCCCGAGAATTTCTTCTCCGGCGGTCGAAAACGCAATCAACTGAAGGCTTTGATCAACCCGGCTCAATTTGGCTGCCACGGCTTCTCCGGATGTCTTGCCCGGCCGTCCGGTGAAATCAACCAGCGCCAGTTCCAGCGCCGACAACCGCGCCAGGAAATCGCGCGCCCCCGTCACGAACTGCTGCCCTTCAAGGATCTGGTCGTCCAGTTCGCCAAATTTTTCCGTGGCCGCGCGCGACACCTGAGCGGCCAGGCCCTGCAGCATGATACCGGCGGGGCGGAGCGCGTTGGCATGCTTCTGCAACTCGTTCATGCCAGCCTCGTTGACGGCGCCGACCTTCAAGGCAGCAAGCAATCCTTCGATATTGTAACTGATCAAGCTTCCGACCGCCGCCTTGTCTTCGGGGATTATCGGCGGCAGCACACGGGCGAGAGAGCGGATCTGCTTTTGCTGCTCTTCCGCGGCCGCAAAAGCTGTTTCGGGCGTCGCGGCACGGGAAATCGAACTCGAGATCTCGACCACGGACAGCGCGCCGCTTCCAAGCTTCTGCGCCACGCGCAATTGCGATTTGGTTTCGTTCTCAGCGTCCGCCAGCTCTTGGGAGACGATATCGATCTTGAGATTGAGACGGTTACGGACATCGCCCAGTTCGGAAAGGGTGTGGCTGAAGACGGCGCGGGTTGCGGTTTCCGCGCCGTGCAGACTCCACAGCCGGTCGACATCGCCGCGAAGATCCTCGGCGAGCGCCCGCGAACCACCGAGCGCATCGGTTTCGAGCTGGTTTTCCGCAAGCGCCAGCATCGTTTCCATGCGGCTCAACTGCGAATCCAGGCTCTCCATGACGGCGGCGCGCTTTTCCTCATTCTGATCGTGCAGGAAATTGGTCATGCCGGCATAGGCTTCCTTGAACCCGCTCAGGGTTTCGATGCTGGCGCTGGTGCCGGTCAGGCGGCTGCCGAGCATGGAGCCGGTGTAAAGATTGATCGCGGCCAGGCCCGCTATTCCCGCAATCAGCGGAATGACAAGAACCACGACCTTGGTCTGGATGGAGAAGCTTGCGAGCAGCTTGTCGATATTCATGATGCAGTTCCTGGGGTAAATGGTCGAACATGCGGCTGATCCGCTGAGCAAGGGCTGCATCATGCAAAGCGCCAATGCTTCCGCACGGCGCATCTCTCCCGCTGTCATGACAGATCATGGCACTCGCTGGTTAACGCGCCCTGAATAATCTCCGGTGATTTTTAAGGATGCGTCGTGCCGGCGAGCGGACTTCAGGCGCAGGATTTGTTGCAGCTGCATTGCCTTCTCCGGCAGCGCGAGGACGCACACACACGGTGGCTGGCGCGTCGGGAAAAAACCTTTATGATCACACCACTCTCAGCAAACCGATGGTGATTTATGGCATCCCGAAAGTCCGGCAAACCGGCTTCATCCAAACCGGCGCAGCCGGCTGCCCCCAAATATCTTGACGCCAAGCGCGGTGTCGCCAACTGGACCCAGGCCACCGAATGGCTCAGAGTCCGTGGCATCGAAGACATCGAGTGCATCACCCCGGATTTTGCCGGTGTGGCGCGCGGCAAGATGATGCCGTCATCGAAATTCACCTCCAACACCTCGCTGTCGCTGCCGTCTGCGGTGTTCCGGCACACGATTTCCGGCGAGTACCCGGAAGAAACCGGCGATTTCCGTTATGACCCGCTCGACGGCGATCTCAAGCTGGTACCGGATTTGTCGACCTTGTCGGTGGTTCCCTGGGAGAGCGACCCGACGGCGCAGGTGATCTGCGACATGGTCACCACCAAGGGCGAACCAGTCTCCTATACGCCGCGCAACGTGCTCAGGCGGGTGGTCGAGCTCTATACCGCGCGCGGCTGGAAGCCGGTGGTGGCGCCGGAAATCGAATTCTATCTGGTGGCACAGCACGAAGACCCGGATTACCCACTGAAGCCGCCACGCGGTCGCTCCGGCCGGACAATCACCGGCGGACAGTCCTATTCCATCGCCGGCGTCAACGAGTTCGACGAACTGGTAGACGACATTTATGATTTCTCCGACAAGCAGGGTCTGGAGATCGATACGCTGATCCATGAGGAAGGCCCGGCGCAGCTGGAGATCAACCTGCGCCATGGCGACCCGATCGAATTGGCCGACCAGGTGTTCATGTTCAAGCGCACCATCCGCGAGGCGGCGCTGAAGCACGGCATGTACGCCACCTTCATGGCCAAGCCGATGCAGCAATATGCCGGGTCGGCAATGCACATCCACCAGTCTGTGGTTGACGCCAAATCCGGCAAGAACGTGTTTTCCAAACCGGACGGCGAGCCGAGCGAGGCATTTTTCAACTTCATCGGCGGCATGCAGCATTATGTGCCCAGGGCGCTGGTGATGATGGCACCTTACGTCAATTCCTACCGGCGGCTGACGCCGGACATGGCCTGTCCGGTCAACAATGCCTGGGGCTATGACAACCGCACCACGGCGTTCCGGGTGCCGCATTCCGAACCGGTGGCGCGGCGGGTGGAAAACCGGCTACCGTCCTCGGACGCCAATTCCTATCTGGCACTGGCAGCGTCGCTGGCCTGCGGCTATCTCGGCATGATCAACAAGCTCTCGCCGAGCGAACCGGCCTACAAGACGGTCAATGAAGGCTCGGTCGATCTGCCGCGCGGCCTGCTCGAGGCGCTGTCGCTGCTCGAAAGCGAGCCGGCATTCGCCGAGATGTTCGGGCAGGAATTCATCAACACCTATGTCGGGGTCAAGCGCGGCGAGTTCGAAACCTTCATGCAGGTGATCAGCCCCTGGGAACGTGAATTCCTGCTGCTTAACGTTTGAGAATTGTGATCCATGACTTACCAAAGCCCCATCTCCCCGGGTATCTCGTTCTATGAGGCGACCATTGGGGACCGCCCCACCTATGCCGCGCTGACGGGTCCCACCACCGCCGATGTGGTTATCATCGGCGGCGGGTTTACCGGCCTTCAGGCAGCACATCATCTGGCCGCGAGCGGAAAGGACGTCGTGCTGATCGAGGACGCCCGCTTTGGTGATGGCGCTTCGGGCCGCAATGGCGGTCAGCTCGGAACCGGCCAGCGGGCCTGGGTGGAAGAGAGCGAAGCCGATTTTGGCCGCGACAACGCCAAGGCGCAGTTCGCTGTGGCGGAGCGAGCCAAGGCGCATCTCTTAGATTTCGCCACGGCGCACGGGATCGAGGCGGACTACAGGCCAGGGCAGATCTCGGCGGCGCACAAGCAAAGCTACGTCAAGGATTACCGCGATCACGTCCGCATCATGGCCGACGACTATGGCTATGATCATCTGAGCTTTCTCGACAGGGAGCAGATGGCGCAAAAGCTCGGCTCGACGCGCTACCATGGCGGCACCTATGATGCCGGTACGGGGCACATCAACCCGCTGAAATACCTGGTCGGGCTGGCGGGCGCGGCGGCGAAAGCCGGTGCACGACTGCATGAAAACAGCCGGGCACACGGCATTTCCAGCTCTGGCGGCAAGGTGACGGTCAAGACCGATTACGGCGACATTGTCGCCGGCAAAGCGCTGATTGCCTGCAATGCCTTCATCGAGGGGCTGGAGCCGGTGACAAGCGCGCATGTGATGCCGATCCGCTCGTTCATTGGCGCCACCGTGCCGCTGGGTGACGACAGCCCGGTGATCCCGGGCGGTGAATCGGTCGATGATTCCCGCTTCGTGGTGCGCTATTTCCGCAAGAGCGCCGATGGACGGCTGCTGTTTGGCGGGCGCGAGGCCTATACGTCGGACAATCCGAGCGACATTTCCAGCCATATCAGGCGGCAGATCGCCGAGATCTACCCGGCTCTCGAAAATGTCGAAATCAGCCATTCCTGGGGCGGCTCGGTCGGCATCACGCTGTCGCGTCGGCCCTTCGTGCGCGAAGTCATGCCGAATGTCACCTCGATCGGCGGGTTTTCCGGCCACGGGGTGATGCTGTCGAACTATTGCGGCAAGCTTTATGCCGACATGATCAATGGTGGATCAGATGATCTCGAAGTGATGCGCAACCTCAAGGTTGGCCCCTTCCCCGGCGGCGACAAGCTCCGCAAACCGCTGCTGTTTCTGGCGCTGACCTGGTTTTCGTTGCGGGACAAGTTTTAAGGGGGACTTGAAGCGCGTCACATCATTCCGAGTTTTGATGACGCGCTCATGCCTTGCCCTTGCCACTGACCGAAATTCCAATCGGAAATGCCTACTGCCTTTCCACGCGCCCCATATGGTACATATTGGACAAATGGCACATAAGCTCCTATATTGATGGGATATCAGTTGTGGAGGTCCTGTGATGACCAGTTCAAACACTCAGACCGGGCGCACTGTCAGCACCAAGATTGCCGATCGTGTCGCACTGAAGGTTTCAGACGCGCTTAAATCAGAAGGTCTTGCCGGGCTGACGGTTCCGGCGCTGCCGGCACTCATTGCTGGCGAAGTGGCTGAAGTCCTTGCCGGGTTGTCTGCCGAACGGCGCCAGGAACTCAACAGCCACAGTGCTGAACTCAAGCAACGGGTTCGCGGTGTCTTTGAAGGTTTCGGGCGGCAGAGTTCCGACAAAATCAGGCTGGATATGCCAGCGGAGATCGAACCCTCAAACGGCGAAGGCCTTGGCGCAATCGTCTCATCAGAGCAAGGAGAACGGGACCTCGACACAATCACCGTTTCGCGGAAGCTGGAGGACTGGGCCGGAACCGTGGCCGGCGCCACAGAGCTAAACCGCCAATACGGGGTCGCCCGGTCATCGCTGAACAGATGGCAACATGTGAATGATGTCATCGGGCTGCTCAAAGGCACACGGAAACATGTCTACCCGGTCGAACAATTTGTAGATGGCCGGCCCGCGCGCGGACTTCGGGATGTCATCCGGCTTGCCGGAAGCCACCGCGTTGCCTGGCTCTGGCTCATTCAGCACAACCCGGCTCTGGGCGATCGCAGTCCCATTGATCTGTTGAAGAAGGATCGCGTCAAAGAGGTCGTCGACGCCGCCCGGTCCTATTTTCTGCCACAATGAAACTCGACCAGGCGGTTTTGCAGAAACTCGCGGTTCGGCTTCGTGCTGACGATTATGTGCGTGTCCTTTTAAGAACGCATGCAGCAACGCCGCTTGGCATGGGGTTCGGAAAGACACGTTTCTCGAGTCCCCGAGACAGGTTCAAACTGCTCTACCTTGCTCAGGATGCGAAAACTGCGGTCGCTGAAGCCATCATTCGCGACCGTTTTGAAGGCACTTCCGAGCGCGTCATCCTGCGCGAAGAACTGGACCGCTACTCCGTTACCAGTGTGCGCACGAGGCGGCCGCTCCTTCTGCTCGACCTGCGGCACGAGGGAGCCAGCCTGCTTGGAATTTCGACCGATGCCGTCCGCGCCAAGGCACAGGTCGCAGGCAGACGCCTGAGCCAGAAACTGTATGACCAGACTGACCTTGACGGGATCGTCTACATGTCGCGCATCACCAACAAACAGTGCCTTGCTGTTTACGATCGCGCCGTTGCGGTCAGCCTTGATGCGGATAGTCCGGCAAAGGCCCTTTCTCAACTCGGCTGCCTCGTTTCCGTGATCAGGGACCTCCATCTCACGATCGTGAAAACATCATAGCCGGTTGCTTTCATCTCACGCCTTGGTGTCATGGCAAGCTGGAGGCGTTGAAAAGGACCGGAAATCCAATCTGGTCGGGTGACCCCCGCCACTTTCCGCGCCAAATTCACGTCATCGTGACTCAGGGGTCTAGCTTTATCTAATCGATTAGATTATGAGTTCGGCACCGTTCACGGACAGGATGCCAACCCATGAGCCAGATCATTATCCCGGTCGACCCGTTTGACTATGTCGTTTTTGGCGGCACCGGCGACCTTGCCGAGCGCAAGCTGCTGCCGGCGCTGTTTCACCGTCAACTCGCCGGGCAATTGACCGAGCCGACCCGGATCATCGGCGCGTCGCGCTCGGAGATGGATCACGAGGGCTACCGCAATTTTGCGCGCGAGGCGCTGAAAGAGCATCTTCCGGACGACGAGTATCAAGAAGAAGACGTTGAGCAATTTCTGGCGCGGCTGTTTTATGTTGCGGTTGATGCCAAGTCCGACAAGGGCTGGTCCGAGCTCAAGGCGCTTCTGGACGAAGCCCCTGAACGGGTCCGGGCATTCTATCTGGCGGTCGGACCGGCGCTGTTTGGCGACATTTCCGAGAGGATCCAGTCGCACGGACTGATCACCGAGCAGACCCGCATCGTGGTTGAAAAGCCCATTGGTCGGGATTTGCAATCGGCACGGACGCTGAACAAGACCATCGGCGAGGTGTTCGAGGAAGAACAGATCTTCCGCATCGACCATTATCTGGGCAAGGAAACGGTACAGAACCTGATGGCGCTGAGGTTTGCCAATGCGCTGTATGAACCATTGTGGAACTCGGCCCATATCGACCATGTGCAGATCACCGTGGCCGAGTCCGTCGGGCTCGAAAGCCGCGCAGGCTATTACGACAAGGCCGGTGCGCTGAGAGACATGGTGCAGAACCATCTGGTGCAGCTGTTGTGTCTGGTGGCCATGGAGCCGCCGTCTTCAATGGAGGCGGAAGCGGTGCGCGACGAGAAGCTGAAAGTGTTGCGCTCGCTCAAGCCGATTACCGAGAACAATGCCGATGCCGTAACCGTGCGCGGCCAGTACAAGGCCGGCGCCTCGGCGGGCGGCCCGGTAAAAGGCTATCTGCAGGAGCTTGAAGGCGGGGTTTCCAACACCGAGACCTTTGTCGCCATCAAGGCAGAAATCGACAACTGGCGCTGGTCCGGCGTGCCGTTCTATCTTCGGACCGGCAAGCGGATGAGCGAGCGAATTTCGGAGATCGTGGTAGCGTTCAAGCCGATCCCGCATTCGATCTTCGGCCCCGGCGCTGGCCGGATCACCGCCAACAAGCTGGTGATGCGGCTGCAGCCCGATGAGGGCGTCAAGCAATGGATCATGATCAAGGAACCCGGCCCCGGCGGCATGCGGCTGAAGCATGTGTCGCTCGACATGAGCTTCGCCGACCGGTTCGAGGAGCGCAATCCGGACGCCTATGAACGGCTGCTGCTGGATGTGATCCGCTGCAACCAGACGCTGTTCATGCGCCGCGACGAGGTTGAGGCGGCCTGGAGCTGGGTCGACCCGATGCTGACGGCGTGGGAAGAGACCGGCCAACCTGTGCAGCCCTATACGGCGGGCACCTGGGGACCGAGCCAGGCCATTGCGCTGATCGAACGCGACGGCAGGACCTGGCATGAGACCGACTGATATGGCGCAAGCCAACATCCGGCAAACAGATTTCGGCAGCGGTGCGGAACTGGCCGAGGCGCTGGCGAAAAAAATTGCCGATCGGCTGAGCGCGGCAATCGCTGGGCGCGGACAGGCAACGCTTGCCGTGTCCGGCGGATCGACGCCGAAGGCGCTGTTTGTGGCACTGTCCAAACTGGACATTAAATGGTCAAAAGTAACCGTGACACTGGTTGACGAGCGTATGGTCGGTCCGGATCACGAGCGTTCCAACCATCGGCTGGCGAGCCTGTATCTGCTGCAAAACCGTGCCGCCGAAGCCAGGTTCCTGCCGCTGTTCAACAGGGCCGGCGATGCGGACGCGGTTGCTGCAGCCGCGGCGCAAAAGATCGACGCGCTGGCGCTGCCCTTTGACGTGGTGGTGCTGGGCATGGGAACCGACGGGCACACGGCCTCGTTCTTTCCCGGCGGCTCGACGCTGGCAGACGTCACCGATCCGGCCTGCCCGCAAAGCGTGATGGCGATCGAAGCACCGGGTGCGGGCGAGCCGCGGCTGACACTGACCTTGCCGCGCATCGTGGACGCGGGCCTGATCGTGCTCCATATAGAAGGAGACGAGAAGCAATCCGTGCTGGCCAGGGCGCTGGCAGACGGGCCGGTTGCCCAGATGCCGGTGCGCGCCGTGTTGCGTCAGGCCAAGACACAAGTCGAGATTTACTGGGCGCCCTGACTGACGCGGGCGCCATTCCGGGTTTGCGACCCGCTACCTACCAGGACGTTTTTGCCGTGTTTCGTTTTCTGGAACGCCCTGTCTGTCAAAATGCAGTTTCTGACCGTCTCCCGGTCGAGGGAATTGCATTTCTGTTTGCCAACGCAGCCCGGATGAAAACCGTCTCCCCGGTTACCCGGAACTGCTCTGAACCAAAAGGATGTCAGACATGACTGTCGATCCCCGCATTGCCTTTGTCACCAACCGGATTGTCGAACGCTCCAAACCGAGCCGTGAAGTCTATCTGCAGCGGTTGCGCGAGATGGCCGAGAAGGGCCCGTTCCGCTCTTCCCTGTCATGCGGCAACCTGGCCCACGGCTTTGCTGCCTGCGGCCCCGATGACAAGGCGAGCCTCGCCGGCGACGTGGCGCCCAATCTCGGCATCATCACCTCTTACAATGACATGCTCTCGGCGCATCAACCGTTCGAGACCTATCCGGCGCAGATCCGTGCTGCGGCGCGCGACGCCGGCGGCGTGGCACAGGTGGCGGGCTCGGTGCCTGCGATGTGCGACGGGGTCACCCAGGGCCAGCCGGGCATGGAGCTATCGCTGTTTTCGCGCGACGTGATCGCGCTGTCGGCGGCTGTCGGTCTGTCGCACAACATGTTTGATGCGGCGGTCTATCTGGGCGTCTGCGACAAGATCGTGCCGGGTCTGGTGATCGCGGCGCTGAGTTTCGGCCATCTGCCGGCGGTGTTCATTCCGGCCGGACCGATGACGACGGGCCTGCCCAATGACGAGAAGGTGCGGATCCGCCAGCTCTATGCCGAGGGCAAGGTCGGCCGCACGGAACTGCTTGCGGCTGAATCCCAATCCTACCATGGCCCGGGCACCTGCACGTTTTACGGCACAGCCAATTCGAACCAGATGCTGATGGAAATCATGGGCCTGCACACGCCCGGATCGTCCTTCATCAATCCGGGCACGCCGCTCAGGCAAGCGCTGACATCGGAAGCGACCAGACGGGCGCTGGCAATCACTGCACTCGGCAACGAGTTCACCCCGGTGGGCGAGATGATCGACGAGCGCTCGGTGGTCAATGGCGTCGTTGGCCTGCATGCCACCGGGGGGTCGACCAACCACACGCTGCATCTGGTGGCGATGGCGCGTGCAGCCGGCATTCGCCTGACCTGGGAAGACATTTCCGACCTGTCGGACGCGGTGCCGCTGCTGGCGCGGGTCTATCCGAACGGGCCTGCGGATGTGAACCATTTCAATGCAGCCGGTGGTCTGGGCTTCATGATCGACCAGCTGCTGTCCATCGGGCTGCTGCATGAGGATGTGCGCACGGTCTGGGGCAAGGGGCTGTCAGCTTACGCTGTGGAAGCCAAGCTCGGCGCCAACGGCACGGTGGTGCGCGAGCCGATTTCCAAGATCAGCGGTGACGCCAAGGTGGTGACGACGGCCGACAAGCCGTTCCAGCCAACCGGCGGACTGAAGATGCTTTCGGGCAATCTCGGCAAGGCGGTGATCAAGACTTCCGCGGTCAAGCCGGAGCGGCACATCATCGAGGCGCCAGCGCGGGTGTTCCACGATCAATCGGGATTGCATGCGGCATTCCAGGCCGGAACGCTGACCGGCGACTTTATCGCCGTGGTGCGCTTCCAGGGACCAAAGGCCAACGGCATGCCGGAACTGCACAAGATGACGCCGCCGCTGGGCGTGTTGCAGGATCGCGGCCAGACGGTGGCGCTGGTGACTGACGGCCGCATGTCGGGTGCCTCGGGCAAGGTGCCCGCCGCCATTCATGTGACGCCGGAAGCCAAGGACGGCGGACCGATCTCCAGGATCCGCGATGGCGACATGATCCGGCTCGATGCCGTCACCGGCAAACTCGACGTGCTGGTAGACGCCGCCGAATTCGCCGCTCGCGAACCGGCGCAAGCGGATCTGAGCCACAATGAATGGGGCATTGGCCGCGAATTGTTCGCCCGCTTCCGTGAAAATGCCGGAACCGCCGACGAAGGCGCCAGCGTTTTGTATTAAAACCCGGCTGCATTTCTGTGTGATGAACCAAAGGCCCCGGCGGCTAGCGCTTCCGGGGCCGTTTTGTGTGCGCGATTCAGGGTCGCCACCCCAATTTGGCTCGAAATTCAATCACATCGGGTAAGCGCTGATCACGTAACGCGTGATTACCTGTGAGAATTGCCGCAAATGACATCACAAGCTGCCGACGGGATGACATTTCAGGACTTATTTTGCGGCGCAAAAACCCGGATTTCGTCTTTTTCACCAATCAGATGTCGCCGATTGTGAACAGTGCAGGGCGCACAGCGTTGACGAAAAAGCACCCGGTGACGCGCCGATTCCCCTTTTAACCTATTGATTATGCTAATTTTAAAGAACCTCGTCGCTCAACATGATGTCGGCATTTCACGCCGGGCGCACGCTCTGTTCACATCCATGTGGCTGGCAAGTCATCTGCGCCAGGCCCATCTTCAGGTCATCGGAACGGCGCGGCCCGAACGAAACAAAACTACGGACCGCACGCTCCAAACCAAATCGCAGACGACGCAAACATATTAAAGGAAAAACACCATGAACAAGCTCATCATCGCCCTCGGCCTGACACTCGCAACAGCCACCGGCGCATTCGCCGATTCCTCCGCACTCGACGCATTTGTGCCGCAAGCTCCGAGCACTTCGACCATTGATTACACTGCAACGGCTTCGGTCGGCGACGTCGCAAACGACCAGATCGTCTACAACCGTGCAGGCAATGACGGCTCGCCAACATTCGTAGCTCCGCAGGGCAACGTTGACTACACAGCAACCGCATCGATCGGCGGCGGCGTCTCCAACGAGCAGGTCACCTACAACCGCGCCGATAATGACGGCTCGCCGACGTTTGTTCGCTAAGACTTGCCTGATTGCGGGGCCGGCTTTCCTCCCGGCCGGTCCTGCACCCCACCCGATCACAACATCACATTTCATCCCATCAAAGGATCACCATCATGAACAAGCTCATCATCGCACTCGGCCTCACCCTCGCAACGTCGACCGGCGCATTTGCCGCTTCCACCGCCATGGACGCCTATGACCTGCCTGCCGCACAGGGCACCGCACACTACGCTGTCGGCGTTAGCAACGATCTGGTCAGCTATGACCGCGCCGGCAATGACGGCTCGCCAACATTCGTGGCTCCGCAGGGCAACATCGATTACACCGCGACGGCTTCGATCGGAGACGTGTCCAACGATCAGGTCATCTATGACCGCGCCGGAAACGACGGTTCGCCGCACTTCGCGCGCTAAGACTTGCCTGATTGCGGGGCCGGTCTCCTCCCGGCCGGTCCTGCACCCCTCTCCGCCAATCACGCAGCCGTGAACGCGGCACAATGGATCTCCCGGAACCTTTCTCGGGCCCGGCCATTGTCACCCCGAACGACACAGAAACAGACGCTGTCCTCCCAAGACATGCATTCATTCAAAGGACCTATATTATGAACAAGCTCATTATCGCACTCGGCCTGACACTCGCAACTTCGACCGGCGCATTTGCCGCTTCCACCGCCATGGACGCCTATGACGTGCCTGCCGCACAGGGTTCAGCCAACTACGCTGTCGGCGTGTCCAACGACCTGGTCAGCTATGACCGTGCCGGCATGGACGGCTCGCCAAGCTTTGAGGCCCCACAGGGCGGCATCGACTACACAGCAACCGCTTCTGTCGGTGAAGCATCCAACGAGCAGGTCACCTATGACCGCGCCGGCAACGATGGTTCGCCGCACTTCGCGCGCTAAGGTTTTCCTGATTGCGGGGCCGGTTTCCTCCCGGCCGGCCCTGCACCCCTCTCCGCCTGATCACGCAGCCGTGAACGCGGCACAGTGGATCTCCCGGAACCTTTCTCGGGCCCGGCCATTGTCACCCCGAACCACACAGAAACAGACGCTGTCCTCCCAAGACATGCATTCATTCAAAGGACCTCTATTATGAACAAGCTCATTATCGCACTCGGCCTGACACTCGCAACTTCGACCGGCGCATTTGCCGCTTCCACCGCCATGGACGCCTATGACGTTCCTGCCGCACAGAGTTCAGTCAACTACGCAGTTGGCGTGTCCAATGACCTGGTCAGCTATGACCGTGCCGGCAATGACGGTTCGCCAAGCTTTGAAGCCCCACAGGGCGGCATCGACTACACAGCAACCGCTTCGGTCGGTGAAGCATCCAACGAGCAGGTCACCTATGACCGCGCCGGAAACGATGGTTCGCCGCACTTCGCTCGCTAAGACTTGCCTGATTGCAGGGCCGGTTTCCTCCCGGCCGGTCCTGCCCCCCTCTCCGCCAATCACGCAGCCATGAACGCGGCACAGTAATTCCCCGGAACCTTTCCCAGGCCCGGCCATTGTCACCCCGAACGACACAGAAACAGACGCTGTCCTCCCAAGACACGCATTCATTCAAAGGACCTCTATTATGAACAAGCTCATTATCGCACTCGGCCTGACACTCGCAACTTCGACCGGCGCATTTGCCGCTTCCACCGCCATGGACGCCTATGACGTTCCTGCCGCACAGGGTTCAGCCAACTACGCAATTGGCGTGTCCAACGACCTGGTCAGCTATGACCGTGCCGGCATGGACGGCTCGCCAAGCTTTGAAGCCCCACAGGGCAGCATCGACTACACAGCAACCGCTTCGGTCGGTGAAGCATCCAACGAGCAGATCACCTATGACCGCGCCGGAAACGACGGTTCGCCGCGCTACAACTAAGCCCTCCCAAGGCTCGGGGCATGTCCCCAAACTCCCGCAAAGGCGGGACCGGTGCCTCCTCCAGGCCGGTCCCGCCTTTTGCTTGTCTGGAGCATCGCGTGACGCACAGGGCGCCTCAGGTGCGGTAGGTGTTTCCGTCCGCGTCAAACAGATGCAGCTTGGCCTTGTCTGCGGTGAAGCGCAGCCTGTCACCGCGTTTGACCGGCTGGTGGCCGGGCATCTTGGCGATGATCGGGTCGCTTTCGGTCAGGTCTTCGACATAGAGCAGCGTCACCTCCCCCAGCGCCTCGACAACAGATACCGTTCCCTCAAACAGGAAGTCGTCGCCGGTGGTGGCCAACAGGTCTTCGGGCCTGACGCCAAAGGAGGCTTTCTTGCCCTTGTCGCTGTCGGGAACAGAGATACCGGTGTCGACCGACTTGTCGCCCGAAAACGAGATGACGGCGCTGGCCCCGGCCTTTTCGATGATGCCGGGAATGATGTTCATGGCCGGCGAGCCGATGAACTGGGCGACGAACAGGTTCTTCGGCCGGTCATAGAGCTCCATCGGCGGGCCGACCTGCTCGAGATAACCACCGGCCAGCACCACGATCCTGTCGGCCAGCGTCATCGCCTCGACCTGGTCGTGGGTGACATAGATCATCGTGGTATCAGGCATGGATTCATTGAGCTTGGCGATCTCGAGCCGGGTGGCGACGCGCAGCGCCGCGTCGAGATTGGACAAGGGCTCATCAAACAGGAACACTTTTGGGTCGCGGCAAATAGCCCTGCCGATGGCAACGCGCTGGCGCTGGCCGCCCGAGAGCGCCTTGGGCAACCGGTCGAGAAAGGGACCCAGCTGCAGGATGTCGGCTGCGGCGCGCACCCTTCGGTCAATCTCCTCGGTGGTCTCGCGGGCGATGCGCATGCCGAAGGCCATGTTGTCGTAGACCGTCATGTGCGGATAGAGCGCATAGGACTGGAACACCATGGCAATGCCGCGCTTGGAGGGCGGCACGTCGTTGACCACCATGCCATCGATTTCCAGCGTGCCGGCGGAAATCTCCTCCAGCCCGGCAATCATCCTGAGCAGCGTGGACTTGCCGCAGCCGGACGGGCCGACAAAGACGATGAATTCGCCCTGGGCAATTTCCAGGTCGACGCCGTGAAGCACTTCGACAGCGCCGTAGGACTTCTTGAGGCCCTTCAATTTCAAGCCGGCCATGGTTTCCTCCCAATAGAGCTCTTGATGTGTCTTCACCCCAGCCTGGCGAAGAAGGCATCATAAGGCGAAATTTCAATTGTATCGGGCCGCAGAAACCCGGAAAAGCCATGTCCATCAAGCGATTCGACAATGCCCGGAGGCCGATCGATGACCTGTATTTCCTCACTCAGATTGAACGCACAGAAAATCACGTCGTTACCATCACGGCGGATCATCGACAGCACATGGTCGCCTGACTCATGAAACTCGAGACTGCCCTTGATCAATGGCCGGTGCGCACGGCGGAAAGCCAGCATTCTCCGGTAGTGATTGAGCATAGAGGCCTGGACAAGCTCCTGCGCATCGACCGCGAGGTGCCGGTGTTCCGGCGGGACCGGCAACCATGGCTGGCCCATGGTGAAGCCGGCCGATTGCTCATGCTCGGACCACACCATCGGGGTGCGGCAGCCGTCACGGCCCTTGAAGTCAGGCCAGAACTGGATGCCATAGGGATCCTGAAGATCCTCAAAGGCCAGATCGGCTTCGGTCAGTCCCAGTTCTTCGCCCTGGTAAAGGCAGATCGAGCCTCTGAGCGACATGATCAGGCCGGCCAACAGCCGCAAATAGTGGTCAAGATTAGTGACATCTGCGCCCCAGCGGGTGGCGTGACGGACGACATCGTGATTTGAGAAAGCCCAGCAAGCCCAGCCCTCAGGCGCTGCAGTCATGAAATCGGTCATGACATTGCGGACACGGGCGACCGTGATCTTCTCCTTGGCGAGAAACTCGAAGGCGTAGCACATGTGCATCTTGTCGTGGCCGGAGGTGTAGTCGGCAACGATCTGCAGGCCTATCTGTGCGTCGCCGACTTCGCCAACGGCAGTGGTGCCGGGATATTCGTCGAGCAGGGTCCGGAAGCGCTTGAGAAACGCGATATTTTCCGGGCGGTTCTTGTCGTAGACGTGAAGCTGATGATTGTAGGGATTGACCGCCGGCGCGATGGAGTCGTTGCGCAATTCCTTGGCCAGAGGCGGGTTGTCGCGCAACTGCTCGTCGTGGAAGTAGAAATTGATGGTGTCGAGCCGGAAGCCGTCGACACCGCGATCAAGCCAGAAGCGCACGACGTCGAGCAGTGCGGCCTCAACTTCCTCGTTGTGCAGATTGAGATCCGGCTGCGAGGTGAGGAAATTGTGCATGAAATACTGTTCACGCGTGCCATCCCACTGCCAGGCCGAGCCGCCGAAAATCGACATCCAGTTGTTGGGCGGCGTGCCATCGGGTTTGGGCTCGGCCCAGACATACCAGTCGGCCTTGGGATTGTCCCTGTCGGCCCGGCTCTCGATGAACCATGGATGCTGGTCGGAGGAGTGCGAAAGCACCAGATCGATGATGACCCGGATGCCATGTTCATGGGCCACCTTGACCAGATAGTCGAAGTCGCCGAGCGTGCCGAACATCGGATCGACATTGGTGTAGTCGGAGACATCGTAGCCGAAGTCCTTCATCGGCGAGGTGAAGAAGGGCGAGATCCAGATTGCATCAACACCCAGGGAGGCGATGTAGCCGATCCGCTCGGCGATGCCGATCAGATCGCCGATGCCATCACCGCTGGTGTCCTGAAACGAGCGCGGATAGACCTGATAGATCACCCCGCCGCGCCACCAGTCTGCGTCCGGTATCAATTCAACCCCGGTCTGCAGTCTCTTGCCGGCGAGTGTCATGGTCTTCATGTAAACCTCATTACTTCACGGAACCGGCCAGCAGGCCGCGAACCAGATATTTCTGCATGGCGAAGAAGACCGCCAGCGGCACGGCGATCGACACAAAGGCCGAGGTCGCCAGAATTTCCCAATTGCCGCCACGGGTGCCGAGCAGTTCGACAATCTGCTTGGTCATGACCGTGGTTTCGCCGGTGGAATCAATCAGGAAGACGAGGGCAACGAGAAGGTCGTTCCAGGTCCAGAGAAACTGGAAAATGGCGAAGGACGCAAGTGCCGGAAACGACAATGGCAGGATAATCTTGACGAAAATCTGGAAATCGGTGGCGCCGTCAACGCGGGCGTTTTCGATGATGTCGCGCGGCAGGCCGACCATGTAGTTGCGCAACAGATAGATCGCCAGCGGCAGACCGAAGCCGGTATGAGCCAGCCAGGCGCCGAGATACCCCTTGCCGATGCCGATGTCATTGTGCAGCCTGAGAAGCGGTATCAGCGCCAGTTGCAACGGCACGACCAACAAGCCGACCACGGCGGCTATCAGCAGCGAGCGTCCCGGAAACCGCATCCAGGCCAGCGCGTAGGCGGCAAAGGCGGCGATGACGATCGGGATGATGGTGGCGGGGATGGTCACGGTCAGGGTGTTGAAAAAGGCCTTGGCCATGCCTTCGCGGTTGTTCGGATCAAACAGCACGAAACGGTAGTTGTCGAAGGTGAATTCCGGGGGCGCCTCCGCCGTGGTGAAAACCCGCGGCAGCCGGCTGTCGCCAAAGCTGTCGGGCCCGGACAGGCGGAACGTTCCGTCAACGGCAACCGTCAGCTTTTCGCCGTCGCCGAGATCCGCCACGTCGCCCGGGACATAGGCCTTGGGCTCGCGGGAACTGGTTCCCCAGCGGCTGATTTCGACATTGTCAGCGGCGTAGAGACCGCCTTTGATGACATATTCACCGTCTTCCCGGGTTTCGTCACCGGAAATGCGGATCGCCGGGCGCTGGCGTTCCTGGGTGAACAGCGCATTCCACCAGCCGGTGTTGGCGATCTGGTCAGCAGTGCGGAAGGAGGACACGAACAGGCCAACCGTCGGAAACAGCCACAGCGCCACCAGCAGAACGACCGAGATGTGAACGGCCCAGACGAGAGGCGATTTTTTCGATGATGAGTGCATCTCCGCCTCCCTCAGCGTGTTTCTTTGCGGGCGTTGTAGACGTTCCAGATCAGGATCGGCGTCACCAGCAACATGATGATCATGGCGCTGGCCGAGCCGACGCCCCAGTCATTGGCGCGAAACAGCTTGTCATACATGTAGTTGGCCAGAACCTGGGTCTGCCATTGACCATTGGTCATGGCAAAGACGATGTCGAAGACCTTGAGCACCACGATGGTGATGGTGGTCCAGACCACGACGATGGTCCCCATGATCTGCGGCACCTTGATCTTGAAGAAGATCTGGAACGGATTGGCGCCATCGATGACAGCGGCCTCGATGGTTTCCTCGGGGATGCCGCGAATGGCGGCCGACAGGATCACCATGGCAAAGCCGGTCTGGATCCAGACCAGCACCGCCATCAGAAAGATGGAATTCCAGAAGGGAATGGTCAGCCAGGTCTGCGGTTCGCCATAGGGCAGCGTGGCCGACAGCAGCGAAACGGTGGAGCGCAACGAAAGCCAGACGAGCACCACGGCGACAACAGCAAACAGGCCGCGCAGCACGAGCCCCCACCACGGGGTTGCGGAGTGGCTCTGGCCACCACGGGTGAGCGAGCGGACGATCTGATAGACGCTGTAGGCCAGAAAGGCAGCGAAAACGATCAGCACCAGCGCAGGCACGAGTTTGAGCACCACGACCGACATGAAACCGCCATCGAATCCGAGCCAGATCGCATTGAGCACGCCGATCTGGTCCTGATCGACGGGCCTTGTGTCATAGACCAGCTTCCAGATCACGGCGGCGCCGACAAAGGAAATCGCCATCGGCATGAAGATCAGCGATTTGGCGATATTGCCCCAGGAAATGCGATCGGTCAGCTGGGCGGCCAACAGGCCGAAGCCGGTGGAGAAGGCCGGCACGATGATCAGCCAGAGCATGTTGTTGCTCATGGCTTCCCAGAATTTCGGCTCGTCGAACATCTGCCGGTAGTTGGCCAGCCCGACAAAGGCGCCGCCGGCATCGCGGTCGGTCACTGACAGCCACAGCGTGGCGACGACGGGATAGGCCAGATAGAGGCCGAGGGCGAAAAGTGCCGGGAACAGAAACAGCCAGGGCCGGATCTGGTTGGCCCGGTTGATGTTGCGGCCGGCATTCTTGCCGGTGGCCGGGAACAGCACCTTGTCGAGGAACTGATTGGAAAAATAGAAGTAGCCTACGCATCCGCCGACGCCGACGATGATGGTGATCAATCCCTGAAGTGCCGGATGCATGCTACTCCCCCCAATATCGCCGCTGAAGGAGACCCCGGCAGAGCGCCGGGATCTCCCGATTTGGCATGCGTGTCCGGTTTACTTGAGCGCGTCCCAGGACTTCTGGATGGCCTCGGCGACGTCTTCGGCCGAGCGGCCGCCGGCGTAATCGACCATGCCGGTCCAGAACGAGCCTGCGCCAACACCGCCGGGCATCAGGTCGGAACCGTCGAAGCGGAATGTGGTGGCGCCGAGCAGGACGTCGTTCATCTTCTTCAGCGTCGGATCGGAGAACACATCGGTGTTGACTGCCTTGTATGGCGTCAGGAAGCCCTTCTGGGCCATCCAGATTTCATGGGCGATCGGTGACTGCAGGAACTTGATCAGTGCCTGGGCGCCGGTGCTGTCCTTGGTAATGGCCCAAACGGTGCCTGCACCGAGGACCGGCTTGCCGAGATCCTTGCTTGCATAGGCGGGCATGTAGAAGAAATCAGCGTCGGTGCCGACCTTGGTGCCTTCCGGGAAGAACGCCGGAATGAACGAGGCCTGATGGTGCAGGTAGCACTGCGGCGGTGACGAGAACAGGCCCTTGGGGCTGTCGCGGAAATCAGTGGTGGCAACAGCGCCGGCGCCACCGGCAACAAAGGCGTCATTGCGGGCGAACCAGCCGAATTCCTCGATCGCGCCGATGACGGCCGGATCAGTGAACTTGACCTCGTTGGAGACCCACTTGTCATAGACATCCGGCGCCTGGGTGCGCAGCATCATGTCCTCGACCCAGTCTGTCGCCGGCCACCCGGTGGCGCCGCCTGAACCCAGACCGATGCACCAGGGTGTGCCACCGTCATCGACGATCTTCTGGGTCAGCGCCTTGAGGTCTTCCATGGTTTCGGGGATCTCGTAGCCGGCATCCTCGAAATTTTCCGGGATGTACCAGACCAGCGATTTGACATCGACCTTGTAGAAGAAGCCATAGAGGTTGTCGCTGCCGTCCTTGCCTGCATAGGTGCCGAGATCGACCCAGGACTGGCCGGCGGCGTAATTTTCCTTGACCCAATCGCCAGTGCCTTCAGCCAGCGGGGTGAGGAAGCCGCGCTTGGCCATATCGGCGGCAAGACCGGGCTGCGGGAAAACCGCGATATTGGGCGCGGAACCGGCTTCGGCATCGATCATGATCTGCTGCTCGAAACTGTCGGAGCCGACATATTTGACGTCGGCGCCGGTGGCTTCGGCGAAATAGGCCAAGACGGCTTCGGCATTCTCCTGGTCAGGTCCGAGCCAGGGACCGAACACGGTCACTTCCTCGCCGTTGAGCTGCGTGGCTTTGAGCGCCTCGTAGCTCTCCCAGTTGAAATCGCCCTCACCAGGCGTGAACTTGAGGTCCGCGGCCTGTGCCGACCCCAAAGTCAGCGCAGCGGCTGCGACGCTCATCAGAAACAGTTTCTTCATCGATTTCTCCTCTCGGCCAATATCTGGCCTCCACTTGAAGCTTTCCACATTCCCACAGCCATGGCCGTGCAAAATCCAAAGCGCTTTGGCTTGCCTTCAGAGGATTACGGGAGCAGGTTCGAGTCAAGCTCAAAGTTTCAACATCTGGTTGGAGCAGGCGGCTTTTGCTGCGTTGCAACAGATTTTTGCGTTGCGTTATCGGCTCTTTTCGCTTTTCTTGCGATCCAAGATACGGCTTACTAGGCGGCCCCCGACAACCGGGAGAGACACGCCCGCCGCATATTTCCAAAGCGCTTTGAAAGAACTGGATCGCATGACGTGAACCTCAAGCAGTTGTCAGAGCTACTCGAACTGTCGCAAACCACCATTTCGCGGGCGCTCAACGGCTATCCCGAAGTCGGCGAACGGACCCGCCGGCGGGTTCTCGAGGCGGCGCACCGGCATGGCTACAAGCCGAATTCCAATGCGCGCAAGCTGGCGACCGGCCGGGCCGGCTCTATCGGCTACGTGCTTCCCGTGGGGCGCAATGTCGATCTCGATCCGCATTTCGTCGAGTTCCTGTCGGGGCTTGGCGAGCATGCGCTGTCGCGCGACGTCGATCTTTCACTGACGCCAGCAGTGCTGGAACGCGAGAGCGAGGCCTATCGGCGGATTGCCTCGAGCCGCTCGGTGGACGGGGTCTATCTGTCCTCGATGCGCAATGACGAACAGCGCATCGCACTGGTGCGCAGCCTCGGCATTCCGTTCCTGGCCCATGGCCGGGCGCTGCAGCCCACTGTCGGATACGCCTTTCTCGACATTGACAACGAAGGCGCGTTTTACAACGCCACGCGGCTGCTGTTGCAACTGGGGCACAAGCGGCTGGCCTTCATCAATGGCGACACCGATTTCAGCTTCGCGGTTCACCGGCTCGACGGCGTGCGCCGGGCGTTGCGGGAGCACGGCCTGCCGGACTCGGCGCTGGTGCAGCATTCCGCAGCGATGAACGAGGAGAACGGCTACCGGCTGGCGATGGCGCTGTTCCGCGATGCCGATCCCGACACCCGGCCGACCGGCGTGCTCAGCGCCTCGATGTTCACCACACTGGGGATCGTCCGCGCCTTCAACCAGCTTGGACTGCGAATGCCCGACGATGTCTCGATCATCACCCATGATGATGTGTTTCCGTTCCTCAAGCCCGAAAGCTTCACCGTGCCGCTGACCACAACCCGCTCGTCGATCCGGGCGGCCGGTGCGCGGGTGTGCGAGCGGCTTGTCGACATCATCTCGGGGGTGGAAACCGGGGCAGTGCAAGAGGTCTGGCCGGTGGAACTGATCGTGCGCGCCTCAACCGGCCCTGCCCCGGCGGCGAAAAATCCGACGCGCAAGCGACCGGCGGAAGCGGCGGAGTAGGGGGCGGGACCGGGTGAGAGACAGACAAGCTGATTATGCGACGCGGCGATACTGCTAGCAGGCTTGCGCAGGACGGTAGACCTTGGTCACAAAGGGCGGGGAGCGGACTTTCGCTTCTAGAAGAATAAACGGCAGCTGCGCGAACAAAGTGGCCTTATTTTGATCTTCAAAAGGTTGTTAGCATCGATTCTCACAACCTATTTTCTTCCTGCATCTGATGTTATTGATGGCTGCATTCATCTGGCCAAAATTCTAATGGAGATACTTTTGAAACTTTTGCCGCCTGAGCCAAAAATTGATTTGTATAATGAGGGTTTTGAAACACCCGATATTCTTCAACGAAAGAAAGTGAGCGCGGCGCTTTCTGATCTATTAGGTCGAATTGAGGATCCCATTGTTGTTGCTCTCGATGGGAAGTGGGGGACCGGAAAATCCTACTTTCTCAAACGCTGGGTGGCTGCGAATAATATCGAATACGGCAGCTCTGCAACCACCGTCTATTTTGATGCCTTTGCACACGACTACCATAGCGACCCTCTCCCGGCATTGGTTTCTGCATTGGCAGATCGACTACCGAAAGAGAAATTGGGTCAAATACAGAAGGTAAAAACAGCGGCATTTAAATTAGCCAAGCCGCTCGCACGTATTGGTTTGGCAGTAGCAACCTACGGTGCAACAGAAGCTGCAAGTGGTATAGGAGACACCGTTGTTGAAGCGGTTAGCAAAGAGGCTGCATCTGGTATGCAAGCATATTGGGCGCAAGAGAAAGCGCGAGGTATCGCCATAGCTGAATTTAGGAATGCAATTGAATCACTCGCCACCCCAAAGGATAGCGATAGCGTTGGAGCATCCGTAATAATTGTAGTCGACGAACTAGATCGGTGTCGCCCAGATTATGCTTTAGAGGTTTTAGAAGTAATAAAGCATTTCTTCTCTGTTCCACATCTGCATTTTGTCCTTGGTGTAAATTTAAAGGCGCTTGAAAACAGTGTGCGGGCTCGGTATGGGGAGCATATTGATGCGCATGCATATCTGAAGAAATTTATACACCTGTCACTTAAGCTGCCGGAGAATTTTGGCACTGACTATGATAAAAAGAGCGCTTCTCTAATATATATGGGACATTTAGTTAGTGAGATGGGCATCCCGGAGCACATTGGAGGACGCCTTCAGAACCGATTGGATATTGTTTCAAGATCGAACGATATTTCTTTGCGGAATATTGGGAAAATTGCGATGTCTGTAAACATTTCCAGCGGTGACGTTTTGGAGCCAAAAAACTTCTATGCTGGCTGGATAGAGGTATTTGTCGATTTGATCATTTCGAAAATTGTTCGCCCTGATCTTTATCCAAAATTTTTGGACGCTTCTATTAGCAAAGAAGAGTTACTGTCTTACCTAGGCGCTACCGGTAATTACCCACCCCCTTGCCATGCACCACAATGTCTGAATCCATGATGATATGGATCGGACTGATTTGCAGCAGCTGAGCAAGGACGAATTGATCGAGATGGTGCTTCGGCTCCAACGGCCTGCCAAGGATTCTCGGACGTCTTCCAAGCCGCCCTCTACGGACAAGAAAGAGAAACGCGTCAACTCACGACCGGGTGGAGCCAAGCCCGGGCATGAACCCCACAATAGGGTGCTGGCGGATTTTGCCGACATGTTTCGCGATCATGAACCGACCGCCTGCAAGAGATGCGGCCATGCGTTTTCCGGTGATGATACGATGGTGCTGGCCGGGGCCTATGACGAGATCGATATTCCTGCGATCCGTCCTCATGTCACCCGGCATCGGCGTTTTTCCTGTCATTGCCCGCAATGCGGCACGACGACAAAAGCCACCGCACCTGCCGTGGCAACCGCAACGCCGTTCGGGCCAGGCATTCACGCGCTGGCGATCTACCTCAAGAGTTTCCATGCATTGTCTTACGAACGCCTGAGCGGTGTGTTCATGGATATCTTCGGCCTCCATGCGAGCGAGGGCGCGATCATGAACATGTTTGCCCGCTCCCGTCCGAGCTTCCAGGCCACAGCACAGGCCGCCAAGGCCAGCCTTCGAGCCGCCCGCGTTGTCGCCAGCGACGAAACCGGTGTGCGTATTGAGGGCACAAATGCCCAACACTGGGTTTTTCATTGCAAGGATGCCGTTGTCCACCAGCCCGATTACTCCCGTGCAGCACGGGTCGTTCACGAGACCATGGGCGGCCATGTCCCCGAGGTATGGATATCTGATCGGTATTCAGCCCAGCAATCTCACGGCCATCGACATCAAACCTGCCTTGCACATTTGGCGCGTGATACAGCCTTTGCGCTGGAACATGGCGAGGATGATCTCCCTCTTCGCTTCCAGCTTTGGTTTGGCCGTGTGTTTGATTTCGCCAGAGCCATAAGCACATTCGCTGCGTCTACCGTCGCAAGCAAGAAGCGCAAATTCGATAAACAGCTTGCCGGGCTTCTATGCGCCCCGACTTCATGCGACCTGGCCCAAAAGCTCCAGGCCAAGATCGGGCGGGCCCGCGATCAGCTGCTGACGTTTTGCGACTATCCCGGAGAAGTCGATGTCACCAACAACACATCTGAGCGAAAGCTCCGTCCATGGGTCATTCAGCGAAAGGTGACAAACGGATATCGCGCCATGTGGGCCGCCCAAGCCGAAGCGAACATACGCACGACAGTCGATACCGCACGCCTCAAAGGCGCAAACCCCTTCCAGGTCATCGCATCCGTCCTGGCATAGGCCGGTAGAAGAACCGGAAATCACGAATTCAGGGGTGGGTAATTACTGAACATGTTTGCCCGCTCCCGTCCGAGCTTCCAGGCCACAGCACAGGCCGCCAAGGCCAGCCTTCGAGCCGCCCGCGTTGTCGCCAGCGACGAAACCGGTGTGCGTATTGAGGGCACAAATGCCCAACACTGGGTTTTTCATTGCAAGGATGCCGTTGTCCACCAGCCCGATTACTCCCGTGCAGCACGGGTCGTTCACGAGACCATGGGCGGCCATGTCCCCGAGGTATGGATATCTGATCGGTATTCAGCCCAGCAATCTCACGGCCACCGACATCAAACCTGCCTTGCACATTTGGCGCGTGATACAGCCTTTGCGCTGGAACATGGCGAGGATGATCTCCCTCTTCGCTTCCAGCTTTGGTTTGGCCGTGTGTTTGATTTCGCCAGAGCCATAAGCACATTCGCTGCGTCTACCGTCGCAAGCAAGAAGCGCAAATTCGATAAACAGCTTGCCGGGCTTCTATGCGCCCCGACTTCATGCGACCTGGCCCAAAAGCTCCAGGCCAAGATCGGGCGGGCCCGCGATCAGCTGCTGACGTTTTGCGACTATCCCGGAGAAGTCGATGTCACCAACAACACATCTGAGCGAAAGCTCCGTCCATGGGTCATTCAGAGAAAGGTGACAAACGGATATCGCGCCATGTGGGCCGCCCAAGCCGAGGCGGATGTACGCACAACCGTCGATACCGCCCGCCTTAAAGGCGCAAATCCCTTCCAGGTTATCGCATCCGTCTTGGCGTAGGCCGACATCAAGGCCCGAAATCATAAATTCAGGGGTGGGTAATTACCGCTACCGAGCAAACGCTTGTTAGAGAAGTTGGTGGGGAGCGTAATCCAATTTATGAACACAATATCTATTGGATATTTAACACCTGGCTTTACTTATGTCAGAATGGTCGTCTTGACACAGATGACAGCGGTGCTCAGTCAGCCATTGGACAACAATTTGATCAGTTTGGTCTTAGAGAAGAGGGCCGTAAGTTCCCGATGAAAGTTCATCGACGTTGGCTTGATCAATTCAGCTTCTATGCGGCTGATTAGAGCCTGCGAGGCAGTCATTTCAAACCTCGCATAAGGGCTCAAACTGCTTTCACTGCTAATGCATCCAAGGTCAGCAATGGGCCGGAAGCATCAATCGCTCCTGAAATCCAAACCACTCAAGATCGTGGAAACACCCGCTCAGAACGATGGTGGTTTCATGCCGTTGGCGCGCATGGCGGCGGTGACGGTGTTGGCCATCAGCATGGCGATTGTCATCGGGCCGACGCCGCCGGGGACCGGGGTGATGACAGCGGCGACTTCGGCGCATTCGTCAAAGGCGACATCGCCGACGAGACGGGTCTTGCCCTCGCCCCGCTCGGGCGCGTCGATGCGGTTGATGCCAACATCAATCACCGTAGCGCCGGGCTTGACCCAGTCAGCCTTGACCATGCGTGGGCGACCGACGGCAGCAACCAGGATATCGGCATTGCGGCAGACGCCAGCTAGATCCTTGGTGCGGGAATGCGCAGTGGTGACGGTGGCATTGGCGGCCAGCAACAGCGCCGACATCGGCTTGCCGAACAGGTTGGAGCGGCCGATGACCACGGCATTGAGGCCGGACAGGTCAGCACCATGGGTCTGGCGGACAAACAGCATGGCGCCGGCAGGGGTGCAGGAAATCAGACCGCCTTCGAGGTCGCCGGTCATCAGCTTGCCGGCGTTGACGACATGCAGGCCGTCGACATCCTTTTCCGGACGGATCGACTGGATCACCGCGTCAGAGTCAAAATGATGCGGCAGCGGCAGTTGCACCAGAATGCCGTGGATCTCGGCATCGGCATTGAGCGAAGCGACAAGCGCCTCGAGCTCGGCCTGGGTGGTATCGTCCGGCAAGGTGTGCTGGACCGACTTGAAGCCGCACTGCTTGGCCATGCGGCTCTTGGACGAGACATAGACATGCGAGGCCGGGTCATCGCCGACGATGACCACGGCGAGACCTGGCCGAACGCCGGTGGCGGCCTCAAGGGCGGCGCTGGCCGCGGTGACCTGTTCGACAACGCCTGCAGCGACAGCCTTGCCGTCAATTACCTTGGCCATGTTCATCCCTCTTCGATTTCCTGTCCCGCGCCGTCAGGATTTTGGTCCGCTGCGTGGTCTTGTGTGTGACCCTACGCAACCGGACGCAAGGGCTGATCGCCTCTTTGCGTCCTCTGGTGTCGAAAAACAAGGCCGGATGGGCCGCGTCAGCTGCCTGTTCTTGCTGATCCGTAACCCACGATACGCGATTTCAGCATGTCCATATTGCGCCGGATCTGGTCGACCGACGGATTGGCGGCGGGCTGCGGCTGAACGGGTGCTGCAGAAACCGGTGCAGGACTAACGGGTGACGGGGTTGGGAACGGCGCCGCGACGGACGCGGGCTGAGACCAGACCGGCGCAGGTTGTGGCGGCGCCACCGGATACTGAGCCTGCGGCTGCGCCGCGAGCCAGGGTTGGTCCTGCGGCGATTGCGCCGGATAGGGCTGCGGGGTCTGCTGATGCAACGCCTGTGTCTGGTAGTGCGAGGCCTGGGCCTGCGGTGGCGCGGGTTGGTAGTGTGGCTGTGGCTGATACTGCGCCGGCTGCAACTCGGGTTGCCGTGGTTGATAGTGCGGCGACTGCCACTGAGGCTCCCGGTGCTGATGCTGCGGGACCTGTGGCTGCGCAGGCTGGTAGGGTGATGCCTGATAGAGCGCTGGCTGAGGCTGCACGGGCTGGTACTGCGGCGCTTGCTGCTGGACCTGGCCGGCTGCACCATGGCGGGCGTCGTACTGCGGTTGTCCCGCCTGATGAGCTGCCGCATAGGGATCGGACGCCGGGCCGGACGGGTAAGCCGGCTGAGTATGTGTCTGGTGCTGGGCCGGATGGACAGTCCAGACCGGCTGAACCAGCCGCAGACCATCGCCGCCAGACTGAGGGGCTTGTGATGCCGGGTTCGGCTGCTGACGCAGCGGGGCTTGCTGCCAGTAACCGGGCTGGGTCAGATCGGACGGCTGACGGAACAGGCTGTCGTCCTCATGGTGCTGCTGCCCGGACTGATCGGGGCGTGCCGACTGTTGGTGCTTCCATTGCTGGCGCACAGGCGTTGACCCGAGAACATCAGGAGATGACGGTGCTGCTTGCGGATGAGCCGGTTCCGGGCGGGACGGCTCCGCCGCAGGGCGCTGACCGGCAGCCCGAGCCCGAATACTGGCATAGGCCTTGGTCGCGGCTTCAAGCGCGCTGGTGTCTTCGTCGGCCGCGGCTTGCAGCGCATCGGCGTCTTCGTCCCGGCGGGTCCAGGTTCGGCGCGAGGGGCCGCCTGGAGGGGTCCGTGGGCCGGGATCGGGAGCTTGCGGATAGGCGCCAAAGGGCGGGGCCTGAAATCGTGCCTGCACCGGGCCGCTGTTGTAGGAGCGGAAGCTCTCCACGGCGCCTGCCAGAAGCGCCAGGCCGAAGCCCGCGAAAAAGCCTGCGAACATTCCACCGATCGCAATCAGTTTGCGCGATGGACCCATGTTGCGCAGCGGCGCTTCAGCCGCCGAAATGACGCGAATATTACGGGTCGACAGGTTGGAGCGTTCGCTGGTTTCGCGCGAGCGCGTCAGGAAAGCCTCATAAATGCCGCGGGTCGCGGTGGCCTTGCGCTCCAGTTCGCGCAGGGTGACGAGTTCCACCGACTGATCCAAAGAGCGGTTCTTGGCCACCGCCATTTGACTGGCCAGTTCCTGCTCGGTCTCGACGGCGCGCTGCAGTTCAGTCTGGGAACTGGCGACAATGCGGCGCAGTTCGGCGCTGATTTCTGCGCTGATCGTGTTCAGCGCAGATTTTGCGGCGATGTATTGCGGGTGCTTCGGGCCTAACCGGGTTGCCAGCGTTTCAGCGCTTGACCTGGTATCTGTGTATTGCTTGCGCAAGGCGGTGAGATTGGCCGACAGCAGTTCCTCGGGAAACGCGCCCGACAGCACATCATCAGGCTTGACCCGGGCGAGATTGTCCGCCTTGACCTTGATGCCGACCTTCATGGCGCGCGCCGTGGCCAGTTGATCGCTGAGTGCGAGGATCACCTTGTCATCAATATACTGGCCGCCGACGCCAACGAGCCCGTTTTCGGCCTTGAACCGTTCCACTTCGCGCTCGGCAGCATTGAGATCGGAGCGCAGCGCGTTGAGCCGGGTGTCGATCGACTCCGAGGTGCGTTCGAGAAGGCTGGACTGGGCCTGGCCTTCGGCATCCAGATAGGTCTCAACGATTTGATTGGCGATCAACGCCGATTTTTCTGCATCACGGGTCTGAACACCAATGATGATCACGAAGGTTTTTGCATCGCGCGAGACGCTCAGCGCATCGCGCAGTTTCTCAAGTGATTTCTGTTCGGCTTCGGAGGAGCCGCTCTTGCCGGTGAAAATTTCCTTGATCAGGGTGATCCCGCCGCCAATCCCGCCAACGGAGAGAGAGCCGTTGAATTCCGGATCGCGCTCCAGCCCGAGATCTTGAACGACCTTCTCCAGAACACCGGTGGAGGCCAGGATCTGCAATTGGCTGTCGGTGATTGCCAACATGGCTTCGGTGGAAAGCTGCTGGTTGCGGATGTCGTCTTCGGTCACGCGGATTTCACGCGGGTCAATGAACAGCCGGCTCTCCGCATAATATTTGTGCGGCGTCGACAAGGCCACCAGAACTCCCAGCACCGCGCCGGCCACTGTGGTGGCTGCGATCTGGCGCCGATAGCCCCATACGGAGGAAATCAGGATCGAGGCATCCAGCAGAGGACGCGATCCGGCATCGCCGTCTGCATGAGAGGGAGAATGCCAGTGGTAATGATCATCGTGGCCAGACCGGGTCGGGTTGGCAGGCCTCCACTCGCCGCGCGGCGGCGCCTGCTCCAAATCAGCGGGATCCGCCTCAGCTTCGTCCCGACGCGGCTGCTCCGCTGCAGACACTGGCGGGATCTCAGGCTCCCGCGGTTCGGTCCGTGGCTTGCCTTCCGGGGTGATGGTGCCGATCAGGCGCGAGATCCTGTCGCCGAATTTTTCGCCGCCTGCCGCTGCCGGTTCCTGTTCCTGTTCCTGTTCCTGATTATGGGGCAATGATGGCGCCGAGATCTGCGTGGGTGAGACCACAGGGCTGCTGTTTCTTGCGAAACTGGCGGTCGAAACCCGTGCGGAGCGCGGCGACGCCGCAAGCAGTGACGGCGCTGCGCGTGAAGGTGCCCGCAGCGACTCACGCGGCGGCAGCGGCGCGGAAGGCGCAACGCCGGCATGGTCAAGCAGAGACCCGCGCCGGGAACGCTGTCGTGGATATTTGGTGGAATCGCTCATATCCGGCTGCAGCCATTTTGTTTGTGGAAATCTTCGCAAATTCGTTAAGGCAAGCTATAAATTCATGGGTAATAAATGGTTAATTTCCGGCGGATACCCGGAATATTCTCAATAAAAACGCATGTCCGGCCGGATACGGTCCTTCTGCAGTGCCATTCGGAATTTCGACTGTCGCCCGATCCAAACGTCGAATTAACAAATTCCCCGTATTCATTACCCGGACATAGCGACGAACGCTGAAACGTTTCCCGATTCCGGTACCAAATGATTGCTCGTCTGAAGGATTTTGCCAGTACAAACAAAAGTTCGATCAACGCTTATCTCTCCATGATCGGGGGATCGGCTGGCCGGCTGGTCATTTCGCTTGTCTACTTCATTGCAATCGCCAACACCCTGACGATCAGCGATTTCGGGCTGTTTGCGACGGCGTCAGCCTGCGGAATCATGTTGTCGCGGCTATTGGCCTTCGGTTTCGTCTCACCGCTCTACAGGATCGCCACCGTCAAGCCCCGCCTGCTCGGCGTCTACACCGCGGGCTTTCTCGGCGGCATGGTGCTGTCGGCGCCGCTGATCGCCGGCGCGGCATGGATCACCTATGAACTGATCTTCGCCGGGCAGATGCAGATCGGCACTTTCGTCAAGATTATGCTGGCTGAGGTACTGTGCTGGCGGATCATGGAGATTGCCGTCATTGTCAGTTACGGCATCAACCGGTTTACGGCCGGTGCAATGCTGGTGGTTATCGCCACCACATTCAAAACCATTGCCGCTGTGCTGTTCGCCTGGCTGACCGATGGATCGCTGGATGTCTGGTCGACCTATTACATCCTGACAAATGATCTGGCCGCTCTGGCCGCCGTCATCTTTTTTTATCCAAAGGTCCGGCTTCGCTGGAAACCGGCACTGTATATCCGTCGCTGGCTTGATGCCGTGTCAGTGGCGGGCGCGGAGGTGTTGTTTTATGTCCAGTCCGAGCTCGACAAGGTGCTGGTATTATCACTGGGTGGACCAGAGACGGCAGGCATCTATGCGATCCTGATGCGGCTGGTTGATCTGACCGCACTGCCGGTTCGCGCCTTCCTTACGGTGCTGGTGCAACGGTTGATGCGCGATGCGAAAATGCTTGCAGATATCAAGACGAGGATCATGCTCGAGGGCGCCGTGGCCGCCGTTTCAACCGCCGGGCTTCTGGGCATGGCCGGGTTCTTGTGGTTCTTTCCCGAAGCCCTGGGCAAGAATGTTGCCGAGGCGGCGCCACTGTTGATTCTGGTGGTGCTGGTGCCTGCCTTCCGCAATCTCATCGAGTATCACTCGGAGCTGTTATACGCCACCGGCCGGACGGTGATCCGCATGTTGACGCTGGCTTCGCTTGCCGCGATGAAAGCCCTGTTGCTGGCCTATGTTCTGGGTTTGCATGCGGAAGTGGAGATATGGGTCGAGTTGCTCAATGTCGCATTCTTCGTGCTCTACCTGCAATCAGCACTGCTGACTTACCGGGCGCTACGCTCGATTGCGAAACGGCCAATCTGACGCACTGGCTCAGTCAGCTGTGATGGAGAATGCCGCGCGCCGGATTTCCGATAGCGGGTGATCGACGAAAGACTGCACCCCGATGGCAAACTGATCAGGCTGCAGACCACGCATGAACTCGGCCAGGCCTTCGGGGGTTTGCGCGAAGGTTTCCTTGAACCACAGAACATGGGACAGCGAGCGCGGGTCCGGCGTGTGGCCAGCCCCGCCCAGAACTTCATCGACAAAACGGCCATAGATCATGCATTCGGAAATATCGCGCGACGAGATGACCGCGCGAAGCCAGCTCTTTTCGTTGTGCTTTTCAAGGTGATCGAGCAGCGCCCGTGCTGTGTCCACCCGCCAGGGCACCATATTGGATATGTAATCATGCGCCGGATCCGGCCGGCGCGGCAGACCGAGAATACCGCCTGCATGGGCAAGCCAGTCCAGGTGGCCCGGTGTTGCATTGATCGCGCCATTATCGGCGCGAAACATCCGCATCCGGTCACCGGTCCAAAGACTGGCGGGATCGAAGGGGCGCACGAGCACAACATCGGAATCAATCGACAACAGCATGTCGGCTTCGACATGGCGGGCCATGGCCAGGCGGCGAAGCTGCTGCGCATGCCAGCCGCGCATTGGCCACGAGAACGGGCTCAGCCAGAGCCGGCGCCGACCAAGAGTCAGGGGATCGGGAAATGATCGCAGCCAGAAAGGAAACAGGTCTGCCTCACTGACCACGGTGCGCTTCGGGCCAGCAAGCTTGCCGAACAGCTTGACGTCAGCGCGATCCACCAGCAGGTAGTGATGCCACTGCCCCTGCATGAACCGGTCCATGCTTTCGCACAGAAGCGCACAACGGTCGAAATCGCCGATATAGGAAGCGGTCATTACGGCGGTTTTCATGGCGGCTCCGGCGGGGTCCTGAGTGCGTCAGCGAAAAGACTTTCAGGCAGGAACCTGAGGGGTTCGGCCAGCGCCCAGCAGCTTGTAGCGAAACACGTGGTACAGGAAAAGCGGGTTACCGACAATGTAACGGTACCACAGACGGGACGGCTCCTGAACAAGCCGCCAGACCCATTCGAGCCTCAGGTCGCGAATAAGCTGCGGCGCGCGCGGCACTGCGCCGGAGACGAAATCGAACAGCGCGCCGACGCCAAACACGACGCGACCGTGGCCCTGCCGGATGTTGCTATCAATCCAGATTTCCTGCCAAGGACTGCCCATCGCCACCAGGGTGATGTCGGGATCGATTGCTGCCAGCCGGTCAAGAATTTTCGAAGTGTCAGATTTGTCAAAAAACCCGTCAGATACGGTGTGGAACTCATGCCAAGGTGTTGAAAGCCTGAATTTGGCCACAGCGCTTTCGAGAATTTCGGGTCGCGCGCCGATCAGCGCGATTTTCAGCGGACGCTCGGAATGCACCAGCAGCGCCGGGATGAAATCGGTTCCATTCAGATTGGCTGGAAATGCCGTGCCGTGCAGCGCGCGCGAGGCGATGTCGACACCAATGCCATCGGGCAGCACTTCGCATCGGGCAAGGCCCTTCCGGTAACCGGGATCGCGCATGGCCAGATTGGCATTGTTGGCGTTGAGAAAATTGAAGATGCGTTGCGGACCATCGCCATTGAGCGCGCGTTGCAGCTCGGCCAATGCCTGACGCCAGCCAAACGCTGCGACCCGGATACCCAAAATATCCCGATGCTGATCCATTTCCGGCATAACAACTCCGAACACTTCCAACGCGGAATTCCCGTCATGGGCCGCCGCTTGAACCAGTGTTATCACTTTCTTAATATCCCCGCACCGCCATTCCGGCAACGCGGTTAAGGTCAGATTTTACAATCTGTTAACCATCCCGCCCGAGACCAATTTCCAAGGCACGTTTCAAACCGTCGAGCTGGAGCGAATGAAATGTGCGTCCGTCGCAATCGAGCTGTTCTCCGGCGCGGGACCGGCCAACCATATCGTCGAGGGCAGCAGCAAACGCGACGGGGTCATCCGCGACGGTGCAATTGGCAGGCGGGGTGGTGATTCCACGCAAGGCATTATCCGTCGCCACCGATGGCAGACCCATCTCGAAGGTCTCGATGGTCTTGAGCTGGACACCGGTGCCTGTGCGCGAAATCAGCGGAATGACCCGGCACGACCGGACAAAGTCGCGGGCATCGGCGACGCGGCCGAGAAAGGTCACATTGGCCGGCGCCGGTGGTGGCGACGCACCCAGGCCGCCGGCAATCGCTATCGAAAAATCCGACGGCAAGCGCGGTACGATTTCGGCCAGAAACCAGTCAAGGCCGGCGCGGTTGGCGGCCCATGTCCAGGATCCGATCATTCCCGCATCATAAAGTGGCGCGCGCGCAACCGAACCTTCGGGCGGCGTTACGGACGTGACCAGCGGCAAGACGGTGGAGCGATCCCCCTGCCCGACGCCAAGCTCCAGCCGATCAGCCTCGGCAAGGGTAAATACGTGGCTGGATGTCCTGCACAGATCGCTTTCAAGCGAGGCGAGCAGGCGGGCGTCACGGTAAAACAAATGCCGGGTAAACCAGTTTCCGGCGTTGGCGGCATTGTCGGCGGCGCTGCGCGCTTCAACATTGTGGGCGACAAAGGTGCATGGCCACGCCTCAAACACATCGAGGAATGCGCCGGGCAGTTGCACGGAATTGAGGATCAATCCGTCAATCGAGCCGAAGCCGGACAGCGCCGTGCGAATATCGTCCGGCGTCACCGCGTGCATCTTTGCAACGGACACCGGTTCGCCATGAAAAAACGCGTCCTTGAGCCACAGCGCCTTTTGCAGTTTGCCAACCCGGGCGTTGGTGACTTCCAACTCTCCCAGAACCCTGGTGTGTTCAGGCGTGGCGGGCTGGTGGCCGGGCTGCAGGAAGCCGAGCACGGACACCTGATGGCCGATCAGCCGGATGGCATCGACAATCACCCGGTTGGCGATGTCATAGCCCGAAGCGGGCGCTGCCACCGGGACCAGCGATGAAATGAAGACAAAATGCATGGGGCTCGGTTCCGATTTCACGGGCAACCATAACCCAGCGGTTTTACCGGTGCATTAAAGCCACGTTTCAAATGCCGCATGACAGCTTCAGGCAATTTTCAGATTCCTGTGGTTGTATGGCAACTTATCAATTGGACGCACCGCCATGACGCCAGATCGCATTTTCATCACCGAGCATGCCCGTTCCCGCGCTCTGAAGCCCGAGGCCATCCGTGTCGTCGTGACGCTGCCGACATTCCGCAGGCCGGATCATCTGATCACGACGCTGGACTCGCTGCAGGCGCAGGGACTGGGGCCGGATACAGCTGTTGTGATCATGGACAATGACGCCGAGGGGCTCGAAGGAGCCATGGCGGCAGCGGACTGGCTGGAAACATCGTCTGTCAAGGGCATCGTCATCGTCGCGCATCAGCGCGGCAACTGCCATGCCTACAATGCCGGCTGGGAAACAGCCCTGGCTGAATTCCCAAAACTCACCCACATTGCCGTGATCGACGATGACGAGATCGCCGGACCCGGATGGCTGTCGGGCCTGCTGACCACCGCGCGGAAAACCGGTGCCGACCTGGTTGGCGGACCGCAAATTCCGGTGTTCGCCGACAAGTCGCTCAACGGCTGGCGCAGGCACCCGGTCTTCACCCCGCACTATACCGTTACCGGCCCGGTACCGATCCTCTACTCCTCGGGCAATGTGCTGATATCGAGGTCGGTCCTCGACATGATGCCGCGACCGTATCTCGATCCGGCCTTCAATTTCATTGGCGGCGGAGACAGCGACTTTTACCGCCGGGCAAAGGCACGCGGTTTCGGCTTCGGCTGGAGCGCGGATGCTGCCGTGATGGAAACCCTGCCGTCGCGCCGGGCCGAATTTTCCTGGCTCAATGCGCGGTCGCTGCGCAACGGCGCGATTTCCTCGATCCTTGAAAAGCGCCAGAGGCCGGGTATTCCCGGACGGGTCCGCACCATCGTCAAATCCCTTGCCCTGCTGGCGGCGGCGCCGTGGCGCGGCCTGCGGCTCGGGGTTCAAACCGGCTCCGCAGTGATCGGGCTCTATCACATCCAGGTGGCGCTCGGGCGGCTGATGGAAGAGTTCGGCATGGTCAACGAGCAATACCGGAACCCGGAAAGCAACTGACTTTCTGTCATGCTGCTGCATAGCCGCGCGGAACACCCAAAGCGGTGATCACGCGGTCCTTTCCCGTTTGCTGATGATATTGCGATAGCTTCAGTGGCTCGGGGCTGACGCACCGGGCGCCGGATCGACCTCACCAATGGGGTCGCCTGCTTTCATGGTAAAGCGACCCTGGCGCATATTCGACCGGATATCCGACTTGGACAGGAAATCGATCTGCTCGACGATAATGTCGTGAAACACCTTCTCTCCGACCCGTTCGTTGAGCGACTCGCGGATAAGGACCTTGAAGGCCTCGAGATCGAATTTTTTCAAGGAGGGGAAATCGATGACCTGTTCCCCGACAAGCGCAGTGTAGAGCTGGTCCATCACCAGAACCGGCAACGGGATTGTCAGCAGATCGGCCTTTGCCGGATCGACCGTGTAGGAAATCCGGGTCAGAAAATAGCCTTGTACCGCACCATCGCTGATCACCGGGATCGAGGTGACTTCGCCGCGGATTGTTTCGAGCCCGCCGAACATCTCTGCTTCGGGTTCAACGCTTTCCTTGGTGTTGGTGGCCTGGATTGAAAAATAGACCGAGGCAAGCGCCACGACAGTGATCCAGACGCCCGTGACCAGCAGTTTGATCATGACAGATCATAGGCCCTGAACTGGTCAGCCGAATAGGTGCCGTCCGCTTCGGACTCGGTGACTGTACCCTTGATCAATTCGGCGATATCACGCACCGCCTCCATATGTGCCCCGACCTTCAGACTGTTGACGTCCAGCTTGGCCTTGACTGTCTTGAGATGGTCCAGATGCGCATGATCCAGCCGGTCCGGATTGATGCCCTTGAACAACATCGTCATGTCGTAGAGGCAACGGCTTTTCACCGCATTCGACTGTCTGAGGTCGAATTTCGGATCTGAACCTATGGCCGCATTTTCGGCGTCGACAATCGCTTCGAGGCGAAGCAATACGGCCTCGACACGGTGATCACGGTGAGTGTGTTCGTTCATCTTGGTCAGGCCCTCCGGCCGGTGTCTTGGTTGGAATCTGCTGGTTCACCGGTTGCGGTGATGTCCGCAAGGATGTGTTTTTGAACTTCATTGACCAGGCTGGTGGCGCGATTGGAAACGTTGGAGCCGACAGTGTCGGCGGCTTCGGGCGTCAGGCCCGACGTGAAGCGGTCAGCCAGCATGCGCTCTGCAATTCCAATACCGCCACCCTTGGCCAGAACCGCACCCAACTGCTCGGCCATCATGGATTTCCAGATTTCGCCGGCTGTGCCCTTGCCATAGAGCTCTTCGCTGTCGGCGGGCAGCATGCTGCCAATGAAGTTCTGCAGAACCATGGCCTCAAAGCGCTGGTAGGATTCGGCATTCTTGTCGGGCGCGGCGTTGGGTTGTTCGGGGTTCACCGAAGCCAAGGGCTCGGCAGAGGCCAGCAGTTGATGCTCGAACGCCGGCGTTCCGGCAGCCTGTGCGGATTTGCGAACCGACGCCGCTTCCAGCATGGCTTCCGCCCTCTGGGCGATGGCGGGATCGGCAGCCTTGACCACATCAAGAATGAGATCGGTTGCTATTTGTATGGACAAAGAGCGCCCCTCGTAAAAAGTGACCGGAAATGATCACTGTCATTGTGGCTGACGAAGCTTACGCTGGCCTTGTGCCGTTGACCCGAGCACCGAGCGAGATTTCCAACAGGTCCAGCAAGGCTTCATCGTCGGCCGTGCGTTCCTCGTCTTCGGTCGCCTCCGCCGCCTGATCATCGAGCCGGTCGGCTTTGGTTTTTTCGGTCAATACCCGCCGTTCCTGCATCGCCTTGATTCCGGTGAGTTGCTGGGCGCGGGCAGAGAGCCGTTGAAACCGCAGGGCATATTGGTGCGACATCGCAGCATGGACCGGATCGAAGGAGCCGACCGCGTCGACCAGAGCCGCCTGAGTCTCCTCTGTGGCAGCCTGGGCCCGCAATGTATGGGACAGTTCATCTTCGGCCATCCGCTCTATCTGCCGTTGGACACGGACAAGGCGGGCGAGTTTTTCAGCACGTGACGCCGCCATGTCAGGGTAACCCCGTAAACAGCGGCTCGAACCCGGCGAGATACAGAGAAAACAACGTGGTGGAGCCGAAATAGAACAGGATCAACCCACCAAACAGGATGAACGGTATCGAGATGAAGTAGACCGGAATCTGCGGCGCCAGCTTGTTGACCATGCCGATAGACAGGTTGAATATCAGCCCGTAGACGAGGAACGGGCTGGCAAGCCTGAGCACCAGCATGAAAGCGCCCGTCAGCGTGTCGGTGAGCGTCAAGAGCGCCATCCTGGGTTCAAAACCGGAACCAAGCGGCATGAAAGAGTAGGACCGGACCAGCGACGCGATCACCAGATGGTGGAAATCGCCCAGAAACAGCACCAAGAGCCCTGTCAGGGTGATTACCGCCGTGATGTGCCCCTCCGGTTCATTCTCCAGGATGCCGTTGGCAGGTGCCGCATTGAAACCGATCGCCATCGACATGGCGGTACCGGCAAACTGCAGAGCCAGCACAATGTATCGTGCGATCAGACCCAGCGTGACGCCGATCAGCATTTCCGAGCCAACCAGAAAAATGTAGATGCTGTCTCCACCCTGGACTTTGGGATAGACCGTGTCCCAGAGAATTGGGAGTAACGCCATCGAAATGGCGACGGCGAGCAGCAGACGGAACTGCACCGGAATCCGGAAGCTGGCAAAACCCGGCAACACCATGAAGCAGCCGCCGATCCGGCAGAACGTCGCGAACAGCGCGAGGACCGTTCCTTCCGGATCGTCGATCACGAGATCGAACCGAGTAGCTTGATCTCGATGCCCCTCGCGATTTCCACATGGGACAGCACTGGCAGGGTGGCGAAGATCCGTTCGACAATCATGCGGACATAGGGCCGCGAATCCGGCGACGTGACCAGCACAAAGGGCACACCCTTGTCCATGTGTTCGCGGATCACCTTGGTGGCTTCTTCGGAAAACTCCTCAAGCATCCGCGGATCGATGTCGAATTCGATGACTTCGCCCTTCGGATCGCGCTTGAGCGCCTGGTGGAAGGCCAGATCCCAGCGGCTGCCGAGCCTGAGCACGTTGAGCTGCCCGTTGCGGGCGATATCGCCGCACAGTTGCTGGGCCATGCGGATGCGCACATGCTCGACGATCTGCTCGGTCTTGCGCACATGCGGCGCGAGTTCGGCAACCGCCTCGAGAATGAGATGCAGGTTGCGGATCGAGACGCGTTCGGCGAGCAACAGCTTGAGCACCGCCTGGAAGCCGGAATAGGACATATGCGAGGTGCAGATTTCGTCCGCCAGCTTGCGATATTCCGGGTCCAGCCTGTCGATGAGGATCTTCATGTCCTTGTAGGACAGCAATTGCGGCAGGTTGTTGCGGATGACTTCGGAAAGATGGGTCAACACCACCGAGACATTGTCGATCGGCTGGAAGCCTTCGCGCTTGAGATCCTCGGCAAAGTTTTCCGGAATGGACAGGGCGGGCAGGCCAAAAGCTGGCTCGCGGATCTCGTCACCCGGCAAGGACGGACGACGCGACCCCGACAGCACCACCAGCAGTTCGCCGACCCTGAGATCATTGGCGGCAACGGTGGTTCCGTGAATGCGGATCTGGTAGCTCTTGTCCTTGATCGAGATGTCGTCGGAGACCTTGATCTCTGGAACGACGAACCCGTATTGGGTGGCGAATTTCTTGCGCATCTTGGATACGCGAAAAGCCAGTTCCTCATGCGACCCCAGCAGCTTGGTCGCAACCTGCTTGCCCAGCACCAGTTCGATCTCGGCGGTCTTGAGGATCGATTTGACTGAATCCTTTTCCTTGTCTTTTTCGTCCTGCTCGCCACGGTGAATCACCTGCGCCTCGGCGCGGGCTTTCTCATCGCGCTGACGCGGAATGATCCAGCTGGCAAAAGCCATGCCCGAACCCAGAAGCATGAATGGCAGGAAGGGCAAACCAGGCATGACCGCCAGCAGGAACAACAGGCCAGAAGACGCAAAGAGCGCCCGTGGATAACCACCCAGCTGGTCGATCACCGCTTCGTCGGTGGAACCAAGCTGGCCACCGCGCGACACCAACAGGCCGGCTGCGAGCGACACGATCAGGGCGGGGATCTGGCTGACCAGTCCGTCGCCGACCGACAGCCGGACAAAGACATCCGCCGCCTCGCCGATCTGCATGTCGTGGCGGGCATAACCGATGATGATACCGCCGAACATGTTGATGCCGGTGATCAACAGTCCGGCAATGGCGTCGCCGCGAACGAATTTTGACGCACCGTCCATGGAGCCGAAGAACGAGCTTTCCAGCTCCAGTTCCTTGCGACGGAGTTGGGCCTGCTTGTCGTCAATCATGCCGGCGGAGAGATCGGCATCGATGGCCATCTGCTTGCCCGGAATGGCGTCAAGGGTGAAGCGGGCGCCCACCTCGGCGATGCGGGTGGCGCCCTTGGTGATGACGATGAAATTCACCGTGACCAGAATCAGAAAGACAATAAGTCCGATGACGAAATCGCCGGACATGACCATCTGCGAAAACCCGCCGATCACCTTACCGGCTGCGTCAGAACCAAGGTGGCCTTCGGACAGGATGACACGGGTGGTGGCGATGTTGAGCGACAGCCGCATCATCGTCGCGATCAGCAGAATGGTTGGAAAGGACGAGAAATCGAGCGGCCGCTGGATCCACAGCGCCACCATCAGGATAAGAACCGAAAAGGCGATCGAAAACGCCAGACCGATATCGATGAGAAAGGCCGGGATCGGCAAGAACAAAATGGACAGGATGACGACAATGCCGAAGGCAAAGCCCATGTCCTTGCCCTGGAAGTTGGACTTCTGAATCGCCAGCGCCTGCGGATCGGCCATATATGCGAAGCTCCGGATCACGGCGCCGGCATCATGCCCGCGCAATTGGTCCCGTCGACCCTAGTGGTTGAAGCTTGCGCGAAGGTGGCAGGTGTGTTGCCGGAGACCCAGCGTCAAAACAGCATGTGGATGCTGCTCCGTCCGCGAGCGATCCAGACTCAGCCGGATCAGAACCCGGATTCGATGCGCTGGAAGACGATGTTGGTAAAAGTCGATATCTGCGCGCCGACAAAAGGCGCCGAAACGGCGACAGTGATCAAGATGGCGACGATCTTGGGAACGAAGGTCAGGGTGATTTCCTGAACCTGGGTCAGCGCCTGAATGAAGGCGATGCCGACCCCGACAAACATCGCCACAAAGACCGCCGGACCCGAGCAGATCAGCACGGTCCAGATCATGGTCTGGACGATATCAAGAGCGTCAGCTTCGTTCATCTCGAACGGTATCCCTCATGGATGGGCTCTGTGTGCAAAGCAGGCCGGAGCCTGCTGCTTTATCCGGAACTGTACCGGCCAGGCAGCGCCAGCCGATTTGTTCCAATTTTCATTCCGCCGGCATTCCGGACGGAGACCCAGCCGGGTCGATCCACCTGAGTATACCTTACCTGATCGACACGCCCGATGTCACGGCAAGTTCCTGGCCGCTGGCGAGAATTGCAGTCAAGCCTGCGGTCGTCACGCGAACTTCATCCACCACTCCGGTAACCGTGCCGTCAGCGTTGGTCAGTTCGCGTCCGATGATGGCCCCTGCCTGGCTAAGATTGGAGGACTGCAGCAGCAATTCCAGATTCTTGTTGGTCTGGATCGTCTGCTCGACCTGACTGAAGGTGGCAAGCTGGGCGATCTGGTCGGTTGCATCCATCGGATCGGTGGGGTCCTGGCTCTTCATCTGCTGCACCAGTAGCGTCAGAAAGGTGTCATAATCCAGTGCGGTCTTTTTGGCTGCGGTCGCCGCAGCCGACGTTCCGGATGTTATGGCGTTTACTGCGCTTACGTCCATGGGGCCAGCTCCTTGCGGATTTTGTCGATGGTGCCTGCAGGCATCGCCGATGAGTTGAGGATTTGCTCTTCCACCGGATAGAGCGCACGGATTGCCTTGAGCGCCTCGAAGGCGCGGCCCTGGGTTACCATGCCGTCGATGTGCTTGAGCTCGATCTGCACTTCATCATTGGTAAAGCAGGTCAGCAGCATGACCACGGATTTGCGGAACATCACCATGGACTGCTCGGCGCCTTCGGGATTGATCAGCATCATCTGAACGATGAAGTAGAGCTGCCTGAGCGGCGTTGTCGCCTGCTCCGGCTGCAGCACGTGGTTCTCGAGCAGAAACGTCACATCATTGAGAAACTCAAGCGCGACTTTGCGATCGACCCGAAGCACCGCTCCATTGATGAAGATGCGTTCGCCGGCCTTGAGCGAAATGCGAAGTGAACTTTTCATTTCAGCCCGTCCCTGATGATGATCGAGATATCGATGATGCCCTGAAAGTTGTCCGACTGACGCTGCCTGATGCGTTCGGCTTCCTTGATGACCCAGATCCCGATCGAGATGAGATTGGCTCGAAGCTCTTCGGCCAATTCATTGTCAGGTGATGCCAGATCTTCGACAAACCGCACCCAGAGGCGGCTGACGAAGTAAACCGCCTCGATGGCATCGCGCGATTCGAGGCCGTTGGCTTTCGCTGCAGTCAACAGGGATATGGAATGATTGATCGCCTCACGCTCGCGTTCACGCGCTTCGGCAACACCATCCTGCTGAACATCCGCATAGGAAAACTGGTACATTCAGACGCCCTTCATGTTTGTCGGCTTTACCCGGTTACTCCGGGAGACACAGTTACAGGTAATTCATAAGATTCAATTGCTGGATCCGGGCCGTCAGCGCATATGACATCTCAACCTGGGTCAACAAGGCTTGCATGCGTGTGGAGGCCTCGTAGGCATCCACTCCTTCGATATCGACCACATGCAGGGTCAATATCTCGATCTGCGAGCTCAGCGAGTCATTGGCTTTGGTCACGCGGTTTTCGGACAGTCCGAGACTTCCGCGCTGATTGTCGATCCCGGTTATCGCCTGACCGGCATATTCCATGGCGCGGGTGTTGACGGCGACACGAACTTCGCTGGATATCGGCGAACCGAGCAATTCCAGACCGATCACCGCAGCCAGCGCGAATTTGCGCATGCCGTCCGCATTTGCATTGACCCCAGAATCGACCACTTCATTGGTCAGGATGCGACTTGAAATGTTGGTGTCGTTCGCACTCGACCAGTTGGTGTTCCAATCGGGACCGCTGAACGCCGGTTCAAGCACATTGGTGATGAAATCATCCATCTGGGTGACGGTGATGTTGACGGCCTGCGGGTCGTCCTGTGTATAGCCAAAATGAGCGAGGAAAGTCGTGTCGAATGCCGCCTTCGCGGCAGACCCCGCGCCGAAATAATCATCAAGCGGCTTTTCGCTGGAATTGATACCGGCAAACAGGTACTCGCCATTGGACGACGTATTGGCGGCCACCGTGAACGCACCCAGCGCGGCTTCGACGTCGCGAACGGCAACCCCCAACCGGTTGGCATCGTCTGCACCGCTGACGGAGATGAATGCCTCAAGCATCTGTTGCGCACTGTCGGCCATCAGGTTGAGGGACAACTGGGATGCCGAAAGCCTCTGGGTGACCAGCGAGTTGGAAGCCTGCATGCTCTTGAGACGGGTGACGTCGTTGTTCAAGGTAATGCTGTTGGAGGTTTGCGCGCCCAACGCAAGACCGATATCGGCGTACCGTCCGGTGACGATTTCCTTCTGCAGTGTCTGCACTTCAGTCTGGCCGCGACTGATCGTCAATCGCATGGCGTTCTGCATGGCCTGGTTGGAAATGAAGCTGGTTTTCATGATCCTATCCCACCGACGCCATTAGCGCTTGCAGCATTTCATCAACAACCGAAATGATCCGCGCAGAAGCCTTGTATGACTGTTCAAGCTCAAGCAGCATCGACATTTCCTCATCCAGCGAAACACCGGTTGCATTGGAATGTGACTCCACCGACCGGAAAAGGGTCGCCTCGCGGGCTACCGCGGCAGAACTGGCCTCGCTGCGGGTGAGTTCAAGCCAGCCCACAGAATCGGAGGAGAAGTTCAACAGGCTGGTAGATGACGAAAGCCCGGCGGCCGGGTCGAATGCCATCGGGGTTTCCAGCGCGATCACATAGGAATCCAGTTGTGAGGTAAAGCCAGTTGCTCCGGTGGTATTGGCGACATAAGCGGCGCCATTGATCCCGCCATCACGCAACAATTGCGGATTGCCGCCAAGCGACAGCACCAGCGCAGGATTGATGGTGATAGTTGCTGCGATGCCGGGCACGAGGGTTGCGCCTGCCGGAACGGTGCCAGCGGACCATGTGAACAGGCCGGGCTGATCGGCAAGTGTTGGAACCGCCGACTGGTCTTTCTCTGCAAAGGTGACGACGAGGGCCCGGGCAATTTCGTCAAGATGGCCCTGCATCTCCGGCGCGTATTCGTCGCGGATTTGCAACAAGGCCTGCAGCGAACCGCGTGCCGTGGTGGTCGCACCCTCACCCGACGACAACTGAACGCCGTCGATATATATGGAATTGCCTTGAAGGGAGGCCGAGAACCCGGAAGAGGCTTCAAATGTAACCGGGCGCGCCACGGTTTCAAAAAGTGTCGTACCGTCTGCGGTGTACAGCGCCATGTCATTGCCGTTGCGGGTGACCGAAGTCACCCCGACAATTTCGGATATCTTTTTGAGAAGCGCATCCCGCTGATCCAGATCGGCACTGACATCCTTGCCGGTCTGGGTGCCGCGATAGACATTGTTATTGGATTCCTCGAACTGCGAGAGCAATTCGTTGAGCGTGTGAACCTGGCGTGAAATTTCCTGATCGGCATCAAGCCTGACATTCTGGACAGCCGCAGAGGCATCACGCAACCCAAGAGCAACGGTGTTGGCATCCGCCAGAGCTGTTTGGGCAAGCGTGCTTTCACCGGGCTTTGCAGCATAGGTGGCCAAGGTGTCGCGCATCGCGGCAATAAGGGTGGCTGGGGCGCTTTCGTAGTCGTTGCCGCCGAGGATGTCTTTCAGATTGGTGATGCCGTCCAGGAGGGTGCTCTGGCCGCTGGCCACGGCCGTGCTGCTGACGCTTTTCTCAAAAAGCACCAGATCCTGAGCGCGCTGAATGCTGACAACCTGAGCGCCCGCCAGAGAGGTGGCCAGCGCGGCGTTGCGCTGAGAGTAATCGGGATTGGAGGCATTGGAAATATTGCGCGACAAGACATTTGTCTGCGTCGAATAATTCGACAGAGACGTTTGCGCAGTATTGATCGCCGATGACAATGACATTGCGTGGGTCCTTTAACGTCCCTTACCGACGGTCTAACGCTTGAGATTGACAAGGACATCCATCAGGTCAGAACCTGTCTGGAAGACCTTGGAGTTGGCGGTGTAGCTGCGCTGCGACGAAATCATGTCCGTCAGCTCCTGGGCCAGATCGACGTTGGAGCTTTCCAAGGCACCTGAAACGATTGATCCAAAGCCACCGCTACCGGCAAAGCCTGTCGTGATGATTCCGGAATCGGCCCCTTGCGCATAGACGTTGCCGGCCAGTGGCCGGAGCATGTCCGGGCTGGCGACGTTTGCCAGCGCAATCCGGTACAATGGCTGCAGATCACCGTTTTCGAACTGAGAGTAAATCGTGCCATCGGCGGAGATCTCGACATCAATCACAGCGCTGGGTGCATTGCCGTTGACGTCGGCGTTCTGGACCGTGAACTTGTAATTCAATTGGGACATTTTCGACATATCGACGGTCAGTGACGCACCGCCGGGTACGTTGAGCGTGATGTCTGTCGCACTAGCTGCAGCCAGTAATCCGTTGTTGGCCGGATCAAATTGCAGCGTGGTGGTGGCAAGCGCCGGAGATGTGTAGGGAAAGGCCGTGTTGGGAGCGCCAGTCGACCGGTCATACACAGCGACTTCAAAGGTATCGGCTGCAGTTTTCGTATAATAGAAATCGAGCAAGACTTCCTTGCCCAGATTATCGTAAACCACCAGCGAACTCTTGTGAGAGTATTCCGCAGTCGCAGCATTCGCTGACGGAAGATCGGCAGCCGCAACGATCGTGGCGCTGGCATCGAGGTTGGCAGTAAACACACCCGTCGTCGATGCGGTCGCAGTCAGACTGCCGGAGGCAATATTGACCGGGACCAAACCATCGAAGCCATTGACCACCGGCGCGGGCGGACCGCTGGCGTAGTCATAGCCCATCAGAGTGTAACCGGCGGCATTGACCAAATTTCCACTGCCATCAGGAACAAACGATCCGGCACGGGTCAGGAAGGGGATTCCACCTGAATCCTGGACAATGAAAAAACCATCACCATCCAACGCCAGATCAGTGGCTGACGTGGTGAATTCCAGCGGCCCTGCCTCGGTAATGGCATAGCGGACGTTGGTGGTCACGGCACCGGAATTGTAGGTGCTGTTGGAACCCGGGAGGATCAATGAGGAAAATTCGGTCGACGCCCTCTTGTAGGCGGTCGTATTGGCATTGGCGATATTGTCGGCAACGGTGCTCAGGCGGCTAGCCTGCGCGTTCATACCGGACGCGCCGGTCTGCATCATTCCATAGAGGCTCATCGCATCATCCCTCGTTTCATACGGTATTCCAGCCTAGCTGGTGGGCCTTGCGTGAACCTGATTCCTTACATGTAAAAAAGGCAATCGGCCGAATTCATCCGGCCGGTCGCGATCAGCTCAAGCCCAATCAATCAGGTAACCAAGAAAGCGCTTGGAATCGATGGGATCGAAGTCAAGACGCTTGCGCAGTTTCTTGCGCAGTTTGGAGATATGGCTCTCCACCACATTCTCTTCGACGTCTTCATCAAAGATCCCGTATATCGCATTGAAAATCTGTTGTTTGGTTACCCGGCGGCCTCGGTTGGCCACGAGGTATTCCAGAATGCGCCGTTCGCGCCTGGGAAGGGCGAAGGGGCGGTTCTCAATCTCGGGATCGCGGCCATCGGAATAAACCCGGATCGGCCCGATATCGACATGGTTCGTCACCGCCTTGAGGCGCCGCCGAATTGCCGCTGCACGGGCCAGGATTTCGCGCGGATGAACCGGCTTGCGGACGACATCGTCAACACCGCTATCGAAGAACGCCAGAGTCGATTCAAGCGACGGCGTATCGCTGACAGCGATGACCGGAGCTTGTGACCTGTCGCGAATTGCGCGTGGCAAATCCAGCGTCATCTGGCCTTGCCCGATGAGGAACGCCTCGACAGCATCCAGATCCGCATCCGCCGCTGTCTGGACCCATTCGCCGAATTCTATGGAATCAAAAGTTGCCGAAGGCACCCCTTCCCGTCCGAAAAGGGAAGTGTATCCGTCTTTAACCAATTGCCGATCATCAACCACTACGATCATTCGTTCGCCTCCGAATCAGTGTGGTACATCATGGAGCCAAGGAGTACGAAGCGCGGGATTCAGGGTAAACTATGAAAATCACATGGTATTTTTTAACAATTGATTAACCATGTTTTCCGCTGATTTGGCTAGATGTGGTACCAGTCCTGTTGATAAGCACAATCATCTCGGGAAAAGGTTAACAAGGAGTTAATTTTTGCTTGCACCATTAATCTTTGCCTAACGTTTGACAAAATCGTCCGAAAGCATCCTTTATTCTATATTTCTATCTTTGGTTGCATTAATTGCAGAATGCCTTTGCCTGAGGCGTCCATGCGCCGTGGCCCGTGGCGACAAGGTTGGCAATTACACGGCAGACGTAATGTTTTTGCGCCGGATCATTGTCAGGGCCCGCGTGATACCGGGCGACCGCCATTGTCCAGGTTTCGTGGCGCGCATGCAATCGGGCGAGAAACCGTGCGGCGTAGTCAACATTGGCGTGCGGATCGAGCATGGCGGCCACGGAAGCAAATTTGGCGCCGTGATAACGATAATTGATCTGCATGCAGCCCAGATCAATCAGAGTTTTGCCGTCGGCGCGGGCACGATCGAATTCCCGGATCGCATCGGTGCGGCTTTTGGCAAAAACAGTTCGCCCCTCAATGTTGAGCGCATAAGGATAGAGCGACCCCTTGCGTCCGGTTTCAGTCAGTCCGACGGAATGCAATATTCCAGGCGGGACACCATGGGCTCGCGCAGCACTCAATATTTCGGCTTCACAAATGCTGGTGACCGCCGCTGCTTGGCGAGGCGAGCTGCCCTCAGAGATAAACGCCGTCAGAGCGACCAGTGCCAGAACCAACATTCGAAGTGTGTTCATGCCCTTGTCTCCCCTGCTGATTCTGCTGGTTTGTATTGTTTCCGTTGTTGTTTCCACCGGAAGATTTCGCATCACCGGGTTCATTGCCCTGAAAGCCACCAGAAAATCCCTGATTGGCGGACTTGTCGGGACTGGCCACATGCTGGATGGTGATCTGCTCAACGGCATACCCCTGGGCACGCAAGGATTTGACAATCGACTGACTGTCGTCGGACAGCTGACGGTAGGCTTCGGCAGATTCGACCTTGAGCTCGACGGACAGCGCCTCACCGGAAAGTTTCATGACGGCGGTGACGCTGCCGAGCGACATCGGATTGAGTTGAAGCTTGAGTGTGTGCAGAGTCTGCCCGGTCTGAGGCGCGGCAGCGCCAGCGGCTGCTCCTGTTGGTGCCGAACGCTGCGCAGCGAGAGCGGCATCACCGGCCTCACCCAATGCGCTGGTCAGCAATTGCGCGTTGCCTGACACTTGTGTTGCTGGCATGAACCGGCGCGATTCTACGACTTCGACAGTGCGCGGCTTCGCCTCGATCTGCTCGTCGGGCTGTCTATCGACGCTGGCGCTCTTTCGCCCTGAAGCGCCAGATAGTCCATCATTGCCGGAGGCTTTGATTTCAGCCGTACTGGCGGGAGATGCCTCCCTCGAAAGACCAAGTGCTGCCAGTGCCTCCTTGGTTGCGGCGCCGCCGCCGTTTCGCTCTGAAGCGCCGGAAGGCCGATCATTGCCGGAGGCTTTGGTTTCGGCTGTCCGGGGCTCAGCGGTGCCTGAAGGTTTGGTTTCCGCTGTCCGGGGCTCAGCCATGCTGGTGGGAGATGCCTCCCTCGAAACACCCAGCGCGCCAAGCCCATCCCGGGGTGCGGCTGACTTCTTCTGTTTGTCCGCGGTGACCTCGGAAGACTGCGCTTTGGTGGGCGATTGCGCACCCTGACCGGCACCTATGCTTAGCGCAGGAGCAAGACCGGGAGCAGCAGAGGCCGCGTTCAGCGCGATAGCCGGCGAAGCATTGTTTGCCCTGGCGTCGGACTTCGACTGGGGGGTCTCGACACTATCGGACTTTGCCTGCCCCTGAAGGCCTGACTTGGCGTCCTGGTCTTCAGACGTCAGGTTTGTGACTTTCGAGGCAGATGTGGTTGGGTTCATCTGTTGAGTTGCTGTCAGAACACCTGAAGCCACTTCGTCAATTCCACTCTCGGCTGCCATAACTTCGTCAGGCGGTGTTTCCGCCGACACAAGCTTTCCGGGTTCTTCACTGAAGGCGGCACTGGACATCAAGCCCGACAGCAAGGTCAGCATTTCGTCGGAACCGGAGGAGGCTAACAGCGACTGGTTGTCTGTGGCATATTCTTCGGTGTCGACGGTCTCGGCATCTGCCTCGGCGTCGCTGCGATCATTGGTGTCGAGCCGACCCCGATTGCCTGCGGCACTACGTTGTTCTCCGAAAAGAATTGCTGAAAATGCAGCATTCCCCGTCCCACCCTTCGACTCTGCGGCGACGCTCTCGCCCAGGCCGGTTGACGCCCGTGCCGGCACCTGCCGTTGCATTACCAAGTCCAAAGCGCTCAAGACCCTTTATCCTCTTCAACTCCCTCGAGCATCTTGTCTATGCGCTCGAGCGTTTGTTTGCGGTCGGCGACATACTCGCGGAACACAGCGTCCTTCGCGACCGTTTCTTCATCTTCTGGCGAAACTGTCGGTTTGGTCTCCAAAGTGCTTGCTAGTTCCTCAATGCCGCCGTCCGGCACCTGGCTATCATCGACCTTGTCCGATGCAGCTACATTGGGCGAAAATGCTTGCGTGAGGCTGTTCGGATCGGGTTTACGGATAACCTCCTCGGCGATTATCAAAGCGGCCTGGCGCAATGCCTGGTCACGTTGCGTCAATTGGCCTTGGGACACCGCGTTGATGTCTGCCAGAACAGCAGCAACACCATCCGTGGGAATTCTTGACATGCCTGAATAGAGTTCCGCCAAAGCCTGCGGCAGCTTGTCGGAGGGCGTGAACAAGGTCTCAGCCTTTTTGGACGCCAGCACAGCCAGTTCGCGGAGGCCTGAGATGGCCGCCTTCCGGGCAATGCGGAGATAGACCTCGCGTTTGCGCGGCCTGTCCATAAAAGACAGAATCTGGTTCAAACGCTCTTCGCCAACCTTGTCATAATGAAGCACCACCAGATCAACGAGAAGATCTGCATACTGGCCGGCATAGGGTGAATCGATGAAACGCCGGGCGTAAATCTGGGCGTAGTTCAAGGCCCTTTCGACCAGGTTTTTTTGCACAGCGATAAACAGAGAACGGCGCAACGCCGCCTCCTCGACCAAGGTTCCTGGCGCGGTCAACCGTGCCCAATCGAACATGTCCAATGCAGCGGAATCATTGGCCGCTGCCATTACATTGGCCGAGACAAGGGTCAGGTAGGGACCGATTTCGGTATCCCGGTAAATCTCGACGACTTCGGCAAGGGTCGTCTTGATCGTCGCAGCCTTTCCGTTGAGATAGGCCCGGAGTACCGTGGTCACTTCGTTGTCGAAGTTTCCGTATTTGTCCCTGATCGCCAACATCTCGAGGGTCTCGGGATTGCCACCGCTCATGGCATAGATCAGTGCGGCATCCACATTGCGCGGATCGTCAAATACATCCTGCTCGGCCTCGCGCAATCGAGTGTCGATGACGCCTATGAGGAAGCGCTGCATCTCCATCGCCGAGTGATCACCCTGAACGACACTGTCCTGGACGAATTGCAGCGACCGTATCAACTTGTAGGGTGCCAGACCGTCGAGGCCACCGGCTACCGGAACGCCGGGTTCTCCGTCATCTGCGCCGAAAGACGGAGCCTTGACACCAACGGGAGAATTTTCGGCTTCCGCACCGCTTTCATCGACGGGTTGCTCGGACGTTTCGGCAGCAACCTCATGGGAGTTTGGATGCTCAGGCTCAGCCGCATCAGCGGTGTCTGGCTCAGGCTCAGCCGCGTGGGCTTTACTTGGGTCAAACACATCCGCACGGGGCGGCTCGGGCTCGGTGGCATAGGCCTCAACTGCCGCAGCGGGCGTCTGGCCGTCAGTAGCGCCATGACCAGCGGACTTGTCCTCTGCCGACACCCCAAACGTAAACATCGCCGCGAGAACGGCGAGGCTTACAGGAATTGCGCGAAACCTGGACCGCACGGTCAGCTCCCCTGGCCCTCAACGAGAATTTCGATGCGCCGATTGACCTCCGAGAATGGATTTTCGGGGTCCTTGAGGCGCCGATCGGCGAAACCTGACACCTGAAAGATGCGATCCTCCAGAACACCGCCTCGAACCAGCATGAAAAGGGCTGAATGGGCACGCGCCATCGACAGACGCCAATTGTCGTCATTGCCCAACGCGAACGGCCGTGCGTCGGTGTGACCGCGAATGGCGATCGCGCCGGGACGTTCGGCGAGTATCTGTCCGATCTTCTCCATGGCCACGACCAGATCGCGCGCCGGCACTGCCGATCCGACATTGAACATTCCGAAATCAAGCTGGTCGGTGATCGACACCAGCAAACCGCCTTCAGCCGGAGTCACTGTGAGCCCTTCGGCAAGCTTGCCGACTGCGCCACCGAGCGCCTTGGCGATTTGGTCCTTGAGAACATCAGCTTCGGCTTCGGCCTCTGCACGTTTGGCAGAAGCCTGTTCTGCAGACAGCCCGCCAGTGCCATTTTCACCAGGCGTCTGAGCGGACTGACTCCCCATGGGACCGGCTTCGGGGTTGCCATCCTGGCCGGGTGTCACCCGGTTACCCAGTTCGTCAATGGCGTCAGTTGGCGTCAGGTTTTCCTGGACCCGCTCGGCCTTGACCATGGACTGGCTTTCTCGCAACGATACGCGCTGCTCTTCGATTTGCTTGGACCAGAAATCGGGATCAAACGGGTCGCGATAGGCCTCGCCGCCGCTGGCCCCGGTCGCCGGGCCGGACTGCGCCGCGCCGCCATCCCCTTTTGAGGACGTATTGGTCTGGGTTCCTGTTTCCAGGGCAATTTCCGCCAGAACAGAATAGGGATTTTCAAAGTAATCGGCTTCCGAATAGGACTCTTTTTCACCGATCGTGGTGTTGTCCTTTTCGCCGGTCTCCCCAGCCTGGCCGTTACTGGTGACATCCCCGTCGGCTTCGGATTTTGGCGCGCTGGATTCTCCTTCAGCGCTGTTTCCAACTTCCTTGATACCGCGATCGGTTGGCCGTTCGTCTACCAATGTGATTGGATTGAAGTAGCTTGCGACCGCCGCCTTGGTTTCTTCATTGGCCGCGTTGACCAGCCACATCACCAAAAAGAACGCCATCATGGCTGTCATGAAATCGGCGTAGGCAATTTTCCACGCTCCGCCATGGGCGCCATCATGATCGCCGCCGTGGCGCCGCTTGACAATGATGATTTCGTTCTTGCCCTGGTGCGTGGATGAACCGTCACTCATGCCGGGTTCTCCACCAGGACTTTTGTCCATTCCGATATCCGGCTTACAAAGCGGGTCCGGTCAACTTCGATTTCAACATCGACGCCGTCCGCTTCACCAACGACCAGCCTGTCGGCATCCGGGCCGATGATTTGGCGCAAGGCCTGGATGACGCCTTCCGGTCCGGATACCGAAATCCGTGTGGCGTTATCCAGCTCCAGGATTGTCCGGATCTCGTCTGCAAGACCTGCGATGATCCGCGTCCGAATGGCATCATCGATCAACGGCGCCAAAACGGCTTCGACATCACCGGCAATCAGCCCGGCGATGTCGGCGCTTCGAGCGGCAATTGCTTCAGGTATGGTCTGCGCGGCAAGCATTTCCAGCTCTGCCTTGACCGTGGCAAGCTCCTCGGCGTGGCGGTTCTGCGCGGCCTGCAGGTCGAGTTCATGCTGTTGGCTCATCTCGGCTCTGGCTGCGGCTTCGCCTTCCGCCCGAGCTTGCGCGCGTATGGCCGCGATATCGATCTCCGGCTCCGGCTTGGCTTCGGGTGCCACATGGTGAGATCGAGACGCATGGAGAACCTTGATGCCGGGCACTTCGAAGTCCGGGAGAAACCGGGCGAGACTGGCCGTCATGATTGTCTCCGATTGATCTCGGTAGCTGGCAATGAGCAGTTCAATTTCTTTCCCTTCGAAAGGCGAAAGCAGGGACGGCAAAGCTGCAGCGCGCCGTCGTGCTCCGGCGAAACCTAGAGAGCAAAACTTGTGTGAGCATGAACGATGGCCAAATCAGCCCTATTGGCACCAATACCGTGTGACCAAATAGCCGCTGGACCGCACCAAGGGCAATGTTGGTGCGGTCCAGCTGATCCACCATGACCGATGACCGGCGGCACAGCAGAATTCGATATGTCTGTCCGCTCACCAAGGGAGCGAGCCCCGGCTTACTGCTGGAAGAGCGACAGGATGTTTTGTGAATTCGAGTTCGCGATCGAGAGGGACTGAATGCCCAGCTGTTGCTGCGTTTGCAACGCTTTCAGCCTGGTCGATTCTTCATTCATGTCGGCATCAACCAGTCTGCCCACACCCTTGTCGATCGAATCCATCAGATTGGCGACAAAATCTTCCTGCATCGAGACGCGCTTGTTGATCGCACCCAGGTTGGAAGCCGCATCTGTCATCTGGCTGAGAATGGAATCAACCACCCGAACCATGTCATCGACCTCAGCATCGGTTGTTACTGCCGTCAGCGTGATTGCCGCGCCGGAAGCTGTAGTGCCCGTCGTGGACCCTGTGTCGATCAGAAAGTAGTTACGCGCAGTGGTCGTGGCCGCGTCCGGGTCGAGCGCATTGGCGTCGATATCCTTGGTCAGAATACCAAGGCTCTCATTTTTTTCACCGATCATTGTGATGCTGGTGACACTGACATCCAGCGTGGTGATCGTCACCAGGCCATTGACGTCGCGGTTGAAGCCGCCGACGATTGATTTGGTGCCTGCTGCCGCAGTGGACGAGTTGTTGAGCCAGTTTTCGCCGGAGAACGAAGCCGATTCGGAAATTGACTGAAGCTGGTTCTTGAGCTCGGTAAGTTCCTTGTCGATCTTGGTCTTGTCAACGCCAGGTTCGCGGGCCGCCACGAGCTTGGCCTTGATTTCAGAGATCACGTCAATGGAACTGTTCATCGCGGTATAGGCGATGTCCACCTTTGCAGCTCCAAGTCCGAGAGCGTCTTTCACGGTGGAAAGCGCCTTGTTGTCGGATCGCATGGTCGTTGCGATCGACCAGTAAGCCGCGTTGTCGCCGGCGCTGCCGACACGAAGGCCCGAAGACACCCGCGCCTGCGTCGTTTCCATGTCGGTGTTGATCGTCCGAAGTGTTTGCAGAGCAGCCATTGCGGCTGCGTTGGTCATAATGCTGGTCATAATAAATGCCCCATAAATTGCCCAGGGACATACCGGCCTGTTTTTTCCGGTTACGGTGATCTTGCATCATGCAACCCGGAGCAGACATTGCCCATGCGTTCCGGTTCACCGTTGGTAACTAAGAGGTAAACGTTTATGGTTAACCAACAGTTAACTCAACCCCTTGTTAACCGAATGGGGCCAGAACCGGCAGATAGAGTCAGTGTACGACGCATTGAACAGGACGCATTTGAACGCAAACAGGCCGCATCGTTTCCGATGCGGCCTGTTTGCGTCTGACTGGGCCGGAACCACCCGAAGGCGGCTCCGAATCAGTCCCATCTTAACGGAAGAGCGACAGGATGTTTTCCGAGTTCGAATTGGCGATCGACAGTGACTGAATGCCGAGCTGCTGCTGGGTCTGCAGGGCTTTGAGCCGGGTCGATTCCTCGTTCATATCCGCATCCACCAGACGCCCGACACCTTTGTCGATGGAGTCCATCAGATTGGCGACGAAATCCTCCTGCATGGAAACCCGGCTGTTGACCGCACCAAGGTTGGAAGCGGCGTCGGTCATCTGGGTGAACATCGAGTCCACCACACGGATCATGTCCTCGACCTCAGCGTCGGTCGTGGCGGCAGTCAGAGCGATTGCCGTGCCCGCTGCCGAAGTGCCTGTGGTCGAACCTGTGTCGATCAGGAAGTAGTCCCGAGCGGTACCGGTAGCATTCGCATCCAGCGCATCAGCATCGATATCCTTGGTCAGAATACCAAGGCTCTCGTTGGCAGCACCGATCAGCGTCGTTGACGTAGTGTTGACATCAAGCGTCGTGATGCTCACCAAACCGGCGGAATCCCGGTTGAAACCGCCAACGATGTTCTTGGTGCCGGCGGCAGCCGTGGTGGTGTTGTTGAGCCAGTTTTCACCGGAGAACGAAGCCGATTCAGCAATGGAAACCAGCTGGTTCTTGAGCTCGGTGAGCTCCTTGTCGATCTTGGTCTTGTCGACGCCAGGCTCGCGGGCAGCTACCAGCTTTGCCTTTATTTCGGAAACCACGTCGATGGCGGATTCCATACCGGTATAGGCAACGTCGACCTTCGCAGCGCCGAGGCCAAGGGCATCCTTGACTGTCGACAACGCCTTGTTGTCGGAGCGCATGGTGGTTGCAATAGACCAATAGGCGGAGTTGTCGGCCGCACTCTCAACACGATAACCTGACGAAACACGATCCTGCGTCATTTCCATGTCGGAATTGATCGAACGAAGCGTCTGCAGTGCGGACATCGCGGCGGAGTTAGTCATAATACTTGTCATGGTGGTGTCCCTTTAGACAGCGATACATGGGACATACCGGACTTGGACACCGGCAATGACAGCAAGGCTTCATACCCGTCGCCACCGGTTTCCTCCGATCAACGACCCGTCATTCATTGACGCCAACATGAACGGTTAGGGTTACGGAAGGTTTAACTGGCGGGTGATCGCTTTAACAAATTCTCTCTCCGTAACAAAAACACGCCGGGGAGCAATCCCCGGCGTGTGATGTAGACCTGCTCTGAATTCAAGCCCGGCGCGTTCCTTAACGGAAGAGCGACAGGATGTTTTCCGAGTTCGAATTGGCGATTGACAGTGACTGGATGCCAAGCTGCTGCTGGGTCTGCAGAGCTTTCAAGCGGGTTGATTCCTCGTTCATATCCGCATCCACGAGACGCCCGATACCCTTGTCGAAGGAGTCCATCAAATTGGAGACGAAGTCTTCCTGCATCGAGATACGGCTGTTGACCGCACCAAGGTTGGCGGCTGCGTCCGTCATCTGGGTGAACATCGAGTCCACTGCACGGATCATGTCCTCGACTTGAGCGTCAGTCGTTGTTGCAGTCAGAGCAATAGCCGAACCAGAGGCGGTGGTACCGGTGGTCGATCCGGTGTCGATCAGGAAGTAGTTCCGAGCGGTACCGGTGCCATTTGCATCCAGCGCATCAGCATCGATATCCTTGGTCAAAATACCAAGGCTTTCGTTGCCAGCGCCGATCAATGTAGTTGTCGTAGTATTGACATCGAGCGTCGTGATGCTCACCAATCCACCTGAATCTCGGGTAAACCCGCCGACAATGTTCTTGGTGCCGGATGCAGCCGTGGTGGTGTTGTTGAGCCAGTTCTCACCGGAGAATGAAGCCGATTCAGCGATGGACACCAGCTGGTTCTTGAGCTCGGTGAGTTCCTTGTCGATCTTGGTCTTGTCGACACCAGGCTCACGAGCAGCAACCAGCTTTGCCTTTATTTCGGAAACCACATCGAGGGCAGATTCCATACCGGTATAGGCAACGTCGACCTTTGCTGCGCCAAGGCCGAGAGCATCCTTGACTGTCGACAGGGCCTCGTTGTCGGAACGCATGGTGGTGGCAATCGACCAATAGGCGGCGTTGTCGGACGCATCCTCAACGCGGTAACCTGACGAAACACGGTTCTGCGTCGTTTCCATATCGGAATTGATCGAACGAAGAGTCTGCAATGCTGACATCGCGGCGGAGTTAGTCATAATACTTGTCATGGTGGCGTCCCTTAAAACAGCGATACTTGGGACATGCCGGGCTTGTTTACCGGCAATGACGGCGAGACTTCATGCCCGTCGCTGCCGGTTTCCTCCGATCAACGACCCGTCATTCAATGACATCAGCATGAACTGTTAGGGTTACTGAAAGTTTAAGCGGTAAATCATCGCTTCAACAATTTCTCTCTCCGAAACAAGAACACGCCGGGGATTGCTCCCCGGCGTGTGTTATTGACCTGCTCTGAATTCGAGCCTGGCGCGTTCCTTAACGGAAGAGCGACAGGATGTTCTCAGAGCTGGAGTTGGCGATCGACAGTGACTGAATGCCGAGCTGCTGCTGGGTCTGCAGGGCTTTCAACCGGGTCGATTCCTCGTTCATGTCCGCATCCACCAGACGACCGACACCCTTGTCGATGGAGTCGCGCAGATTGGAGACGAAGTCTTCCTGCATCGAGATACGGCTGTTGACCGCACCAAGGTTGGCGGCTGCGTCCGTCATCTGGGTGAACATCGAGTCCACTGCACGGATCATGTCCTCGACTTGAGCGTCAGTCGTTGTTGCAGTCAGAGCAATAGCCGAACCAGACGCGGTGGTGCCGGTGGTCGATCCGGTGTCGATCAGGAAGTAGTTCCGAGCGGTACCGGTGCCATTTGCATCCAGCGCATCAGCATCGATATCCTTGGTCAGGATACCCAGGCTTTCGTTGGCAGAACCGATCAGCGTCGTCGACGTGGTGTTGACATCAAGCGTCGTCAACTTCACCAGACCGCCGGAATCCCGGTTGAAGCCGCCGACGATGTTCTTGGTGCCGGAAGCCGCTGTGGTGGTGTTGTTGAGCCAGTTTTCACCGGAGAACGAAGCTGATTCAGCAACCGACTGAAGCTGGTTCTTAAGCTCTGTCAGTTCCTTGTCGATCTTTGTCTTGTCAACGCCAGGCTCGCGGGCCGCAACCAGCTTTGCCTTGATTTCGGAAACCACATCAATGGCAGATTCCATACCGGTATAGGCAACGTCGACCTTTGCTGCGCCGAGGCCGAGAGCGTCCTGCACAGTTGACAGCGCCTTGTTGTCCGAACGCATGGTGGTGGCGATGGACCAGTAGGCGGAGTTATCGGCCGCAGAGCTGACCTTGTAGCCCGACGAAATGGCGGACTGAGTGGATTCCATGTCGGAATTGATTGAACGAAGAGTCTGCAGGGCAGACATCGCCGAAGCGTTTGTCATGATACTTGTCATAGGTTAGTCCCTTGTGATTACGCAATACTAGAGAGGGACATACCGGGCTTACTGTTTTACCGGTCACGGCGTTTCGGCATCATGCCTGTTGGAACCCGCCCGCACAACGAAGGGGTTCCGTCCCGTCGTGTTGGCAACATATTCCCAGTTCCGGCTTTCGAATATGTTAATCGACAGCGGAAATTTGATTCAAATTAAGCATGGTTAACAGTGACTTAAGTCGTTCAGACGAAGGACCGAACGAGACTGCCCACGAGCAGATTCCAGCCATCGATCAAGACAAAAAACAATATCTTGAAGGGCAGCGATATGGCTGTGGGCGGGAGCATCATCATGCCCATGGACATGGTGATGGTGGCGACGACCAGGTCAATCACCAGAAATGGCAGAACCACCAGAAAGCCGATTTCAAAGCCGCGCCGGATTTCCGAGATCATGAAGGCAGGCACGAGCACCCGCAAATCGATCTTGCCTGCGGACTCGGTGGTTTGGCCCCGCTCGGTGGCGATATCGATAAACAGAGCGACATCCTTGGGCCGGGCGTTGGCCAGCATGAACTCCCGAAACGGATCGGCGATCAGCGGGATCGCTTCCTTTTCTGTGATCTGGTTTTCGAGAAGCGGGTTGATGCCCTTGTCCCATGCCTGGTCGAAGGTCGGGGCCATGACATAAAAGGTCATGAACAGAGCAAGACTGACCAGGATCATATTGGCGGGCGTCGTCGCCAAGCCCATGCCAGAGCGCAGGATCGCAAAAGCAATGATGAAGCGCGGAAAACTGGTCACCATGATCAGGATTCCAGGCGCCACCGAGAGCACGGTCAGCAGACCGAAAGTCCGGATGATCCAGCTGGCGACAGACCCGTCCACCGGCACTTGCAGCAGGCTCGGGTCGATTGCCTGACTGTGTGCCGCGGTTGCGAATGCCATCACGGCTGCAAAGACTGTGATAAATCGAATCATTCGATTACAAAGGTCCTCAAGAGGATGTCGTTGACGCGGCCTTTCGAGCGTAGTCTCACACGTTCACCCAGGTCTTCACGCAAATACTGGAACCCGCGCGGCCCCTCAATCTGCTGAAGCGATACCGTCCGCAGATAGGCGAGAATATCCTGCTGGATCGCGTCGCCAATTTCATTGTCCGGTTCACCCTCGAAAACAAGCGACACTTCGATTCGAATCCAGTTCTCGGACGGGTATGACAGGTTTGTGGTTATCGGCTCAAGCGGAAGAAGGTTTTCCCGCAGTTTGTTTTCGTCGTTCTCACCCTTCTTTTCCTCATCACCGGCGTGAGGAGCAGCAGCGGCTGTCTCCTCCGGCTCGGCCACCTGCGGTGCAAGGATATCGCCCAGCATCCAGCCGCCGCCTGCGGCGGCGAGGCTGAGAACGGCCACAATCGCAATGGTGACGATCAGGCCTTTCTTGGATTTGCCCTTTTCCCCATCGTCGTCGTCGTCGGTGTCAGCCATGATCAGCTCATCAGATCGGGGAATAGATGTCGACGAGCTGCTGGCCGACCGGAGGCTGCTGCACTTCCGTCAATCGCCCGCGACCGCCATAGGACACCCGCGCTTCAGCGATCTTGTCATAGGCAACGGTATTGTTGTGATCGACGTCCAGTGGCCGCACGATACCGGCAACATTGAGGATCCGGAGTTCGTGGTTCACACGCACTTCCTGGCTGCCACTGATGACCAGATTGCCGTTCTGCAGGATACCGGTGACAACTGCGGCGATGCGCAACTTGAGCTGTTCGGACCGCGCAGTAGTGCCCTGCCCGTTGGTTGAGGTGTTGGAACCGAAGTTGAGATCACCCTCGCCAACCGCACCAATGGTCGGAATGTTGATTCCTGCATTTATGCCGCTCGAATTGGTGCGGCTGCGGTCGGTCTCATTGTCGAAACTCGCCTTGTCGTTGATCGCCAGATCAACGGTCAGAATGTCACCGACACTGACCGCGCGGGCATCCTGGAACAGTTTCGAGCTGCGATCGTCCCACAGCGAAAAGCTGCTGGAGCGCTGCGGCGGCTGCTTTGGATAGGCCGCCATCTGTGGCGTCTCGCCATAGGCCAGACCCGAGCCCACAGGGCTCATCTCCGGCGCCTTGCCGATTTCGTTGAATGTCTGTGAGCCGCATCCGGCCAGGGAAAGGGCGAGAGCGGTTAAGGCGATGGCCCTTATCATGACGGATCCTTTGGTTGGTCAGTTGCCGCAGCACTGGCGATTATGCCGGTCAAACCGGCGGCCTTCTTGGAATCCATCTCAGCGAGGATCGAACTGGCAAGTCGTGGGCTCAGTTTCATGATGATGGCTGCAGCGATCCCGGGCGGGACAATTTCAAGCTGTTCGGCGGCGGCGTCGGGCTTCATGTTCTTGTAGATGCTGACGAGCTGGGTTTCGGCGACGCGCATGAATTCCTCGCGCTTCTGAAGCCAATCCCGGTACTGAACCGAGCGCTCGTCGAGCCGCAAAATGCGCTCGTCAACGCCTGCTTGCAGCTCTTCAAGCTCTTTCTTCTGAATCAGATAGCGCTGATCACGCGCGGCGTCGGCAATATTGCCGCAGAACGCGCGGATCTCGTCTTCCATGGTCGGAAGCGGCGCCTGCTGCGCCAGCGCGCCGGGCGACAGCATCGCCAAAGCTAATGCAGCGACGGCGCCGAGGCCCGGAAACGCCCGTTTTGGACGGCTGGGATAATCAGAGCTCATTGCAGCACCAGTTCAGCATGCAGCGCACCGGCCGACTTGATGCCCTGGAGGATAGCGATGATGCCATCAGGCTTGACGCCAATCGAATTGAGACCGGCAACGAGTGTCCTGAGATCAGGACCATCGATAATGGCGACCTTGCCGCCATCGACACCTGCGGTGATGTCGGTCAGCGGCTCAATTGCGGTCACCCCATTGGAGAACGGGGCTGGTTGCACGACCGTCGGCGTTTCATTGATCTGAACGGTCAGGGTGCCGTGGGTGACTGCTACTCTTGAAACGCGAACATCATTGCCAATCACGATTGTGCCGGTGCGCTCGTTGATGACAACACGTGCCGGCGTATCGGTTTCGACGATCAGGCCTTCGAGCTCGGCCGTCAGGCGCGCAAGGTCGGCGGTTTTGGGTTTGCGAACCGCGACGGTCGTGGAATCCAGGGCTTCGGCGATCGAGCCGCCATAGCGCGCCTCGGCATAGGCGTTGATCACGTCAGCCATGCCAACTGCAGTGGAAAAATCAGGATTGCGAAGCTGAAAGACGAGGCCGCCGACCTCCTTGAATTTCGCAGGAATTTCGCGTTCGATAATGCCTCCGCCCGGCAACCGGCCGGCGGTGGTGATACCCTGCTGAAGGCTCGCGGCATCGCCCGCGGCAGATATCCCAGACACCACTATAGAGCCCTGTGCTACGGCATAAATCTGGCCATCGGCCCCGGACATCGAGGTCATCACCAGCGTTCCGCCGCGCAACGAGGTGGCGTCGCCCAACGACGAAGCGCTGACATCAATGCGGGATCCAAGGCTGGCGAACGGCGGCAAATTGGCAGTGACGATGACGGCCGCGACGTTGTTGGCGCGCGAGGAGCCGCCTTCGGTCGAGATGCCGAGATTTTGCAGCATGGCGCGAAGGGACTGTTCAGTGAAGGGCGAATTGCGCAAGCTGTCTCCGGTGCCCTGCAGACCGACAACCAGGCCATAACCAATCAACTGGTTGTCGCGCCCGGCCTGCAGCGACGCAATGTCCTTGATCCGCGAAGCCGCGTCAGCGCGCTGCACCAGACCTAGCCCATAGCCGGAAGCAGGACCGAAATCAGGTTGAGCCCCAGTCAGGCAGAACAAGGCGATCCAGATACCAAATATCTTTGCGATCCTGCGGATCATTTCGCTGCCACCCGCACGGTGCCGTCGCCCATAACCGTGCCCGATATCACCACTCCGGTCTCGACATTGCGGACGCGAATGAAATCACCGACGGCGGCATTTTCAAGCGGGGTTCCAACAGCGGTTATGGTCAGGCCACCGCCAGCGAAGATCAACGACACGGTGGCGCCGCGCTCAACCGCCCAGGCATCGCGCAAGGCGCCAACGGGAATGGTACGTCCCGGCAGCAGCGTGCGCGTGGTGATCTTTCCCAGAACTTCGTCGGTGACAGCGGCGTAACCGGCGCGCAGGTTCGGATTGGTGACAACCACTTCGCGCACCAGTTCGGCAAGCAGTTCCTCGCCTGGATAAATGGTTCGTTGCGGCACCACTGCGGTGCCCGGTCCGGCCTGTGCCTGGACCATGCCGCAGAGCATGCACGCGATGAAGCCCGCTGTGCGGAGAAGCCCGGGCAAAGGCGATGTGTGGCCAAACGTCATGTTCGCCAATTCCTTTGCTACCTGAGGTTTTTGGAGACGACGGAAGCCATTTCATCGGCCGCCTGGATGATTTTCGAGTTCATCTCGTAAGCACGCTGCGCCGAGATCAGGTCGGTGATTTCCTTGACCGGATCCACATTGGAGGCTTCAAGGTAGCCCTGCTGAATATGCGCGAACCCCGGATCTTCCGGAACGCCCACACTTGCGGGGCCTGAAGCCGGAGTTGCACGGAACAGATTGTCACCCAGCGGCTCAAGGCCCGCCTCGTTGACAAAATTGGCAAGCGTCAGCTGCCCCAGGTCCTGCAATTCGACTTCATTGCCTATCCGGGCAAAAACCTGACCGGTGCGGGAGATGACAACTTCGCTGGCGTCATCGGGAAAGGTCACGCCGGGAACGACGGTGTAGCCATCAATGGTGACGAGCTGGCCATCCGCATTGGTGTTGAAAGCGCCTGCCCTGGTGTACTGGGTTTCGCCATCCGGGGTTTCGATCTGGAACCAGCCGCGACCGACAAGTGCGAGGTCGAGCTTGTTGGACGTCCCCACCAATGTTCCCTGGATATGCAGATTTCGAACCGCTGATGTCTGCACACCAAGTCCGATATGCGCACCCTCAGGCACGATGGCCTGGTTGGAAGCGTTGGCAACGCCTGCGTTGCGCTCGACCTGATACAGCAAGTCGGAGAATTCGGCACGGGCCCGCTTGAAGCCGGTGGTGTTGATGTTCGCCACGTTGTTGGCGATCACTTCGAGATTGAGCTGCTGGGCGTTCATGCCGGTAGCTGCGATGGCCAATGCCTTCATGGCGAGTTCCTTAGATTTGCATACGGGCGATTTCGAGATAGGAGGTGACCAGCTTGTCTCGGATCGAGATTGCGGTCTGCAAAGACTGCTCAGCGGTCATGATGGCGTCGACGACGTCACGGGTCGGCACCTCACCGCGCACAGCCGCCAACGAGTTGGCTTCTGCGGACCGGAGATTTGACACCACACCTTCGCCAAGCGAAGCCATGACATCGGCAAAGGAATTCGAAGTGGCAGGGCCGTTTGCCGCTGGCATCTGCGGCATCGCGACGGCCGTGGCCATATCGGTTTCGCCCGCACCTGAAAGTCGCGACAGCGCCCCGGCTGCACCAATCATATCAATCATTGTGCCCTCAGCAGGTCGATCGTCATGGAGACCAGTTCGCGTGTCTGCTTGACTGTTTGTAGATTGGCTTCGTAGGTCCGGTTGGCTTCGCGCATGTCGGCCAGTTCGATCAGCACATTGACATTCGGCAGTTTGACCATGCCCTTGCTGTCGGCTGCGGGATTCCCCGGATCGTACTCAATGGCGAACTCGCTCGAGTCATAGTCGATCTTGCTGACCTTGGCGCTCGACGCGCCGATGGCGCGATCGAGTTCCCAGGAGAAGCTGATGGTTTTGCGACGATAGGCATCGGAGCCGGGCGTATCGCCCGTCGACTGGGAGTTGGCCAGGTTTTCAGACAGGATACGCATGCGTGTTTCCTGAACATCCAGTCCTGAAGAGGCAATGCGTGATGCCAATGAGAGTGGATCAACTACCATCAACGCCTCACAGTCAGAAGCATCATCTTGTGAAAGGCTTTCACCATTCCCGTGTTGAGCTCGTACATGCGCTTGATTTCTCCTGTCTTGGTCATCTCATCAGGCAGATTTACGGAATTTCCTGACGGCAGGACTTCGACATCATCACCGCTTCCGTCGCGAACCGAGCTGCGCAGTGCATCTTCCTGAATGTGACCAGGATGGGTTACGGCCATCCGTGTCGCGGTCTGATCGAGAACCGCCTGGAAGGCTGCCACTTCACGCGAGGCGTAACCAGGCGTGTTGGCATTTGCAATGTTTCCGGCGACAACGCTTTGGCGCACCGAAAGCCAGTGCGCTTGCTTGGATGTCAGTTCGAAAAGCTGAATCGGTTGCATGGCATGTCCTCGTCCTGTGCAAGATTTGAGGCTATGCGATCAATCTTGTGCGTGCCTTGCGGACGCGGACCACCGCCTGAAGCGGAGCAGGCTTCAGCGCTGGATCACTTCACCATTCGAGGTGATGATCACCCAGTTTCCGTCGCGTTCTTCCAGTGTGGCCAGGCGCGAATTGTCTGGCAGCACCGAACCGATACGGACAAGATACATGCCCGACTTGTCCTCTATGAGAGCCCGGCCGTTGGCAACGTGCAACAACCGGTAGCGTGGCTTGCCCGGGAAGGACTGACTGGCGGCTTGGAGCGCTGGGGATGTATCGCCATTTGCCGCATCACCGGACTCGGGCACGGTCGCGGTCGTGATCGGGTCAAAGGCCGAAGGCTTCGCCAATCCATCTTTTTCAGCAGGAATGGCCAGCGGTGATACATTGACCACTGCCCGGCCGTCGATTTTCGGCAGATCTCTGGTATCCGAATATCCCATTGGGGCGATACCGAAGCTCTCCTGATTGAAGAAAACATACCAAGGAAAAAATGCCGCCCCGGCGACAAGCAAGAAGCCGGTGACAGCGAACACCCGGTCCCCCAGCTTGTAACCCCGAACGGATTCCGGCGCTTCATCTTCAGTATCAGGTATGTCGATCACGGTCGGGGCCTTTCCTTGGCGGCCGGTGTGGCAGGGATACCGGCCGCTGCCTTCATTGCATCGGCAAGTTCGGCAAATGCATCAATACTGGGCGGTTGTTCAGGGGTCTGACGCAAGGTCTCGTAGATGACCGGCGCCTGTTTGATGGCCATGTCGAGCTCGGCATCCGAGCCCGCCCGGTAGCCGCCGATCAAACGCAGATCGCGGGTTTCCTCATAGCGATGGATCAGAGCCTTGAGGCGCATCACCAGTTTTTCCTCGTCGCCGCGCCAGGCCTTCCGGGCAAGGCGCGAGATTGAGGTCAGCGGATTGACAGGGGGGTAGCGTCCCTCGTCGGCCAAAGCGCGATCAAGCACCAGGTGGCCATCAAGGATGCCTCTGGCGGAATCGGCCACCGGGTCATTGTGGTTGTCGCCATCGACCAGGATCGAGACGATGGCGGTGATCGCGCCAGCCCCTTCGGGGCCTGGGCCCGCGCGTTCAAGCAGGCCGGGCAAGGCGGTGAAAACCGAAGCCGGATAACCACGGGCGACCGGAGGCTCACCGGCTGCCATGCCAATCTCACGCAGGGCGTGGGCAAAGCGGGTCAGGCTGTCGACAATCAAAAGCACGTTTTCGCCATTGTCGCGGAAATGCTCGGCGATCGACATTGCCGTCAGTGGCGCCAATTTGCGCAGCATCGGGCTTTCATCGCTGGTGGCGACAACCGCAACGGTTTTGGCCATGTTCGGGCCAAGCGTGTCCTCGATGAATTCGCGGACTTCGCGGCCGCGTTCGCCGACCAGCGCGACAACCGCCCGGTCAAAGTCGGCGGCCTTGGCGAACATCGACAGCAGGGTGGATTTTCCGACACCGGACCCGGCAAACACACCGAGCCGCTGCCCCTGACAGATAGGGGTGAACACGTCGATGACGCGGACGCCGGTTCGCAATGGTGTGCTCACTCTTTGACGCGTCATGGAAGCGGGCGGCGATCCGGTCACCGCGCGCGGGGTGGAGCCTTGTGACAAGGGTCCGAGCCCGTCGACCGGTTCGCCAAGGGAGTTGATGGTGCGGCCGCACCAGGACTTGTCGGGCGCCAACCGGAATGCGCCCTTGCGCCAGACCCGCTCACCGATAGTGGCCTGGGATGATCCATCCACAGGGCAGGCAATCAGTTCCTCCGGGCCGAGACTGATCACTTCAGCCAGTTTCTCCTCGCCGTCACGGCGAAAGGCGAGAAAGTCTCCGATCCTGACATGGCGGGACAGCCCGACAATGACGCAGCGGCCGGTGGACACTGACGTGACGGTGCCCGAAACATCGTAACCACCTTCGCGCGTGGAAAAATCGCGCACCCCTTGAGCCAGCCTGGCCAGACTTTCCCGGCCACTCACAGGGCATCCTCCGAAAGCGCAAAGTGGGTGATGTTCATAAGATCACGCGCGCCTTCAGCTACCGCTGCCCAGGGTCCGGATGGCTTCCTTGAATGTGTCTTCGGTGGCCTTCATCATCGCTGACGCATTCTCAAAGGCGCGCGACACCATGATGAGGTGGCTCATCTCCATTACAGGATTGACGTTGGAGTCCTCAATATAGCCCTGCAGCACACCGGCGCCTGCGGCATCAACCAGCGGCTCTGGCGGGATCACCGGCACAACGCCAAGGGCTGCCTGCCGCTGAAAGCCCTGGCTCAGATCGGCCTGAAACAATCCGATTGCGCCCAGCCTGACGCCGTCCTGGGTCAAGCCGCCGTCCCGTCCTGCCTTTGGCGTTCCGCCTTCCGGGTTGAGCTGGATCGGCGCGCTGCCCGGATCAAGAACCGGATAGCCGTTGATATTGACGAGTTCACCGGTCTGGGTGATCGTGAAACGGCCGTCGCGGGTCAGCATCTGTCCGGTCGGCGTTTCAATCATGAACCAGGCGTCGCCGCGAACAGCGAAATCGAGCTGGTTGCCGGTCGCGCGGAGGCCACCATTGGATGTGTTGAGGAATTCCTGGCCTTCATTGACGAAGGACACATCGGTCGTCCCGGTGTTGGCGAGGACTTCATTGAATTTGATTTCCGTCGCCCGGAAGCCTGTTGTATTGGAATTGGCGACGTTGTCGGCCAGAGTGGTCAGGCGACGCTCGAGCGCAATCTGCGATGACAATGCGACATAGAGCGAGCCCTGCATCAGCGACCTCCGAGTTTGAGTGTGTTTATCGAGATCAACAGATCCGTGGATATTCCGAAACCCGAGGACGAGCTCAGCAACAGACTGGAATCGGACGAACCAAACGATGGATTATCAAGCTCCCACAGAGCCGTAAATCGCTGCATGAACTCATTGAGCTTCACCGGATCCTTGAAGTCATCAAGGTCGAGGCGGGATTTGAGCATATCCGCCTGCTTGTCGATGTCGGATGCAGCGATCTCGGCAGGAATACCGAGCGCGGTTCGCACCACGTCGTAAAGCGCAGTGTCGGCAAGAATAGAATAGACAGAAGTGACTTCCGGCGCGGTTCGCTGGAAATACAGCGCCAGGCGCACCCCGGTGTTGTCTTCGCCGACTTCCTCTTCCAGCGAAAGCCGGAGATATTTGTCGACCGTCCCCTGTTGCGCCTTGGTGAAGATTGTCGCGGTTTCGCCGTTGCGGGCGAAATTGTAGGTCTCGGCGAATTCCTTGTACTTGGAATCTGCAAGCTGGTTGGCGAATGCACTATCGGTTTCGACGCCTTCGGTGAGCACCTTGCGCATGAACGCCTTGGCGTAATTCATGTCCTCAAGGCCATGGGCCTTCATGGCGTAATCGAACACCCGCGTGTCAGCCATGAACTCATCGATGGACTTTATCTCGGATATCCGACTGAGGTAATATTCGCTTTCCCGGGCGATTTGCGGCTGGCTGGCGATCCGCTCAATGGACTTGGGAAGATCCCGTGCGATCAGGTTGTAGCTGGTGTAAGTCGTTGTCACCGGATTTACCCTTCTCGGTCTGTCAGGGCGACTTGCCAAACCGCAATCCGGCGCAATTCTCCTGCATATGTCTCCAAATAGGCCAGCTTGCTTGCGCGAAGCTGGTTGCAGCGGGAAACCATTAATAAGGCAGACAGATTCAGCTTCACACAAGGCTCAAGCCGTAGAACTTGTATAGCGAGCAAATTTCCGCGGCGGGGCATCATGAATATCATTGTTGGTATGGTTATCACACTGGGTTGCGTGCTCGGCGGCTTCATGGCCATGGGCGGGCATATCGAAGTGCTCAACCAGCCATTCGAATTGCTGATCATCGGCGGTGCCGCGATCGGCGGTTTTGTGATGTCGAACCCGGTCAAGACCATCAAGGATACGCTGAAGGCGACCGGCGAGGCGTTCAAGGGCACAGTGCCGAAGGAACGCGAATATCTCGACACCCTGAGCATCCTTTACGCGCTGATGCGCGATTTGCGCACCAAGAGCCGCAACGAGATTGAAAGCCATATCGACAACCCCGAAGAATCCGATCTGTTTCAGTCCGCGCCGACAATCCTGAAGAACAAGGATCTGACCTCCTTCATCTGCGATTACGTGCGTCTGATCATTATCGGCAACGCCCGCCCGCATGAGATCGAGGCGTTGATGGATGAGGAAATCCAGACCATTTCCCACGACCGCCTCAAGTGCTACCACGCCATGAACACCATGTCCGACGCCTGCCCGGCGATCGGGATTATTGCCGCGGTTCTGGGCGTCATCAAAGCAATGGCCGCGATCAATGAATCACCCGCCATCCTGGGCGGGCTGATCGGCGCAGCGCTGGTTGGAACCATGCTGGGAATTTTCCTGTCCTACTGCGTCTTTGGTCCGATCGCGATCAACATCAAGATGGTCCGGACAAAGCAGAACCGGCTTTACACCATCGTCAAGCAGACGCTGCTGGCTTACATGAACGGCTCGGTTCCGCAAGTTGCGCTTGAGCACGGCCGCAAGACCATCTCTTCCTATGAGCGCCCGACCATTGATGCTGTTGAGCAGGAAATGATGAACCCGGGCGGCGGCGGCGAAGCGAAGGCGGCCTGATGCTATGAGCACCGCGACCGAAACCGAACCCACATCCGCCCTAGCGGCATTCGATCCGGGCTTGCTCGATCGCATGACCGGCACCAAGGGCGATCCGTCCGATATCGAAGTCAAGTGCAACACCCTTTTGTCCGTGCTCTGCCCCCTGCTGTCGGCCGCGCTTGAAAAGGTGACCGGCGTCGAGATCGATGTCCGTCCGGGTGCCATCCGGCAGGGACGCCGGCGCGAATTGCTTTCCCAGGTTGGCACCGAAGCGGTGTATTGCGAGGCCTCCATCGCCGGCTGGTCTGCCGACATTCCGGTTCTGTGCGGGTCCAAACTGATTATCGGCCTGGTAGAGTGCTTGCTTGGCGGCTCTGATCCGGCCGATCTGGATATTATTGCGCGGCCGTTGTCGAATATCGAACTCGACATGTCGCTGGTGGTGTTCGAGCAACTCAATGAAAACCTGCGCAAGCTGGTATCCGCGGACCCGAAGGCCAAGACCAGCCTGACCAAGCCGCGATCGGAACTGCCAGTCGAAGATGGCGACCCGGTGCCGGATTACCATGCAGCCGCCATGACGCTGGATATTGGTTTTGGCGCAGTGATGACATCGTTGACCCTGCTGTTGCCGCAGTCGCTGCTGCTCAAATCGACCATCCGGCATGCCCGGGTTGGTGAAAAGGCCGATGCAAACAACAACAGCTGGAGCGAACGGCTAAGCCACCGGGTCTCCCGGTCGGAAATCAACCTGCAGGCCACTGTTGCGCTCGAGCCGCTTCAGCTTGGCGACATCAGCCGGTTGCAAACGGGCGATCTGATTGCCTTTGCTGACAAGGGCGACATCGAGGTTACCCTGAGTGCCAATGGCCGGCCGCTTTACACCTGCGCACTGGGCAAAGCTGGCGCGCGCTACATGGTCAAGGTTGAAGGTCAGGCCGGACCAGACGAAAACTGGAAAACAGACTTTGTATGAAGACGCGCCTGGAGCTGCAAGACAGGCTCCGGGCAAGCTTGGAGCGGGATAAAGGGTCATGGCTAGCGAAGAAGCACTTGATGGCGAAGCTGATCCAATGGCACAAGATGGCGACGCGATCGATGGAGCCGTCGACGGGCTTCGCGGAATGTTGAAAAAAGATGCCGGCGAAGAGCTGGCGACTAATGAAAGCGTGGATTCCATGAGTGGCGCATCAGCCCTAGGCCTTGATACTGGCGCGGACCTCGACGATCTGGGCGGCGCACATGAAGGTGACGACCCACTCAACATGGACGGCTTCTCCGGTCTTGATGGACCAGATTTCCGCGCGGCACCTGCTGACGAGGGATCAGACGGCATGTTTGGCGCCACGGCGGATGCATCTGCCGGGCCCAAGCTTGGTGCGAGCGGAAAGTCCGGACGCATGGACCTTGTGATGAGCATCCCGGTTGACGTTCAGGTCATCCTGGGCACAAGCCGCATGGCAGTTTCCTCGCTGATGAAACTTTCCGAAGGCGCCACAATCGCACTGGATCGCAAAATCGGCGAACCGGTCGAGATCATGGTCAGCGGCAAGCTGATCGGACGCGGCGAAATCACGGTGCTGGAATCAGACGAGACCAAATTTGCCGTTCGCATAATCGAAGTGATTGGCGAACAGCAAAAGAAGGCTGGTTGATATGGCAGCCTATGATCAGACTGGTACTGAAAACTCAGGATACACCAGCAATCTTTCGCCGTCGGAAAAAGCTGCCGCCGTGCTTCTGGCGATGGGTAAACCTGTGGCAGGCAAGCTTCTGAGGTTTTTCGAGTATGAAGAACTGCAGGAAATCATCAAAAAGGCCCAGAACCTTCGGTCGATCAAACCGCAAGAACTGATTGAACTGGTCAACGAATTCGAAGACCTGTTCAGCGAAGGCGCCGGTCTGATGGACAACGCCAAGGCAATGGAAGGGATTCTTGAAGAAGGCCTCACGCCTGACGAAGTCGATGGATTGCTCGGGCGTCGCACGCAGTATCAAGCCTATGAAATGTCGGTTTGGGACCGCCTGCAGGATTCAGATCCCGTTCGGGTCAGCAAGTTCCTTCAAAACGAACACCCGCAGACTGCGGCCTATATCCTGTCGATGCTGCCTTCCGAATTCGGCAGCAAGACATTGATGCTGATGTCGGAGAAAACCCGGGTCGATATCATCCGCCGGGCGGTCGACCTCAAGAGCGTCAATCCGCAAGCGGCCAAAATCATCGAAAACCGGGTCAGGGAACTGATCACCGGCATCGAGGCCGACAAGGCCAATACCGGCTCGATCAAGGTGGCCGAAATCATGAACGAACTGTCCAAGCCGGAAGTCGAATCGCTGCTTGGAGCGCTTGGGACACTTTCCACGTCGGCAATGGAAAAAATTCGACCGCGGATCTTCCTGTTTGATGATGTTGTCCTGATGACCCTGCGCAGTCGCGTTACGCTGTTTAATGACATCTCCGGAGATATCATGACCATGGCTTTGCGTGGCGCGAACGAGGAATTGCGCGAGGCTGTGCTCTCGGCTATCGGCGCTCGCCAGCGCCGCATGATCGAGTCCGATCTCGCCTCCGGTGACGCCGGTATCAGCACACGCGATATTGCAGTCGCCCGCCGCACCATTGCCCAGGAAGCCATCAGACTGGCTGGGCTTGATCAATTGACGCTGCGCGAAACCAGTGCGCCAGCCGATGCCGAAGCGGCATGAGCCTGAGCTGACATGGCCGAAGGCGAAGACAAAGACAGCAAAACCGAAGAGCCTACCGAGAAAAAAATCCGGGATGCCGTGGACAAGGGCAACGTTCCTTTCAGCCGCGAGGTTCCTATTTTTGCCTCCACCCTGGGAATGCTGGTTTTTTTGGTGTTCTTCCTGCCTGACAGCGCTGGACGATTCACCGAATCGCTTCGTGATCTGTTCGAACAATCAGACGGCTGGCGCATCGAAAACGGCGGTGACGCCGTCGCCCTTTTTCGGCTGCTGTTTTACGAGGCAGGTGCTGTCTTGCTGCCGGCCTTTGCACTGTTGATGGGTTTCGGCATTGCAGCCTCGGTTTTGCAGAACATGCCAAGCCCTGTTCTGGACAGGATCCAGCCGAAGCTGGAGCGTATTTCCATAGCCAAGGGTTTTACCCGGATCTACGGCGCCAAGGGCATGGTGGAATTCGCCAAGAACCTGTTCAAGATCGTGGTTGTGTCGACGGTCGTGGCCACGGTGATGAAGACGGAATATTTTCGATCACTCGACTTCATGTTCATGGACCCTTCCCTGATCGCGCCTGACATGGCGCGCCTGGCGGGCAAGGTCGTGGTGGTGGTGCTGATATGCACCGCCATTCTAGCTGTCATTGATGTGCTCTGGACCAGGTACGCCTGGGGTGCTGACCTGCGGATGAGCAAGCAGGACATCAAGGAAGAAATGAAGCAATCGGATGGCGATCCGATCATGAAGGCGCGGCAGAGATCGCTGGCACGGGACCGTGCGCGCCGCCGCATGATCGCCGAGGTGCCCCGCGCCACGCTGATTATCGCCAATCCGACCCATTTTGCGGTGGCGTTGCGCTATGTCCCGGAAGAAGGCGGCGCACCGCTGGTGATCGCCAAAGGTCAGGATCTGATCGCGTTGAAAATTCGTGAAGTGGCAGAAGCCAACGGAATTCCCGTTTTCGAAGATCCGCCGCTCGCCCGCTCCATGTTTGCGCAAGTCTCAGTCGATAATTTCATTCCAGCGGTGTTCTACAAGGCCGTCGCCGAACTGGTGCACAAAATTTACTCCGAGAGATCGAAATCCAAAACTGCGGGCATGCGACAATGAAACCAAACCCACTCTCCGCCGAACGGGAAATAATCGTTGCAGACGCGATCTGTACCGTAGCCAGTGAATTGAGGCTCGTTGACGTCGCCGACCTGATCGCGATGCTCCGCTTTGAGCGTCATGGCGATCTGTCGGATCTGGTTGCCTCTGCAGCCGAGATGTTCTTCCTGCCCGGTGTCGTCAAGCTTGGTATCGGTGGGGATTATTACCTCGACTGGGGCGGGCAGCCACGTGTGGTGCTTGATCTGGAAATCAAACCCCAGGGCGTGACAATCTATGCGCGCTTGATCCTGGAACAGGACTTTGGCGGCGTCGAGATCAACCACATTGCCTTCGATGAACCGCTGGACGATCCGGATCAGAATACCATCCGCCTGAAGGACAGCCTGCGTGCTGCCGCATTTCGGCCATTCGTGCCGGCGATCCAGATTCCTCGCCCGGCAGCCTGATGCATGTCGCGTTCAAATGGGTTCATTTGAACGATGACGCACTGGCAATAGGGCATGGTGTTACAGCGCTGCGCGTCCAATTCGATGCGCGGCGTTTTTACGATGGCGATTTATGAAAGCAATGCGCGAGGGCGCATTTGTCATGCGTGTTGCCGTTGAGATCGATTGATACGGCAGTATGTGCGCAGGAGCACACCGCGCAACGGCAATGATCAGGCGACGAGGCCGAGACGGATTGCCTTGGCGATCGCCTGGATGCGATTGACGGCATTCAATTTTGTGGTCGCTGAACCCAGATAGGCATTTACCGTGTGAACCGAAAGATTGAGCCGCTCGCCGATGGCTTCACTTTTCATTCCATTGCCAACCAGTTGCAGGCATTCGATTTCACGCTCATTCATTTTTTCGGTTTCAGACGTCGATCCGAAAACCACCCGCAACTTTTCCCGCATAATGGTCAGGGATTTGCGGTGAAGATCGATCAGCAATTCATTGTTGATGGCAGTGTGAACCGCAAAGAAGACCACATATCCATTCCCCATGGCGCCGAGTTGGACCGGAAATGCCAGATCGAGTCCGACTTTGTCCACCACGTGAACCGGCTTTGCCGGCGACATTTCAGTTGTACGGTAGCCTTCGGGTGCGAAAATCAACGGACGCGGAGAAGAGTAAAGATGCGACAACAGGAACGCGGACTGCTCTTCAATCAGCTTTGCCACCATCGCATCGCTGCCAGGGCTGTGCATCTTGCATTCGATCCGGCCAGGCGTCAGCAGTGTATGGGCCTGAACCACGAGCATCGCGAACGCTTCACTGCCGCATGTTCTCTGCATGGAAACAAGCTTCGGGAACAGGTCTGCGCTGGACCCGGCATGCCCGCCTGAATCATCCTGTGCGAGCTTTTGATTCCGGTCCTGGGTGGATTGGCCACTTGGAGGTGCTCCGTATTCCATCAATATGGCTCCTTCCATTAGATGATGCGCTGCCTGACGGCAAAAGCAACCGCTTCAGAGCGTGTTTTCGCCCCGGTTTTGTTCATGATGCTGGTGATGTAATTGTTTACAGTGTTGCGCGAGATGCCAATGATCAGTGCGATCTCATCACTGGTTTTGCCTTCGCCTATCCACGACAGACACTCAACTTCACGATCGGTCAAATCCGAGAGCGTATCATTGCTGGAGATTACATCCGGAAAATGGGAGCTGTGATACGCGGCGGCCAGAGCAACGTCCCGCAGCCGGTCATGTGACAGGGATGCGTCCTTGTCAAAAAGCAAAGCGAGAACCATTCGGGCCTGGCCGGCATTGTATGGAATCAGACACACGCGCTGAGAGAAGGATTCAGACAAATTCACCGAGTGTTCGATATCCTGAAATGATGGCTCGAAAGCTTGAAGGCACCGGCGAATCTGGCTTATTCGCGCTTGCGCATCGACCAGCGCCGCGCCGAATGAACGCACCAGATCAAAAGGCCAGTTCGAAGTCACGATGAAATCATGGTGTCTGTCAGAGTAGAGATCAGTGCGGGCCAAAAGATAGCATCGGGCGCCGGCATAGGCGCAGACAAGTTCCATCCCGCTGCTTATGTGGTCGGAACTTCCTTTGGACTCCAGATCATGGATAAAGGCCTCGCGCGCGATCATCCCACGTCCTCTCTCGTGTGACGCACGCCACAGGCTACATGCCTGCAAACAACAGCCCGGCTTCCATGAACCATCAGCACACTTTCAACGCCATACAGTACGCCTCGTCCCGAAGCCACGCCGTCGTGGTCTCTTCCACGCTACGGAAATCGTCGAATCGGTTTCCCTCAATTTTCAGTTTGCCGGAACAGACCCCAAATAAATAGCCCCTCATTTTGGGGATTTACTTTTGGCAGTTCTTGTGAAGCAGTATTTTCACAGAATATCATCTGGCAGGCGCACTCCATGGAGGAAGCCCGCAACAGAAGCCCTTTAACCTTAAAATATCATCCGGCGAGATGGGGAAAATGTCTGGCACCGGCAGCAGCAGTGGAAAATACGCCGCGCACACGATTGAATCCGAACAGAACGTTCAACCTGCCTGCCGATGCAGGTAGCCACACCCGAGCAGCATATTCGTCCCACGGACGTCTATGCCGCTTCGCTTGATGCCCAGCTGCGAAGGATTTTTGCGGCACGCTCTTCGTTGATCTCGACCATTCTGGCAAGACGACGCTCAGGACCTTCCTTGACGCGGCGATTGAACGATCCCGATTCTTCCATTTCAAGTTCGGACTCGCCTTCTTCGCCAAATCCGAAGTCTGCGCCAAACCCTTCCATGGGCATGGAGGCGATATCACCCAAGGCTTCCGCAGAGAAGTCAGGCAGTTCAAGGCCATCTTCCATTGCGTTGTCATTTCGGGCAGCACCACCCACTCCTGCGCTGCGCAGTAACGGACGGAAGCCGAACATGACAATCAAGACTGCCACAGTGATAAAGGCGAGAGCGTTGATGATTGTGCCAAGTTGCGTTCTCACGGCGTCAGCGAAACCGGGCTCAGCTGCATCAGCCGTCAGCAGCTCGCTGGCGAGGAAATCCATCATGGTAACCTTGATCCGGTCACCGCGGTCGACGCTCAAACCTGAAGCCATGGAGACAACCTGCTGCAGTTCGACGAGGTAGGCGTCCACCTCTTCAGGCGTTGGCTCGCCGCCAAGCATGGCATCGATGCGCGCCTTGTTGATCACCACGGCGATCGACAATTCCTCTACATCATAGCTGTTGCGTACAGTCGAGACAGTTTTCGAGTTGATCTCGAAATTGGTCTGCTCTTCTTTTCGCTCAGACAATTCGCTGGACTGCGGGCCATCCGCGCCTGTGCCGTTGGGACCCTGATCGGGAATGTTCTGTTCCACCGTCGCGGGCGCATCGGTTGACGACTGGCTGGAGGTCTGGTTTTCCCGCGTCACCCGGACCGACCGTTCAACCCGTGATTCCGGGTCGTAAACGGTTTCCTGAATCTGCTGACTGTCGGTGTTGACCTTTGCGTTAACGCTGGCCCTGAAATTTTCAACACCCAGGAACGGGGCCAACGCCTTGTTGATGTTGGATTCGACTTCGCCCTGGACCAACTGGACGATCGACAGCGACCGGTTGAGGTTTGAATTGGAGAAATCATCGCCGGCTGCAAGCAATTGGCCGGTTGCGTCAAGAACCGTGACTTCATCAATGTTCAACCCGGGCACGGAGGATGCCACCAGATGCCGGATCGAATTGGCGGTGCGACCAGCCAGATTGTTGCCGGCACGAACCATCACGGAAGCTGATGGATTCTGGTCTCCGCGTCGGAAATTTCCGCGGTCGGGCATGACGATATGAACACGCGCCGCCGAGATTCCGTTGATCGACTGAATGGTACGGGCAATTTCGCCCTCGAGCGCCCGAACACGGGTAACTTCCTGCATGAAACTGGTCAGGCCAAGAGAACCAACCTGATCGAACAATTCGTATCCGGCAGAATTTGACGATGGCAAACCACGTTCAGCCAGAACCATTCGGGCGCGGCTGGTATTGCCTGCCTGGACACTCACCGACGCTCCATCCGCACCGATGGCGAAATTGATGTTGGATTCAGCGAGCACGAGACTGATCTGATTGACGTCATCGCCCGAAAGGCCAATGTACAGCGTTTCGTGTGTCGGCTTGTTGAGGAAAACGGCGGCGGCAATAATGAGAATCACCGACATGACGCCAACGCCGGCAAGCGCCATCAACCTTGCCTGTCCCAGTCCGGACAGGTTTTTCGTCAATTGTGACAGCTGGTTCAACAGACTCATTCTGTATCCGCGCTCAACAGGGCAAGCCGGTCAGGATAACCGGTTAGGTCACCCTAGGCGGCGAAACTTGCGCGAAAGTGGTCTGTGACGACAGGTCCCGTTTCAGAAGAACTCGAGATCCCCGGAGGCTTTCTGATAAATCTCGGTAGATGGAGCGGTGCGGGTTGACGCTTTGAGTTGCCGCTTCATGTCTTCCAGGTTCAACAGATTCAGGGCGGAGGTGATGTTGACCATGAGTTCGGCTTCGAGGCCTTCGCCGACGCTGTCGATGAAGGCTGCCAAACCACGGCTCTTCTGAACCGCAAGATCAATGCCCTGCAAGACCCGCATGTGATCGGGAGATGCGAGAAGTTCGGTGGAACCTCCATTGGACAACAGCGGCTCGAGACGCTCAATCAAATCCGCAACATCGACAAGTTCCGAACTGATCCGCGCCATCACCTCGTGTAGGGGTTCATCAGGGCCTTTGCCGGCCACATAAGGCGGTTGCTTCATGGGACGGCTCCTCAAAAAAACTCTATCGAAGATTCGGCTGGCATCGGTACGATGGTCTTTTCCGGCGCGGTCTCGAGCGCCACAGTTTTCTGCGTCTCCGCTCCGGATAGTGTCGTATGCCGGGCACGGCCGCTGACAGGGTGATACTGCAGCTTGCGCCCGACATCTCCACCTGTGTTGCTGCCAACAATCCTGATGCCCTCATGGCTCAGGAATGTATGAGCGAATTCGGCGTTCATTTCTCCAACATTGGACAAGCCGACAATTGTCTTGGCTCCACCTATGATCTTGGCCTCTAGGCGGTCGCGCCGGGCACCCATCTTCAACAGTCCGTTAATCAGCAATTCCATCAGATGCACACCATAGCGGGTTGCTTCGCCACCGGTTCCAGTGCCATGGCCAGGCAAAAGAAAGTGGTTCATGCCGCCGACCCCGGCAACCGGATCACGCATGCACGCGGCAACACAGGAGCCCAGAATGGTGGAAAGCACCACGTCGGGATCGTCAGTGACCTTGTACTCGCCCTGAATGACGTGGATCTTTCGAAAATTCCAGGCTGTTGTCACAACAACTCCCCGAATACCATTTCGATTGCCGCTTTCAGTTTTTCAATGCTGAAAGGCTTTGCCAGGACGTTGTTTGCGCCAAGTGCGGCGGCCTTTTGCACCAACGCCCTGTTACCCTGACCGGTTACCATGATGAATGCAGCCTTCTTGGTCGCAGGGTTTGTGCGAATCGAATGCAACAGGACCAAGCCATCCATTTTCGGCATGGCGTAGTCCGAAATGACCAGATGGTGGGGTTGTTGCCGCATGATCTTGGCCGCCTGCTCGCCATCGGAAGCAATCGTGATGTTTGTAAAGCCGAGTTGCAGAAGCATGTCATTGATGAGGAGACGGCTGGTCACCTGATCATCAACAACAAGAACCTTGATTTTATGTGCAATGGTCATCAGGCGACTCTATCTTTCCCGGAAGTTTCATTTGTTGCTTTGAGGATTTCCGCCCCAATCAGGCTGAGCGGTAGCTGTCTCTCGACGGCGCCCATTTCCTGGGCCACACGCGGCATCCCGTAAACCACGCAGGACCTCTCGTTCTGGCCGATTGTCACAGCGCCCGCCCGGCGCATCTTCAGAAGACCCGCTGCACCGTCAGCGCCCATTCCGGTCAGAATGACCCCGACGGCCTTGGAACCGGCAAGACTTGCAACGGACTCGAACAAGACATCCACAGACGGACGATGGCCATTGACCGGACCGTCGTCTGCCAGAACACATTGCGGTGCCCGGGCATTGGCGACTTTCATGTGGCGCTCCCCGCCCGGCGCAAGATAAATCCGCCCTATCTCAAGACGATCGCCATTCTCGGCTTCCTTGACTTGCGGCGCGCACAGGCGATGCAGCCGCTGCGCAAAACTCCGTGTAAACGCAGCAGGCATGTGTTGCGTGATCACCGTCGGCGGACAGTTGACCGGGAATCTTGTTAGAATCGAGATCAGGGCTTCGACCCCGCCGGTGGATGCACCAATGGCGATTATCCTGCGCGCCGGCTGATAATCACGCACCAAGGATGCTTCTGGCACGCCGGGCTTTGCTTGCTCAGCCGTTCCCGGATCAGGACGGTGACGCTGTGACCGCACCGCGGCCTTCACCGTCTCGGCAAGCCGGGCAAACGGGGCGGGATCGCCTGGCACCGGTTTGCCGACGCAATCAAAAGCACCGATTTCCAGCGCCGCCAGGGTTGCTTCCGCTCCTCTGTGGGTCAGAGTGGAAACCATGATGACCGGCATCGGCCGGAGCTTCATGATCTTGTCGAGAAACGCGATGCCGTTCATATTCGGCATCTCGACATCAAGGGTGATAACGTCCGGGTTGAGCTCCTTGATTGCGCTGCGGGCCTGGATGGCATCACAGGCTTCACCGACAACACAAATGTCCGGATCACTGCGAAGCACGGCCTTGATCAGGCCACGCATTGTGGGTGAATCGTCGACAACGAGTACGCGCACCGGTTGGGTCATGATCGTCAGATCCTCCCCTTGCAACGGTAGATCGTCACGGCGGTGCTCTCGAAGCGGTCCCGGGCTTCGCCGGACAAACGTTCGGAGTGACCGATGTAGAGGTGCCCGCCTGGCGGCAACAGATCCGCGTACCGGGCCCAGACCCTGTTCTGGGTGGCTTCATCGAAATAGATCACCACATTACGGCAAAAAATCACGTCAAACGGGCCTCGAAAGGGCCACAGCGCCATAAGGTTGAGTTCTCGGAAAGTGACCTGTTTCCTGACTTGATCACTGATCTGCCACCGCTTTTCGGCGGTTTGCGTGAACCATTGCTTCCGCATCCGTGGATCGACGGTTTCGATCGCCTGGGCGTCATAGATCCCGACCTGCGCCTGGGCAATAATTTTCGGATCGATATCGGTGGCGAGGATCCGGACATCCAGGCTTGCCGCATTGGGAGCCATGTCGAGAAGCGTCAAGGCTATCGAATAGGGTTCTTGCCCATCGGAACACCCGGCTGACCAAATGCGGACACGACCACCGGCATTCGCACGGGTCAACAGGCCCGGCAGGACTTCATCGCGGAGATGCTGGAAGTGGTGATTTTCGCGAAAGAAGCGCGTGAAATTTGTGGTCAGGAAGCTGAGCATTTCCCGGCGCTCATCAAAGCCTTCGGGAGAACTGACCAGTGCGCAGTACTGCTTGAAGCTGCCCAGCCCGATTTGACGCAAACGCTTGGAAAGGCGTGAATAGACCAGAGATGCCTTGGTCTCGTTGAGAGCGATTCCGGCATCGGAATAAATCATCCCCGCAATATCGGAAAGATCCTTGCGGGTGAGCGGAAATTCCGCGTTTACAAGACATTCATCCGGGCGACCGGATTGGAGAATGGCAACGGCGCTCACGCTGCCTCACTTTCAGGGGTGTCCCAAGAGGCATCGGGGTGACGCAGGCGCACCCTTGTTCCTCCTGTTGAGACAATGGCGATTGCAGGACCGGACGAACCCGGCACGGACATTACAGGCATCGGTTCGCGGTCCTCTCGCAGGAACGTGAGAACGACACAGGAGGCCTGCTCGCCGAGCGTGAACGCAGTCCGTTCGCACATGTCATGTCCCGAATTCCGCATGAGTGTTCCCGCTCCCCTACCCTGTCGCCGCGAGGGTCAATTCGGAGCCGAGCGCGTGGCCGCGCGAAGCCATGACGACGGCGTCGACATCAAGGATGAGAGCCACTCGGCCGTCGCCAAGAATTGTCGCAGCAGCGATGCCGGGCACATGGCGATAATTGGCCTCCAGGCTTTTGATGACCACTTGCCGCTGGCCCTGGATCGCATCGACCATCAGGGCGCGTTGCCCGCCACCTTCTGCTTCCACGAGGAGCACAACGCCATCGACAGGATCGGCGAGGTCAGAACGGAAATCGAGAATGTGACCGACATCGACCAGCGGGCAGAATACCTCGCGAATGGCAATCAAGCGATGGCTGGAGCCGAAGGCATGAATGTCCTTCTTCTCCGGCTGCAAGGTTTCGATGATGGCGGTGAGCGGCACCACCAGGGTCTGGCCCGCGACGGTGACAACCATGCCATCAAGCACCGCAAGAGTCAGCGGCAGACTCATGGTGAAAACCGTGCCGACGCCGGGCTTGGAATTGATCGACAGGCGCCCGCCGAGCGACTGGATGGAGCGTTTGACCACATCCATTCCGACGCCCCGCCCGGATATGCCGGTCAATTGATCAGCAGTGGAGAAGCCGGGATGGAAAATCAGGTTGTAGATCTCCTCGTCGCTCAGATTTGCATCTGCTGCGATGAGACCTTTTTCCGCGGCCTTGCTGCGGACACGCTCCCGGTTGATGCCGGCGCCATCATCTGCAATTTCGATGACAATACGGCCGGACCGGTGTTTGGCGGTCAGACGCAAATTGCCTTCCGGATCCTTGCCAAGCGCTGTCCGTTCCTCAGACGTCTCCAGACCGTGATCGATGGCGTTGCGGATCAAATGGGTCAGTGGCTCGGCGAGTTTGTCGATGAGGGTCTTGTCGACTTCGGTGTTTTCACCTTCAGTGACAAGACGCACATTCTTGCCGGTCATGTCGGCGGTTTCCCGGACGATCCTGCCCATCCGCTGGAAAACCGGTTTGACCGGCTGAGCGCGAATGGCCATCACGCTGTCCTGGATCTCCCGGGTCAACTGTTGCAGTTCATCAAGCCCGAGATTGATTGCCGAGGAGCCACCGGTGTTTGTTTCCACCACGCTTTGCGCCAGCATGGACTGGTTGATCACGAGTTCGCCGACCAGATTGATAAGCCGGTCGACACGCTCAAGATCGACCCTTATTGTCTGTGGCGCGGCAGGAACAGCGGCAACTGTCTTTTCCGTTTTCGCCACCTCGGCGGCAACCGCCTTTGCAACAGACGACAGCTCTACTGGCACCGGGTCAGGTTCCGGTGTGTCTTGGGCGAGAGCCACTGGCTCATCACCTGCCGCTGCGGGTGTTTGGGCTGCGGGAGTTGGCTGAACCGTCTCGGCGACAGCGGCGGATTGCTCTTGCAGCCCGGAAATATCAAAAGGCATCGGCGCCTTCACCTGATCTTCGGCCACTGCGACCGGGGCCTCAGACGGTTCCTGCTCTTCGCCAGCAATGACCTCCAACGCACAATCCCATTCAGCAAACTCGAACACCTGGCGAATAGCGTCCTCATTCTCGTCGGTCTCGACCCGGATCCGCCATGAAAAATAGGCGCCCTCCGGATCCAGCTGGTCGATCCGGGGCAGCGTTTCGGTTTCGCAGAACACCTGCAGATCGCCGATTTTGGCCAGATCCCGCAACAACAGAACCGCTTCATTTCCCTTTGCGTAAAGATCGGAGCGCGGCTTGAAGTGAACTGTAAACAATTTTCGCCCGGCCTGATCCCGCCTGGATGCAGTTGCCTCTGCATCATCGAACTCATCGAAATCAAACGGAACCGGCTGGAAAACGGGCTCTTCGACGGACGCAGTTTCTACCGGGGGATGAGTTTGAACAGGTTCACTGGGATTCATCACCAACCGGGGCTGGTTATCGGCGAACGCCTCAAGCGCGGCGGCCAGATTCGACGCCCTGGATTTGTCGACACTGCCGCCATCGCGCGAACATGCCGTGAGGTCCGCCAGCACATCAGCGGATTTGAGCATCACGCCGAACATCTCTGCGGATGCGACAATCGTGTTGGACCGAATGCAATCAAGCGCCGTTTCGAAGACGTGGGCGAAGGCGACCAGGTCATCAAGTCCGAAGGCGCCGGCGCCGCCCTTGATCGAATGCACGGCGCGAAAGACCGCATTGACCGTTTCGGGGTCGGTATCGCCATCCTTGAGCCGGAGCAGGCCAAATTCCAGTTCAGCGAGTTGTTCTTCGCACTCCTGGAAAAAGATTTCCCTGATTTCATTCATATCCATAGGACAGGTCCTGTCAGGCGGTTACACGTTCGATTGCCGCGATAAGCTTGGAGGGATCGAACGGCTTGACAATCCAGCCAGTCGCACCGGCTTCACGGGCCTGGTTCTTTTTCTCCGGATCGCTTTCGGTTGTCAGAACCAGAATCGGGATTGCCCGGTAGCGTTCATTTTTGCGCACGCCCGCGATAAAACCGAGACCGTCAAGCCGGGGCATGTTGATGTCGGTGACAATGACGTCCGGATCGGACTCTTCGAGCATTTCCAGCCCCTCAATGCCGTCTTCTGCCTGGACCGTGTCAAAACCCGCATTGTTCAAGGTCACCAGCAACATGTTGCGGATGGTCCGCGAGTCGTCGACCGTGAGGACTTTCTTCTTCATTTCAGCATCTCCTTTGGAAGCAGGTCTTCGTCCGAAATTCCTAATATTTCCAATGTCTTCACGAAGGCGTCCGACGACTTACCGACCCTGAAACACAAATCTTCGGCACGCCAGCTCTTGGCGGCCGACAACAGCACCTGAATGCACTGTGCGCCGACACGACAGACGTCCGATGCATCAATATCGATGTTGGCGCCCCGGTGGGCGAGGACCTGTTCATGCAGCCGACCGGCCGCATTGAGGTCCAGTACTTTCGGCAGCTTCAAAATTGTCCGTGGTGTGTCGTCAGACGGCATTCTGAGTTCCCCCGTTTTCAGCCCGGCCCAGCCAGATTGTCCTGGTCCGGACCAGGATCCGGCTCATCGTGCAAGCCTTTGCTGTGGCGGCTGACCAGCCGCGTGCCGGGCATTTCTTGTCCTGTCGGAAACTTCGACGCTCTCAAACCCGGCGTGACGATGCTCGCGGTGCAGCCTGATCTGTTCGCCAAGTTCAGTGATGACAAGTTGCAGGTCAGACCCGGTCTCGGCAATGTCGGCGATGCGCGCGCCACCGGACGCGATCAAACCGGCTGCCTGTTTGAGCGATGTCGCCGAACCGCAAAGATGGTCAGCATCGTCCTGCGCATGAGCGCCGACGCCGGCGACAGATTGAGAAGCCTTGCCAACCTGGGAAACGAAGCCTGAAATGGCTGTTCGGGTCTGATCGACCAGGTCGACGCCGCGACCGATATGATTCTTCGCGTCAGAAACCAGTTCCTTGATTTCGGCGGCGGCGCCGGCGGATCTTTGAGCCAGCGCGCGAACCTCGGTAGCAACGACGGCAAAGCCGCGGCCAGCATCGCCCGCGCGCGCAGCCTCTATACCGGCATTGAGCGCCAGCAAATTGGTCTGAAAGGCGATTTCATCGATTACCGAAATGATCTTGCCGATCTGTTCAGCCGATTGCTTGACACTGGCCATTGCACCGATGGCGTTTTCAACAACCCGGTCACCGTCTTCCGCACTTTTGCGGACATCGGCAATCAGCGTCTCGGCCGTCCGGGCGGTTTGCGCGGTCATGCGCATTCGGTCAGCCACGGTGGCCAGATTTTCATGTTCGCCGCCGAGGGTCACGCCATGGCTTTCGATCTGTGCGCGAACCGTCTCGATGTCATCGCTGAGGCGCAGAGCAAGCTGTTGGGCGTCCGAAAGCCGCGCGGCAGAACTTGAGACCAACTCATCAAGACGGCTGACTGCACCATTGAAATGGTCCGCCATGTCACGATGCTGCTCGATGCTGCCGGGGTCGACGCGCACCGACAGATCGCCCTCTGCCAATCGAGCCAGGGCCGCGCCGAAGCTGGATTGAACCTGCTCGCGTTCCTGCGCAATCATGTCCTGGTGTTGCTTGTCCAGCGTTCTGGCCTGGCTCCTGAGCCGATGGGACACCTGCATGTCGATGTCTATGAGCGCCGCCTTGACGATGTCGGCCAGGCGATCTGCAAGCAAGTCACGCTTGGCCTTGCCGGAAAATTTCTTGAAAAAGCCTGTGCTGCTCTCGTCGACGAGCCGGCGAATGATCCGGTCGAGCACCAATGCATGACCGCCGATCGACCAACCGGCATCCAAGCCGATGCGCTGACGCACATCGCCGAGAATGACCGAGCGATCCACATAGAGACTGTCAAAGCGACCATCGGACAGGATCGACCAATGGGCGACTTCGAGTTCTTCAAGCCGGTCGATCTGACGGGCCGAACTAAACAGGGAGGCAATTTCGGGAGTGTTTTGCAGACGTTCGAAGAATCCGGACAGAGCAGTTCTGGCTTCTGCCTCGACCATGGGTCGCATCGTGCGCAGGCGTTCACGGCTATCGGTGTCCAGGGCGGTGAGGTCAAGCCGCGCGTGCAGGCCGTCAGTTGCCGCTGCATCCCTCACCCTTGCTTGAACTTGACCCACGCGATCACCCCGACTGACGGCCCAGAGCCGTGTGTTGCAGTTAAGCCTGACTTTGGCCGCGACTTGCCGGTATGGCGCTTGGCATGCCGTTCATGTCTTTGGTGAAGGGCACGGTCAGCCTCTTGATACCGTGGTGCCATCTGGCCAATGAGAATTGGTTATCCGGCTCGAGCCCGGGACGACGGAACAGCTTCATGCCTTTGTGGGAGCCGATTACTGCATGCACGCACAACCCGACGAGTAGAACGATTTTTACGGGCTAATCCTTGATTGAAGGTTAATTTTTCGTATCACCTGTTAAGGAATTCTGCTTTCTGTTCAGCACTTTCCGCCGCAAGCTTCACGCAAGTTGCGTATGCCACTTCTCGCTTCGTCGATGACAATGATGTCACCAGGAAACGAGCAATGATTGTTCTAGGACTAGGCGCGGTCGCGATCGCAACCGCCACTCTCGCAAGCTTCTCTCTGCTGTTGCGCTCAGGCGAAACCCGGCTTCGTCAGAATCCGGTGTTTTAAACCCACCAAATATCGGTTGTCGGAAGTGGATCCGAGGCGCTACAGCGCCGCACTCCCAATCGAATACGCAATGGTCGCGTAATACCTTGATCTGATTGATGTGATTTGTCGTTCAAATGAATCCATTTGAACCCGATACGTATCCGCATGATCATAACCTTCAGACGTGGTCTCACGCGGGCACAAACAATCCAAACCTGTAGTTCGGGATATTTGCGCTCGTCTCCAACTCGGAAAACAGCGGGCTTTCGCGGAACTCGGCCACAATATTGTTGAGCGCGATGACTGCGCACTCCTTTTTAATCTCGCGCGCCAGCCGGTAGACATAGTCCTTGGCGTAACTGCCGAGAAAAGGATTGTTGAGGAACACATGGCTGGCTGTGGCGAGGTCTGTCACCTCTGCGCCCTGATGCCTGACATGCAAATTGCGCATTCCGAGCTGGCCCGACACACGCTCAATATGATCTGCCCGTTTGCGAACGGCCTCGACAGCGATGAATGCAGCCGGGAAAATCGCAGCGCCATAAAGCACAATGGCCCCGTAACCAGCGCCGATATCCAGGAAAATATCATCCTCGGCGAGGGAGATCGCATGGAATATTTCCCGCGCCTCCAAAAGACTTGTTCCTTCATATGTATAATTTGAAACTCCAAAATTTTTATGCAGCAAATAAAGCTCCGAAATATCTATTTCATCCGCATCCGGAATCTCAAATATTCTTGAAATCTCCGAAGCAATGCCATGCTTGTCACTACCATTGTGAAACTCACACAATATGGAAACATCTCTTTTTTCTTGCAAATCAAGCATATTTGAATTACTGTTTCTATAGTCCTAAATAGACTAACTGCGCCAACATGAAGCTAACATTTATTTGGGATACTGTCATGATTATAGTCGCATACGGAACAGCCATTGGGCAAGCTCTTGAAAATCCGAAAACATCACTTGATGAACTCAAGGTGTTGCGCGATCATGCCGTTGCCATCCTTGAGGCACAGGGTGATTTGCAGGGTGCTTTGAAAAAGCTGGAAAGTGAAATTTCCAACCGAGAACGCCGGAAATAACGATCCTCCATACCGCCTTCACCCGTCGGAATGAAAGGCCGGACCCTTGATGGACGCGCCCCTCAGGTATCGCACGCAGGATGACACGGGCTCGACAACCCCAGTTCACGTCGTTTGGGAAATCACCTTGGCCTGCAATCTGTCTTGCGGCCACTGTGGTTCCCGGGCCGGATCCCGACGGCCCAACGAACTGACGACGCTCGAGTGCTTTGATATCATCCATCAATTGCGCGACGCGGGAACACGGGAGATCACCCTGATCGGCGGCGAAGCCTATTTGCGGAAGGATTGGCTTGAAATCGCTGCCGAAATCACCAGATCCGGAATCCTCTGCGGCATGCAAACCGGTGCTCGCGGTTTGACCAGACCTCGAGTACAGGCCGCCTATGACGCCGGCATCAGGGCCATTGGTGTATCCATCGATGGCCCGAAAGACATGCATGACCGTTTGCGAGGCTTTGACGGAAGCTATGACCAGGCGATGCAAGCCATCGGATACATCGCCGAAACCGGAATACGGCCCGGCGTCAACACCCAGATCAACGTGCTGTCGGCACCCTATTTATGGGAGATTTACGGCGAAATCCTCAAAGCAGGCGCCAAATCCTGGCAAACCCAGTTAACGGTGGCGATGGGCAATGCCGTCGACAGCGCCCATATTCTGCTGCAACCATACCAAATCATCGACGTGATCGACGACCTCTACAGCATCTACGAGGACGGGTTGCTCAACGATTTCCGCCTGCTGCCGGGAAACAGCATCGGCTATTTCGGAAAATACGAGGCCCATTGGCGATCCATCACTCGGACTGCGGAAGCATGGCAGGGATGCACGGCAGGAACGACCACCCTCGGGCTCGAGGCCGATGGAACCATCAAAGGATGCCCGTCGCTCTCCAAAGACAGCTACTCTGGAGGCGTCTCGCGCGAAGTCAGCCTTGCGGAGGCGATTTCCAACCTGTCTGGCCGCACCGTCAAGCGCGATGGAAACCCAGGCCGGGGGTTCTGCAAGACCTGCTATTATTACGAATTCTGCCAGGGTGGCTGCACCTGGGTCACGCATTCGCTGACCGGCGAGCGGGGCGACAACCCCTACTGCTACTACCGGGCCAGCAAATTGCGGAAAGCGGGGCTGCGCGAGAGTATCGTCAAAACCGCCGAAGCGGCGCAAACTCCCTTCGCTATCGGCAAATTCGCGATCTTGATCGAAACCCTGGAAGGCAAGCCCGATTCGGTAACAATCGAAGACGATGCCCCGAAGCCGGATCATTCCACGCATCTTGTCATCTGCGAAAATTGCGAAGAATTCATCGGCAACAATGAGCCTGTCTGCGTTCACTGCAACACCGAAGTCAGATCCGCCGCTCAAACGCGGTTGGCTCACACCCAGGAAATCAACAATCTGGTGGCCGAAATTGAAATGCATTCACGGCAGATCCAAAGCGTCATCGATACCATCGGTGACCGGTAGGCTCTCGTGCAACCGGAAACCGGGCAGGCTCAGGCGCCTGATACCAATGTGATGTGGTTGTCCCAGGCGCGGTCATAGGTGCGGTCTGCAAAGCGGCCGGTCTCGCTGGAACTGACAAACCCGTCCGCCCGGGCCTGTATGCCGCACACGCCGCGACCCGGTTCGACATCAATCGGATTGCCCGATTGGGTATCCAGCGTGATCGTCACACCGCTCTTGGGCGAGGTGAAGGCCAGGGTTCGGCCATCCGTGCCGATGGCGACGGAGCCGACATATTTGCCAAGCCTGACGCCGACATCATCGGGCAGTTCCACCGCGTCGATGCCGGTATCCGTCCGCAGTCTTGCAAGGACCGGAACGTCCTCGGTAATGTCGCCTTCATACTGCCCGCCAATCCAGACCTGTTGGCGCGCGTCTACCGCCATATGGCGCAGGGACAGGCGGTGCAGGGCGGGCGGCAATTCGTGCTTTGACAGCAATGCCCCGTCTTCGGAAGACACGAACGCAATCGACGGCTTCATGGTCGCAAGATTGAGCTTTTCGCGACCAAAATCCGGATGGGTCTTGATGCCGCCATTGGCGACACACAGGGTTTTTGCATCGGGCATCATCAGGACCTCGTGCGGACCGACGCCAAAAGAGGCAAATTCGCCAAGTCGGGCAAAACCGTTGGTGGCGTCATAGACGCCGATGATGCCATCGCCTGTGTCAAAGGCGTTTTCGGCGGCATAGAGCAAGCGACCATCGCCGGAAAACGCGCCATGGCCGTAAAAATGCCGGTCTGCGGGGGTGTGAAACAGCACAGGCTCGGACCGACCATCCTTGCTGAATCCGATGGCAAAGTTTCCGGGACGGCGGGCAAAGGCGACGAGCCAGTTCGAATTGCCGGCATTGGCGAAGCCGTGGCCCCTGCCCGGAAGTGGATTTTCCGAGACCAGTCCGCCATCCTTGTCGAGAATGGCAACACCATAGCCGCCCGCATCCTTGTATGCTGCCGCATAGAACAGATCGGAACTGGCGAGCCGCGCCGCCGAAGCCGGCGTCAGGGCGGCAGCCCAGGCAAGACCGGCACCGATCAAAAATGACCGCCGTTCGATGAGCAACATGGTCAGTCCCCGTCGCCAAAGGAGAAGCCGGCGCTCAATCCTGCTGCGGCGGAGACTTCACCGTCGAGCCGCTGAATAACACTTCGAATGGCAACCTGCAGATATTCGAGGCGCTTACGGGTGACATCATCGGCCAGTAGGGCTTCGACGCCAGCATCAAAACTGTTGGCAGTCTTGATTGTCTGCTCGATCTCGAACCGAACTTCGCTGGCAAGCTTGGTGGCGTCATAGGTCAGTGCGCGTTCAATGCCGCTTTCGTTGAACAGACGCTCGATTGACGCCAGATTTGCGGCGATAGAAGCCATGGTGAGCCCGGCGCGCCGGTAGATCGCGGTCTTTGGCAATCCGTTCTTTTTCGCTGTTCCGAGAAAGTTTCCGATGCGCACATCGCGAACGTGTTCAAGACCATGGATCATGGTGCCGAGCAATTGCGACAGAGCCTCGTGAGAATCGCGCAGAACCGGGTTGTCCGGCCCGGGGTTCATCCAGATCGATGCGATGCCCTTGTCATCAGCCCAAGCGGCGTCGAGTTCGGCGCCGATGTTCTGAAGGTTTTGCGCAGCCAGGTCGATGTAGCGGCAGCGCGATTGCCCCTTTTGTGCGTCGGTGAGCACAGCAGAGCCATCGCCATTCAAAGCGAATTCGAGTCCGCCCAGACCCTGGATGGCGACGCTCTTGCCCTGCAAGTCCTCAAGCGTCCACCCAAGCGCCTCATCGCCGGCCAGAACCGCTTGCACCTGGCGCAATCCCGTGCCCTTGCGGTCGGGATAAAACAGCACCCGCTCAAAGCGGTTGTCAGCACTGACCGGTCCAAACCGGACAATCTCGATTGCCGACCAGGACAGGACCGTGTCGGCAAAGGCGTTGCGTGCCGCGTCGAGCGATTCGGAGCCGGGAGACTTGCAAAGCTGTTGCGCCACCTCAACCAGCCTGTCGCTCGAGGCATGGAACGCGGCATAACCGGGACGGACGAAGGAGTTGACGGTACCAGCCATGATCTCCCGCGTCTGTGACAACGGTAGATCACTCTGCGCGGCGGCTGACCCCACCATCAGCGGCGCCACGCAGATAGCTGTAGCCATCGCACATCTGCTCAGAAAGAATTTCGGTGTCATCGGGTATCCATTCTCACCGGCGTCAGCGGCTGGAGTTTCGGGTTGGTCACAACGAGTTGAGAAATGCGACGAGCGCATCCCGGTCCGCCTGCTCAAGTCCGGCAAAACCATCCCGCGCATTCTGCGCCTCGCCACCGTGCCAGAGGATGGCTTCGGTCAGATTGCGGGCGCGTCCGTCATGCAGGAAAAAGGTATGGTCGTTGACGATCTCGGTCAAACCGGTGCCCCAGAGCGGCGGGGTGCGCCATTCAGTGCCATCAGCGATGCCCACCTGCTGACCATCCGCCAGTCCTTCACCCATATCGTGCAGCAGGAAATCGGAATAGGGCCAGATCAACTGGAACCTATGCGCCGGATTGGCCGCCTTGCGCGATGTTACGTATTTCGGCACATGGCAGCTGGTGCAGCCGAGCGAATAGAACACCTGCTTGCCGGCCAGCACCTGAGCATCATCGACGCCACGACGCGCCGGCACAGCCAGATTCTGCGAATAGAAGGTCACCAGCTCCAGCACCGGGTCCGGCGCCTCACTGTCACCGAGATCGAGCTGGATGCCCACCGGCAACTCCATGCATTCGGTCTGCGACGGCATGCAATCGCCATGGCCTGCGGGCACATCGGGGGTGGAAATGCCGATGTCTCCGGCAAACGCGGTGGAAGACTGCTGGCGCACGGTGGCATTCTGCGCCTTCCAGCCGAAGCGCCCGATGGCGATATCGCCGGTGGCAGGATCCCTTGCCAGGGCAACGCGGCCTGAGACGCCATCGCCGTCGCGATCATCCGGATCAGCATGGACCAGAATATCGGCGGGATGAATGGCCTCGATCAGTCCCATGCCGGTCATCGGCGGGGTCATCCGCGCCGACAGGGTGGTTTCCGGATCGAGCGGGCCATAGCCCAGATCGGCAACGCTGTAGGACGGCTTGCGCAGCGAAACGACCGTACCGTCGTCCAGGCTGACCAGCTGTTCTTCATAGTCAATGACCATGCGGCCTTCGGACTTCAGTCCGGGAACCGCCAGGTCCTGCATCTGCCCGCCATAGACAGGGTCGGGCAGCGACGCGGCCAGATAGCTCTCCAGCGCATGGCGCTCTTCATCGGTTCTGGCTGGCCGGGCAAGCCTCAGGAACATCGAGGTGGCGTCTGCCGCCCCTTCGGGAGGATGGCCACGGCCGTCCTTGATGTGGCAGCTTTGGCAGGCGCGCGCATTGAACAATGGCCCCAAACCGTCAGACGCCAGCGTCGAGGAAGGCGAGGATACCCAGAGCTTGCGAAACAGCGCATTGCCGAGCTTGAAGGTCTCTTCTTCCTTGAAGGTCAGATTGGCGTTGAAATGCGACAGCGAATCCCGGTTGACCATTTTGGTCGAGGTACCGGCACCGCCCTGTTTGGCCTCGAATTTTTCTGCAGCTTCAAACGTGGTCGTCGGCTCGACAACCCGCTCCACCCTCTTGCGGTCCTTGCCGGAGAGATCATCACGGGTGTGCGGCAGCCCGGCAAGATCATCGGCCATCGTCGAGCCCACCAGGCTCATGACCAGACCAAGGGCCAGAATGCCACAGACCGCAGGCGGCAGCTTTTGCGCCGCAGGCGCGCCAATTTGCTGTGCCGGAATCACGCTCAATTCCGGCACCTGTCTGTCAACGGTCATTTCAGTCTCTTCGGGTTCAGGTCGCGTCGGCCGATGCGGCGTTGAGCTGACCATATTTCTGCTCCCCGAGATCGCCGAGAAGCTTGAGTTGTGTTTCGAGGAAGTCGATGTGACCTTCCTCCTCGGCAATTAGGGCCTCAAACAGGTTCTTGCTGACATAGTCGCCTTCCTTCTCGCAGACATCGCGCGATTTGGTGTAGGCGGTCCAGGCATCCTGCTCGCCAGCCAGATCACTCTCGAGCACTTCCTTGATATTCTGGCCAATTCTAAGCGGCGCGACGTTCTGCAGATTGGGAAAGCCATCGAGGAATATGATCCGCTCGATAATCTTGTCGGCATGCTGCATCTCCTCGATGCTCTCGGCGCGCTCCTTGGCAGCAAGCTTGGTATAGCCCCAATCGTCAAGAAGCCGGTAGTGAAGCCAGTACTGGTTGACGGCACCCAACTCCATGAATAGCGCTTCGTTGAGGCAATCGATGACTTTCTGACTTCGTTTCATGATCGTGCAGCTTCCTGATGGTGAAAATGACAGTCCATTTTGCACGACTAGGCCGCAACTTGCGACCTCCTTTTTCCAGCATTCTTTCTTGCCGTCTCAACACGCCGGCGTTGGTCGGCGATACGCTTGAGCAAATCGACCACGCGCGGCGCCGGGCTTTCCATCACAGCGTGATAGCGCTCGGTGGTTTCGACGATGATGTCGATGACGCCCGGAAAGCAGCCGCAACACTTGCCGCGGGCGCTGACCGCCTGAAACACCTTTCCCGGTGTAATCAATTGCCATTCATCGACATTGAGGAAATCAGTGACGACTTCCTCAATGTCTTTCCGGGAAACGATGTTGCAACTGCAAACGATCATGGCCTTTGTCTTTCCAAAACGCCGGGGACTACTGGAAGACTGCGTCCGGGCTGTCGAGGCTGTCGGACCCTTCCAGCTCGATGGTTCCCAGATCCAGTGCGGTGATGGCGCGCTCGATCGAGCGGGTCTGCTTGATCAGGCCGTCAATCGCCGCCTGAACCGTGGCGTTACCTTCGTCATTGCCGGTGGCAATCATCTGATCATAGGCCTCGACATTTTCTGCACGGTCGACCATGGCTTCCATCGCCGCGACGGTGGTGTCGAGATCAGCCGACAATTCGCCGGCAATGGCCGGATCCTTTGCCTCGACCAGATCGGCAAGCGACGGGCCGGCCAGTTCCGAACCATCGGGCCGGGTGTAAGTACCGGTGTAGGCGGTCTGGATGCCGACGGCATCATAGCGGTGTGAATTGTGGGTGTTGTCGGAAAAACAGTCATGTTCTTCTTCCGGATCACCCAGCAGCAGGCCGAGCTTCATGCGTTCACCGGCCAGTTCGCCATAAGACAGCGATCCCATGCCGGTAAGAATGGTCGAAAGCCCGCCGGCAGCGCCTTTTTCTTCAAGCGCTGTCCGTGCTGCCCCGCCGGCTTTCCAGTTGGCGGCCATCTCCTCGAGATCAGCAACCAGCAGGTCACTGGCTGAGCCGAGGTAATCACGACGGCGATCGCAATGGCCGTTGGTGCAGTACTCAAGGCTGTAGTCGGTCGCAGGACGGTTGCCCGCGCCCGGACCGTTGCCGTTGAGGTCCTGACCCCAGAGCAGGAATTCGATGGCGTGGTAGCCGGACGCGACATTGGCTTCGATGCCGCCCGCTTCCTGCAAGGTTTCCGAAATCAATTCCGGGGTGATCTTGCTGGCGTCAACCGTCTTGCCGTTGATCTTGATGGAAGGATTGGCGATGACATTGGCTGAATAGAGCGAGTTCTGATCGCTTTCCGCGCCGTAGCTTTCGTCGACATAATCGATCAGGCCCTCGTCAAGCGGCCAGGCGTTGACCCGTCCTTCCCAGTCATCGACGATGGCGTTGCCGAAACGGTAAACCTCTGTCTGCTGATAGGGAACCCGCGATGCCAGCCAGGCTTCCTTGGCTGCTTCAAGCGTTATATCATCGGGATTGGCCAGAAAAGCTTCGATGGCCGCATCCAGATCCTTTGCGGTCATCAGCGCATCATCGAATTTCGCCTCGGCGATATCGGCATAATGCGCGACCACAGCCTCAGGCGTCACATCGGCCACCGCAGCCGTCGTCAAGGCCGTGGAAGCCAAAAGGCCAATTCCGAGCAGATGTGCGAAATTCTTCATGGGTAACAATACTCCTGAGATTACAATTTCATTCAGTGAAGCGACGCACTCATGTGAGCTGCGGTCAAGGTTGAGCGGACATTGATATCGACAATGGCGCTCAGCGGAATCGGTGTGAGTTTGTGACTGTGACCAAGCAGGATCGCTGCATAGGCGCTGGCGCGGTCAACCACGTCGGCGCAGGCGTCGGTGCAGGTCAGCATTCGAGCTGATTGCACCATTGCCTGCTCGTCGCCATTCTGCGCGCCGGCGACCATGCCAAGCACAAGACATTCATCGCGGCACAGATGACCGGCGCCCGGCTTGTAGAATCGCAACGGGCAGGTGGCGCAGGCGCCAAGCTGGCGGACCAATGCCGCCATCACATCAAGCGCATGACCGCCATCAATGGCGCCAAGCGCGCTGGCATGGGCACTCCAGGCTGCGTCCCAGTAACGTGAATCGGAATGAGCCAGACCGGCCACCCAGTTGCGGTATCCGTTGACGACCAGATTTTCCGGCTTCCGGCGCAAATACGCCGCTGCCGGACAGTCACCACACGTGTCTTGTTGCATCCGCGCCATTTCAACTCCACATTCCAAACATGAGGTTTTCGGTAATGTATTTTTAAAGTGGAGTCAAACAGTATAGTTTAGAATGAATCCAAACAACGACCGTCCATTTCATCATCCTCCCAGATCCATTTCAGGCACTGAAATGACGGGACGCTTCAGGACAAAAGGGAAGAATTCCAGCCGTACTTGTCCCGGACGGGATGATCCAGCGTCACCATGTCGCGTTCGGGGTGGCCAACTTGTGCCGCGCAGATGCTACATCGACACGAGCGGCCATTCCGCATCCTGGAGACACCCTTGACTGCAGACATGACCGATCAACCGGATGCGCACCCTCATACTGACCAGCACACGCTGGATCAGTTGATCGGCGTTTCAGCGACCCAAGTGCGCATCGCCTCGGCGCTTTCGGTCGCGTCGTCGCTGATCTGGCCGGTACAGGCCTGGATTGTTGCGATGGCGATTGCCGGCCTGCTGGCGCCCGGAACTGGCCCCGGACCCGTTGGGGCCGCCGCGACTTTCATCGGACTCGGATTGCTGCGGGCACTGCTGAATTATCATGCAGAAGGGCTGCTGTTTGCCGCCGGAACGAAAATCGTGACCAATGCGCGGACCGAGATCGTGCGGCGCGAGATGCGGACAACAGGAAATGGCAACGCCGCCTCCATCGCTGCACTGGCCAGCGAAAAGCTTGATGTGCTTGCGCCCTATATCGCCCGCTACGCGCCGGCGCGTGCCCGGGTAATGAGTGTGCCGCTGGTCATTCTGGCCTTGAGTTTCTGGTTTTCCTGGGCTGTCGGAATTGTGCTGATGATCACCGGGCCGCTGATCCCGGTGTTCATGGCGCTGGTCGGAATGGCAGCCAAAGAAGCAAGTCAGCGGCAGATGGCCGACATTGGCTCACTCAATGATCTGTTGATTGAACGGCTGTCGGCGCTGGTCGACATAAGGTTGCTCGACGCCGGCGCAACAGTGATCGCGGATTTTTCCACTGCAGCTGACGGGCTCAGGGCCCGGACCATGAACGTGTTGCGGATCGCCTTCCTGTCTTCGACCGTGCTGGAACTTTTCGCCGCGATTGGCGTGGCGATGGTCGCCGTCTTTGTCGGCTTTACCTTGCTCGGGTCGCTCTCGTTCGGTTCCTATTCGGCACCGCTGACCCCTGCAGCCGGGATCTTCCTGTTGCTGCTGGCGCCCGATTTCTATCAGCCCTTGCGGGATGTGTCGGCGGCCTGGCACGACAAGGCGGCGGCCCTGGCCGTGGCCGGTGAACTGGGCGCATGGCGATCGCAGGCGCCTGCGACACTTGTCGGCCAGGGAGCAAAGGTTGGGCCACTTGCCGGACCGGTGGAGATCATTCTGCGCGGCGTTGCCGTGCGAGCCGGCAATCATCTGATCCGCTATCCGGACATGACCATCCGGACAGGCGAAACCGTCGCCCTGATGGGGGCTTCGGGTGCGGGCAAGACGACGCTGCTCAAGCTCTTGGCCGGCCTGTCGACACCGGATGAAGGCCAGATCCTCGTCTGCGGCCAAAACCTTGATGCCGGAACTGCCGATGCCTGGCGGGCCCGGTTGGGCTGGATGCCGCAGGCGCCGCATTTTCTCAACACCAGCCTGGCGCAAAATGTCAGCCTGGGCCAGGCGGGTGATCTGGACGAAGCCCTGCGTGCGGCGTCAGTCGATGATGTGGTCGCCGCGCTGCCGGGCGGGCGATCGGCTCGGCTGGGAGAAACCGGCGGCGGGTTGTCGGGCGGCGAGGCGCGGCGCCTCACCCTGGCACGGGCCATCTTTTCCCGGCCCGATGTGTTGCTGGCCGACGAACCGACGGCCGATCTCGACGCCGCCACAGCTCAGACGGTGATGGCCGGGCTGGACACGCTGACGAAGCGCGGAAGCAGCCTGATTGTCGCCACACATGACCCCGTCCTTGCTGCCCGGATGGACCGGACAATCATGATCGGCGACGCAGCATGAAGGCGTTGTGGGGCATTTTCCGCATCATCCTGCGAGACCAGAAAACCGCACTGATACGCGGCGCAGCACTCAGCCTTGTTGTTCTCGTCGCCGGCATTGCGCTTCTGGGCCTGTCGGGATGGTTCATCACCGCCGCGGCGGCCGCAGGGCTCGCCGGCATGGGGGCAACCTTCGATGTCTTCCGCCCCTCCGCCATGGTGCGCTTTCTGGCGCTCGGGCGGACTGTTGCACGCTACGGCGAAAGATTGCTGACCCATGACGCCACATTGAGGGCGCTGACTTCCATCCGGGTCCGCTTGCTGGCCGCCACCTCGTCGGCTCCGCATGACACATTGACGCGGCTGCGCGGCCCGCAGGCGCTGAACCGGCTGATGGCAGATGTCGATGCGCTGGATGGCATTTCCTTGCGACTGGTCCTGCCGATTGCTGCCGGAATTCTGGCGCAATTGCTGACATTCGCAATGCTCTGGTGGCTGGTGGATCTCAACGTCGCCCTCTGGATCGTCATCGGCTTTCTGGCCGCCTCCGGCGTGACACTTTATCGGACGTCTCGGTCCGCAGCTAGCGCATCCCGCAGGGAAGAAGCTGCGGCGCAGACCTTTCGTTCCAAGTTCATTGACCTGATCCGCGCCCGCGAAGACCTTGCGGTCTATGGGCAATTGTCGCAGCAGGGGGACACTGTGCTGGCAACGGACGCCGCGCGGCAAATTGATCGTTCCACCGTGGACCGAATTGAACGGCGTGCAGGGTTTGCGCTCTCGCTCACCGGAACCGGGGTCGCTGCCGGGGCGCTGGTGCTGGGCATGGCATTGGCCGAAACCGGATCCATCACACCGGCGCTCGCGGCGATCGGTTTTTTCGTTTCGCTGGCGCTGATGGAAACCGTCATCCCATTGCGCCGCGCGATTGCGGATCTGGGCCGCATGACGGTTGCCGCCCGGCGGGTTGGCGATAGCCTGTCGTGCACACCCGCACAAAATGTCGGTACAGCATACAGCGAGACTGCGGAATTGCGGATCAAAGCATTGACGTTTCGCCGGCCTCAAGCCGCGCATCCGGTTCTCAGCGGAGTCGGGCTGACGGTCGCCGCCGGGGAAAGCGTGGCACTGACTGGTCCGAGCGGCTCAGGAAAGAGCACGCTGCTGCTGCTGGCTGCCCGGTTGCTGCAACCGGACGGTGGGCAGATCTCTGTGGGCTCGCTGCCACTAAAAAGCTGGGATGAAAGTTGCTTGCGCGCCAAGGTGACGCTGGTTCCGCAACGCAGCACCCTGATGGCCGGCAGCATCGCCGACGCCTTGCGGCTTGGAGCACCCGAGGCCTCCGATCAAGAACTGTGGGAGGTGCTGGAAGCGATGAGACTGGCTTCGGTCATCCGCGCCAAGGGCGGACTGGATTTCTGTCTTGGGCCGATGGGGTCGGGGCTGTCAGGCGGGGAAGCGCGGCGGCTGGTGTTGGCACGCGGAGTGCTGCGGCAGCCGCGTTTGCTGCTGCTGGACGAACCCACCGAAGGGCTGGATGATGCAACCGCATTGGCGGTCCTCACGGGTATTCGCGCATATCTGCCGGAGGCCGCGATCCTCACCGCTTCCCACCGCGAGGTGGAAACATCCTGGGCGGACTGGGTGGTGGCGCTGGACCTGTCTCATTCTGCAGTGATAGGTTGCCGGTGAGCTTATCTGCCGCAGTGCAACAAAGCCGCATTCGGGATACTGACATTATGATGCAGGTCAAGGATGTCGGCTTAGCAATATCCTAGACAAGCAACCACAGGCGTATTTTCGGGGCGGCCTATGTGCCCCTGTTCCAAGGAGCACACCACATGGAATTCGGGATCGTCGAGTTGTCACGGCTGCAGTTTGCCGTGACAGTGATGTATCACTTCCTCTTCGTGCCGTTGACGTTGGGTCTTTCCGTCCTCGTTGCGATCATGGAGACCGTCTATGTCATGACCAACCGCCCGATCTGGCGGCAGATGACAAAGTTCTGGGGCCTGTTGTTCGGTATCAATTTCGCCCTCGGGGTTGCTACCGGCATCACCATGGAATTTCAGTTCGGCATGAACTGGAGCTATTTCAGCCACTATGTCGGAGACATTTTCGGTGCGCCACTGGCGCTTGAAGGCTTGATGGCGTTCTTTCTCGAGGCAACCTTTGTCGGGTTGTTCTTTTTCGGCTGGGACAAGCTGAGCAAGGTCGCGCATCTGACCGTCGCATGGCTGGTGGCGATCGGATCAAATTTCTCGGCTTTGTGGATCCTGATCGCCAATGGCTGGATGCAGAACCCTGTTGGTGCCGAGTTCAACCCGATGACCATGCGCATGGAAATGACCGATTTCTTCGCGGTGCTGTTTAATGATGTGGCGCAGGCGAAATTCGTGCACACGGTATCGGCGGGTTATGTCACGGCTGCGGTCTTCGTGCTCGGCGTTTCGGCCTGGTATCTGCTGCGCGGGCGCCATATCGAGCTGGCCCGGCGGTCAATCACTGTGGCGGCAGCGTTCGGCCTTGCATCGGCGTTTTCGGTGGTACTGCTTGGCGACGAATCCGGCTACAGCGCCACGCACAGCCAGAAAATGAAGCTGGCGGCCATCGAAGGCATGTGGGAAACCGAGCCGGCCCCGGCAGCCTTCACCGCCTTCGGATTTCCCGATCAGGAAGCCCGCGAAACCCACTATGCCATCCATATTCCCTACGTGATGGGGCTGATCGGCACGCGCTCGCTGACCACATCAATTCCGGGCATCGAAGAGCTCGAAAATCAGGCGGAAACCCGCATCCGCTCAGGCATCATCGCCTATGACGCGCTGATGCATATCCGCGAAATGCGCGACAACGCCGACCCCGCTGAACTGGCGAGGTTCGAGGCGCATTCGGCGGATCTTGGTTTCGCATTCTTGTTGCGCAAATATATCGATGATCCGCGGGAAGCCACGCCCGAGCAGATCGTGCAGGCCGCCTATGACACCATCCCGACCGTCTGGCCGTTGTTCTGGGCCTTCCGGATCATGGTAGCGTTGGGCTTCGGCTTCATCGCAACGATGGCCTATTTCTTCTGGCGCGCCTCGTTCAAGGGCATGAACTTTCCACGCCCCGCGCTGCATCTGGCCGTCTGGATGATCCCGGCGCCCTGGATCGCCGCCGAACTGGGCTGGTTTGTCGCCGAATATGGCAGGCAGCCCTGGACTGTGGACGGTGTCTTGCCGACAGCCATGTCGGTCTCGGCGCTGTCAATGACCGAGGTGGCGATGACACTTGCCGGGTTTGTCATTTTCTACACTGTTCTTTTCGTGATCGAGATGGGTCTGATGCTGAAATACATCCGCAAGGGCCCCCACCAGGATGTCGAGGAAACCGACGCCTGGGTGATCAGGCACAATGAACGGCTGACCGGACGGCGTAATGCCGACGCCATCGCCATGCCAGCGGAGTAAGAGCCATGATCCTGCACACGCTTATCGACTACGACATCCTGCGCTTGATCTGGTGGGGGCTGCTCGGCATCCTGCTGATCGGCTTCGCCCTGACTGACGGCTTTGACATGGGCGTCGGCGCGTTGCTGCCCTTCGTAGCCAAAACCGATGTCGAGCGCCGCGTGGCGATCAACACCGTGGGCCCGGTCTGGGAAGGCAACCAGGTCTGGTTCATTCTCGGCGGCGGCGCGATTTTCGCAGCCTGGCCACCACTCTACGCGGTCTCGTTTTCCGGCTTCTATCTGGCGATGTTCGTGATCCTTGCTGCGTTTATCGTACGCCCCGTGGCCTTTAAATACCGCTCCAAGCGTGATGACGTGCGCTGGCGGGCATCATGGGACTGGGCATTGTTTGCCAGTGGCGCAATCCCGGCCCTGCTGTTCGGCGTTGCTGTCGGCAATGTGATCCAGGGCGTGCCGTTCCATTTCACCGATGACCTGCACACCATCTACGAAGGTGCCTGGTACACGAAGTTTTTCGGCCTGCTGGATCCGTTCTCGCTGCTGGCCGGCGTGGTGTCGCTTTCCATGCTGGTGATGCATGGCGGCGCCTGGTTGACGTTGAAGGCCGAAGGCAAGGTTCGTGACCGGGCCCGCCGTTTTGGCTCCATCGCAGCTTTGGTCGCCGTTGCTGTTTACGCACTGGCTGGCGTCTGGATGGCTGTCGGGATCGAAGGCTATCGAATCGTTGGCGAGCATCTGACCGGCGGCCCGTCCAATCCGCTGCATTTTGAGGTTGAGAAAACCGCGAGCTGGCTGACTGCCTATTCGCTGCGTCCGTGGATCGCCATTGCTCCGGTGATGGGCATTGTTGGCGGTCTTCTGACCTTCCTGGGTCTGCGGGCCGGACGTGAAGTCTCGACGCTGCTGTTTTCCAAGATGGCAATCCTCGGGGTGATTTCATCTGTCGGGCTGACGATGTTTCCTTTCATCATGCCATCGTCCTCCGATCCGCGATCATCGCTCACCGTATGGAACAGTTCCTCGTCACACATGACCCTGTTCATCATGCTGGTGTCGACCGCGATCTTCATGCCGCTGATCCTGCTCTACACGGCATGGGTCTACAAGGTGCTGTGGGGCAAGGTCACCGAGGCCGATGTCACCGACAATTCTCACTCCGTCTACTGATCAGGAGGATCAAGATATGTGGTATTTCGCCTGGTTACTTGGCCTTCCTCTCGCTGCAATGTTCGCTGTCGTCAACGCAATGTGGCTCGAGTTGCAGGAAGATCGCCGCACGATAAATGATCGAGGCGAAAACAATCGGGACGCCGCTGCGCGCCACTGACCAGGTGGGTTTGCAGTGACACGAAGCTCGTCCGCCCCCTGCCGACAGTCTTGACAGCATCAACGCTGTCGACCGGAGTGAAGGTTTCTTCACTCCGGTCGCACCCGTTTGGCAGATGTGCCATCAGATTCAACGCCGAATAATGACCTGAATATACAATAGTCGAATGGTAACCAGAGGACGGCCATGTTTGTCTTAAGGCTGCTACTTGCGTAGCTATGAGGGAAGAGGCTGGGAGGCTTCGCCCGTTCCACTTCAGGGAGGACTTTATGTCAAAGTTTCAAATCAATCGTCGTGGGTTGATCAAATCAGGCGCCGCCATCGGCGCTGGCTTGGCCATGCCCACGATCTTTACCAGTTCGGCTCATGCCTATCTCAATGAACCCAAGGGCGGCACCGTCACCCTCGGCTTCAACGTACCGCAGACCGGTCCGTATGCTGACGAAGGCGCCGACGAACTTCGCGCCTACCAGCTTGCTGTCGAGCACCTCAACGGTGAAGGCGACGGCGGTATGCTCGGCTCCTTCACGTCGAAGGCGCTTAAGGGCAACGGCATCCTCGGCAAAAAGGTCGCCTATGTCACTGGCGACACGCAGACCAAGTCTGACGCCGCGCGCGCATCCGCCAAATCGATGATCGAAAAAGACGGCGCCATCATGATCACAGGCGGATCATCATCCGGTGTGGCCGTGGCCGTTCAGGGTCTTTGTCAGGAAGCCGGCATCATCTTCATGGCTGGTCTGACCCACTCCAATGACACCACCGGCAAGGACAAGAAGGCCAATGGCTTCCGCCATTTCTTCAATGCCTACATGTCCGGCGCAGCGCTTGCGCCCGTGCTGTCAAAGGCCTACGGCCAAGATCGTCGCGCATACCACCTGACCGCCGACTACACCTGGGGCTGGACCCAGCAGGAGTCGATTCAGGCAGCAACCGAAGGCGTGGGCTGGGAAACGGTCAACAACGTGCTGACTCCGCTGGCGACCACCGACTTCTCGTCCTACATCGCACCCGTGCTCAATTCCGGCGCAGACGTGCTGATTTTGAACCATTACGGCGGCAACATGGTCAACTCGCTGACCAACGCGGTGCAGTTCGGCCTGCGCGACAAGATGGTCAACGGCAAGCAGTTCGAAATCGTCGTTCCGCTCTACTCCGAGCTGATGGCAAAGGGTGCAGGCGAGAACATCAAGGGCGTGTTCGGCTCGACCAACTGGTCCTGGACGCTGGAAGATGCAGGCACCAAGGCCTTCGTCAAATCCTTCGGTGAAAAATACGGCTTCCCGCCATCCAACGCAGCGCAGACCTGCTACGCGCAGACCCTGCTTTATGCGGATGCGTGCGAGCGTGCCGGAACGTTTGATCCCTGCGGTATCGCTGCGGCGCTTGAGGGCGACGGCGGCGCGCTGGACGGCATCGATTCAGCTGCCAACAGCGGCTTCGTGTTCGACGGCCTTGGCAATGGCAAGACCTTGTATCGCAAGGCTGACCACCAGTGCTTCAAGGACGTGCTGGTCATGAAGGGCAAGGAAAACCCGGCCAACGAATACGACGCCCTCGAAGTCGTCGAGGTGACCCCGGTCGAGCAGGTCTGGTACGAGCCGGATCATCCGATGTTTGCCGGTGGCGATCTTGGAAAGTGCAATTCGGGTGCCTAACACCTGACGTTGCCTATGAGCTTTGTCGCGCTGGCTATCGTGCCGGCGCGACAATCATCTCTGCAGGTACAGATTTTCGCATCTGAAGCCTGAACGATTGGCTGGGACCATGGACGCAATTATCCTTCAATTTCTCAACGGGCTCGACAAGGGCAGCGCCTATGCGCTGATCGCGCTCGGGTTGACGCTTATTTTCGGCACGCTCGGCGTGGTCAACTTCGCGCATGGCGCGATGTTCATGGTCGGTGCCTTTTGCGCGGTGACGATGCAAAAGATACTGAACATCTCCACCATTACACTGGACCCGGAGAAGCTGGATTTTCTCGGCAATCCGGCGAAGATCAAGACACCACTGGTTGAATCGGTGTTTGGTCCGGGTATCGGCGAATCGATCATCAACTGGTCGGTGCCGTTGTCGATCCTGCTTGCCATCCCGGTGATGCTCGCGCTGGGCTTCATCATGGAACGCGGCCTGATCAAGCATTTCTACAAGCGTCCGCATGCCGACCAGATTCTCGTTACCTTCGGCCTGGCGATCGTGCTTCAGGAAATCATCAAATATTTCTACGGCGCCAATCCGATCCCGACCCCTGCACCGGACATGTTCAGGGGATCGATCGATTTCGGCGTGCTGATCGGATATGCCGAGAACGCCATCATCTACCCCGCCTGGCGGCTGGTGTATTTCATGTTCTCCGCGTTGATCATCGGCGCTGTCTTTGCCTTCCTGCAATTCACCACATTCGGACTGGTTGTCCGCGCAGGCATGGCCGATCGCGAGACTGTCGGCCTGCTCGGCATCAACATCGACAAGCGCTTTACCATCATGTTCGGCATTGCTGCGGCCGTCGCCGGTCTTGCGGGCGCCATGTATGCGCCGATCAACTCGCCCAATTATCACATGGGCATGGACTTCTTGGTGTTGTCCTTCGTGGTGGTTGTCGTCGGCGGCATGGGCTCTCTACCGGGCGCGGTGCTGGCCGGCTTCCTGCTTGGCGTTCTCGAGAGCTTTGCCTCGATGAACGAGGTCAAGTCAGTGATCCCCGGCATCGACCAAATCATCATTTATCTTGTTGCAATCATCATCCTTTTGACCCGCCCACGCGGTCTTATGGGTCGTAGAGGCGTGATGGAGGAATAATCCATGCTGGGACTGAGTAAGAAAGATACAAGCTTTCTCGTCATCGTTATCTTCCTGACGCTGGCGACACCGATCCTGCTTCAACCGTTCCCCGAAGGATCGGCTCTGGCGCAGTTCAATGCCGGCTATCCGGACCTGATGCAGCGGTTTGCAATCTTTGGAATATTTGCGATCGGCTTCAACATCCTGTTCGGTCTGACCGGCTACCTCTCCTTCGGCCATGCGGCGTTTCTGGGTGTCGGGTCCTACTCGGTCGTCTGGATGTACAAGCTTCTGAGCTACAATGTGCTGCCGGGCCTGATCCTTGCGGTGATCACGTCGGCGTTGTTCGCGCTGTTGATCGGGTATGTTTCGCTGCGCCGGTCGGGCATCTATTTCTCGATCCTGACGCTGGCTTTCGCGCAAATGTCGTTCAACCTGGCCTATTCGGTGCTGACGCCGCTGACCAATGGTGAAACCGGCCTGCAGGTCTACACCGATGATCCGCAGATCCTGATGGATGCAGCCAGCCCCAACAGCCCGCACTTCTTCGGCATCCTGATGATAGAAAGCACAAAGCTCGAAATCGGCGGCTGGCAGTTCACCTTCAACAATGGCTACTATTTCTGCGCCATCATCGCGATCATCGTGTTCTACCTGTCGATGCGGATCTTCCGGTCGCCCTTTGGCACCATGCTGCGGGCGATCAAGACCAACCAGACCCGGATGAACTACACCGGTCTCAATCCACGGCCCTACACGCTGGCAGCATTCGTGATTTCCGGCATGTATGCCGGCCTGGCCGGCGGTCTGCTGGCCTCAATGGATCCGCTGGCGGGTGCCGAACGCATGCAATGGACGGCATCGGGCGAAGTCGTGCTGATGACCATTCTCGGCGGCGCCGGTACGCTGATGGGGCCGGTTCTGGGCGCAGGCTTCATCAAGTATTTCGAGAACATCTTCTCGAAGATCAATGACAACATCCTGCACAGCTGGTTCTCGGCACTGCCCGACGGGCTCGAAGATTTTGTGGTTTTCGTTTTCCATCCGTTTATCGGCAAGGGCTGGTCGCTGACACTGGGCCTGCTGTTCATGATGGTTGTCATCTTCCTGCCTGGCGGACTGATCGAGGGCGGAACCCGGATCTGGAACATGGTCACCGGCAAAAACAAGAAACGCGCCGCCCCGGGCAAAGATAATGAGCATCACCCGAAGCCGACGGCACACGTCAACTGATCTGCGGAGATATCAGATATGGGAATTCTCGAAGTCTCTAACGTCAACAAGCGCTTCGGCGGCCTTCAAGCACTCGGCAATGTCAATCTCGATATTGCCGAAGGCACCGTGCATGCGATCATCGGGCCGAACGGGGCCGGCAAGTCGACATTGCTGAATGTGCTGGTCGGAAAACTGATCCCCGACACCGGAACAGTCCTGTTCAACGGCGTCTCGGTGCTCGGCCGCAAGCCTTACGAGATCAACCAGATGGGGATATCGCGGGTTTTCCAGACGCCGGAGATCTTTGGCGACCTTACTGTTCTGGAAAACGTGCTGATCCCGTGTTTCGCCAAGCGCGACGGATCATTCCGGATGCATGCGCTGGAATCGATGGCGTCCGAAAGCGGCATCATCGAGAAGGCCGAACAGATGCTTTCCGATGTCGACATGATCGACAAACGCGGCATGACGGCAAGTTCGCTGTCGCGCGGCGACAAGAGACGCCTGGAAATGGCCATGTGCCTGGTACAGGAGCCGAAACTGCTGCTGCTCGACGAACCGACGGCAGGCATGGCGCGCGCAGACACCAACAACACGATCGACCTGCTCAACCAGATTCACGAAAACCGTGACATCACCATGGTGATCATCGAGCACGACATGCATGTGGTGTTCTCGCTGGCCAAGCGGATCACGGTTCTGGCGCAGGGCACGCCGCTTGTCGAGGACACCCCTGAAAACATCAAGGGGCATCCGAAAGTCAAAGAAGCCTATCTGGGAGAGGCCGCAGCATGAGCCAGACCGAACTCGACAAGGGCAAGCCGAAATACGAGCGCCCGGATTTCTCCAAGAACGCCAACCAGGCAGCGACAGCCCCGGCGTTTCTGTCCGTCCACGACATTCACGCCTATTACGGCGAGAGCTACATCGTGCAGGGCGTCAGCTTCAATGTGCACGAAGGCGAGATTCTGGCGCTGCTCGGCCGCAATGGCGCAGGCAAGACCTCGACTCTGCGTGCCATCGCGCAGATCGGCTCGCCGGCAATGACAAGTGGCGAAGTCTGGCTCGACCACCAGCCACTGCACAGGATGAGCTCGCATGAAGCCTCCCGCGCGGGATTGTCTCTGGTTCCTGAAGACCGGAGGATCATTGCAGGGCTGACGGTTGAGGAAAACATCGAGCTTGCGCAGATCGCACCACCGATCGGCTGGTCGCTGGAGCGGATCTATGAGCTGTTTCCGCGCCTGGGCGAGCGGCGCAAACAGGAAGGCATCACGCTTTCAGGTGGTGAGCAGCAGATGCTGGCCATCGGACGGGCTCTCGCGCGCGACATCAAGGTCCTGCTTCTCGACGAGCCCTATGAAGGCCTTGCTCCGGTCATCGTCGACGAGATCGAAAAGACGCTGAACATCATCAAGCAGCAGGGCATCACCACGATCCTGGTCGAGCAGAACGCAGTGCGGGCATTGAAGCTGGCTGATCGGGCCGTGATCATGGAATCAGGCGAGGTTGTTTTCGACGGCACCGCAGAGGAAGTTCTCAACAACGAGCAACTGCGTCACGACTACCTGGCGATCTAAACCAAGCACCGGAGCGGAAATTCCAACCGGTTTCCGCTCCTCTGCCGCTCGGCCAGCGGTTGGATCACCGCTCTTGCGGGAATCTGACGGGGGCATCCCCTTCACCCCATTGCGGGTATTTTTCCATGATGCGCTCAAATCGTTCAGACGCTAGAAACGCCTCGAGCCAGCGCTGCAATTCCGGCCACGGCTGGGCATCGAACCAGTCCTTGTCGATGAAGGCGAACTGACGGACGAATGGCAGAATCGCAAAATCAGCCAGCGTCGGGTGACCAAACATCCATTGATCAATCAACCCATCGAGTTCGGACAGGAATGCGGCGGCCTTGCCGCGCTCCTCGACAGGATCAAGCTCAGGGTAGCGTTGCGCATATTTGGTCCGGTCCAGCGCCTGCTTGAACGGGCCGTCGGCACGGGCAATCCAGTCAAACCCCACATCCGGCATGTTCAGCCAGCCTTCCGGATCATTCTGTTTGAGAGCCCAGATCATTACGTCGAGACTTTCGTCAATCACGGAATCTGTGGTGACGAGACAGGGGACAGTCGCGCTCGGCGAGGCCGCAAGAAATGCCGCAGGCTTGTCGCGCAGCACGACTTCACGCAGGTCAACTTGCAGACCAGCCGACGCGACGGCCAAACGTGCCCTCATTGCGTAAGGGCACCGCCTGAATGAATAGAGAATGGGGTTGGACGTGTCGGGCAATTCAGTCGGTAAAGCCGGAGAGCGAGAGTGAAGGCTGGTCAATATTTGTCCTCGTGTTTTCATCTGCCCGCGCAGGCCTGGCAGCGATGATCCCTCTGCGAAACGTCCGATTGATATCGGTCAAGGTGACCGCTCGGCACAATGCTATTTTGTGGGTCACAGGATGAACCAATCTCATGCGCAAAACCACCCATTCGAAAGCACCCAGAAAAACCGGCGGCCCGGCGCCGATGCCGGTCTCCAAGCCGCAACCATTGCCGGTGGAAAGTGAGCCCGCCCAGCATCCCTATGCGGACATTGACCAGGCCGTGCGCGGCGCGGTGGCGCAGGCGACCGGCGGGGTCTCGCCCTTTGCGCTGGTCGAGACCTGGACCGATTGGGCGCTGCACCTGTCGCGCTCGCCGGGACGGCAACTCGAACTTGCCGAACACGCCAGAGACAACGCACTGAAGCTGATGGATTTTTCCGCCAAGTCCGTCCCCAGCTCGCCACCAGAATCGCCATTCACGCCCAAGGTTTACGATCACCGGTTCACCGATCCCGGCTGGCAAGACATGCCGTTCAGCCTGTGGCAACAAGGTTTTCTGGCAACACAGGATTGGTGGGATCATGCGACCGAGGACCTTCGCGGATTGCGCAAGCAGGATTCCGACCGGACCCGGTTTCTGGTCCGTCAGTTACTCGACACGGTTTCGCCGTCGAATTTCCCCTGGCTCAATCCCGAGATCCTTAAAGAGACAGCAACGACCGGCGGCCGCAATCTGGCCGAAGGTGCTGTGCATGCTGCGGATGACATGCTGCACACACTGAGCCAGGCGCACACTCCACCACCCGAAGGCTACCAGCTTGGCAAGGACCTGGCCTGTACGCCGGGCGAAGTGGTTTACCGCAACGACATTTTCGAACTGCTGCAATACACACCCCAAACCGGCAAGGTGCAGGCCGAGCCGGTGCTGATTGTGCCGGCCTGGATCATGAAATATTACATTCTTGATCTCTCGCCGCACAATTCGCTGATCAATTATCTGGTGGGACAGGGGTTCACCGTCTTCGCGATCTCGTGGTGCAATCCGACCGCCGAACAGCGCGATTTGTCACTTGAAGACTATCGCAAGCGCGGCGTCATGGCAGCACTCGATGCTATCAGCGCCATTGTGCCGGATCAGAAAATTCACGTTAACGGCTATTGTCTGGGTGGCACCATGATGGCCATCGCAGCGGCGACCATGGCCCGCGACGGCGATGACCGGCTTGCCAGCATTACCCTGATGGCAGCGCAGGTGGATTTTACCGAAGCCGGCGAATTGCTGCTGTTCCTCGATGAAAGCCAGGTGGCGTTTCTGGAAGACATGATGTGGGCGCAAGGCTATCTCGACCGTCCGCAAATGGCCCGCGCCTTTGCCTCGATCCGGGCCGAAGACCTGATCTATACCCGCGCGGTGCAGCGCTACTTCCTCGGCAAGGACGACCTGCCGACCGATATCGGAGTCTGGAACGCGGACACAACGCGTATGCCGGCGCGGATGCATTCGGAATATCTCCGCAGTCTGTTCCTGGAAAACCGGCTGTCTGGCGGGCGTTTTTCGGTCGAGGGCAAGGTGATTGCGCTCAAGGATATTGCCGCGCCGTTATTCGTGATCGGCACCGAAACAGACCACATCGCGCCTTGGAAATCGGTCTACAAGACCCGGCTCTTCACCGATGCCGACCTGACCTTCCTGCTGACCAAATCAGGCCATAATGGCGGCATCCTCTCCGAACCGGGTCATCCACGCCGGCACTACCGTGTCGGACACCGGGCAGAAGGCGCGCTTTATGTCGATCCTGACAGCTGGTTTGCACAAACCGAACCAAAAGAAGGGTCCTGGTGGCCGGAATGGATCAACTGGCTGAACGGGAAAAGCAGTGGAATGACGACACCGCCGCCGATGGGTGCGCCGGCAAAAGGCTATCCGCCGCTTGAACCTGCGCCGGGGGCCTACATCCACCAAAGCTAGGTTTTCGCACGTTGCCGGCATACTTACAGCGCTGCGGCAATGAACCCTGTCCCACCCGATCACAGTGCAAACTGGTGGGCCGCCGCTCACTGCTTTCACCAAACCCGAGACCGACGGCCTTGAATTATCCGTAAGGGGCCCCACATTAAGACCAACGCTTCCCCTGACGCCGGATGTACGCGCAGGGTGAGGCATCTAGGCCGGTCATTGACCGGCCTTTTCTATTTTGCCGGCAGTTTCTGCTGGTTACCCGACACAACACCAATGGCTGGCAACCGGTACTGCTCCCAGGATCGCGAGATCAGGGCCGTACCGGCTCGGCGATTTTGCAGTCAGGTTTCAGCGGGCGTCGTGATGTCTTCCTGCTTTGTCTTGCGGCGGCGGGTGACCAGAACGAAGAACAGCGGAACAAAGAGGATGCCGAGAATAGTCCCCGTGAGCGTTCCACCGAGCACGCTGGTGCCGATGGCGTTGCGGCCGCCGGAACCCGCACCCGTGCTGATGACCAGAGGCAACACACCCAGCGAGAAGGCCATCGAGGTCATGATGATCGGGCGGAAGCGCTGGCGCGCCGCCTCGCGGACCGCATCGAATAACGGTTCTCCGGCCTCGTAACGTTCACGCGCGAACTCCACGATCAAGATGGCATTCTTGCCGGTCAATCCGACCACGGTGAGCAGTCCCACCTGGAAGAACACGCCGTTCTGGTAGCCCCCGAACAGGGTCCACAAAAGCGCCCCGAGGACACCGACCGGCATGACAAGCATGACGGCGATCGGGATCGACCAGCTTTCATAAAGAGCTGCGAGGCAGAGAAATACGGCTGCAAGCGACAGCGCGTAGAGCAACGGCGCCTGGTTGCCCGACTGGCGCTCTTCCAAGGACAGGCCTGTCCATGACACGCCGTAGCCCGGCAGTTGTTCGGCCAATCGTTCGATTTCGTCCATGGCTTCGCCGGTGGTGACTCCCGGAGCCGGTGAGCCCTGGATCTGCATGGCGCTGACGGCATTGTAGCGATTGATGCCCTGCGGACCGAAAGTCCAGCTGCCTTCTGCGAAGTTGGCAAAAGGAACGAGCCCGCCGCTGGAATTGCTCACCTTCCATTTCGATAAATCGGATGGCAGCGCACGGGCATCGGCTTCGCCCTGTACGTAGACGCGCTTGATGCGATCACGGTCGATGAAATCATTGACATAGGTGCCGGCCCAGGCGACCTGCAGCAATTGTGCTACATCCGCGGCAGAGACCCCCATCGCACCGGCTGCACGCCAGTCGATGTCGAGATGATACTGGGCGGCATCTTCAAGACCGGAGGGTCGAACCGAACCGATAAGCCCACTTTGCGTGGCCATTCCCAGCAGCTGGCCGCGGGCGGCAAGCAACTGGTCATGCGACTGGCCGTCACGGGCTTCGAGATAGAAGTCGAAGCCGCTCATGATGCCGAGTTCGGGAACCGACGGCGGAACGATCGGAAACACCATGGCGTCCTTGATGCCCATGAAGGCCGGGAAGGCGCGACCAGCGATCGCCTGGGCGCTTTGTCCGGGCAATTGCCGCTCCGACCAGTCCTTCAGGCGAATGAAGGCCAGTCCCATGTTCTGACCCTGGCCGGCAAAAGAGAACCCGACGACGCCGAACATGCTGTCGACAGTGTCCTTCTCGTTCTCCATGAAGTGTTTTTCAACCTGTTGAAGAACTTTCTGGGTGCGCTCGGCGGTGGCGCCGGTCGGCGCCTGGATAAGCGCCAGGAGAATCCCCTGGTCTTCGTCAGGCAGGAAGCCGGTAGGTGTCTGGACGAAACTCCAGGCCATAAGTCCAACCAGCGCGAGATAGATGGCGCCGATGCGCAATGGTCGACGAATGATCCAGCCGACGGTGCTGCCGTAACCACTGCTGATGCCGTCAAAGATGCGGTTGAACCAGCCAGCCGGGCCTCGTTTGGCGTGGTTTGCGGCCTTGGAGGTCAACAGCGTAGCGCAGAGCGCAGGCGTCAGTGTCAGCGCCACAAGCACGGAGAGCCCCATGGCCGAAACGATGGTGATCGAGAATTGTTGGTAAATAACGCCGGTCGAGCCGCCGAAAAACGCCATCGGCACGAACACGGCCGACAGCACCAGCGCAATGCCGATCAGGGCGCCGGTGATCTGGCCCATCGATTTGCGCGTGGCCTCAACCGGACTGAGCCCTTCTTCCTCCATGATGCGCTCGACATTTTCCACCACGACAATCGCGTCATCCACCAGAAGGCCGATGGCGAGCACCATGGCCAGCATGGTCAGCGTGTTGATGGAGAACCCGGCTGCAGCCAGGATGCCGAAAGTGCCGAGCAGTACCACTGGCACTGCAAGCGTCGGAATGAGGGTGGCGCGAAAATTCTGCAGGAACAGCAGCATGACAAAGAAGACGAGCACGATGGCTTCGACCAGCGTCTTGACCACTTCCTCGATCGAGATTTCGACGAAGGGGGTGGTGTCATAGGGAATGACGTAGCTGACACCTTCGGGGAAGAAGGCCGAGGCCTCCTCGATCTTGGATTTCACCAGGTCCGCGGTTGAAAGTGCGTTTGCACCAGCTGCAAGACGGATGGCCATGCCGGTTGACGGACTGCCGTTGTAGCGGGCGATGGTCGAATAGTTCTCCGCGCCTATTTCGACACGCGCCACGTCCTTGAGCAGCACCAGACCGCCATCGGTTGCTGCGCGGATGACGATTCCTTCAAAGTCTTCGGGTGTCGTCAGCAACGATTGCGCGGTGATCGTGGCGTTGAGTTGCTGGCCTTCAACCGTCGGCAAAGTTCCAAATGCGCCTGCCGAGATTTGCGCATTTTCAGTCGATACGGCGGCCACCACATTACTGGGTGTGAGGCCATAGGCGGCAAGCTTGACCGGGTCGAGCCAGATGCGCATGGCGTATTTGGCACCGAACACCTGTACTTCGCCAACACCCTCGAGACGGCTGAACTCATCGACAAGGGTGGTGTTGAGATAGTCCGAAAGGTCGGTCTGGTCGAGCTTGCCGTCATCAGAGATGAGTCCGATAACCATGAGAAAGCTGGCAGACGATTTCTGGACAGTCACGCCCAGGCGCTGCACTGTTTCGGGCAGCAGCGAGGTGGCTTGCGATATCTTGTTCTGCACCTGCACCTGGGCAATGTCCGGATCGATGCCTGTTTCGAACGTCAAGGTAATTGAGGCCGTGCCGGCAGAGGTCGAGCTCGACGAGAAATAGCGGAGCCCGTCGAGGCCGGTCAGCCGCTGCTCGATGACCTGGGTCACCGTGTTGGCAATGGTTTGTGCTGATGCACCCGGATAGCTGGCCGAGATCGAGATCGTCGGCGGTGCGATCTGCGGATATTGCGATATCGGCAGGGTCATGATGGAAAGAACGCCCGCACCCATGATGATGATCGAAATCACCCATGCAAAGATCGGCCGGTCGATAAAGAAACGTGCCATGTCGGTCTCCGCGAGTTCAGTTCTTGGCCGGTTGTTCGGCACGTTCTTCGGGCGCGACGGGGGCGCCGACCGCAATCTTCTGCAGTCCTTCGACGATGACCTTGTCGCCTGCCGCAAGGCCTTCCGTCACGATCCAGTCAGAACCGCGATCACTGACAATCGTCAGAGTACGCTGCTCGACAATATTGTCAGCGCCGATAACCATGGCTGTCGGATTGCCGCGACGGTCGCGCGAGACCCCCTCTTGCGGGACGAGAACTGCGTCATTGATGACGCCCTGCGGCATCTCGACCTGAACATACATGCCAGGCAGCAGCATTTCGTCGGGGTTTGGGAATGTCAGACGCAGGGTTACGACCCCGGTCAATTCATCCACATGCGGTTCCGCTGCTGTGAGTTCACCAGTTTGGTCGTAGGCTGTGCGGTCAGCCAGTGTCAGCTCGACCTTGGTGTCGATATTTGCGCCAGCTGCCTTGGGACCCTTGCGCTTCCAGCGGATCAGGTCTGCAGCTGATTGGGCAACGTCGACATAGACGGGGTCGAGCTTGCGGATCACTGCCAGCGGACTGGTCTGTCCGGAAATGACGAGCGCGCCCTGGGTGGTAAGCGAAAGGCCAATGGCGCCCGAGATCTGGGCACGAATTGTGGTTCGATCCAGGTCGATATTCGCTGAAAGCAGTTGCGCCTTGGCGACCTGCAAGCCGGCATCGGCTGTGTCCCGGGTGGTAAGGGACGTATCAAGCGCCTGCTCACTCGTAACATTGCTCTTGCGCAGGGTTTCCATGCGCTTGAGGTCGCGATTGGCCGAATCGAGACTGACCTGAGCCTGATTAACCGCGGCCTGCGCCGCAACGACCTGCGCCTTGTAGGTGGCTGGATCAATCCGGTAGAGGACGTCGCCCTCCTTCACTGCCGAACCTTCTTCAAAAAGCCGATCGACGATGATGCCGTTTACCTGCGGCCGTACTTCCGCAACACCGGAAGCGACAACGCGTCCCGGAAGTGTGGAAGTGACAGTAACGGTCTGCGCCTGCACCGTGACGACAGTGACAGGTGTGGGCGGACGCTCCTGCTGCTGCGCCGAGGCGGCGGACGCCATCAAAGCCAAGAGCAGGAATGAAACGAGGGAGAAAGGCGCTAACCTCATCAAATAACTCCGTTAATAATGGAGTACCCGCTTGGCGAAGACGACCGCAGCGGGTAATATGGAAACTAGGCGGTTTTATATTTTTTTTTTCGTAGGAAGCAAGCGCAACAGCAAGCACGAAAGTGTGACTGCGAACCCGGGAGATTTGACTTGTTGCCAAAGTGCCGCAATTCCAACCGTGGCCCCGGTAGGCCGCGCCAGCTCGATTCGTCGGAACGTGAAGCAATGATAATCGACGCAGCCGAAAGGGTCATCGTGGCCCAAGGGCTCGCAGGCGCTTCGATGGCGGCGATTGCGCACGAGGCCGGCATGTCAAAGCGCACGCTTTACGAGGTGTTCGAGAGCCGTACCGCACTCTTCGCGTCTATCATCCGGCGCATGCACAACATGTTCACCCGGCCACTGACCAATGCTGAACTCGATCAACCACTCGGGCAGCGCCTGCGCCTGTTGTTGTCGCCGACCGGCAAAGAACTCGCCGATCTCCTGCCGCTGGCAATTCTCCGTGCTGTCATCGCGGAGGGCGAGAGGCAGCCGGATCTCGTGCATGAATTTCTACGGGAAGGACCTTATGCGCTCTACGCCATGATTCGCGTGGAGCTTGACCGCTCTGTTGGCCGTGGCGAGATCCGTATCAGCGACACAGAAGCCGCCGCACGTCTGTTGGCCGACATGGCGCATGAGAGCGTGCTCGAAAACCTCGTGATCGCTCAGCCGGCTCGCCGGCGACAGGAAGCGTCCGAGAGCCGGCTGGAACTCGCCATTCGCGTGTTTCTCGGTGGCATAGCGGAAACCGAATAACCGGCGCCCCGGAGAGTGTCCTGAACTCGGAGTATCGGGCCCGGTCCATGCGCCGTGCGGGTTTTGGAAATAGTCACGCGTTGAAGCGCGATTCAAGCGGTTAAACAGCACCAAGCATTGGTTTCTCTGAGAGAAAAATGGCGCCCGAAGGCAGATTGAACCACCCACACGCGGGTTTTCAATCCTGCTGTCTGGAAACCAAAGCAGGTTGACAAGGCCGGCTGAAACCCCAGTAAAAATGCCACGCACGCATGAGGCCCCCGCTTGGGCTACGCCCTCAAGGCAGTCTCATGCGTGCGAATACCGTGGCCTGGTTTTACGCCACCCATTGGTCGGGTTTTGCTCCACCGTTGACAGGCCGCCGAAAACGGCGGCCCAGTCAGGTTCTATTTGAAATCTGAAGCGGGATAGAATTTTTCCGCCACCCAGGCGCCGTCTTCGGCGCGCAGGATCTGGTAAGACCCTGCAGGCGTACCACTCTTGTCCATCGTCAGCGGCCCGGAAGCGCCTTCGAAATCGATGTCGGTGCCTGCCGCCAGCATTTCCTTTGCCTCGGCAAAGGATGCAACCGGCGTACCGCCTTCACTCACATCCCGAATGACGGAATTGAGCGCCTCGCCGGTGCATCCTTCGGATGCCTCCAGAGAAAGGGCGGCCAGCATGACCATGTCATAGGAGTTCGCAGCGAAGGGTCCTGGTGCCTTGCCGCTCGATGCCTTCATGCGTTCTGCAAAGGCCTTGTATGCAGGCAGCGAGTTATCCGGCTCGGCCAGTTCGACAAACGCCTTGCCATTGAGAATTCGCGGGTCGATCGCTTCAAAGACCTCAGGCACGGCGAGGTCTGCCGTGAGCAGCCATTCACCCTCAAATCCACCGACAGCGGCTTCCTTGAGGACGGTGATGCCCGATTCCTGACCACCCGCCAGATAGATCGCATCGGGATTGTGGGACAGGACTGAAATCAGCTCTGCCTGATAGGACGGCTGGCCCGGATTATAGACGACATAGTCGGTCAGCTCGATTCCTGCACCGGCCAGTGTCTCGCGCGCAACCTGTGCCGGCGAGATGGTGGATTCCTCGTTCTGGACAAGAAACGCCACCGACTTGTAACCGCGGTCGGTCAGCCACAGGCCCGAAGCAGCACCATCACCAAGGTCCGAAGACACCGTGCGATAGACATAATCTCCGCCGATATCATTCAGCGTGATGGTTCCGGCATAGGGCGACATCACGACAGTCTTCTTGCGCTTTGCCAGATCGACCAGAGCAACCATTTCGCCGGACGTCGGTCCGAGGATGGCAACAGCCCCTTCGCTGTCGATCATGTTGGTGGCTTCGCGGATCGCGTGTTCCGGGCTGCCGCCAGTATCAGCGATCACCGTACGCAACATCCCGCAAGATGTGCCGCCGGCTTCATTGATTTCGGTGACGCCCAGCTTGATCGCATCCGCGACGATTTCGCCGAATTCGCCCAGTTCACCGGTCAGAGGCACGAGGATGCCGATGGTGGCGTCGGCTGCCGCGACAGATGGCATAGCTGCAGCAGCGACTGCGACGAGTGCGGTCATGCCGCAAAGTCTATTCTTCAAAAGTTTCATATGGCTGTTCTCCTTGTTTATGTTGGACGGGCTTTGCCCGGTCGGCCCCCTACAGAAGCATCTCTTCGAGACGACCCGGTTGCAGCAGGTCGGCGCTCGGCAGGGTTTCACGGTTGCGCCCGGCATCAATCATCCAGGTGGTCCGCGATATGTTCAGTATTTTTTCAGGGTTCTGTTCCACGACCCAGATAACGCTCATGCCCTTGCGGGACAGTTCGCATACCCAGTCGACGATCCGGTCCACGAAGATCGGGGCCAGTCCGGCTGTCGGTTCGTCGAGGATTAGAAACTTCGGTGCACCAATCAGAGCATTCGCAATGGCCAATGTCTGGCGCTCGCCGCCGGACAATGTCGAGGCCTGCTGATTTGCCCGATCCTTCAGGATCGGAAACCGATCATAGGTATCTTCAATCCGCGGGCCGGTACCGGTAAAATTCAGCGCCGAAGCCAAAAGATTGTCGCGCACAGTCAATTCGGCGAATGTGTTGCCTTCCTGCGGGACATAGGCGATGCCCGCCCGGGTGACCTCAAGCGCGGTGGAGCCGGTGATGGCCTTGCCATCGATAGCGATTTCGCCACTGCTTACTGGAAGACGCCCCGCAATTGTCTTCATCAGCGTGCTTTTACCGGCCCCGTTGGCCCCAAGCACACAGGTGATTTCACCCGACTCAGCACAAAAATCAATTCCGTGCAGAATGGTGACCTTGCCGTAGCCGCTGTGAACCGCTTTGACTTCAAGCTTCATGTTCTGTCCCCAGATAGGCTGAAATAACTACAGGATCACGGCGGACCGCCTCGGGCTCGCCTTCCGCCAGAAGTCCGCCGTTTTGAAGCACGACAATGCGGTCTGCCAGATCGAACAGAAATGTCAGGTTGTGCTCAACCACGATCACGGTCGTTCCCGCTTGGTGCAAATCGCGAAGCAAGCTGGCGAGCTTGACCTGCAGCACAGGGTCGACGCCCGCTGTCGGCTCATCGAGCAGCAGAATGCGCGGGGCCCGATTCAATTGCCGTGCGACCTCCAGCATTCGCAGTTCACCACCCGAAAGATTGGCAACCAGATCATGGCGTCGATCGATCAGTCCGACCCGTTCAAGCGAAGCTTCGGCGCTTTCGCGCAATTCCGCGTCCCCACTGCGCCAACGGCCAAGAAGTGCAGCGATTGGGCCCTCATGCGGGTTGTGTGCACCCACCATGATATTGTCCAGGACACTGAGGGATGGAAACGCACGCGGTGTCTGGAATGTACGCCCCAGTCCCATGCCCGCAATATCCTGCGCCCGGCGCCCCGACAGATCGGTTCCGTTCAACAGGACTTTGCCCTCGGTCGGCGCCAAGACACCGGAAATCAGATTGAACGTTGTGGATTTTCCCGCCCCGTTCGGCCCGATCAATCCGAGGAAATCGCCACGTTGGACCGAAAAACTCAAGCCCTCGGCGCCACCGACAGCACGCAGTCCACTGAATTGCTTGACGACCTTTTCTACGCTCAGGATTGTGTCGGTCATGCCTTCGCCCTCCGCGACAGTTTTTCCCAAGGCTGCCAGCGCAACACGATGATGAACAGGATGCCGGTTACGACCTCTTCGACCGATGCCGCGATCTGCGCGGCACGCACGGATTCGAACGGAATGGAGCCGACCGCCTCCTGGAAGAACACAAGAGCGAGTGTGCCGAGTATGGCGCCCAGGATCGTCTTCTCCCCGCCGAGCGCAAGTGCGATCCAGACAAAGAACGTAATCTCGGCCGTGAACAGCGCCGGCGACACAAGGGTCGTGGTCATGGCGTAGAGCGCACCGGCGAACCCGATCGGGATCGCCGAGATCACGAAGACCTGCAGCCGGATCCGAGCACCGTCCTTGCCAATGGCTTGCGCCGCGATTTCATCGTCATGGATGGCATCAACAGTGCGACCGAACGGCGATTTCAGCAGCCGGTGAAAGAAGAATGCCGTCACCAGCATCAACGCCACAGCCGCCATTGCATAGGTCAGCATGTCGTTGAGTCCGATCAATGTGGGATCAGGACGTTCGACGTTGGACAGGCCGACACTTCCGTTGCCGATCCGACGCTCATTCAGGAGGAAGGAATGCAAGACTTCGGCAAAGGCGAAAGTCGTCAGCGCCAGATACTCGCCCCTCAGCCGCAGCGTCGGCCACCCTGTAACCAGAGCGAAGAGAAGCGACGCGACACCCGCTGCGAGAAAGCCCAGATACCAAGGCAATCCAAAGCCGAAGGCATATTGATCAAGACCGCTTGGCGGCTCTTGCGTGAAGATGGCGTAGGCATAGGCTCCGGCCGCGAAATAGGCGACGGTTCCAAAATTGATCATGCCGCCGCGTGCATATTGAAGGTTCAGCGACAAGGTCAGGACCGAGAACATCGCGCCAAAGGTGAGTGTCGTCAGGATAAGAGAATAGAGGGTCATCGGGATTTCTTTCCTGCTAGTCCTTCGGGACGGAACAGCAACACGAGGATCACCACTGCAAAGGCGATCAACGGCCGATAGCCGGCAGGTATCCAGAACACCGATAGATCCATCGCTACACCTACGATCAGACCTGCAGCAATCACGGCGTAAAGCGACCCAAGCCCGGCAAGAATCGCCACTGCAAGGATCTGAAGGATTTGGTGGAATGCGATATCCGTCGACAGCGTCGCCACGATGGCCAGCATTGTGCCGGAGAGCCCGGCCAGACCGGACGAAATCATCCAGGTGATCCGCGAAGTGGATTTCACGTCAATCCCGCGCGAAGCCGCCAGTTCGGGATTGGCAGAGATTGCCCGGATGGCAAGCCCCATGGATGTCTTGTTCAGGAACAGAGCCAGTGATCCGGTGGCGACAGCGGCAAAAGCCACGACCAGCATCTGGTAATCGGTGATCCGAAGCCCCCAGAAACGGTAGCTGGTGGCGAGCGGGATATCGAGCGTTCGAATACCCGTGCCGACCAGCGCATCCACTGTCCCGCCGATCGCATAGGCGACACCGACAGAGGTGATGAGCAGGACCGATGGCCCCAGCTTGCGAATGGGATCGTAGACAATGCGGCCGATGGCAAGACCCACAAGGGCGGTGAAGACGATGCCTACAACTGCGGCAGGCACGATATGCCACCCGAGAAGATTGTTCAGTCCCCATACGGTAAAAGCAGAAACGCCGAGCAACTCGGCATGGGCGATGTTGAGAAAGCCCTCGACACGGCGGGTGAATGAGAACCCTATGGTCGCCAGTATGAGAAACGATCCGGTCACAATACCGGTGAGAAAAAATTGCAGGAAGAGCGTCACGAAATCAGCCCCCTGCCAAGCGGGCGATCATTGCCCCGAGGCCTCACGCTGAGCGCGCAGTCCGTCATCTGCCATATGGGTATCATGCCGGTTCCGTTCCCCTAATTTTTTTTATACAGTATACCCCTCTTTCCTCGAGGGCAAAGTTTTTTTAATCAGGATTTTAATTAATCGACAAATTATTGATATAACACGGTTTATGCCGTATAATTGCGGCCCTACCAGCACTGAAAAGCAGGTTTCAGCCCCGTAAAGTCAGCACGCAGGGAGGCGGGCAGATCAGGTCATCGGAGCTCGACTAGCCGAATTGTTCGCCTCGATCATCCGGCACAGCGCATCCATGAAAAACCTGCGCTCTTCAGGCTTGAGCGGGGCCATCATGCGGTCCTGCGCCGCCTCCATGGCCGGGCGCATTTCGCGCACCAGCGTTGCGCCTGCAGGAGTAATCGCGACCAGTTTCATGCGCCGGTCATCCGGCGATGCCGTGCGCATCACCAAATCCTGCCGGGCCAACCGCTTGATCACGTCGGCGCCACTGGTGCGGTCGACGCCGACCGCCTTGGACAATGACAACTGATCCATTGCGGTGTGTGCAGCGAGTACCGAGAGCATTGCGTATTGAACGGGAGTCAGTCCACTGTTGGCGAACTCCTCGGCAAACAGACCTACGTGGATCTGGTGCAAACGCCGCACCAGATAGCCCGGGCGGTTCCAGAGGTCATCAAGCCGCTTGTCATCGCCCTCCATTCCCGTACGCAGCAAAGCTGGTTCAGCCGTGTGATCAATCGGTTCAGCCATGATATCGACCTCCCATCCCAAAAGTTCATTCATCCCTGAGCTGCACTGTGCGTGTTGCCAGATCCCAAGATACGAAGTATACCCCCTATTGAGAAATATCAAGTTTCGGGAGCGGTCCGAAAACGCCCCCTCACATCTCCTGACACAAGAGGGCTGAAAGATGAACACCGGCATCGGCGCACGCATTCCCCGTAAGGAAGACAGTCGGCACTTGCGCGGTGCAGCCCAGTTTGTAGGCGATATCAAGATGCACGGCAGCTGGGAGGCCGCATTCGTTCGCAGCCCCCTTGCCCATGCGCGAATTCGCTCCATCACCAAGCCGGCAGGGGCTGAAGGGCGTGTCTTCACGATCGACGACCTGACTGACCTGCTGCCAATCCGGGCAGAATCAAGCCTGCCCAGCTACAAGATTTCCGACCACCCGGCGCTCGCCCGGAACAAGGTTCGTTTTGTCGGTGAATGCATCGCTGTCTGCATCGCTCCTACGCGTGCTGAGGCGGAAGATCTCGCCGAAGCGGTGACTGTCGACCTTGAACCGCTGCCCGTGCATGTCGACGTGGAATCGGCGCTGGCGCCGGATGCCGCGCGACTGCATGAAGAATGGTCCGACAACCTGTTTCTCAGCACCACCTTTGACAGCGACCTGTCGGATGCCCGCGCAAAAGCAACAGTGGTGATCGAGCGCGAATACGCGACCGCACGCCAGTGCATGGTGCCGATGGAAGGCAAGGGTACGCTGGCCTTTTGGGACGGCAAGACCGAACAGCTGGTGGTCTACACCTCGACCCAGGTCCCGCACCTTATCCGGACCGGCATCGCCCAATGCCTGCAGCTTGATCAGGGCGATGTGCGGGTTATCGCGCCCGATGTGGGCGGCGGTTTTGGCTACAAATGCGTGCTTCAGCCCGAAGAGCTGGTCGTGTCATGGCTCGCCCGGTCTACCGGACGCCCTATTCGCTGGACCGAGGACCGGCGCGAGCACCTGACTGCGGGTGCCAACACCCGAGAGCACAAATACAAGATCACCGCCTATGCCGATGACACTGGCAGATTGCTCGGACTGGACGCAGACATTTGGGTCGATATCGGCGCCTATTCGGTCTGGCCCTTTACCGCCTGTCTCGAGGCGGCACAGGCCGGGGGCAATCTGCCCGGCCCCTATGATATCGGCGCCTATTCCTGCCGCACCTACTCGGTTGCAACCAACAAGCCCGGATTCACTCCTTATCGCGGAGTCGCGCGACCGGGGGTCTGTTTCGCCATGGAACTGACAATTGACGCCATCGCCCGCGCTGTCGGCCGCGACCCTCTCGAGGTGCGCGAAATCAACCTCGTCCAGGGCAGCGCCATGCCCTACACCAACATCACCGGCAAATACTACGATACCGGCGACTACCCCGAGGCCGCACGTCAGGCTGCTGCAATGATCGACGCGGCCGGCTTCCGCAAACGCAAGGAGGCGGCGGCAAGGGAAGGCCGTTATCTGGGGATTGGATACTCGTCCTTTACCGAACAGTCGGCACACGGCACCAAGGTCTTTGCTTCCTGGGGACTGGCACTGGTTCCGGGCTATGAGCAGGCAATGGTAAAGCTCGCACCGACCGGGTCGGTGGAGGTCAGGTCGGGCAATCACTCCTTCGGCCAGGGGCTGGAAACCACCCTCGCCCAGGTTGCCAGCGAATGGCTGACGGTGGACATCAGTCAGATCAAGGTGACGATGGGCGACACCGGGACGACGCCCTATTCCACCGGGGCCTATGCTTCGCGCGGAATGGTGATGGCGGGCGGAGCGGTCTCCAAGGCCGCGGAAGAGCTTTCCCGCCGAATCCGCGCGATCGGATCGCACCTTTTGCAATGCAAGCCTGAGGAAACCGAACTGAAGGAAGGCGCGGTGTTCTGCGGTGCAGCCTCGGTGAGTTTGAAGCGGATTGCACAGGCCTGGTATTTGCGGCCCGACATGCTGGCCGACAATGTGAACACAATGGGCCTCGAGGTAACCGAGGGCTACAAGCCCGACATCGACACTGGTGTGTTTACCTACGCAACCCACGCCGCCGTGGTCGAAGTCGACATCGCCACAGGCAAGGTCGACATCAAGGACTATGTTATCTTCGAGGATTGCGGGCGTCGTGTGAACCCGCTGATTCTGGATGGACAATCCTACGGCGGTGCCGCGCAGGGTATCGGCACGGCCCTGTTCGAGGAGGTGATCTATGATGCCGCCGGACAGCCGCTGACATCAACACTGGCCGACTATATCCTGCCTGGCCCGGCCGAACTTCCGTCGTTTCGCCTTGGCCACTCCGAAACTCTTTCGCCCCATACCCGTCACGGCATCAAGGGTGTGGGCGAAGGCGCAGCCATTGCGCCCAGCGGCGCCATTGTGAACGCGATCAACGATGCACTTTCGCCGCTCGGGGCCGAACTGACGCGCATTCCCGCGACGCCGCACCGCATCCTCGAGGCGATCTTCAACGCTCAGGACGCAAGCGGAATGGAGGCCTCGAAATGAAGCCAGCACCTTTCACCCATAATCTGCCCGGGACACTTGCCGCTGCCTCCAAGGCGCTCGGAGCCCATAACTCAAAGGTGATCGCAGGCGGCCAGTCGCTTGGCCCGATGATGAACCTGCGGCTGGCGCGGCCTTCTGCGCTGGTGGGGCTAACGCATCTTGACGAGTTGCGGTTCATCCGCAGGGACGGCGACACCATCATCATTGGCGCAGGAGTGACCCATGCGCGAATCGAAGATGGCGACAGCGATATCGAGCTGCCGCTGATGTTGCGCCACGTCGCGCGCAACATCGCTTATCGTGCAGTGCGCAACAAGGGCACGATCGGTGGATCTCTCGCTCATGCCGATCCTGCTGCCGATTGGGTCACGGCGATGACCGCGATTGATGCGGTATTGGTGATCTCCAAGGCGGGCAGCAAACCACGCCGGGAACCCATGGCGGGCTTCATGCAGGGAGCCTATCGCACGAAACTGCAGCCAGGCGAGATTATCACCAGTGTGGAAATCCCCGCAGCCATGAGCGAAGCGCATTGGGCCTATGAAAAGATCTGCCGCAAGGTCGGCGAGTTCGCCGATGCAATCGGTGCAGTGGTGATCCATCCCGGGCGAAAATACGCACGGGTGGTGGTCGGCGCGACGGAGGGTCCACCGATCCTGCTCAATGACATCGCGCGCGCGATCGCCAGCACCGCGAAGCGCCCCGCACTGGAGGACATCGATGCGGCACTCGCCGCCCATCTGCCCGGTGCGGACCGGGTCAAGCGCCAACTCCTGAAGACCGCGCTCTCGCGGGCCATCGCAAAGGTCATCCCATGAACGCTCCTGTCGCCTCCCCCATCGCCGCGCAGACCGTGACCCTTACCGTGAATGGTCGAAGCGAGACCGTGACCGTGGCGCCCCGTACACAGCTTGCCGACATCCTGCGGGATCATCTCGATCTCACAGCGACCCATCTGGGCTGTGAACAGGGTGTCTGCGGCGCCTGTACCGTGATGGTGGACGGCAAACCGACACGATCCTGCCTGATGTTCGCGGCATCGTGCGAGGGCGCCACGGTCGAAACCCTCGAGGGCTATGAGGGCGACGACCTGATGGACCGGCTTCGTGATGCCTTCAGGACCAACCATGCACTTCAGTGCGGCTTCTGCACACCCGGAATGCTGGCGACGGCGCGCGATCTCGTTGAACGCCTGGAAGAGCCGGACGAGTCGCGCATTCGCCACGAGCTATCGGGCAATCTGTGCCGTTGCACGGGCTATGTCGGGATCGTGGCTGCCATCGCGCAGGTGATCGAAGAGCGCAAGGCGCTCGGAATTGCGTCAACCGGGGCTGCGCGCAGCCCTCGCCCGGAGACTACGGGCTTCACCCCCTTTGATGCAGCCATCACCGACAAGCCTGTTACGGCGGCCGTCTCTTCTGGCACAGTGACTGTCGAGGATGGCTGGTCTGTCGTCAAGCGCGAGGTCACCCTGGTGCATTCACCCATGGCTGTCTGGAAACATTTTTCCGATCTCGGCGCTGTTGCTGCCTGCTTGCCGGGCGCGAGCCTTTCGAAATACGATGACAGCACATTTGCCGGACACGTCAGCGTCGCCTTTGGCCCTATCGCTGCAAAATTCGAGGGCGAAGGTACCTACGATACCAATGATGAGAGCCAAACCGGCAGGGTGACTGGGCGCGGCAAGGACCGTGGCGGTCAGTCAGCTGTCGAGGGCGAACTCAGCTATACAATTCGGCCCGCCTCTCAGGGACCGCAAGCCTCGATCGTGGATGTGAGCTTCCGTTTTCGAATCCAGGGGATGCTGGGCCAGTTCAACAGGCCTGAACTGGTCAACGGTTTCGTCGACTACATCCTGGGCGAGTTCGTCGCCAACTGTGATTCCGTTCTGTCTGGCGGCGAAGTCCGCGAGAGCAAGGGGATCAGCGCCTTTGCAATGATCCGCGCGGTCGTTGGCAGCAAATTGAAGTCGCTTTTTGGCAGGAACTGAGCATCCAATATAAAAAGAGCCCGGACACATTCACGTCCGGGCTCTTTGTTCTATCTGGTCTTCGCCTATCAGACCGGCAACACCAGTGCGTTATGCACCAGAAGCGTATCGTAAATCGCGACCCTTGATTTCAGCAGCAATCTGCCATCTTCCTGCGGTTCAAAGACATCCTGCATCCGCCCTGCCTGATGCAGTCGACCCTCGGGCCATTCAGCCAGAACCTCGATCAAGATATAATTGGCCTCGGCCTTGATCGTCCCGTCCTCGCCAATTTCGATGATGCGGGTGTTGGTCATGTAATGACGCAGGTAGCGCGGGCCAAACATCGAGGTCTTGGCGATCGCCATCGCCCGGTCCTTCATCATGTTCTTGCCTTCGCAATACACCAGGCCCACCGGCAATCCGTAATCGTAATTTTCGCGGCTGACGATGTTGTAGAAGCCATCTTCGGTAAAGAACTCCGGCCAATCCTCGAGATCGCCATCGTCGAGTACCGCGCAATAGATCGAGTTGAAAGCTTCTACTGCGTGTTTCGCTTCGCGGAACGCGGGATCGGCTGCACGGATGAGCGCGCCTTTCACATCCTTCAGCCCCTTGTCGAGCGTCGGTCTCAGTTCCCGGGTCATAGGCCCATCTCCTCACGCCAATGCTGATAGAGAGCACGGATGGCCGCCTCGGAAATCAGCGTTTCAGATGTCCCGGCAGGCACGTCGGGATCAAGCTCCACCATGTGTTGCGAAGGTGTCGAATTGAGCATCCCGTCCTGCACGAACTTGATCGCTTCGTTGTCCTCTATCCCGAGAAAGCCGGCCGGGCCCATCAGATTGCCCTGGCGCAGACGGTGGCGGGTCATCTCATCGTCGTCGTCCTCATAACCGAACATCGTCCAGATCATCGTGAACTCGTCCGGGCCGTTTGGTACAATCTGGCGAACGCCGAGCGTGTTCATCTCGCGCTGAACGATCAGGTTGGGCCAGACCACCTGCATGGTCACGGACCAGGGACTGTCGAATTCCGGGACATAATCCATCAGGCGTGTATCGGCGAGAGTCATACCGTCGCGATAGGCACGCATTTCCTTCTTGTTCTCATCGGAGACAACGTTGTCGCTTTTCGCTGAAGCCATGGTCGAATGGCGTCCCTTGGGATCGCAAATCATCGCAGACTTGTTACCCGCTACAAGCAGTCCGAAGGTGACCAGAAAGGTGTGCAGCAACGTGGCGTGATAAGGATCCTTGAGATTTTCGGGATAAAGCTTCCAGTTGCCCATGATGGTGTGGCGGTAGTGGCCCAGGAGCTTGAGTTTCCGTCCCGAAAAAACGGCATCGTAGTCCTTCAGCATGTCCTCGCCGAGATAGTCTTCGATGCTCTCCACGTCGTTCGAATAGGAAGCGAAGATGACGCCCCCTCGCCGCGCGACGTTCAGCTTGCGGAGCCCGTGATCGGCGGGATTGAAATCGGCGGGCATTCCGCCTGCGCCGTTGGCGCCACGCCGGAAGGGCACGCCGGCGAGGTTGCCTTTAAGGTCGTAGCTCCACTCGTGATAGGGACAAACGAATTCGGTGGCATTGCCTCGAAGCTCCCGGCAAAATTCGGCAGCGCGGTGCGAGCAGCGATTTTCGAAGACATGCACCTCGCCGTCCTCGTCGCGCGACACAACCACCGGCGTGGGGCCGACATATGAGCGAATGAAATCACCGGAGTTCATCACTTCGCAGTCGAGCCCGACGTAATTCCAGGTTTTTCCATGGAAAATCCGTTCGACTTCGCGGTCGTAGATTTCCTTGTTGGTGTAGACCCAGTCGGGCACGCGGACGAGGCCCTCGGTTGGCCAGACGAACCGGCTTTCGATAGGTTGGTGTTTCATGTCATCTTCCTCGTTATCGCTTGCAACCGACCCCTCGGTCGCAAGCGGCTGTCCATTGGCCATCAGCGCCTTGGCCGCACGAAGCGCAGACGGGTCGCCGAAGTCGATCACACAATTGACACGGCCGATTTTGTCCTGCGCCATGAAGACAGGGGCCTTGTCGCCGTCACGGCGGATCACCGGCATATCGGCACTGACCTGACCGAAGATCTGGACTGTGGTGCCAAACAGATCAGACCAGAACCATGGCGCATCTTCTGCTGCCGGGCTGAGCTTGGCGATATGACGCCCGGCACGATCGGCACTGAGGCGGGCGTTCTGCCAGCTTTCCATGCGAAGCGCAGGACCACCGGGACGGTCCTGACGCACGGCGACATCGCCGACCGCATAGACACCCGAAAGGTTTGTGCGGCTGGCCATATCGACAAGGATACCGCCACGTTCCGCCGTCTTGATTCCGGCCGCCTCGGCCAGATCGTCATTGGGGATCGCACCAATGCCTGCGATGATACAGTCAGCCTCGATCATGCGTCCGTCGCTCAGACCGACGCCTTCGTCACTGACGTGAGTAATGTTGGCCTCCAGCTCGATCTCGACTCCGTTTTTACGGGCGATATCGGCGAGGTAATCAGCTGGTTCAGCAGGGAGAAGTCGTGTCATGAGGCGGGACTGCGCCTCGATCACGGTGACCTTCGCGCCGAGCTTGCGCGCCGCCGAGGCCAGTTCCAGCCCGATGAATCCGCCACCAATGATGGCAACATTCTTTGCCTTGCGCAGAGCCGCACCCAGCCGTTCTGCATCGGTCGAATCACGCAGATAATGCATATGCGTCGTGTCCGAGCCGCTGCACTTGAGTTCGCGTGGTCGAGCACCGGTCGCAAGGATCAAGATGTCGTAGGAAAGGCTTTCGCCGTTTTGAAGAGTGATCATCTTCTCGGCAGATTTGATTGAAACGACGGTGGCGCCGAGCTTCAGATCGAGTTGCAGCTCTTCGGCCTGACCAGTCTCGAAAACATGGGCATCCTGAAGCGTCGTTTCGCCCAGGAGCAATCCCTTGGACAGGGGTGGCCTCTCATAGGGCGGATGCGCCTCCGCACCGACGATGACAATCCGCCCGCCAAAGCCGTGCTTGCGCGCCGCGATTGCGGTTTCTGCGCCGGCCTGGCCTGCGCCAATGATGACCATGGTCCGGTCATCCGAGCCAATGACGCTGGTGACGGCTGGCGTGGCGTCGGGCTTGGTACCGGGAGTGTTCACGTCGACCCAGACGTAACCGTCTTCCTGCTTTACCGCATAGGTGGCCAGGTCCTTGGTCACCGGTGCGCAAAGCGCCTTGCCCGAACGTATGTCGAACAGGCCTTGATGCAACGGGCACTCGATGCAGCCGTTCTCGACGTGACCATCGGTCAGATAGGCGAAGGCATGGGTGCAGATGTTGCCAGTGGCGTAAATCTCGCCATCGACTGCCCAGAGCGCAATCCGCAGCCCATCGGCCTCAGTGGACACGGAACCTTCATCCAGAACCTGGGAGGCTTTTACGGTCTTGAACCAATCCATCTCAATTGCCATCCTTTTCCGCCAGTGTAGGCAATCCAAAGAGCCGGGCAGCGTTGTCATGACAGACTTTCGCGCGTGCAACCTCCGACAGCGGTGCGCTTTCGATGAACTCAACGGCCAGATCGGTGTCCTCATAGGGATAGTCGATGGAGAACATGACCGCGTCTTCACCCATCTCGCCGATCGCGCCCATCAATGAGGGATGCGAACAGACACCGGATGTGGTGATCAGAATATTGGATCCGAAATAGGCCGACGGTGCACGCTCAAGCGAGACGCCCATGGGATAGGCCTGAAACCGGCTGTCGTACCGCCAGCGCAGGAAAGGCAGGGCCTCGCCCATGTGGCCAAGCACCAGCTTGACCTTCGGAAAGCGGTCGAACACGCCGCCAAAGAGAATGCGGAGCGCATGAGAACCAGTCTCGACACCCCAACCCCAGGTCGCGCCCTGAAGTACCGGCATGCCGCCCAGGACATGCGGCGTGGCATAGGCATTGGAAGGGTGCAGATAAAACGGCACGCCCAGACGCTCTACCTCTGACCAGAATGGATCATACTCAACGCCTTCATAGTAAGTGCCGTGCGTATGGCTGTTGACGAGACAACCTTGCAGACCAAGCTCGCCGACAGCGCGGTTGAGTTCGCGTGCGGCTGCGTCGGGATCATGCATCGGCAACGTGGCGAGGCCGCCGAGCCGGGCCGGGTTTTTCGATATCTTCCCGGCGAGAAAATCGTTGGCCCCCTTGGCCGCGTCCACGGCATCTTCCGGCGCTTCGCCTTGTGCCCCAGGCCCGGTGAGCGAAATGATGGAGCGAGTGATGCCGCCGCGATCCATGGTTTCGAGCCGCTCGCCGTCAAAATCACCGAGTCGCCGGGTCAGGATTTCTGCTTGGTCGCGGGGGATGAGTTTAAGGAAGGCTGCCGAGTGCTTCTCGAAGCCGGGAGCCATGAAATGCTCTTCGAAAGTGATCTTGGGTGTCATCGGCATCTCCCACAAAATTATTTATACAGTATACTCCCTTTTATCTTTAGCACAACCGCCTGGAGTATGGAAACGGTGTGTTGCGACCGGAAGGAAAATCGTCTTCACTCCGATTCTTCAATCAAATACAATAGGTTACAGCATTGCCGGGAACGGTCAGATACTCTCCAGATAGGCAAGGCCTTCGATGGAATCGATGACGTCGCCATATTTCTGACCTATATCGTAGAGGGCTGCGTCGTGTGGTGGCTGCGCACGGTCTGCGCAAGCGTCCGCGATGACGAGGACATTGAATCCGCTTTGAACAGCGTCGACTGCGGAAGCCCGTACGCAGCCCGACGTCGTGGCCCCGGTCAGGATCACAGTATCAACCCCGGCGCCTGACAGGTGAGCGGCAAGATTGGTCCCGAAGAACGCCGAGGCTCCCTTTTTGACCACAACAGCATCATCGGCCGTCCGGTCCAACCTGTCGTCGATCTCGACAAGCCGACTGCCTTCTTCAAGAGCTTTCATGCCCGTCGCCTTCTTCAACCATGGCAGAACATCCTGCTCGGCCTTGTTGAAGGCGATGACGGTGAAGATCACCGGCACGCGCTTCTTGCGTGCCGATGCGATCAAACGATTGGTCGCCGCGATCTGATCGGTTGCTTCGGAGGCCGTGGGATAGATGAGATCGGTGAAGCCGAAGCTGAAATCGACCACAACCAGCGCCGGCTTCGGCCCGCGGGGGACGCGCGCACCGAAGCCCGCGTCCAGATAGGTTTTTTCCTGGCTCATTGATTGATGCCCCCGACAAACATCTCAGCCACGCTCCATCTGCATTTCCTTGATGACGAGATCGCCGTCGATCACGATCGCCTCATCGTCAAGGAACAGCGAACAATTGCGCATCGGGATATCGAGATGACAGGCGGTGTCGTTCGGGCCGCCAAGCTCGTTGTTCGGGCCTGTCGAGAACATGACATTTCCATAGAAGCTGCGCGGCTCCATGCCCATGCCACCGGGGAATTCGCCCGGCACCATGCGATGCCACTTGGCGTTCGGGTTCATACCCCAACCGACATGGCTCATTCCGTTGCCGCGTTCGTCGTTGAAACTGTCCATGTAGGATTTGACCAGTTCGCAATCGAGGCCGCCGCGTATGTCGGTGACGAAGCCCTTTTCGATGGTGTAGATGATCGGGTCGCGGACATAGATATTCTGCGGCAGCAGAATGTCGCCCGGAGCCACGACGATCTGACCGTCGACGCCGTCATCATCGCCGCCCGTGAACACGAACCCGGATGGCCAGTGGTCCCAGCGGCCCGGTTCGTCGGTGCAGGCGTATTCGGCGACCGTCGGATAGGTGTTGAGCTTGTAGGTCACATCGGTCCCGTGCTTCGATGTGATCCGCATGACCTTGGCCTTCGCCAGATATTCGGCGCCGATCTCGACTTTCTCGCGCAACTCCTTGCTGGGCAACATCCGAGCCAGCAGTTCCGGCGGCTCGACCGCGGTCAGGATGCGGGTGCCGGCGCCCTGAATGGCGAACTGTTCGGGTGAGAACAGAAGGAATATGCAGTCAATCAACATGTCGCAGGCCTTGAGCGCCTCGACGGCATCAGGCATGGCAGCGAGGCCGGTGACACCGACGTTCCAGCCACCCATTGCCGACGGCGCGGGCAACCGCATGTGATACATCGAAGCGCCAAGCCGCGCGCCGGCGGCCATGAAGGCGTCAGCATAATCGAGCCGCTCGTTGCCCTGGGTGAGTACGATGAGCTTTTCGCCCTCGTGGACGCCTGACATCTTCAACTGATGAAGGCAGATCTCTGTGAAGCTAGCCTGATCCATCTACAGTGTTCCTTCATGATTGGTTCGGTCGAGTTCGAAATCCATTACCGCGTCCAAGAACCCCTCGAGATTGTCCCAAGGGATCATGTGGCCCGCACCTTCGACCGTGCGCGTTTCAATATGTGGGGCGAGGTTACGAATTTCGGCCTCGTCGTCGTCGCTGATGACAGGCCCTCCCCCCGCCACGACGAGCCGCATCGGCAGGGTCAGGTGCGGCAGATCGACGTGTATGTCGTCGGTGTGAAAACCATCAAAGGCGATCTTGATGGCATCAGGCTGGCAGGTGTGAAGCCACTCAGCCCGCAACGCCACCTGCTCGTCCGTCCAGGTCGGGCAGAATTCACGCATATCCTGCGCTGAACATCCCTTGATCGCGATTGCAATCGAGTCGCGGTACCACGCCCATTTGGACGGATACTCACGGCGCCCCGGCCCGCTAACCGGCGGGTCCGCCAGAATCAGGCCACCGAGGCCCGAGGAATCCTTGCGCGCGGCACGAATTGCTGTGCGCGCGCCCATTGAATGACCGAGGATGACGGGTTTACTCAGATCTGCAGCCGCGATCACTGCCAGTGCGTCATCAGCCATCGCATCCAGCGAATAGTCCAAATCACCCGCCTGGCTCAGACCTCGCCCCCGCACGTCAAGGACATGCACATCAAACCGCTCGGCCAGACGTTCTGCGACGAACCCCCAAGTGACAGCAGGGCTGGTGATCCCGGGGATCAAGAGCATCTGAGGTCCCGGTCCAGGATACCGGATCAAGTGCTGGCGAATGCCGTTGGCGTGCACGTTGTATCCATATGACATGATGTCTCCTTCAGTATTTTCCCGACAGCAGCGCGCCGCCACCGGGAACCAGCGTGTCGAGGTCGAGAGCCTTCAGCATCGCCCAAGTGGTCGCGATGGCTGCGGTGACGACCGGTTTGCCGGTCACTGCCTCGGCCATAGGCACGGCGCGCAGCGATGGCATCTGAACACAGGCGGAGAGCACCACGACGTCCACGTCGGAAGTGTCCATCCCAGCCACGATGCCGGGAAGGTTCATCGGATCATGCGCGGCGACGGCGAGATTGTCCTGGATTTCCAGCGCTTTCCAGACCTTGACCTCAATCCCTTCAGCCCGGATGTACTCGACAACCATCTCGGTCAGCGGCTTCATATAGGGGGCGACAAGTGCAATCCGCTTCGCGCCCATTGCATGCAGCCCATCGACCAGCGCACCGGCCGATGTGATCACGGGCGCCGCCGCGTCATTGCTCTTGGTCACGCCACTTAACCGTTCGGCGGATTTGCGGTGATAGCCGTGGCCCATGGACATGATCGCCACCAGACAGGCGTAGCCGAGAACGTCGACGCGCGCATCGCTCAGCTCAAGCGCGCAACGGTCGCTGTCGGCATCCATCGCTTTCAGTTCTTCGCTGGTGACCTTCTTCATTCGCATGCGCGATGAATGAAAGGTGAAGCGTTCGGGATGGACCTGGCCGCGCGAAGTCAGCAGCGCCGGAATCTCGGTCTCCATGGTAACGTTGGAACTTGGGACAATCTGGCCCACACGAAAGGTTTTCATCACGAATCTCCGCTTTTTGTCGCGAACATCCATAATTAAAATTTTGATTAATTACAAGTCGGGGTTTAACCCGCAGTAACGATCTGCATCCGCTATCGCGTCGAGTTGCCGATGGGAGCCTGCATGCCCGCGCTCAGAAACAGCACCAAATTGTCCATCATCTCTGCCTTGCCGACCTCCGAAACACGGTTGTCGCTCAAATCATCAACACGCCCCAGATCATTCAGCATGAAGAGATAGGTTCCGATCATGAACGCCATGCGCAGGCTGACGGTCCGCTCTCGCAGATGTGGAAGCGCCAGGCAGAAAGCCTGAAGATAGCGCTTCGTCGAGCGGTCGTAGACCTCGCGTCGCAGCCGGATCGATTGTTCTTCCGGTTCGGCATGCAACCTTCCCTGCAGTTTGACGAAGGCTTCACCGCTCGGACCGCTATATTTCATGTCCCACTGAGGCTTGAGATAGGCCGTTACCAGCTCGGTGACATTAGGTTGCTCTTCGCGCGCCAACAATGCGTCGAGCAGTTTCTCACGCTGTTCCGTAATCATGAAGCCGTGGCGTCTGAACACTTGGTCGAACAGCTGCTGCTTGGATTGGAAATAGTAATTAACGAGAGCCTGATTGACCTCACAGAGTTCGGCAATATCGCGCAGCCGCGCACCGGCAAAGCCGTTCTCGGCAAAGACAATCTCTGCGCTGTCAAGGATTGCGACACGCATGTCCTTGTCATCTGAAGGGCGGCCTGGTTTCCGTCTACCCGCTTTTTTGCGCGGCCCGCCGGCTTCAGGATGGCCAGATTCGCTGGCCGGAGGGGAATGATCTGTCATAATACCGACTATGGATGCTCAAGGACTGGAATGTCCAGTTATCACGTAAACCGCCTCCAACTGCAGGTGCTGCCAAGCTGGCGCAGTTCGGGCTATGTCATCGTCACTTATCAGAGGTAACGGACGACAATCTTTGGTGGATCTCCGCTGCGCTAACCAACGCGCCTGCTGCAGAAGCTGAAGAAGATCGCGAGATGCCACCGTTCGCACGCGCTTCGGCTCACAATCCACATCAGTTGGTCAGGTTGGTACAGGGCGACCACAGAATCGATTACGCGCTGCGTGATACCATAAGGTGTCCGTCGTCAGATAAAATGGGACATCAGAGCGGCTTGAGTATTGGAGGCTCTGGTTCGTTTGTGTGACTGATTATGCCGCTTGTTTTTGATGGTGCAAGCGACGTTGGCGGATTGTCAGCTTCTTGATCTCTTTCCTTTCTCTCAAGATGGCTTTGTCGCGCCCAAAGTAGACGTCGGCGGGTGTGACGTTCTTCAAGCTCTCGTGGTAGCGCCTGTTGTTATAGTAGTCGACGAAGGCCTCGATCTGGCGTTCAAGATCGCCTGGCAGATAGTAATTTTCCAGCAGGACCCGGTTCTTCATCGTCTGATGCCATCGCTCGATCTTTCCCTGGGTTTGCGGGTGGAACGGGGCTCCACGAACGTGATCCATCTTCTTGTCCTCCAGCCATTCAGCCAAATCGCCAGAGATGTAACATGACCCGTTATCGCTGAGCAGGCGCGGTTTGTGGCGCACGACGGCCTGGTCGCAGCCCGATGCCTGAAGCGCCAGTTCAATGGTGTCTGTCACGTCCTCGGCCCGCATGTTTGTGCAAAGCTTCCAGGCGATGATGTAGCGGCTGTAATCGTCCAGGATCGTGCTGAGGTAATACCAGCCCCACCCGATGATCTTGAAGTAGGTGAAGTCGGTCTGCCACATCTCATTGATGGCGATAGTTTTGTCTTTGAACTCATTGGCTGCCTTGATCACCACATAGGCCGGTGCGGTGATTAAATCGGCTTCCTTCAGGATACGATAAGCCGATGATTCAGAGACAAAATACCGCTTCTCATCAGTGTATTTGACTGCCAGCTCCCGGGTCGTCAGCGCCTCGTGTTCCAGCGCGAACTCAATCAGGTCATCACGCCGGTCTTGGGGGATACGGTTCCAGACCGACTTCGGCCGTGGAGACCGATCATCCAAGGCAACAACCCCACCGTCGAGGTAAAGATCATACCATCTGTAAAAAGTGGTGCGCGGTATGCCCAGCATATCGAGGGTCTGCTTGGTTGGCAGGTGCGATCCTTCGACCGTGCGAATGATCTCAAGCTTCTCGGTCGCAGGGTATCTCATGCCTCGTCCTCCCCAGCACCTGTCATGCTTTTTTTGAGCAGGCGGTTCTCCAGGGTCAGATCGGCGACGCATTCCTTCAACGCCAAGGCTTCAGAGCGAAGGTCCTTTACTTCCGGCGACGTCGCTTGCCGTGCTGTGTCACCCGAGAGCCGGCGCTTGCCTGCTTCCAGGAACTCCTTCGACCAGCTGTAATACAGGCTTTCGGCGATACCTTCGCGGCGGCACAGCACCGAGATGCTTTCCTCTCCACGCAAACCCGCCAAAACGATACGGATTTTTTCCTCCGCTGAATAGGTCTGGCGGGTCTTGCGGCGGATGTTCTTGACCAGCTTGTCAGCTGCGTTCTTCGATGTTTCAGGCTTCTGTCTCATCTCGATCTCCCAATCGGTAAGATGAACCAGAAATCCTCCGTTGTTCAAATCCTCAAATCTGTCCCACGGGCGCTGACGTCAGACAGGCACAGCGATTAATGGCTGCTTCCTGCCCCAAACGAGCCGGACGGGAATGCGCCCAAACCGGCCACTGGGGCCAGCTTCACCGCTCCTCAAAGCAGACATTGCAAAAGATATCACCAGAGGTATCAGTTCCTTAGGTTTGAGCCGCTCGTCTTATAGCTCTATCCTGACCAGAAAGGGCGGCATATGGCGAGTGAGGTCTGGCTCAGAGGAAGCCCATGGCGACTGCGATCCTTTTTTTCGCAGTCTTGATAAACGCAGGCCAGCGATTATGAGCATCGTGCAATTAGCGGATGAGCGCGCATTCATTTCGAAAGTTCCATCAGTTTCTTGTCAAACCCGGATGCGGCAATGCTTTTCTCGCCGCATGCAATTGCCTTGTCCGACATATCCGCCTTTTTGAATTCTGTTGCTGCTTTGGTATTCTTCAGGATGATCCCGTCGCCATTCTCATTCAGCGCCTGAATGTATGCTTGAATGGTCTCGTCAGAGAGAATTTGAAAAGCCGCCGTGACGGTGCAGTCGCACCGCTGTTTCGTCGCATCAAAATTGTAAGGGTCAAGTTGCTTTAGCTGGGGCGCGGTGAGGTAATTCAGGGTGTCCTTCTCGCTCTTTTTCCACTTTGTGTTTTGATAACCGATACAGGCTGCGTATAAATCGCCCCTGTTGACGGTCTCGGCTTTGGCGGCAGACGTCGCAACCAGACATAGAAACAATGCAGATAAAGTGGTTTTCATTCTGAAATAGGTCCTTTGTTTATCGACTTGATAAACCCTGCTTTTGGAAGGCAGGGCAAGCCACTCAATTGTCTGACTGTATATATCCCAGCGTCTATCAAGCAAATGGAGTGATTGGATAGGAGAGAGGGGGTGACCGCCCCTGTCAAATCGGGTTTACTCGGCTGTACAATCTTGCAAACTTGGAATAATCGCCGGGCAGTGTCTCATATTCATCCATTGCCAATGCGGCAAGGATCACCCATACCAAGACGAATCCCCGTATAATGCCTGTATTTTCAATTGGCTATGGCGCGGGTTTCGGCACGCCCGGGCAATTGGGCCCGATTTGGCAACGCCGCATGCAAACTTGGAAGAAGCTGCCGGATCCCCGCTTAGGCGGAACGCAAATATCGACTTCTCTACGACGGCAAATTTTCCGTTGAGAATGGCACCTGCGTAAAGAACGAAAAGGTTACGAAGCAGTGAGAGCGATAATACTCCAATTTGTTTTTTCAGCACGGCACCGCTTGGTTTCTGGTTGCCTGGCGCTTCTTCTGCTGGCTGGATGCAGCGATCACCGGAACAGTTTCCTCGATCCGGGCGGGCCGATTGCCGCCGCGCAGCGTACACACATGCTCGAAGTCGTGGCCTGGACAATGATTGCGATCCTGCCGGTCTTCATTCTGGTGCCATTGATGTTCTGGCGTTACCGATATCGCAACAAGAAGGCGCGCTATACGCCGGACTGGGAGTTCTCCGGCTGGCTCGACCTGGTCATGTGGGGAGGGCCGTTTGTGATCGTCGCCGTGTTGTCGACCCAGCTTTGGAAAAGCACACACGCGCTTGATCCTTACAAACCCATCGCATCTGCTGAAGCACCGGTAAATGTGCAGGTGGTGGGGCTCGACTGGAAATGGCTGTTCATCTACCCCGATCTTGGCATCGCCACGGTCAACGAACTGGCTTTCCCTGTCGGCGCGTCGGTGGCGATGGACCTGACCACGGATACGGTGATGCAGTCCCTGATGATCCCGGCGCTGGCGGGGCAGATTTATGCCATGCCCGGCATGCGAACCAAGCTGCATATCATGGCGGATGAAACCGGCCGTTTCGAGGGTGAGAACACGCAGTTCAACGGCACGGGCTTTACCAAGCAGAAATTCGAGGCGCTTGCGATGACCTCCGCGGACTTTGCCGTCTGGGTGGCGAAGGTGAAGGCCAATGGCGTCAAGCTGGACGCGGCAATCTATGACCGTCTGGCCGCAGCGTCGACGGGCGCCCAGGCGCATGACACGCTCGGCTCGGCGGAGATGCCGGACGGCGTGCTCTATTTCGGTGAGGTCGAACCGGCGTTCTTTGCCACGGTGCTTGATAGGTATACCCAAGGCACTGCCGTACCTTCCGCCTTACAGCCCGGCGCCCCGGGATATAATCCGGCAGCAGCAGGAGCGGACCAATGACCCCCGATCAGCCCGTACACTGGCTTTTGGGCCGACTTGGCGTTTCTTCATTGCCGATTTTGCCGGCCCTTGAAAATCCAACGGTCAGCGAAATGGTCGGCGCAGGCGCGGCGATGGTTGTCATCATCGGCGCGATTGCGGTGATTGCGCTCATCACCTGGCTTGGTGCCTGGCGCGCGCTGTGGCGTGACTGGCTGACCAGCGTCGATCACAAGCGCATCGGCATTATGTATATTGTTCTGGCGCTGGTGATGCTGGCGCGCGGGGTGCTTGAGGGTGCGGTGATGCGAACCCAGCAGGCGTTCGGATTGAATGGCGGCTTCCTTACGCCGGAACACTTCTCCGAATTGTTCAGCACCCACGGCACGATCATGATCTTTTTCGTGGCCATGCCGCTGATCGTCGGTCTCGCCAACTACATCATGCCGCTGCAGATCGGTGCGCGTGACATGTCGTTCCCGGTTATGAACCAGATCTCTCTGGGGCTGACGGCGACTGGCGCGGCTCTGGTGATGATCAGTCTTCTTCTCGGGCAGTTTTCGACCGGCGGCTGGTCCGCATATCCCCCCTATACAGGCTATGATTTCAATCCTGGTCCGGGGCCGGATTACTGGATCTGGTCGGTTGCTCTCGCCGGAATTGGGACCACGCTGTCGGGGATCAACTTCGCGGTCACGATTTTTAAGGAACGTGCGCCGGGAATGAGCATGTTCCGGATGCCGCTGTTTACCTGGACGATACTTTGTGCGGCGATCATCATGATTTATGCATTGCCGCCGCTGACCGTGGCTGCGCTAATGCTGGCTGCAGACCGCTACCTTGATTTCCACTTCTTCACCAATGACCTTGGTGGAAACATGATGAACTACGTCAACCTGTTCTGGTTGTTTGGTCATCCGGAGGTCTACCTGCTGGTGATCCCCGCCTATGGCGTGTTTTCCGAGACCATCTCGACGTTTTCAGGCAAGCGGCTCTACGGCTACAATTCGCTGGTCTATGCAACGATGGCAATTGCCGTGTTGAGCTTCACAGTCTGGCTGCATCACTTCTTCACCATGGGGCAAAGCGCAAATGTGAACATCGTCTTTGGCATTGCGTCCATGTTCATTGCGGTGCCGACCGGCGTCAAGATCTATGACTGGATGGCGACCATTTTCCGTGGTCGTATCCGGATGACTGTGCCGATGATCTATGCTCTCGGTTTTTTCTACCTGTTCGTGATTGGAGGACTGACGGGCGTCATGCTTGCCAATCCGACGATCAGTTTTCAGGTCCACAACACCCTGTTCCTCGTGGCTCATTTCCACAACGTCATCATTCCTGGCGTCGTTTTTGGTCTGATGTCGGGATATCATTACTGGTTCCCAAAAGCTTTCGGGTTTCGCCTGCATGAAGGATGGGGTCGGGCGACTGCCTTGTTCTGGATTTTCGGCTTCTCCTTCACGTTTTTCCCGCTCTATGCCCTGGGGTTTATGGGAATGCCGCGCCGTTCGGCGAGTTTCACCGACCCGGCCTTTACGCCGCTGATGCTTGTTGCACTGTTCGGGGCAGTGTTGATCGTGTCGGCCCTCGGATCGCTGCTGATCCAGCTCCGGGTCAGCGTCCGGGAAAAGCAAAGCCTGGCGGTGCCGTTGGGCGATCCGTGGAACGGCCGCACTCTGGAATGGGCGACCGCATCGCCGCCGCCGCATTACAATTTTGCCGTCCTGCCGCAAGTCGAGGACCGGGACGATTTCGCCGATGCCAAAGCCAAGGGGCGTGCCTATCAGGAGCCTGATGCCTACGAAGACATCGAGATGCCGAACAACACTTCACTTGGCATGATTGTCTGTGTCGCATCGACGCTTCTGGGGCTGGCGCTGGTGTTCTACATCTGGTGGCTGGCAATCCTTGCCACGGGGGTTATCGTCGTCGCTTTCCTCGCCCGCACATTTGTCTTGTCGACCACCCATGTCATCCCTGCGGACAAAATAGCGGCCGAGCATCGGGCCTGGCTTGCGCAGGTTCACGCCGCAGCGCCGATCACGCGCGACGCGGAGACAAGCAGTGCAAATCGAGGGCTAGCCAGGCTTGAACCACCGACATTCGTGGGAGCCGGACAATGAAAACGCCAGTCCTTCACCCTGGTCTTAACCTCGGGCCGCGTCACGGCGAAGCGCACGAACGTGCAGAAAAACTGGCCTTCGGCTTTTGGGTCTTTCTGATGAGCGATCTCATCATCTTTGGCCTTATGTTCGCGACCTACGTTACAATGGCCAACCCGATGGGGATGGCTGGTGGTCCGGGACCAAAAGAAGCCTATGACCTGACCAGTATTTTCATTCAAACGATGGTCTTGCTCACCAGCAGCCTGACATTTGGCATGGCGTCACTGGCGATGCGATTTGAGCGAGGAAAGGCGGCGATTACTGTTTGGCTTTCCGTCACGCTCCTGCTTGGTATCGGATTCTTGTCGCTTGAAGTGCGGGATTTCGCGCACATGATCGATATCGGTGCCGTGCCATCGCGCAGCGGATTTCTGTCTGCGTTCTGGGGGCTGGTGCCGCTTCATGGTGCGCATGTCGCCATCGGATGCCTCTGGATCATGATCATGCTGATTCAGATGCGCGTCTTCGGGCTGGTCCCGCTAGTCAAGACACGGATTTTGCGTCTCGGCCTGTTCTGGCACTTTCTTGACCTGATCTGGATCGGGATTTTTACAATCGTCTATCTGGGAGCGCAGGCGTCATGAGTGAACCGAGCTATCAACAGGAAGTGCGCGGCTATCTGACCGGCTTCGGACTGGCGCTTGTGCTGACGCTTGTGCCGTTTGCCCTGGTCGTGAAGGGCGAGCTTTCCGCTCTTGCAACCCTCATCGTTCTGGGAGGCTGTGGTCTCGCGCAATTTGTGGTGCAACTGCGGTTCTTTCTGCATATCGATTTGCGCCGTCAGAAGCGCGAGGATTTGCAGCTGATTTTGTTTTCCGTACTGCTTCTCGTGATCATGGCGGGCGGTACGATCTGGATTATCGGCAATCTTGGCATGCGGATGTAGGTCGTGCTCCAGGCTGGGCACCCCTGCTTTCAGGCGAGCCCCGGAAGAACAGCCTTCGTCCCGACCATGATCATCTCCACAGCGATCGCCAACAGGATCATGCCCATAAGACGCGACATGATCACCCGCATCGTGTCGCTGAGGGCTTTGCCGAAAAAGGCCGCAAAAAAGAAGACGACAAACAGCATTGCCAGAATGCCGCCGACGATCCCGCCGATGGCGATCAGGTCTTCAAATCCCTTGGCGTGTCCAGTGTAGATGATCAGCGTTGCGATGGTTCCCGGACCGACAATCATTGGAAACGTAATGGGATAGAAGGCAAGCCCGGACAGTTCCTGCATGTGGTCCTGCTCTTTTTCAGTGCCATGATGCGAGGAAACGCTATTACCGTTCAACATCGTCCAGGCGATATGTGCCAGCACCACGCCACCGGCGATGCGAAACTGATCGACACTAATGCCGAAAAAATCAATGATCTGTTGGCCTGCGAAAAGAATTACCACGCACATGGCGGCAGAGAAAAGTGCAACTTTCGCAGCCAGCTCGCGCTGTTGAGTTACCGTAAAACCTGCCGTGAGCGCCAGAAACATCGGCAGGTTTACAAAAGGATTCATGATTGCAAAGAATGCCCCAAAGGCTTTCGTCAGTTCAGCGTAGTCCATGTAGGCTCCTCGCCTTATAATTCTTTCGGCCTTGGCTTGTCCTTCCCATGAGGCGCTCTCAGGTGAAATCGGCAGAGTGGTACCGATCGCGCAATGAGCAGCGGAATCCGGTATAGCCTCTAGGTCATACCAGATCGTTAGCAAACCACTTTGCTTCTGGGCTCGGCTGCAAACTGGCCGGTTTCCGGTTTGCAAGGCGGTTACACCCAGCGAGCCCCCAACGCCGGTTTACTCAACAAATCGATCCCTCCCTGATCCTGGCTATGATCAGCAAATTGGCTCAACCATCCTCACACGCTCGACCCACGTACATTCCGGATCGTGTCCGGAGGAGGCAAAGTATACCGCCCCGATCCCCAACGTTTATGAGAAAGCCGTATTATTGAAGGGATCAGGATGTTAGGTTCTTGAAATTATTCGAACATATGATGATTCCAGATCAAGGTATTTCCTATGACATCCGAGCAGATGAAACCACACTGGGCCTTGCGTGCTCTGGGTGCCGTTGCGCTTTTGGCTGGCCTCTATTTGCTGGTGGGCGGCGCCTATCTGATGTCTCTGGGGGGCTCCTGGTATTACGTCATTGCCGGTTTGGGGCTTGTGGCCAGTGGCGCTCTGATCTTTTTGGGCAGGATTCTGGGCGTCGTCATCTACCTCGCCACCTTTATCTTCACGGTCTGCTGGACCTATTACGACACCGGCTTGAATTTCTGGGGCTGGGTCCCCCGGACCGCAGCGCCGCTGGTGATTGCCATTGCCGTTCTGCTGTCGGTGCCGCTGTTCCGAGGCCGGACGGTCACGCCGCTGCGATCACGCCTGTCGGTGACCGGTGGTCTGGCGCTGATTGCGGTCTTTGCCGTATTTTTTGCGCAGATGCTCGAACCGCATGGCATCGTTCGAAATGATATTTCCATAACCCCCGGCAAAGAGACCGAAACCACCGCGGAAATGGGTGGCGAGTGGCGCGAATGGGGCAGAACCGGCGAAGGCGTCAGATATTCGCCGCTTGACCAGATCACCAAGGATAATGTCGGCGATCTCGAAGTTGTCTGGACGGCTCATCACGGGCAAATTCCAGACGCCGCTCTGGCGAACGAGGACCAGAACACCCCGCTTTATGTTGATGGGACGCTGTTTCACTGTGCGTATAATAATGTGGTCACCGCATTCGACGGGACGACGGGCAAAGAAAAATGGGTCTTCAATCCCCATGCGTCTGCGCCGTTGTGGTTGCGGTGCCGCTCGATCGCGTATGTCGATCCGGCTGTTGTTAGCGGCACTGCGGGCAACGCAAAAGTCGGGGGCACCTCTGGCACCGCAAACCGGAAGACTGCCGGATCAAGCTTCGCGCCTGACGTGAAGATCCTGACCGAGGGGGCGACTGATGGCTCAAACACTAAGGAGATTGATGCCAATCTGGCTGCAAATGCCGGCGACACTGTTGCCGAGCAATCAATCGAGGCAGGCAAGCGCGACAACGGAGAAGAAGAAACCGCCGACGCGAATGCCAGCACCACCAATGCCGCGGTTGCGGACTCCAATGAAACTGCCGATGTCGGCGAAGATTGCGGCCCACGCATTGTTGTGGCCACGGTTGATGGCCGCTTGATGAGCATTCGCGCCAGCGACGGCAAATTGTGCACAAGCTTTGGTGAGGACGGCGTTGTCGATCTGCACGAGGGTATGGGCAGTTATTTCGCCGGCGAATACATGCCAACGACGGGCGCTATCCTTGCCGGCAACAAGATTATTATCGGTGGCTGGGTGATGGACAACCGCGCCGTAGGTGAAGCCCCGGGTGTTGTGCGCGCTTATAATGCCATCACGGGCGCTCTGGAATGGGCCTGGGATTCAGGCAACTCAAAGATCGATACATACCCGCCAAGGGGCGAGAGCTACACACGCGGCACGCCAAATGTCTGGGCGCCGATGTCCTATGATCTCGAGCTCAACATGGTCTACCTGCCCACCGGCAATGCAACACCGGATTATTGGGGTGGTGAGCGTAGCGATAGCGATAACAAGTATTCTTCGTCAGTTGTTGCGCTCAATCTGGATACCGGCAAAGACGTCTGGCACTTCCAGACAACGCACCATGATCTTTGGGATTATGACCTGGCATCGCAACCGGCGCTGGTCGACTTCCCCAAAGATGACGGAACCACAATTCCTGCAGTTGTGCAGCTGACAAAGCGTGGCGAAATCTTCGTGCTTGACCGGCGTGACGGGACGCCGCTGACCAAGGTGACAGAACAGCCTGTTCCGCAGGGAAGCGCCCGAGGCGAGTATTATTCGCCAACACAGCCGTTCTCGACCGGGATGCCGTCGATCGGGTCGGACGATTCCGTTCTCAGTGAAAACAAGTCCTGGGGCATGACGCCGTTTGATCATCTTTACTGCCGCATCCGGACCATGAAGACCCGTTGGGACGGGCTGATGACGCCACCTTCCACCGATGTCTATTACGAATTTCCCGGCAATGGCGGCGGCTTCAACTGGGGCAGCGCATCCTTCGACCAATCGCGAAACCTGCTGGTTTTGAACAACATGATCTGGCCGAACCGGACCCATCTGATTGAGACGGACACCACCGGCGGCAAGGATTTGAGCGGCGGTAGCGAGGGTGGCCCGATGGCCGGCACGCCCTATCAGGTCTTCATTGGCTACAATATCCTGGAATTCTTCGCGACCCCGTGCTTCGAGCCGCCCTTTGGCACCGTGACGGCCATCGATCTGGCGACGCAGAAGATCAAATGGCAGATCCCCATGGGAACGACCGAAGACACCGGCCCCTTCGGACTGAGGACCTACATGCCGATCAACACCGGCATGCCTACGCTGGGCGGGTTGTTGACCACCAAACCGGGGCTCAGCTTCTTTGCCGGCACGCAGGACTATTATCTGCGCGCCATCGACACCGAGACGGGTGATATTGTCTGGAAAAGCCGCCTGCCTGTCGGCAGCCAATCAGTTCCGATCACCTACACCGACGAGAACAATCGGCAAATAATCGTTGTTCAGGCCGCCGGCGCGCGCCACAGCCCCAATCGTGGCGATTACCTGATCGCGTATGCGTTGAAAGAGAAATAGGGGCGCTCTGGACCTTTTGCACTGCTGAGGAGCTGACGGAAATCTGCCGTGCCCATGTGTACAGTCGGCATCGCCCTCTGGGGCGGCATAAACTCCAAACCAGTCATCAGTCGCCTCGGTCACTGACTGCGTACAATCTGCTGAAGCCCCACACCTAAGGTATCCGTCTTTATCAAGCTGTTTTGATGTCCAGTTTCGATTCTGTTTGATGAGGGTGTTGGCCAGTTTGATCAGCTTCCTCACATACACATGATCGTACCAGGCGGCGGCATTGCCACTGATGGGTCGCGCTGGATATCGTCACGTCCAGTGTTCCTCCTGCCGGTGCGTGTGCTCGGCAAGCTGTTCCGCCGCCTGTTCCTCACGAAGCTGCTCCAGCTCCACGGCGCCGACGGCTCGCTTTCTTCGGATCGGCCGCACATCTCACTGATCGCCGGGCATTATTGCGGCATCTGTCGCCGGTCCGCAAGAAACGCTGGGTCGTCTACGCCAAGCCGCCCTTCGCGGGGCCGGAAGCCGTGCTTGCCTATCTGTCGCGCAATACCCACCGGGGGGCCATCTCGAACAGTCGTCTCATCTCTTTCGACAAGACCGGCGTCACCTTCCGCTACAAGGACTACCGCCGCGACGGCTCCGACCGGCAACAGATCATGACGTTTGCCACCGGTGAGTTCATCCACCGCTTTCTGCTACATGTCCTGCCGCGCGGCTTCCACCGCATCTGGCATTACGGGCTGCTCGCCGGCAGCTCCCGAAGACTGGAGTTGCCCCCTGAAAGTGGTCCACCAACTGGGATAGATTATCCCTCAAATTGGAGGATCAGCGATGGCTGGAAAACGAGAGAAGCCGGAAGAAATTGTATCGAAGCTTCGGCAGGTTGAAGTTCTGCAAGGGCAAGGTGCGACGATTGCTGACGCGGTGCGCCAGATCGGCGTGACACAGCAGACGTTTTATCGATGGCGGAAGCTCTATGGCGGGATGCAGCGATCTCAACTCACTCGGCTGAAAGAGCTGGAGAAGGAGAACCAGCGGCTTCGGCGGGCGGTGTCTGACCTGACACTGGACAAACTCATCCTGACCGAGGCGGCAAAGGGAAACTTCTAAGCCCTTCGCGTCGTCGCAAGTGCATCGACCATGTGCGGCGGGAGCTTGGCGTATCGGAACGCCGCGCCTGCCGTACGCTCGGACAACACCGATCCACACAGCGCAAGGTGCCACAGGGCCGGGCAGATGAAGAACGGCTGACCGATGATATCATCGAACTGGCCGACAAGTATGGGCGCTATGGGTATCGCATGGTCACCGGTCTGCTGAACAACGCGGGCTGGCAGGTAAACCATAAGCGGGTTGAGCGCATCTGGCGGCGTGAAGGGCTGAAAGTGCCACAAAAGCAGAAGAAAAAGGGGCGGCTTTGGCTGAACGACGGATCATGTGTGCGTCTCAGACCGGAACGGCCAAACCACGTCTGGTCCTACGACTTCGTCCAGGATCGAACCGCTGACGGCCGCGTCTATCGGACGCTGAATATCATCGACGAATACACCAGGGAGGCACTCATGATCCGCGTGGACCGCAAGCTCAACTCAACGGACGTGCTGGATGCTCTGACAGACCTATTCATCCTGCGCGGCCCGCCGGAATACATTCGGTCGGACAATGGGCCGGAATTTATCGCCCAGAAAGTGCGGGATTGGATTGCAGCTGTCGGAGCCAAGACGGCCTACATAGAGCCAGGCTCACCATGGGAGAACGGATACTGCGAAAGCTTCAACGCCCGGTTCCGCGACGAGCTGCTGAACGGCGAAATCTTCTACAGCCTAAGGGAGGCGCAAATCCTGATCGAGCAATGGCGTATCCACTACAACACCGTCAGGCCGCATAGCGCTCTGGGGTGCCGCCCGCCCGCGCCGGAAAGCATTGTCCCGATGGACCAGACGCCCATGATGCACTAACAATCAAACCGGACCACCTGATGGGGGCACGTCACGTCTGCTTTCCTGACTTCGTTCCCACAAGCTGCCTGACAAGTCACGGCCCCATAACGGGCATCACGCATTTTCATTCAGGATCCGATAAACCTGCATCCGCGAACAACCAATATCACGGGCTATGGCAGACGGCTTTTCGCCACCGCCTGCCAACCGCAGTACTTCATCTCGATCAATTCGCTGTTTGCCACCCTTGTACCGGCCAAGCGATTTGGCGCGCTCGATCCCTTCGCGCTGGCGCTCCTTGATGAACCGCCGCTCCATCTGAGCAACCATCCCCAGCACCGTCATAACGATCTGGCCCATATCACCCTTGGTCGAAACATATGGATCCAGCACAGTCACAAAGGCCTGCTTCTGCTCGCACTCATGTATGATGTTCAACACGTCACGGGTATCGCGGCCAAGGCGATCAAGCCGCGTGACGATCAGTTCGTCCTGTGGGCGCAGGAAGCTGAGGATGGTTGCCAGCTCATCCCGTTCATCGCGGCTCTTGCCAGATGCCTTCTCTGAGCGAATGAGGCTGCATCCCTCGGCCGTCAATCGTTCTGTCTGTATGTGCAGGTCTTGGTCAGCTGTGCTGACGCGTGCGTATCCGATGCGTGCCATGTGTAACTCCAGCTTCTAGACCGGAGTCTACGGTGTCACAAATAGACCAAGTCAAGGCTGTTGTTACGGGTTTCCGGCGCTTTCGATACGTAACGCCAGCGTATACTTTGATGTAACATTCCAATTGAAAGCGAAAAGTGCAGAAAACAGAATTTCATTCAACGGCGGCTGAAGGCTAGACTTTGACGGCAGGTGCAAAAATGGAGCTTCCGGCCCTGAGCCGACCTTCGCCTTACAAGAGCACGCTGCGATGCAACTTTTCGATAGCTGCCCCCCCGCTTATTCAGCGACAGTGCGAAGGTCCAAATGTCGGCTTTTGGTTTGAATTCGTCACACATCGTCGGCGAACAGTGCGTCAAGGTAAGGGGCGCTTTCTGGTCTATTCATAATTCCAAATCTGGAAAGATGCGGCAGGCCAACAAAGATTCCGCTGTTGAATCGGCCTTTGCATGCCGTGATACTTCCCCAGCCAACTTCGGTTTTACGAACATCTCGAACTTGCAGCAGGCGGCAAACGCTATCGATAGCGAGCGACCCCATAGTCACGACTAGGGACGGTTTTGCATCGCGTAAGACCGACAACCATAGATCCTCACCAAACTTTAACGCAGACCGTGGCCTTTTCAGACTGTTCCAATCGGGCGATCGGAACGGGACCAAATTGCCTGATAGAACATTCTCTGGCTTTTCACCTAACCGATCAAAGAGAGACAAAATCTGCTTTTGCAACTTACTTTCTCCAGGAGGATTGTCCGCCCAACTTTCGTCTCGGTAGGCACTGCCTTCCTTCATTGCAAATTTGCCATGGCTGGAATCCTCTTTAGAACCGCCCGGATTTAGTCCGATAAATGCAACACGCGCTTCCTGAAGGGTTTGGACAGGGCTACTCAAAAACCGCCAGCCCATCGTATTCCCGGACTCTTCATATGCCCGACTAATTCGCGCCTCGATATCGTGCATCGAATTTTTCCCAACATGGTTTCACTCTAAGGGATCTTTATGCGTTGAAAACGCCTGATACAACCGACGCCTTAGCAGCTTCGGTCCGGAACGTTTCGGGTCGGTCTGTTCCGGTGGCCTGATTTGTTTAATATAGCTCGTAGTTGCCTGCTGCGGTGCAGATAACATTCTGCCGTCGTAATCGCCGGAATGTCCGCTCCGTGTAGAATCGTCGCTCTGTTTCGCAATTGCGGCGAAAAGACACTTCCTACCCGAAGCTTCCTAACCTTCATTGGCACTTTCGGCCCTTTGCTGACCTCGGTCCCTTTGTCAAATGCTGCACCGCAGCTACCGCATTGCTGCCATTGGTCAAGCGCCGTGACAACCGATGTAATCCGCCATCAATTGGTTACGGCGTGTCGCACGCAGACGCCGAGCTATGCCCAAATCCGTGGCCAGTACGCGAAACCCCACCCAAATTGCTTCAAATCCAGGGAAGATAGGCCGTATGCCGCGCCAAACCGAAAGAAATTAACAAAAAGGGAGCCGCCTATGCCACTGTCTCGCTAAGAAGCGCCCCATCTGGGGATGTCGGGAAAAGGAGCCTCACATCAATCGACACAAATAGGCCTAAAGTTTTGCCATCAATTGCTCGTTCAGCGCATCTGCTCAATACTGAAACTTGCAGCCCCCAAACCCCCGAAAGACCCTCGTCATGACGAAACTCATCCAAGCAAGCATTGCTGCTATTATTTCGCTAAGCTTTTCCAATGCAGCTATGGCCGCGTGCTCTGATCCGTTGGGTCCAAAGGTTGACTGGAGTGGATGTGACAAGAACCACGCGTACCTGACCAGCGCGGACCTGACCGGCGCGGACCTGACCGGCGCAAACCTGTACGCCGCGAACCTGTACAACGCGGACTTGGGCGGCGCGGACCTAAGAAGAGCGGACCTGACCTACGCGAACCTGATGGACGCGTACCTGTACGGCGCGGACATGACCGACGCGATTTGGACGGACGGACGGCTCTGTGCAGCTAATTCCATTGGTGTCTGCAAGTAGAGCTTTCGGCAATACCTTGGCGAAATCGTTGTTGCACTGAAGCTAAGCGACTTTCGTTAGTCAAAAAATGATTGCCTTCGGAGCCGCTGTAACAAGTGAAAGACGGGGCGTGGTGCTTGGTAAACATGGCTGAGATGTTCTGGCACCGTGACCGTCCGGCGGACCCGCACTGGCGACAAGTTGTGTTATCGGCAGCATCCAGTATCAATAACAGCTAAATTTGGAGTTCTACTATGAGAATACGTTCATTTCTGGTTTTCGTGGCGCTGTTCGCAACTGCGTCACCTTCAATGGCTTGGGATCAAGTCGACATCGATCGATTGAACAACCGTGAAGGTTGCCCGGATTGCGATTTGGCCGGCGCAAACCTGAGTGGGATGGATCTCTCCAGTCAGGATTTGAGCGGTGCGAACCTCTCCAATGCAGACATGACAGGAGTAGGGCTTTACAACAGCAATTTCAGTGGTGCCAACCTCTTCAACGCAAACTTGAGATCCGCGAATCTGACCGGCACAAATTTTTCAGGCGCCGATCTGACAGGTGCCATTTTTACGGGTGTGCATGAATTGAATATCGAGAACCTCAACCTGACCAACGCCAAAATGTGCAGCACGACCTGGATCGACGGTACTGTCGACAACACCAATTGTTAGCTCGCCGGCGGCGGCCGCCATCGCCCACGCGGTCCAGGAGTTTGACCACATGAAACCCATTTATGCGGATCGTGGCATCTTATGTGACCTCCTCTAAGCCTCTCTATGGTGGGTTCCACTAGTAGGAAAAAGTTCTCATCGGAAGAGGGGTAAAGGGAAAAATCTGAGGGAACCAACGGTTGGGTATTAGCAAATATAAATCCAACATAACGACCGGGACCTAGGCTCAGGCGGTGGGAAGTCAGTACAACAAAGACATCCAGCAGCAAGATTTAATTAATTAGTAAAATAGGTATACAATGAAGAGTTCCATAAAATGCAGCCCGATGATGCTAATATCATCGGCGTGCCTGTTTGTGTTAGTTGGCGGATCGGGAGTTCAGTCGAGGTCGGACGAACCACAAGGCGATAATGAAAACAAAAGGATAAATGACAAAATCGAAAGTATTGAAAAAGCCAAAAAGATGCAGAAATATACAATATGCGTTGAGGGTTGTAGATATGTAGATTCAAGTGCTGAATACATTAGTGATGCAGAGGACGAATTAACCCTGGCTATTTGTCGGGCAAAATGCTGACTGAAAGCGCCCGTTATGCGAATTCTCTCTAGAGAGGTGAAGGATTTGCCAGTTACGCTGCTTGAGAAGCGTAACTCCAGTGCAGCAATTCGTCGATACGAGTGATCTTATGATCGGCGATACGGCCAAGGACCCAGGTGAGCCATGCCTGTGGATCGCCACGCCAGAGAAACACCATGTTGGCGTTTAGCCCATGTCGCCTCGCGACCTCCGCGACCGACGCACCCGGCTCCATCGTCTCGGTCACGACCCGACGCTTGAAGGCTGTCGTATAACTCCGCCGCTTGCGTTTGGAAAGCGCCGCTGACCCTGCCCTGCCATGAGTTGGTTGCGGGAGCTAATGTCCATTCGCGATTAGGACGTTTCCGCTTCATGGTGAGCGTGCCTTGTCTGATTTGCTATCTGCGGGGGTTTGTGCGCAGTGTGCGCCATCGGCTTTTGAAAAGATGTCGACTACGACCAACATTAAATAGGGAGAAGTCGATGAAATATTTGAATTTTATTGCTGCAGTTATTGTTTCGCTCGGGACCACGTCCAGTGCTGTTATGGCCTGTGGTTTTCCGGTCGTGGACGCTAATGATTTTCATGAATGCGATTGGAGCGGTAAGGTACTGAAGTCGCGGGACCTGTCGGGAACGAACCTGTCCGGAGCAAACCTCTCCAACTCGGACCTACGAGATGCGAACCTGTCCGGGGCCAATCTCTCCGGGGCCAAACTAGGGGATGCAGACTTGGAAAGCGCAAACCTGTCCGGGGCGAAGCTGAATGGGGCGACCCTGGAAGGGGCGACGCTGGATGGGGCGACCCTGGAAGGGGCAAACCTGACCGAGGCGAACCTCTACGGGGCAAGTCTGCAACAGGTGCGGATGGCCGGGGCAAACCTGTCCCGGGCTGTATGGATGGATGGCTCGGTGTGCGCTGATGTGTCCATCGGCGAGTGCACGCCGCGATAATCCGGCAGCCGGTGTGTAATTACCCACCCCCTTGCCATGCACCACAATGTCTGAATCCATGATGATATGGATCGGACTGATTTGCAGCAGCTGAGCAAGGACGAATTGATCGAGATGGTGCTTCGGCTCCAACGGCCTGCCAAGGATTCTCGGACGTCTTCCAAGCCGCCCTCTACGGACAAGAAAGAGAAACGCGTCAACTCACGACCGGGTGGAGCCAAGCCCGGGCATGAACCCCACAATAGGGTGCTGGCGGATTTTGCCGACATGTTTCGCGATCATGAACCGACCGCCTGCAAGAGATGCGGCCATGCGTTTTCCGGTGATGATACGATGGTGCTGGCCGGGGCCTATGACGAGATCGATATTCCTGCGATCCGTCCTCATGTCACCCGGCATCGGCGTTTTTCCTGTCATTGCCCGCAATGCGGCACGACGACAAAAGCCACCGCACCTGCCGTGGCAACCGCAACGCCGTTCGGGCCAGGCATTCACGCGCTGGCGATCTACCTCAAGAGTTTCCATGCATTGTCTTACGAACGCCTGAGCGGTGTGTTCATGGATATCTTCGGCCTCCATGCGAGCGAGGGCGCGATCATGAACATGTTTGCCCGCTCCCGTCCGAGCTTCCAGGCCACAGCACAGGCCGCCAAGGCCAGCCTTCGAGCCGCCCGCGTTGTCGCCAGCGACGAAACCGGTGTGCGTATTGAGGGCACAAATGCCCAACACTGGGTTTTTCATTGCAAGGATGCCGTTGTCCACCAGCCCGATTACTCCCGTGCAGCACGGGTCGTTCACGAGACCATGGGCGGCCATGTCCCCGAGGTATGGATATCTGATCGGTATTCAGCCCAGCAATCTCACGGCCATCGACATCAAACCTGCCTTGCACATTTGGCGCGTGATACAGCCTTTGCGCTGGAACATGGCGAGGATGATCTCCCTCTTCGCTTCCAGCTTTGGTTTGGCCGTGTGTTTGATTTCGCCAGAGCCATAAGCACATTCGCTGCGTCTACCGTCGCAAGCAAGAAGCGCAAATTCGATAAACAGCTTGCCGGGCTTCTATGCGCCCCGACTTCATGCGACCTGGCCCAAAAGCTCCAGGCCAAGATCGGGCGGGCCCGCGATCAGCTGCTGACGTTTTGCGACTATCCCGGAGAAGTCGATGTCACCAACAACACATCTGAGCGAAAGCTCCGTCCATGGGTCATTCAGCGAAAGGTGACAAACGGATATCGCGCCATGTGGGCCGCCCAAGCCGAAGCGAACATACGCACGACAGTCGATACCGCACGCCTCAAAGGCGCAAACCCCTTCCAGGTCATCGCATCCGTCCTGGCATAGGCCGGTAGAAGAACCGGAAATCACGAATTCAGGGGTGGGTAATTACGCCGGTGTCATTGGGGAAGCCTGTGACCTGAACCAGAATCCGTTTTTCGCTCTGAAATGTACCTATTCGACGTTACTGGGAATCTGAAGTTGTGCGGAAATATATATTCTCACGTGTAAATATTTTTATACCAATCATGAGGTATACGACATGTTTTCCACAATTCATAATTCTCCGACGGTTCTAAAACACTTGCCAATCGCTGGGCTTCCCGCATTTATGGCCGCGTTTGCCATCGCGATGGTTGCAGGTTCTGCGTCAGCTTATGCCCATTGCGAGCGGCATGTTTATAATAATTCGCAGTATGTTTGGCGTATGCAGATTCAAAATCAGCCGAGCAATAACTTGGTAGATTATACTCTCCAGCCGGGCGAGAGCAAAGGATATTGGATCATCACCGATGGGACCTCGCGTGTGGTCAAACTGACGTCCCGCCAGGGTGGCGACTATGAAAGGTCCTGGGTTGCCTCCTCAGGGGGCCATAGGTGTTACTTTAACCACGATATGACGGAGTTTAATGCTGAAGGTAGAGGTTTACATAAGCCACAGGCCTCAGAAAATAATTTAAACCCCCTCAGCTGGAACGAGCCAGCGGATGGCGACGTTACTATTTGTGCGTACGGGTTATGTTAAACGGCATCCCCATTTGGATCGCCTTCTGACACAGCAAGATCATCCAAGGTGGAACGCCAAGTCCTTTTCGACTTTGGTTCGCTCTGACTGTGGCACAATTGGCGCGTGAGGCCGCCAAATCGATCGTCTTGGCGGCCGGAGTCGTGATTTGGCCATGCGCCGTCAGTTACGCTGCTCGAGCAGCGTAACGCCAGGGAGAAGTCCGTCGAACTGGTGATCATTCGAAGCCACTCACGCAGATCGCTGGCCCACCAAGGTCTGGTTTGGTTCATCACACGCTTGCCATAAAGCCGATATGCTTTTCCTTTCTTCAGGTCTGCAAAGGATTCGGAGCGAGTCATGCGGCCACGCGACATCACAGAGTGAATTTCCGTCGCACGGATGTCCGCTTTCGCAAACTGACATAACCTCTGCGCAGCTGCGGCGAATTCACACTTCCCGCCCAAAGTGATCGCAGCTTGCGTTGCGGTGGAGACCGAATTTAGCTCGACGCCAAAAGTAGCCCGACGCATTCCAACCGGTGATGCCCACTTGCGTGTTCGCCAAATGTTCCTATTCTGCGCACCCATGCCAGAGCAGTATCGCAAGTTCCATAGACATCCCGCAAAGCCGATTCGAACGCTGCAGGACGCCGCCGATGATGCTCAGATAATTGTTGTTCGCTGTGGCCTCTGCAGACGTCTGATCAATTACCTTGCGACCGATCTTGTCCAGGTGCTCAATCCATCTCGGCCCGTCGATGCGCCACCCTTTGCCTGCTCTAAGTGCGGCACCGGCGATTACATGAGCGTCCGAGTGAAGACAGCTTCCATGGCAGAATATGGGCACCTCACCGTCAGGCGGCTCTTGGGCATCCGAAGCGTCTCCGAATGGGGAAACCGCCAACTGGGTGACGAACTGAAAGGCGACAAGGGGAGCAATCGACGGTAACGCGTCAGGGAGCTTCAACGAGTAGGAGCTGATCGTCCGACAGCGGTCGCTGGAGCGCCTTTGCTTCGTCCCATGGCGCTGATAGCCATGTGTCGACCTCCTCACGCGTAGTGAGGATTACAGGCATCGCCTTCTTGTGGATCGGCTCGACGACGCTATTGGGCTGCGTCGTCAAGAAAGCATAGAGATCCGTCTCGATCTCACCCTCTTTCAATTTGCGGACGCTGGTCCAGCGGGTCCAGATGCCCGCGAAGAAGAATAGCGGACGGTCTTCGCTCACCGCAAACCATGCATTCGGCGTGCGCTCCCCTTCCTGTTTGTTTGCAGGATCTGGTTCCGCGAAATCGGTTGCAGGAACCACGCAACGGTTCTCGACCCCGAGCCAGCGCTGCCAGTGAGGCGATGACGCATTGCGCACGTTGGTGACACCTTTGTCCGTCTTTTTGCCTTCAAGAAACTTCGACGGTGTAGGCATACCCCAGCGCGCTTTTGCGATTTCGCGCTTGTGGTCCTTGTTCATCCGGACAATCGGGGCCTCATAGTCGGGGTACACCTTCCCCGGCTCAAGATTGCCTGCATGGTTCACTACCGCGCTGGTGAACTCGATGATCGCCTGCGGCCCGATGGTGATATTGTAGAGGTTGCACATCAGCGGATCTCCTTCGCGGCCAGCCAAGCTCAAATGCGAAAAATGCGCAAGCAATGTCTGACAGCGACCTCAGCTGCGCCGCAGAGTCCTTCATCTGACAAACAATCCGATTGCTACTTATTTGCTACTTGAAGAAAATATGAGCCTTAGGGGCTCGACACCTAAAACTACACCAAACTATTGAACTCATTGAGAAAATAGTGGTGCCCGGAGGCGGATTTGAACCACCGACACGCGGATTTTCAATCCGCTGCTCTACCAACTGAGCTATCCGGGCATCTGGTTCCTGTGCCCGAAGACCGGGGACCAGAAGCTTGCCGACGAAGGGTTTTTCCAACGTCGAAAGCGAGCGCGTTATACCATCTTGAAAGGCACTGTCCAGCACCCTTTTTCGGCTTTTTTGCAGTGATGGCAAAATCATTTACTTGCATCAGCCGCGGTCGTCGAAATCCTCGTCCTGATTGTCCTCTTCTTCGGTGACCGGAATGGCATAGCCACCCACCAGCCAGCGATTGAGATCGACCGCACGGCAGCGATCGGAACAGAAAGGATAGTTCTCGCGCGTCGATGGCCGTCCGCATTCCGGGCACGGCTGGGCCTTTCGCAACGGGGTCACTTTGCCATCAGTCATGGTTCAGCCTTCAAGCCATTTGAAATGAACGTCATAGCCTTCGCCGGTCAGCAGCGCCGTGGTCTCATAGAGCGGCAGGCCGACCACATTGGTGTAGGAGCCGACCAGCTTGACCACGAAGGTGCCTGCCAGTCCCTGGATGGCATAGCCGCCAGCCTTGCCGCGCCACTGGCCCGAGGCCAGATAGCTTTCGATCTCGATCTTGGAGAGACGCTTGAAGCGCACACGGGTTTCGACGATCTTCTGGCGGATGGTGCGATCGGGCGTCACCAGGCAAATGCCGGTGAAGACACGGTGATTGCGGCCCGACAGCAGATAGAGCGCGTTGGACGCCTCATCGATCTGCTCGGCCTTGGGCAGAATCCGGCGGCCAACGGCGACAACCGTGTCGGCGGCCAGGATGTAGGCGCCAGTCCAGGCGGGATCAAGCCGCGTCTCGGCAAGAGCTGCTTCCGCCTTCTCGCGCGAAAGCCGCCGCGCCAGCGAACGCGGGTGTTCGGACCGCTGCGGGGCCTCGTCGAGATCCATCGGCATCAGCCTGTCGGGGGCGATGCCTGCCTGGTCAAGCAGTTCAACCCGGCGCGGCGAACCGGATGCGAGGATGAGTTTTTGCGATCGTGCCATGGTCTGGCCTCACACCTGTCGCCTATTTGAAGCGATAGGTGATGCGGCCTTTCGTCAGGTCGTAAGGCGTCATCTCGACCAGCACCTTGTCGCCAGCCAGCACACGAATACGGTTCTTGCGCATCCGGCCTGCGGTGTGAGCAATGATCTCGTGCTCGTTTTCGAGCTTTACCCGGAAAGTTGCGTTCGGCAGCAGTTCAGTGACCACGCCCGGGAATTCTAGAATTTCTTCTTTCGCCATTCAGTGTCTGTCTTTCTTGTAGTAAAGGCGGCGCAGCATGCGCGGGCCTCAAATTTGGGCGGAACCTACACAATGACGAGCGGTTTGTGAACCAAATTGATTCAACCGCCCGCAGGCCCGCGTGACCAGCCCTTGCCGGAGGTGATACGCAGTTTCAGCATGTCGCGAACCTCGCGATAGGCATCGAGAATGCGTTCCCGGGTTCCTGTTGCCACTGTCGGGTCGGGCGTCGGCCAGTAGATCACCTCGACGGCATTGCCGCGGGTCATTTCCAGCGCCCGGTGATGGGCCTCGGGCGCCAGGGTGACGATGACGTCGAAATAGTCATCCTCGAGCTCATCTAGTGTTTGCGGCTGCCGCGCGCCAAGGTCAAGCCCGATTTCGCCCAGAACCGTATCGACAAAGGGATCGCGTTCGCCCGGGCGGACCCCGGCAGAGGCGACATAGGTGCCCGCCGGCAACACCGACCGGGCGATGACTTCGGCCATTGGCGAGCGGATGGCGTTCATGCCACAGACAAACAGCACCGCGCCGAGTCCTGTTTTGGACCCCGAATCGGGCGGCGTCTTGACGGGATCGATGCCGGTGTCCGCCATCGCGGTCTCTATCCGCGCCAGTGCAGCACGCAGACGAGCGTGAACAGACGCCTGGCAGTATCGAAATCCATGCCGATCTTGCCGTCCAGCCGGTCCATGAGGGTCTGCGAGCCTTCATTGTGAATGCCGCGCCGTCCCATGTCGATCGCCTCGATCTGAGACGGTGTCGATGAGCGAATCGCCTCGTAATAGCTCTCGCAGATCATGAAATAGTCTTTGACGATGCGACGGAACGGCGTGAGCGAGAGAATATGGGTGGCCACAGGCTCATCGGACCGGGTGGAAATGGAGAACACAAGCTTAGAATCAACCAGCGAGAGCTTCAGCTTGTAGGGTCCGCCCGCATGGCCGACGGGCGCGAAGCTGTTTTCCTCGATCAGGTCAAAAATGGCGACGGCACGCTCATGCTCGACATCCGGCGTGGCGCGGCCGATGGTTTCATCGAGCACAACATCGCAGAGCCGTTGAGTGTCCGCCTCTGTCATTCCTGCCCAAGCCCCCCGTCGCGGCTGTTCATCCTGATCGACACCGAGCGGGCATGGGCATCAAGCCCCTCCGCCCGTGCCAAGGTTATGGCAGCAGGACCGAGCGACTGCAACTGCTCTGCGCCCAGCCTGAGAATCGAGGTGCGCTTGACGTAATCAAGCACCGAAAGGCCGGAGGAGAACCGCGCCGAGCGCGCTGTTGGCAGAACGTGATTGGAGCCGCCGACATAATCGCCGATCACTTCGGGCGTATGGCGGCCGATGAAGATGGCGCCGGCATTGCGGATCCGGCCAGCAAGCGCCTCGGCGTCATCGGTGGCGATTTCCAGATGCTCGGCGGCAATCCGGTCGGCAAGCGGAACCGCCACATCCCAATCCGGCACCAGAATGACAGCGCCGAAATCGGCCCAGCTCTTGCGCGCCGTTTCGGCACGGCTGAGCATCGGGATCTGGCGTTCAACCGCCTCGATCACCGCTTCGCCGAAGCCCGCGTCACGGGTCATCAGAATCGATTGCGCGCCGACATCATGCTCGGCCTGGGCCAGAAGATCGGCGGCGATCCAGTCGGGATTGTTGTCGGGATCGGCCATCACCAGCACTTCCGACGGGCCGGCGATCATGTCGATGCCGACGGTACCAAAAACCTGGCGCTTGGCGGCTGCGACCCAGGCATTGCCGGGCCCCATGATCTTGGCCACCGGGCGGATAGTCTCGGTGCCATAGGCGAGTGCGGCAATCGCCTGGGCGCCGCCGATGCGGTAGATCTCGGTAACGCCGGCGATCCGAGCTGCAGCCAGCACCACCGGGTTTAGCACGCCGTCGCGCGCCGGAACCACCATGACGATGCGTTCGACGCCTGCCACCTTGGCCGGCACCGCGTTCATCAGCACTGAACTGGGGTAACTTGCAGTGCCACCGGGCACATAGAGCCCGACGGCCTCGATGGCAGTCCAGCGCGAACCAAGCTCGACGCCAGCGGCATCGACATAGCGGTCGTCTTTGGGCATCTGCCGCTGGTGGTGGCTGAAAATACGGGCGTGGGCGAATTCAAGTGCTGCTATGATGTCGGGATCGGTGGCCTGATAGCCCGCCTCAATGTCGGCCGCACTGACGGCGAGACCAAGCTTGCGGGTGTCGATGCCGTCAAACCGCTGGCTGAAATCGTGCAGGGCCTCGTCGCCGCGTGCGCGGACTTCACTGACAATGGCGCACACATCCGCCTCGACGTCTGCCGAAACCTCGCGCTTGGTTGTCAGGAAGGCAGCGAAACGGCTCTCGAAATCCGGCTGCCGGTAATCAAGCCTCAATACCAATACCCTGTCCCCATTTCATGCGTTGTCTCTTGCACAATCCGCGTCACACCAATCCGGATCCGGGTGGCATGCATTGGATCCTTGTCTTTACATGTCGTTACCGAAAAACCGCCGCACAGTCTTGCGCGGCATGCATCAGTCGCCGAGCGGATGGCGCGGCTTGAACTTTGTTTCCCAGCCACCGCCAATATCGGCAAACTGGGCTTCAACACAATCGACTTCCAGGCGGATCACCGCGCCGCCGGACAACACCAGTTCGATCGCGCCTGCGGGCGCTTCATCGCCTGGAACAAATGTTACCGCCAGCAGCGCATGCACGGTGTCGGCATCCTTGAGATTGATGCCGCGCGATTTGACCGCCTGAACCTGTTTGATCGCAAGCACCGCACGGCGGCGTTCAAAAGTCTTGCGGTCTTTTCCCTCTTCCCAGACAAACCGGTTTGCCTCCAGAGTGAAGGTCTGCTCCTTCCCCAGAAACGCAGTATCTCCGGTTTTGAAAACAGCATCTTGCAGATAGGCGGAAATCACAGCCAGGTCTGCGTCGTCAAGCGCGATCAGTTTCAGACTGTCCATGGAATCCTCGATATATTTTCATTTACGGCGCGACCCGCCGCACGGTGTGTGCTGCACTGCAAGGTAGGTACGCGCAGTGGAAAGCGCAATGAGCAGAAGGTTGCGGTTTCGGCGGCTAGCAAGGCTTTATTCGCTGACACGCTCGACCACAGCCCCGCAGTTGGTGAGCTTTTCTTCGAGCCGTTCAAATCCGCGATCGAGATGGTAGACCCGGTTGACGATGGTTTCGCCTTCCGCAGCCAGACCGGCGATGACCAGCGACACCGAAGCGCGCAAATCAGTCGCCATCACCGGCGCTCCCCGCAAGGTCGGCACACCGGTGACCGTCGCTGTCTGACCGGAAAGCGATATGTTGGCGCCGAGGCGAGCCAGTTCCTGCACATGCATGAAGCGGTTTTCGAAGATCGTTTCGGTGATATGGGACACGCCGTTGGCGCGGCTCATCAAGGCCATGAATTGCGCCTGAAGGTCGGTCGGAAAGCCGGGAAACGGATCAGTCGTCACATCGACCGGCAAAATGTCGCCGCCATTGCGGCGAACCCGAATGCCGCCCTCTTCCTGGATGATCCCGGTTCCGGTCCGGCGCAGCGCCAAAAGGGCGTTTTCCAGCAATGATGAAGAGGTGTTTTCGAGCAGGACATCGCCACCGGTCATGGCCACGGCCATGGCGTAGGTGCCGGTTTCGATGCGATCGGGCAGAACCCGGTGGCGCGCACCCGACAGCGAGGTGACGCCGTCGATTGTAATGGTCGAGGTGCCCGCGCCGGAAATCTTTGCGCCCATGGCAATCAGGCAATTGGCAAGATCGACGACTTCGGGTTCGCGCGCGGCGTTCTCGATCACCGTCTGGCCCTTGGCCAGCGTCGCCGCCATCAGCATCACATGGGTGGCGCCAACCGAAACCTTCGGGAACACGTAGCGGCCGCCGATCAGGCCCTTGGGGGCGCGGGCATCGACATAGCCGTTCTCGATGTTGATCTCGGCGCCGAGATGGCGAAGACCGTCGATGAACAGGTCGACCGGCCGTGTGCCGATGGCGCAGCCACCCGGCAGCGAGACCTTGGCCACGCCCATGCGGGCCAGCAACGGCCCGATGACCCAGAAACTGGCGCGCATCTTCGAGACAAGCTCATAGGGCGCGGTGGTGTCGACGATGGTGCGGGCGGTGAAATGCACCGTGCGGGCGTAGGCCGTGTCCTGCCGCTCGCGGCGCCCGACGACGGCAATATCGACACCGTGATTGCCGAGAATGCGCTGCAGCTGCTCGACATCGGCCAGATGCGGCAGATTCTCCAGCGTCAGCGTGTCATCGGTAAGCAGCGAAGCTATCATCAGCGGCAGCGCTGCGTTTTTCGCGCCGGAAATCGGAATGACGCCATTGAGCGGGTTTCCGCCAACGATCCTGATGCGATCCATGCTGTCCTCTTGGGGTTTCAGACCACGCCTTTGATGCGGCGGCGGCTTGCTTCTAAATATCTGCGGCGGTGTTTAAACCATCCGGGAGAATGCGGCAACATGAGGACAGGATTGCCGTCAATCGGAATCGTCGCTGTCCACTGCACCAGTTTTGGAGGCTGCAGGCAGGCCCTCGGCCTCGTCTGCCCGGCCCTCGCGGCGGGCCCGCGTCTGGGCCTTGCGGCGTTGCAGATTGGCGCGCAGTTGCTCGGCGCTTCGCTCGGCGCGTTTGGCGGCCTGGCGCTCAGCCTCGGTGATCCGGTCTTGGGGAGATTTCTGGGTCATGTCAAAGCTTCGATAGCCTAAAACTCTCTCGAGGTGAAGATGCAGCTGTCCGGTTGGGGCCTGCCCTTTATCAAGGCATACGGATATGGCCGCGATGGCACGCATGTAAATTGGACCATGTCATGCGGCTTGAACGTCAGTCTCTCGAGCAACCGTATTTCATCAGCCAAAGCGCGGTTTTTCAGCATGCTCAGCCAACCCTGCGCAGGCAATGTCGAAGTTGCCACAACATTCGCCCGTTTGGGCTTGCGCTCCTGTCCAAGCTGTGGCAATAGCGGGCCGCTTCAGTCGTTTACAGCCTCTCGATATTTGAGCGAGAGTACATGGACAGCAACTGACGGAGACAATCCTCCGATCTGGTCGCCACTCCGGCACTGAAGCAAAGGGCTGCCGTAGCTCAGGGGTAGAGCACTCCCTTGGTAAGGGAGAGGTCGAGAGTTCGAATCTCTCCGGCAGCACCAGTTTCAAGCATTAGAAATCAATAACTTGTTGGTTTTGAAAGGCTAATCCTTCTCACTGTTCCATCACACTGTTACAGTGGAGCAATGGAATCGATGCCTGGACATCCCCGCCTCTTTCGTCGTGGAGCGACCTTCTATCATCGCGCCGCTATCCCTGCTGACATCAAGGCGACCTACCCCAAAACCGAAGAAACCTTCTCGCTCAAGACGAAGGATTACCGGGAGGCCGTGCGGAGGGTTCGGATACAAGCTGCAAGGATTGATCGCCTATTTGAAGCTCATCGACAGGAGCTGAAACGCGAGGCAGAACCAGCACTTGCCGAGCTTACTCCAGCGCAAATCGAATATATTGGCGAGGTTTATTATGCCCATATCCTTGACGAAGACGAGGAGATAAGGCTGTCGGGTTTCGAAGGAAGCTCATTTGAAGAACGTGCTGAGCTAACCGACACGCTTGACGGCGTAAACCGCGAGTATCTGGCTCGCGGTATTCAAGACGAGTTTTTCTCTGACGAAGCAGCCGAAATCCTGACATGGACTAACGTGAATCTGAAGCTCGCCCCTGATTCTCCAAGCTGGCCGCGGCTCATTCGTGAGCTCCAATCAGCCAGAATAAAAGCAACCGATGCGATACGTGCCCGGAACAAGGGAGACGTCGTTAAGACACCTGTCGTCAAATCTGACACTCAAATTTCCAGCGTTGATACTCCACTATTGTCCGAGACGATAACCCGCTGGGTGGAAGAGAAAAGGCGGACTTCATGGGAACAGAAGACAGCAGACGCGTACCGGATATGGGCGGACCGTTTTGTGACCTTGGCGGGTGACAAAGCACTTGAAGCATACGGCAAGGCTGACGCGCGAACCTTCAAAGAAGCCTTGGTGGCTCTTCCCGCAAACTGGTCCAATCATCCCGACTTGAAAAACATGCAGTTTGATAAAGCTGCAAAGAAGGCCAGCGCCCTTGGGCTGCCCCCCATGTCGGTTTCCAACGTCAACAAGATCATCGGGTTTGTCGGAGCCTTCTGGAATTGGGCGAAGGCGCATTACGATGGAGTCACCGGCAACCCGTTTGATGGCATGAAGCTGAAGAAGAGTGGTAAGGCCCGAGATGAGCGCCACCCGTTCACCCCGGATGAACTCAAGTCTATTTTTAACGCACCTCTCTATACTGGCTGCCGAAGCGCCAGAGCGTGGCGAACCCCCGGTGACTTCATTCCTAGGAACTCCGGCCTCTACTGGGTTCCCCTGATTGCGCTGTTTACGGGAGCAAGATCGGGCGAGATCATTCAGCTCTACACATCTGACGTTGTCGAAAAAGATGGCATACTTCGCTTTGAATTGACCGACGACGGGGATGATCAACGGCTCAAGACTTCGACATCGCACCGGTTCATTCCCGTTCATCGCACCTTAAAAGAACTGGGACTACCTGAGTTCGTTCAGAAACGCCGAAACGAAGGCCAGCTTCGGCTCTTCCCTGAGATGTCCAAGGGGTCAGACGGTTACTATTCGTCCCCGTATTCACGCCAGTTCCGCCGCTTGCTGGAAAGCGTTGGCGCCAAACACGCCAAAAATGCGTTTCACAGCTTCCGTCACAGCTTCGAGGATGCCTGTCGCAACAATGGGATCTCTTCTGAGATCATGAATGCCCTGCAGGGTCATTCCGAGCGTGGCATGGGGGATAGGTACGGAAGCGGCTTCCACTTGAAACGCCTTGCCGAAGCGATTGAGAAGCTCGATTATGAAGGCTTGGATCTGTCACATCTGAAACCCGACTAGCGTCCGGTTGTATGTTCAGCGTGTATGCCTTAGCAATTGTAGAGATATTTCATTTTATGATTTGGCAGCGTCATGCGCTCTACGAATTTTGACCATCTCAAACCTCTCAGCAGCGAGTTGCATCGCCTTGGCGTTTTGGCAGAGCGGTTCTTCGCAGAGGACGCCAACACATCGCTGATCAAGAGTCGGCAGTTCTCGGAATATATGGTCAAGGAGATCGCGGCGATCACCGGCAGCTATGACCCGGCGAAACGCGAAGGGACTAACGATCTCCTGCGCCGATTGTCTGCCGAGCAGGTTCTCCCCCGTGAGGTTGTGGATGTATTCCACGCTGTTCGCAAGAAAGGCAACGAAGCAACTCACGACTTCACCGGAACGCCATCGGATGCCCTCGCTGCACTGAAGTTCTGCCGGACCCTTGGCGTCTGGTATCGCCGGACCTATGGGCGTGACCCCAATTTCAAACCCGGCCCCTTCGTTCCACCGAAAGCTCCGGATCAGGTCGATGAAACGACCCGAGTGGAACTCGAAGCTTTGCGCACAGATGTGCGTGAAAAAGAGGCGCAGTTGTCTGCTGCTCAAGCCTCCGCCGAAGAACAAGCCACGGCCCGAGAAGCAGCTGAAGAACTTGCGCGGCAGTCAGTTGAGGAAAGCGCCATCTGGGAGCAGTCAGCTCTTGAGCTGGAAGCCAACCAGGCCGAGCTTGCCAAGAAGCTTGCCGAACTTCAGAAACAGGCTCAGTCGGAACCCGAACAACAGAAGCTTGAGTTCAAACAGGCAGCCAGAGATGCCGCCAGCCGGTTGGAACTGGACGAAGCTGATACGCGGCTTCTGATCGATGTCCAACTGATGGATATGGGCTGGGAAGCTGACACCAAGGAGCTTCTGCATTCCAAGGGCACTCGTCCCGAGATCGGGCGCAACCTGGCAATCGCGGAATGGCCGACCGAAACCGGCCCGGTCGACTACGCGCTGTTTATCGGGCTGACTTGCGTTGGCGTTATTGAAGCAAAACGGGAGTCGGTGGATGTCCCATCAACCCTGATACAGGCTGAGCGCTATGCTCAGTCCATCCGGTTGACCGACGAAGAGGCCCACCCTGATGCCTCGTGGAAGCACGGGCTGGATGATCCGTACCGGGTTCCGTTTGTCTTCGCCACCAATGGCCGACCCTTCGTCCGTCAGTGGAAAACCAAGTCCGGCATCTGGTATCGCGATGTGCGGCGCTCAACCAACCAAGCGCTGGCTCTGCTGCAATGGTTCTCACCCAAGGATCTTCTGGACAAGCTGGAAACAGATGTCGACGCGGCGGCGCAGGGTCTTGCGGAAGAAAGCTTCGGCAGGGGTAAATTGCGGCCCTACCAGGAAGACGCGGTTGAAGCCATTGAGACCGCAATCGAGGCCGGGCAGCGGGACGTTCTGATCTCGATGGCCACCGGCACCGGCAAGACCCGGACCAGCATTGCGCTGATGTACCGGTTGCTCAAGCACAAGCGCTTCAGACGCATCCTCTTTCTGGTGGACCGCAAGGCGCTGGGCAAACAAACCGAGGACGCGCTGGACACTACGGAGCTGGAAGGGCTTTTGAACTTCGCCCAGATCTACAAGGTCGCCGGGCTTGGTCAGAAGATGCCGGAGCCCGAGGATCAGGTACAGGTCGCAACGGTGCAGTCGCTCATCGCGCGGATCCTTAATGAACCCGATGTCTCCAAGCGGCCCACGCCAGGCACTTTTGATTGCATCATCGTAGATGAGGCGCACCGGGGTTACACGCTGGATGCGGAACTCAGGGAAACCGACATCGGCTTTCGAAACCTGGATGATTACCAATCAGCCTACCGGCAAATCCTCGACTACTTCGATGCAGTCAAGGTCGCGCTGACGGCAACCCCTGCCCTACACACGCGGGAGATCTTCGGTCACCCGGTGTATCACTACGGCTATCGTCAGGCCGTCGTCGAAGGCTATCTCAATGATCACCTGCCGCCCCGGCGCATCACCACGGCGCTGGCGGAAGCCGGGATCCACTTCGAGGGCGGTGAGGAAGTCGAGATTGCCGACCGCAAGACCGGTCAGATTGATCTCTTCGCGCTGCCGGACGATGTCGAGCTCGATTATGATCTCGCGGCCTTCAATAAGAAGGTCTATTCAGAGGCCTTCAATCAGGTGGTCTGTCGGGCATTGGCCACCGAGATCCCACCGGACAGTCCGGGCAAGACACTGATTTTTGCTGCGCGGGATACCCATGCGGATGATGTGGTTCGGCTTCTGAACGAGGAACTCCGGGACGAATACGGCGCTAACGCCATCCCGCACAACATGGTGATGAAGATCACTGGTAGCGTAGACAACAATCAGGACTGGATACTGAAATTCAAGAATGATCCCTATCCCAAATATGTAGTGACGGTCGATTTGCTCACCACCGGTGTGGATGTGCCCTCGATCTGCAATCTGGTTTTCCTGCGCCGGATCAAAAGCCGCATTCTTTATGACCAGATGATCGGACGAGCCACCCGCCTGTGCCCGGAGATCGGCAAGGAGTACTTCCGGATCTTCGACGCTGTCGATCTCTACGCCGAACTGCAGGAGATGTCGGACATGCGTCCGGTAGTGGTCAAACCAAACATCTCGCTTGGGCAACTGGTGGCAGACCTCACCCAGGCCGTGGACACTGACGACAAGGACTGGGTTGCCGGTCAGGTGGTGGTTCGGATGCGCAGCCTTGCCAGAAACATGGACGAGGAAACCCGCGAGAGTTTCGAACGGCACACCGGGCACACACCGGAAGCTGTCATCCAGTCCCTTGCCACCAAGTCCGGAGCCGAACTCGAAGCATGGATGACGGAGCATCCGCGTTCTGTCGAATTGCTCGAACGCAAGCCGGTCGCGGTGAAGAGGCCGGGGGATGGCGTGGTCATCTCCAACCATGAAGACGAACTTCTCCGGATCGAGGAGATCTTCGGCAAGAACACCACGCCCGAGGATTATATCGAGGGCTTTGAGCGCTATGTGCGTGATAACATGAACTCGGTCCCGGCCCTCATCGCTGTCACCCAGCGCCCCCGCGAGTTGACCCGCAAGGAGCTGTCGGAACTTGCGGGCTTGCTGGACGAGAAAAACTTCTCCGAATCCATGCTCCGGGCAGCCTATGGCAAGGCGCGGAATGCAGACATCGCGGCCCACATCATCGGCTTTGTCCGTCAGGCTGCTCTTGGTGATCCTCTGGTGCCCTATGCGACGCGGGTGGAGGACGCGATCCGGAAGATCGAGAGCTCGAGAGCCTGGACAAAGAAACAGAAGGACTGGCTCCGGCGGATTGGCAGGGCGCTGAAGGATAAGCCTGTGGCTGATCCCTCGCTGCTGGACCAGGGTGTCTTCGCCGACAAGGGTGGCTTTGTCCGCATCGCAGAAGAGTTTGACGGCGAGCTGGATGCGGTGCTCATGCAATTCAACGAAGCCATCTGGGGAACGCCAGCCGCTTGAGCAATTCAGGTGGAATCAGGCTAGACACACAACACACGTACTCGATCAGGAAATGACCCGCTCATGAATGCCAATGCCATCGTCCAGAAACTCTGGCGTCTCTGCACCGTTCTGCGCAAGGACGGCATCACCTATCAACAATATGTCACCGAACTGACCTATCTGCTGTTCCTCAAGATGATGGCGGAGCGGAACCGCGAGGAAGGCAACATTCCCCCGGAGTACCGCTGGGCGGCGCTGGTCAAGGCCGAGCCGCTGCACAAGCTCAAGCTCTACCGCAATGCGCTGACAGCGCTGGGAGATCCCGAGGGTTCCCTTCCGCGCATGGTTCAGGCGATCTTCGACAATGCCTCCACGTTCATCCGCGAACCGCAAAACCTGACGACGCTGGTCACGGCCATTGATGAACTCGACTGGTTCTCCGAGGAGCGCGACCAGTTCGGTGATCTCTACGAAGGTCTGCTGCAGAAGAACGCCGAGGAAACCAAGCGTGGCGCGGGACAGTATTTCACCCCACGTGTACTGATCGAGGTTCTGGTGCGGCTGATGAAACCCAAGCCCGGCGAGGTGATCCAGGATCCGGCGGCGGGAACCGGCGGCTTCCTGATCGCTGCCGACAAGGTGATGCGCGAGGCTACGGACGACTATTTCACGCTTGGCACAAAAGAGCAGGAGTTCCAGAAGCATCAGGCCATCCACGGCATGGAGAATGTTCCGGGCACCCTGCGGCTGTTGCTGATGAACCTGTACCTGCACGATCTCGACAGCGACCATGTCGACCTAGGCGATACCCTGTCGGACAAGGGCAAGACACTTGGCAAGGCCGACCTGATCCTGACCAATCCGCCCTTCGGCCCGGCGGGTGGTGCGCCGACGCGGGATGACCTGTCGGTGACGGCAACCGTCTCATCCTACCAGTTGCCTTTTGTCGAGCATTGCATCCGGGCGCTGAAGCCCGGCGGACGGGCGGCGATTGTCTTGCCGGACAATGTGCTGTTCGAGGACGGGCGCGGCAAGGAACTGCGGCGAATGATGATGGACTGGTGCGATCTGCACACCATCCTCAGGCTGCCCACCGGCATCTTTTATGCGCAAGGGGTGAAGACCAATGTCATCTTCCTGACCCGTGGCAAGACCGAGACCGGCAACACCGATGACGTGTGGATCTATGACCTTCGCGCCCAGATGCCTAAATTCGGCAAGACCAATCATTTGACGGATGCCCACTTTACCGCCTTCGAGGAGGCCTTCGGGAGTGACGAGAATGGCACTGAACGGGGCGAGGAGCAGGGCGTAGAGGGCCGGTGGCGCTGCTTCACCCGCGAGGAGATCTCAGCGCGGGGAGACAATCTCGACATCTCATGGCTGCGAGAACTGGAGGAAGAGGCAGAGGAAGGCTTGATCGAGCCGGAAGACATCGCGGCGGCGATCCAAGCGCACCTCCAGGCGGCCATGCTGGAGATCGAGGCGCTCAGTGCGGAGCTTGAAGAGACGACGCTCGCGGAAGCACCGGAGGCAGGGGAATGAGTGAGCTGCCGAGGGGGTGGGCTGAACTCCAACTGAAGGAAATCACGAAGATAGGTGGAGGCTCTGTCAATCCCAAAGATTATCCAAATGAAATCTTCGAGCTTTACAGCGTCCCGTCGTTCTCAGAGGGTCAGCCCGATACAGTATCCGGTGCCGAGATTGGCTCCACTAAACAGATCGTGCAAAACGATGACGTCCTTCTATGCAAAATCGTCCCGCATATCAGACGAGTTTGGACCGTTGGAAAACAAGGTGAACATCGGCAGATCGCGTCAGGCGAGTGGATTGTTTATCGCAACCATTGTTGCGAACCGAGGTTTCTGAAGTTCGCACTGTCAGAAAATAATTTTCGACAGAAATTCCTCGGAACAGTTTCGGGAGTTGGCGGCTCGCTTATGCGAGCAAGCCCAAAATCCGTAGCTGAGTTCCATATCCCCCTCCCTCCCCTCGCCGAGCAGAAGCGCATTGTCGCCAAGCTGGACGCACTGGCCACGAAGTCCGCCCGCGCCCGCACCGACCTCGCCCGCATCGACACCCTCGTCACCCGCTACAAAAAGGCGATGCTCTCCAAGGTGTTCTCGGGGGAGCTGACGAAAAATTGGCCATCTCTGCCGCTTGAAAATGCCTGCATACGGGTGTTCGACGGCCCATTCGGCTCCAACCTGAAATCTGCGGACTACACTGACGATGGACCCAGAGTTGTCCGATTAGAGAACATCGGCGTTCGAACTTTTATAGAGGATAAGAGAACGTATATTAGCGCGGAGAAATTCGCGGCTCTTGCCAAGCACACGCTCCAGGCAAACGATCT